>CATQIB010000011.1 GCA_958296185.1 uncultured Mesonia sp.
GCACGGTGCTGCATTAACATTTATTATCTGGGGAGCAATTCATGGCTTTATTTTGGTTTTTGAAAAGATGTTTAGACAATGGACTAAAAGAAACTCAACATTGTATGTAATTCATAAAGGAGTAAATCGTTTTAAGATAATTTCGGTAAGTTTTACTTTTACAGTTGTATGTATTGCTTGGGTATTTTTTAGAGCCAATAGTGCTACCCAAGCCTTTGGTGTCATTAGACAGATTTTTACTAATTTTAATTACTCGGTTCTAAAAATACCTTCAACTTACGCACACGGGTTAAAAAACAATGAATTCCTATACTTAGGAATTTTTAATTCTTTTGTTGTTTCTTTTGATTATTTTCATAGAAAAATGAATCTAAGACATGTTTTAAATAAGAAAAATATCTTTATACGATGGAGTTTTTATGTAATAGCAATAATTACCATAGCCATATTTGGGATATATGGAGACCGAACGAATCAAGAATTTATTTATTTTCAATTTTAAATGGTAAAGTTTACTTCTAAAATAGTAGTTCTGCTGGTTATTTTAACGTTCATTTTTTTTGGACTTAATCATGTTTTTAAAGAGTTTAATCATTTTGAAAAAAGCATGCAAGAATATAAGTCAGAAAAAGGTAATATAGAATTAGCTGTTTTCGGAAGTTCTCACGCTTTTAACACCTACGATATACGACGTATAGAAACAGGTTTAAGTTTATCTAGTTTCAATTTCGGAGGGGCGGCTCAAAGACTTGAAACAACTGAAGTGGTTTTAAATGAGATTATAAATGAAAACAATTTAAAACTAATAATTGTTGATATTTTTCCTATGAGTATTGATGGGGTAGACTCGGAAGGAGGTAAACACTTACAGTTACAAACTTTAGATCATTTACCTCTTTCGTTTTCCAAAATTACACAAGCGAATAAAATATTTGGGAAAGAGTATTTACCCTATGCTCTGTTTCCTTTTTTAAGAAACCATTCCGAATGGAATACTATTAATGGATTAAGATTCTCTAGACATTTTAGATTAATTAGCAAAAACGATTTTTATAAAGGATATAGAGGAGTTAGCGAAACTTTTAACGATAAAATTTGGGATGAGTTTTACAATAAATTTAATTCCAAAGCAAATACTAACTTCATCGATCTTTCAGAAGAGCAGAAAAGTAAAATTGATAAGATTATCAACATTGCAGAAAAGAAAAAGGTTCCATTGATATTTGTTAATGCTCCTAGTTTTGTAACAGATTATGATGAAAATTACTCTAAAACGACAGATTATATTAAAAAGTATATAAAGTCTAAAAATATAGCTTTTTTAGATTTTGATTGGATGAGAAAGGAAGGCGTAATTAATAAGAAAGACTTTTTGGATCCGAATCACCTAAACCCTCCGGGAGCCATTGCAGTTACAGATTCCTTAGTTAATTTTATTGATAAAAATTATACTTTTAAAGGTTCAAAGCTAGGAAAAACGTTCGAACATAATAAATTATATCATATTAATAATAATTTCAAGAAAGCAGAATTTCATTTAAATATAAAAAAAGAGGGAATTAAAAGTTTCGCATTAACACAATCAGCATCAAATACAATAGAATTTATTATAGAAAATAATATTAAAGAGCCGGTCTCAATTAAATTAGATATTGGTTTAACTAAATTTCAACGATTAACCAAATTTTACAAAGATGCGATGTATGTAAAAGATAATAGGTATTTTAATTGGGCTGAATTAAATGATTTCAATTCATTTAATTTAAATGGAAAAAGATATAACTCTGTTCAGTTTTATTATCCTTTTGATTACATAGAGAATATTAAAGTATTTATAGGTGAAAACTCAAAAAATCCAATACTGAACGAAAATCAAATAGAACTACAATCCCAATATGGAAATTAAACCATTTATTCCACTTATTATTGATGCGGCGCGAGATGCTGGCATACAGATATTAGAAGTGTACAACGGAAAAGAATTTCAGATCCAAGAAAAAGAAGATTTGAGTCCGATAACCTTGGCAGACCAAAGAGCGCATAAGGCAATTGTAAAGGCATTAGAGACAACTGATTTCCCTATTCTGTCTGAAGAAGGTGCCGAAATTCCTTATGAAACTAGAAAAGACTGGGAATATTTCTGGATGGTAGATCCGTTAGACGGTACCAAAGAATTCATCAAAAAAAACGGTGAATTTACAGTCAATATTGCGCTCATACATCGGCAGAAACCTGTGTTTGGCGTGGTATATGCACCAGTATCAGACCAATTGTACTTTGGTGGAGAGCAAATAGGAGCTTATAAATCCGTGAACACAGACCCCGAAACCGAATTGGAATTGATTACCAATGAGAGCGGAAATATTAAAATTGTGGCTTCACGTTCGCATACCAACCAAGAGACTAAAGATTTTATAGCTGAATATAAAGATGCCGAAATCCTGAGTATGGGAAGCTCTTTAAAGTTTATGTTGATTGCCGAAAGTAAAGCCGATATTTATCCGAGATTTTCACCAACAATGGAGTGGGATACCGCTGCTGCCCATGCGATCTTAAGAGGCTTAGACCTTGAGGTGATAAGTTTAGAAGATGAACAACCACTACGCTATAACAAAGAAAATTTGCGCAACCCTAATTTTTTGGTAGAGCGATAAAAAAGCTCCATTAAAACTATTTTCCAAAACCGTTAATACCGAATATAAAAAACTAGTTGGTTCTACATTTGGCTAACTTTAAGTACATTTGCTGGGTAAAAACCTCTACAATAGTATTTTGAAAAAGCAACTCATCAAAAAGCTAAAAAACACCAATCCCGATCAAAAAGATGTACTTAAGAAAGGTTTCTATTTTTTGATATTTAGAGGCGTGGGTATCATAGCCGGTTATCTTTTTACGCTCTATATTACCAATGTTTTTGGAGCTAAAGTAAACGGACTCATAAGCTTGAGCTTTAGTGTTTTTATGTTTGCTAGTATTATAGGCAGGTTGGGTATTGACGTTAATTTTTTGCGCTTTTATGCCAAGCCAGAAAACTGGAAAGAAGACCCAGGATTATTTTACCGCGTGGTAAGCAAATCTTTTTTAGTGAGCTTGGTACTTATGGGGCTACTACTGTGGGCACAAGACTTTTTTATTTTGCATATTTTTAAAAAGCACCAATTAGCACCCTATTATTTTTGGAGTGTTTTAGGAATTCCTTTTTGGACCATCACCATGCTTTGTGCAGGAGCTTTGCGGGCCAAAGGATTAAACAACTGGTTTGCATTTTTCAATAATACAGGCCGTTTTTTGCTTACTATTCTACTTTTAGCTGTGGTTTATCTTTTTAGTACCGTAGCTCCCGTTATGCTTATTCAATTACATTTTTGGGCCCTGGTGGTATTGGCACTCATTGCATTTTGGGTAGTAAGTAGAGAATTAAACCAGTTAACATTAAAATCGGGAACCAACTCATGGCGTTTTTTACGGGAATCTTTCCCTATGTTACTCTCCTCAACTATTATGGTATTTTTGGGTTGGTTAGATACCTTTATCCTAGGTATCTATGAAACCGACGAAAATATTGGTATTTACAATGCAGCATTAAAACTGGCCCTGGTTACCAATTTTTCTATTGAAGCCATCAACTCTAGCCTAGCACCAAAAATAGCAAATGCCTTTGCTGAACAGGCATACGAAAAATTTAAAGGTTTAGTAAAATTTTCTACCCGAATCAATTTTGTAGCTACTTCAGGAATTATAGCTGTTTTGCTGATCTTTAATCAGTTTTTTTTAGGCATATTTGGTGAAGAGTTTCTAGTAGGAAAATGGGCGCTAATAATATTATGTAGCATTCATTTACTAAATAGTACCACAGGCTCGGTAGGCATTATAATGCAAATGATTGGCAGACAAAAGCAATACCAAAATATAGCGCTCATTGCCTTATGCCTAAATCTAATATTGAATTTTGCTTTAATTCCGTTATACGGCATTGAAGGGGCAGCAGCAGCAACCGCAATAAGTTTATCTTTCTGGAATATTGCCGGAACGGTATACCTTAAGCGTAAAGAAAACATTAGAACTTACTTATAATTTTAATCTATGGCAGGGATTTACGGAATAATGCTAAAGGCCAATAAAGAAAAGGCCATATACAAGCGATTTTTTAATTACAAACAACCCAATATATTAACTTCAGAAACAAGTACAGAAACCTATACTTTTGGGCGTTGTGTGCTAAATAAACTTACCGATGATCGCTTTTTTTATGAGGATGAATTTTTTATAGCCTGTTTAGAAGGAGTACACTATGCTAAATATAGGGGAGCAGAGCATCTAATTAAAGCCTACCAAACGCAAGGGGAAAAATTTGTAGAGAGAATAAAAGGCATTTTTTCGGGCTTTATTTTTGACAAATCAAAACAAAAACTTTTAGTATTTACAGATCCGCTGGCAACAAAAGCTATTTTTTATTACCATGGAGAACAAGGCTTTGCCTTTTCCTCAGAAATGCATGTTTTGTCGAAAGTACTTCGAGAAAATAAAATCAGTATCAATCCAGATTATGATGGTATCTATTCTTTGGCCTTATTCGGACAAATGTTTAATGATTTTACCTTAGTCAATGAAATAAAACGCTTGTCTTACGGTAGTATTCTGAGCTATGATTTGAAAAAGAATAAAATAAACCGCACAAAATACCATCGATTTAAACAAGAGGTTGTTCACCGCGGTTTACCTGAAATTATAGAAGAACTCAACCATAAAGTAGAACATGTTATTGATGAGATTTGGGGAAAAGATACCCAATACGGTTATTCAGAACATCTTTCTTTAGTGAGTGGAGGGATGGATGCACGTACAAATTTAATGATAGCCAAAAAACGAGGCTTTGAAAAAATAAATGGCTATACCTATGGGAATGTTAAGTCTAGCGATGTGAAAATTGCTAGTCAAATAGCCAAAGATCATTGTTACGCGCATATGCAATTCAATCTGCATCACGGTAATTTTTTTAGCGAGAACATTTTAGAAAATTACATAAAACCAATAGATGGTTTAACACATTTTACCGCTTCTGCTATTATTTATAATGCTTATTCTCGTATAAACTTAGCACCTTTTGGGCAAATTCACTCTGGCCAAATAGGAGGTATGATAACAGGCGGTAACGTGTACCCAGATTTTGACTTTAAAAACAACACGGGAAAACTAGGTCTCAATGGCTTTATCATGGATAAAGATCTAACCAAAAAACTTACTTTTTTAGATGATTTAGTAGCCCGATACCAAGGGAGTGATTTTGAAATTTTTTCGTTTGAGCAACGCTTGGCAAATGGTACTTTAACCGGAGATAAAATTATTTCCAATTTTATAGATCAAGCAGCCATCGCATTCGACTTAGATTTGTTGAAGTATGTACTAAGTATTCCTCAAAAATATAAAGTAAACCAACGCTTGTACTATACTTGGCTAAAAGCTAAGCATCCAGAGGTTTTAAATTATACTTGGGAAAATATCGGCTTAAAGCCCAATTCAAATTTTAATATCAATTACGGCCGGCTTATTAAAAAATATGTGAATGGTGGCAAAAAATACTTCAAACTTAACTATGACAGCATGAACCCTATTACAACCTGGTTTAAACAAAACCCAAAGGTGTTAGATGAATTTGATGCCATTTTTGAGTGTAATTTGCAGTATATAGAAGACCAAGAGCTTAAAGCCGATTTAAAAGCGATTTACCAAGAAGATATTTTTGAATATCGGAACAAGTTTGCTGTAATTACAGTCATTCTTGCGATAAAACTTCATTTTTATAGTTAATTTTTTTAATATAAAATAAACTAAATATAAGACCTATATAGATTCCTGCCATTCCAGAACTAAAAACGTGTCCAGCTGTAGAAGAAATAGTGATAAGGATTAAGAGCATCATCAATACAAAATTAGCATAGGGATATTTATCTATATTTTTAGAAAAAATAAAAGCTTGTACTCCAATAAATAACAGAGCAGTAATAAATATAAATAGGCCTATGAACGCATATGCAAAAAAGATATCTACGATATCTATTTCAACTACTCTATTATGATTTAAATTTTCATAAGTTGTTTGCCCTACGCCAATAATCTTTTCTAAAAAATTGTATTCTTGTATGTATACTTTAAGTGAGTCTTTTAAAAAAACATTTCTGTTTGATAGAATAAAAGTTAAAAAGTCAAATTTATCATAGAAATAAGAAAGTCTATTATATAGATTAGACGATTTTACATATGTCCATCCAAAGTAAATAATTGCAGGAAGGGCAAGCATGCCGACCATAAATACATTAGATAGAGCTTTAAGATTGAGTTTTTTTACGGTAGGCTTTTTTATTGGAATTAAAATGTGAATTAATAAAACACCAAAAACACTAGTTTTGGAAGCTATACTTAAAGCTACAATAATGTTAAACAGAGTAATTAAGACGTAAATAAATTTATTACGTTTCCAAAGATTAAAAGAAATAATACTACTTAGAATTAAAAGAAGAGCAGAAATTTCATTTCCAGCATAAAAAAATCCTTTACTTCCAATATCACCAAATTTGTACATAGGGTAGCCTATACCTAAATGCTTTAACAAAATATTAACAACCAAGACGATATAAGAAAAATGAATCATCGTAAAAACTAATTTTACGGAATATTTTTTTAAATAATTTTTGAAGAAAAAAAATCCATAAAAAGGTATAATATATCTGCTTATCTTAATTAAATCATTAATCAATAATGATAAATTAAAATTCTTTAAAAGTTGTATTATTGAAGGAATTAATAATGTTATAATTAAAAAAATGGAGAGAAAAAGGTGTTTTGGAAATTTTATAAGACTCAAGAAAATAAGAAAAATAACAGTTAACTTTAAAACTTGACTTACACTAATAGGTAAGATGATTTCATTCATTAATAAAAATCCATTTACCATATCTACTGGTAAAAACAGGAACATCAAATAAAGTATAACTTTATCTAAGGAGAGATTAAGGATTGAGTTTTCCATCAAAATTTATTGAAATGACAAATGTAACATTCTGCCTATTATTAAAATTATATAATTATAGTTTGATTCTTTTTAATCTGATGAAGTAATAGACTAAAAAGAACTAATAAATTTACTTACCCACCTTTTTTAAGTGTTTAAGTAAGTCTTTTGCTACAAAATCTTTTCTATATCTTTTTGAAGTGTTTAAAGCTTCTAATTTAAATTTATATTTTTGTTCGGGTTGAAGAAGATGATATTGTAGGATATAATCAGTTAAAGCTTCTGAATTTTTTGGTTCAAATAAAAATCCATTTTTATGTGATTCAACATATGTAGCAGGTCCAGCAATATTACAAGCGATGACAGGTGTGCCACACGCCATAGCCTCTAAACCTGTTAGACCTAAACTTTCTGCTTCTCGATAGGTCGGGAATATATATAAATCTATTTTATTATAGATGTCAACTAATTTCTCTTGTGGTATTAATCCCAAAAATTGCACATCTTCTTCTAAACCATTCTGCTTTATGGTATTTAGAATTTTTCCCTCATCAGGACCTTTCCCAGCTATGGAAGCTACAAAGGGAATTCGTTTTTCTTTAAGTTTTAAAAGAGCATCTAGAAATGTTTTCCAGCCTTTTTCTTCAATAAAACGAGAAACAAAACCTAAATGCAGTTTGGATTTTTTTTCATCTTTATCTTTAATGAAAAATTTAGTAGAATCAATTCCGCCAGAAGGCGATACAAAAATATCTTGCTCTTTTAAAAAAGGGTAGCCTTGAAGAACCTTTGTTTTAAAATAGTTGGTAGGTACAACAAGTAAATCGATTTTTTTTAAAACTTTTTTAGCAAAAAAATTAAGATATTCATTCTTTTGTAAATCTATTATATCCGTTCCGTGAGCGTTCAATACCCAGGGTTTTCTTTTAAAAGGTAAAAGGAAAAAAAGAATTGGAATATGATGACTCACATAGTGTACATATACCAAATCAAACTTTTTAAAGATCCCGATAAGAATATTAAAATAGTGAATACCATAATTGAAAACTTTCTTAATAGGATTTCTCGTTAAGCCCTGAATAAGAGAAATAGGTTGAAATACAACACTATTTTTTTCTAGTTCATCTTTAAAATTTTTCACAAAGACCCCAAACAATGGGTCCTTAGCAGAAGGATACATATTTGAAATTAAAAAGATTTTCATATAAGAATGTATTTTGATATTTTAAACTAAACTATATTAGTAATTTTGTGCATAATGCTAATTTACAATCTAAGTTTATTAAAACAATTATGTTTACTACTATTTAAATATGCTGCATAAAATAAAGCTATTTTTTTACTATGCTCTAATACAGCATTTACCTCATTCTAGGTTGATAGGCTTGTGTAATAAAATTAGGGTAGCTTACGTTGCCAAAGTACTAAAGCTTATGCCATACGATAGCAGAACTAAATTAGAGCCCAATGTTTATCTTTCAAACACCTTAGGTACTCGAATAGGGGTGAATTGCAGAATTAACGAAAACGTTTTTATACAACAAGCAATTATTGAAGATGAGGTTCTTATTGCTCCAAATGTAGCTATATTAAGTACCTCGCATAAACATCATAAAACCGATATAAGTATTGTAAATCAAGGAGATACCAAGCCTCAACCACCAACTATAAGAAAGGGAGCTTGGTTAGGCCGAAATGTAGTTATTATGCCTGGTGTTGAGGTAGGAGAGGGCGCAATAGTTGGAGCAGGAGCGGTAGTAACCAAAGATGTAGATGCTTTTACGGTGGTAGGTGGTGTACCAGCAAAATTGATTAAAACGAGAAAACAATAAACTTTTAAACTAGAAAATTATTTTTTATGAAAAGCCACTTTTGTATAATTTTTCTTTTTGCGATTTGTTTATTTACAGCTTGTTCTAGTAATAATGATAAACCATTCTACGATGAAAATCAGAAGATATTTCTTGTCGCAGGCCAAAGTAACGCAGCTGGTGTCGGAGATAAAGATAGCTCTATTTTTCAACCTAATAAAGAGGTATATGAATATGATTCGGTAAAAGATACCATCAAAATACTGAAAGATCCTGTAGGCCAATATCACCTTAATTTTCAAGCGGCTCAAACAGGAAGTTTTATTCCAGCCCTAGCTTATACGTATAATGAAATAAGCAATCAAAAAGTATGTGTTATTCAAGCGGCAAAAGGTGGTTCTTCTTTAACTGTTGAAGCAGAGGTGAATAATTGGGGCAATTGGAGTGAAAGTGGTAAATTATTTTCTTCTAGCATTTATAAAACTCAAAAAGCTTTACAAGTGTTAAAGCAGAGTAATATTCATGCTATTTTTTGGTGTCAGGGAGAGAATGATGCTCAAGCTGTCTACCAAAATAGCATTACTAAAAAATATTATAAGAAAGCTTTAATTGAGTTAATTAATAGGTACCACAATCAATTTGGAGAGATACCCTTTGTATTTATAGAAACGGGTAGATTTAATGGGAATAAAGCCAAAGATGAAGGATATAAAAAAGTAAGAGAAGCACAGAGAGAAGTTGCGTTAGAAATGGAACACGTCTATATTGGTTATAATGAAACCGAATTTTTTCCAGAAAGGGGCTGGTTAAAAGATATGGTGCATTACAACCAAGAAGCTTTAAATGATATCGGTAAAAAATTAGCTTACTTTTACACCGCTCTCGAAGACTAAAATAGTAATGAAGCAAGACAAAAATAAAATATTAAAAGGCTTAACATTAATTTGTATCGTCGTAGCCACATTTTTTCTACCTATAAAAACCTCTATAAGTAATATTGGTTTAATTGGTTTGGTGGTCACCACCTTATTGTCGTTTGCATTGCATGGCTTTCAGTTAAAGGGCAAGTTGGTTTATTTCTTCTTGTTTTCTCCTATGGTGTTTTTTATACCGCTTTTATGGGGGGTAACTTATAGTCCGTTAAAGCAAGAAGCTTTTCAAGAAGTAAGCAAATATATATTTTTAGGCCTAACGCCATTGTTTTTGTTTAGAAAAGATATACCCCCAAAATTATTCAGAAATTATGCGGCTTACGGTTTACTTGCCGGTGCATTTATATCAGCTTTAGCTTTAATAGCGATTAATATATATCATTACAGTCAGTCAGATTATCCTTTACACTGGTTGCTCAACCATACATTTACCAACTTCAATTTTACCAAACCTCTTCCTGATATGCATCCTATTTATATGGGTATGTATATGGCTATGGCCCTAAGTATCTTACTTTTTTCTAAAATCAAAATACCGCGTTTACTTAAATTCTTGGGCTTTTTAGTTTTTAGTTTGTGTATAGTTTTTTTGGCTTCGCGCATTATTTATGGTGTATATGCCCTGCTAATTCTTTTGTATCTTATTCATAATCTTTCTTTTAAAACCTTTGCTGTGCTTATTACAGCAGCTGTTATTTTGTTAGCTTTTAGCTTTAGCTTACTGCAAAAAACCTACATCTTTCATAAAACAGTTGACGGAACTTTCTGGGAGCTTCAAGAAAACGTAGGTACTTTTAACACTAACAACAAACAAAGGGTAGATTCTCGTTTTTCTAGATGGAAGGTCGCCCTAGAGCTTATACAGGATAAACCAATTTTGGGTTATGGTGGGGGTACAGAAAATGAAGTTTTAATAGAGCAGTACACCCAATACAATATGAGTAATTCTTTAGAGCGAGGTTACAACGCTCACAATCAATACATAGGCTATGTATTGCGTTTTGGAATTTTTAGTGTGCTTTTATTGCTTTTATATTTCTTTAAAAACGGTGTATCTGCTTTTAAACATCAAAACCTATTATTTTTATGCTTTCTTACCATATTGTTTTGGTGCTTTATGGTCGAAAATATTTTAGATAGAAATATGGGTATTAATTTTGTCGCCCTTTTCGGGACACTCTTCTATGCAGAATTTTTGGCTAAAGCCGATAAAAAAGAAACGCATGAAAAAGTGGCTTAACCCAGATAAAAGCCAAGTTTTTTTTTGGTTCCTCTTGCTTTTTTTAGGAATTGAGGCGCTAAACAAATTGTATTATCATATTATCGAGGCTGAGTTTTATCTTCAGAAGCTGGTCAAGTTATTGGCTTTTGCTTTTATGTTTACGAGTTTATTATTTACCCGTACCCAACAACTTTTGGGTATATTTTTACTGGTGCTATGGTTTGTTTTGGGACAATACTTTTTACCTCAAGCTTTCACTACAATGGCTATAATTGGTTTTTCTCGCTATTTGTTTTTCTTGATTCTATTGCTCTATTTTAAAGATTTAGGATCTTTTGATAAACATAAAACCCGAAAAATAGCAAGCTTTTGGGAGTTCTTTTTGTGGGTGAACAACATTCTTATAGTACTAGGGGCCCTTCTTCAATTAGAATGGTTTAAATCTTATGAAGGCGAGCGCTGGGGCTACAATGGTTTGGTTTGGGCTTCGGCAAATTCAACCTACCTGTATTTAAGCGCTTTGCTTTACTTTGTGTTTTATTATAAAAAGAAATTTTATTACCAACCTCTGTTTTGGTTTACCTTGGTTGCTTCTTTATTAATTGGCACCAAATCGGTTTACTTGGCCGTTTTTTTATTCAGCTTGGTGCTTTTGGTAAACGCAAAGATTAGTAAAAAATGGGTTTTAGGGAGCTTTAGTATAATCAGTTTGCTTTTTTTGGTTGGAGTATACGTTTTATTCAATTATAGTCTGTTTGCCGAAATCAGCAAAGAAGAGGGCTGGTTAACAGCAGTACTTTCTTATAGAGATGATTTATTACTCACAGAAACCATTCCGTACATTCAAGAAAACTGGCGAAGCCTTCATTATTTTATTGGCGGACTTTCTAATCCGTTGCTGCGACCGCAATTAGAATTAATAGATTTATGGCTATATTTTGGTATTTTAGGAGCGCCCTTGTATTTGTATCTCTTTTTTAGGTATTACTTCAATTTTAAAATAGCCCACCAAGATAAATTATGGTTTGCGGTGCTTTTAGCGGTTCCTTTAATAACAGGTAATTTTTTCTATAACGCATCTGTACCTATATATTTGTTGCTAATCAAGTTAGCTTATTTAAAAACACCCGATAAATTTTCGATTACTGGAGATAAGCCCTAATTTTGACGCTTTTATTTGCATATACCCTATGGCCCAACGCATTCAAATACTCAACACCCAGATAGACAACTTAAGCATGGCAGAAACCTTGCAACGTATAGAGCTGGCTATCGCACAAAATAATCCCCTGCATCATACAGTGGTAAATGCAGGGAAAATTGTGGCCATGCAAAAGAATGAGCAGCTGCGAAAAAGCGTAAACGAAGCCGATCTCATCAATGCCGATGGTCAAGCGGTTATCTGGGCGGCTAAAATTTTAAACCAGCCGTTAAAAGAACGGGTGGCGGGCATAGATTTGTTTGATAATTTGGTTAAAATGGCACACCAAAAGAATTATAGTGTTTACTTATTGGGTGCTCAAGAAGAGGTGGTATCCGCTTTAAGCGAAAAATTTAAACAAACCTACAATGCAAACGTGATTGCGGGATATAGAAATGGCTATTTTTCTCAAGAGCAAGAAAAACAAATTGTAGAAGATATCGTTAGCACTAAAGCAAAAATGCTGTTTGTTGCCATTAGCTCTCCCAAAAAAGAGATATTTTTGCATACCCATCGTGAGGCTTTAAAACAAATTCCCTTTATAATGGGGGTAGGCGGTAGTTTTGATGTATTGGCCGGCAAAACCAAAAGAGCTCCTATATGGATGCAAAAAATTGGTTTAGAGTGGTTTTACAGGTTTTTGCAAGAGCCCAAACGTATGTGGAAACGCTATTTAATTGGCAATTCTAAATTTATTGGCCTGGTGGTAAAGGCTAAATTTAACTTTAATAAAAAGAATACTTAAGATATGAAAATCAAAAATATTTGCTGTATAGGTGCGGGTTATGTTGGAGGGCCAACTATGGCCGTAATCGCACAAAAATGTCCAGCTATAAAGGTTACTGTAGTAGATATTAATGAACAAAGAATAGCCGCTTGGAATGATGAAGACTTGAGCAAATTGCCGGTATACGAGCCAGGATTAGATGAAATTGTAGCACAAGCTAGAGGTAAAAACCTCTTTTTTTCTACTCAGGTAGATGAAGCCATCGCTGCCGCGGATATGATTTTTATTTCGGTAAATACACCTACCAAAACTTATGGTAAAGGTAAAGGTATGGCAGCCGATTTAAAGTATATCGAGCTTTGTGCACGCCAAATTGCCAGGGTAGCTACATCAGATAAAATTGTGGTCGAAAAATCAACCTTACCCGTGAGAACAGCATCAGCTATAAAGAGTATCTTAGATAATACAGGTAACGGTAGCTCGGTTAAGTTTCAAATCTTATCCAACCCAGAATTTTTAGCCGAAGGTACCGCTGTAAGCGATTTATTAAACCCAGATCGCGTACTCATTGGGGGAGACAATACCACCGATGCAGGTAAAGAAGCCATCGAAGCTTTGGTTAGTGTTTACGGGCAGTGGGTGCCTCAAGAGCGCATCTTAACCACCAACGTATGGTCGTCTGAGCTTTCTAAACTTACCGCCAATGCATTCTTGGCGCAACGCGTTTCTTCTATCAATGCCATGTCTGAGCTTTGCGAAAAGACCGAAGCCGATGTTAATGAAGTGGCACGTGCCATTGGTATGGATTCTCGTATTGGTGCAAAATTCTTAAAAGCCTCCGTAGGTTTTGGCGGGTCTTGCTTTCAAAAAGATATTTTAAACTTGGTTTATATTGCAAAAACCTATGGCTTAAACGAAGTAGCCGATTACTGGGAGCAAGTAATCCTTATGAACGATCATCAAAAAAGAAGGTTTGCCCACAATATCATCAGTACATTATTCAATACGGTATCAGGTAAAAAGATAGCTTTTTTGGGCTGGGCGTTTAAAAAAGATACCAACGATACCAGAGAGTCTGCCGCCATCTATGTGGCCGATGAGCTTCTAAATGAGCAGGCACAAATAGCAGTGTACGACCCCAAGGTGCAAGCCCAGCAAATGTATACCGATTTAGATTACTTAAATACAAGACCTATTGCCGCCAATCAAGCCGGTCTAACAGTTCATCAAAATCCGTATGAGGCTTGTAAAGACGCCCATGCTATTGCTATTTTAACCGAGTGGGATGAATTTAAAACATACGATTGGCAAAAAATTTATGACCAAATGCAAAAACCTGCTTTTGTATTTGACGGTAGAGGAATTTTAAACCTTGAAGAATTAGAAAAAATTGGTTTTGTATGCTACCAGATTGGGAGTAGCGCCAAACAATTATAAAATAGACCTTTAAGCAAACAATTATGCCAAAGCAAAGAGTATTAATTACCGGTGCAGCTGGATTTTTAGGTTCGCATTTATGCGATAAGTTTATCCAAGAAGACTTTCACGTCATTGCAATGGATAACCTGATTACTGGCGATCTAAAGAATATAGAACACCTGTTTCATTTAGAGCAATTTGAGTTTTATCATCACGATGTTACCAAGTTTGTTCACGTACCGGGAAACTTAGATTATATTTTACACTTTGCTAGTCCGGCTAGCCCCATAGACTACCTTAAAATTCCTATACAAACCCTTAAAGTAGGTTCTTTGGGTACGCATAATTTATTAGGCTTAGCCAAAGAGAAAAAAGCAAGAATATTAATTGCCAGTACCTCAGAAGTTTATGGCGACCCATTGGTACATCCGCAAAACGAGTCTTATTATGGTAATGTTAGCACCATTGGTCCGCGTGGGGTGTATGATGAAGCCAAGCGTTTTCAAGAGTCAATTACAATGGCTTATCATCGTTTTCACGGACTAGAAACGCGTATTGTAAGAATATTTAATACCTATGGCCCGCGAATGCGACTCAACGATGGTAGAGTAATTCCTGCTTTTATTGGTCAAGCCCTACGAGGAGAAGATCTCACTGTTTTTGGCGATGGTTCGCAAACCCGTTCATTTTGCTATGTGAGCGATCAAATTGAAGGAATTTATCGATTGTTGCTAAGCGATTATGTATACCCCGTTAATATTGGTAACCCACACGAAATAAGCATTAAAGATTTTGCCGAAGAGATTATAAAACTCACCGGCACTAAACAAAAAGTAATTTATAAAGAATTACCACAAGATGATCCCATGCAACGCCAACCCGATATAAGCTGTGCGAAGAAAATATTAGGTTGGGAGCCACAGGTAAATCGAGCCGAAGGAATGAAGATTACCTATGATTTCTTCAAAGGTTTGTCGCAAGATGAACTCACCAAAAAAGAACACAAAGATTTTGCTAAACATATTCGTAAATAAAGGCATAAAAAATGAATAAAAGGCAAGGCAGATATTCACCTTATTTAAGGCCACTAACCTATATTATCGATGTGGGGTTTATTTTGGTCTTTGCCTTGATTTTTAAATTTCAAGCGATTGATTTTTTAAACTACACGCTATTTGTTTCGGTGGGGTGGTTGCTTATATCTGTAAATACTGGTTTTTACGAAGTTTACCGTTTTACAAAAGGTTTTCGAATACTCTCCAAATCATTGGTGCAAATTGGTTTATTTTCTCTAATTGTTTTTTCCTTTTTTGGTTTTTTTGAAGACCTATCCAGACCAAGAACGATAATTTTTGAGTATCTAGCTTGCTTATATATTAGTATCATAAGCGTAAAATTACTGGTTTTTTACTTGCTTAAGCGTTACCGAAAATTTTTAGGTGGCAATTATAGAACCACTGTAATTCTTGGTAAAAATAAGCATACACAAGCCTTAAAGAAATTCTTTACATCCAATCCTTCTTATGGCTACCATTGTAAAGGACTTCTAGCTATTCAAGAAAAAGACAATTCGTTTGAAAAATGTTTAAAATTTATTATTGATAATAAGATCGATGAGATTTACTGTTCGGTAACCTCTTTGAGTAATCAACAAATCAATGAGTTGATAGATTTTGCCGATAACAATTTAAAACAGCTAAAATTTTTACCCGATAATAAAGACGTCTATACCCGTCAATTAAAAATGGATTATTATGGGTATTTGCCCATCCTGTCATTACGTGATATTCCATTACAAGAACCCTTTAACCAACTTTTAAAACGTATTTTCGATATTGTTTTTTCTCTTTTCGTAATCGTTTTTTTACTGTCTTGGTTCACGCCTATTTTAGCCATTTTTATCAAGTTAGGCTCAAAAGGACCAGTGTTTTTTAGGCAAAAACGCAACGGACTTAATTATAAAGAGTTTAACTGTTATAAATTCAGGTCGATGCGTGAAAATCCGCAAGCCGATTTACATCAGGTAAAACGCGGTGATAAACGCATTACAAAAGTGGGTAAGTTTTTGCGAAAAACCAGTATGGATGAACTGCCCCAGTTTTACAATGTGCTTTTAGGCGATATGTCTGTAGTGGGACCACGTCCGCATATGGTGAGCCATACGCATATGTATGCAGAGCGAATAGATAAATTTATGGTGAGACACTTTATAAAGCCAGGTATAACAGGCTTGGCCCAAACCAGTGGTTTTAGAGGTGAAGTAGAAACCGAGAACGATATCATTAATCGGGTGCGCTACGATATTTTTTACTTAGAGAATTGGTCGCTTTTATTAGATCTTAAGATCATTTTTCAAACGGTTTATAACGCTATTCGAGGGGAAGATAAAGCCTATTAAATATGCTTATAATAGTTGAACTAGCGCATTTAGTTGAAGCTCTAGGTTAAAATGCTGAGCGGCGCTTTCGCGGATTTTTTCACTCATTTGTTTAAGCTCATTCTTTTTTAAATCTACAAGCAAGCGATTTAATGCTTTAAAGTCTCCCGGCTCAACCACATAACCCAATTGATAGTCTTGCACCACCTGCTCTCCTTCGCCACCTGCAAAATAAAGCATAGGTAGACCGCCTAATGCCATTTCATAAATTTTACTAGGTGTAGAGCCATAAATGGCACGGGTAAGCGGCACAATGGCTAAATCATAACTGCCAAGTTGCTTTAATAAATGCTTGCGAGATACTTCACCGTGGTAAAAGATAGGTTTGTCGCTATTTTCTAAATATTCTTGCAAGGCCTGCTGCTCTGCACCTCCACCATAAATATGCAATTCACGATTACCCAGTTCTATATTTTCGCAAAGCTTTACAATGCCTTGTGCAATTCCTAACAATCCCGCATAAACAAGTTTTATGGGTTGTTCTACATCCGATTCATCGCTATCAAAATTCAACCGACTAACTTGTGGTAAATTGCGGTATAAAAAGGTTTGCTGTTTGGGGTTTACCTCAAGCACTCGCGCAATAATTTCTTTCGATTGTCCTAAAACTAGGTGCGCCTTCTGGTATATATAGCGCTCTAAACGCTCTAATAATGCATATATTCGGCCTTTCTGTAGAGCACCCAATTCTAGACCTGCACTAGGCCAGAGATCAGAAACATTTAAAATCAATTTGCGTTTGTTCCGATTAAAGAAAAACAGTGCCGATGCCGATAGAATCAGTGGCGGACTTTGAATAATAATCTTTTCTGCAAACTTTCCTGAATGTAAAAGCCGATAAACCCCTAAGCTAAATGAAAAGGAAAGCATAGCGAAAAGCCGTTTAAACTTTTGGTTGGAATTGCTCGGAAAAATATACAATCGGGTAACCGGAATACCTTCATAATGCTCGGTATGAAATAATTTTCCTCTATAATCTTCGAAGATTCTGCCTTTTGGATAATTAGGAAGCGGACAAATAACCCGAACCGAATAGCCTCTTTTTTGAAGCCCTAGAGCCAGTTGAGCTATTCGGTTGGAAGCCGCGCCAGTTTCTGGCGGAAAATAATTGGTAATAAGGGTTATTGCTTTCATACCAAAGATTCAAATTGCTTTAATTTGCCGCTTTTTTTTCGTTTTAAGAATTGTACGCGTTTTAAATTAAGACGGAGTCCTTTTTCCAAGTATTTTTCGACGGCTTGCTTGATTTGATTTTGTTTTTCAATAGAAATATCCGCAACAGCGGCATAGGTAATTTCAAAGGTGTCGGGCTGGGTTTGTTGTATAACAAATTCTTTTACATTGGTATCGTCTTCAATTATACTTTTGGTTACATAATAAAATGTGAGTCCGGGTACCACTTTACCACTTGGCAAACGGGCAATATCATTTGTTCGTCCTACTAGACGTTCTAAATAAGCTTTTTTAGCATCGCTTTTTGGTGAAAGCACACCAATATCGCCTAAATCGTACCTGATGAACGGATGGGCCTTATTGAATAATGAACTTACAATAATGCGTCCTTCTTGGCCTGGAGGTAAAATGGCACCATTTTCATCTACAATTTCAACATACAGCGTTTCGGTGTTTAACACCCATTGTGTCTGCTGGTTTTGAAAGGCTATTAAATCGAGTTCGCTAGCACCATATTCGTTCACTACGGGTACCCCAAATTGATTTTCTAGCAGTTGCTTGGTTTCGGGAAAGAGCATTTCACTGGTAACAATGCACACTTTTAAACTGGGACAAACCTTTTTTAATACGATATTTTTTTTTGCTAGGTATTTTGCAAACAGCTCGATAGAGCTGGTGTAACCGTTAATATAATCAAATGCTTTGCTATAAAACTTTGCAAGAAATTCAGCTAACTTCTCATCGTTTAAATCGAAAATAGGAAAGCGGTAGCGATTGGCGAACTTGTCTTTAATTCGTTCTTTGTAATATCCCATTTTCTCCAAAGGAATACCGTAAAAACGGGCTTGTAACGAAGTATTAAAATCTAGGCCAAACCAACCAAAACGATTAAAAATCACTGCCCATGTCATAGCATGACAAAATTTATCTTTAGCAAAAACAAAGGGATGACCACTAGATCCTGAGGTTTTATTGATATACACGTTTTTAGTGGTATAAGCTGTACTAAGTCGCTCTTTTAGTGGGCGCTGTAAATCGGCTTTGGTTAAAATAGGTATGTCTTCCCATCGATTTATTTTGTGCTGAGCAGTGTGTTCTTGATAAAAAGGAGTATGTTGTAGATGATACTTTAAAATAGCTTGTTTTTGCTTTTCAAGAAATGATTCGTAATTTTCTTCTGGTATAGACTGAATATAATTTAAGTGTTTTTGAGCCTGCTCAATTGGAAATCCTTTAACTCTTAATATGGCGTCAAACCAGTTCAAACTACTTATTTTTTAGAAAAACATTAGGGCGTCAATTTACAAACAATTATTTTTGATGCCACACACAAAAACAAACAAAATGAATATTTTAATAATTGGTTCTGGAGGAAGAGAGCACGCGTTTGCATATCAAATAGCAAAAAGCAAATTATGCGATCAGCTTTTCGTCGCACCAGGAAACGCCGGAACAGCCAAAATTGCTACCAATGTTGCTTTAAATGTAAATGACTTTGAGGCGGTAAAAGATTTGGTTTTAAGCAAAGACATTCAGTTGGTCGTTGTTGGACCAGAAGACCCGTTGGTAAATGGTATTTATGACTTCTTTAAAGAAGATGCGGCTTTGCGCGATATTCTTTTTGTGGGTCCGTCAAAAAAAGGAGCTCTATTGGAGGGGAGTAAAGAACGCGCCAAAGAGTTTATGGCTATGCACAATATACCCACCGCAGCTTACCAAAGCTTTACAAGTGAAAGCCTGGCGGCAGGGAAGCAGTTTTTAACCGAATTGGATGCGCCTTATGTTTTAAAAGCAGATGGTTTAGCAGCTGGCAAGGGAGTATTGATTTTAGACGATTTGCAAGACGCTCAAGATGAACTAGAGAACATGTTAAGTGGTAAGTTTGGGCAAGCTAGTGAAACCGTGGTTATCGAAGAATTTCTGTCGGGTATAGAATTAAGTGTGTTTGTTTTGACAGATGGTAAAGATTATAAAATATTGCCTACTGCAAAAGATTATAAGCGTATTGGAGAAGGAGATACTGGTCTTAATACTGGTGGTATGGGAGCTATTTCTCCTGTTCCTTTTGCCGATGATGCTTTTATGCAAAAAATAGAAGAGCGTATTGTTAAGCCAACCGTAGAAGGTATTAAGAAAGAAAACATAGCCTATACAGGTTTTATTTTTATAGGACTAATAAAAGTAGGAGATGAGCCTTATGTAATTGAATATAATGTACGTATGGGTGACCCCGAAACCGAAGTGGTACTACCCCGAATAAACACAGATCTTGTTGAGTTGTTGCAAGCTGCCGCTAAGCAAGAATTAAACGATATTGAATTAGAGGTGAACCCAGATACAGCGGCTACCGTTATGCTGGTTTCAGGTGGGTATCCCGAAGCTTATGAAAAAGGAAAAGTAATTACAGGAATTGATGAGGTAAAAGAATCAATTGTATTCCACGCCGGCACTAAAATGAGCAAAGATGAACTGCAAACCAATGGGGGTCGCGTGATCGCTTTAACTTCATTTGGAGAGAACTTTGATGCGGCACTAAAAAAATCTTACCAAAGTGCACAAATACTACACTTTGATAAGATGTACTATAGAAAGGATTTAGGGAAAGACCTCAATTAATATTGAGCGTCTTTTCCTAAAAACGAATGCGCTTTAACGCTGCGGTCTTCGGTATCATTTTGGTTAAATTTCTTTAATTGTACCATCCAGTAACCAAAGGCCACGGCGGCTATAAGCATAAATAACCAGTTTACTCCATTCGCTAAAAACCAATTTTCTAATTCTAAATCGGCTAAAGCATAAAAAGGAAGAAACAATACGTCTTCAAATAAAGAAGCTATAAATTGAAAAAAATCTTTCATCGTAAAAATTGTTGTATTACTTTATACAAAAGTACTAAAATTAGCCATGTTAACAAGCTTTTTTAAAAATTCTAAACCCATAAACTTTCTGGTTTTATTGGTGTTGCTTTTGGTGCAATATTTAGCAGCACAAAAAAATGAAATGGAGGGAAGCCAAACCTGGCTGAACTATTTATTGCCAGTAGTTGGTTTTTTAGGATTGGTGGTTGCTTTTTTATACCTGAATGCAGTGGTGAAAACCAAGGCATTTGCACAAAAAAACACCTACGCCGTGCTTATTTTTGTACTCGGGATAGCCTGTTTTTATCCCATCTTTAACGATCATCAAGCTTTACTGGCTTATGGTTTTTGGATGATCGCTTTACGTATTTTATTTGGCATGCAAGATGTGCAGCATTTTGGTAAGAAACTATTCGATTTATCATTTTTTCTAGTTATTGCGGCAACTTTTAATCCACAGCTTTATGTTTATTTACTTTTTGCTTATTTGAGTATTCTGTTTTTTAGTCCCAACCAAATTACCCATTATTTTATTCCAATCTTGGCTTGCTTAGCAGTCTGGCTAATTGTATTAGCCATTTCTTTGTTGGGGTATGATGATACCCGAATGCTAATGTGGCCAGTGTGGACTATCAATTTTGATTGGAATAATGATTTAAACTTTATCTTACCACTAGGTTTGATGGGTTTTTTACTATTACTAGGATTTTTTGGTCTGCTGGCTGCCATACAGAAGAGTCAGAGCAGCCAAAAAATATATTATCGATTGGTCTTGTTGCTTTTGATGTTCGGAGGATTTATAGCAATTTTCCAAGAGCAATTTCTTATCCAGAACTTTATTTATTTGTTTTTACCCTTGGTTTTAATGGCATCAATTTGGGTTACCCGAACAAAAACCAAGTGGAAAAAAGAAAGCGTACTCCTAATTTTAACTATATTAGGCTTGGCTTATAATTTCTTTATATGATCGACGAGGCTTTCGTTGCCGAGCAGTTAAAAAATCGATGGGATTACCCCTACCAGTGGTTACGTAAACAAAATGACCACTGGGACGCCATGACCAATTTTATTTATAAAACACCAGTATGGCAGGAGCTTATAGAGCTTATAAAACTTAGTGTAGACGCTTATGAGGTGGATAAGCGCGAGTTGTTTTACTACGCCGCAAATCGCTGGTATAATTTCTGGAGTGCAATGCTAGTAGAACGCTTGTTTTGCCAATCAGAATATGTAGTTCCTGCTTTAAATCACAAAAATAGATTGGTCGATTTTAGCCTTTACGGAATAGATTTTGACCACAAAACCAGTATTTTCCCTAAAAAATACAAACCTACTCTGTATTACGCCCAAAAGAATAAAGCAGATTTAATTTATTGGCTGTACCAAAATCAAAGTCAGCAGCAGCGAAAACATCTTTCCAACCGATTGTTTATAGTAGTGCATAATCAAGAGGGTGAACATTGGAAACTCAAAGCTGATTTACCTAAACTTAAGAAGGCAGTTTTTAAGTACTTAAGTACTTTCTCAAAAGAGAACTTAGTATTGGTAGACCTGGAAAACCATAAAGCTTGGTCCGATATTATTTGGGTTACGGCATAGACTATCCAATAGGCTATAGCTCAATGGATAGATAGATCGTAGCGCTTACCGAATTTAGTTTTTCAGGGAGTAACCTGTCAAAACTTACCTTAGTAATGCTATTTCTCTTACTAGCAAAAAAATATCTGAAGCATCTTTATTACTACTTTAGTGTTTAAGTATACATACTCCCGGCCAAACTAAGACTAAAGCCGTTTTGGCTCAAGCCTCATTCTATATTGAATCTATGGCGAATGTACCTTTCTCCACTATTTAGTGGACTCATGGTGGACTCATAGTGGACTCAGTACGGGTTTTCTTAGTAGTTGGTATGTTGTTTGCGAGCTTTAAATATCCACCAAAATAGCAATCATACCATTATTTGGTAATTCAAGCAGTTTCCTCAAACAACAAATGGTAAAAATTCTATTTGAAGAAAATAGTTCGGCTACAATAGGTATATAATAAGATTCCGAATTTGAACTAGGTAGGGCATTAAGATTAAACAAAACAATTTTTGGTTTAAACCCAAGTTTTAGAATTGATCGGGTATTTTTGCATTTAAATTTTTGATGCGTGAATTACATCGGTTCTAAAAATAGACTCTCAGCTTGGATAGTAGAGCAGGTTAAAAATACAGTTAAAGGTCCAATACATGATATGATACTCTGCGATTTGTTTGCGGGTACAGGAAGGGTAGGACGTAGCTTTAAGCCTTTGGTAAAACAAGTTATTGCCAATGATGTAGAATATTACAGCTATGTTTTGCTGCAAAATTATATTGGCAACCATCAAGAAATTCCGCGAAAGCGTGAACTAATTGAAAGCTTACAACAGGCGACTCCAGTAAATGGATTTATTGCCGAAGAATATGGAGAAAATGGTTCGGGTAATCGGTTGTTTTTTACGCAGGCAAACGCACAAAAAATAGATGGTATACGGCTGCAACTTCAGCAATTAGAATCGCAGATAGATGCCTCTACCTATTTCTTTTTATTAGCGAGTTTGCTAGAAAGTGCAGATAAAGTAGCCAATACGGCATCGGTGTATGGTGCTTTTCTCAAAAAAATTAAAAAATCGGCTGCCAAGCCTCTAGTTCTAGAACCAGCAGATTTTGATAAAACAATCCAGCAACATCAGGTATTTCAAGAGGATGCCAATGTTTTGATTAAGCGGATTTCTGGCGATATTTTGTACTTAGATCCGCCATATAATGCTAGGCAGTATGGGGCCAATTACCACTTGCTTAACACCATTGCTTGCTATGATCGTTTTGAGCCGAAAGGTAAGACCGGGCTACGAGACTACTACAAATCGAATTACTGCAAGAAATCAAAAGTAGCGCAAGAGTTTGAAGCCTTAATAGCACAAGCCAACTTTAACTACATTTTTTTAAGTTATAATAATGAAGGCCTTATGCTCAGCGAACAGGTGAAAGAGATTATGCAGAAGTACGGCACATATCGTTTGGTTGCCAAGCAATACCAACGCTTTAAAGCTGATAAAACGCAAAACAGAAATCATAAAGCTACCGCAACAGAAGAATACCTGCATATTTTGGTAAAATAAATTCTGATAATTTGGCGGTAGGGGCTTTTCATTAAAATAGCAGTAGGTTTGTTAAATATTGCGTATTTTTGCGCTTTTAATAAAAGTAAAAACTTAGAATATGTTTTCAGACAAAGCCAACGCTATTTTTCAGGAAGTTATAGAGAAATACCACGAGATAAATACTGTAGATCAACCTTTTGCCAACCCATATGATGAAAAAGAGGATTTGCTAGCACATTTGTTATACCGCAAATGCTGGATAGATACGGTACAGTGGCATTATGAAGATATTATTCGCGATCCGGAAATTGACCCCGTTTCTGCCTTAAAACTAAAAAGGCAAATTGATGCCTCTAACCAAGATCGTACCGATATGGTAGAGTATATCGATTCTTACTTCTTAGAAAAATACAAAGAAGTAACCCCTAAACCAGATGCCACGATTAATACCGAGAGCCCGGCTTGGGGTGTAGATCGCTTGTCTATTTTAGCTTTAAAAATATACCATATGAACGAGGAAGCCAATCGTACAGACGCTTCACAAGAGCATCAAATGGCTTGTAAGGCAAAATTAGATGTACTTCTAGAGCAACGCGTAGATTTGTCTACAGCCATCAACCAACTTTTGACTGATATTGAAAAAGGCGACAAGTATATGAAAGTATACAAGCAAATGAAAATGTACAATGACGAGGAGTTAAATCCGGTCTTGCGCGGTAAAAAGTAAAGCTGCAATTCCGTTTTCACGGATTTAATCAGTTCCACAAAAAATATTTTGAGCAAAGAAAAGCACATATTGGTTTTGCGGCTTTCGGCCATGGGAGATGTTGCTATGAGTGTGCCTGTTTTGGGTAGATTGCTGCAGCAGTACCCAGAGGTAAGGCTTAGCGTGGTTACTAAAAGCTTTTTTGCCCCAATTTTTAATCAGCTGCCGCGTACGCAAGTTATTGCGGCAAAAGTTAAGCAAGAGCACAAAGGTATTTTAGGTTTGAGACGTTTGGCTAAGCAGTTAAAAGAGCTTAAGCCTTATGCTGTAGCCGATTTACACCAAGTACTGCGAACCAAGATTATAGGTTTTTTTTTAAAAACTTACGGAATAAAAGTAGCTAGAATTGACAAAGGTAGAGCAGAGAAGAAAAAGCTAACCCAACATCGAGAAAAACAGATTAAGCCCTTAAAAACAACGCATCAGCGTTATGCCGATGTTTTTGCTGATCTGGGGTTCCCTATCGACTTAAATACCTATTTACCAGTAATAAAACCAAGTCTATCTGCTGCTGCACAAGAATATTTCAGCGAAAGCGATAGAAAGGTGATTGGTGTGGCTCCATTTGCAGCTCACGAGGCCAAGATGTACCCTATACATTTAATGCGTGAATTATTGCTTAAAATAGCAAAAACCAATCGGTTTAGCCTTTTGCTTTTTGGAGGAGGTAAAAAGGAAATTGAGCAACTAGACCAATGGGAAAAAGAAATACCGAACACGATTAACTTAGCTGGAAAACATGCTTTTACCGAGGAATTAGCTATTATAGCGCATTTAAATGCCATGCTTGCGATGGATAGTGGTAATGGTCATTTAGCAGCGCTTTATCAAGTGCCGGTGATCACGCTATGGGGCGCTACTCATCCTTTCGCCGGATTTGCACCATTTAAACAAACTGAGCAACTTCAGTTTACCCCTAGCTTAAAAAAGTATCCGCTCTTGCCTACATCTATTTACGGTAATAAAATATTGCCGGGTTATGAGCAAGTCATGCACGGTATAGATCAAAACGAATTAATTAAAACACTGCAACAAGTGGTAAAGCTAAACTAATGGATTTTTCAAACCCAATTTTAACCTATCTAATAATTGGCATTTCTGTACTTTATATCGCCTTTAATCTTTGGCGTTATAAAGAATTAGATGCCAATCAAAAACGACGCTTGACTATCATAAGCGTAGTATTTGTTCTCTATGTAATTGCGAAATTTTATCGTGTTTTACTCTAAATAATGTAGGTTGATATTTTAAAATAAACAATGATGAATATAATTTCTTCAACAACAATTTTACTATTTTTACTTTTCTATGTACTCTGTCTTGGAGTCAGTTTATATTTTATTCTTAAAAACGAAAAGAATAGTATTGCTAAAGTACTTTGGGTTTTGGTGGCGCTGATGTTTCCTGTTTTAGGAAGCCTTATTTATTTTGGCAATTTGGCTTTAAATAAGAAGGCTAAACCTCTTGAAGCATAAAAGCGGCAAGAAATGAAATGATTAACGAACATCAATTTGAATAAAAAAATAGGCTACCTTCTTTTAGGTAGCCTATTTTTTATGACTTAATTGCCACTATTAAACATCATCAAAATCTATAACAATTTTGGCTGTGGTAGGGTGGGCTTGACAAGTTAGGGTAAGGCCTTCTTCGATTTCTTCATCGGTAAGAATTTGATTTTTCATCATTTCTGCCTTTCCTTCTTTTATACGAGCGATGCAGCTACTACAAATTCCACCTTGACAAGAATAAGGCGCATCGATATCTTCATCTAAAGCGGCATCGAGAATACTTTCTTTTTGGTCCATTTCAAACTCAAATTCCTCATCATCTACAATAACCTTTATTTTGGTTTTACCTTCTAAGTTGGCCTCAATTTCTCCAATTTCGGTAGAGGTAAAGAGTTCAAAATGAATGCGTTCTTCTTCAATTTCATGTTCTAGCAATACGCCTTTAACCAAATCGATCATGGGCTCGGGACCGCACAAATAAATATCTTTAAACTGGTGGTTTTTAAATTTGTTATTCAGCACGAAATTAACGGTACTGCGTTCTATTCGACCAAAAAATGAATCTTTGTCTTTGGCTTGACTGTAAACAAACTCGATAAAAACCCGATCAGGGAACTCTTGCTGAATGGCCAACAGCTCTTTGAAATAGATGGTTTCTTGAGGGGTTTTATTCCCGTAAACCAACACAAACTTACTGTGCGCTTCTTTTTTAAGTACATTCTTTAAAATAGAAATAACGGGAGTAATTCCGCTTCCAGCGACAAAAGCAGCATACTCGTTAGGTTTATCATCGGTAGGGGGATGGTAGACAAATTTACCTTCTGGCGGAAAAACATCTAACACATCACCTTCTTGAAGTTCTCTATTGGCATAGGTAGAAAATAAACCGCCGGCTACTTCTTTAACACTCACCTTAATATAATCTCTCCCGGGCACAGATGCAATAGAGTAGGACCTTCTTATTTCTTGCCCATCAAACTCTTTTTTTATGGTGATGTATTGCCCCGATTCAAAGTAAAAAACATTTTTTAAGGCTTCGGGAATCTCAAAAACAAGACTCACGGCTCGGGGTGTTTCTCTAATGATTTCTTTTACAGGTAGCGAATGAAAGTTTTTCACGGTATTCTATTTTTTCCGTAAAAATACAATATACATTGGCTTAATAAACCTAAAGCAATCAAAATTTTATACCTAAGTTACTTATGTATGTAAGTATTTTATATTTTTGTTATTCAAGTTAATTGGTTTTATGAGTAACTCTAAGCTATATAAAGGCAGTTTATCAACCATCATTTTAAAGCTCTTAGCCGATGAAGGCAAGATGTATGGGTATGAAATTACTCAAAAAGTAAAACAACTTACACAAGATGAATTGCAAATTAAAGAAGGAGCGCTTTACCCGGCTTTACATAAGTTGGAAGCAGATGGTTTACTTGATATAGAGGTGAAAAAGGTAGATAATCGTTTGCGAAAATACTATAAACTCACTGAAAAAGGAACTCAAGAAAGTATTGGCAAATTAGCCGAATTAGAACGATACTTATCAACCATGCAGGCTTTACTATTGCCCAAAACCAAATTGAGTTCTTAATGCCTTTAAATTTAGAGCAAATACAATTTATAGACCGCTACCTCAAGAATTCTGGGGTGCTCTATGATGATGTACGTGCAGAGTATGTAGATCATATCGCCAGTTCGCTTGAAGCGGAAAAAGAAAGCGGTTCATTCGATTTTTATAACCACTTTAAAAATTACATGATCAAACATAAAACTGATTTGCTTAAGCGTTACGAAAAATCTGAAACCCGTGCATTTTGGTTTATCTTAAGCCAGTTAATAAAAAACGCAGTTAATTTAAAGGTCATTTTCGTGAGCGCAGTAGTTTATGCGTTTAGTTATTTTGGGATACATTACACCATTAAACAGTATCTGATTCTCCCGATATTACTGTTGGCTTTATTTTCTGTTTTTTGGATGGTTTGGGGTAGAAAAAACATCGGTAAGAAAACATTGTATCAGTATAAGTTAATGATGCTGATCTTCGCTTTTGATTATTTTTCGCTTCAATTTTTCAACCCTAATACCAGCAATTGGAATCTTTACTTATTGGGCTTTTATATTTGGTTTAATGTTTCAGGACTATATCTCTACTACGAACAAACGCAACGTATGAAATTTATAGAAAGCGTATCATGAAAAAGCTAAGTGCAGCACATATCGAGCAGCTTTATGCGTTTACCCGCGCACATTTTGTCGACTATTACGATGTGCAAACCGAGCTCGTTGATCATTTGGCCAATGGCATAGAAGCCCAATGGGCAGCAAATCCTGAATTAGATTTTGAGCAGGCTTTAGATATGGAGTTTAAGAAATTTGGGGTGATGGGTTTTGCCGAAATTGTGCAGGAAACCCAGAATCATTATACGCAAAAATTCAATAAGCTACAGCAACAAGGTTTTTTAAAATTTATGCAAATTAAGGTCGTACTACTGCTTAACATTATGCTGAGTGGTTTTGCTTTTATTTTTACACACTGGTTAGAATATATAATGTTATTAATACTAGTGCCTATATTGCTATTGTTTACTTTTTTTGGGTTTTTATACAATCAAAATAAAATCATTCAACATAAAAAACTAATTAAGCAACAAGATAAATTAGCCTGCTTACAAGTGCTTTTAACTCATCGTGTAAGCGCATTCAGTTGGTTGCATAGTTTGCTATTCGGAATTATAGGGTTTTATAATTTTTTCTCTGGCCTATGGGTGACCCAATTAGGGTGGATTGTTGGTATACAGCTCTTTTTTTGGTTGTATTATCGTCATTATTACTGGTATAAAATAGCGAATAAACATACGCTTGAACTTAGTTCGCTTTTAAATTTGAAAAAGGTATGAAAAAGCTAAGTGCAACACATATCGAGCAGCTTTATGCGTTTACCCGAGCACATTTTGTCGATTATTACGATGTGCAAACCGAGCTCGTTGATCATTTGGCCAATGGCATAGAAGCCCAATGGGCAGCAAATCCTGACTTAGATTTCGAGCAGGCTTTAGATATAGAGTTTAAGAAATTTGGGGTTTTTGGCTTTCTAGAGGTGGTAGAAGAACGCGAAAAATAAATGAGCAAACGATATTGGAAATTGATTAGGAATGAAATTTATCAATTTTGCAAAATTCCAAAGGTTTGGTTTAGTATGGCGTTTTTCCTCTTTATATTCACCATGCTTTTTCAATTGCCTTATGGTTTCTACGGGGTAGCCACCTTTTTAGTCTTAGAATTCTCTTTATATGTTTTTCTGCTAGGAAAACGCTCACGTCAATTAAAGAAAAATCAATCCGCTAAGCAACCTTTGCTTTTAGAGGTGATTATTAATAGAAGCGGACAAATAGGGTCTTTTAGTTACATATGGTTTTATCAATTTCTGATTGTAGATGCTCAGGTTTTCTCTAACTTATATGTAGCTCTGGCCACATCGCTAATTATAAGTCTTGTATCCTTATTGCATTATATTGTTCTGGTGATAATCCCTAAGCAGAAAAATAAAATTTTACGCGAAGTTTATCCAGAAATGGTTTAGAAAATTGTAACATTATCACAAATTTTATACTAATACTGTAAATCATTCACTATGCGGTATTCACAATTTTTATCTTTTGAATGGAAGCAGTTTAAACGCTCGTCTTCTTTTCAAAAAGGCATTGGTATTAAAATAGTACTCCTTTTAGCAGCTCTTTATTTTATAGCTGCTTTTACCGGTTTAGGATTGGTTGCTTATTATTTAATACAAAAATCATTTCCTCAGTTAGACCCTATAGTCGTTGTAAACAATTATCTAATTTTTTGGTTTTTATTAGATTTAACCTATCGCTTTTTTCTACAACAATTACCGGTAATGAATATTAAACCCTTTATGGTTGTTCCGGTTAAAAGGTCTACCATAATACATTATTTATTGGCCAAAACCAGTTGGTCGTTTTTTAATTGGTTGCCGCTCTTCTTTTTTATTCCTTTTGCCATAATTTTACTAGTAGAAGCTTACCCGTTAATACAAGTGATGGGATGGTTGGTAGCTATGATTCTTTTCACGCTTTCGCTGAATTATTTAAACTTTCTCATCAATAAAAACAACACTTATTTTTATGGCTTGGTGAGTCTTATCTTTGGCTTTGCTGCGCTGCGTTATTTTAATATTTATGACATCACCGTTTTAGCAGGAGAGTTTTTTAATAAAATGTACAGTCTATGGTATGCCTTTCTTATCCCTTTACTGTTGTTGGTGCTCTTATACCGCAGAAACTATGCATTTGTACGAAAGAGTTTTTATTTAGATGATGCTATCCGTAAAGAAAAGAAATTGGTGAAAACCCAAGAATTCTCCTTTTTAAATCGGTTTGGAAAAATGGCACCATTTTTAAAAAACGACCTCAAACTCATTCTTCGCAACGCACGACCAAAACAAGTTTTGTTTATGTCTTTTCTGTTTTTGTTTTATGGTCTTATTTTTTACACCCAAGAAACATATAGCGATAGCCCCGCCTTTTTAGTATTTGCTTCTGTATTTATTACGGGTGGTTTTTTACTCTCTTACGGGCAATTGGTACCTTCTTGGGACAGCGAATATTATAAGCTACTTATGAGTCAAAATATACCTTACCGTCAATACCTCGAGTCAAAATGGTACCTTATGCTTGTGGCTGTAATAATTTCATTTATTCTTGCTACGCCGTACATTTATTTTGGCTGGGATATTTATGCGATGATAGCAGCAGGAGCAATTTTTAATATTGGTTTAAATTCGTTTATTACGCTTTTTGGAGGTGCTTTAAACCGAGTACCTGTAGAGCTAAATGTAAAAGCGAAAGCCTTTGGTAATACACAAGGCTTTAACCCTACCCAGTTGCTTATTGCACTACCTAAAATGCTTGGACCAATGCTTATTTTTTACATACCTTATAAACTGATAAATTTTAATGCTGGTTTATTGGCTTTAGCTTTAAGCGGATTGATTGGCTTGATGCTTAAATCATTTTTCTTAAACAAAATAGAATCCATATACCAAAAAGGAAAATACAAAACCATTGCGGCTTTTAATGAAAAAAAATAAACTATGATTCGCGTAGAAAACTTATCCAAAAAATACAATCAAGATGAGGTGTTGCATATTGAACATCTAGAAATACCTAAAGGTCAAAGCTTTGGTTTGGTAGGAAATAATGGAGCCGGTAAAACCACTTTTTTTAGCCTTTTGCTCGATTTGATACAACCTACCACCGGGCATATTGTAAGCAACTCGATACGCATAGACGCCAGTGAAGATTGGAAACCCTTTACCGCTGCTTTTATAGACGAGTCTTTTTTAATAGGCTACCTAACCGCTGAAGAATACTTCTATTTTATAGGGGAGTTGCGCGGCCAAAATAAAACGGCGGTAGATGCCCTATTAGCTGAGTTTGAAGATTTTTTTCAGGATGAAATCCTACAAAAAAAGAAATACTTGCGCGACCTATCTAAAGGGAACCAGAAAAAAGTTGGCATCATCGCTGCACTTATCGGTCAACCAGATGTGGTGATTTTAGATGAACCTTTTGCCAATTTAGATCCCACCACACAAATACGCTTAAAGAAGATTATAAAAGATTTAGATGAAAACACCGAAACCACCATTTTAATTTCGAGTCACGATTTGATTCATGTAACCGAAGTTTGTGAGCGCATTGTGGTTTTAGACAAAGGAGAACCGGTAAAAGATATCCAAACCAGTCAAGCTACTTTAGAAGAATTAGAAGCTTATTTTAATAAGTAGCATATTTTTCTTAAAAAGAGCTTTCATAATTTAGTTTTTCTAGTCATCATATATGTTTAAAAAAAATATATTACCACAAACCTGTGCTTTTTAGGGTGCAGGTTTTTTTAATGAAAAAAAGACCGTATTTTTACTGCCAATGATACTAAAAATACCTTTACGGAGTTATTTTTAGAGGAGGTAAACAATTTATGATTAAACACAAAAGCGTTCAACTAATCACCTTGTTGCTAGTGGGTTTAAGTTTGGTTTCTTGTTCTCGTAAAAAGAACAAGTGGCTCAACCGCAACTTTCACGCAATGGGTGCCTACTACAATATTATATACAATGGTAACCTTGCATTAGAAGAGGGTAAGCAAGAAATTGCACAAACTTATGTAGATGATTACTGGAAAATTTTACCCGTAGAACGGCTTGAGATTATCGAGGCGTCTGAAAAGGACGAGCAAGCCAAGAACCAGCATTTTGAACGTGCCGAGGAAAAGGCTGCCAAAGCCATACAAAAACACAATATGCATATTGCGGGCACCGAGTATAATCCGCAAATGGATAAAGCCTTCATTTTATTGGGTAAAGCCCGGTATTACGATCAGCGTTTTTTTCCTGCATTAGAAGCCTTTAATTACATCATAACAGACTACCCCGAAAGCGATCAATTGGCAACCGCGCGCATTTGGCGAGAAAAGACCAATATGCGAATGGGGAATCACGAAACGGCTATTAAAAATATAGAAGCCCTTTTAAGTTCGGGTATAACCTTTTCAGAAGAAGATTATACACATGCTTATGCTACCTTAGCGCAAGCTTACTTAAATTTAGAACAAGAAGAGCAGGCGCTAGCGGCCATTGAAAATGCTGCCGCTTATGCGAAGTCGCACGCAGATCAAGGCAGGTATTTGTTCATCAAGGGGCAGTTGCATAAATCGCTAAATCAGATAGATTCGGCCAATGCCGCTTTTGATCGGGTAATTGCCCTAAACCGCAAATCGCCTCGTGAATATATGATTAATGCGTATATGCAGCAAATTCAAAACCTTGATTTCACCCAACAGGATACGCTAGCTACAATGGAGTTGCTCAATGAACTAGCCGAAAACAGAGAGAACAGGCCATATCTAGATCGAATTTATTATCAATTTGCCGAGGTTTATAGGCAAAAAGATACTCTCCCAGCGGCAGTAGATTTCTATAACAAATCTTTGCGCGAAGATTCAAGAGATAAGTATTTAGTTTCTCGAAATTATCTGAATTTGGCGGTTATCAATTTTGATGCGGCACAATATAAAACTGCTGGTAAATACTATGATTCTACCTTGGTGCAATTAGATAAAAGCACCCGCGAGTACCGCAGCATATTAAAGAAAAGAGAAAACTTAGATGATGTCATTTTGTACGAAGATATTGCTGTGAAAAACGATAGTATTCTGCGCATAGCAGGAATGTCAGACCAAGAGCAACTCACTTTCTTTACGGATTTTACGCAGAAGCAAAAAGAAAAAGCCATCGCCCAAGCCAAACAGCAGTTAAAAGAAAAAAATGCACAACCCAAAGACCTATTTAAAACGCAGGCCAGTATGGTGTCTAACCGTCGGGGATTAGGGGGTGGAGCTAGTTTTTATTTTTATGATAACAACCAAGTACAAAAAGGAATTCAGAAATTTAAAAAGCAATGGGGAGATATTCCTTTGGTAGATAATTGGCGCTATGAAGATGTAAAACAAGCCAAGAAAGAAAGCAAAAAACAACAAGAAGAAGCTATTTTTGAAGCCATTGAAGAAGACCCTATTTATCAACCAGAAACCTATATCAGTCAGATTCCCCAAGATCAGGAGGTTTTAGACAGCTTGGCCAAAGACCGAAATTTTGCCTACTATCAACTCGGTGTTATTTACAAAGAAAAATTTAAAGAATATCAATTGGCAGCCAATAAGCTAGAGGCTTTATTGAAAAACAATCCGGAAGAGCGATTGATACTGCCCTCTAAATACAACTTGTATAAGATTTATGAGATTACGGGCAATGCCCAACGACAACGGTTTTGGAAAGAAGATATTCTTGCTAATCACCCCGACTCAAGATATGCTACTATTTTGCGTAATCCACAAGGATTAATAGGCGATCAAAACAGTCCGCAAGCCGTGTATAAACAACTTTATTTGGCCTATCAAAATGAAGAGTTTGACGGCTTGATTGCGCAAATACAGCAAGAAATTGAGCTTTTTACAGGAAATGATATTGTACCCAAATTAGAACTTTTAAAAGCTTATGTACAAGCACGTGTTAACGGACTTTCAGCCTATAAAAAAGCTTTGAATTATTTAGCTTTAACCTATCCGCAAAGCGAAGAAGGTAAAACCGCCGAAAATTTATTACAAACGGCTATACCGGCTTTAGAGCAAAAGCAATTCGATTTTAAGCGTGCTGATACACATTATAAAATTGTTTTTGTGTTTAATACGCAAGAAGAGCAAGCATTAACCACATTAAAAGAACAGCTCCTTGCTGGTATAGACCATTTGCAAGCCAGTGATTTAAGTGTATCGGAAGATCCTTATATCCCAGGTCAGCAATTTTTAGTGGTGCACGGTTTAAAAAGTGAACAAGGAGCACTTGGGTTTTTAGAAAAATTGAAAAAAGAAACAGACCTGACCTATGATCGTCAGCCTTATAGTGTGGCTGCTAAGAACTATAAGCTTATACAGATGAAGAAGAATTTTGATATATACCTAGAAAAATTAAACTAAGATGTTTTCAGAAAATAAAAGAGATAAAAAATCGAAAAAAGAAATGAATCACCTGAGTAAAGAGCAAAATAAAATTGCAGAGGGAACTACTATTAAAGGAGATTTAGAAGGTCAAGGCAGTTTTAGAATTGACGGAAAGATAATAGGTACCATTAAAACCGCTGGTAAGATCGTGTTGGGTAAAAACGGCGTGATTGAAGGGGAGATAACTTGTGAGAATGCAGATTTAGAAGGATTGGTAAAAGGCAACCTTGAAGTGAATAACACGCTGACTTTGAAATCGAGTGCTGTGGTTGAGGGCGAAGTGATTACAGGTAAATTAGCTATTGAACCAGGTGCCGATTTTAACGCCACTTGTACTATGAAAGGAGCCGTAAAATCTATGCATAATGACAAAAAACAAACCAAAGAAGGAAAAACCGCTTAACCAATGGGTGGTTTATACCGGTCTAGCCTTTCAAATGGGGGTAGTTATTGGTATTGGCGTTTTTGGTGGTATTTGGTTGGATGAACAATTTCCTAATAAGTTTTCGGGCTTTACTATTGCCTGTTCATTACTAGGCGTTTTCATTGCCTTGTATCAAGTTTACTCCAGCTTAAAAGATAAATAAATGAAAGAGAATTTCGGACAATCCCTAAGGGTGTTCCTAAAAATGTTATTGTTGTTCACCTTAATTTTAGGAGGATTACATTACTTATTAGCATTTACAGTTTTACAATTCGATTTGTATTATAGCATACCGGTAATGTACCTTTTTTTAAGCCTACTTACTTTAATCGTTTATGTGTGTGTGTTATGGATTGCAAACAACTTTCCCGATAAGGCTGGCTTTACTTTTATGGGATTAGGAATGCTAAAAATGTTTATTGCTGTTGCTTTTCTAATACCTATAATGCTTTATAAGGAAGATGATGTAAATGTAATGGCAAGCGTATTCTCCTTTTTTGTGCCCTACCTTTTTTATTTAGGCTTCGAAACCTTACACGCTGTAAAGCTTATAAAGATGAACGATTAAGATATAGGGAAATCGTTAAGCAACAATTTTTCTCCGTCATAACTAGCATAGGTATAGTACTGTATCCAGTCGCCCAAATTTACATATCGGCTTGATTCGCTTAAAGCGATATCTAAGGGCAAATGTCTATGCCCAAAAATAAAATAATCATAATGCTCTTGGGCTAATTTTCGTTTGGCATATTGCACCAACCATTCCTTTTCTTCGCCTAAAAATTTTGCATCTTCATCTCCCGAAATCAGCTTATTTTTAACCGATAAATGCTTGGCTAAACGCACACCAATATCGGGGTGCAACCACCGGTAAAACCATTTTGATAACGGATGCACAAATACTTTTTTCATCCGTTTATACCCTAAGTCGCCCGGACCCAAGCCGTCACCGTGACCAATAAAAAACTTTTCATTTCCCAGTTGAAAAACCTGTGGCTCGTGATAAACGGGTATATTCAATTCTTTTTGAAAATAATCATTCATCCATAAATCGTGATTGCCTACAAAAAAATAAACCGGTATACCCTGGTCGGTAAACTCGGCTAACTTCCCCAGAATACGAACAAAGCCCTTAGGAACTACCTGTTTATACTCAAACCAAAAGTCAAATAAATCGCCCAGCACAAAGAGAGCAGCAGCATCTTTTTGAATAGTAGTTAACCATCTAAGCAGGTGCAATTCGCGTGGCCTACTTTGCTCTTCGGTAGGCGCTCCCAAGTGATGGTCACTGGTAAAATAAACTTTTTTATTAGGAGGTATTTTAATACTCTTCATAGCGTTAGCAAATGTACTACAATTTAACAAACTGACTTACGAGCTGCTATAAAAAGCTATTCTAGGCTTATTATACTTCTAGGTTAACAAAGTAGATAGTGAAAGCGAGGTAAACCAAGACAAGAGTTAAGGCTTCCCAACGATCAATTTTTCTACGTTTTCCTGTAAACATGGCTAAAAAAACAAAACTAGTACCTATTAACAATAAAATTATGTCTATGTTAAAATTGAGGTTATAGTCAATGGGATTTATCAAAATGCTTGCTGGTAAAATGAGCAAAAAATTAAACAAATTTGAACCAATTACATTTCCTACAGCTAAATCAGCCTTATTTTGTCTTGCAGATACTAAGGTAGTTACCAGCTCGGGTAATGAAGTCCCTGCGGCGATGATAGTTAAACCGATTATTTTTTCGCTAAGTCCTAAGGTTTGTGCTAAGCTTACACTTTGATTTACTACCAGTTGGCCACCTAAAAAAAGACCAGCCAAGCCCAATATTATTTTTACGCTTATACTTTTTATTGAAGTATAAGTAGCACTGTTTTTTGCATTAGATACATCTTTTTTAACTTGTAGGTATAAATAATACATAAAGCCTATAAAAGCAGTAAGTAATAGGCAAGCATCTAATCTGCTTAAGAAAGCCGGGGAGGATATAAAGAAATTATTGGCTAGCAAACCAAGTAAGATTATACTTAACCAAGCTAATGGGATTTCTTTAAAGGCTGTAGACTTTTGTACTTGAAGTGGAACCATAATAGCTGCTAAGCCCAGTATCATAAATAAATTAAAATTGTTACTGCCTATGATGTTAGATAGTACAATATCGGGGAGTTGATCATAAGCGGCTAAAAGGTTTACGACCAATTCGGGCGCCGAGGTTCCTAAGGCAACTATACTCAAGCCGATAATCAAATCGGGCACTCCATAACGTTTGGTTAGTAATGAGGCCCCAGCCACTAGAAGGTTTGCCCCATATATAAGGCAAACAAAGCCTGTTATTATTCCTAAAACGGTCCAAATCATTTCGCAAAAATATAAGCAAAATTAAATTGAAATAAACTTTATTAATTTATTTTAAGAAGATTTTGGCTATAGGCCTGCGTTAGCGATAGTAGTGAATTCCGAATTGTGCGTTTTGAGTTGGAATAAAGTTTAATACAAGGTTTACCTTGACGGAATAAATTATAGGTACAAAAAAGAAGCACAAACGGAGTTGTAGCCAATAGTGCGGTTTTGGTTTGAACAACCAAAAAGCGCCCTAAAAAAAATATTTAGGGTAAATGATTTGAAATTACTAAATTTAAACCGATAAAACTATGACCTATGGCTATTGCAAAACCCTTTAATTTACAGAAATGGATTACAGAAAATCGCGCATTTTTAAAACCGCCCGTAGGCAATAAAAATCTATATAAAGAATCTGGCGATTATATAGTAATGATTGTAGCAGGGCCAAACGCTCGCAAAGATTATCATTATAATGAAACCGAAGAATTGTTTTATCAATTAGAAGGAAATATCGAAGTACATATTCAAGAAAATGGGGAAAAAAAGACAATGCAGTTAGGGCCAGGTGATATGTATTTGCATCCGGCAAAGGTGCCGCATTCGCCGGCGAGAGCTGAAAACTCGATTGGTTTGGTAATCGAACGCAAACGTAAAGATTTAACAGGTAAAGACGGCTTGCTGTGGTTTTGCGATAACTGTAATCATAAATTGTATGAAGTGTACTTCCCCTTAGAGGATATAGAAAAAGATTTTTTAAAGCATTTTAAGCATTTTTACACTAGTAAAGAACTGCGCACTTGCAACAACTGCGGCGAAGTGATGCCGGTAGATGAGCGCTTTGTTGGTGAAGACTAGTTAAGTTTTTTCAATCAGCGAAAGAATTTCTTTAAACATACTATATCCTAATCTTAGTCAATTTTATTATTAGTTCTAGAAAGCTGCATCAGATTACACAAAAACGATTCTGGTAGCTAAGCTTTTATCGGCTAGTTTTCTTATCTAAATCAATTTTCACCGGTTTTTAGGCTAAATTTTCTCTTTAAAATCTTATTTTAGGCGAATTAAATTGGGGAGGCAAGTTTTGCCTAAAAATAAATAATCTAAACAGAAATTTTATTATGAGTCAAATTGCGAAAGAATTTGGAATCGACAAGGCCTTGGAAGAATTGGGCTTAAATCAAGATATTAATAACGGTACTTCTACTGGCGAAGATTTTTTTAGTAGCGGTGAGGTTATCGAGTCTTACTCACCGGTAGATGGTGCTTTAATTGGTAAGGTGCGCGCTACTACAAAAGAAGATTATGACAAAGTTATAGCGGCTGCCACAGCTGGTTTTAAAGAATGGCGCACAATGCCTGCACCACAACGTGGTGAAATAGTAAGACAGTTTAATGATGAACTGCGAAGATTAAAAGAGCCTTTAGGGAAATTGGTTTCTTATGAGATGGGTAAATCCTACCAAGAAGGATTAGGTGAAGTGCAGGAAATGATAGATATCTGCGACTTTGCAGTTGGTCTTTCGCGACAGTTGCACGGTTTAACCATGCACTCGGAGCGTCCTGGTCACAGAATGTATGAACAGTACCATCCACTTGGCGTGGTAGGTATTATCTCTGCGTTTAACTTCCCGGTAGCTGTTTGGTCTTGGAATACCGCATTAGCTTGGGTTTGTGGCGATGCTTGTATCTGGAAAGGTTCAGAAAAAACACCATTAACTTCTGTTGCTTGTCAAAACATTGCTGCACGCGTATTTGCTAGCAATAATGTACCGGCTGGTATTTCTTGTTTAATTACGGGAGACTACAAAGTTGGTGAATTTATGACTAAAGATGAGCGAATTCCTTTAATCTCGGCAACAGGATCTACCAGAATGGGAAAAATTGTAGCCAAAGAAGTTGCAGGACGTTTAGGAAAAACCCTATTGGAGCTAGGAGGTAACAATGCTATAATTGTAACGCCAGATGCCAATATTAAAAATACCGTAATTGGTGCTGTATTTGGAGCAGTAGGTACTTGCGGACAGCGTTGTACTTCGACTAGAAGATTAATTGTGCACGAAGAGGTGTATGACAAAGTAAAAAATGCTATTGTAGACGCCTACAAACAAATCAAAATTGGTAATCCTTTAGATGAGAATAATCACGTGGGGCCGTTAATTGATAAAGATGCGGTAAAAAATTACCAAAATGCCTTGGATAAAGTAGTTGAAGAAGGCGGAAATATTTTGGTTGAAGGTGGTGTTCTTGAAGGTGAAGGTTATAAGAGCGGATGCTATGTAAAACCAGCTATCGCCGAGGCCGAAAATCATTTTGAAATCGTACAACACGAAACTTTTGCACCTGTACTGTATTTGATGAAGTATAAAGGAGATGTTGCCAATGCTTTAGAGCTACAAAATGGCGTGCGTCAAGGTTTGTCTTCTGCTATAATGACCAACAACTTGCGTGAAGCAGAGCGCTTCTTGTCTGTAGAAGGATCAGATTGCGGAATTGCCAACGTAAATATCGGTACTTCTGGGGCCGAGATTGGTGGTGCCTTTGGTGGAGAGAAAGAAACTGGTGGAGGTCGCGAATCGGGTTCTGATGCTTGGAAAATCTATATGCGTCGTCAAACCAATACGATAAACTATACCACCGAGTTACCTTTGGCACAAGGAATAAAATTCGACTTATAAATTGAAATTAGTGCATTCCTCTCGTTCGTGCCTCACTCGTCGGATGCAGGGGCACAAGGAATAAAATTTGACCTATAAGGTAAAGGTATCGATTTAAGGTTAAACCTAATTTTGATCGGATTGTACCTTTAAAGGTTTTAAATTAAAAACCCTCACATTCACGTGAGGGTTTTTATTTATATTTTCATTTGTCTTCTTAAAGGAATTGAAATCCGTAAAGACTTAAAAAAAGGTATTAAAAACGGTAGCCAATGCTTAGACCTGCATTAAACTCAATAGAAGAGAAGCGGTCTTTTACTTCGTCGCTAAAATTCCTGGCGATATTGGCATAGGGTCCAATTACAAAACGGTCATTAAAATTCCATTTATAACCAGCGCCAATACCAATCATAAAGCTATCCATATCGGTAACTTGCTTAACTCTTACATCGTTTCCTTCTACGGCTTTGGTAACTTTCTCTTCAAATTCGCCAAAACGGTATTTTAAAAACGGGTTGATATAAACACCAGATCCAGGCATTTCTAAACCAAAGTAATACACATAACCTAGTTTTAAGCTGTTGGTATTAAAATCTCTAGAGCCTTTCTCGCTATGGTAATTTATTCTATCATTGATAAGCACTTCTACATCTATGGCTTGATCATAACCAAAAAAATACTCGTAACCAACTTCTACAGAAGCAATGGCGATGGTGTTTGCAATATTTAGCTTTACTTCGCTATGTTTAAAATCTTCTTCTTGTGCCCAAGCACTTAGACTAATAAATAAAGCCAAACCGGCGGTAAGAATTTTTTTCATAATTATTTATTTCTAGCAAATATACATTAATTTCTGCCTTTTTCATTTTTATAGATTTGGTAAACGGGCTCACTTTGATACACTTCTTTAGTGCTTATTTCGATCATGGAGAGTTTACCTTTAAATGCGGCACCGGTATCTACATTTATTACATTGGCGGCTTGGTGAGGTTTCTCTTTATTAATCCGGGTAACCGGTGTATGCCCAATATAAATCTCTTTAAATAGTTTTAATCTTTTAGGATAATAAATATGATCTTGAGGTAAATTAGGGTCGAGCGATAAAGCGGTTTCCCAAAGGGTTCTGTCCCAATAGCACATATAAGCTTCGTACTCATTATAAGGCCCATGCATGTTGGTGAAACCAGCGTGCAAAAATAAAATCTCCTCGTTTAAGACATAGTAATTTTTCATGCGTTCATAAAAAGCAATATGTGTGTTGATTTCCTTTTCGGAAAGCTCGGCATATGATTTTATGGTAGACTCACCCCCGTGCTGCAGCCACTGATTGTTCATTTCTTGGGTGATGAGCCATTGGTGAACCAAATCGTCATGGTTACCTCGAATAAAAACACAAGGCTGCTTTTTTTCTAGTTCGATTAAATAACTAACCACATGGGCAGAATCGCTCCAGCCATCTACATAATCGCCCAAAAATATTAGTAAGTCATCTGGGGTGATAGCTGCTTTTTTTAAAATTTGTTGAAGTGCTTTTAAGCCGCCATGAATATCTCCTATGGCAAAAATTCGTTGACTCATGTGTTGCTGTAATTTACTTTTCTTAAAATGCGCATGCTGTCTTTGTATCGCGCATAAATATCGGGATAATTTTCTTTTAAAAGGAGTCTTATCGCTTCCAATTGGTCAATGGCTTGTGGTAATTGATTAAAATAGCACAAAAGAGCGGTGACGGGTAAACGCTTTAAGTTTTCTTTTTCGGTTAAAGTTAATTTTTCTTGGGCTTTAATTTTCTTTATTAACTCATATTGACTATTTAAAATATGAATTAAATTAGATTGGTCGTATTGCGGTGGTTTAAAAAGCATTTTACGGTTTATGGTATAGGTCATATTGGGAGAAAAGACAATTTGCACTTCTTCAAGAGGGTAGTAACGATAATTTTTATTAAGACCTAGATGAACAAACTCGGTTATTTTAAAGCCTTGCTCATCATGCGCTATGGTTACTTCATCTAAATCAGAATAAAACAACTTTACCTGCTCGTTGATGAGCTCGATATTCACTCTAGAGTAAAATGTCCCGCGGTTGTTTACCTTTTTCTTTCCTGCCCAGCACAACACAAAGTACTCTCTAAATACCAAATAATTAGGGTTGTATAAATTGTTGCTTTCATAAAAATCAAAAACACCATCTAGCGTGAGTTTAATGTTGTTTTGTGCTTGTTTCTCAATACTTTCTAATACGGCTTTATTGTCTACAATGTTCTTGATTTCATGTTGTGGCTTACTAATGCTGCCTTCTCGTATAAAAACACTTGTCTTTTTATATTTCCAAATACTGCGCTTAAAAGAGCAAACTTTATCTTTTTGAGCTTTAATGCTTATCAACCCAATAACTTTTCCACGTTTAAGGTGTGCAAAAGGAATGTTTTCATAAATCACAAAGGGCGGATGCTTGAGATAAGCGTTGATGAGGTTTTGTATTTTACTATCGTCGTAAAAATCTACCCCTACCAAATGGTTGTTTTGGTCATCTACACCTACCACAATATAGCTTGTATTATGCGGGTTAGCATTTGCCATGGCGCAAATATGCTTTAGCAATTTGGCTTTACCTTCACGCTGATTAAGATTTAGTTTTAATTTTTTATCATAAAAGCTATTCTCAGAGCTATGGGCCAATAAGTTCTTTATGAGTAAGCGTTTATTAATCATGTTTATGAATAATAGTCGAGCTCGCTTGAGCGCTTGGCATTACTACCAATTCGGTAATATTAACATGTTCGGGTTGTTGTAGCATATATAAAATAGTACGGGCTACGTCCTCAGCTTCTAGGGCTTTGTATCCTGTATATACTTGTTTTGCCCTTTCGGTATCATTTTTAAATCGCACTTCGCTAAAGTTAGTGGCTACCAATCCAGGGTGCACGGCTCCCACTTTAACTCCTGTACCGTTTAAATCTAAACGCATGCCGTGATTTAGCGCATCTACAGCGTGCTTACTGGCACAATATACATTGCCTTTTGGGTAAACTTCTTTGGCTGCGGTAGATCCTACGTTGATAATATGCCCCGATTTTCTCTCAACCATTTGGGGTAATACCGCCTGAGTTACATACAGTAAACCTTTAACATTTATATCAAGCATAGCATCCCAATCTTCAGGATCGCCATCTTGTAAAAAATCTAAACCATGTGCATTTCCAGCATTGTTTATTAATATATCTATTCTAGAAAAACTTTGCGGAAGTTGCTTTACGGATGCATTTACTGCTTCACGGTTACGTACATCAAAAATTAATAAATGCGTTTTACAACCGGTTAATTCTTTTTGCAATTTGATCAAGGCTTCATGATTTCGTCCACATAAAATTAAACGAGCATATTCTTTGCTTAAGCAAATGGCTGTGGCTCTACCAATACCACTAGAGGCACCTGTAATGAGTACTGTTTTGTCTTGCATATTTTAATTTTTATTAAAGTTAGCCGAATTTTTAAAAACAAAAGTTAATTCAGCTTTAAAAATGTTCATTACTGCAACAACCGCTAAAATTTTTCGTCTAAATAAGAAAGCCCTAAACGGGATGCGAAATCATAAGGCTTTTAACCAATTCTTAACAAGGATTCATGAATAATTTTATGATTTTGCGATGTTATTTAAAAAGCTAATTTTACGATTTAAAATAATAAAATATGGAGCAAGAAAATCAAACAATAGATATAGCGAGCATCAATGAAAAAATAGAACGCGAAAGTGCTTTTGTGAGTATTTTAATGGCCGAGATGGATAAGGTTATTGTGGGGCAAAAACATATGGTAGAGCGTTTGCTTATTGGATTGTTGGGTCAAGGCCATATTTTATTAGAGGGTGTACCCGGATTGGCAAAAACCTTAGCCATAAATACCTTGTCTAAGGCAATTCAAGCCAGTTTTAGTCGTATACAATTTACACCAGATTTACTACCGGCAGATGTAATAGGTACCATGATTTATAATATGAAAATCAATGATTTTAGTATAAAAAAGGGTCCCATTTTCGCCAATTTTGTTCTAGCCGATGAGATTAACCGTGCACCAGCAAAGGTGCAGTCTGCCCTGCTTGAGGCGATGCAAGAAAAACAAGTTACCATTGGCGATGAGACTTTTGTTCTTGATAAGCCTTTCTTGGTTATGGCTACTCAAAACCCAGTTGAGCAAGAAGGTACTTATCCACTTCCCGAAGCTCAAGTTGACCGTTTTATGCTAAAAACGGTTATAGACTATCCGAGTCTTGAAGATGAGCAAAAAGTGGTACGCGCCAATTTAAAAGGTAGTTTTGCGAAGGTAAATCCGGTAATTAGCACTCAGCAAATTTTACAGGCCCAGCAGACGGTGCGCGAGGTGTATATGGATGAAAAAATTGAAAAATACATTCTAGACATTATTTTCGCCACTCGATACCCAGAAAAATATAAGTTAGATAGCCTTAAACCGCTTATTTCATTTGGTGCCTCACCAAGAGGAAGTATTAACTTGGCAACCGCAGCCAAATGTTACGCCTTTATTAAGCGCCGTGGTTATGTGATTCCCGAGGATGTTCGGGCGGTTGTACTCGACGTGTTGCGACACCGTATAGGTATTACCTATGAAGCTGAAGCCGAAAATATCACCTCTGAAGATATTATTCATAAAATTGTAAACGTGATTGAAGTACCTTAAATAGGAGCGGTAGGCAGAAGAGGTATTGTGTGAGCTGAATTTATAGTATGGAAACAAAGGAATTACTAAAAAAAGTTAGAAAAATTGAAATTAAAACCCGCCGGCTGAGTAATCATCTTTTTGGCGGGGAATACCACTCTGCTTTTAAAGGTAGGGGAATGACTTTTAGCGAAGTAAGACAATATCAATTTGGAGACGATGTAAGGGCTATAGATTGGAATGTAACAGCTCGTTATAATGAACCCTTTGTAAAGGTCTTTGAAGAGGAGCGCGAACTTACTATGATGCTAGCGGTTGATGTTTCTTCTTCGGCTAATTTTGGTACACGAGCCGCTTTTAAACGCGATATTTTAACAGAAATTGCGGCTACCTTGGCCTTTTCGGCTACCCAAAACAATGATAAAATAGGTTTATTGCTCTTTACAGATAAGGTTGAGTTGTATATTCCGCCCAAAAAAGGCCGCTCACATGTTTTGCGCATCATTCGGGAATTAATTGAGTTTGAACCCCAGAATAACCAAACAGATATCAATCAGGCTTTACAGTATTTACAAAATATGTTGCGTAAAAGCGCTATTCTTTTCATCTTATCGGATTTTATGAGCGGTAGCTACGAAAAACCACTAAAAATACTAAGCAAAAAGCACGATGTAACGGGAATTAGGGTGTACGACGAACGTGAATTTGAAATGCCCAATGTGGGTTTGGTGCAAATGCAAGATGCAGAGACTAATCAAATAAAATTGGTGAATACAAGTTCTGCTAGGATACGAAAAGCCTATAAAACTAATTACCTTAAACAAGTAGATTATTTCAAAAAAGCATTTAAAGCAAGTGGGGCTGGTGTTTTACAAACACGCGTAGACGAGAGTTATGTGAGAAAATTGTTGGGTTATTTTAAACAGAGAGGCTAATATGGGTAATGATAAAACATTCAGTTTTTTTAATAGTAGGGCTTTGTTCATTCTTGCGCTTAGTCTATTTTGTGTTAACCATGACTCCGGCGCGCAAGAAATCCGCGCAAGCTTAGATACCAATCAAATAAAAATTGGCGAGCAAATTAATTATAAAATTGAAGTGGTTGCCGATAGCTCGGCCCAAATTAAATTCACAGAAGGCCAAAGTTTTTTACCTCTAGAGGTGGTAGAAACTAGCTTAGACACTTTAACAGCAAAAGAGAAATTAAAATTTATAAAAAATTATACTATTACTTCTTTTGATGCTGGTGAATATATGTTGCCAGGCCAGACGGTGAGTGTTAATAATTATAATTTTTATACCGATTCTTTAGCTGTTGAGGTATTGGACGTTGAGGTAGATACTACCAAACAAAAACTATATCCGGTTAAAGAATCCGTTTACTATGAACCACCACTATCTTTTAACTATTGGATTCTTGTAGGTATTTTAGTACTGGTTTTGATATTGCTAGTTTTAGCTATTTATTTACGAAAGAAAAAAAGTAGTCAAAAAGCCAAATTACCGCCTTTTGATCAAGCCTTATTGAGATTAAAAGAGCTCGACCAGCAAGATTTGTTAGCTCAAGGGAAAGAGAAACGATTTTACACGGTCTTAACTGAAGCATTAAAAGGGTATGTAGACGAAGAGATCGATGCGCGAGCATTAGAAAGTACTACTTCAGAGTTTATCGCCTTATTAAAAGTCAAACAAAGCCAAGGTAAATTGCTGCTCGAAAATGAGCTAATAGATGAATTTGAGCTTTTTCTAAAGCGAGCAGATCTAGTAAAGTTTGCCGGATTTAAACAAGGTAAGCTAGCCGCTCAAGAAGATCGAAAAAGAACAGAAAAATATATACAAGATTTAAAGACTGCTATACCAGCGCCAACCTTAGAAAAACTCCAACAAGACGAAGCCTACCTTGCCGCCCAAAGAAAGAAACAGAAAAAAAGAAAGATAATTTATGCAGGTATAATTGTTCTGGGTGTGGCGATTGCCAGTGGAGCTGCGTTTACAGCCTTTAAAGGCACCGATTTTGTGCGCGAGCTGTTGGTTTATGACGCTAATAAAGAGCTTCTTAACCAAGAATGGATCAGCAGTAATTACGGATACCCTGAAGTTAAGATCATCACGCCTCAGGTGCTCACCCGTAGACTCCAGGACCAAATCAACAAAACAGACGTACCTCAAGGCGGAAGCGTAGAAGAGTTTTATTATGGAACTATGAGCGCACCTTACCATATTGTAGTGCGCACCATGGTTTATCCTAAAAAAACTCAATTCATACTGGATCAAAGTATTGCTGCTATTCAACAGGATTTAGAAAAAATAGGCGCTAAAAATATTCTTGTAAAGGATGAAGATTTCACAACTATAGATGGCATAAAGGGCAAAAAAGTTTTTGGGAGCTTTAGCTATTCACCAGAAGAGAAGGAGCAAACGATAAGAAAAAGCTATCAGATTTTAAATTTTGGTTATCAAGGAGCTTTCCAACAAATTATATTAATTTATCCAGATCAAGATAGCTATGCACAGGAGATTACCTCGCGCATTGTTAATTCTGTTGAATTAAATACGGCCAAAAAATGATTACAGCATTTAACGATATTACATTTGAGCACCCACAGTGGTTTTGGCTATTTTTGATTTTCCCGTTTATAATGGCTTGGCAATTTTACACCTATAACAAGCAAAATGCAACGGTGAAACTATCGAGCCTATCTGGATTTTCGGGAGATCAAGGTTGGCTTCCTAAGCTTAAACCTATTTTAATGATCTTTAGGCTTCTCGCCGTAGGTTTTTTAATTACGGCTATGGCTCGGCCAAGAACTGTAGATGTTTCTACCCAGACCAATACTACCCAAGGAGTTGATATTGTCATGGCCATAGATGTTTCGGCCAGTATGTTGGCAAGAGATTTAGAACCCAATCGCTTGGAAGCTTTAAAAGAAGTGGCTTCAGATTTTGTCCAAGCGCGACCAACAGATCGAATTGGACTTGTGGTTTATGCCGGTGAGAGTTTTACCAAAACCCCTATTACCAGTGATAAACGCATTGTGCTCAATGCCCTCAATGATATTGAATACAACACGCTAATAGAAAGCGGTACCGCAATTGGTATGGGATTGGCTACCTCGGTTAACCGATTAAAAGATAGTGAAGCAAAAAGCAAAGTAATTATACTTTTAACCGATGGGGTAAATAACGCTGGCTTTATAGACCCTAAAATAGCTACCGAATTAGCCTTAGAATATGATATAAAAACCTATACCATAGGCTTAGGCAGTAACGGTATGGCTTTAGGCCCTGTATCTATTGATCGTCAAGGAAATTTTAATTACGGTAGGGTGCCTGTTGAAATCGACGAAGCTTTGCTAAAAGAAATAGCTAAGAAAACTGGAGGACGATACTTTAGAGCAACAGATAAAGATAAACTCGAAAAAATTTATGAAGAAATAAATAAGCTAGAAACAACAGAGATAGAAGAGTTTAAGTTTTATAATTATGACGAAAAGTACCGTGTTTTGGTACTAATAGCAGCCTTTTTATTACTGTTAGAAGTATTGATTAAGAATACCTTATTAAGAAGCTTTGTGTAAATGTTTGTATTAGAAGAGAAAATATATTTTTGGTTATTGGCATTAATCCCCGTTCTAATAATGGTTTTTTTGCTCAATCTGTGGTGGCGAAAACGCAAGCAAAACCTATTTGCCGAAAAACAATTTTTGCAAGAATTAAGTCCAGATAAAAGTGTAATAAAACCTATTATAAAATTAATATTGTGGTGTTTTATTTTTAGCGCCATTGCCTTTGCTTTAGTCAATCCTAAAATAGGATCAAAAACCGAAACCATAAAAAGGGAAGGGGTAGATATAGTTTTTGCCATGGACGTTTCAAAATCCATGTTAGCCGAAGATATAGCACCCAACCGATTGGATAAAAGCAAGCAAATTGTAAACCAAATCGTCAACAGTTTAGCCAGTGATCGTATTGGGATTATTGCCTATGCGGGTAGCGCTTTCCCACAGTTGCCTATTACCACAGATTATAGTTCGGCTAAGTTGTTTTTACAGGCCTTAAATACCAATATGGTCTCTAGCCAAGGAACCGCTATTGGGGAAGCTATACAATTGGCTCAAAGCTACTATCCAGAAAACAGTAAAACCAGTAAGGTATTAATTATTTTAAGCGATGGGGAAAACCACGACCATCAAATATCTGAAATTCTCGCAGATGCAAAAGAAAATGAATTAACGGTTATTACCATAGGGGTGGGAACGCTTAAGGGAAGTACTATTCCTATAAAAGAGAGCGGTAGAGTAAAGCAATATAAAAAAGACAAGAATGGAGAAACGGTTATTACCCGTTTAGATCCTAGTACTTTAGAACAAATTGCGGCAGCTACAAATGGCACATACATTGATGGTACAAATACCCAAGAAGTGATAAACCAAGTGAGTGAAGCCTTGAGTAAAATTGAAAAAACAGAATTTGAAACCAAGCAATACGCCAGTTACAAAGATCAATTTCAATGGTTTGTAGGCCTAGCGCTACTTTTGGTTATCCTTGAACTTTTGGTGTTCGATAAAAAAACAGCTTGGGTGAAACGTTTAAATTTGTTTAATGATAAAGACAAAAGGCATGATAATAAATAAGGTATATTTTAGCTTTGTGCTATTGTTCCTTTACGGATTTGTATCCGTCCAAGGACAAGAACGCTTATCTGAAAATCAAAAACAAGCCCAGTCTTATCTTTCTGAAGCGCAGCAGGCCATTGAAGAAGAAGATTTCCCTGCAGCCGAAGCCGCTTATCGCAAAGCCATTGCCAAAGATCCAGATCTGGCCGAAGCACGGTATAATATAGGGAATCTGTACTCCAATAATTCAAAACCAAAAGAAGCCAGTACACGCTTTTTTGAAGCAGGTCAAAAAGCCAATGCAAAAGCTTTAAAGCATAAAGCATTTCATAACCAAGGCAATATGTTTATGAGTCAAAAAAACTATGCCGCTGCGGTCGAGGCCTATAAACAGGCTTTACGTAATAATCCTAACGATGACCAAACCCGATACAACTTAGCTTTGGCCAAAAAAATGCAAGAAAAAGAACAACAGAACCAAGACAATCAAGACGATCAAGACAACCAGGATAAAAAAGATAATCAAGAGAATAAGGATAATCAGAGTAAAGATAATCAAGATCAAAATAACCAAAACAACCAAAACAATCAAGATCAGGACGATTCTAAGAATAAAGATAAGCCCCAGGACGAGGGAGATAAAAAACAAGATAGCCAACAACCCAAAGATCAAGAGCAGAAAGATGACCCGGCAAAGCCCGAAGAAGGCGATGGGCAAAAAGAGCCACAGCCTAGCGAAGGAAAACTTTCTCCTCAGCAAATTAAAAACTTATTAGAGGCTATGGAGAATCAAGAAAAAGAAATTCAAGATAAAATAAACGCTAAAAAAGTAAAAGGTAAAAAAGTTCAAACAGATAAAGATTGGTAGATGAGAGCAAAACTAGTTTTATTTATATTTCAGTTCCTTTTTATATCGGCAGCTTGGTCTCAAGTAAAGTTTGAAGCCGAAGTAAGCAGGAATTCTCTGGGCTTAAACGAGCGTTTGCGAGTAGATTTTGTCATGAATCAAGAGGGTGATAATTTCAAACCACCAGCTTTTAAGAATTTTACCGTAGTAGGGGGGCCGTACCAATCAATCAGCAACAGCTATATCAATGGTAAGCGCAGTTTTAAAAAATCGTATGGTTATTATTTAGAACCTAATAGTCGGGGTAAATTAGAAATCGGTCAAGCCGAAATTTTAATCAATGGGCAAACCTACAAAACTTCGCCAATAACCATAACTGTTTCTGCAGCAGTAGATCAACCTAACCAAGAAAATACCGCCAACAGACGCGCCAGTCAAGGTATACACTTGGTTACGCGCATATCTAATGAGCAACCCTACCTTAATGAAGGTATAAGTGTAGAATATGTATTGTACATTAGTCCGTCGGTAAATATTAGCAATTGGCGTCCAATTGACAACCCTAAATTTGCCGATTTTTGGAGTCAGAATATAGATATCAAGCGATTAGAAGTAAAAGAGGGGACTTATTTAGGAGAACCTTACCGTTATGTAACACTAAGAAAAACCGTACTTTACCCTCAAAAAACGGGAGAGTTGAGCATTGAGCCGCTCACTTTATCACTTTCTGTAGACGTTCTATCAGATCGAAGAGATTTTTTTGGTAGAAGGTTATATGAGACCATCAACCAGCGGGTATCGGCCAAGACCAGAACGATTAAAGTTAAGCCGCTTCCTACAGAAAATAGACCGGCTAATTTTAACGGAGCCGTGGGCGATTTTAATTTTAATGTTTTAGTAAATAAGAAAAGCCTACAAGTAGGCGAATCGCTTGAGGCTAAGGTGCAAGTTTCAGGTAAGGGTAATTTAAAATTATTTCAACTACCTAAGTTAGTTGCTCCTTCTTCCTTAGAGGTATATGAGCCAGAGCATATTGAGGAAGTGAGAACAACTCAAAACGGAATGCAGGGTAAAATTTTCGACAATTATACCTTGGTGCCGCAAACTAAAGGTAAATATCCTATTCCAACGCTTTCTTTTTCGTATTTTGATCCGCAACAGCGTGCCTATAAAACTTTGACCGCTCAAGAAACTTTGATTGAAGTTGAAGGAGGAGTAGGAATACCCGGACAAACATCGGTTACAACCAATCAAAATATAGGGTCTCTAAAAAACAACATTACCCAAAGCCGAGAGCCTTTTCGGTTTCTAAAACTAAATACCGATTTTCATGAGGCAAATGCTAATCGCTTCTTTAGGTCTGTAGGCTATTGGTTGCTATTTTTAACGCCATTATATATTTTACCCTTACTGGTTTTTCTTAATAAGAAAAAAGCCAAGCGAAGCGTGAATGCAGGCGAGGGAAATGCCAGTAAATTAGTTAAGAAATATTTAAATGAGGCAAACCGGTATAAACAGCGGCCAGATTCTTTTTATATTCATCTAGAACGAGCGCTTTACGGATTTATAAGAACAAAATTAAAGATTGCCAATACCGATTTAAACAAGGAAAAAGTGATTCAAGTTTTGGAGCAGCACCAGGTAGAAGCTAAGATTATAGATCAATTTATCACCTTGCTTAAAAATTGTGAAATGGCACGTTACACGCCATTAGCTCAAGCTAATGTTGATCACGACTTTGAAGAGGCAAAACGCATTATTACCCACTTAGATAAAAAATTATAATTATGAAGCGATTCTTAAGTATTTTGATATGGGTGATTGGCTTTAGTCATCTTGGTTTAGCCCAAGAACCTACAGAACTTTTTAAACAGGCGGCATCTGCTTATAACCAAGAAGACTACAAACAGGCTATTAACTTGTATGAGTCTATTTTAGATCAGGAAATAGAATCGGTAAGTGTTTACTACAATTTGGCAAATGCTCACTATAAATTAGAAAATGTGGCCGAGAGTATTTATTATTATGAAAAAGCGCTGCAATTGGCTCCTAATGATCAAGATGTTTTGCATAATTTAGCTTATGCTGAGCAAATGCGAATAGACGTTATACAAGAAGCCGATTTAACTGGATTGGAAAAAATAAAGCAAAGAACCATCAACAAGTATTCGCTTTCTTTTTGGGCTTGGCTAAGTATAATTTCGGCTTTGTTGGTAGTATTTTGTGGAGTGTTTTATTTTTTTAACGCTAGAAGTAGTGTGAAGCGCCTAAGTTTTAGTTTTGGTGTTCTCTTTGTATTGGTTAGCTTAATTCTATTTTGGTTTGCTCAATTGCGGTATGCGGAAATAAGTAAGAATGAATATGCGGTTATTTTTGCCGAAAAAACCGCCTTGCTCGCAGAACCAAACAAAAATTCGGCCTCGAGTATTCAGCTACACGCGGGGACAAAGGTTAAGGTGCTGGATTCTTTTAATTCTTACGTGAAAATTGAGCTACCTAATGAACAACAGGGTTGGCTTTCTCAAAAAGATTTAAAAAATCTTTGATTTGTTTTGGAGAAAGTTAAATAGATGAAGCTAATTATTTTATACTTTCGTTAAAAACAATTAGCTAATACCAAACCTTCATGGGAAAAGCCTATTACAAAAAGATATTAGAGAACAATAAGAAGTGGGTTGAACAAAAACTAACAGAAGATAAAGACTTTTTCAAAAGACTAGAAAACGGTCAACAACCACCTCTTCTTTGGATAGGCTGTGCCGATAGCCGTGTACCCGCCAACCAAATTATCGGTGCTCAACCCGGGGAGGTTTTTGTACATAGAAATATTGCCAATGTAGTGGTGCATACCGATATGAATATGCTAAGCGTTTTAGATTACTCGGTTAATGCGTTAAAAATAGAACACATTATTGTTTGTGGGCACTACGGTTGCGGAGGGGTAAAAGCAGCGATGCAAAACAACTCAATCGGTTTAATAGATAATTGGATCAGACACATCAAAGATGTTTATAGAATGCATAAGAAACAGCTTGAAAGTATTACAGATTTTCAAGAACGCTGGGATACTTTTGTCGAATTAAACGTAAAAGAGCAAGTAACCGATTTAGCCGAAACTTCAATTGTGCAAAATGCTTGGAAAAACGGACAGCAACTAACGCTACACGGTTGGGCTTATGGGGTAGGTACAGGTATAGTTAAAGATCTTGATGTAAACCTAAGTAGTAATAACGACTTAGATGAAATCTACCGACTTAATTTTTAATGCCCTATTCAGCATCAATCACCCAAGTAGCTAAATCTGGTAAAATAGCAGGTGCCAACATTTTTATTTTAGGATAAAGTAGGCTATGCTTGGCATCAAATAAAAATTCCTCCTTGGGTAGCACCGCTTGATTAAAAAAATATAATAGAGCACTTAAAATAAATGCCATTTTCAAAAGGCCAAAAATTCCGCCTAATATCCGGTTGATCAAACCGAGTGCTAATGCACTCGCAAATTTAGTGAGTAATTTACCTACCAAAAGAACACCAACAGCTATGAGTAAAAAAGTTGCTGCATAAGCCAACCACTGGCAGTATGAAGGAGATAAATTAAACTGCTCCTCTATAAAAGAATAGGCAAAATGACTAAAATATATTGCGCCATAAAGCCCTAATATTAAAGCGGCCAGTGAAGCTAACTCTCTAATAAAGCCCTTCATCAAACCACGAATAAGACCAAAACCTAAAAATAGGATTAAAATGATGTCTATAATTTCCATAAATCAAATATAAAAAAATGAATCAGATACCAGGGATTAAAAGTGTTCACATCTTATTATCTTTGCGGCATGGTAAATGACGAAATTTTAAAAGAGCGTTGGCAGCAATTACAAAAACAATTGGCTGCCCAGTTTGGTGATGGTGAAACCCTAGAACTTGATGCTATTATTTATCTAGTAGGGGTTCAAGAATTAGGGCAACTGCATAGAAGATTTAAGAAAGATCACAAGATAGATTTAATGCATATTGCCATTTGCAGGCTTTTAGAGCCCTATGGTTATTATGCTTTTGATTATATTGATGAAGAGGGATGGCCGCATTATACGGCACTCGAAAGTTTGCCCCATTTAAAACCAGGAGAACAAAGTCTAATGATGAAAGAGGCGCTGGTTAATTATTTTTTAGAAAAAGAGTACATACGTTAAACCTTGGGTTTTAAACTAAACCCTGCAAATGCATAATTTAATAATTTTAAAAAATATTCTTTACGGAATCTTTTTTCTTAAATTTGCGGCTGCATTAAGCCATAGCTATGATTGATAAAATTAAGGAATATATTGTTGAGGTAGAGAACTTCAAATCAGACTCGACTGAAGAGATAGAGAAGTTTCGTATTAAGTTTTTAGGTAAAAAAGGGATTTTAAATGGATTTTTCACCGAATTTAAAAATGTCCCTAACGAGCAGAAAAAAGCTTTTGGCCAAACGATAAATGAATTAAAAAATGCCGCACAAGAAAAGGTAGCAGCCTTAAAGCAAGAATTGGAGAGTAAGCTAGAGGAGCGAGGAGTTTATGGTGATTTAACACGCCCAGGCGAAAAAATTAGCATAGGGAGTAGACATCCTATATCATTGGTTAAAAATCAAATCATTGAGATTTTTTCCAATATAGGTTTTAACGTATCCGAAGGTCCAGAAATAGAGGACGATTGGCATAACTTTTCTGCTTTGAATCTACCAGAATATCATCCTGCACGAGATATGCAGGATACCTTTTTTATTCAGACCAATCCCGAAGAAATCCTGTTGAGAACCCATACCTCAAGCGTTCAAGTAAGGTATATGGAAGATCAAAAGCCTCCCATTAGAACTATTTCACCAGGTAGGGTTTTTAGAAATGAAGCCATTTCGGCGCGCTCGCATTGTATTTTTCATCAGGTAGAAGGCTTGTATATAGACAAAGATGTAAGTTTTGCAGATTTAAAGCAAACCTTGCTTTACTTTACCAAACAACTTTTTGGAAAATCAAAAATTCGTCTTAGACCTTCTTATTTCCCCTTTACAGAACCCAGTGCAGAGGTAGATATTTATTGGGGCTTAGAAACAGAGACTGATTATAGAATCACGAAAGGGACCGGGTGGCTTGAAATCATGGGATGTGGTATGGTTGACCCGAATGTATTACGCAATTGCAATATAGATCCGCAAGAATACTCTGGCTTTGCTTTTGGTATGGGTATTGAGCGTATTGCCATGCTGCTGCATCAAATAGATGATATTCGCTTGTTTTATGAAAACGATGTTCGCTTTTTAAAACAGTTTAAATCGGTTTTATAGCTAGTTTAAACTAATCTAAGCTCTTTTTAATTGGCGGGTACACATTTTAAATGCTACTTCACAAGACTAGTGTAATCTTTTTTGAAAGACTTTTTTTAGCTACTTGTGCTTTTGTAAAAGCTACTTTAATTTAAGACAAGAATAAAGAATTTGAAATGAAAAAAGATATAAAGATAAATCAAGTTAAAGGGGTACAAATAGCGGCCATTTATGAAAAGCATCCAGAATACCATACAGATGATTGGAATATCTATTTAATCAATACCCTAGATCACGCCATTGAAACCATTCTCATTGTTTCTGAAGGCAAAGACGAAAAAGTTAAAACTTCGGTTTTTAGAAGAAGTTTAAAGGTGCTGCCGGCAAAATCTTATGCCAAAATAGAATTGATTCAACCAGAATTACTTCAAATAGATAACTTATTTTCAGTGTCTTTTTTTGAGGCAAATGATTTTATGCACAAAAATTTTATATTGAGAAAAAATTCGGCACAACCTTCAAAAATTAAAAAACTCCCTGTTATCAATAAGAAGGGAGTTTTAGCTGAGTAACGGCTATTTATTAAGTTTTCTTAAGTTCATTAACACAATAGCGGTTAAAATAAATACAATACCCAGCCATTGCCATGCATTTACACGCTCATCTAATAAAAATTTCGCCATTAACACCGCTACGGGTAATTCAATACTCGTAATTATGACCCCAAGACCCACATTTAGCTTAGGCATGCCGGTAGTCAGGAATAAAGGCGGGAGAATGGTACCAAATAAGGCTAAGATAGGTCCCCAAAAATAGAATACTTCGACATTAAAATTCTTATTTACAATAAAAGAAGGCAAGGTGATTAAACTTACTATCAACAACCCGCCAATAACCATGTATTTGCTGCGTTCTAATGCTGGTAAACCCAATGAGACCGTGTTGGAGGTATAGATGGTTACCGTATAAGAACAAGCAGCTAATAACCCATAGCCAATGCCACGTAAATCAAAAGTTATTTCCTGAAAAATTAGGTTGGTGGCTAATAAAGTTCCTGTTAAAATGACCAAAACCGCAATAATTTTCATTGGGCTGGGTTTGGTTTTGGTTAAAATACTGTCTAGAATAACACCAATCCACACACTTTGCATTAATAATACAATACCCATAGAAACGCTGATGTATTGCACGGCTAAATAGTAAAAAATACTGGTTAAGCCTAAAGAAGTACCTGCCAGCAATAATTTGAATTTTGAGGTTCCTCCTTCTTTTTTCTGTTTTTTACCTTTATAGATACTAGAAAGTACGGTTAACCCCAAAACTCCAAGAAGTAGTTGAGCAAATGTAACCTCGTAGGTAGTAAATCCTTTTTCATAAGCCATTTTGACAAATGTGGTAAGCACACCATAACTAGAAGCGCCTAATGCTACCAATAGGCCTCCCTTTAATACATTGTTATTCACGGGATATTAATTTTAAAAATTGTAGAAAATTAGTCTAATTTATCGACTAATTTCAAAAATACCTTTTTAGGATTTTTATTTTCGTAAAGAATAGCATAAACCGAATTGATAATTGGCGTTCGTGCTTTCTTCTCGCTTTGTTTGTTAATTTGGTAAGCGCTTTTTGCGGCGTAGTAGCCCTCGGCGATCATACTCATTTCCATTTGAGCGCTTTTAACGGTGTAGCCTTTCCCTATCATATTACCAAACATTCTATTTCTGCTAAATACAGAATAACCAGTAACCAATAAATCGCCTAAATAAGCTGAATCGTTAATATTGCGTTTCATTTTATACCGCTTTTTAATGAATCGTTTCATTTCGCGTATAGCGTTACTCATTAACACACTCTGAAAGTTATCTCCGTAGCCTAAACCGTGAGCTATTCCCGCAGCAATGGCATAAATATTCTTTAGTACTGCGGCATACTCTGTTCCAATTACATCTTCTGTAGTTTTACAGGTGATGTAATGGTTGCTCAAGTGGTTGGCCATAATTTTAGCTCTATCCTCATCCGCGCAAGCGATAGTAAGATAAGATAGACGTTCTAGCGCTACTTCTTCGGCGTGACAAGGACCTGTGATTACACCTATTTGCTCAAAAGGTATATTGTGATATTGATTAAAATGTTCGCCCACAATAAGACTCGATTCGGGTACAATGCCCTTTATAGCGCTAAAAATTGTTTTATTAGCTAAGGAAACCTCGAGCGCATCTAAGCTCGACTTCAAAAATGCCGATGGAATAGCAAAAATGATATAATCGGCATCTTTTACAGCTTCATTGATATCGCTGGTCAAATTTAATTGCTGGGTGTTAAACTCTACAGAACTTAAATAATTAGGATTGTGTTGTTCTTTCTTAATGTGAGCTATGGCGTCATTATTACGCATATACCAATTTAAACGCGTTACGTTTTCGCATAGCATTTTAACTAGGGCTGTTGCCCAGCTACCACCGCCAATTACGGCAAATTGTATTTCTTCACTCATTTGCTTCATTCTTTAGCTAAAGTACAAAATAATATTTTTTCTTCCTCTCAAGCATCAACTTGCATTTTTAACATTTTTATAAGGCTTACAGAGCAATCTAAGACAGATGACTGCGTTATTGAAGTAGATTATTTTAGTTGGTTATTTAGTTGAGAAAAGTCATTCTTCCTTTTGTAAGGTTTGAATGACTTTTTTTATGCGTTGGGTTTAGGCAGACTTATTGGTATAAACCTAGCTTATCTATATAATCAAAAACTTCTGGAGTCAAAAGTGGCCTTATCTCTTTTCCTTCTTTTAAACACTTGCGAATAAATGTTGAAGATATTTCCATAATGGGGGCTTGAATAAAAGTTACCTTGGCGTGATCTTTTAGCTTTGCCTCCTTTTTTGAATCATAAATTCGCGGATAAACCAAAATTTTAAATCGTTCTAAAATCACTTCGCTATTCTTCCATTTAGGGAAACTCTGTAAATTATCTTCGCCCATAATGAGATGAAATTCGTAATGCTCGTGTTTTTCTTCTAGGTGTACTAGGGTGTTAATAGTATAATTGGGTTGGGGTAGCCCAAATTCAATATCACTTGGTTTAATTTTATCATAATTGGCGGTGGCCAATTCAACCATTTCTAAGCGATCATAATCGGGTAGTAATGTTTTTTTCTTTTTATGCGGATTATGTGGGGTAACTACCATCCAAACTTCATCTACAGGCCCAAACTCGGCAATATGATTTGCAATCGCCAAGTGCCCCAAATGTATTGGGTTAAACGTACCAAAAAATAAACCTATTCTCTTTTTCAAAATTATGTGTTTTGAATAAATGATTTAACCAATTGATAAGATTCCTCTAGCGCTTCTTTAAGGTTGTTATTTATAATGATAAAATCAAACTGCGGAGCGGTGGCCATCTCTATTGAAGCCTTTGCAACGCGCATACTTATGCGCTCTTCGGTTTCTGTTTTACGCTTTTTTAATCTTATTTTTAGTTCTTCAATGCTTGGAGGCTGCACAAAAACGGCTAATGTTCTTTCTGGGTAAATACGCTTGATATCTAGTCCGCCTACAACATCAATGTCAAACACTACATGTTTACCTTTGGCCCAAATGCGTTCTACCTCGCTTTTAAGTGTGCCGTAAAAATTGTCTCGGTAAACCTCTTCCCATTCTAAAAAGTCATCGTTTTTGATATGATGCTTAAACTCCTTTAATGACATAAAATAATAATCTTTGCCATCAACCTCATTTGGTCGGGGAGCGCGAGAGGTAGCCGATATTGAAAAATCTAGATTTAAATCTTTTTGCTTTAATAAATGCTGAACAATTGTGGTTTTTCCAGAACCAGAAGGTGCAGAAAAAACTATAAGTTTTCCTTCTACCATTACAATACGTTTAAAAGTTGCTCTTTAATTTTTTCCAATTCATCTTTCATCTGCACTACCAATTTTTGCATAGGAGCATAATTAGATTTACTGCCAATGGTGTTTATCTCCCGGCCGATTTCTTGTGTGATAAAACCTAATTTTTTACCGTTTGAGTCGGGGCTATCTAAAGTTTTGGTGAAATATTCAAGATGATTTTCGAGCCTGATTTTTTCTTCGGTGATATCATATTTTTCGATATAATAAACCAGTTCTTGTTCAAAACGGTTTTCGTCTACCTGCTCTTTTAATTCGGATATGCTTTTTTGTAAGCGATCTTTTACCGCTTGAACCCTTTCGGGATCTATACGCAACACCTCATCTAATAGTTGATGAAGGGTTTTAATGCGTTGCTTAAAATCTTTTTCTAGTACTATACCCTCATCTTTTCTATACTGTAATAATTCGGCTATAGCCTGATTTACAGCCTGCTCTATAGCTTGGTATTCTTGCTCGTCAATTTCTTCTTTTTCGGTTTTTAAAGCATCGGGAAGACGCATAGCCATCTGCAAATAGGCAAGTTCTTCTTGGGGGTTCGATTCACCTGTGCTAATGATTGACTTAAGTGAATTCATATAGTTTTTTACCACAGCCGGGTTAATGCTAGAAGTGGTTTCATTTCCTGTATTTTCTACATAAACAGAAAAATCAACCTTTCCGCGCGTAAGGGCCTTTCCTATTAATCCGCGTAAGCTTAATTCTTTCTCACGGTATTGTGAAGGCATACGAGCGTTGATATCAAGATTTTTACTATTAAGGGATTTAATCTCGATGTTTATTTTCTTGTTTGGCAGGTTAACAACATGTTTTCCAAACCCGGTCATAGATTGTATCATCTAGGCTTTTTTTATAAAGTTGCGCAAAGTTAAGAAAAACATAGCGTATACTAGCCATCTTTCAAAAAGGCTTAAAAAAAACACAAATTAGTATGCTTGCATAATAACAAGCTTTATTTTTGAAACAAAAAAAGAATGTATACCAAGCAATTTGAAATTAGATGGAGCGATATTGATGCGAATAGGCATTTGGCTAACTCAGCCTACTTAAACTTTATGAGTCATACCCGAATGAGTTTTATGTTAGAGCATGGCTTAGGTCAAAACGATTTGGCGCGTTATAATGTAGGCCCGGTGGTTTTTTATGAGCATATTTACTATTTTAAAGAAGTATTTTCTAATGAACCCGTAACGGTAACAATGGCTTTAAAAGGCTTGTCTGATGATGGCAAGTACTTTGAGTTTACTCACAATATCTACAATGCCAAAGGAGAACATGCAGCACATTGCGAAATTTTGGGTTCTTGGATAGACTTAAAATCGCGTAAAATTACCGCTTTACCAGATGATTTAATCAAAGGCATTCATCAATTAGAAAAAACCGAAGATTTTAAAGTCTTAACACAAGAAGATACTCGAAAATTTGGTAAGCGACCCGTGAGCAATCCAGCCATGGCGATATAAGTGTATAATCATGTAAAAAAGCGCTTGCCTATAGCGGCGCTTTTTTATAATGCAGCCTTAACTTGGGCAATTGTATTTTTATGATTACCAACGTAAACCTCATCATTAATTATAAAAACGGGACGTTTTAAAAATGTGTAATGTTCGAGCAAAAGTTCGGCGTAATCAGTTTCGGTTAGTTGCTTGTTCTTAAGCTCTCGCGATTTATATAATTGAGCTCGTTTATTAAACAACTTCTCATAGCTTTTGGTGCTTTGATAAAGCACATCTAAATCTTCTTTATCTAGCGGCTGTTTTTTTATGTCTTGAAGTACAAATTCTGAGGGTAAATCTAATTCTTTTAAAATACGCTTACACGTACTACAACTCGATAAATAAAAAACTTTTTTCATAGTAAATTTTTCACGCTAAGATAGCAAATTAGGCTGGCAACGAGAAAGCCTCTGCTCAATTTTGGTACGTTTTATAATTTAATTACTGTTCTTTTATCGCTTATCCTTCTTGGTTCTTTATGTTGCTCAGCTTAACTTTGATGAAACTAAATCAATACCAATGAAATTTAATACCAAAGTTGTGCACGGCGGGCAGAAAAATGTTGATCCTGCATATAATGCAGTGATGCCTCCCATTTACCAAACTTCAACCTTTGTTCAATCGAGTCCGGGTGAACATAAGGGTTTTGCCTATGCAAGAAGCGCTAACCCTACAAGAACAGCATTAGAAAAAGCCATAGCAAGCCTAGAAAATGGTAAATATGGAATGGGGTTTGGCTCTGGAATCGCCGCCATTGATGCCGTAATGAAGTTGCTTAAACCTGGTGATGAGGTGCTCACTTCTACAGATATTTACGGTGGCACGCATCGGTTATTTACTCAAATTTATGCAGAGCTAGGTATAAAGTTTAGATTTATATCTATGCAAGAGGCTTCGAATGTGAAAGCTTTCATCAACCAAAAAACAAAATTGATTTGGATAGAAACACCTACAAATCCGTTATTACATCTTATCGATTTACAGGCTGTGGCTCAAATAGCTAAAAAGCATAGTATACTACTGGCGGTAGACAATACATTCGCTACCCCCTATTTACAACAGCCTTTGGCTTTGGGTGCAGATATTGTTATGCACAGTGCAACTAAATATTTAGGGGGTCATAGCGATGTGATTTTAGGAGCCTTGGTGGTAAACGACTCAGATTTAGCCGAAAAACTATATTTTATTCAAAAAGCCAGTGGAGCTATACCGGGTCCGCAGGATTGTTTTTTGGTATTAAGAGGCATAAAAACGCTGCATTTGCGTATGCAAAGGCATTGCGAGAATGCAAAAGCCATAGCATTGTTTTTAAAACAGCATCCAGCAGTAGGCCAAGTTTACTGGCCTGGATTTAAGTCGCACCCCAACCACCATATCGCAGAAGAACAAATGACAGATTTTGGGGGTATGCTTGCTTTTACCGTAGCGGGTAATCAAAAACAACAAGCTATGCAGGTGCTTAGGAGTTTAAAAATATTTTCCTTGGCGGAATCTTTAGGCGGGGTAGAATCTTTAGTGGGTCATCCTGCAAGTATGACTCATGCTTCAATCCCAAAAGAAGAGCGAGAAAAAATGGGGATAGTTGAAACTTTAATTCGATTAAGCTTAGGCATAGAAGATCAAGAAGACCTTATACTCGATTTGAAACAAGCCTTAGATAATGTTGGTAGTTAAAAGAATGATTTAAAGTATTGGCACTACATATTAAGATAGAAAACGTAACCAACATTTACCCAAAATGCCCAGTCATTGTATTTATTTTGCGGATTATCGTGGTCTAGACCATCAATAAAATCATTACCATAGTAGGTCCAGCGTAAATCGATTAACACACTACTTCTTTTAGTGATATTATAGCGGGCACCGGCTCCTCCTTTTAAAGCATAAGTGGTTCCAGAACTCGGATCTATATATGACTCCTCTCCAAAGGGAGCTAAAAATTCATTAAAGGTATTGTTGATGGCCCCTATACGGCCAGGCAAATCGGTTGCTACTTCGGGATTATATAGCACTAAGTTAATCCCTAGATTTAGATAAGGCGCAATTTTTCGGTCTCTGGCACGTTCAGAAATTCTAATAAGAAAGGGGTACCACTCTAAGCTAGGACCTATTTCTAATGTAGTTGCTTTACCATGCATAGATCGCAATTGCAATCCGCCAAGGGTATTTTTATCGGCTTCTTTACCAAAGTGATTTAGATTGGTTTCTGTATATGTTATTTCGGTTCTTACTTTAAAATGATTATTAAAATACCTAACACTATGGTAACATTGACAATCGGCGCTATAAGCAAAATTAATATAGTGTACGAGACCTACGCCTAATCCTACATTTCCAAAATTGGTCTCTCTGTTTTTTCGTAAACCATAATCTGATTTAAAGAAAACAGGACCTGTGGTAATACCTATTTCTTGAGAAAAAGATTGTGCCTCTAGGGTTTGAGGCGCCCAAAAGAAACCTAAAAGCAGAAGTAAGATATAGTGTAATTTCATTAGGTATTATCTTGTTAGATAAACAAATATATAAAAACCTTGTAAATACAAACCCCGAAAATATACAATTCATTTAAGAAGATAGTAATAAACAAATATATTTGTACAAGTAATGCTAAACTGGTAAGTGGTAAAACAGGCCATAAACGTATTGTATAAAGCTTGCGTAGGGTATAAGGTAATTTATTTTTATCCTTTTATACTAACATCAGAAAAATAAAGTTAACAACCTTAAAATTACTAACGTGTATAGATTATTAACAATTATACTTAGTCTTTTCATCTTTACCCTAAGTAATGCGCAAAGCGATTTAGATTGGGAAGATCATTTTTCTTATTATCAAATTCAAGATATAGCCAGATCGGGGAGTACATTTTTTGTAGGCGCCCAGAATACTGTTTTTATCTACAATCAAGCTACTGGTAATATCGAGAAAATATCTTCTATCCAGGGATTATCGAGTCAAAACATTAGTAAAATTCATTTTAGTGCCTCTTATAACTTATTGTTTATAGGCTATGAAACCGGATTGATTGATGTTTATAATTTACAAACTAAAAATGTTTTCAAGCTGGTTGATATTCCTAATAAAACTGGTATACCGCCTTCTGAACGTAGAATTAATGATATGCTAGAAGATGGAGATAAATTATACCTCGCCACCAACTACGGTATAACCGTTTTTAGATTAAATGAACTTAAATTTGGTGACACCTATTTTATCGGTGATTCAGGCGAAAACTTAGAAGTTAATCAGCTAGCATTACAAAACAATAACCTATATGCAGCCACCCAGTCTGGATTGCGCTATGCCGATAAGAACAATCCTAATCTTATAGATTTTAATGAGTGGAATGCCATAAATAGTATAGAATACAAAGGCGTAGCCTTGGTTGATAATCAATTGCTAGCACTTACTGCAAATAATGTTTTACAAAAAGTGCAAAACAATAATATTACCCAGCAGGTGAATGTAAATTTTGATGTGGTTGATTTTCGTGTAAGTAATGAACAAATTTTATTAACCGGTAGCCAAACCATTAAAATCTATGATCAAAATTTAAGTGAAATTCAGAACTTAAATAATTTCTCTACTTTTTCTCCACAATTCACTTGTGCCATTTATTATAACGCACGATTCTATACTGGTGATTTTAATTTAGGTCTGCTTTCGTTTATAAATGCCTTTGACGAACCAAAATATTTAAGTCCGTTGGGACCAATAAGAAATGATGTGTTTGGATTGGATGCCATAGCCAACGAATTATGGGTGGTTTATGGCGAATATACTGGCGCCTTAGACCCCTACCCACTAAACCAGCGCGGGGTAAGCCATTTAAAAAATAAGCAATGGATTAACATAGCTTATGATGATTTACAAGATACTCGCGTATTGGTAAGACCCATCATAAACCCCAAACAAACCAACCAAGTTTTTATTAGCAGTTACGTAGACGGATTTTTAGAATTGGTGAACGATGAAATTGTATTTAAATATGACGAGAATACTGCCAATCTCCCCGAAACCTTAGATCCTAATGGCAATACTGTGATGGGCGATGTACGGGTAAACGGTTTAGATTTTGACTCATCGGGTAACCTCTGGGGTACCGTAAGCTTGGTGAAAAACGGACTTTTTAAACTAACACCAAGTTCGGGTAGGCTTGATTTTTTTGATATATCAGAAATTATACCTAATTACTTCTCTGGTGAACTAGGTTTGAGCGATTTAGTTGTAGGTCCGTCTAACCTCATTTACTTTGGTAGTTATGCCAATGGGCTTATCGGTTTTAATCCATCTACGGGACAATTTACTAAAGTAACGGGTCAAGAAAACGCAGGAAATTTACCCGAAGGTAACTCGGTTAAAACTTTAGCTTTAGACAACAATAACCAACTCTGGATAGGGACTACTTTGGGCCTTCGGGTTCTTTTTAATCCTTCAAGTATGTTTACTAATCCAGACACGAGCACCAGTCAAATTATTATATTAGATGAAGATGGCGTGGCTCAAGAGCTCTTAGCAGAAAACAGTATACAAGACATTGCGGTAGACGGTAACAATAATAAATGGATTGCCACCGAGGCGGGTGTATTTTACGTTTCGGCAAACGGGCAGGAAACCATTTATCATTTTACCACAGACAATTCGCCACTACCTTCAAATTCGGTAACTAGCATCGCTATAGATCCAGAAACAGCTAAAGTTTATATAGGCACCCGCAGCGGTCTCATCGCTTTTAGAGGAACAGCCACAAAAAGTCAAGAAAATTTTGAGCAAGTACGGGCTTATCCCAATCCTGTAAGGCCTAATTATAAAGGCCCTGTTACCATAGACGGACTCATGGCTGGGGCAAATGTAAAAATAACCGATATAACTGGCAATTTGGTTTTTGAAACTACCGCTCAAGGCGGAAGTGTGCAATGGGATACGCGGGCCTTTGGCAAGCACTCGGTAGCCAGTGGTGTTTATATTGTGATGCTCACCTCGGCAGATCAACTAGAAACCAAATTGGCCAAAATTATGATTATTCGCTAATGCTTATCAAAACAAAACTTATTGTTTTACATAGCCTACGCTTTGGTGAAGCCGATCTTATTGTGCGTTGTTTCACAGAAGAAAAAGGAAGTCTTTCTTTTTTGCTAAAGGGCGTGCTAAAAAGTAAAAAAGGAAAATTAAAAAGCAGTCTATTTCAACCTCTCCACATTATCGATGCCGTTATACAGCACAAAGAAGGCAGAAAACTCTCTTACTTTAGAGAAGCTAAAATAGATTTCCCATACAAAAGTATTCCTACCAATATATTTAAATCTTCTATAGCCTTATTCCTAGCCGAGTTAATTGGTATTTGTATTCAAGAAGAAGAGCAAAACCCATCGCTTTATCGCTTTTTAAAAGAACAGTTCATGGCCTTAGACCAAAGCGAACAATTTGCCAATTTTCATCTCAAATTTATGGTCGATTTTACCAAATACTTAGGCTTTTTACCCCATAAAGACAATGATCAACAAACCTATTTTAATCTAGAAGAGGGGCAATTTCAAGCTACAGAGACCAACAATTATTGTCTGCAAAATGAAAATACAAAGTTGTTGCAACAACTATTGCAACAAAACAGTGTAGCAGTTCAGCAGCTTAACCTCAACCAAAACCGTAGGCAAGAATTTATACAAATGATGCTTTTATATTACCAATTGCATTTGGCAAGCTTTAGAAAACCAAAATCGCTAGAAGTACTCAATCAGCTGTTTTAGGCGGGCGTGCCCCGTTTACCAAAACGGGTCGGGCTTTCATTACTCGCTTTGCCTAAACTAAAGTTTGGCAAGAGCTCAAACATGCCATTCAATCCCTCACGCGAAGTTCGATTAGCTATAGCTTATTTATGAGAATCTTTTAAATCTCTTAAAATTCCGCTAAGATTTCCATAAAGAAAAATACCGGCACGTTATTTTAAGTATCTTCAAGCTTATGAAAAAGCCTTTACTTCATTTTAACGCCAAAGGGATCTACTGCCAACAAGCCGATGTGTATTTAGATCCGTGGAAACCAGTAAAAAAGGCTATCATTACTCACGGTCACGCAGACCATTCGCGTTGGGGGCATCAGCAGTACATTACCCATCATACCAATGTACCTATCATCAAACACCGTTTGGGAGATATACAAGTGGCAGGAGTAAATTGGGGAGAAACGTTTATGGTAAACGGAGTAAAATTTTCTTTGCACCCCGCAGGCCATATAATAGGTTCTTCGCAAGTGCGGGTAGAGTACAAAGGTGAGGTGTGGGTATTTACTGGCGACTATAAACTAGAAGATGATGGTCTCGCAACTCCTTATGAACCAGTTAAGTGCCATAGTTTTATTACCGAGTGCACTTTTGGCTTACCCGCGTTTAAATGGCAACCACAAAGAGAGGTTTTTAAAGAAATTAATCAGTGGTGGCAAGAAAACAGAGAAGAAGGCAATACATCTGTATTATTTGCTTACTCATTGGGTAAGGCGCAGCGATTACTTAAAAATCTAGATTCAAGCATTGGAGAAATTTATACCCACGCTGCGATTGAAAATATGAATGATGTGGTACGCGGCATTGCAAGCTTACCACAAACCAATCGCATAACAAAAGACACCAAAAAAGAAGAAATAAAAGGTAATTTAGTGCTGGCACCACCTAGTGCTCACGGTTCACCTTGGATTAGGAAAATGGTACCATATGTAACGGCGTCGGCAAGCGGTTGGATGACCTTTAGAGGCGCAAGAAGAAGACGAGCAATAGATAAAGGCTTTGTACTTTCAGACCATTGCGATTGGTCAAGCTTGTTAAGTGCAATAAAAGCTACCGGAGCAGAAAAAATAATATGTACCCACGGTTATACCGATATTTTCTCAAGGTTCTTAAACGAGCAAGGTTTTGATGCCCGCACAGAACAAACCCAATTTGAAGAAGAAACGGCAGAAGAATTAAAATCGGGCGCGAGCAAACAAGAAAGACTATGAAAGCATTTGCTCAACTCATAAAAACTTTAGATAGTACCAATAAAACAACGGTAAAGGTCAAAGCTCTAGCCAATTACTTTAAAGAGGCTGAAGATAAAGATAACGTATGGACAATTGCTATCTTATCTCACCGTAGACCACCGCGCCCTGTGAATACCAAACTAATGCGGCAATGGGCGGCAGAACTTGCCCAAATACCGCTCTGGCTATTTGAAGAATCGTATCACATTGTTGGCGATCTTGCCGAAACCATTGCACTGGTAATACCTGCAGCACAGGAAAAATCAGAAAAGGGCTTACATCAATTTTTAAATGAAATGATTGCTCTTAAAAAGCAAAGCGAACAAGATAAAGAAGCTTATTTAAAAGAAAATTGGTTATGCTTAGATTACTACGAGCGCTTTGTTTTTACAAAACTATTTACGGGGAGTTTTCGTATAGGCGTAAGTCAAAAATTGATGACCCGAGCATTGGCAATGGCCACTGATATTGATGAAGACATCTTGGCTTATAAATTAATGGGAAATTGGGATCCTAATAAAACCAGCTTTAAACGGTTAATTTTAGAAGAAAACAAATCAGATTTCCTATCTAAACCTTATCCGTTTTATTTGGCCTATGCTATAGAAGGCGAATCCCAAGACTTAGGCGATATAACTAATTGGGCCGCCGAACATAAATGGGATGGCATTCGTGCTCAAATGATTGTTAGAGAGGGGGAGTTGTTTGTTTGGAGTAGAGGAGAAGAGCTAGTAACCGAAAAATTTCCCGAGTTTGAGGTATTTACATCTGTAATTCCAGACGGTACGGTCATCGATGGCGAAATACTAGCATTTAATAATAATGAAATAGCTAGTTTTAAGGATTTACAAACCCGTATTGGTCGCAAAACGATAAGCAAAAAATTATTAGAGAAAACACCTGTTATTCTTAAGGCCTACGATTTGTTAGAATGGGAAGAAACAGACATAAGAGAGCAGTCTTATCAAAAGAGGCGTGAACTGCTTGAACGTTTAATAGATCAAACGGACCTCACAAATATTCCTTTGCAACTTTCGAACAATATGCGGTTTGAGAGTTGGCAAGAAGCAGCAAAAGAACGAGAACGCAGTAGAGCAGTGAAGTCTGAAGGGTTAATGCTTAAACGATGGGATTCTCCCTACTTAGTTGGTCGAAAGAAAGGCGATTGGTGGAAATGGAAGGTCGACCCATTTACCATAGATGCAGTTTTAACCTACGCTATGCGAGGCCACGGAAGAAGAAGTAACTTATTTACCGATTATACTTTTGGATTATGGGATAAAGAAAAAAAAGAACTTGTCACCTTCGCAAAAGCCTATTCAGGCCTTACCGATGCTGAATTTAGAAAGGTTGACGCTTGGATCAAAAAAAATACGCGAGAGCGTTTTGGACCCGTACGAAGTGTAAAGCCATTTCACGTTTTCGAAATTGCTTTTGAAGGTATCGCTCAATCAAATCGGCATAAAAGCGGTGTGGCAACAAGATTTCCGCGCATTTTACGCTGGAGACAGGACAAAAAAATAGAAGAGGCCAACACCCTAGAGGATCTCAAAAATTTAATAATCTAATCTGGAAAGGTAAGCTTAATGAATAAAAAGGAATCTTTAGCTATAGCCCAAGATTGGTTTACAAAGCAAAACTGGAAACCGTTTAAATTTCAAAAAGATACTTGGAAAGCTTACGAGCAAGGCAAAAACGGACTCTTAAATGCGCCGACAGGAAGTGGGAAAACCTATGCTTTATGGGTGCCTATTGTACTCGAATTACTGCGCATTAAAGCTAAAGAAGGTAAACTTAAAAAAGGGATAAAAGCGCTATGGATAACCCCGTTAAGGGCGCTTTCGAGCGAGATAGAACAAGCCACTTTGCGATTTAGTCAAGAAGTCTTTCCAGAAATTACGATTGGAATTCGCACGGGTGACACTTCTCAAAAAGTAAGAGCAGCACAAAAGAGAAAGATGCCAGATTTGCTCATTACTACGCCCGAGAGTTTACAACTACTTTTGGCCTCAAAAAAATACAATCAAATTTTTGCGAGTCTTAATGCCGTGGTGGTAGATGAATGGCACGAGTTATTAGGTAGTAAACGAGGCGTGCAAATGGAGCTGGCTTTAAGCCGATTGAAAGCAATAAGCTCTTCTTTAAAAATTTGGGGTATATCTGCCACTATTGGTAATTTAGAACAAGCACGTGAGGTTTTATTGGGACCTCAATCAAATCATTTAAAAAATTCTGTACTTATTAAGGCCAGACTTAAAAAGAAGATTAAGGTTCAATCTATTATTCCTAATAGCATGGAAAAATTTCCATGGCGGGGACATTTAGGCTTACAATTGCTCGATGAGGTCGTGGGCATAATTCGTCATTCAAAAACCACTTTAATTTTTACCAATACCCGCTCGCAATGCGAATTGTGGTTTCAGCAACTATTGGAGCGATACCCTGAGTTTGCGGGAGAATTAGCGATGCACCACGGTAGCATAAGTAAAGCAACCCGTTTGTGGGTAGAGCAAGCCATTCGGCAAGAAACACTTAAGGCGGTAGTTTGCACCTCAAGTTTAGACTTAGGGGTAGACTTTGCCCCTGTAGAGACAATCGTACAAATTGGAGGACCAAAAGGGGTCGCAAGATTTTTACAACGCGCAGGTAGAAGTGGTCATCAGCCGCGTGAAACCAGTGTTATTCATTTTCTGCCTACGCACGGGATAGAGCTAATAGAAGCTTCAGCCTTAAAAAAGGCAGTGAAGAATCAAGCGGTAGAAAATCGCATTCCTTATTTCTTAAGCTATGATGTTTTAATTCAATACCTTATTACCTTGGCGGTTTCAGATGGTTTTTATCCTGAAAGCATTTTTAACGAAATAAAACAAACCTTCTGTTATCAAATTATTGGTGAAAAAGAATGGCAATGGTGCTTAAACTTTATAACCTACGGTGGCGAAAGCCTAAAAACCTATGACGAATACCGTAAAGTTGAAATCCTAGAAGACGGCTTGTTTAAAATAAACAATCGTGGCGTAGCTATGCGTCATCGATTGCAAATTGGTACAATTGTAAGCGATGCAGTGTTGGCGGTGAAGTATGTAAAAGGTGGATTTATTGGCAGTATTGAAGAGTTTTTTGTTTCTAAACTTACACCTGGCGATGTATTTACTTTTGCGGGTAGAAATCTTGAATTTGTGCGAATAAAAGGTATGCAGGTACACGTAAGAAAATCTAAAAAGAAGACAGCAAAAGTGCCCAGTTGGGCAGGAGGCAGAATGAGTTTCTCCTCGCAAATGAGTGAGTTGTTAAGGGAGGAAATGTATGCGGCAAGTTCAGCGTTTCCAGATAGTGATGGGCCAAATCAGAAATTAACACCTGAGTTAAAAGCCTTAAAACCTATATTTAAAAGGCAAGTACAAGAATCGATTATACCAAGACCCAATCAATTTTTAATAGAAACTTTTAAAACCCGAGAAGGCTACCATGCGGTTTTTTATCCCTTTGAAGGGCGTTTTGTACACGAGGCACTGGCAAGCTTAATCGCTTATAGGTTGAGTTTGCTTACGCCGATATCATTAAGTATAGCTTTTAATGATTATGGTTTTGAATTATTATCTGATCAAGAAATAGACGTACAGCAAATCTTAGATAATGAGTTGTTTACAAGCGAATTTTTAATGGATGACTTGTACAAAAGTCTAAATGCTACCGAGATGGCTCGTAGAAAATTTAGAGATATTGCTGTTATTGCTGGTTTGGTTTTTACCGGCTACCCCAGCCAGTTAATTAAAGCCAAACATTTGCAGTCAAGTGCGCAACTATTATTTGATGTTTTTAGAGATTACGAACCAGAGAACCTATTGTTTTTACAAGCCTTTACAGAAACCTTTGAACATCAATTACAAGAAGAAAGATTACGAATAGCCTTAGACAGAATAGAGCAACAACAAATAGTTTGGAAAAAATGTAAAAAACCAACTCCGTTTTCATTTCCTATCATTACCGATAGGCTTCGTGAGAAACTATCTTCAGAGAAATTAGAAGATCGTATCAAAAGAATGATAAAAGCTTTTTCTTAAGTATTCAGGTTATTCAAAATTCTGTTAATAAATTTAGATTCAGTTTCAAAGTCCTTATATTGCATCAAAAAATAACATGAAAGCAGCTTTAGGTATCTTTATTTTGGTATTTTCTTTAATCAGTTGTAACACCATGCAGCGCACACACATCACTCAAGATTCATTAGCCTTAGTAGGAACAGGAAACTTATATGGTAATGGAGAAGAAAATTTAGAACCTAACACTACAGTGATTCGGCAAAGTGCCGAGTGGGAACAAGTTAAACGTAAGATGGATGCCATAAATGCCACAACGAGTTCTTTTAAAGGCCTTCCGGTAAACTTTGAAAATGAGATGGTTCTGGCAATTATTAGCGATATAAAAACTACTGGAGGCTATGCTATAGATGTTTTAGGAGTTGAAGAAAAGGATGAAGAAATAATTATAAATTATACCATGCATCGTCCAGATGGCGTGGCGAGTACTGTAATGACTCAGCCATACTATGTGGCTAAACTTCCAAAAAGAGACAAGCCCGTTCGGTTTGTAAAACAAAAATAAGCTTGATTACAATAAAAAACCAACACTTTACACCCGATGCTTCGGGTGTTTTATTTTGGGAAAATAAGGAGATTTTACTTGTAGCCGATGTGCACTTTGGTAAAATTGCACACTTTAGAAAATTCGGTAGTGCCGTGCCGTCTGCAGCTATAACAGCCAATTTTCAAAAGTTAGATGAGGCAATCAAAAAATACAATCCGCGAAAGCTTATTTTTCTAGGAGATTTATTTCATAGTGATTATAATCAAGAGTTTGAATTGTTTGAGCACTGGGTCAAACAACAAAATTGTAGCATTTTTTTAATTAAGGGAAATCACGATGTTGTGCACCCGTCCTTTTTTAAAAAAGCCAACTTAGAGGTACTGCCTTATTTAATAATTGGTGATTTTTATCTTACACATAAGCCCGAGCATAAACCTGGTTATTTTACATTATGCGGTCATCTTCACCCTGGTTACGCTTTACGCGGATTGGGTAAGCAGAAACTAAAACTACCTTGTTTTTATCAAGCAAAGAACCAATTGATTTTACCTGCTTTTGGAACTTTTACCGGTTTGTATTTGGTAGAACCTAAGGTAAATGAATCGGTTTATGTATGCGGGCAACAAGAGGTAATTAGAGTGCAGTAGATTTTAACGCTTTGCTATCGCGCTTATTAGCGCATTGTTTTTATCTTTAATATAAAATCATACCTATGAAAACTAAATTACTGGCTGTTTTTAACTTTATTTCGGTATTAATTGCTATTGCAACAAGCTATTTTACCCAAGCATTTAAATTAAATGGAAACACGATTGGCAGCCTTAGTAAACAACCTGAATATGCTAACTTATTTACACCAGCGGGTTACGCTTTTGCCATTTGGGGTCTCATCTATTTAAGTCTGTTGGCTTTTAGCGTTTTTCATTTGATACGCATTTTTAAACAAGGAAAAACAGAAGAATTTTTATTACAAACGGGAAGTAAGTTGATTCTAGCTAATTTAGCGACTTCAGCATGGGTGGTTGCGTGGTTGTATGAATATACAGCTATTTCTGTAGTTTTAATGTTTATTGCTTTAGTTGCACTTTTGCGCATAGTGGTTGCTACACGTATGGAGGTTTGGGATGCGCCCCTGTCTATTATTGCTTTTAATTGGTGGCCAATATGCTTGTATGCCGGTTGGCTAAGTGTTGCTTCCATTGCCAATACCGCTGCTTTTCTAGTGAAGATAGATTGGCAACCTTTTATATTTAATGAGGAGCAGTATACTTTGATTATGATAATCGTAGCCACTATTATCAATTTAGCAATGATTTTTTATAGAAACATGCGAGAATTTGCAGCAGTGGGAATTTGGGCACTGGTGGCGATTTATTTCAAACAAATCGATAATCAAGACAGTATAGCTTATACCGCTCTCATAGGAGCAATTGTAATTGCTTTATATGCGGGGTACCATGGTTTTAAAAATAGAAAAACTAATCCCTTATACCGTATTCTGAATAGCTAAATCATACTTTTTATATCATTCCCCCAACTGGGATAACTAAATACCATTTTTTTTAGGGCTTGGGTGTCTAGCTTGAGATTCATAGCTAAAGTAAAAAGATTAATCATTTCGGCGGCCTGCGGACCAATAATATGCGCTCCCAAAATTTGATTTGTTTTTTTATCTACCAGTGTTTTAAAGCCATAAAAGGCTTGGTTTTCACGTTTGGCATTGTACCAATCCAATTGCGTTTTGCATTTAACGCTAAAAGATAGGTTTTTCTCCTTGGCCTCCTCCTCTGTAAGTCCGACCATAGCAATTTGCGGATGGGTAAAAACCACAGATGGTTGATTTGGGTAATCTATTTGGCTAGATTTTTTATTTTTCAGAAGTTGATCAATCACCAGCTCAGCTTCAAAAGAAGAAAGTGGAGTAAGCGGCAGACCACTAGAATCCGCCACATCGCCGCAAGCATAAACATTTTTATTCCCTGTATTTTGCAGGTGGGTATTCACTGCAACACCCTTTTTAGAGTATGCCACGTTTCCTTGATCTAAATTTAGTTCGTCAATAGAGGGAATTCTTCCTGCTGTATTGATCACCATTTCAGTTTTCTCCTCTATTTCTTTATCGTGTTGCTTTGCGCTTACGCGGAAATATTTTCGTAATTTTTCAATTTTATACACATTAGCATTAAAAATAAAGCGTACCCCATTTGCTTCCATAGCTTTAACAAGAGAGGTTACAAGATCTTTATCAAAACGACTTAAAGGCCTTTCAGTTCCCTCTATTACAGTCACCTTTACACCAAGGCTAGCAGCTAAATGGGCAAACTCCATCCCAATATAACCTGCGCCTACAAATAGCATACTTTCGGGTAGTTTATCTAAATTTAAGAATTCATCACTATTTAAAGTTAAATCCCACCCTGTAATATCAAGTTGAATAGGCTTGTTTCCTGTGGCAATTATAATTTTTTTGGCTTTTACCGTTTTCCCTTCTACCGATAGGCTTTTTTCGTCTAAAAAATAGGGAGATTGATGATACATGCTAATCCCAAGCGCACGAAGGTCTTTTTCTGTCGCCATAGGTACAGCATCGACAAAAGTTTCTTTAAAAGACTGCAAATTTTCCCAGTTAATGGCAGGTAAACTTTTAACTCCTTTTCCTTGCATTTGTTTACAGCGATCAAGTATTTCACTCAATCCTAACAAAACCTTTTTAGGGTCACAACCTCGAAGGGCACAAGTACCTCCAAAGGCTTTGTTGTCAGCTATAGCAACGTTTTTTCCTGCTTGAGCACAAGCCTTTGCAACCATTTTTCCTGCTGTGCCTGTACCTATGACAAATACGTCATACTCTTTTATACCCATCTTTTTCGACAAAAGATACAAGGTTTTAGTATAGTGAGCTGTTAGAAAAATGATAAATTGTTTTAGTTTAAAAGCACGTTAAATAAAAATCAGCTATTGCCTACTTTGGCCCAAGCATTTATCTTTGTGGGCATGAGTGTACCTGTAATTACCCAAAAATTCAATGGGCTTTCGCAGATGAGCGATCTGCAAAATGCTTTAGAACAGCCAGAGGAATTATTTGCTAAAATACATGCGAAAGGATTGGTAGGATCAGCCTTATCTTTTGTTATTGCGAATACATTTAAGCAATTGGATAGGCCATTTTTACTGATATTTAATGATAAAGAAGAAGCGGCTTATTACTTAAATGATCTAGAGCAGCTCATAGGTGATAAAAATGTTTTATTTTATCCTGGCAGCTACCGTAGACCTTACCAGTTAGAAGAAACAGATAATGCCAATGTGTTGTTACGAGCCGAGGTGCTTAACAGGATCAACTCTCGCAAAAAACCGGCAGTTATAGTTACCTATCCAGATGCGCTTTTTGAAAAAGTAGTTACACGTAAAGAATTAGACCGCAGTACTTTAAAAATTAGTTTGGGAGATCAACTTTCAATAGATTTTGTAAATGAGGTGCTTTTTGAATATAAATTTAAACGAGTAGATTTTGTTACCGAGCCAGGAGATTTCTCTGTACGAGGAGGTATAATTGATGTGTTTTCTTTTAGCAATGATGAACCTTATCGCATTGAGTTTTTTGGCGATGAGGTGGATAGCATCCGAAGCTTTGACGTAGAAACTCAATTATCTACAGACCGAGTAAAGAAAATAGCCATAATGCCCAATGTAGAAAATAAAAAACTACAAGAAGTACGGGCTAGCTTTCTAGATTATATCGCACAAAAAACCCTTGTCTTTGTTAAGAATATAGACTTGTTATCTGCCCAATTAGACAAGCTTTTTGATAAGGCAGAAGAGGCTTTTAAAAAGCTATCTGAAGAAATAAAACACCAAACTCCGCAAGAATTGTTTTGCGATGCGAAGACCTTTAAAAAACAACTCTTAGGATTTTCTGTTGTAGAAGTGGGAACACAAGCTTTTTTAAATCCGCAACAGCTTATTCAATTTAATACAAGTCCGCAACCAGCATTTAATAAGAACTTCGATTTATTGGTAGAGAATCTCAATAAGAATCATGAAGCGGGTTTTACAAATTACATTTTTTGCGGCAGTGAGCAGCAGGCCAAACGTTTTCACGATATATTTGAGTCAGATGATATCAACCAAGATCAACAGGTGCATTATCAAACCGTTGTTTTGCCGTTATTTCAGGGGTTTATCAATCAAGATACAAAACAAGTCTGCTATACCGACCATCAAATATTTGAGCGCTATCATAAATTCCATTTAAAAAACGGATATGCTAAAAAACAGGCCATAACGCTTAAAGAACTCACCAATTTAGAAGTGGGAGACTATGTTACTCATATCGATCACGGAATTGGAAAGTTTGGAGGCTTACAAAAAATAGATGTTGAAGGTAAAAAACAAGAGGCCATTAAATTGATTTACGGCGAACGCGATATTTTGTACGTAAGCATTCACTCGCTGCATAAAATTTCTAAGTATAATGGTAAAGACGGCAAAGCTCCCAAAATCTATAAACTAGGAAGTAAAGCATGGAAAAACCTAAAGAAAAAAACCAAGGCTCGCGTAAAGCATATTGCCTATAATTTAATCGAATTATACGCTAAACGCCGTCTTGAAAAAGGACATGCCTATGCGCCAGACTCTTACTTACAGCATGAGTTAGAGGCTTCTTTTATTTATGAAGACACCCCAGATCAAAGTACCGCAACACAAGCTGTTAAAGAAGATATGGAGAGTGAGCAACCAATGGACCGTTTGGTATGTGGTGATGTAGGCTTTGGTAAAACAGAGGTAGCTATTCGGGCGGCATTTAAAGCAGTAGATAACGGTAAGCAAGTAGCCGTTCTCGTACCCACCACAATTTTGGCCTTTCAGCACCACCAAACTTTTAGCGAAAGACTCAAAGATTTCCCCGTTAGTGTAGATTACTTGAATAGGTTTAGAACTGCTAAAGAAAAAAAGCAAGTTTTAGAAGACTTAGAAAACGGGAAAATAGATATTGTTATTGGTACGCATCAATTGGTGAATAAAAATGTTAAGTTTAAAGATCTTGGTTTGTTAATCGTTGATGAAGAACAGAAGTTTGGAGTAGCAGTAAAAGATAAACTTAAAACCATTAAAGAAAACGTAGACACCCTGACGCTAACCGCTACGCCTATACCGCGTACGCTTCAATTTAGTTTGATGGCCGCTCGAGATTTGAGCACTATTACCACGCCACCTCCCAATAGATACCCCATAGAAAGCCATGTGATTCGTTTCTCTGAAGAGGTTATTAGGGATGCGGTAGCCTATGAAATACAGCGTGGCGGACAAGTGTTTTTTATTCACAATAGAATAGAAAATATTAAAGAAGTAGCCGGTATGTTGCAACGCCTAGTTCCCGATGCTAAAATAGGGGTGGGCCACGGCCAAATGGAGGGTAAAAAGCTAGAAAAGCTTATGCTAAGTTTTATGAATGGAGAATTTGATGTGCTCGTTTCGACTACCATTATAGAAAGCGGCTTAGACGTAAGTAATGCCAATACTATTTTTATAAATAATGCTAATAATTTTGGTTTATCAGATTTACACCAAATGCGTGGCAGGGTGGGACGTAGTAACAAAAAAGCCTTTTGTTATTTTATTACACCGCCCTATTCGGCTATGACCGATGATGCGCGAAAACGTATTAGTGCACTCGAACAGTTTTCTGAACTGGGTAGCGGCTTTAATATTGCCATGAAAGATTTAGAAATACGCGGTGCAGGTGATTTGTTGGGAGGCGAACAAAGTGGTTTTATTAATGAAATAGGTTTTGATACCTATCAAAAGATTTTAAATGAGGCTATTGAAGAATTAAAAGAAAACGAGTTTAAAGACTTATATGCGCACGAGAATGAAACCGAGGATAAAGTATTTGTAAAAGACACCCAAATAGATACCGATTTTGAAATCTTATTCCCCGATGATTATATCAATAATATTACAGAACGTTTAAATTTATATACCAAATTAAATGAGCTAACTACCGAAGAACAACTTCTAAATTTTGAAAAGGAACTTACAGATCGTTTTGGTCCTTTACCCGAGGAAGCTCAAGATTTATTAGATAGTGTGCGTATTAAATGGATTGCTTCTAAAATAGGGCTCGAAAAAATAATACTAAAGAAAGGTAAAATGGTAGGTTATTTTATTGCCGATCAACAGTCTTCATTCTACCAGACGAAAACCTTCTCAAAGGTATTGCAGTACGTGCAAACCCATGCTCATTTGTGTAAGATGAAAGAAAAACAAACCCGTAACGGCTTGCGTTTACTTTTGAGTTTTGATAAAATTAAATCGGTTAAAGCAGCTTACGAAGTATTAAAACCCCTGGGGAGCTAAAAAATATAAAAAGCATCTTTTAAATGCTCTAAACGCGTACCTTGTTTATTCATAATAATCGCAATAATGTCAAAGCGTACTTCTAAATCTAATTGATTGGTAGTTATAAAATGATCTACAGCGGTAACTAAAAGCTGAATTTGCTTGGGTTTTACAAAATCCTGTGGATTTCCAAAATCAGGTGTGCTACGAGTTTTTACCTCAATAACACATAGGCACTGCTCTTTTTGTGCAATAATATCTACCTCTGCTTTTAAGTACCGGTAATTTTTTTCTAAAATGGAATAGCCTTCATTAACCAAGTGCTCTAAGGCAAGTGCTTCCCCTTTTTTACCTAAATCATTATGTGTAGCCATAGCAATTTTTCTTTACGGATTTGTAAACCACTAATAAGTAGCCGATTATTGAACTAACAAGATACACATTTTAACATAATCTAGCTTGGTTTTTCCGCTGCTAAAATGATTATCTTTGAAATCCTTTTTAAACATTAAGAGTGATGATTATGAAGAAAATTTTAATTTTTTTAAGCCTAATGATTAGTGGAAACCTTGTTATGAGTCAGGAAAAAATGACTCCAGAAACTTTATGGAGTTTAAAGCGTTTGAGTGTAATAGGGGTAGATCAAGCCCAAAATTACATTTATTACAAGTTGAGCATACCTAATATTGAAAATGACAATTTTGATTCGGAGTATTACAAAATTCCGCTTGACGGGAAAAACCCTATACGCATCAGTAAAAATAGAGCAGAGTTAATCGGAAAAAAAATCTCACCTGATGGTAAGTACGAGCTTTTTCATCAACCCGTAGCGATTGAAAAAATAAAGGCAAAAGACAAATATGAGGAGCTACCCAAAGCTAACGCTTACGTTTACACGGATTTAGATATTAGGCACTGGGACACTTGGTCAGACGGTAGCTTTAATCACGTGTTTTATAAAGTTAAGGGCTATAGCGATGCTAATGGCATAGATATAATGGCAGAAGAACCTTACCACTCACCTCAAAAGCCTTTTGGTGGCGCCGAAGATTATATCTGGGGTCCAGAGGGGAAGTATATTTACTATGTAAGCAAAAAACTAAAGGGTAAAAGTTATGCGCAAAGTACCAATACAGCTATTTATAGGTATTCTATTGAGACCAAAGAAACGGTAAATATCACTCAAGATAATAAAGGATACGATACCCAGCCTCAGTTTTCAAAAAATGGAGATTTGGCTTATTTGCAAATGAAAAAAGACGGCTATGAAGCCGATAAAAATGACTTGATTGTACTGTCAAATGGCGTGAAGCAAAACTTAACCGCCCAGTGGGATGGTACTGTGGCAAGCTATAAATGGGCAAACGATGGAAAAAGAATTTATTTTACTGCACCCATTGGTGGAACCATACAATTATTTGAGGTTGATTTTCCTGGTAAAAAGAGAAAGATGCCGGTGGTAACGCAATTAACTTCAGGAATTTTTGATATAAAAAGTATTATTTTAGAAAAAGATAATAAGCTTTACGTGACGAGGACAGATATGAATCACGCCGCTGAGATTTTTGCTTTTGATTTGAAAAAGGAATCTTTTGAGCAGTTGACTCATATCAACGATGAGGTGTATGCTCAAATTGCTATGCCCGAAATTCAAAAACGCTATGTGACCGCTTCTGATGGTAAAAAAATGTTGGTGTGGGTAATTTTACCGCCTAGTTTTGATGAAAACAAGAAATATCCTGCGTTGCTTTATGCTCAAGGCGGACCCCAATCTCCGCTCTCACAATTCTATTCGTTTCGATGGAATTTTCAATTAATGGCATCACAAGGTTATGTCGTAATTGCGCCTAACCGTAGAGGAATGCCTGGCCATGGTGTTAAATGGAATGAAGACATCAGTAAAGATTGGGGCGGACAAGTTATCAATGATTATATAAGTGCTACAGATGCTTTGGCAAAAGAATCCTACATAGATGAAGAGCGAATAGCGGCAGTAGGAGCTAGTTTTGGGGGTTACTCTGTCTTTTATTTGGCTGGAATGCACGAGAATAAGTATAAGACTTTTATTGCTCACGATGGTGTTTTTGATACCCGAAGTATGTACGGTACTACAGAAGAGCTATTTTTTGTAAATCACGATTTTGGTGGCGCTTACTGGGAAACTGAAAATAAGGATGCGCAGCGCGCTTACCACGATTTTAACCCAATTACTCACGTTAAAAATTGGAATACCCCCATTTTTATTATTCAAGGAGGAAAAGATTACCGTGTGCCCATTGAACAAGGATTAAGCGCCTACCAAGCGGCGCAATTGTTGGGCATAAAAAGTAAATTATTGTATCTACCAGAAGAAAATCATTGGGTATTAAATCCGCAAAACGCATTGGTTTGGCAACACGAATTTTTCAATTGGTTAAAGGAGACCTTATAAAATTCAAAAGCTGCTCGGAAGAGCAGCTTTTTTTAATTTACTTTTTAAATTTGGCTCTTAGGTATTCGTAATTGAGCTTCGCTATGTGCAGTACGCTGATATCTTGAGGGCATTCTACTTGACAAGCTTCTGTATTGGTGCAATGACCAAATTTAAGTTCATCCATTCGGTTCACCATATTTAACACTCTTTTTTCTCGCTCTGCTTTTCCTTGGGGCAAAGAAGCCAAGTGGCTAATTTTGGCGCCAACAAATAGTGCTGCACTTTCATTTTTACAAGTGGCCACGCAAGCGCCACAGCCAATACAAGCGGCTGCATCAAAAGCCTGCTCTGCTATTTCTTGAGGTATTGGAGTGGTATTCGCTTCGGGAGCTTGTCCTGTTTCAACGCCAATATATCCGCCAGACGCAATAAGGGTGTCAAAAGCACTACGATCAACTTTAAGGTCTTTTAAAACAGGGAAGGCCTTAGCCCTAAAAGGTTCAATAACGATAGTATCACCGTCTTTAAATTCTCGCAAATGTAACTGGCAAGTAGTAATATTCTTTGGTTCACCGTGGGCTATACCATTAATCATTACACCACATTGACCGCAAATACCTTCGCGGCAATCGTGATCAAATTCTACGGGTTCTTCTTTGTTTTTTATTAATTGTAAGTTTAGCGTGTCTAACATTTCTAAAAAAGACATCGCAGGATTTAAATCTTTAAGCTCATAAGTGTTGAACTTTCCGAGATCATCAGAATTTTTTTGTCGCCATATTTTCAATTGAAGTTTCATAGGCATTATATGTAGGATCGTGTACTTAAAGACACGTTTTTGAACACTAATTTTTCTTTATGCAATTCGGGTTGGCTAGGATTTCCTGTCCATTCCCAAGCAGCAGTATAGGCATAATCATTATCATTTCTTACCGCCTCTCCTTCGTCGCTCTGGTATTCTTCTCTAAAATGAGTCCCGCAAGACTCTTCTCTATTAAGCGCGTCTAAGCACATTAATTCGGCGAGCTCAAAATAGTCTGCTATACGGCCCGCTTTTTCCAACTCACTGTTTATTTGATTGGTATCACCAAGAACAAGAAGATTGGTTTTAAATTCTTCTCGAAGCCTCTGTATTTCTTTTATAACAAAAGTTAAGCCCTTGCGAGATCGAGACAATCCGCAATAATCATACAGCAATTTACCAAGTTCTTTGTGGTACTCATCTGGTGTTTTAGTGCCGTTGGTATTGAGGTAAGTTTGAAGCTGCGTTTTTACCCGCTCCTCGGCATCGATAAACGTTTGGCTATGCGTAGCGGGTTTAGGCTTATCAATTTGTGTGGCGAGATAATTTTGTAGGGTATAGGGTAAAATATAGTAGCCATCTACACAAGCCTGTAATAATGAATTGGCTCCTAAACGATTGGCGCCGTGGTCTGAAAAATTGGCTTCTCCTATGGCAAATAACCCAGCAATGCTGGTTTGTAAATCATAATCTACCCAAAGACCGCCCATAGAAAAATGAGCAGAAGGAGATATTTTCATAGGTTCTTTAAAAGCATTTATTCCTGTAATTTTCTCATACATATCAAATAAATTACCGTAGCGTTTTTGAATGGTGGTTTTACCTAAATCTTTAATCGCTTTGGCGAAATCTAAGTAAACGGCATTTTTTAATTCACCAACCCCAAACCCATTATCTATTTGTTCTTTAGCGGCTCTTGAGGCAATATCACGCGGAGCTAAGTTACCGTAAGAAGGATACTTGCGTTCTAGGTAATAATCTCTATCCGATTCAGGAATTTCATTAGGATTTCGGGCGTCTTTTTTATTTTTAGGAACCCAAATTCGGCCATCATTGCGCAAGGACTCCGACATCAAGGTAAGTTTAGACTGGTAGCTTCCGCTTTGAGGTAAACTGGTGGGGTGAAATTGAGTCCAACTAGGATTTGCCATTAGCGCACCTTTCTTATGGGCACGCCAAATAGCCGATGCATTGCAACCCATAGCCAAAGTGGATAAATAATATATTTTCCCAAAACCGCCACTGGCAATAATCACAGCGTGAGCTGCATGTCTTTCGATCTTACCTGAAACTAAATTTCTGGTGATTATACCTTTTGCGGTATTGTTTTCACAAACCAGCTCTAACATTTCGTGCCGATTAAAGATTTTCACTTTTCCTTTTGCTTGTTGTCTAAGCAAAGCTTGGTAGGCGCCTAAAAGCAGTTGCTGACCTGTTTGTCCTCGAGCATAGAAGGTACGCGATACTTGCACACCACCAAAAGACCGGTTACTTAGATAACCGCTATACTCCCGAGCAAAAGGAACTCCCTGTGCTACCGCTTGATCGATAAGCGCTGCAGAGCATTGTGCCAATCTATAAGTGTTGGCCTCTCGTGCTCTAAAGTCCCCTCCTTTTAGGGTGTCAAAAAACATACGTTGTACGCTATCGCCATCATTTTTATAATTTTTCATGGCATTTACTCCGCCTTGAGCGGCAACAGAGTGTGCCCTACGAGGAGAATCTTGAAAACAAAAGCTTTTAACTTGATAACCCATTTCGGCTAAAGAAGCTGCAGCTGAAGCGCCTGAAAGCCCTGTGCCTATTACAATAACTTCTAATTTCTTTCGGTTGTTTGGACTCACCAGCTTGGCTTGATCTTTATAGTTTTGCCATTTTTTTTCCAATGGTCCTTCTGGTATTTTTGCTGCTATAAAATTTGCCATATCAACTAGAGATAAAAATATAAATCGGTATGCCTAGATACCCTATACACATCAGTAAAGAAAAAATTACTCCAATTAGCTTTATTATTTGCGCATAATAAGGATGGTAAAGCCCTAGGCTGCGAAATGCGCTAAAGAAACCATGCAAAAGGTGAAAAAATAAGGCTAGAATAGCTACGCTATACCAACCTACATAGCCTATGTTCTGAAAGGATGCTATAACCAATTGGTACAAATCTTTGTTACCCTGTTGATCAAGTGGCAGTTCACCAAATTTAAACGGATACCAAAAGTCATAAAAATGAATGACTAAAAAAGCAAATAATATTACTCCTAAAAGCATCATTTGCCTTGAATACCACTTACTGGCTCTTTTACGAGCATCATAACGGTACCTAGTCTTTTTACTTTTTCGGGATTTAAAACTAAGATAAATAGCGTCAATGCTATGCAGTATGATACTGATGTAAAGTACGTAAGCGATTATTTTAACCAGTATATTTCCCGATAAAAAGGCACTGTATGCATTATATTGTAATTGAGCTTCATCTTCAGGAAGCAAAAGCTGAAAATTTCCTAGTAAATGAATTACCAGAAATAGACAAAGAAAAAGACCAGTAATGGCCATTAAGTATTTTCTAGAAATAGTAGAGGAAAACCCAAGCATACTGAGACAATTAGAAGTTCCTAAAATACAGTTTTCAATTGATTATTCCCCAGCTTTTCTATATACAATGGCTAAAGTTTGATAATTATCAGTTTTTCCCTATTGTTTTAAATGTATTTTAGTTCACTTTGGTGACGTGAAACATCGAGTTGCACTTTTTTACCTAAGGCTATAGCTTGATTTTCTTCAAGGTGCCCTGCAGGAAAATTATAAGCCACAGGAAAATCGTAAGGGGCTACGGCTTCTTGAATAATTTCTAAAGCATTTTGACCAAAAGGAACTGTATTGTCATTCATATCGCTCATACCTCCTACAATGAGGCCGCTAATTTTGTTGAACCACCCGTTGCGTTTTAAATTTTGTAGCATCCTGTCAATATGGTACAAATACTCATCTAAGTCCTCGATAAACAAAATCTTATGCTGTAAATCTAAGTCGCTGCGACTGCCTATTAGCGAAAACAAAACCGAAAGATTACCGCCTACCAAAATGCCCTTTGCCTTACCCGGTTTATTCTGGCTATGACCTTTAAATGTGTAGCACCAATTTTTTGCGAAAAGCAATTGCTTTAAAGAGGCTTGTGTATTAGGTGTTTTTGTTTCTATGCCAAGACAAATTTGAGCGTGAAGGCTCGCAACCTTAAGTTTATTTAAATGGCTATGTAATACAGTTATATCGCTATAACCTATCAGCCATTTAGGATCTTGTTGAAAAGCTGTAAAATCTACTAAATCTAAAATACGTACAGTACCATAACCGCCTTTGGCACACCAGATAGCTCGTACTTTTGGATCGTTAAGTTGTTTTTGAAGATCTTGAGCACGTTGCTCATCTGTACCAGCAAATTGGTGACTTGATAACCCGATACTGCTGCCTAAAACCGGAACGAGCTCCCAAGATTCTAATAAACGTAAAGCGGGATTTAAGTCTTCTGGATTAACTTTTCTAGCAGTAGCAATTATGGCAACGCGGTCTCCTTTTTTTAAAGCCTTAGGAATCTTCATAATATAAAATTAATTGGAGTTGTAAGATAAAAAAATCCCTCAACTTTACAAGCTAAGGGATTGTGTATAGCAACGTAATAATGACATCTAGTTGAAAAATCCTTTTTGTTTTTCTGCCGAAGGTCTATCCCAAGAATCATCCTCTAGGTAAACATCATTATCTTTAAAATACCCGGTAACTTTTTTACCATCTGTAGTGGTCACGTCAAAAGTGAACTCATATTCAGTTGGTCCGTTTTTTAAAACTTCAATAGTTCCTGAGGCTAAAGAACCTATATATTCAGCATCATCTTCATTGGCCCAATAAGTATTGATTAATAACCTTGAATTAGCAGAGAAAGTACCCGCCGTTTCGTTATCATTGTAGGTGTAGGTACCCAAGGGCAGCTGGTCTGCAACTTCGGTGTATAGCTCAAAATAAAGCCCAGATACTTTTTCTTGTTCAGGAAGATAAAAACCGCCAGCTTTTATAACATCTGAAGACACGAGTGAGAGGTCAAAATTATTAACTCCACCAAAGCTACCATAATTTGAAATAATGGCACTTTCTAATTCGTAAGAGGTGCCGTCAACAATCATACGGTCGCTTGTAGAAGCCCCGTCATCATCACTACTACACGAAATTAGACCAAAGCTAACACAGAAAATTAACAGTAAAAAATTAATTTTTTTCATAATTCTATTAAGTTATTATTAATGCCGTAAATATATAATTTATTCGCATAAACATATACTTTTTAAAATATTCCTCATAGTTTTTTTTATTTTATAAACAATGTAATTTAGAATACAATTCGCTTTATGTACCTTTGCAGCTAAATTTAAGTAGACTATGAGCACACCTAAAAGATATACCATTACCGCAGCTTTGCCCTACACCAACGGTCCTATTCATATAGGTCATTTGGCTGGCGTTTATGTTCCCGCAGATATTTATGCGCGTTACCTTAAAATGCAGGGTGAAGTCGTGGTGTTTGTTTGTGGTAGCGATGAACACGGAGTGCCCATTACCATAAAAGCCAAAAAAGAAGGCGTAAGTCCGCAAGACGTGGTCGATAAATACGATGGCATCATAAGAAAATCTTTTCAAGATTTTGGAATTGCATTTGATAATTATTCCCGTACCTCGGCCAAAATACATCACGAAACCGCCGCTGCTTTTTTTGAAAAACTTTATAAAGAAGGAAAGTTTATCGAGGAAGTTACCCAACAGTTGTATGATGATGAAGCGCAACAATTTTTAGCCGATCGTTTTGTCATAGGAACCTGCCCTAAATGTGGAAACGAAGAAAGTTATGGCGACCAGTGTGAGAAATGCGGAACTTCGCACAACGCAACCGATTTAATCAACCCTAAATCGGCCATTACCGGTAACGTTCCTGTGCTTAAAGAAACCAAACATTGGTTTTTACCACTAGATCAATACGAGCCTTGGCTAAAAGAATGGATTCTAGATAGTCATAAAAAAGACTGGAAACCCAATGTTTATGGGCAGTGTAAGTCTTGGATAGACGATGGTCTTCGACCAAGAGCGGTTACCCGAGATTTAGATTGGGGAATTCCTGTTCCCGTTGCCGGAGGAGAAGGAAAAGTGCTGTATGTATGGTTTGATGCTCCTATTGGTTACATTTCGGCTACAAAAGAATGGGCCGCCAGAGAAAACAAAGACTGGGAGCCTTACTGGAAAGATCAAGATACCAAGCTGGTTCATTTTATAGGAAAAGACAATATTGTTTTTCACTGTATCATTTTTCCAAGCATGCTTAAAGCCGAAGGAAGTTATATACTTCCCGATAACGTTCCTGCCAATGAATTTTTAAACCTAGAAGGCAACAAGCTTTCTACCTCTAAAAATTGGGCAGTGTGGTTGCATGAATACTTAGAAGATTTTCCAGGTAAAGAAGATGTTTTGCGCTATGTGCTCACAGCTAATGCGCCAGAAACCAAGGATAACGATTTTACTTGGAAAGATTTTCAGCAGCGCAATAACAGTGAATTGGTAGCTATTCTAGGCAATTTCATCAATCGGGTAGTGGTGTTAACTCATAAGTACTATGATGCAGAGGTGCCTGAGCCTGGGCAGCTAAATGAAACCGATGAAAATATACTGGCCGAGTTACGTGCTTATCCTGCCGTTATTGCGAGCTCTATAGAAAAATATAGATTTAGAGAAGCTCAAGCCGAAATGATGAATGTGGCTCGTTTAGGAAATAAATACCTGGCAGATGAAGAACCTTGGAAAACCATTAAAACCGATGAGGCTAGAACAAAAACGGTAATGTATGTAGCATTGCAGGTCGCTGCAGCCCTTTCTAGTATTTGTCAGCCATTTTTACCATTTACCGCCAAAAAGCTATCGACCATTTTAAATTTAAAAAAGAATATTTCTTGGCCGCAAATCGCTTCCGCGGAAGCGTTACTAGCGCCCCAACATGTTATTGGTAAAGCTAGTCTTTTATTTGAGAAAATTGAAGACGACGCCATAGCTAAGCAGCTAGAGAAATTAGAGAATACTAAAAAAATGAACCAAGCCGAGCAAAAAAGTGTAGAGGGGCAAAAAGAAACGGCTACCTTTGAAGATTTCACAAAAATAGATCTACGAGTGGGAACCATTGTGAGCGCAGAAAAAATGCCAAAAACTAAAAAGCTATTGGTTTTAAAGGTAGACACTGGTCTTGATACCCGCACCATTGTTTCTGGTATTGCAGAACATTTCTCGCCAGAAGAGGTAGTAGGAAAACAAGTAACGGTTTTGGTAAATCTAGCGCCTAGAAAATTACGCGGTACGCTGAGCGAGGGAATGATTTTAATGACCGAAAATGCACAGGGAGAACTGGTTTTTGTAAATCCAGATGAGGCTCAAGTTAACAACGGTAGCACTATTGCGTAGAATAACCTAAAATTTTAAACAAGCCCCGTTTGTTGTAATCTTGGGGCTTGTTATAATTCGCTACAAAAACTGCTAAATATACAACGTAGTTGCAGGCAATTTTCTATTTTAGCAGTATGCGCCTATTTTCAAGTATAATAGCATTCTTATTTGGTTTTACCCTTTGGTCTCAATCTTACCAATTGGGCGAAAACTATTTTGATCAAGGTGAATTTGAAAAAGCCCAAACGATTTTTGAAAAACTTGTAGCCCAAAACAGCCGAGACTTGCGCAGCGTTCAAAAATTAGTAGCTACTTATCAAGAACTAGAAAAGTATAAGCTGGCAGAAGACTTGTTGTTGCAGCAAAACAAACCAAAGGTAATTTATCCTAATTTATTGGTTAGTCTAGGGTACAATTATCAATTGCAAGGTAATATTGAAGCGGCGCAAGAAGCCTTTCAATCGGCAATTGAAAGCGTTTCAAAAAATCAAGGTTATGCTTATAGCGTTGGCAGAATGTTTCAACAATATGCTTTACTAGATTGGGCTATAAAGACCTATGAAGAGGCTCTAAAACAACGTGCAAACAGCTCGTTTACTATAGAGTTGGCAAGAATTTATGGAGAAAAGGGAAATCTAAATAAAATGTTTAGCAGCTACTTAGATTTGCTCGTAGATCAACCCAACTATTTGTTTGCTGTAAAGCGCAACTTTTCAGATTTTATTAGTGAAGACGCCAATAACCCTGCCAACAAAAAACTACAACAGGCTATACTGGCAAAAAACCAAGAAAAACCTATGCTGGTTTTTAACGAGCTGTTAAGCTGGCTTTATGTGCAACAAAATGATTTTCAAAAAGCCTTTGCGCAAGAAAAAGCGCTCTATTTGCGCAGTCAAAAAGATAATATTCAAGGCTTTTTAAACCTGGCGCAGCAAGCCAAAGATTCAGCCTACGCCACCTCGCAAGAAATATTAAACTATGTTATAGCGCAAGAAGATCAGATTTACCGCATCTTACAAGCTGAATATTTAAAACTAGCTCTTAGTGTGAATCGCGCACAACCTGAGGTCACAGCGCAGCTCTTTAATCAAGTGTTTGAAAAGTATAATAGCCTTCCGCTACAAGATTGGTTGGATATTCATTTGCTTTACGCGGACTATTTATTGAAAACAAAAGCTTATGCAGAAGCTAAAGCGAAATTAGATAACTTGAACCAATTAAATTTAGACAAATTTGCAGCGGGACAAGTAAAAATGCGTTTAGGTGATGTAGCGGTTAAAACCGATAAATTTAACCAAGCTTTGATTTATTATTCACAAGTACAGCTTGACTTACCCAATAGTGCTTTGGCAGAAGAGGCTACATTTAAAATTGCAAAAACCAGTTTTTATCAAGGTGATTTTGAATGGGCAAGTAGGCAACTAAACGTTTTAAAAACAGCTACTTCAAAATTTATTGCTAACGATGCATTACAGTTGAGTGTTTTGATTAACACCAATAGCAATGCAGTATTAGACACCACTTTTACAGCTTTAAAGCGTTTCGCTAAAGCCGATTTATTAGCTTTTCAAGAAAAACCAAATGAAGCCTTAGCGCTTTTAGCAAAGATTTTGCAAGAACACGTGGGTGAAGAAATAGAAGATGATGCGTTATTTAAAAAAGCCAGCTTGCTAGAGGATTTGTCAAAATATGAAAAGGCCATAGCAACGTATAAAAGTATCCTAAACCTAACGGAGAAGAGTATTTATATAGATGAAAGTCTTTATGCGCTAGCAAGAATTTATGAGCTGAAGTTAAAAGATAAAAATAAGGCCAAAGCTTATTACGAAAAACTGTTGTTTGAGCATGAAAATAGTATATATTTTAACGAGGCCAGACAAAAATATAGAAAACTAAGAGGCGATTTGATTAAATAATTTTAATACTATGTTTATATTCAATATTACCGTTAATATACAAGAAGATATTCAAGAAGCCTGGGTAGACTGGGTTAAGCATACTTATATGCCGCGAATGCTGAGCTTAGACACGTTCTCTAAAGCGGTAATGACGCGAGTTTTAGTAGAAGAAGAGATGGGAGGTTATACCTACTCAATTCAGTATACCGCACCAAACAAAACAAAACTAGAATCATTTCGTGTTAAAAACAGAAATCCGTTTGGCGAAACCCCAATGCTATTTAAAGATAAATTTGTGTACTTTACCACCGAGCTCCACATAATCGATGAACAATGAAAAAAAAGCAGCCAAATAGAAAAAAAGGGCAATCACGTGCGCAACATGCGGGGGTAAAAGCCAAAAAACATTTGGGACAACACTTTCTCAAAAGTGAAGAAACAGCCCTAAAGATTGCTCAAACGCTTGAAGCTGCAAATTATGACTTGGTTGTAGAGATTGGCCCAGGAACAGGGGTCTTAACCAAACATTTGTTAGCGCGCAATTTGAAGGTATTGGCATTAGAAATTGACAGAGAGTCTATTGCTTATTTAGAAGCAGGCTTTGGCTTAAATCACCCCAATTTACCTCTTCAAAATTTTAGCGTTAGCGAGCAAGACTTTTTAAAAGCCGATTTAGCCACCTTGAACCAAGGTAAGGAAATGGGTATAACAGGCAATTTTCCTTATAACATATCTACTCAAATTGTTTTTAAGGTATTAGAGCAACGCCAATTTGTACCCGAATTTTCAGGTATGTTTCAGAAAGAAGTTGCACAACGCATTTGTGCAAAACCCGGTAGCAAGGTGTATGGTATTTTATCGGTTTTAACACAAGTGTTTTATGAGACGCAATACCTGTTTACCGTGCCTCCAGGGGTATTTAATCCGCCACCCAAAGTAGATAGCGGCGTCATGCATATGAGTCGAAAAGAAAATCAAGAATTACCCGTTAGTGAAAGCTTATTGTTTAAAGTGGTAAAGCAAGCCTTTCAGCAGAGAAGAAAAACCTTGCGTAACAGCCTAAAAAACTTTCAGTTATCAGATACTTTACGTGAAGAAGCTATCTTTAATAAAAGACCAGAGCAATTACATTATACAGAGTTTATAGAATTAACGCAAAAAATAGCTATAGATGCAGTTTCAAATCAGTAAAGAATTAATCGCAAGGATAGAAGAGTGGGTGCAGGCGCAAAACAGCGCCGAGCTACGCTTGTATCTAGAAGAGCTTCATCACGCAGATATCGCAGAGATATTAGAAGAGTTAGATCTAGATGATGCTACTTATGTGATTAAAATTCTTAATACTGATAAAACAGCCGAAGTTTTAATGGAACTCGATGAAGACGATCGAGAAAAAATCCTAAATAACCTTACGGCAGAAGAAATTGCTGGCGAGCTCGAAGAAATGGATACCGATGACGCTGCAGATATTGTAGCTGAGCTAGACCAGAATCTAAAAGAAGAGGTTATTGGTCACATCCAAGACGAAGAACACGCCGATAATATTGTAGAACTTTTACGCTATGATGAAGATTCTGCCGGAGGACTCATGGCTAAAGAGTTAGTAAAAGTCAACGAAAACTGGAGTGTTACAGGCTGTATGAGCGAAATGCGAGAACAGGCCGAGTATGTAACCCGAGTACACTCCATCTATGTGGTTGATAACAAAGATCGTCTAAAAGGTAGACTTTCTTTAAAAGATCTTTTAACCGCACCTAGTGACGCCCAGATAAGTGATGTTTATATTGATAAGGTAGATTTTGTTAGTGTGCATACCCCTGGTGATGAAGTGGCTAGAATTATGCAAAAATATGACCTAGAAGCTATACCTGTGGTAAATGAAATGGGCAAACTAGTAGGTCGTATCACCATTGATGATATGGTTGATTTTATTAAAGAAGAAGCCGAACGAGATTACCAAATGGCGGCTGGTATCTCCGAAGATGTAGAGTCTAGCAGTAGCATCTGGCAACTCACCCGCGCACGATTGCCCTGGCTTATTTTAGCCTTGGCAGGCGGATTTATAAGTGTAGAAGTTTTAGGTACTTTTGATAGCGCCATGGAAAAGCATGGCGAGTTATTCTTTTTTGTGCCCTTAATTGCCGCTATGGCAGGTAACGTGGGAGTACAATCATCTGCAATTGTTTTGCAAGGCTTGGCCAATAATAGTTTAAGAGGTTCATTGTTGAACAGGCTTTTAAAAGAAATTGGTTTAAGTTTATTAAACGGCGCCGTATTAGCCATTTTACTAATTGGTGGCGGAATGCTACTACTTGGTTTAAATTTCGAGTTCGGTCTCACGGTGGGTATTTCTCTGGTTTCGGTGATTATTACAGCTTCATTAATAGGAACCTTTGTGCCCATTATTTTAGAAAAACAAGGTATAGATCCAGCTATGGCAACCGGTCCTTTTATAACCACAAGCAATGACATCTGTGGTATTTTAATTTACTTTAGTATTGCTAAACTTATATTAGGCTTTTAAATATTTCCTTTACGGATTTAAAACTGCTCTAAAAACTAATTGAGACTATGAAACCCATACCATTTTATGATACCCTTCTGGTAAAAAGCGATGTGATAGACAGTTTGAACCATGTAAATAATGTGGCTTACCTTCAATGGGTGCAAGATGTTGGCGAGAAACATTGGAAGGCCACGGCGCCCAAGACTATTCAAGAGCATTATGGTTGGGTTGTGCTTAATCATTATATAGAGTATAAAAAACCCGCCTTCTTGGGAGAGGAGATCTACCTAAAAACTTGGATAGCTAATTATGAGGGGGTAAAAAGTGAAAGGCGAACAGAAATTTATGCTAAAAAAGATATGGTTTTATTGGCCCAAGCCAAAACCCTCTGGTGCCTTATAGATTTAAAGAAACAAAAGCCACAACGCATAATAGACAGTATAACGCAACCTTTTTTTGATTAATTATGTATAAAGTTTTACACATAGACCGCAACCACCCTATTTTGATTGCCGAATTAAATGCCCATGGTTTTACAAATCACGAAGACTATGATTCACCAAAGCATAGTATTCAAGAAAATATTGCGCAATATGATGGTATTATTATTCGAAGCAGATTTAGTCTTGATGAAGCATTTTTAGAGCAAGCTAAAAATTTAAAATTTATTGGCAGATTAGGAGCTGGCTTAGAAAATATAGATGTAGCTTATGCTGAAAAAAAAGGAATTAGGTTGTTTTCGGCCCCTGAAGGAAATCGAAACGCGGTGGGAGAGCACGCTTTGGGTATGTTGTTGAGTTTATTCAACCATTTAAATAGAGTAGACGTTCAAGTGCGTCAAGGAATATGGAAACGAGAAGCCAATAGAGGAATCGAGCTAGAAGGGAAAACAGTGGGTATAATTGGTTACGGAAACATGGGAAAGGCTTTCGCTAAAAAGCTAAGCGGTTTTGATTGTGAGGTGATTTTCTACGATATCCAATCTGGTTTATCAGACGAGTTTGCTGCTGAGGTTAGTTTAGAGGAATTGCAAAGTAAAGCTCAGGTTCTAAGTTTGCACACCCCGTTAACCGCTAGTACAAAAAATATGGTTGATGCTGCATTTATTCAGAAATTTCAGAATCCGTTTTGGTTGATAAATACCGCAAGGGGTAAATCTGTAGTTACAGAAGATTTAGTCGAGGCCTTAAAATCGGGAAAAATTCTAGGAGCAGGTTTAGATGTATTAGAATATGAAAAATCTTCTTTCGAAAATTTTTTCAATGAAGAGGAACAGCTGCCCGAAGCTTTTCAATACCTTATCCAAGCAGATCAAGTTTTATTGAGTCCGCATATCGCAGGCTGGACACTTGAAAGCAAGCTTAAACTGGCACAAGTTATAGCGAATAAAATAATAGCCAATTTTTAACAAAAGAATTAGGATAAAAATTTATAATAGATAATTATGGGCACTAAGGCAGAAACACCAGAGGCTTATATAAAAAAAGCCCCTGAAGAGAGGCATGAAGCCTTAAAAAAACTTCGGCAGGTAATTAATGATAATTTACCAAAGGGCTTTGAGGAAGGTATGCAATATGGTATGATAGGATATTATGTGCCGCACAGCATTTATCCAGATGGGTAACATTGTAATCCAAAAGAACCGCTTCCTTTTCTAAGTTTCGCTTCACAAAAAAACTCCATCAACCTCTATCATTCTGGGATTTATGCAAAAGAATCTTTAAAAGACTGGTTTGTTGGTGAGTATGGCAAGTATGTAAAAACTAAACTAGATATGGGTAAAAGTTGCATACGATTTAAAAAGCTAAAGCAGATTCCATTTGGTTTAATCGCAGAGTTGACACAAAAAATTACAGTGAATGAATGGATAGCTCTATACGAAGAAAATATAAAAAAGTAAAAGCAGTCTGGTTTAAGACTGCTTTTACAATAATATTAAACTTAATGCTTTTTTTAAGCGTAATCAACTTGTTCTAAGGCTAATGGAGTCGCTAATTCTCCGTTTAGAATTTCAAAGGTTTTATTTTTTAGCATATTAGGAGGCAAGCTGTCCACTAAAACTTGCGCCACGTCTTTTCGTGAAATTTCGCCGTATTGGTTTAATTTCTTTTCCGCCTTAATTTTATTGGTTTTCTCAGCATCGGTAAGTGCTCCTGGTCTTACAATGGTATATTCTAAGAAGCTAGCTTGTAGATGCTCATCAGCCTTTTGCTTTGCATTAAGATAATGTTCTAGCTCTTTATTTTGTTCTGGATTATCGGCACCCATAGAGCTTAACATCACGAATTTTCTTACTCCCGCGGCTTTAGCTCTATCGATAAGATTTATGGCGCCATTTTGATCTACTGCTGTTGTCTTATCTTTTCCTGTATTGCTTCCAGAACCGGCTGCAAAAATAACCCGATCTATTTCTTGTACGGCTGGTTCTAGATCGCCTTCTAAATCTCCTAAACGGGTTTCCACCTGCATACCATCAAAAAATGCTTGTTGTTCTTGCTTTCTTATTAATGCAATGGGCGAATAATCTTGATGATTTTTTAATAAAGCAACAATCTCTCTTCCTGTTTTTCCGTTAGCTCCTGCTACTAAAACTTTTTCTTGTTTCATTTCTTTTTTTTATTTAAATGTAGCAAGAAACGCACGTAATTGTATTAATATTTATTTAAATAACAAGGCTTTAACAAATAAGTTAAAGCATGTTAAAAAAATTTGCTTGCCAAAAACTGCTGTACCTTATAAATATCTATTTTCTTGTTGAATTGTTTACTTATAGAAGCTTGTTGTTCGCTAGAAATCCAGATTTTGAGTTCTGCATCCAAATCGAAAGTACCCGCAGTTTCAATCGAAAACCGAGAGATGCTTTTGTAGGGGATACTTAAATATTCTCTTTTGCTACCGGTTAAACCTTGAATATCTATTAAAATCAAGCGCTTATCTGTAAATATAAAAGTGTCACGCACAAGTTTGAAGCCTAGTTCAACCACTTCATTGCCAACTAGTAATTGTTGGTGTTTTGCTGTTAGAGTATTGGTATCTATCTAACTGGCATTGCCAAGCAATTTATTAAATAGGCTCATTTTGATCTTTATTTATTTTTTGTTCAAGTTCTAGTTGCAATTCTTCCATTACTGGTTTTACGGTGCTCTCTGGTAAATCGGCAATACGAATGTACATCAGCCCATCTACCGAATTATTGAATAAAGGATCAACGTTAAAAGCGGCAACACGTGCATTCTGTTTGATGTATTTTTTTATGAGTACCGGCATACGTAAACTATCGGGTTCGAGTTCATCAATTAGCTTGTCAAACTTGTTTAAATCAGCTTGACTGGCATCAAAAACAAAGTCCTTATCGGCGTCTTTTAATTTCACTTTATACTCCTTCTTAGGCCGAATATATTGAGCCACATAGGGATCATAATAGTGTGATTTCATAAACTCAATCATCATCGATTTTGAGAAGTCCGAAAATTTATTACTGATACTTACTCCGCCAATAAGGTATTTGTGTTCGGGAAATCGTAATGTACAGTGCACTATCCCTTTCCAAAGTAAGAAAAGCGGCATAGGTTTTTGTTGGTACTCTTTGACGATAAAAGCGCGGCCCATCTCTATAGATTCGCTCATCATTTTATGTAGTTCTGGCTCAAAGCGAAAAAGTTGCTGCAGATAAAAGCCATTTATTCCATGCTTAGGGAAAATTTGAGCACCAAAACCCATTCTATAAGCACCTACAATTTTATGGGTTTCGTTGTCATACAAGAAAAGATGATGGTAGTAGTCGTCAAACTCATCTAAATCTGTCGATTTATTTGTGCCCTCGCCAATGGCTCTAAATGTGATTTCGCGTAAGCGGCCAATTTCTTTTACGATATTGGGAATGTCTTTTCTTTCGGCAAGAAATACTTCATAATTTTTACTAATTAGCAAACGCTTTTCGTTTTCTTGGCAAAAGTTAATTTCTTTTTGCATTAACACCTCTGAGGTTTCTTTAGCGATTGCTTTGGGAGCTCGGGCAGGAAATTTTATTTGTTTGGGGATGTTTTTTAATAAACTCCTTTTGTCATCAAACGCACTGGAAAGCATATAGGTTTTCTTGCGCAGAAAGATGGTGAAATCTTCTAAGTTAGAGTAGGCTTGTTGTTGTTCTACACTAATAGGATTACCAATGCGAACTTTTATTTTTCGGTGTTTTTGACTCAGCATTTCACTTGGTAATTTTGCTGTTCTAAGGCTATCGTTTAATTTAGATAGGCGGTAAAAACTTGCACTGTTTTTGGCGTGAAAATAAACAGGAACTACAGGTACGCCAGATTTCTGAATTAATTTCATTGCCTCTGGTAGCCATTCTCTGTCTACTATAGAGTTTTCTTCTTTTTGAGTGCTTACCTCACCAGCGGGAAAAATACCTAGACAGTTACCGTCTTTTAAATGCTGTATGGCTTCTTTTAAACCGCTAAGACTTGATTTGATGTCTTTGCGTGTTTCAAAAGGATTTACAGGCATAATGTATGGCTTCAAAGGCTTTAACCGATGCAATAAAAAATTAGCAATAACCTTATAATCGTCTCGTTTTTGTATAAAGGTGTGTAGCAAAATCATACCATCTATACCGCCAAGCGGGTGATTTGAAATGCTTATAAACGGACCTGTTTTTGGGATTCTTTTTAAATCTTTTTCAGGAATTTCAAAATCGATTTCTAGATGCTTTAGGCTAGAATCTAAAAAGTCGAACCCGTCGAGATGCGAACGATCGTCGTAAATTTTATTTAGCTTATTAATTTTGGTAATTTTCATTACCCCAGCCCCTATAGCTGTACCTAAAACGCCAAATCTTTTTAGATTAAGGCCATTGGCAACTTCTTTTGCGGTAACAAATCCCATGTGCTATAAGTTTAAAGCAAATATAAATGAATAATCACTTGCTAAGTTATAAATTTTCGTGAACAACCAATTGAGCCGTTTCTCTTGTCACTTGTTTTAGAAGAACCACCTTATCTTTTTCGGTTGCTTTTATTGCCTCTGACGTAGCGTGGCGCAAGGTATATAATTTAACACCTTTATTAAAACTTACCCTGAATCGTTTTTGCAGATTTTCGATTAACAAATCAAACTTTTTAAATTTGTTATCTACCACTACCGAAAAGCTAATGGCTGAGTTTTGAATAAGATCTACTTTGGTTTGAAAAGCGTGAAATAAAGCAAAGACCTCACTCATATTTTGCTCTACAAAGAATGAAAAGTCTTTGGTGGCAATGGATAGTAAAATGAGGTCATCTTTTACAATAAAACAGGGTACTTGAGGTACAATTTTAGGACCGTTACTAACCTTTGTTCCTGGTAAGCTTACATCATAAAATGAGCGCACCATTAAAGGAATCTCTTTTTTTTGAAGCGGCTGGATAGTTTTAGGGTGTATCACAGAAGCCCCGTAAAAAGCTAACTCTATAGCTTCGTTGTAATTGATTTGGTTCAATTGTATGGTGTCTTTAAAAATACGAGGATCTGCATTGTAAACACCGCTAACATCTTTCCAAATACTTACCTCTTTAGCATTTAGACAATAAGCAAAAATGGCAGCAGAATAATCACTTCCTTCTCGGCCCAAGGTGGTAGTACAATTATTGGTAGTCGATGCGATAAACCCCTGAGTTATAAATAACTCGTTGGGTTTGATGTGATGGTTGATATTTTTTTGTGTGATTTCCCAATTCACTTGAGCGTCGCGGTAAGTTGTATCGGTTTTAATAAGTTTACGAGCGTCTATCCAAGTATTTTTTATTTCTTCTGAATTAAGGTAAGCGCTTATTATGGCGGTACTAGTTAGCTCACCAAAACCGATAACTTGATCATAAACAAAATCGTAATCTTGAGATTGATTTTGCTCAAGAAAATTCGTCAACTCCTGCCAGTATTGGTTTAAGGCGGCAAAAATTGGGTGGCTTGTGTCGGTAAACAAATTCTGAGCAATCTGAGCGTGAAAATTTTTAACCTCAGTTAAATCGATTTTATTCAACTCAAAATAATTGTGAATTACCAATTCTAAGGCATTGGTAGTTTTACCCATAGCCGAAACCACAATCAGTTTATCCTTAGTGCCGGTTTTTTTGAGTATTTCAACCATATTTTTGACGCCAGCCGCCTCCTTTACAGAGGCGCCGCCAAACTTAAATATGATCATTTTGCTAAGAAGTTTTTGATAGATTTTTCGTCAAATTGTACGGTATTCCATTCTGTCATTATGCTAGCTCCTGTACTTTTGTAAAATTCAAGCGCATTGGTATTGTAATCGCCCACTACCCATTCTACTCGTTTTACGCCTTGGTCTAGTGCAAAACGCATCACTTGTTTATACAATAGCATACCAATACCTTTACCACGATAATTTTCATTTACAATAAGGTCTTCTAGGTGTACGGTTTTTCCTTTCCAGGTAGAGTATCTATAGTACACTAAAGCCATACCAACCACTTGGTCATCGGCCTCAGCTAAAAAACAGGTAAACATTTTTTGATCGCCAAAACCATCATTCTTTAATTGCTCTTCGGTTAAAATTACTGCATTCGGTTTCTTTTCGTGAGCCGCTAATTCATTGATTAATCGGAGTACACTTCCCATATCTTCTTTGGTTGCTCTTCTTATGCTTGTTTCCATAGTTTTTATTTTGATTTACACAAAAATAGCGATTACAAAGTCTTTTTTCTATTTTTGCGACATAAAGTCAACAAAATGGTAAGAAAAAACCAAACCCTGGGGGAGTTCATAATTGAAAACCAGGCTGAGTTCAAGTACTCATCGGGAGAATTATCTCGATTAATAAATGCAATTCGCCTAGCGGCAAAGGTGGTTAATCACGAGGTGAATAAAGCGGGTCTGGTAGACATTACTGGGGCAGCTGGAGAAACCAATATTCAGGGTGAGCAACAGCAAAAACTAGATGTTTATGCCAATGAGAAATTTATACAAACCATTACCAATAGGGAGATAGTTTGTGGTATTGCTTCTGAAGAAAACGATGATTTTATTACCATTCAAGGTCAGAATAAAGACAACAATAATAAATATGTATTGTTAATGGATCCGCTTGACGGAAGTTCAAATATTGATGTAAACGTATCTGTAGGTACCATATTTTCTGTGTATCGCAGGGTTACCCCAATGGGACAACCGGTAACGAAAGAAGATTTTTTACAACCAGGTAATCAACAAGTAGCTGCAGGATATATTGTTTATGGTACTTCTACAATGCTTGTGTACACCACAGGGCACGGGGTGAACGGCTTTACTTTGAATCCGGCTATAGGTACTTATTATTTGTCGCATCCTAATATGCGCTTTCCTAAAACAGGAAATATTTACTCGGTGAATGAGGGGAATTACGCACAATTTCCTCAAGGGGTAAAAGATTATATAAAATACTGTCAAGCAGAAGAAGGAGATAGGCCTTATACTGCTCGTTACATAGGCTCTTTGGTTTCAGATTTTCATCGGAATATGATTAAAGGTGGTATTTATATTTATCCTAAGAGTAAAAAGGCAACAAAGGGTAAATTAAGATTGCTATATGAGTGTAATCCTATGGCTTTTATAGCCGAACAAGCAGGAGGTAAAGCAAGTGATGGTTTTACGCGAATCTTAGATATACAACCAGAGAGTTTGCACGAAAGAGTACCTTTCTTTTGTGGAAGCGAAGAAATGGTGAATAAAGCAGAAGAATTTATGCAAAAAGCAGAATAAAGTAGGAGTCCTACTTTATTCTCTTTCTAATAGATAAAGGTAGTCATCAAAAGATAACTTGCCGCCTAAAATAGCGATAGATCGCTTGATGATGGCTTTGGAGTCTTCTGAAGAAAAACCTAAGGCGATACCATAGCGTTTCATCATAAAAGCTTCTTGTTCATCCATTTCGTGATCAGCAAAAACCAAGGTGAGTAAATCGTACAAACGTTCTAAACGTTTAATCTTGGTATTAGGAGCTGTAAAAGGGATGTTTTCAGGGTTTTTTAAGATAAGCTTATATTCTTCTTCGTTTACATCAAGTTTTCTAGCCAAACGCTTTAAAACCGCTTTTTCTTCATCGTTTATTTCACCGTTCTACAGCGGCTAAACGTACAATAGAAGCAAAATGGCTAATGTTTCTGCTATGTGAACCTGAATCGAATAAATCTGAAAATGACATAGTTTGTTACAATTTTAGACTACAAATATAGTATAATATCGCCATAACTTTAATGCTCAATTCAAGCTTATTTTTGTTGGTTTGGGCATTTTTTCCTTGACGGAATTAGTTACCCCAATAAAGTCAAAGCCGTACAATCTTATAGTCAAGCCACTTCATATTTTTAGCTTGTTCATTATCAGGTTAAACAAAAATCCTTAATTTCGCAATTTATTTTGAAAGACAGCGCCATGAGTAAAAATTTTACCGAATACAAGCAACTGGATTTACCAGTAGTAGCACAAGAGATACTGAGCTATTGGAAAGAAAATCAAATTTTTGAAAAAAGTGTAAGTACCAGAGAAGGTAATCGGCCTTTTGTTTTTTTTGAAGGTCCGCCCTCTGCCAATGGTTTACCAGGGATTCATCACGTTATGGCGCGAAGTATTAAAGATATATTTTGCCGATATAAAACTCAAAAAGGTTTTCAAGTAAATCGCAAAGCCGGTTGGGATACTCATGGTTTGCCCGTAGAGTTAGGGGTAGAAAAAGAATTGGGTATCACCAAAGAAGATATAGGTTCTAAAATTTCTGTAGAAGAATATAACCAAGCCTGTAAAAATGCCGTGATGCGCTATACCGATGTTTGGTCAAAACTTACCGAAGAGATGGGCTATTGGGTAAATATGGATGATCCTTATATTACTTATAAGCCTAAATACATGGAAACCGTTTGGTGGTTACTGTCTGAAATTTACAAAAAAGGACTTATATACAAAGGCTACACCATTCAACCTTACTCACCAAAAGCAGGAACAGGCTTAAGCTCACACGAGCTAAATCAACCTGGCACCTATCAGGATGTTACCGACACCACGGTAACGGCACAGTTTAAAGCTATAGCAAGCAGTCTTCCTGCCGATTTAGCCAACTATGAAAACCTGTACTTTATAGCTTGGACTACCACTCCTTGGACACTCCCAAGTAACACCGCACTTACAGTAGGTCCAAAAATTGAGTATGTAGTGGTTAAAACCTATAATCAATATACATTTGAGCCAATTAGTTTAGTAGTTGCCAAGAATTTGGTGAATAAGCAATTTGATAAAAAATATGTTGGCGTTGAAGATGAGGAAGCTTTGGCTAATTTTCAACAAGGAGATAAGAAAATACCTTATTTAATAACCAATACTTACCTGGGTAAAGATTTAGTAGGTATTCGTTATGAGCAATTGCTGCCCTATGCACAACCCTATGAAACTCCAGAAAATGCATTTAGAATTATTGCAGGTGATTTTGTAACCACAGAAGACGGTACAGGTATTGTACATACCGCACCCACTTTTGGAGCAGATGATGCGCTGGTGGCCAAACAAGCTAATCCGCCTGTGCCTCCTATGTTGGTGTTAGATGAGCAAGAGAATTTGGTGCCGTTGGTAGATTTGCAGGGTAAATTTAGACCCGAGATGGGAGAATTGGCAGGGAAGTATGTAAAAAATGAATACTACATCCCCGAAGAAGCCCCCGACAAGTCAGTTGATGTTGAAATAGCCATTAAGTTAAAAGAAGAAAATAAAGCCTTTAAGGTAGAAAAGTATGTACACAGTTATCCAAATTGCTGGCGTACAGATAAACCTATATTATATTACCCTCTAGATTCTTGGTTTATAAAGGTAACCGAGGTAAAAGATCGTATGCACCAATTGAATACTACCATAAATTGGAAGCCCGCCTCGACCGGTGAGGGTAGGTTTGGTAACTGGTTAGCCAATGCCAATGATTGGAATTTATCGCGATCGAGATATTGGGGTATCCCACTACCTATTTGGCGTACAGAAGATAAGAGAGAGGAGATTATTATTGGTTCTATAGAAGAGTTGAAAGCCGAAATGAAACGCTCGGTAGAAGCTGGTTTTATGGAAAAAGATGTCTTTGAAGATTTTGTGGTAGGCGATATGAGCGATGCTAATTACGATCAAGTCGATTTACATAAAAATGTGGTCGATAAAATTGTACTGGTTTCGGCTAGTGGTAAGCCAATGAAACGCGAAGCCGACCTGATAGATGTTTGGTTTGATTCTGGAGCTATGCCGTATGCCCAATGGCATTACCCGTTCGAAAATAAGCAAGCCACCGAAGCAACACTAAGAAAAGCCGATTTTATTGCCGAAGGGGTAGATCAAACCCGAGGTTGGTTTTATACCTTGCACGCCATCGCTACCATGGTTTTTGATGATGTAGCCTATAAAAATGTGGTGTCAAATGGTTTGGTATTAGATAAACACGGACAAAAAATGTCTAAGCGATTAGGCAATGCTGCCGACCCCTTTGAGACTTTATCTACCTATGGTCCAGATGCCACGCGATGGTATATGATAAGCAATGCCAACCCTTGGGATAATTTAAAATTTGACCTCGAAGGTATTGCAGAGGTGCGTCGTAAGTTTTTTGGAACCTTGTACAACACCTATTCTTTTTTCGCGCTTTATGCTAATATAGACGGGTTTACCTATAAAGAAGAGGAGGTTCCTCTAGCCAAAAGACCCGAAATTGATCGTTGGATATTGTCTGAGCTTAATAGCTTAATCAAAAATGTAGATACTTATTATGCTAGTTATGAGCCTACCAAGGCTGCTCGCGCAATTTCAGATTTTGTACAAGAAAATTTAAGTAACTGGTACGTGCGTCTGTGCCGAAGAAGATTCTGGAAAGGTCAATACCAAGAAGATAAAATATCGGCTTACCAAACTTTATATACTTGTTTGTTAAAAGTGGCCCAAATAGCGGCACCGATAGCGCCATTTTATATGGACAGACTTTACAAAGATTTAACAGCGGTTTCACTAGCAGATACGCCAGAAAGTGTACATTTAAGCACATTTCCAGCGTCTGATGCGAGTATGATTAATCAGGCACTTGAAAATAGAATGAAAAAAGCACAAGTAATTTCTAGTTTGGTGTTATCATTAAGAAAGAAAGAAATGATAAAGGTAAGGCAGCCACTTCAACGCGTGATGATTCCTGTATTAGACGAGAGCGTTAGAGAAGAAATATTGGCGGTAGAAGACCTGATCAAATCTGAGGTAAATGTAAAAGAGATTGAATTGATTGATGACACTTCGGGAATATTGGTTAAAAAAATTAAACCTAATTTTAAAAACCCTTGGACCTAAATTTGGAAA
>CATQIB010000012.1 GCA_958296185.1 uncultured Mesonia sp.
ATTGGGATTTTTGCTTGGGTATCGGGTAACGTTATTTTCTCGGAATATTTAGATGTAATGAACATTCCTAGATCGGGCGAAATGACCATTTTTATAACTGCTTTTGCTGGAGCGTTGGTTGGTTTTTTATGGTACAATACTTATCCGGCTCAGGTCTTTATGGGTGATACCGGAAGTTTAACCATTGGAGGGGTTATAGCTGTTTTGGCCATTGCCACGCGTAAGGAATTATTAATACCTCTATTGTGCGGAATTTTTCTTATGAAAATCTCTCGGTAGTATTACAGGTAGCTTGGTTTAAATACACCAAGAAAAAAACAGGAGTAGGGAGACGAATTTTCTTGATGTCACCCTTGCATCACCACTATCAAAAGAAAGGAATCCACGAAAGTAAAATTGTAGTTCGTTTCTGGGTGGTAGGTATATTTTTAGCCATTTTAACCATTGTAACCTTAAAGATTAGATAATGCAAAAAGAGACTCGTTATATTGGGTGCTGGAGAAAGCGGATTGGGAGCTGCTCTTTTAGGGAAAAAAGAGGAGTATGAAGTTTTTGTGTCTAGTTTGCAGACCATTGAAATGCGCTATAAGCAAGTTTTACAACAAGAAGGTATTGAATTTGAAGAAGACCAGCACAGTATAGAACGCTTGCTTAAAGCCGATCTGGTGATGAAAAGTCCGGGAATTCCTGATGATGCTCCTGTTGTAATACAATTAAAGGAGGCTAATATTAAGGTGATTTCAGAGATTGAGTTTGCTAGTCTGCATACGCACGCCATGCTTATTGGTATAACAGGAAGTAATGGTAAAACCACCGTTACTTCATGGATTCATTACATCTTACAAAATGCTGGTTTAGATGCTGTTCTTGCAGGGAATATTGGCGATAGTTTTGCCAAGAATGTAGCCCGTAAAAGTAATAATTGTTATGTGTTAGAATTGAGTAGCTTTCAGCTTGACGGGATAGAGACTTTTAAGCCCCATATTGCTGTATTAACCAATATTACTCCCGATCACCTCGATCGCTATCACAATCAATTTGAAGCTTATATCGCCGCTAAGTTTCGCATTGTAAAAAATCAAACCCAACAGGATTATTTTATTTATGACGCCGATGACCCCGTGATTAATAAATGGTTGTCTCAGCACGAAATTAAATCTATAAAAATCCCTTTAAGTTCTAAGGAGCTATCGGGTAATGGAGCTTTTTTAAAAGACGATGAGCTTCATATCAAAATAAACGAATCACATTTTACTATGGCTCAAGATGATATCGCCTTAAAAGGAATGCACAATACAAAAAATGCGATGGCAGCCTCTGCCGTTGCACAACTTCTAAAAATAAGAAAACAAACGATTAAAGAAAGTTTACAGCGTTTTCACGGAGTAGAGCACAGGTTAGAGCGTGTGATTAATAAAAATAAAGTAACCTATATCAACGATTCTAAGGCAACTAACATCAATGCCACCTATTATGCATTAGATAGTGTTAAGGCCGATACGATCTGGATAGTAGGGGGCGTAGACAAAGGCAACGACTATACAGAATTACTGCCGCTAGTGAACGAAAAGGTAAAAGCGATTGTTTGCTTGGGGGTAGATAACCAAAAGATAATAAACTCGTTTAACAACTGTGTAGATACTATAGTTGAAACCACAGATATGCAAGAAGCTGTAGACCAAGCTTTCAATTTGGCAAATCCTGGAGATACGGTTTTTGTTATCGCCAGCTTGTGCTAGTTTTGATCTTTTTAAAAATTATGAAGACCGAGGGAATCAGTTTAAAGAAGCAGTATTAAAATTAAAATAAAAGTGAGCGCTAAAGAAAGTAACATAGGGCAATTTCATTTCTTTCACCTTTTAAAAGGTGATAAGCTAATATGGGCTGTTGTGGTGTTATTAGATTGTTCTCCTTTATTCCTGTCTATAGTGCAAGTAGTAATTTTGGCCTATATCTATGGCAATGGAAATACTTTAAGCTTTTTATTAAACCATCTCGCTCACTTGCTTATTGGTTTTTTCTTGATATTTGCGGTGAGTAAAATTCCATACAATTACTTTAAAGGCTTGTCGGTACTAGCCTTGCCTTTAGTTGTTATTCTACTGGTTTATACGCTCTTTCAAGGAACTACCATTGATGGTGCCAATGCAAGTAGATGGATCAAAATTCCGTTAATCAATAAAACCTTTCAGACTTCTACGGCTGCAGCGGTTATCTTAATGGTTTTTGTAGCGCGTTATTATCTAAAATAGCCGATAAAGAAATCACTTTTAAATCGAGTATGATACATTTATGGCTTCCGGTAGCTGCTGTTTTGGTACTTATTTTACCAGCCAATTTTAGTACGACCGCCATTTTATTTGCTATGGTACTTATGCTGGTGGTGGTGGGAGGTTACCCATTAAAATACGTCGGAGTTATTTTATTAGCCGGCATAGTTGTTTTAAGTATTTTTATGTTATCTGCCAAAGCCTTTCCAGGCTTGTTCCCTAACCGAGTAGATACGTGGATTAGTCGGGTTGAAAATTTTGCTAGTGCAGATGACAAAGAAGTTTACCAAGTTGAAAAAGCAAAAATAGCCATTGCAAGGGGAGGTGTTTTGGGTGTAGGTGTAGGTAAAAGTGTACAGCGAAATTTCTTGCCACAGTCGTCATCAGATTTTATTTATGCGATTATTGTTGAAGAGATGGGGCTCGTAGGCGGATTTCTGGTGCTATTCGCTTATTTACTTATTTTGTTTAGATTAGTAGTAGTGGCTATAAAAGCACCTAATATTTTGGTAAATTATTGATAATTGGTGTCGGGTTACCTATTGTTTTTCAAGCTTTGATTAATATGGGTGTGGCTACCGAGTTATTTCCAGTAAACGGGGCAAACCTTACCTTTGATTAGTAGTGGGGGATCTTCTATATGGATGACTTGTGTGGCTTTAGGTATGGTGCAAAGCGTATGTGCAAAACGCGAATCGTTAAGAAATAACACCGATAATCAAGATCAAGAAGATGATAGCACAGCAAGATATAAGCAAGAAGAGAACCCATTAGAAATACTAAGTGAAACCTTATGAAGCCATTAAGAATCATATTGTCAGGAGGAGGTACAGGCGGACATATTTATCCCGCCATTGCCATTGCGAATGAGCTTCAAGACCGTTATCCCGAAGCCGAATTTTTATTTGTAGGCGCCAAGGATAAAATGGAAATGCAAAAAGTACCACAAGCAGGATACGCCATTAAAGGATTATGGATTAGCGGTATACAGCGAAAACTGAGCTTAGACAACTTAAGTTTTCCGTTTAAATTATTAAGTAGTTTATCGACTTCTAGAAAAATTTTAAAAACTTTTAAGCCGCACGTTGCCATTGGCACGGGAGGATTTGCAAGCGGACCCTTGTTAAAAATGGCCAGTATAATGCAAGTACCCAGCTTAATCCAAGAGCAAAACTCTTACGCTGGTATTACCAATAAATGGCTAGGAAAATCTGTAGATAAAATTTGTGTGGCTTATCCTGATATGCAGCGGTATTTTCCTGTATCTAAAATTGTTTATACCGGAAACCCAATCCGTAAAGAGAAATTACTTGTGCTAGTGTTTCAAGATCAGAAGCTTTGGTTAAACTAGGATTAAATCTGCAACAGCCAGTGCTCCTTGTTTTGGGCGGTAGTCTAGGGTCAAAACGCATAAACCAGGAAATTGCTAAAAGTATAGAATGGCTGAAGCAATTAGGCTTACAAGTACTTTGGCAAACCGGTAAATTATATTTTGAAAAATATAAGCATTTAGCTAGCCAAAGCGTGCTGGTAGTACCTTTTATAGAAGAAATGAATATAGCTTATGCTGTAGCAGATTTTATTGTCTCTCGCGCAGGTGCCGGTGCTGTTAGTGAATTAAGTGTGGTAGGTAAACCTACGCTGTTTATACCCTCACCTAATGTGGCAGAAGATCATCAAACCAAAAATGCGCAGGCAGTGGCGCAACAAAAAGCTGCATTGTATATTAATGAGAAAGATTTAGAGGTTAAATTTCAAGAAGTTCTTTCTCATTTGGTAAAAGATGAACAAAAGCAAAGTGAATTGAGTTTTAATTTTAAGCTATTAGCAAAACCAAATGCAGCCGCACAGATAGTGGATGAGATTGAACAATTAATACAGAAAAAGTATGGTGAACTTTCGTAACATAGAAAACCTTTATTTTTTAGGTATAGGCGGCATAGGAATGAGCGCCCTGGCGCGTTATTATGCCGGTGGTAAATATAAAGTTTATGGCTATGATAGTACCCGTACTCAACTTACCCAAGAGCTAGAGCAAGAAGGTGCTCAAGTGGTTTACCATGAAGAGGCTGGCTTAAGTCTATTACAAAGTTTAGGTAAAACCAATACATTAGTTGTGTTTACGCCAGCGGTGGCTAAAACGAACATCGTATTCTCCTATGCCGAGGCCAACCAATTTCCCATACTAAAACGGGCTCAACTTTTAGGCGAGATTACAAAAAATCATTTTACTTTGGCAGTTGCTGGCACCCATGGTAAAACCACTACAACTAGTATATTGGCACACATTCTAAAAGTAGCTGAGGTTCGTTTGACTGCTTTTTTAGGTGGTATTACCGAAAATTATCATACCAATTATTTAAGCGATGGCAACGAGGCAGTTGTGGTTGAAGCCGATGAATTTGATCGCTCATTTATGCATCTAAGTCCGAGTATCGCTGGCATCACAAGCTTAGATGCTGATCATTTAGATATTTATAAAAATAAAGCGTCATTAGAGGTTAGTTACCGCGCATTTATTTCTAAGATAGAGCAGCCTGAAAATTGTTTTAAAATAGAAGGATTAGCAATCCCGGGGCAGCCGGTGGGGTTTTCGGCTACTTGTGCTTACCAAATTCTTCAATATACCGTGCGTGAAGGCAAGTATGTTTTTGATTTTAAGACGCCCAATGGTGTTTTACGGGAGCTTGAGTTTGCTTTGCCTGGTAGGCATAATTTATTAAATGCTGCACTAGCCATGGCAATGGCTTTGCATTTTGGGGTAGCGCCTAAGCATATGGCACCCGCACTAAGAAGCTTTAAAGGAATCAAAAGGAGATTTAGCATTCATTGTCCAAAAACCCCGCGTGTTAATAGAGGATTATGCGCATCATCCTCAAGAAATTAAGGCGATGCACCAGGCGGTTAGCGAGATGTATCCTAATAAAAAATGTTTAGCTGTTTTTCAGCCGCATTTGTATTCTAGAACACAAGACTTTGCTTTAGAATTTCAGCAAAGTTTAGCAGCTTTTGATGAAGTAATATTATTGCCCATTTACCCTGCACGCGAGCAAGCTATCCCTGGAGTTAACAGTGAGATGCTGCTGTCGGGTATAGAAAATGTGCAAAAAAAATGCATTCAAAAAACCGATTTAGTTGCTGAAGTGCTCCAGTCGGATGCCGAGGTGGTTGTATTATTAGGAGCAGGAGATATAGGGCTAGAAGCCGAAAAAATTAAAAAAGCGTTAAAACGTGAAAATTAATTGGAATTACATAAAAGGCTTTGCATTATTGAGTTTGATTGTGTTCCTGTACGGATTTACACAGCAGCGTAACCATGCTAGAAAACTTGATGCATTGCAGGTTATTTTTGTTCAGGATAGCGAGAAGTTTATCAGCGTCACAGAGATAAAAAAAATTGTTTTACAAAATGAAAAAACTATTGATAAAATACCTAAAGATAGTTTAGATTTGAAAGTTTTAGAAAAACATATAGACGAACATGCATTGGTTAAAAATGCAGAGGTGTATCTTACTGTAAGTGGGCAGGTTATTGTTGAGGTGCAACAAAAAAAACCGCTAGCTAGAGTGTATGGTAACGCATCATTTTATATCGATGAAGACGCTAATAAGATGCCATTATCAAAAAATCACACGGCTAGAGTGCCCATGCTAAAGTATTCTGGGCAAAAAGATTTAGCTTATGTGCGGGGATTATTGAAAGAAATTAGCCAAGATAGCTTTTTAAAACAGCAGGTTGTATCGATAGAAGTAGATAAAAAAAAAGAGATTCGATTTTACGTGCGTGGCTATGATTTTGAAACTATATTAGGAGATAGTACAGCGCTAGCAGCGAAATTAAGAAAATTTAAAGCGTTTTATAAAACCGCATTTATAGATAAAAAGTTGGAGCAGTACGAGAGCATAAAATTAAATTACAAACAGCAAGTAGTTGCTACCAAAAAGGTATAGAAACTGGTTATGGAAGTAAATGAGCAAGAAATCGCAGTAGGGCTAGACATAGGTACAACCAAAATTGTAGCTATGATTGGTCGGTATAATGAATACGGTAAAACCGAAGTTTTAGGTGTTGGTAAATCTAAAAGTTTAGGAGTTCATCGTGGCGTGGTAAATAATATTACCCAGACCATACAATCTATACAACATGCCGTAGAGCAAGCGGTTGCTGATGCAGGAATTGAAGTGAAAGATGTGGTAGTTGGTATTGCCGGACAACACATTAGAAGTTTACAGCACAGCGATTATATTACTCGTGAGAATGCAGAAGAAGTAATAGGTGCTCAGGACATAGAAACTTTATGTAACCAGGTACATAAATTAGTTATGTTACCAGGTGAGGAGATTATTCATGTTTTGCCCCAGGAATATAAAATAGACGGTCAGGGCGAAATAACCGAGCCAATCGGTATGTATGGTGGTAGATTAGAGGCCAATTTTCATGTGGTAGTAGGTCAGATCTCATCTATTAGAAACATAGGTCGTTGTATTAAAAGCTCTGGTTTAGAGCTAGAAGGCGTAACCTTAGAACCATTAGCATCCGCAAAAGCGGTATTAAGTCAAGAAGAGAAAGAAGCCGGCGTAGCTTTGGTCGATATAGGAGGAGGAACCTCTGACCTAGCTATTTTTAAAGATGGGATTATACGTCACACCGCGGTTATCCCATTTGGAGGAAATGTAATTACCGAAGATATTAAAGAGGGGTGCAGCATTATTGAAAAGCAAGCAGAGCTCCTTAAGGTGAAATTTGGTTCAGCTTGGCCTGGAGAAAATAAAGAAAATGAAATTGTATCTATTCCTGGCTTACGCGGAAGAGAACCCAAAGAAATATCTTTAAAAAATTTATCAAAAATCATTCATTACCGGGCGGTTGAAATCATTGAACAGATTTATTTAGAGATAAAAAATTACGGTCACGAAGAACAAAAGAAAAAACTTATTGCAGGTATAGTTATTACCGGTGGAGGCGCACAATTGAAGCACTTAAAGCAATTGGTTGAATATGTAACCGGTATGGATACCCGTATAGGGTACCCCAACGAGCACCTTGCAGGCGATAGCAATAAAGAGACCACTAGCCCAATGTACGCCACGGCTGTAGGCCTAGTTTTAAATAGTTTAGAGCGTAAACAGCAAGAAAAACAAGAGCGATTAGAAGCCGAACTGCGCCGTAAACATGCGGAGAATCATCAAGGTGTTAGAAGTGTTAAGAGTGAAAACACCGGTGATATAGAGAGTGATTCAATAACGGAAGAGCAAGTTGATGGTGAACAATTAGAGCAGACCAATCAAGAAGAACAAGAAAAAGAGGTGAAAGCTAGCAACGTAGCTCGTAAAAGTATTTTCGAGAAATGGTTTGACACCTTAAAAGATTTTTTAGACAAAGTAGAATAAAATAGACAAGCGAAGCATAACACCCAAAATATAGAATTATGAGCAGCACAGAATTCGACATTTCATTTGATTTACCCAAAAATCAATCTAACGTAATCAAAGTGATTGGCGTTGGTGGCGGCGGTTCAAACGCCATTAATCATATGTTTGAACAAGGAATAAAAGGAGTAGATTTTGTAGTGTGCAATACCGATGCGCAGGCACTAGAAAATAGTCCGGTTCCTATTAAATTACAATTAGGAGTAAACCTAACCGAGGGGTTAGGAGCAGGTGCTAATCCAGAAATAGGAGAGCAAGCCGCTTTAGAGAGTTTTGAAGATCTAAAGAGCATGCTTAATACCAATACCAAAATGGTATTTATTACCGCCGGTATGGGAGGAGGTACCGGAACTGGAGCCGCACCAATCATTGCTCAACAAGCCAAAGAGATGGGTATTCTTACGGTGGGCATTGTAACCATCCCTTTTCAGTTTGAAGGGAAGACCAGAAATGATCAAGCTCAACAAGGGGTAGAGAAATTAAGAAAACAAGTAGACTCGCTTATTGTTATTAATAATAATAAACTTCGTGAGGTTTACGGTAATTTAGGCTTTAAAGCCGGATTTTCTAAGGCCGATGAAGTTTTAGCTACTGCGTCACGAGGTATTGCAGAAGTAATTACACATCACTACCAGCAAAATATAGATTTACGTGATGCTAAAACGGTGTTGAGTAATAGCGGTACGGCCATTATGGGGTCTTCAACCGCCTCAGGTAGCAATAGAGCTCAAGAAGCCATTATTAAAGCACTAGATTCACCTTTATTAAACGATAATAAAATTACGGGCGCCAAAAACGTGTTGCTGCTTATTGTTTCGGGCTCCCAAGAAATTACTATCGATGAAATTGGAGAGATCAATGATCATATTCAAAATGAAGCAGGGCATAGTGCGAATATCATTATGGGTGTAGGGGAAGACTCTAACCTTGATGAATCTATATCGGTAACCATAATTGCTACTGGTTTTGATGTAGAACAACAAAATGTAATTGTTAATACAGAGGCCAAGAAGATTATTCACACCTTAGAAGATGAGCAGAAGGTAGTGCAAGATTTAAGCGAAAAGCGATTTCAAGCGCGATCATCTGCCATAGATGAGCCATTACCCAAAGAAGACAAGGAAGAAAAAGTGGTGCATACCCTATTTGAGCAAGAAGAGCTTGAGGAGATGCCTGAACCTACTAATGCGCAAGAAGTGGAAGGGAAAGCTTCCGCGGAAGCGAATACAGATGATTTTGTTTTTGTTGATGCTACTAATAATACAACAAAAGAGCAGGAACCAGTAGAAGAGAAAAGACAAGTTGAAGAAGAAAAAGAACAGGTAAATTTCACGTTTGATTTCCCTATTAATCCCATAGCTTCAAAACCAGTTTCTCCATCTTTTTCGGAGGAGATTGAAAAGACTCCTAAAGAAGTGAAACCTACAACATCTAAGATTGTTCACAGACTCGAAGAAGAGCCGAATAGCAACCAGCAGACTCCATCTACCCCAAAACCCAATGTAACTGGAGGGGTAACGCGCTATAGTTTGGACGATTATATGGAGGAGGAAAAACAGTTTCAGGAAAATAGAATACCAGAAGAAGATTATAGGCAACAGACTCAAATTGAAGTTAAGCAACCTATTGCTGAATCTATAAGCAAGGTAGAGACTACCGCTTTTGAAAATAAAAATAAGCTGGTAGAGGAAACAAACAACACAGAAGAGATAGATCCGTTAGAGAACCCTATATCGCAAGATCTTATAGCACGAGCGGCAGAGCGACGTAAGCGAATGAAAGAATTCAATTATAAGTTTAGGAATAATTCATCTATTGAAGAAATTGAACGCATGCCAGCCTATAAGCGAGCGGGTCTAGAGCTGGAAGAGGGAGAAACTACAGGCGACACAAAGCTATCTCGAACCAGTGTAAATGGTTCTTCAAAAGATGATTTGAATTTTAGGACGAATAACTCGTTTTTACACGATAATGTAGATTAAAAACAAAAATTATGAGTTTAGAAAAACAAGTAATGATAAAAATGAAAGAGGCCATGAAATCGAAAGACCAAATGGCCTTAGGAGCACTACGTGCTATAAAAAATGCATTAATTTTAGCTAAGACAGAGGCTAATGCGACAGCTTTGACTGAAGAGCAAGAAATCCAAATAGTACAAAAATTAGTGAAGCAACGTAAAGATAGCGCAGAAATATATCAAAGTCAGCAACGTGAAGATTTGGCAGAGCCAGAACTAGCCGAAGCTGAGGTTATTGCTCAATTTTTACCCAAACAGCTTACTGAACCCGAGATTGAAGCCGAAGTACAAGCTATAATTACAGAAGTAGGAGCTTCTGGAATGCAAGATATGGGTAAAGTAATGGGTGTAGCTAGCCAAAAAATGATGGGAAAAGCCGATGGGAAAACCATTTCGGCAATTGTTAGAAAAAAATTAGCATAAGTATCATGTATTAGGTATTTTTGCACCGCTTAAATAGCTATCTGGCCCCGTGGCGCAACTGAATAGCGCATCAGATTTCGGCTCTGAGGGTTGCAGGTTTGAATCCTGCCGGGGTCACGAACAAATAAAAAATCTCACCTCAAATCAAGCTTGCTTGAATTTGAAAGTGGGATTTTTTTATTTTCAAAGCGGAGCTTTGTCAGGTAAGCGCAGCTAATCTACCGGGGTTGCTTCTTTAATTAATAAACTCTTTTTTTTTAGGAGGTTATTTTATTTTTGTGTCGCAGTTGTGTCGCCCGATTAATTGCGATCAAACGATTTTCTGACTTATTCAGGATTTTTTTAAATTTTGCTGGGCTCAACTCATGCGTAAGTACACGAAGTAAGTTGGGACCCAAACTTTGATTAAAAGACTTGTAATGAACCCCTAAATTAAAGTTCGTGTATTCCTTTCTCTATGTTAACTTTAATGCTAAAATAGAAAAAACATAAAATCAGATATTTCAATTAAGTACATTAAATCAAGATTAAATCCATTCAAATTTTATTGAACAAAATAAATCTTGGAATTGGCGTAATTCTTAGACTCATTTGATTTAAAATCAGTTAATCCGTATTGTTTATTTATATAAAAATTCACAGAAAAGATATAAATTATTTATAAATTTAAGTTAAAATTTATATCTTATGGAGGTGCTAAATAGTTTATTACGTAGAAGTCTGTTCTTTATATTATTGTTTTTTTTGTTCGCTTGCGATAATGATGACGGAAACGCAGCGAACCAGAATCAGTGCACTTACCAGGGTTTTTCCTACCTGGACACCAATAACAATACCACCATCCTTATTCCTGAAGCCGATCTGTATACAGATTTTTTTATATCCTCATCAAACGGGCCGGAAGTTGAGATTTATAAAACCGCTCAACCCGGTAGCTTTTACTTTTTAACCACTACTGTTGGACTAAATGCAACAGGAACCGGCAGCCTTAGTTTAAATGGCAATGTATACAATGTAAATGTAGTTTGCCAACGCACCGGGAATACGGTAGGAGATGAAATGCGATTTGATTTGACTGCAAATGGATTAGAAGCCGAATTTTGCGTTATAATAGATCGAGTTCAGTAATAATAGAAACCGCCGCAAACTCGAAAATTTAGTAGTTACCCTAATTTTAAACTGGTTTAATAAAAATTAAACAACCATTACGGCGGTTATAATTGGTTAATTAGCGTGTCAAAAATATGCAAAACCTTTTCTTTTAAAATACCCAGTAAAGGGTATATATAAAGAAAATCATAGTAAAAGATACTTATTTGTTCAGGTAACCTTATTTTTATAAAAACATTCTTTTTAATAGATATACAGATGAAATATTATTTAACCGTTTTTTTATTCGTCCTATCTTCATCGGCACTGTTTGCACAAGCATTTGAAGGATCTTGGTATGGAGTTTTGCAAGCGGGAGGTCAACGTTTAAATCTGAGTTTTCATATAAATAAAAGTGAACAAGGTTTTACCACTACAATGGATAGCCCTGACCAAAACGCTAAGGGGATACCGGTTGAGGTTACGCGAATTGAAGGTGATAGATTACATCTAGAAGCGCCACAGTTAGCATTGCGTTATAATGGAGAAATTAAAAAGGATACTCTGTTTGGCACCTTCGCTCAGGGCGGATTTAGCACAACTTTAAACTTAACTAGAACAAAGCCTGCCCAATTACGGCCTCAAGAACCACGAGAACCTTTTCCTTACATGGTAAAAGAGGTAAGTTTTAAAAATAAAGAAGGAGGTGTACGTTTGGCTGGTAGCTTAACCCTGCCTAATTCTAAAGGAGAATTTCCAGCAGTTATCTTATTAAGTGGTAGTGGCCCCCAAGATCGTGATGAGAGCTTAATGGGGCATAAGCCATTTTTAGTAATAGCCGATTTTTTGACTAGAAACGGTATTGCTGTTTTGCGCTACGATGATCGAGGGGTGGCTGAATCTACTGGCGACTTTAGTAAAGCAAGCTTATCTGATTTGGTAAGCGATGCGGCTTCGGCACTTTCCTTTTTAAAAAACCATGATCAGATAAAAGAGATTGGTTTAATCGGTCATAGTGAAGGCGGATTGGTTGCTGCTATACTTGCTAGTGATAATGCAAATGTTGATTTTATTGTTAGTTTGGCAGGTCCTGGAGTTCCTTTAGATGAGCTGCTTATCACCCAAAATAAAGAGCTAAGCTTGGCACTTGGTTTTACTGAAGAACAAGTGCAGCCAAGATTAGAATTCAATCAGAGGATGTTTGATTTAATAAAGAATATAGACGAAGAAACCGCTTTGAATCAGGCTGTAAATGATTTTTTTAATGAAGAAAAAATAAATTCCGCTCAAAAGCGAAATGAATTAAAACAGCAATTTTTGAGTCCGGGGATTAAAAGTTTAATTAAAACTAATCCGGCTCTTTATTGGAGTAAAATAGAAGTGCCAATATTAGCTTTAAATGGCTCGCTAGATTTGCAGGTCAAGGCTAAAGATAACTTGAAAGCCATACAAAACGCAAACAGCAAAGGAGGTTCAAAAAATGTTGTCGTGAAGAATTATCCCGATTTAAATCATTTATTTCAGAAAGCTAAAACGGGATTGCCTGCCGAATATGGGCAGATTGAGCAGACCATCAACCCTATAGTTTTGCAAGATATTCTAGATTTTATTAACCGCAATATTAAGAGATAATAAGTATATTTGAATAAAATTTCAATATGAAAAAATTACTTATTTTGCCACTTATAGCTCTATTTGTTATAAGCTGTAGCAATGAGCGAAAGGCGCTTAAAGAAAAACACGATGAGGTACTACAAGAAGTATTTGATGCTCACGATGTAGCCATGCCAAAGATGGGAGAAATAAACACTCTGCTTAAGCAATTAGAAGAAAAAATTGATAGTACATCAGAATCAGAAAATTATATAAAAGCTCAAAAAGAATTGCAGGCAGCACATAAGCATATGATGACTTGGATGCAAGATTTTTCCTCAAAATTTCCAGATGTTAACAAAATCGAAAATCTTGATCTAGAAGAATTAAGGCAACGCACGGATAGCTTAATAAACGAAAAACCCGCTGTGGAAGACATGCGGGATCACGTTTTAAGAAGCATTAGCCGCGCTAAAGAAATTCTAAACAATTAGGCTAAGGCTTTCTAAAAAAAAAAGGTGGTTGCAATTGCAATCGCCTTTTTTTTAAAACAAACTTTTACTTTTTTTGTATATTTTTAATTAAGTAGGCTGCATCTTTTTTTATGCCACCTAAAGTTGCAGAGCCTCGAGTATGCAGCCAAGGGAGGCCTATAAAGTATAAGCCTTTCATTGTGCTTACTCCTCTGTGATGTTTGGGATAACCTTCGTGAGTAAGCTCTAAGCCTTCAATCCATTCAAAATTAGGTCGGTAACCCGTTGCCCAAACAATATTTTTAACATCTTCTAAGGTCTTTAATTCGGTTTCGATACGTTTACCATCTGCATCGGTTGTTCTTCCTACTGGTATAACATTTTCTCTATTTAGTATCTCTTTTACGTTGGTACCAATTACTGGCTGCCGGTTACTGCTTATTCTCTTACCTATAAAACTATTTTTGCTAAAAGATAAAAAACCAGTTTTTGTAAACCACCACCATAGCGTTTTGCCTAAAATTTCTTGAGGTAAACTTTTAATATTGGTTTCTCCTGAAAAATAAACGGTATGTTGGTTTTGTTTTGAGACTTCATCAAGTATTTGAAAACCGCTATCGCCATCACCTACAACTAGAGCGTTGCCTGCTTTTAATTGCTTTGGGTTTTGGTAATAATTACTATGCATTTGACAGATTTCGTCTGCTATTTTTTTGGCACAGGGAGGTGTATAAGGAACGTGAAAAGGTCCTGTGGCAATGATAACGTTCTTGGCTTGGTAAACTCCGTTTTTATGCTTTAGATGAAAAATCTCATCTCTTTTATAAATCTTCTGAATTAAGGTATTTAATTCAATGGGGAAATTGAAATGATTGGCGTAGGTTTTAAAATACTCAGCGACTTCATATTTGTTAGGGTAGTGGCCCTTAGGAGCGGGAAAATCAAAGCCGGGTAAATGATTGAACTCAGTTGGTGTAAAAAGCTTTAATGAATCCCATCTATTTAACCAAGATGCTCCTATTTCACTTTCCTTATCAACCATTAAAAAAGATTGATTGTTTTGTTGTAGGTAATACGCCATTGCTAGACCTGCCTGAGCAGCGCCTACAATAATAAAGTCTTTCATAGTTTATAGGTAATTGCCCATGATAATGTAAAAATTTAAAAAATCCAAATTATAAAATGGAATAGTGCTTTAAAAATATTTTATATTCGAAAAAAATTAGTTTGGAAGAAGAAAAAATAAATATTTACTTTTTAGTCATTGTACTAGGGGCTCTTTTCATATTCTTTGTGTTATTTTTATTGGGTAAGATTTTTTCAACGATTGAATATATTTATGCCACGCGTACTAACAAACCCCTATTTATCCATTTTTATTGGCCTTTGCGCAAACTAACTCAAGACCAAAAACAATTTATTAGCAAACGGTTTTCGTTTTATCGTCAATTAAATCCGCGAAAGCAGCTTTTTTTTGATCATAGGGTTAATGGTTTTTTGAAGCATAAATCTTTTGAAGGTCGTTCAGGGTTTGTGGTCACTTCAGAAGTAGAATTGTATGTGGCGGCCACTGCTGTCATGCTTACTTTTGGGATGCGTCGCTATAAGTTACCTATCTTGCAAAAAATTTTGATTTATCCAGAAATCTATCGCTCAACAATCACAAAACAGGATCACAAGGGGGAGTTTAATCCGCTTTTAAAAACTATGGTTTTAAGTTGGAAAGACTTTCTTCTGGGTTTTGAACATCGCAGCGACAATGTTAATCTGGGCATTCATGAATTTATCCATGTAATCCAAATCAATAGTTATAAAGAGTCTAGTATCAGTGGAGATATTTTTATAGATGCCAGTAAAGAGATTATAAACAAGCTTAAGACGGACTCCTATAGGAATTATGTGTTGCACTCAAAGTTTTTTAGAAATTATGCTTTTACCAATGAATTTGAGTTTATTGCGGTTTTGGTTGAGCATTTTATTGAATCGCCGCAGCGTTTAAAACAAGAATTCCCCGATTTATATATAAAAACCAGGGAAATGCTTAATTACCGAATGATTCATTAAAAAAAGCGGCAAAAAATTATAACTATTGATACAGAGCAATTTTGGGTTAGTTAGTATGAGCTTTGTATGAAATTTATTATTAAGTATACAGAATTTTGCCGCCTTTAGTTGAAAAAAACTAATTTAACTTTAAACTTACATGTTGTAAAAGAATCAGTTTAATTCGCTCGGCAATTAAATTATTACCATCATTGTCTAGGGGTGAAATAGTAAATATACCATCGCCATCGCCATCTTTTATATCATCCAAATTGATGAAATTTGAGTTAAAGGCGAGATAGCTATCAAAGTTAACGAGAAGCTTTACTTGATTTTCTTCAACGGTTATAAACTCTTTATTTGCACCATATTTAAGCCGAATGTCATTGCTGCAATCGTGCCAAAAAATGAATGGTTTACCCTTTATTTTTCCCGTTATTTGAATGCTTTTTTGGTACATTTCATTTTCGGGATTTTTATGTGAATCAAAAGAAAACACTATTTCTTCATATAACCCATTAGGTATAGTAACATCAACTAAGTTTACTGGTCTAGGATTGATTAAGTTAGCTAAAAACGGACCTTGAAGTTTGGGATTCATACTGGCATCGTAATAACCATCATTCTCTTTGATATCATCATAATCGGCTAATTTAATTTCAATATCCGATAAGTTTACCCAGAATTGATCTATTTCAATGTTATTAGGATTTGATGTTTTGTTGCTAAAATTATTAGCATCTGAAGTGAGTTGTACTTCTAATTTTCCCATGCTGTTGGGAGTGATGCTGTCGTCGTCTGAGCAGGAATACAAGACGGGGAGGCAAATGCTGCATGCTAAAAACATGCCCAGCATTTTGCACGCTGCGGTGTTAAAAGGTTTCATAATAGGTTGATTTGGTTGTTAGTCTTGTAAAGATATTAAACCTAAATCGTTTGTCGTGTTAATCAACTGTTAATCAACCTTGTAGTTAATCTTGTTTTTTTGCAATGTCTTGAATTATTAGGGAGGCATGTATCCTTGAATTCTCAATAAACCACTTATGCGTTTCTAAACCGCCACAAATAACGCCGGCCAAATAAATTCCATTTTGGTTGGTTTCCATCGTGCGCTCATCGTAAAAAGGTATCTTTTTAGTTTTGTCTGCCCAATCAATTCCTAAATCTTTGAGAAAATTAAAATTGGGTTGGTAACCGGTTAGTGCTAAAACAAAATCGTTTGGAATGGTTATAGTTGATGTGGGGGTTCGTAATGCTATTTCATCTTCAAAAATTTGCGTAACCTCGGCATTAAAATAGGCTTTAATGCTTCCTTCTTTTATGCGGTTTTCAATGTCTGGTCTCACCCAGTATTTTACCCTTTCTCCAATCTGTTTACCTCGAATAATCATACTTACCATACCGCCTTTTCTGTAAATCTCGAGAGCGGCATCTACGGCCGAGTTGCTTGCACCTATAACCGCAACATGCTGTTGAGCATAGTAATGGGGATCATTGTAATAATGATTTACTTTTGGTAAATCTTCGCCAGGTACATTTAATTTATTGGGTATATCATAAAAACCAGTTGCTACAACTATATTCTTGGCTTTATAAGTGGCTTTTGTGCTCTTTATTTCGTACAAAGTAGGATATTTACTTTGATTAGATGGTCTTACCTCTAAAACAGCTTCAAAAAGGTTCACCGCCAAATTGTTCGCAGTAGTAATTCGGCGGTAATACTCTAATGCTTCTTGCTTAGTGGGCTTAGGATTATTACTGATAAAAGGTATGCCGCCTATTTCTAATTTTTCTGATGTCGAGAAAAAAGTCATATTCGCGGGGTAATGGTAGAGAGAGTTTACCAAAGTACCCTTGTCTAGAATAATATAGGATAAATTGTTCTTTTTGGCTTCAAGGCCGCAAGCCAATCCAATAGGGCCTGCACCTATTATCAGACAATCTAAAATCATTATTTTTTTGTAATTTTTTTTAAGTTGGTAATGGTTTCAAGAGGCTGCTTGTTTTTAAAAACAAAGCTACCCGCAACCAATACATCAGCACCAGCTTCAACCAGTGCTTTGGCATTTTTGTCTGTAACCCCACCGTCAATTTCAACTAAGGTATTTGCTCCTTTCGTAATAATTAGTTCTTTTAATGCCTTTACCTTTGTATAGGTATTTTCGATAAATGCTTGACCGCCAAACCCCGGATTTACACTCATCACACATACTATATCGATATCTTGAATCACATCCTCAAGCAGTTGTATATTCGTGTGCGGATTTAAGGCTACCCCAGCTTTCATCCCTGCAGCTTTAATGGCTTGCAAAGTGCGGTGTAGGTGGGTACAGGCTTCAAAGTGTACCGTTAAATTATCTGCACCTAAATCGGCAAAGGTTTGAATGTAACGATCTGGTTCTACAATCATCAAATGCACATCTATAGTTTTTTTTGCGTGTTTATTTATGGCTTGCAAAACAGGCATGCCAAAACTTATATTGGGCACAAATACGCCGTCCATAATATCAATATGAAACCAGTCGGCTTGACTTTTATTTACCATTTCGATATCGCGCTGTAAATTGGCAAAATCGGCTGCTAAAATAGAGGGGGCAATTTTTGTTGCATTCATTTTTTGTTGTGTTGTTGCGTTTTTGCAAAAATAAGCATTAGCCTCTAGAAATGGTTATAAATAAATGCTTATTCTTTTCATACCTCGCTTTTATTATTATTTTTAGTGTTTGAAAATACCACACCAAAATGATTTTAATAGACAATTTAGGAAATACAAACCCTTATCTAAATCTTGCTTTAGAAGAGTACATGTTACGCAACTCTAAACAGGGTGAAGATTTTATTTTATTTTATATCAATGAGCCATCAATAATTATTGGGCGAAATCAAAACACCTTAGAAGAGATTAATACGAGTTATATTGAAGAAAAAGGTATACATGTGGTGAGAAGAATATCTGGTGGGGGAGCGGTATATCACGACCACGGGAATCTGAACTTTAGCTTTATTACCGATTATGATGTGAAACGATTGAACAACTTTAAAAATTTTACGCAACCTATAGTAAACATTTTAAACGAAATGGGGGTTCCTGCAAAGATGGAAGGTAGAAACGACTTGTTGGCCAAGGGGAAAAAGATATCGGGTAATGCTCAGTTTTCTAGCGTCAAGCGGATGTTTAGTCACGGAACCTTATTATTTGATACCGATTTAAGTGAAGTAGCAAAAGCACTTCAGGTTAAAATGAGTAAAATTCAGTCTAAAGGGCATAAATCGGTACGTAGTAGAGTGGCCAACATTACAGAGTTTTTACCAGAACCTATGCGTATTGAAGATTTTAAGCAAAAAATTATAGACGGCCTGTTTAAAGAGAAAGAAGATTTTAGTATTTATCAGCTCACCGATGAAGAGTGGGCTGGAGTATACCAACTAAAAAAGGAAAAATATGATCAATGGGACTGGAATTATGGTAAGTCGCCTAAATTTAATATTCGACGTGAGAAAAAATTTCCGGTTGGTATAATTGATCTCCGAATTTATGTAGAAAAAGGACATATAGCGGCTATTAAGATATATGGAGACTTTTTTAGTAAAGATCCCGTTGATGAATTGGAGTATAAGCTTTTAAATGTTCGTTATACGCTGCCCGATATAAAAGAGGCATTAAGCGAGGTAAATCTCAAGAACTATTTTGGTGATTTGGACAAGGATGATTTTATAGAACTTCTTTACGGAGAAGATGAAGAATAAACCGAATAAAAAAAACCGCCAATCGGCGGTTTTTTTGTTTATCCTAAATAGGTTTTTAGTATTTTGCTTTTTGAGGTATGTTTAAGTCGGCGTATAGCTTTTTCTTTAATTTGACGCACACGTTCACGGGTCAAATCAAAAGTTTCTCCTATTTCTTCTAAGGTCATAGGTTGTTGGTCGCCTAAGCCAAAGTACAGTCTTAAAACATCGGCTTCTCTAGGAGTCAAAGTTTCAAGCGCTCGCTCTATTTCGGTTCTTAGAGAGTCATGCATCAAATCTTTATCGGGATTTGGAGACTCACCAAATTTCAACACATCATATAAATTAGAATCTTCACCGTCTATCAAAGGGGCATCCATGCTAACGTGTCTACCTGAATTTTTCAACGACTCTTTAACGTCATTTACTGTCATGTCTAATTCCTTAGCAATTTCTTCGGCACTAGGAGGACGTTCATTGGCTTGCTCTAGAAAGGCAAAAGTCTTGTTAATTTTATTGATTGAGCCAATTTTGTTTAAGGGTAGACGTACAATTCTAGACTGCTCAGCTAAAGCTTGAAGTATAGATTGTCTAATCCACCAAACGGCATAAGAGATAAATTTAAAACCACGTGTTTCGTCAAATCGTTTTGCGGCTTTAATCAATCCTAAATTTCCTTCGTTGATTAAATCGGGAAGGGTAAGTCCTTGGTTCTGGTACTGCTTCGCTACCGATACCACAAAACGAAGGTTAGCGTTGGTTAATTTCTCTAAAGCTCGGTTATCACCTGCCTTAATACGTTGTGCTAACTCTACTTCTTCTTCTGCGGTAATCAAATCTACCTTACCAATTTCTTGCAAGTATTTGTCTAAAGATGCGGTTTCTCTATTGGTTACCTGCTTTGTAATTTTAAGTTGTCTCATTTAAAATGCTCCCAGTTAAATTAATGGTTGTATTAGGTTATACGTGCCTTTTTGAAAAAGGTTACAAAAGTAATACATTTTTATTTTGAGTGCACATAAAAAAAAGCCTTAAACTCATTTAATTGATTTTAAGGCTTTTTTGTTCTGGCTTATTTTAATTAAACCCTTATGTGGCCATCGCCAAATACATAATATTTATTGGTGACCAATTGCTTAAGACCTAATGGCCCGCGATGATGTAGTTTGTCTGTACTAATAGCTAGTTCTGCACCAACTCCCATTTGACCTCCATCTGTAAATCGAGTAGAAGCATTGTGATAAACCGCAGCGCTGTCTATTTGTTCCATAAAAGTTAAAGCTTCGGCTTTGTCTTCAGTAATAATGGCAGTTGAATGCCCACCTGAATATTTATTTATTTTCTGAATAGCCTCTGACATACTTGAAACTTCGGCTACCAAAATTTTCATTGCTAAAAATTCTTCATACCAAGCCTCTTCATCAGTTAGTAATTTTGTTTCTGGGCATAAAGCGTGGATTGATTCATCTGTCCAGACCGCTACGTTTACTTCTTTTAAACTACTATACAAATCAGCTAGCTTTTCTTCGTAGTTCTCAATATTTTTATCTAACAGCACCTTATCTAAAGCATTGCATCCCGAAATCTTATTGGTTTTAGCATTGATGATAACCTTTTTGGCTTTATCCCAATCAGCTTTTGGCGATACGTATAGAAAATTATTACCTCTACCACTAATCAGTACGGCGCAAGTCGCATTTTCTTTTACAAAATTAATCAAACGCTCTCCACCTCTCGGTACAATCAAGTCTAATGGTTCAGTTGGGTTTTTCAGGAAATCTCTTGTTTCGTGTCTATCCATTTGCATCAGACGTATCCAATCTTTGCTTAAATCATTTTCGGCTAAAGCCTCATGCCAGCAAGACTCTAAAACTAAATTAGAGTGTTTAGCTTCTTTACCTCCCTTAAGTAAAATTTTATTATTGGCTTTAAAAGCTAATACGGCTGCCTCAATGGTAACATCGGGTCTAGATTCATAAATAATCATAATGGTCCCAAATGGAGCAGTTTTATTTATGATTTCTAAACCGCTATCTAATTTTTTTTCGGCAATAATATTCCCAACAGGATCATCCTGTACTTTTACTTCTTTTATAGCTCTAATCATATCGTCAACCTTTGCTTCATCTACTACTAATCGGTCGTAAAGCGCTTGATCATCTTTAGAAAATGCTTCAAGATCTTGTTGATTGGCCGCTATAATTTCTTTTCTTCGTTGGTCAATGATTCGCATCATTGAATCTAATACGTTATTTTTTTTATTTGTTTCTAATAATTGCATAAGCTTTGTTTTAATTCTTACTTCATTTAATCTTTTAGTCATTAACAATAAACTCTGTACCTACATTTTTACCTTCCACTATATCTACAATTACATTAGGTATTTTACCTTTAGCGATGTAGGTGGGTATATCTTTAAGTGCGGTTTGCTTAGCTATTTTTAATTTGCTTTCCATTCCTCCTCGGCCTTCGCCTTCCCCTTTTTCTGAGGCTTGAACATATTTCTCAACATCTTGGTCTGGGGTCACTTGTTTAAGTCTTTCAGAATCATCGTCGTCTGGATGCCCAGTATAAAGTCCATCTGTATCGGTTAAAATAATCAAACGGTCGGCGTTAACCAATTCGGCCACTAGGCTGGCCAGCTCGTCATTATCTGAAAACATAGACATGGTAAGAGAAACCGCGTCATCTTCATTGGCAATAGGAATAACCCCTTGTGATAGTAAACCTTCATAACAATTGATCATATTTTCTCTATGCCTTCCTGGTGCGAAATCGCGTTTAGTAGCTAAAACTTGTGCGCAGCGCATCCCGTAATCGTGAAATAAGCTATAATAGTGTCGCATCATACGCGGTTGCCCGACAGCCGAATAAACTTGTCTTCTGGTAGAAGCGTCTTCTATACTACATTGACTAAGTACTTCTTTTCCGGCTATAGCCGATCCAGACGACACTAATATTACCATGACATCACGCTCATAAAGCACCGCAATTTGACGAACGATTTCTTTTAAAACCGGACCTAAAATACGATTGTCTTTATTGGTCATTACATTAGTTCCTACTTTAACAACTACCCGTTTTATGTCTTTTGTTTCTGTCATTACTTGTTCTTCTTTTCTCCTAATTCAACAGCGCGATTAAAAGCAGCATAAGCCGCTTCTTTAATGAGTTCATTTACATTGTTATCTTCCATGGAGTCTAGGGCGGCTCTTGTGGTTCCTCCTTTTGAAGCTACACGATCCATCCAAGACTTAGGAGATAAGTCAGATTGATTGAATAATTCTACCGCTCCTTCAAAAGTATTGCTTACTAAAACCTTGGAGTCGTAATCTGAAAAGCCCATTTTTTTTGCTGCTTCGAGCATTGATTCCATAAAATAAAATACATAAGCAGGACCGCTACCTGATATACCCGTTGAAGCGTCTATAAAATTTTCTGTATCAACGTGAATAGATGCGCCGGTTGTATCTAATAAGTTCCGAACGGTTAGCAATTCAACGCGTGTAACCGCATCGCTTTCTGTGTAGGAAGTAACTCCCTTGCCTACTTGAGCGGGAAGATTAGGCATAGTGCGTACCACTTTTTGCGTATTTAAACCTTGCATTATGGTTTCGATGGTAACCCCGGCCATCAATGATACAAAAATTTGTTGCGGATTGATAAGAGGTTTCATTTGCTCAAAAAGTTCCTCGCAGTGATAGGGCTTAACTGCGATAAAAACCAAGTCGGCGCTGGGAAGCACCTCCTCTAAATTGTCATAAACAGCAAATAAATTTTCTTCTTTTAATTTCGTAATTTTTTTTGGATCGGTATCAAAAATTCTAACTTTTTTTCCATTCATTAAAGCAGACTTAGCCATACCTTCAGAATAGGTTAAACCCATGTTACCGCCACCAATTACTAATAATTTCATTCCTTATTTTTAAATTAATAATTTATTGTTGTCTTAATAGCTACAACTACCATGCGATAGTTGGAATTAGCAATAAAACTTCTTAAATAATAACTTTTTTTAACTTAAAACCAAATATTTAAGTATTGTTTAAGAATTCTGTATGATTTTAACGAATTGAGGTGAGTTAACCGATTTGTTTAGCGTTAGGAGACTGACACATTTGCCGAAAGGTGATAATTTGGCAGTATATAAAAAAGCCTTCCCGTATGGGGAAGGCTTAAAATTCTTAAATAATAATTTTTTATTCTTTGTTTTTCTGCTCTCTTGGAGGTCGAGGAAGAAGTGCCTTACGAGATACTTTTTCTTTTCTGGTTTTAGGATCAAAACCAAAATATTTTACGTCTATCACATCGCCAAGATTTACCACATCGGTAACATTGTTTGTTCTTTCCCAAGCCAATTCAGAGATATGTAATAAAACCTCATTTCCTGGTGCTTCTGTATATTCTACCACAGCTCCAAAATCTAAAAGTTTAATTACCTTTACTTCATAAACGCTTCCTTTCTCAGGCTTAAAGGTAATAGCATCTATTTTAGCTAAAACTTTATCGATTCCTTCTTGGTCTGTACCCAGTATTTCTACAATACCTTCTTCGGTAACAGGATCTTCATTGATTACAATAGTGGTATTGGTTTCTTTTTGTAATTCTTGAATTACTTTTCCACCTGGACCAATAAGACTACCAATATATTCATTAGGAATTCTTCGGGTAATCATTTTAGGCGCGTGTGCTTTAACCGTTTCATTGGGTTGATCGATGGTATCTGTAATTTTTTCTAGGATATGCAGTCGACCTGCTCTGGCTTGTTGAAGCGCTTTAATTAAGATTTCATAACTTAAACCCTTTACTTTGATATCCATTTGGCAAGCGGTTATACCCTCTGCTGTACCAGTTACTTTAAAGTCCATATCACCTAAATGATCTTCATCACCTAAAATATCTGATAGCACTGCATATTTACCACTATCGGCATCGCTAATAAGTCCCATTGCAATACCTGAAACCGGCTTTTTAAGCTGAACCCCAGCATCCATAATTGCCATAGTTCCTGCGCAAACGGTCGCCATTGAAGAAGAACCATTAGATTCTAAGATTTCTGAAACTACACGAACGGTGTAAGGGCAATTATCTGGAATCATTCCTTTAAGGGCGCGCTGAGCTAAATTTCCATGTCCTATTTCTCTTCGTGAGGTACCTCGAATAGGTCTTGCCTCACCAGTTGAGAATGGAGGAAAATTGTAATGTAAGTAAAAGGTCTCTTCGCCTTCAAAACTAGGCATATCTATTTGGTTTGCTTCGCGCGAAGTACCAAGGGTCACCGTTGCAAGCGCTTGGGTTTCACCTCGAGTAAAAATCGAAGAACCGTGAACAGAAGGTAAGTAATCAACCTCACACCAAATTGGTCTAATCTCATCTGTTTTACGTCCGTCTAAACGTAAACCTTCATTTAAAGTTAAATCTCTTACTGCTGCTTTTTCGGCTTTGCTGTAGTACTTGCTTATTAAATCGCCATACTCCTCTTGCTCTTCTTCAGAAAAACTAGCGGTAATTTCTTCTTTAATTTCCGCGAAAGCTGCACTGCGTTCTGCTTTAGAAGAACCCGCTTTGGCTACTTCATAAACCTTATCATAAGCCAAATCGTGAATTCGTTTAGCTAAGGCTTCATCTTCTCTTTCACCGTCATAAGTTCTGGTTTCTTTTTTACCAAAAGCTTCGGCCAATTTTATTTGCGCCTCACATTGCTTTTTAATTGCTTCGTGAGCAAATTTGATGGCTTCGGTCATTTCTTCTTCAGAAATTTCTTTCATTTCTCCTTCAACCATCATAACAGAATCGGCAGAAGCACCAATCATCATATCGATATCCGACTCGGCTAATTGGCTACGCGTGGGGTTAATGATAAACTCACCATCTACACGACCTACACGAACTTCAGAAATGGCACACTCAAATGGTATGTCTGATAACTGAATAGCCGCAGAGGCAGCCAAACCAGCCATAGCATCTGGCATCACATCATCGTCATGAGACATAAGTTGAATCATAACCTGCGTTTCTGCGTGGTAATCTTTAGGGAAAAGTGGTCTTAAAACGCGATCTACAATACGCATAGTAAGCACTTCGCCATCACTTGGTCTTGCTTCTCTTTTAAAGAAACCGCCAGGATATCTTCCGGCAGCCGCAAATTTCTCTCTATAATCTACCGTTAAAGGTAAAAAATCAACGTCGCTTTGTTTGTAGTTAGAGACTACGGTACACAGCAGCATAGAATTTCCTGATTTCACAACAACAGAACCGTGGGCCTGTTTTGCTAATTTTCCGGTCTCGATAGAGATTTCTCTTCCATCTCCTAAATCGATAACCTCTTTAAATGTTTTTGGAATCATACTTTTTATTTCTAAGTTAACAATGGTCTCCGTCGGGATCCAGGACGGCCTGGGTTGTGTGTGTTGTGTGTAGTTGTAATGACCAATGAAAAACTATTACTGTAGCTTTTTCTTTATTTTCTTACACTAAGGTAAAAAAAAAGGGGCAAAACGCCCCCTTAAAATTATTTTCTAAGTCCTAAATCTTTTACGATTTCACGATACCTCATAATGTCTTTCTTCATTAGGTAGTCTAAAAGACGTCTTCTTTTACCTACTAGAGACACAAGAGCGCGCTCAGAGTTAAAATCTTTTTGGTTTCCTTTTAAATGTTTTGAGATGTGTGCAATTCGCTTAGTGAATAATGCGATTTGTCCTTCGGCAGATCCAGTATCGTTCTTACCGCTACCATACTTCTCAAATAATTCTTGTTTTGCTTCTTTACTTAAATACATTCCAATATTATTTCAATGATTATTATGCATAGATAGATTTTCTATCAAGCGGCAAATATAAAACATAATTTTTTAATTTATTCTAGTTAATGCAATTATTTATTTCCGCTTTAAGCGGATTATTGTAAAGGATGATATTGAGAAAGTAGTCTGACTTTATAAATCTGTTATTCATTATAATATAACGGGGTTGACTTTGTCTTTTAGTTTGGTCAAATTCATATTAGTGCAAGTTACTTATTTTTTATAGCTTTGTGGTATGTTTAAAAATGCTGTCATAAAATTTCAAGCTTTTTTTATAGCTTTTGTACTACTGCTGTCTACCACTTCTTTTGCAGTAGAAAAGCATTTTTGTGCAGAGATATTAGTTGATTTTAGTTTTAGATTAGACACCCAATCTTGCTGCCCAGAGCCCGACCCAGAAGAGCAAATTAATTTTGAAAATTCTTGCTGCCAAGATTCTATCGAAGTTTTTTCTGGTCAAAAGCAACTTAAGCAAGATCAATCAGATTGGGATATTCAAGTACCAAAAGCATCTATTTTATCTTTTACTTCGATCAATTCCGCTTTAAGCTTAATACAGGAGCAAAGACTCCATTTATTAATTTGGAGCAAGGCACCTCCATTGTGTAATACTCCGCTTTATTTGCGTAATGAGCAATGGCTCATTTAGACTTTTATTTTTAATTATACTGCTCCAGTATTTTTACAGTAGGCAGTTTTTATGTTTTTTACCGAACAACAATTAAAAATTAAAAGCAATTACAATGAAAAGAATATTCTGCCTTTTTATGCTATTTTTAGGTATTTGTGCGGGTGCACAAGAAAAAATAAGCGGCGTTGTTTATGAGCGCGGAGAAAAAAATATGCCTTTGCCCGGCGCTAATGTGTATTGGCTAGGCACCCAAATAGGAACCGTTACAGACTTTGACGGAAAATTTGACTTACCTTATAAAAGCGAATCTCAACAATTGGTGGTGAGTTATATTGGTTTTACAACCGATACCGTTGCGGTTAGGGATGCTAAAATTCCTTTAAAAATAGAGCTTGCGCCTAAAAGCAATTTAGACGAAATTAAGATTGTTTCTAAAAAACAAGCAACTTCTAGATCGTTTTTAGATGCTCAAAATGTAATTAATGTAAGCAGCGATGAATTATTGAAGGCTGCTTGCTGTAATTTGTCTGAAAGTTTTGAGACAAATCCCTCTATAGATGTCAATTTTGCCGATGCTATCTCGGGTACTCGCCAAATTAAAATGCTGGGATTAACCAGCCCATACATACTTATTGCTACAGAAAATATACCTACGGTACGCGGAGCTTCACAAGCCTATGGACTCACTTTTACTCCTGGTACTTGGGTAGAGAGTATTCAAATTACTAAAGGTGCAGGAAGTGTAGTTAATGGTTATGAAAGTATGGCAGGGCAAATAAATGTTGAGCTACAGAAACCCACCAAAGATGATCGGTTTTTCTTAAATCTTTATGGAGCCACTAATCAAAGATTTGAGTTGAATTCCCATTTCAATACTCCGGTGAGCAAAAAATGGAGTACCGGCCTTTACGTGCACGGAAATATACACCAAGAAAAACACGATGTAAATCATGATGGTTTTTTAGATATGCCCTTATATCATCAAGTTAATGTGATGAACCGTTGGCAGTATACCGACACAGAAAAAGGCTTGGTTGGCTTTTTTAATATTTGGGCGCTAACCGATGAAAAACAGGCGGGACAAGTAAATTTTGACCCAGAACAGCACAAATTAGGCAATCAAGTTTGGGGAAGCGAAATAAAAACGCAACGTTATGATTTCTCAAGTAAATTCGGTTATGTTAACCCAGATTTACCTTGGCAGAGTATGGGGGCGCAATTTTCGGTTAGTCACCATAACCAAGAGTCGTATTTTGGATTGCGTAGGTATGATATAACGCAGAATAGCATATTTACTAATTTTATGTATAATAGTATCATTAGCGATTCTAGGCACAAAATAAAAACGGGTGTTAGTTTTACTTATGATGATTACGAAGAATTAGTAGAAAACAAAAGCTATACCCGAACAGATAATGCGGTAGGCGCTTTCTTTGAATATAATTTTGACAACCTAGAAAAGCTAAATTTAACTTTAGGCTTACGGGCAGATCAGCATAACCGTATGGGCTTTTTCTTGACTCCTAGGTTGCATATGCGTTATTCCCCCTGGGGTAAATCGGCTTTTAGAGCATCAATTGGTAGAGGAAAGCGTTTGGCCAATATTTTTGCAGAAAATCAAAATTTGTTCGCTACCGCTAGAAGTATAAAAATCTATCCTTCCAATTCAGAAGGGGCTTACGGCTTAGATGCTGAGATTGCTTGGAATTATGGAGTTTCTTTTTTACAAGGATTTAATTTATGGGGCAATAAGGCAGATATTACCGTAGATTTTTACCGTACAGATTTTGAAAACCAGTTGGTTGCCGATTGGGAATCGCCTACGCAGATTCAGTTCTATAATTTAAAGAATGAAAGCTATGCCAACAGCTTTCAAGTAGAGGCTAATTATAATATTACAAAAGGTTTACATACGCGTTTGGCTTATAAATATTATGATATAAAAACCAAGTATTTAAGTGGTGAAAAATTGAAGCCTCTTACGGCGCAACATAGGTTTTTTGCTAATCTGTCTTACGAAACGCCTATCAAAAATAATAGTACTTGGAAGTTTGATGTTACTTATAATTGGTTAGGGAAACAACGCTTTCCTCAAACCGATTCTAATCCGCAAGCTTATCGATTACCCGAATTTTCGCCAGAAGTAAATACGGTAAATGCACAGGTTACGAGGGTGTTTTCGCCAAAGTTTGAAGTATATTTAGGTGGAGAAAACATAACCAACGTTAGGCAAAACCGACCTATTTTAGCAGCCGATAACCCCTTTGGCTCTAATTTTGATACTACTTTTGTATATGGTCCTATCTTTGGTAGTATGTATTATATGGGACTTCGTTATAAATTGAACTAATAATTAAAACTAAAATTAAAATGAAAAAAATAGTAAATGTACTTTTATTTTTTGCCGTAAGTATGGCCTTTGCCCAAAGTAAAAACGCCAGAACAAGCCTTGTTGTAGATGGCGTTTGCGGTATGTGTAAAGAACGTATTGAAAAGGCAAGTATCAAAACTAAGGGGGTTAAAAGCGCCATTTGGAATGTAGAAACCCACGAGTTAAAACTGATTTATAATGCTAAGAAAGCAGATTTAGGTGAGGTGAAACAAAATATTTTGGCCGTGGGTCATGATGTAAACGATTTAAAAGCGAGCGACGAGGCGTATAATAGCGTACACGCTTGTTGCCGATACCGCGATGAAGCTGTGAAAGACGATCATAAAAAGGAAAAAGATCAATAAGCACAACTTTATTTAAAATTTAAAGCCTCTGAGATTTAAATCTTAGAGGCTTTTTAAAAGGATTAATAAATTATTTTGCCAGTATTGGACTTAAAACTGATACCCTAAGCCTGTTTTTAAAGAAATACTTTTGTATTGGTTATAACCAAACCCATATCCTATTTTGGCTGTAAGAAACAAATTTTTATACACAGCAATATTTCCTTGTACCTGCAGTTGAAAAGTCTCATCTGATGATTTGCCGGTAGCTATATAATCAGCGTTCCCTTCTAGATCTGTTATACTTTCTATCAAACCGTCATAAAACATACCTAAATAATTTACTTCACCAAAAACTTTAAATCTCTTTTGATTTATAATTAAATAGGCAACACCTATTTCCCACTTCTTAATTTCGGTTTCGCTATCTAGCCAAAACAAATCCTCATAATTGTCATCTGTTTTGGCATAAATTTTACCCCAAGATACTCCTAAGTGAAATCTTTTGTACACTTTTCTGGAGTATGCAATCTGAAACCCTGAACCGCTGAATGTATTGTTGTATCTTGTTTTTACACTGAGGTATTCATAGTTTCCCTCTAAAAAATTACCTTCATTAAAAATAATTTCTGTAATTGTTTTTTTATCATTAGAAGATTTTTCTTGAGCATAAGAGAAAGTGACAAGAATCGTTAATAGGAACAATAAGTATGCTTTTTTCATTTTAAAATTTTAATTGAATAAAGATGTAAAGATATTCTTAAAATTCTTTTTACTTTATTCTGTTTTAGACTAAAATAGTTGTAAAATGACTGGTATTGGGAAATGCATTAGAGCACTCAGACAAATAAAAGGCTATTCTCAGGAATATATGGCCATTAGATTACATATGTCGCAAAGTAATTATGCTAAATTAGAAAAAGAGTTAATCAACATCTCAACCCAACGCCTTAAAGCTATTGCAGCGGTTTTAGAAGTTAGTATGCACAGATTGATAGTAGAACCTCCTCAAAAATCCACTGCACTAATTGATGAAAAAGAGGATCTCAATTTGGAGGTAATGGAAAATTTTTTTACAACTAAAGTGCTTTATGAAAAAATAATTGAAGGTAAAGACAAAGAAATTGCTTTTTTAAGGGAAGAAATTAAGCAGCTTAGAACAAAATAATTTAATAGTTGTCAAACCTTATTGGGTTCATCACTCACGTAATACTCTTTGCCTACTTCATCTATAAGTATTTAAAATTATGTAAAATTATGTAAAATCTATTTTGACAGACTTAATTTATTTTTTAAGCTCAGCTTCAGCTTGATTTAGGTTCAAAATAAAACAAGCTAGCTTGTAAGCTAGCCTGTTTTTTATAGATTGAAGTGTTTTACACTTCTTTATGCGCGAACCTGATGGTTCTGAATTAAATCTAAGTATAAATTTATTTTATCTTTTAAATCTCTACGGTGAGTAATAAAATCTAAGAAACCATGTTCTTTTAAAAATTCTGCGGTTTGAAAATCATCTGGCAGATCTTTTCCAGTGGTATCTTTCACCACTCTAGGTCCGGCAAATCCAATAAGCGCGCCGGGTTCAGAAATATTAATATCGCCAAGCATCGCATAAGAGGCAGTGGTCCCACCCGTTGTAGGATCTGTACATAGAGAGATATAGGGTATCTTTTCTTCTGCGAGTTGAGCGATCATTACAGAGGTTTTTGCCAATTGCATTAAAGATAGTACGGCTTCTTGCATACGGGCACCTCCAGATTTTGATATAATCATTAATGGGATTCTGTTGTCTAGAGAATATTTTGCTGCTCGAGCTATTTTTTCTCCTACAACGCTACCCATAGAACCGCCTACAAAGCTAAAATCCATACAAGCTACTACTAGATCTTTACCCTTAGATTTACCTACTCCTACTCGAATTGCATCTTTTAGTCCAGTTTTTTTCTCTGCTTCCTGAATTCTGTCGGGGTATTTTTTCTTATCCTCAAATTTTAGAGGATCTTTAGAAGTAAGATTTGCGTCTAATTCTTTGAATTTATTGTCATCAAATAATATCTCAAAATACTCTTTGCTTCCTATTCTTACGTGGTAACCATCTTCTGGGCTTACGTAAAAATTTCTAGCCAACTCTTCGGCATCTACAATTTTACCGGTTGGAGATTTGTACCACAAGCCTTTGGGTACATCTTTTTTATCTTCGGTAGCGGTTTGTATTCCCTTTTTTGTTCTTTTAAACCAAGCCATAATTTTTACTTATTAATTGGGCAAATTTTATTTGCTTAATGTGTTGATATTATTAAGGTCTTCAAAAGCTTGTTTTAATCTTGTTTTAAAAGTGCTTTCACCTTCTCTTAACCATTTTCTTGGGTCGTAATATTTTTTATTTGGTAAATCTTCTCCTTCAGGATTTCCAATTTGCGAAGCTACATAGGCTTCATTATTTTTCATGTAATCTCTTACTCCTTCCGTAAAGGCATATTGCAAATCGGTGTCTATATTCATCTTAATTACCCCATAACCTATAGCTTCTTTTATTTCGGCTAGGCTAGAGCCACTGCCTCCGTGAAATACAAAATCAATATGGTTGTTGGGTACGTTATAATGTTTGCTGATGTACTCTTGAGAATCTTTTAAGATGGTAGGGGTGAGCTTTACGTTACCGGGTTTATAAACTCCGTGAACATTTCCAAATGCGGCGGCAATGGTAAATTGATCGCTTACTTTACTAAGCTCCTCAAATGCATAGGCAACCTCTTTGGGTTGTGTGTATAATTTAGATACATCTACATCTGTATTATCAACGCCATCTTCTTCGCCACCAGTAATACCCAACTCTATTTCTAAAGTCATTCCCATCTTGCTCATGCGAGCCAAATATTCTTTGCAAATGGCAATGTTTTCTTCAAGAGGTTCTTCACTCAGGTCAATCATATGAGAACTATAAAGAGGTTTGCCTGTTTCTTTATAAAATTTTTCACCCTCGTCTAGCAAACCGTCTATCCAGGGTAATAATTTTTTAGCACAATGATCGGTATGTAGGATAACCGTAGCGCCATAAGCTTCGGCCAACTGGTGAACGTGTTTGGCACCAGCTACGCCTCCTAAAATTGCGGCTTTTTGGTTTTCATTAGAAAGACCTTTACCTGCATTAAAAGAAGCTCCGCCATTAGAAAACTGTATGATAACGGGCGCGTTAAGCTCTGCAGCCGTTTCCATAACCGTATTTAGGGTGTTTGACCCTACAACATTCACGGCCGGTAGGGCATAGGCATGTTTCTTAGCGTGGTTAAATATAGCTTGCACCTCTTTACCTGTAGCAACTCCGGGTTTAATTTGATGACTCATATAGTTGATCTTATAAATTTAAGAGACAAAATTAATAAAATAAAATGGCTTAGAAAGGATAATTAATACCAACATTGTAAACCACATTGGCAAAATTATATTCTTGAAACCATTTTTGTTTCGTTTGGGCGGGTTGTAGGTTTTAAAACCAAGGTCAAGCCGGATGACAAAAAAGTCTAAATCATACCGCAGACCAAACCCAGTACTTACGGCGAGTTCTGTAAGGTCTTTAAGCTTTGTAAAGCGGGAAGCTTCATCTTTTACATTGT
>CATQIB010000013.1 GCA_958296185.1 uncultured Mesonia sp.
CAAATCAAAAGACTGCAGCTGCACACGGTCTATCATTTCTTTATCTTTTAAGGTTTGCATAAGTAATTCTACAAACTGGCCTGGCTTGGGTTGGTATTTCCCATAGAGATTCGGATTAGATTTGAGTTCTATATTAAACTTAGGTTCGGGTAAATTAAATTGTTCAGCATATATATTAAGCGTATCAATAAGTTCTACCAATGTTGGTTTGTAAGTTTTGGTTGGTTGTTGACTTTTAAACTGGGGATGAGGCAAATTACCCGCTACATACGTTTTAATACTATCGGCTGTCATAGTAAATAGATTATAATTTAGCTGATTTGCCTCATCTATAACCCCACCGTCTGGAGTATTCATAAGAATATGATGCATATAAGGCTCGTGAGATACAACCACTTGATGATCTTTTGAAATTACCACATCAATTTCGATAAAATCTACTTTTTTCTTTAAGGCACTAATACAGGCCGGAATAGTGTTTTCAGGGAAACTCCCACGATCTCCTCGATGTCCGTGAACCTCGCCTTTATACTTCGACATATTCTGATCCTCTGACGGTAAATCCGAAGACTTTTTCTTACAAGATATTGCCACTAAACAAGCATATATTATTAAGGCCACTAATTTAGTTCTCCTTTTATTCATAGTCATTGTTTTGCGGAGTTTCAATATTATAGACACTCTGTGCGTAATGCACTTGGCCATATCTATCGGTAGCTCGCACCTCAATTTGATGCTTCCCAATAGTTAATTCAGCCGGCAACTTGGCATACCATAAATGTGTACTAGGAATAGCATTACTACCTCGTTTACCCGGCATTAATTGGTTGGCATAATCACGTTTAAATAAGGTTAACTGGTAGCTCGGATCTAAAGTAGGGGTAAAACGCATAGTCTTCCACTTACCTGAATCCACTCTATACTCTACCAAATCTGTTTTACTCCCCATAAAGAAGTTGGCGAACAAGCCTGCACGGGTTTTATTTGCTTGCGCTACAACTTTAGGATGATATAATTCTATTTGATAGCTAATAGGCTGCTCAGCCACTTTGTATTGAATGCGGTATTGGTTAGTATCAAAATGAATATACGCATAACCTTTTGGGGTGCCATCACGCATGGTAGAAATAGGTACACCAGATTCATTTAAAGCTCCCGAATACCAATCGCCGAAGTGGTACCTACGTTATAATGGTGATGAGGAGTTTTATGCCGCCAACCCGATTCTTTCCCAAAGAAGTCTTGTTTCTGTATATGGGTATGAGCCGACAAGGACAAGGTATAAGGGTGCTTTTTTAATAATCGAAACAAAGCCTCTCTATGTTTGTCATTAAAGGTATCCTTTCCTGTTTCTGAAATCGGAATGTGAAAAGCCAAAACAATCAAATGATCTTGGGGCACGTATTTTAAATCGTTTTTTACAAAATTAAGTTGGTCTTTACGAAAGCCACCCCAATAACCTTTTTTATCTCTGGGATCAGGATAAAGTACGTCATCTAATACTATAAAATGCACTTTCCCTATATTAAATGCATAATTGGTCGGACCAAAGTGAGCTTCAAAGGTTTCGTCTGAATGTTGGTCTAGCTCGGCATCGAAATTCAAATCATGATTACCAAGTACGTTATACCATGGTATGCCCACTGCCTGGGTGGCCTTAATATAGGGTTTAAACAAACTCAAATCATCTCCTACCAAATCCCCTAGGCTCAAGCCAAATTCTACTCCTTGTATTCCTTCTAACTCTTTAATTATCCCGCGGTAGTAGTAATCAATTTCCTTCTTATTATAAGCTTGCGGATCGCCAAAAATCAAAGCACTAAAACGATCGCTTTCTTGGGTTGCAAATAATGGAAAATTCACTTCCTCTGGTAGCGGTCCAGTTGGTGACACTCCCTTATAATTTAAAACTGGCGAACCTTCAGGCTTATGAATATAATAAAATTGCGGTAATTGGTTTTCATCAACGGGTACCTTATACCCCGTAGGTTTTATGACAAATATAATTTGATCCTTGTCAACGCTTAACTGGAATGCTCCAGATTTATCTGTGCGTACAACTTGTTCGCCATTACTAACTCCAACTTGGCTTATTCCTGGTTCGCCTAGATCTTTAACACCATTTTTATTAAGATCTTCATAAACAAAACCACTTACTTTATTTTGGGCACTTACGCACCAAAGACTAATAAAAGTCAATAGTACTATGGGTAATATTCTTATCATTTTTCTCTATTTATTTATTCCACCAAACTTTGGTATTGATTTGATCTGGTCCCATTTGTTCGATTGCCTTTAGATAATTATCATAGTTGCGGTCTACCTCATCTATCGGATAATAAAGTCGCTCGGGCATTTCCTGGTTATTTTCCATAGCGGTAGTGGTAGGTAAAACCGGTAGACCAGTTCTCCTGTGTTCATACCATGCCTGCAAATCGGTAAAAAATAAACCGAAGTATTTTTGAGTTAGAATTCTAGATAAACTATTATCATAAGCTGCTAAGGGGTTGTCAAAATAATCACTAGGCAAATCTTCTCCCCATAATTTCACCGCAGCTTCTACACCCGTTTTGTAGTGCATTTCTGCCTGACCCAAGTAACCTCTTTGTGCTAATTCGGCTTTTATAAATGAAACTTCTGCAAAAGTTAAAATGGGTATAATTAAAGGGGCTTCAGCTAATGAATTTTTGAACGCCAGAAGCGGTTGCAATACTATCTGCCAATGATTCATTTAGATAATCTATTGGCTCACCTATATAGCCGTAATTCTCATTATTGAGACCTTTGGCTTCACTAGCAAAAATGGCTCTTCTGGGATCATCCCACTCGTTTAACCGATCGATAAAAAATGCTGTATAGTATCTAAATACGCCAAAATCCTGCGGGCGATCCCAAGGTGAAAGTAAAGGAGGTATTCCAGTAATTTCGATTACTGCCTGCTCCTCATTACTTTCAAATACAGGATACTGCACGGGGTCATTTAGCATTTGCTTTAATTTATCGAAAGCTTGCAGTTCGGGCCGGTTTGAAACCCGTAACAGCAACCTTAAATGCAAGGAATTAGTGAATTTTTGCCAATGTAAAACGTCATTATTAAATAAAATATCGGGAACATAAGGCATTGGACTTTCTGGATCATAGAGACTATTAGCATAGCTTAAATCTTTAAAAATTTGTTCATATATCTCTTTTTGAGGGGTAAAGGAAGGATAGAATACACCATTTTCTGCTTGGCCAGCCTCAACCATTGGTACATCTCCAAAAGTATCGGTAAGTAGCGAATAGGTATAGGCTTTCAAGCTAAGTGCAATTGCCTCATAATTAGGAAGTCCCTCCCTAATAGCGGCCTGTTCCATCTCATTTAAATTGTTTATTTGCTTATAGTAGGCGTTCCACATAGATCCACCAACATTCTGCGTAAAACTGTATAAAAAAGGTGCATTGATGTAATCATCGGTCTGAATAAACATTTGCATCATTGGTGCAGATAAATTACGAACCGTATAGGCATTTCTCTTTGCCAATTCATACAATACTGGGTTCAGCACACTACCCGCCGTAATTTCGGTTAATTTATTAGGATCTGTATTGGTTTCTTCAAAATCTTTAGTGCAAGCGTTTAGTCCAATTACAGTTAAAGTTATCAATATAAATTTTCTCATGGTTGTTGATTATTCTATGGTTTTAAAAACTAACTTTTAGATTAAACCCGTATTCAGCTGGCACAGGCATTTGCCCTACTTCAACGCCAGGGTGCATACTTGAACCTCCTGCTATACCTGCTACTTCGGGATCATAAATAGGAAAGTCTGAAATTACAGCTAAATTTCTACCGTAAATAGAAAGTTTAAGATCGGTTAAAAAGCTCTTCGCTAAAAATTGCCTTCCAAAACTGTAGCCTAGGCTTATTTCTCTCAGTTTTACAAAAGAACCATCAAAAGAGTTAGCTTCGGTATTGGCTAAGGGATAGTGTAGGTTGTAATAATTTGCAATGCTAAGCGGTGTAGTATTTTCTGAATAAGATCCATCGGGATTTTCCACTACTCCTTTTCCTATTAACTCCCCCGTATCTCTACCCTTAAGAGTATGTTTTAGTTTTCCTTGCTGGGTCAATTTATGATGCGTATGCGAATAAATTTTCCCTCCGTACTTACCATCAATCACCAAGTTTAAATCAAAGTTTTTATAGGCAAATTTATTGATAAAACCAGCAATCCATTTGGGTTGAGTATCGCCGATATAAACACTATTATCGGTCATTTTTGGAGCTCCCTTATTATCATAAATCACCTGACCTTCCTCATTTCTTAAATACGCTCTTCCAAACAAAGCGGTTGGAGAACCTCCTTCAACCGCCATTAATTTGGCTCCAGAAGAGCTAAGCATTTCTAATTGACCGTTTTCTGCATTTTCGTGTAAAGACAATACCTTACCCTCATTTTTAGACCAAGTAAGGGTCGTGTTCCATGAAAAATTTTGAGATTTCAATGCGGTTGCCGAAAGCAAAACCTCTACTCCTCTGTTACGCACCTTACCGGCATTTATCAACATATTGCTATAGCCAGATGATTGTGGTAATGGCGTAGATAAAATTTGATTTTTAGAGATATTTTCATAAACACTCAAATCAAGCTTAAGTCTGCTTTTAAACATTCGCCAGTCTAACCCGAACTCTGTACTCGTAGTAATCTCTGGTTTTAAATTGGTATTATAAAGTGATCCAGGAGCAACGGCCGCACCTGGAAAATCTGATCGTCCATAATACTTTTGGGTTTTGTAGCGGTTAGCAAATTGACCTGCACCTCCTACTTGTGCCCAAGACCCGCGTAGTTTCGCAAAACTCACCGATTGTCCTAAATCAATGATCTCGCTAAATACAAAACCAGAATTTATAGAAGGAAAGAAATAGGATTGATTCTTTTTTGGTAGCATTGAATTCCAATCATTTCTGGCTGTAACATCAATAAACAAATACCCTCTGTAAGCTATATTCAATAAGCCATAAAGAGAATTAACTTTATTAAAGCCATCATATTCACTTGTAAAAGTCTCAGTGCCGTTAACCAAGTTGTACTGTCCAGGAATTTCGAGACCTTCTGCCCAAGAGTCTTGCCTCAAATATTGGTAATCTAGACGATTGCCTCCTAGATTTCCAGTGAGGTTCCAATTTTTAAATTGCTTGGTATAGGTAAGTAAGAAATCTAAGTTGGTTTCATTTTTAAACACATTGGTCTTTCGGTAATAACCTCTTGCATAACGATTAATATCATATGGTCGCTCTTGTCGCATATTCTTATTATACATATTTATTGAGCCGCGTAACATTAACTCTAATGAAGGAGATAATTTTATTTGCGTATTTAAATTTCCGGTAAAGGCATGTTGATCTAGTGCATTAATAATTTCATATGCCATAGCATAAGGATTGTCTATATAGCTGCTATAAGGTCTAATCATATCTAGTTGATCTGCATCTTTTTTCCAAATGGGCTTATACCAATCTAGGTTGACGTTAGGATTTTGAAAAATCATGAAATAAGCTATAGAGTGATTATTATAGCCTTGTCCTGGTAGATTATCGCTGGTTTTGTTGCGATAATTGGCTACCCCTTGCATTTTTATTTTTTCAGAAATTCGATGGCTTGCATTAAGCGATAAAGACAGTTGTTCGAAGCCTGTGTTAGGCATAATCCATTCATTCTTAGTATGGGTTAGGGAGGCCCGCATATTTCCTGCATCACCACCGCCTTGCACCGCTACGTTTTGTGTGTGGGTAACCCCAGTTCGCCAGTAGTCTTTACGATTATCTTTGTAAGGTCTCCACAATTGTCTTTCGGCCGATTGACCTTCTAGCTCTGGATCGTATTGAAAGTAATACTGACCGTCAAACTTAGGCCCAAAAGCACTACTACTTCCGCCAGTCGAATTCCCATCTTCCGAGGCTCCGTAAGAATAATACAACCTATCGTTATAAGCAACTGGGTTACCATTCTCGTCGGTAGCAGGTTTTAAATAACTACCTTTTCCACTTCCCTGCCCATAGGTATATTGCCAATCGGGCCAACGCTGTATGATATCAATTTTTGTATTACTTGAAAAAGTAACTCCTAGCCCTTTTGCCTTTTTACCAGATTTAGTAGTTATGATCACCGCACCATTGGCACCTTGATAACCGTATAGGGCAGCTGCAGCTGGTCCTTTTAGTACCGAAACACTGGCTATGTCTTCTGGATTAAGATCGGCTATAGCATTTCCAAAATCAACAGGGGTATCATTACTAGCCGAGCCTCCCATATACCCATTGGAAGCTCCCGAACCCGGAAACTCATTTTGTATAGGCACACCATCAATTACAATTAATGCAGCATTGTTACTCGGATCTAAAGAGGCGTTACCCCGCAAAACAATTTGCTGGGAGCCCACAGGGCCACCCAAACCATTTATATTAAGTCCTGGCACCTTTCCTCTAAGCGCTTCAGACCAGTTGTTTGGCCTTGCTGCTGTTAATGATTCGTTTGATATACTTTGTTGGGCATAACCCAATTTTTTCTCTTCTCGTTTAATTCCGAGCGCGGTTATAACCACCTCGCTAAGCGCATTGTCTGATTCTTGCAGAGTTACCTCGAGTACTCGATTGGTCTCTAATTTGATAAGCTGGGTCTCAAAGCCCATGTATGAAATTTGAATTTCAACAGGAAAATTACTCACCTCTAAGCTAAAGTTCCCATCAAAATCGGTGGTGGTTCCTACCCCACTAGACTTAATCAAAACACTGGCTCCAGGCAACGGAATGTTCTGGCTATCGCGCACATTGCCCTTTAAAATAAGTTGTTGCTCTTCTTGATATTTTACACTAATACTATGCTGATAAAGGCGAAAAGTGTATGGACTTAAATTCTCCAATTGTTTTAAAACCGATTGAATATCCTTATGGCTGATATTAATGTTGTATTTAGCTGCATCTTGAGTAATTTTAGTATCATAAATAAAATTATATGCCGTTTGTGATTCGATGGTCTCAAAAATCTCTATTAGGGTTTTATTCCGTATAGCGAGATCAATAGCACTAACACTCTTTTCGGCAGCAAACGAATTGAATGTACTTATTCCCGGCAGCAAAAGGCATAAACCTAAAAATAAGTAAGGTAGTTTAATTAATTTTTGTAATTTAGTTTTCATAGTTTAAATAGCTGATTTTAATGGCTGTTTGCATATTCATAAGCCCAAACTGTTGCAGCAGTCTTGGGCTTTTTTGGTGGGCTAATTCTTAGTTCTCTATTACATAATGATTGGGTTTTATTAATTTTATATTTAAATTATAAATATGGCTTAAGGAGGCCAACACCTCTTCAAGTTCAGCTTTTTTGAATTTTCCAGAAACACGGTAGTCTTTATCTAAACTTTTGCCCAGCTCTATTCGGGTATTGTACCATATTTCAATCTGCTTTATGGCCGACGATAACTTTTGGTTTTTTATTATTAACCAATGTTGTCTCCAATTCTCATCCGTATTTACCACTCGCTCGCATCTCCAAGTTGATTGCTCCCAAACCAAACGGTCTTGCGCCTCTAGTACAATAGACTCTCCTCCTTTCTCAACCTCAACACTACCTTCGGTAACTTCTACAACCAAGTGCTCGTTATGGTAGGTATTTACGTCAAAAGAAGTTCCCAAAACGCTAATTTGTGCTTCACCGGTCTCTATAGTAAAGGGTTTTAAACTGTCTTGAGCAATGGAGAAAAATGCCTGACCATTAAATTGAATCCTGCGCTTATTTTTAAAATCTTTCGTGTAGCTAAGTTGAGAAGCCGAATTCAGCTGTATTTCTGAACCATCTGGAAGTATAAAAACTTTCTTTTCACCTTTTTCAGTTATCTGATTTGTGTTTGTGTTGATTAAAAAATGAGGCAACATAAAAATCAATATAAGAATAGCGACCATCGCAGAAGCTATTACTACTCTATTGCTACGTACTTTGAGTTGTGGTAACCCCTTTTTTATTCGCATCCAAATACGCGCATTTGCAAAAGGTCTCTGCTTAATCACTATAGAAGCATTTTGCTGTTCTCTCAAAAAAGCCTCTACTTGTTTCCTTTGGGCGTCAGTACAACTACCCTCAAGATAGTTTCGAATTAGTTTTTTAAATTGTTCAGGCTTCAAATTATGGCTTCTTTATTATAAGTCACTTTAAAAGCAGATTATACGTAAGTAAAAATCTAGTCTTAACGCTTTCTTCATAATCCCCGTTCTGTCTTAATAATTTATTAATATAAAAGCGAACCAAATCGAAAACTCATTTAAATGACGTAAGGCCGCTATGGCATTGCTAATGTGTTTCTCGATGGTACGTACCGATAAACTTAACTCTGCAGCTATTTGAGCGTGACTTAAACCCTGCTCTCGGCTCATTTTGAATACTTGCCTACACCTTGGGGGTAACTGATTGATAGAACGATGAGTAAGCGCCAGCAACTCCTGGTATTCTAATTCTTGCGACTCTTCTTTTTCGGGTATCAATTCTATATACCGCTGCTGCAAATCGGTGAATTCTCTCTTTCGTAATTGATTTAGGACTTTGTATTTTACCGCTTTGATTAAATAGGACTCCAGGTGTACAATACGCGTCTCTCGATTCTTATAGTAAAGGCTTATAAACACCTCTTGAACCATATCCTCACATAGCATCTCATCTGGACATACCTTGTAAGCATACTTGTATAAAGCTTGCCAGTAGCGAGAATATATTTCAGCAAAAGCTAATCTGTCGTCTTTAACAACCAAACTCAATAAATCTATATCGCTAAGTCTTTTGTAGTTATTACGTAACACGGATTTTGTCTTTCTACAAAAAAAGGGTATTTCGTGTTGCCTTATATCAAGAAAAGGTAAAGAGATGCTTAGCACAATATGAAATATACCCCAGTAATGTGTAGGCTACATTAAGCCAATAACCTAGCAAAACCTATTTTCTAATTTTTTACAAGCCATATTGCAATGGCTCTAGCAAGCCCAAAAATAAATTCTTGCCGAACAACTAATAACAAGTTGACGACAAATGAATAGCGCGTTCAAGAGCTTTTTTGTAAATTTTCTACAATTTTCTATAAAATATTGTACAATATTTTATAGCAAGCTGTAAGGCTTGTGTTTACAAGCTTTGCAGCTTAGACAAAAAGTACAGCAACCTAGGTATTTTGCTTGCTTAGTTGCTATGAAGTTTCTCTTATTTTATCCCCATTTTGTTACTAATTTTTTGTCTAAAACCAAAAACACCAGCGTTTTTAAAGGCTGGTGTTCGGTAAATAGTTGGTAAGACGCGACTCACTCCATTTCGGCTACTAATTTTTTAAGACGGGTGTCTAATTTCTGGATGATTTTCTCTAAGTTACCCGAACGTCCTTTCATCTCAATCACAAATTGGGTCAGTTGACCATCGGCTACCTCGGGTACTTCGCCCTCGAAACTGATTTTCACACTAATACGCGCATCGGCTGCATTGCCTTCAAAAGCAGCGCGTAGCACGTCATAATCGATGTTTTTGAGCTCTTCAAGGTTGCCGGTTGAAAATGCAAATTTGCTTACCACCGTAGTGGAGGTTTTTTGGCTTTGAGGCGCTTGTTCTTGAGCCATCATACTACCCGAAAGGATAAACAATAGACAAAAAAGTAATTTTTTAAGGTTCATAGGCGTTGGATTTTACTACTCGCTTTTTAAAGGTTATAAGGTTGATACTGTTTTAGCTCAAGGCGGATAGGATTTAAGTTGAATTAAAAAATTTTTAAGGCCTGCCAACCACCTACACTTTAATGATTTGTTTCAATGGCGAATAAAACAAGATTCAAACACCACCCAAACAAAAAGGTTTCGCCGCATGCAATAATTATCGAAGTAATTTAAGCAAAAAATAGTTAATGAAATCTATCAAGACTATTTTATTTAAATAGGATGCTGGTTTTTTAAACGGCCATTTATCCGCTTTAAGCTTAAACCCACTACCCATTTGATTTGCTACAAATAAAACCCCGCTTTATCAAAAAACCCCAAGCGCAAATGCACTTGGGGGTAACAGACTATGATTTCAAAAAAAATAAGCGGCTTAGTTCACCATAAAATGAGCGCCTTCGCTATGCGTGTGCCCGTCTTCATCGGTTACGCTAATGCTCAGGTGGTATTCCCCCGGAGTCGCATTTTGCGGAACAGCTAAATGTTCATGAAAATGAGCAGTGGTCCCGGTATAATTGCTGAAATTTTGATCAACTTCCCAGTTTACTTGGTTCCCTGTTGGGTTAAGACCGTGACCGTGAATATTCACATTGATGTTTTGAATACCGTGGGTACTCGTAATATCGGCTTCGGCATGCAAATCGCTACCCGCCGTTACATCCTCTACGTGCAAATGACTAATGCTAATCTCATCTTCGTGATCGTGAGCTTCTCCCAAAACAACTTCTACATAGGCTTCAGACTGGTTACCGGCTTCATCAAGCACAATAATACCCAAGTGGTAAGTTCCTGGAGTAATGTCTAAAGGCACATCAATATGCTCATGCAAATCAAAACTTTGTTGACCTGCTTCTAAGTTTTGCGTTTTGCTATAGGTCCACGGCTGGCTTTCGGAATGACTTGCCACTCGGCCATGGGTATGCCCGTCAAAGTTATTATGAATATCAATTTTATACGAAGCTAAGCCTTCATTATCTTCTAAAAGGGCGTCGATATGCAGTTCTTCTCCTAAAGCTATCTCTTCCATTTGGGTTGGCTCAACTAGCGTAATAACTGGCGCTGTAGTATCTAATGATCCATCATCGTCGCTACTACAAGCGCTTAAACTCATTACTGCTATTAAAAGCATTATTCTAAAACTATTTAATTTATTCATGGTTTTCTATTTTTTTATTTACGGTTAAATTCTCTTTGGTTAGCTAGTAGCTGATTGCTAGTGTATTTACCAAACGGGGGCCCACGTAAAAAATAAGGCATGCTGGCTTTTTGTAAAGGGCTAATTCGTACAAAGCGAAGCAATCTTCCTTGTGGCGGCTGAATAATAGTTGAAATGCTATGAACCAAGCTCAAAGCTAAAAAGCCTCGCCACTGGTCAAAAAGCGTACAAAAGTGAACATAATGCTGTGTGGCGAGTCCAGCCTCTGTAGCTTGACTTCGCAATACCTCAAGGGTATACGGCGAAGGGTGACTCACGCTTAAGAAATGCAGGGGTAATAATGCCTGAGCTCCTAATATTAAAAGCGCTGAACCAAGGGCGATATGTTTTTTTGCATGGCTCATTAAAAGGCTATAGACCAAGTAAGTTGAATGTTTCTCGCCTGTTCGGGTATATCGATCTGGCGGTAAAAACTGGTGTGTTGATAATACTTTTGATTTAATAGATTACTCACGCGCAAACTCAATTTATTCGTCAGTTGGTCGATTTTAAAGTCTTTGCTAATTAACAAACCTAGTATTTGATAACCTGGAGTCGGTATCTCGGCTTGAGCGATTCGCTTTTGTTTGGCGGCTAAACGCGCATTTAAACCTACTTGCATACCGGCTAACTTACTTTCTTTTGAGAAGCTATAGGTCAATTCGGTGTAAGCCGAGTTGGCCGGAGTAAATGGTAAAGGGTAATCGCGCCCAGCATTTCCGGTTCGCTGTTGGTTATGCATATATTCAAGCACCAACAAGCTGCTCCATTGCTCATGAAAACGATGGGTATAAGCAGCTTCGAATCCGCTTAAGATCGCTTCAGATTGGGTGTATTGATACAATTGCCCGGCGTGAGGTAGTATAGAGAAGACTTTCGTCGGATTTAAAAAGAGGTAATTATCAAAATAGTACACATAAGGGTTTACGGCCACCTCCCAAGAAGGCCGCTTAAAGCTGATGTGCAGATCGGCTACAAAGCCTTTTTCGGGATCGAGTTGTGTATTGCCTTGCTCGTGTCTAAACGACCCATGGTGTATACCGTTGGCACCCAATTCAATTGCGGTGGGCCATCTAAAATTAGTCCCTAAATTAGCGCGTAACTCCCAGTCTTGATACCGTGTAGCAAAACCGAGCATTACATTAAAGCTGTCAAAGTTTTTAGAAAAATCTGGACTGCGTTGAGCATAAGTTTGCGCTTCTTCTGGGGTGTATTGGCTGGTTGTTAAAAAGTTATACAGGTATTCATCAAAATAGGATTTAATTTGGGTTTTTCCCCAATCGTAACGCATCCCCAGTTGTAGCAAACTCTTATCGGTAATTCGGAATTCATTCAGTAAAAAAGCGCCCCAAGTGCTGCTATTATAATCGGGAAGAAAGAAATTATAACCCCCTGAATCGTTGGTTTGATAGCGCCCCTCTACCCCTAGTTTTAATTCGTTTTTAGTCAACCACTGCTGTTGCCATTTGAGCTTGACGTCGTAGGTCTTCAAACTAAAATCTAATTCGAGATTAGGATTAACCGCTGGGGCTGCTTGATTGCCGTAATGCGTATGAAACTTACTGAATTCTTGACGGTGATTGTTTTGATAGCTCAGGTCTATTTTTAAGGTCTTTTGATCTGCTACAAAATAGGTGGTATTATTGCTTAGCTTAAAATGGGTCACCCGTTGATACGGATAGTCGATATCTCTTCGGTCACCGTCATCTTTAACCCTTTCCACCGATGGAATACCATGGGCACCAGGAAAAAAACCCGCCTTTTGATACACCCGACTTATATTGAATCTACTTACAAAACGCTCACCGCTATAGCCCAACTGCGTATGGATGTTGCGTTCGACTCCTGCCGTATTTTTTAAGCGTCTCTGGTCTATGGGAAGTCTAAAATTAAGATAGGTTAGGCTATCGGCAGGTACAGCAAAATCGGCATAATCCATTTGCGTATAGGTTGTTTTAGCAAAAAAGCCTTTGTGTTTATAATTTAGTTGTAGCGAGCCGCCCAAGGCTTGATTAACCGATTTAGCCATACCCGTAAAACTGCCGCTAATACCTGACTCACTAGGCACTTTATAGTGATCTATTTTAAGTACGCCTCCAATGGCATCACTACCGTATTCGAGTGCCCCCACCCCTTTGATGATTTCCACCTGATCTACGGCAAGCGCATCAATAGCCAAACCGTGGTCTGCCCCCCATTGCTGGTCGGCTTGATTAATGCCATTTTCACTTACTGCAATCCGGTTTAACCCAAGCCCCCGCAACATGGGTTTAGCCATACCCGAACCCACTTGCATGGCTTGTACGCCGGGTAGTTTTTCTAAACTCCCAGCCAAGCTTCCGTTGTATTCTTGTGCAATATAGTTAGCCTGTACTTTTTGTGTATGCTGCGTATCGTTCAGGCGGTTTTCACCGTTCACCACTACTTCATCAAGCTCTTGCTGCCGCAGAGCAACATATAGTACGGGTTTAGGAGCATCATTTACTTCTAGTACCCGAATGAATTCTTGTCCGTTTCCCGCCGTAATACGCACTGGGCAACTGCCTTCGCATAGTTGCTTTAAAGTAAAATAACCCTCAAAATCGGTGTAGCTGGTTTGTGGTTTGTCTAGTCTTTCAATATGTGCGTGTATGAGCGGCTCTTGTGTACGCTCGTCTACTATCTGGCCGTGCCACTGCAAATCGCAAGTTTGCGCAGTAGCCAAAGCTCCTACCAGCATGCACAAGATGCTAGTGATTCTATGTTTCATATTAAATAAGGGAATACCGGTTAAACATCGGCAACAGCACAATGAGCAAAAGCTATTTTAGGCTGTGCAGGCGCCTATCTTTTATAATTACAATAAAAGAGGCCTTAGGTTTTTGATTTAAGCGGTAGGTTGCGGCGGAGGCTTGTTGTAAATCAAGCAGCTAGGCAATGGTTTTAAAGCCGGTGCCTCGTATGCGGGAAAGTTGGTAGGAAAATTACTTTCAATGGGAGCCTGAAGGGCAAAATCTATTGAACTGAATTCAGCTACCGGATTCTTATCGGCATGAGCGATATGACACCAAGAACAATCCTGCCAATCTTCGCTATGTTCATGGTGGGTAAGGCTATGCAAACTGGCTACCTTTACCAGTACAAAAACCAGTAGGAAGAACCAAGAAAGACTATTTTTTACCCGTTGCGTCATCATTTGGCTACAAACATACGCTTTTAGTTGAAAAACGTCAATAATTGCTTAGTGTTTTTGTCTCTTCGCTTTTAGTTTTTAACTGCTTTTAAACCAACTAATTTCCCGTAGGCCTTATAAATTGCGAGCCTTATAAGACGAGCTATTGGCACTTTCTCTTTTTGCTCTACAAGCAAGTCTGCTCGTTGACTTATGCTTATTTCAACAGCTTACCAAATGTGTTTTAGTTATACCGACCAAAAATCGAAAGAACAAGTTACTAGAGATCTAAAATGACTGCTAATGCTAAAGCTTTCTGGCTATGCTAATTCGAGAGACCCCCCTTAGTTTATCCAAATAAACCGAAGAGATACTCCATAGCTAGTTCGATACTGGCTCGATACTCCTTCGATAAAACATCGATAATTCCTTATATGTCGAGGGATCAACGAAGAAGTACCGAAGGAGTTACGAAGTAGCTATGCTTTTGCGTTGCTTTTAGCCGGTACAAAAATCAGTTAAAATAGACCGGTAGCTCGGGCATAACGTCTAAAACCAAAAGGGTGAAAAACCTTGAAAAATAGATTTTAATAGCTGAAGATTAAATTTTTATGATATCTTTAGAAGATGATTCTCAGTAAACACCATGATTTTTTGAATCAAAATTAATTCGGTAATACTTAATAAAACAACAAAAAGGTATGAGAAAACTATGGCAATTTATCGGTATAGCCTTATTAACGCTTTGCATGGCGTTTACTGGGGTAGACAAAAAGACGGTAGTAATTGATGTGGCGCACGGCGGTCAAGACAAGGGCAGCACAATTGAAGGCTTTCAAGAGAAAGAGATTGCGCTTAAAGTTGCGCACAAAATTAAGGCGCTTAATCGTAATTCGGCCATTGAAATCATTTTAACGCGAGAAGCAGATGAGTTTATATCGCTAATAGATCGCGCTAAGCACATCAACAAATTACAACCCGATATGGTGATTTCGCTACACGTCAACCAACATAGTAACACCAACAAGCAAGGAATGGAAATTTATCTTAGCGATGAAAATAAAGAAAGAGCAAAATCTGCCGAGTTAGCCTCAAAGTTACTTTATGGCTTTAAGGATGAAAAGGTGGCCATAAAAAAAGCTGGCTTTTATTTGCTTAAACAAGTAGACTATCCCATCGCCTTGGTTGAACTTGGTTTTCTATCAAATGAAAAGGATCGCCAAATATTGACCAGTGAACAAGGACAGGATGAACTTGCCACCAGAATTTTAAATGCGATTAGTGAATAATAATTAAAATGCACTTGCCTTGATTTTGGCTTTTGACCTTTAAAGGCGTTCTACATAAAGCAAGATTATCGGTAATGGCGGTGATATAATTCATCACCCCATTTATATGGCGCTTTTCATAAAGCAAAATCATCAAAGGCAAATTTGAATGGCAAATAGGCTTTGGTGCCTTCACGGTGAGTCATCAAGTGTTCATCATGTGGTCGATTATATTAAAAATCAAGAAAAACACCATGAGAAGAAATCTTTTAGAGAAGAATATATTGATGCTTTAAACGCTTATGAAATTGATTTTAATCGCGATTATGTCTTTACGGATGATTGATGTCACCCCTACGGGGTTATGGATATATCGCCCGATGAGGATATTAATATGTCGCTTTTCCAAAATCGGTGAAAATTCATGGGTATAATAAAGTCATGTAACCAGAGTTACAAGACTTGTAAGTTTAGACCAGTATATTTGTACTCTAAAAGATATATAAATGGAGCTATATGAGATTCTAGGTTATGCGGGCGCGCTAATTATCGGACTGGTTTTAGGGTTAATTGGTGGCGGCGGCTCTATTCTTACGGTTCCTATATTGGTATATGCGCTTTCGCTTAATCCTGTAATTGCTACGGCCTATTCCCTATTTGTTGTTGGTAGCACATCGCTTGTTGGCGCAATAAAGAATATGTCTAAAGGCTTAGTTGATTATAAAACCGCCATAATTTTTGCCCTACCTGCCTTTATTGCGGTGTATCTTACACGAGCCTTTTTAATTCCGGCCATACCCGAGAAACTCCTCGAAATTAACAATTTCACGCTTACCAAGAATTTGGCCATAATGCTCTTTTTTGCCGTAATAATGCTTTTGGCATCTATTTCAATGATACGGAATAAGAAAGGAGAAAATGATAAGGATGGACCTGTTTCTTATAATTACCCCCTAATAGTTGTTGAAGGCATTGTAGTGGGCGCCATAACCGGTATTGTTGGTGCTGGTGGTGGATTTTTGATTATTCCCGCTCTTGTACTTTTAGCAAAATTACCCATGAAAAAAGCGGTTGCCACCTCTTTGCTCATCATCGCTATCAAATCGCTTACCGGCTTTTTAGGCGATGTTCAAAATTTAGACATTGACTGGCCTTTCCTTCTCATTTTTTCTGGCCTGTCTATAATTGGTATTTTCATCGGTATATGGCTTAATAAGTTTATCGATGGCAAAAAGTTAAAAAAAGCTTTTGGTTGGTTCGTACTCCTTATGGGGATTTATATCATTTATAAAGAACTGGCCGCACAGGGATTTTAATTAATAGGCTTTCTTTTTACAAGGATCAAAATTTCTAAAACAATAAAATTAATCATTAACAAAAATTCTATTAAACTATGAAACTAACACGGTTAACAAAATGCATCTCAATCGCTTTAATCGCCTTGTCTTCTTTGACCTTATCTGCGCAAAGCAGTACCCAAAAAGCTATTGATTCAGAGATGGTGAATGATTTGAATAAAACTCCAAATATGGCCTTAGGATTGCAAAAAGAACGTCATATAAAAGGGGCATTCAAATTTTTTGATCAATTACTGGAAAGTGATGTTAATTTTGAAAATTTTGAAATCGTAATTTGGGGAGGTGTGGTAGCTGAGTTAAAACAAGGTACTGATCTCTCTCGTTTGATTGATACGAATCAACATCCGAAATTGCGCATAAGCGTTTGTAAACAAGCAATGAAAAGGTTAAAAGTAACCGAAAAAGATTTGCCGGCATCGGTTATTCCCGTTGAAAATGCCTTTTCAAGACTTTTGCAGATTCAGGCTAAAGGGTATAACGTAATCGTTCCCTAAGAATAAATTGCCGCTATAAGTAACATTTTTTAAATAAGAATGAAGTGAGATTAAATGCTATGGAGTTGCACATGCTAATGCATTTGATCTAAAAATTTTTATTTCGCCAAAAACAAAATATACTCCGAATAAGATTTTTTAAACCCGTCTTAACCGACGGGTTTTTATCTGTTAAAGCTATTTTAAAAATTTCACAATGTAACCTAAGTAGCTCGTATTCTCGATTTTAGGACTTATTTTTAAAGTAAATTAAAATTTGAAGTTATGAATATTAAACAATTTGAATATAAACCTCTGGCGCATTACAGTTATGCTATTGTAAGCGATGGTAAGATGGCCGTTATAGATCCGGAAAGGAATCCAGAACAGTATTTTGAATTTGCCAAAGCCAATAATGCAGAAATAGTCGCCGTAATCGAGACCCACCCGCACGCCGATTTTGTGAGTTCGCATTTAGAAATCCACAAAGCTACGGGAGCCACTATTTACAACAGTGAGAAATTAGGTGCAGACTACCCTCACGAGGCATTTGATGAAGGGGACAGCATAAGCTTGGGGAGTGTTAAGTTAAAAGCAATAAATACACCCGGACACTCGCCAGATAGTATAACTATTGTGGCTACAGAAGAAAATGAAACAGCGCTATTTACAGGCGACACCCTATTTATAGGTGATGTTGGTCGGCCAGATTTACGCGAAAAAGCAGGAAATATGAAGGCCAAGCGCGAGCAACTTGCCGAGATGATGTATGAGACCATTCAACATAAATTTACAGATTTACCCGATGATGCGGTAGTTTATCCCGCACACGGTGCTGGTTCTCTTTGCGGAAAAAATATGAGCGATGCAGCGAGCAGTACTTTAGGTAATGAACGTATGGGAAATTGGGCCTTTAAAGAGCAATCTAAAGAAGAGTTTATGGATACCATACTCGACGGGCAGCCTTTTATTCCGCATTATTTTGGCTTTGATGTAGATACCAATAAAGCCGGAGCAGAAGACTTGAAACCCTCTATTGCAAGGGTCCCTTTTACCGAAAATGCAACCGCCGAGGGTATAATTGTAGATACCCGCGATGAAGCTAGCTTTAAAAAAGGTCATTTAAAAGGTAGTATAAACATACAAGCAGTATCTGAAAACGCTAAATTTGAAACATGGCTCGGTTCTGTAATAAAACCAGAGGAGACTTTTACCTTGGTAATTGATCGTCCTGAACTTAAAGACAGCTTATTGCAACGCGTAGCCAAAATAGGTTATGAGAAATTGCTAGAGCAGGTTATCACCATTTCAAATGAAAATTTAGAAAATACCGAACTATTAGATGTTACGGAATTCAAAGAGAACCTCGACCAATTTACCATTGTTGACATACGCAATACAAGCGAGGTAGAAGAAGGTAAGTATTTTGAAAGTGCGCTTAGTTATCCATTGAATGAATTAAGGGAAAAAGCCAGCGAAATACCAACCGATAAACCCATTGTTGTTCATTGTGCCGGCGGTTACCGCAGTGCTACCGGTAGCAGTATTCTTCAAAAAGAATTAGCAGGAACAAAGGTGTATGATTTGAGTGACGCGATAGAACAATTCAAAGACTAAACCTGTTGTTACGGAATTTGAGGTTGTAATAATAATCTAGTATTTATTGTTTATAAGTATTAGACACCCCCTATTTTGGTGAGCCAAATTATCCCGAAGAGCTAAGCTTTTCGGGATTTTTCATATAAGCTGGAAGCCATTAGCTCCCAGCTTATAAAAATTCTACTTCAGGCTTTCTAAAAATTCCTTAAATTTGGGATCACTGTAATCGGCCATTCCGGTGTGAGTTAACGCCAAGTTACCTTCTGCATCGATAACATAAGTAGTTGGCAGTGCCGAAGATTGGAACATGGAGGGTAACTTACCCGCTGGCGCAAAAATAGGCAGGTTATAGCCTTTGCGTTTATCGAAAGCCTTGGCTTTCTCAAAATCTTTATCAAAGGAGAGTAACACAAAAGCCACCTCATCGCCCATCTCCTCGTGTAAACTAGCTATACTAGGCATTTCTGCAACACAAGGCGGACACCAAGTAGCCCAGAAATTTAGGAAAATCACCTTACCTTTAAACTCCTTTAAAGATCGCTTATTTCCATCTACATCTATAAATTCAAGCTTGTAATCTACTTTTTGAAGATGGCTTGCTTGAGATTTATCTTGTGCATTGGTCTGCTCCCTTTTTTCGGCAATTTCTTCAACATCTGGATTCATTAAACCCGTAGCCAGCACACCGCGTTGAGCAAATCCTATTACCTCGGTATGCCAACCAGTAACGTACAAGCCTAATCCTATCACCGCAAAAATGGCATATTGGATCCACGTTTTCTTGGTACTCTTTTTATTTTTATTCTTATGCATAGTGTTTATTTAAATTGGTAATCTGTTTTTGGTACGGTTGAAAATGAATTGACCCCTAGGTACTCGCAATAGGCCCTTCCTTCTAAAGTTGGTGAAACAGGAGAATTTTTTCTTAGGTATTCTTCAACAACATCGTGAATGGTATAGTCTTTAACTTCAACATCTTTCACGTTGGGCATTCTACAAAGATTATCTATAGGATCACCTGGACGAACGCAAGCTGAGAGGGTATAGTATTTATCATCGATCATTGGCTCACCATTTACCCTAATACTTTTTATACGTTTACCTTTCTCGTTTTGGCTATCAAAATCGACTTTCATCCCTGAAAATCGTACTAACCAACCGCCAAATCTTTCGGTAGGATTTTGTGCAAACGCATTGTGCATTTCTTTTTCTAACCAATTTTTAATTTGTTTCCCTGTAGCCCTTCCGGTTTTAACCTTTTCATTTACTGGTAACAGGTTCCATAAATTCGCTCTTGTAATAGGTGCAGGCTCGCCATTTTCGGGCACGATAGGATTTCCGAACCTAAAGCCATTAGAAATGGATATGTCGGCTCCTGTTTTCCATCTAGCCGCATCGGTAATCATATTATCCATCGGATTTTCAACGGTTAAATACCGGTATATAGGCGTATTGGTATACCCTACTACAGTTTCTAAATGCTCTTTATAAGGCGCTTTCACTTTTTCAACCAATTGTTGCATTTCTTTATCTGCTGGGAAAACTTCTGGATCTACGTCTATTAACTCATACTCATCGCCTACCAGCTTGCCGTCTACAAAATGCAGCGTAAGTTTTCCTACAAACGAACCAAATGCACCAGGCTCTGTTACTTTTGCATATTTTCCTTGTATAGGCTTACGTACACGTTCGTGTGTATCATTCCCTAAGATATAGTCGACATTTTCGGCTATAGGATTATTGGCCAATTCTACCTGTTTAAAAATCCCTATATGGGTAACCAAGAAGAGCACATCCAATTTTTCTTTCTGCTTTAGCTCATCGATTTGTGTTTTTAATTCTTTTGATAGACCGCTGAAAGCGATTCCTTCACTAAAAATTGGATTTTGACGAACAGGAACATCGGGATCATTAATCCCCATAAAACCAATGCGTACACCTTCAATTTCTTTAACAGCATAAGCAGGGAAAAGCGGTTCTTTACTATTATCATGGTACATATTCTGAGCAATCACATCGGTATCATAAGCGTTCATCACATCTAGCATAATTTGCTTACCGTATACAACTTCCCAATTACCAGGTATAATAACATCATACCCCATTTCTTTAATAAGTTGAGGCATTACATCGCCATTTGAAAGCGCCGTATATCCACTCCCCTGAATTAAATCACCACCATCTACAATAAGCGTTCGGTTAGGATTTTTTTGACGTTCTTGCTCAAATAGGGTTTTGATATTGGCCAGACCACCCCGATCTTTAAACACGATTTGCTCATTTTCCCAAAAAAGTTCTGGATGGGTATCGAGCTGTCCGTGGATATCGGCAGTTTGTAACACGCTTATTTTCAAAGTGTCTTTTGCAGTATTAGTACTTTTCGTTGTTTTAGATTTTTCGGTTTTGCAAGAAACGGCAAAGACCGTAAAGGCTACTAAAATAATAGCCGATAATTTATTTCTATTTAATAATTTCATGATGATTAGAATTTGACTTTTATAAACTTTTGCTTAGAAATAATTATAGGTGTCTTTGTACAACTTATGCGACTTAAGCCTATTAGCATATTGCATCCGCTACTAAGCGAAAACTACTAAAATGCTATACTAACAATTTAGATCTAAATTTTATCAACAAGCCCTCGGCCAGCGGATATCGGAATTAAATCCTTTGTAAGACAAATTGTTAAAATAAACTATAATCTGATTTACATTCGTGAAAACAGTCGCTTTATAAGCTATAAAATTCCCTAAAAATTATTCAAAAGCCTTTTATTTACTTGATATTTTTCCTGCCTATAGGCGAATAGTATATTCGCTAATTAGTATAGAATTAGCTTTACGGAAAAACGGATTTAAATAATTGGAAAAAGTTTATGCCCAGCGGGGAGGTGGAGAATCGTTTTCTAAATAACGATAAATTAAATTAGAAGGGAAATGATTACTTAAGGCAGCAATGGGTTCTAGCAAATTTGTTTCCCAGCTAAAAAGATCAAATTGAAATGGGGAAGTACACATACTGCTTAGCGCAACCTCTTGCATAGCATTGTTGTCTGCCGATAAATAGGTTGCCTCTGTATTAGTGGTCTTGTCTGCTCTTTCTTTTTTACAAAAAGTTTTTACCAGCTTAAATCCATTACCATTAAGTAATGTGTTTAATCCATTTGCCTCTACGGCGATGAATTTTACCACAAACACAAGGTTCAATAAAATTGCTAAGACTGCTTTACTTTTCATATTGCTAGCAAATATAGCAGATTTTATGCAGGCGTTTGGTAACTAATGTTACCCAACTCAAAAAAATTAAGAATAGTACGAGCAGTGCAAAAAAAAGTGAACCGCATAATACACTATATTGCACCATCTCTTTACCGCTGAAGAAACAAAAAGTGACATACTATTCCCTATGGCTTTACCTAAAATTTGAGTTTATAATTCTATTCCAATCCGTTTTAAACTTGAAAATTCTTAAAATTAAATTTTGACTATTGTAACTCTAGTTACTTGCAAATCCAATTAAAAATACCATGTTTGTCAAAAAATTGAAAAAAATGGACTTAATTTATGAACCTTGGCCTTGGTATGTAGCTGGGCCTTTGATTGCCTTAGTGATGTTTTTGTTATTGTTTCTTGGTAAAAAATTTGGAATGTCATCTAATCTACGTACGGCTTGTACCCTTGCAGGTGGAGATAAGGCAGCAGACTATTTTAAATTTGACTGGAAAGCTGAACGTTGGAATTTAATGCTGGTACTAGGTGCAGCAATTGGTGGTTTTATTGCCTCTAATTACTTAAGTGATAATAAAGTTGAGATAAACCCAGCGGTGGCTGAGCAACTTGCTGAGGATTACCAGATAAACAGTGCGGGCGAAGCCTATTTACCAACCGAAATTTTTGCGGCTGAAAACCTAAGCGACCCATCGAATATTATTATACTGCTTTTAGGCGGATTGCTCGTTGGTTTTGGTGCGCGGTATGCAGGGGGTTGCACCTCTGGTCATTCTATTTCGGGAATGAGTAACCTTCAATTACCATCACTTATCGCCACTATAGGTTTCTTTATAGGCGGCCTAATAATGGTACATTTATTATTTCCTTTAATCTTTTAAGCTATGCGTTACTTTATATATTTATTAGTTGGTATTTTCTTTGGTATTTTAATGTTTAAATCGGAGGCTGCCTCTTGGTTTCGTGTTTATGAAATGTTTCAATTTGGTAGTTTTCATATGTATGGCATTATGGGTTCTGCTTTATTTATTGGGGTGATTGGTGTTCAAATTATCAAACGCAAAAACCTCAAACCTTTGGGGGGTGGCGAGATGAGTTTGAAACCCAAAGATAAAAGTATTGCCCGTTATTTAATAGGAGGTATATTATTTGGCTTAGGTTGGGCGCTCGCTGGTGCTTGTCCGGGCCCTATGTATGTTTTGGCCGGAAGCGGTTATCTTTCTATTTTGATTGTAATAGTAGGTGCCATCGCTGGTACTTTTTTATATGGTTTACTGAGAAAAAAATTACCGCACTAGTAGACCTAGCAATTATACCTAACTACAAGCAGCTGGTTTAAATTATAAACGAGCTGCTTTTTTTTTACGCCTTAAATAAGCGTTGGCAGTAGCGTTTTTATTTATAAGGGTGAGTTATTGGTAGATTGAGCAGTTTGTACCCACATCAGTTGCTGCCAGACCGCCCGAAAACCTTGGTAAGATAAGCAGGTGATTATTCAACGCCAAAGCATCAAAAGAATTGCTACATACGAATGATTACTACAGCTGTAGCGGATTAAAATAGCGGCCTAAAGCAGTATTGCATCCGAACAGAATTACGAAAATTTCACACCGATGATTGAATAAGAAAAGAACGTACAGGCAAGTAATAAAACCAATAAGCAAATGCGGTTACAGCCTTGCAGTTAAAATAAAAAAGACACCTTATCTTGTTAAAGATTATGTTAAAAGATTATATTTGAGGGTTTATAACGAGTTGTACACAATGCAGAAAAAACTCAATTCAATGAAAGAAATTTAGATTTATGGGAACAACAACTACTGACTTTTCTGCTAAAGAACCATCTTTAGGTTACTTCTATCAAATAAAATACGCTTTGCTAGTTCTATTAAATCAATCAAAGGAACTCGACAATCCGAAAGTCAGAATTGAAAACTTAGATGATATTGAAATTGAAGACATTAATACTTTACAACTTTTACAAACAAAATTACACATTAAGAATAAAGCAAATCTTACAGATTCAAGTGTAGATTTTTGGAAAACTATTCGAATATGGTCTGAATATATTAACGATGGAACAATTGATTTAGATTCAACAATTTTTAATTTAATAACAACAGAAGAAATTCCAAATTCAAGCATACTTCATAAGTTCAAAAGGAATATAACTTTAGATAGTGAAGTTGCTGAAATAATTAATACTCTAGACAAAATATCAATTGAATCTACTAATAAGACTAATGAAAAAGCTTACTTAGCCTATCAAAATTTATCTGCAGAAAACAAAAAGAATCTGATTAAGCGTATTCGAATTTTAGATAATTCAATTGGAATAACTGAAATCAATGATAAAATAAAAAAAGAGTTGATTTTTTCTACATACCCAAACACGATAGATGCGTTTCTAGAAATTTTAGAAGGTTGGTGGTTTCGTAAATCTATCGATAATTTAACTTCTCAAATTGATTTTATCAGTTCGAGTGAATTGCAACTTAAAATAGCTAATATCAGTGATTCTTTTAAAGCTGACAATCTTCCAAATCATTTTCCTATTCAATTGGAAATAACAAATGAAGACGTTGAAAATTTAAAAGAAAGAAACTTTTTAAAACAACTAGAGCTAATTAAAATAAAAGCTAATTCAAAAACATTAAAACTTGCAATAAGTGATTTTAGAAGAGCTTTCGAACAACGCTCAAAATGGTTACGACTACATTTGTTAAATCCAGACGAAGAAGAAGAATATGATTTAAAATTACACGATTATTGGAAAAATATATTCGACATTATGAGTGACGAAGCAGAAGATAAATCATTTGATGAACTAACTGAATTAGGAAAGAATTTCTATTTGGAACAGTTTGCAAAAAGTTGTCCTCAAATTAAAATAAGAGAAAAATTTAATCAAGATTATTTAACTAGAGGAAGTTACCAAATACTTGCTGATTCTAAAAAAATAGGATGGCACCCAAACTTCAAAGATAAACTATGAGCATAAGTTGGACAGAGCGAAACACCTTAGTTGCAAATCTTTTTAATCCAGCTTTTTGCGGTGAAATAATTAGAGTTTGTGCTAAAGAATACAATAAACATACGAATTCAAAATTCCCTTATGCTTATGCATTTATAATTTTGCCAATAGTATTGCACAAAGCAACTAGAGAACGTATGCCAAGGTCAGTAAGAACCTATTTCTTCGTTTGGGTTGAGAAAAATGATGATTTATTTTTTGATTTTTCAAAACGCACAAGAAGTATGGTAAAATATACCAAAGAAGCTTTGTCTTTTCTTTTAGCTCATAATAAAATAGAATTCAATGATAATGCAGAAATCATTGCAAGTGAGGAAAGAGTAAAAAAAATAAATAAAGAAGATTATCAAGAATATAACGAAATATTAAAAAAAGCAGAAATGCTTGGAAAGTGGCTATCTTCAACTAGTGATGTTAAGTCAATTTATTCATTTTTAAGAATCACGCCATAAAATGCAAATACAAAAAATTATACTATATAGTCATAGTGGAGAAAAACGGGTTTTACAATTTGAAATTGGTAAAGTCAACATAATAACAGGAGAATCGAAATCAGGTAAATCTGCATTAATTGAAATAATTAATTATTGTCTAGCTTCAAGTGGTTGTGATATTCCTGAAGGAATAATACGTGATACTGTATCTTATTTTAGTATTCTAGTTAAATTTAAAGACTCTGAGACAGCTTTTATTGCACGTGAAAATCCAAATATTAAAGGCATTCAAGCATCATCAACAGTTTGTTTAATAAGGAATTTAGGAGAAAACTTACCTGAATTAGAAGAGTTAAATTCTAATTTAAACATTGACTCTCTAAAAGAGTTTTTGACTAGAAAAATTGGTGTTTCAGAAAATGTTCACGTTCCAGATTCATTAACTAGAGAACCATTAAAAGCTAATTTCAAGCATTCACGTTTTTATTGTTACCAACCTCAATATTTGGTTGCTGACCCTTATCAACTATTTTACAATCAAAACAAAGAATTTGTTCCTCAATCTATAAAAGATACTCTTCCATATTTTTTAGGAGCCGTAAATGAAAATTCTCTAGCTATAGAAAGCGAAATAACACAACTTAAAAAACTACTAAACAGATTATTAAGAGAAAAACGAGAATCTGAAAAAATAAAAGCGGAAGGGATTAGTCAAGCCTTTTCTCTTATTGATGAGGCAAAGGAAATTGGAATATTGGAAAAGTCAGTCAACCCACAAAACCAAAAAGATGCTTATTCATTTTTAGAATATGTATCAAAATGGGAGTATCAGCCATTAGAAGTTAAAGCTGAAAACTCTGCACTAAAAGAACTCATAGATAAGAGAAGTGAGCTAAAAATTGAGTTAAGTAAAATATCTGACAATAAAAAAGCAGCAACCGATTATCTAAAAAACTCTTTTGGTTATACCTCAGAAGCAAAACAACAAGAAGTTCGACTTGAATCAATTAATTTATATAAGGAAACAAGCAAAAATAAATCATTATGTCCATTATGCGAAAATGAGTTGAATAATCCAATACCTTCGATAGATAATATAAATAAGTCCTTAGCAAATATTAGAGAAGACCTAAGATTTACCAAAGCTGAAAGCCCAAGAATACAATCTTATATTGATTCAGTAGACTCTCAATATCATTCCGTAGAAACGGAATTGAAAAAAATTGAAAAGAGTATTTCCGCGATTTATATTCAAAATGAAAAAGCAAGAACCGTAAGAGATTTGAATTTACGAAGAGGGAAGATAATTGGTAGAGTAAGTTTGTTTTTAGAAAGTATTGTTGTCGAACAAGAAACAGAAAGTATTGATTCAAAAATTGAAAATTTGAAAACAAGAATTACTAATCTAGAAAAAGAAGTTGATAGCGATAACGAAAAGGAAATGTTATTGTCAATATTAAATAAAATAAACCTTCAAATGAGCAAATGGGTAGAAGGTTTAGATGTGGAATATGAGGATAATCCAATTAGGTTTGATATCAATAAATTAACTATGTTTATTGATTCTGAAACTAAGCCAATTGCTTTGCCACAAATTGGTAGTGGAGCTAATTGGGTTGCATATCACTTGTTAATTGTATTTGCTCTTCATAAACATTTTATTCAAAACGAAAGACCTGTTCCTAATTTTATAATTATTGACCAACCAACTCAAGTTTACTATCCACCAGAAAAGAGCGACAATGTTGTTGAAGTAAATGCAGATGAAATAGCTGTAAATAAGATGTTTGATTTTATGTTTAATGTGGTAGATTCATTGATACCAAATTTACAAGTTATAATTACAGACCACGCTTACCTTAACAATGACAGGTTTAGAAATTCAGTTACGGAAATTTGGAGGGATGGATTAAAATTAATTCCAAATGATTGGTTACCATTGGAAGGAACAAGCACTGTGTACAACAATGTATAAAAATAATAGCGGTTTAAGCGCTAAAACATAATTAAGTAAATATAAAAAAGGTCTTTGTGTAACCGAAAAGTTAGTGCGTTAAATCCGCTACTATTCTTATACGAGACCGGTAACAACTAAAAAAAAATAAACTGAAATTAACAAACTATTCTTAACCAATAAATTAACATTATGAACTTGAAAAAATTAAAACTTGCTATCTTTTTTTTGTCTAAGCATTATTTCTTTCAAAGGATATTCACAATTATCAACTTCATTTTATTTGAATGAATCTAATTCAAAAGTTGCCATTGGTTATGAATTTAATGATAAATTATGGACTGATTTAAGAATTTATTCAGGAACTAACATTGAAAATTTCACACCTGAGATAGTACTGAATTATAACTTTGTCCGTAAAGAAAATTATAATACATATATTGGAGGCGGAATAATTTTAAATAACATCAATGGAGTAGTGATTCCGCTAGGTATTGCAGTAAAGCCATTTGAGAGCTTAAAGAATCTGTCCTTTAATATTGAATTTAATCCAATATACGAAATTGATTTTAGCGATTTATTTATTCGTGGTTTCATTGGAATCAGATACAAATTAAAATAAAAATCTTGCACAACAATGTATAGCCGCAATTTCGGCATCCCGAAGCGTCGGGAGACTATTTCTTGCAGTCGAAACCAGCTGTCTGAAACCACTTGGAATTGCTAACATCAGTGCTTAAATGAAAATTATCGCATATTAACCCGTAACTGACCCCCCGCTGCTGCGCGATTGCAACGCGTTCTTCTAGCCTTTTAAACCAGAGCAGTCTAGACGGGGTAATGTTGACCCTTTCAGATTTTATCGCTAATAATCGAGTTGGAGGTTATCCCGTAAAAAATTTGTATTAAAAATGTAAATTTGAGTGGGTGTAACGAGTTGTGTGCAATTTGCGTACGTTACCAAGATTTGGTATATTTGACAAAAATAATATCCAAAATGGGAAAAAACACATCAATATCACTCGGAAATCATTTTGAGGATTTTATCAGAGAAGAAGTCAAATCTGGAAGATATGGTTCGGTTAGCGAAGTAATTCGTTCTGCATTACGATTGTTAGAACGTGAAGAAAAAAAAGAAAGAGAACTGATTAAAGCGCTCGAAGTTGGAGAAAATAGCGGATTTGTTGAAAATTTTGACCCAAAACAGCATCTGAAAGAATTACATCGTAAACACTTATGAGTAAAAATAAATATCGCATAAGTCAACAAGCGATTGAGGATTTAGATAAAATTTGGATTTATACTCTTAACAAATGGTCTAAAGAACAAGCTGATAGATATTATGACTTGATAATAACGGAAATTGAATTTATTGCTGTCAACTTTATGACAGGAAAGTCAGCAGAACAAACTCGTAAAAACTATAGAGTAACGAAAATTAAATCACATCTGATTTTTTATAGAAAAATTGATAATGGAATTGTGGAAATCGTTAGAATTCTACACCAAAGAATGGATATTAAAAAACGACTGAAATAAATTAAAAAAACTGCACACAATAACTAAGCGTTCCCCAATGAAAAATCGGGGCAAGCTGTGTGGCCGGTACAGCTTGCATGAATGATTAGGTCTTAGACACTTTGCTTCAATTTCATTGATGACTAAGTTTTGAAGACTGCTGCATTTTTAAAGGAAATTTTATACTTGCGAGTGTTTAACTCCGCCGTACTCCATTGATTCTCGCGACCTGAGCCATTTTCTACACAAAGTTTCGTTGTGAATTGATTTCAAATTGTATTTTTACGTGATCATTCACAGGTCGCTATCAGCCCCCGCTGCTGCGCACTTGCTACGCGTTCTTCTAGCCTTTTCAACCAGAGCAGCCTGATTATTTAACCCCTAAGACCGTGTGCAACTTTATCCAGCACAAAATTGTATTAAAAATGTATATTTGAGTGGGTATAACGAGTTAGCATACATTATGAAAAAAATTTCGTTCTTATTAATATTTATCTGTGCTTTTGCAAATGGACAGAGCATTAAAGAACTCTACACTGAACAATTTGAAAACGATTGGAAAGTCTACGAAGATGAAAATTATGTAAAAAAATATATTGACACGACAATTGTTTACAAACTTGCAAGTGGAAGAAGTCCTGAACAAGAATTACTCTTTCAAGCAAAAGAGAATTTCAATAAAAGAGCGGAAAGAATATCTAAAATTTTGAATAGTTTAAAAATTAACCTCGCGGATTTGGATTCTTTGAGTTTTATTGAACAACGTTCAAGGAATATAAATTTTGAGGGGAATTATGTGAATAAAGGAGCAATTATAACAAAAGACAGTATTTATGGATTTAAATACGATTATAGCAAGGAAAACTTCCAAATTGAACCCTTTAACTATTTTGAGAACTCTGAAAAAGAAGTGATAGATAAAGCCAAAATTGCAATCGGAAATCTAATATTAACTTCAAAAACAAATTATTTAGATTCCATAGCAAAGGTCGAATCTGCAATGTTTGCAGACTCATTTAAAAATATAAGTCCTGAAACGGAATTTGAAATTCTGATTTATAATAAAACAAAAGAAAACGAATTAAGACGAATCTATTTACACGAAACATTCATCTATGTAATGGATTATGCAATGGAAAAAAAATAACGTATGCTAACAATGTATAACCGCAATTACGGCGGATTCGACTACGTCCGAATCCACTCGGAATTGCTAAGGTCTGTGCTAAACCGAAAAATTTGCGTACTTTAACCCGTAACTGACGGTTATACCAACCGTTGGACCAAATTTAAGAAATGAACGAGAGAATTGTAATAAAACAAAAAAGTTCTTTAAGAGAAAGAGCCGACGAAATAAAAGAACACAAATGCAAAAATCTTATTGCAGTTCTAGAAGAACCGAATATGGTTAAAAACATCGGAACTGTAATTCGGAATATCAACGCACTCGGAGTTGAAAAGCTTTATGTTGTGGATAGTCAAGGACGACTTCCTGACGATTGGCAAGATATAAGGGAAAGACGTTCATTAATTAAAACCTCTGTTTCAGCAATTAAATGGAGTTTTGTAAAAACATTTAAGAGCACTCAAGAATGTATTGATCATTTGAATAAAAAAAGATTTACCTCTGTTGTAACTTCACCACACATAAAAGGAAAAACAAACGTAATTTTACACGAAGGAAATTTTACTCAAAAAAGACTTGCAGTTTGGTTTGGAAATGAATCACGTGGAATTAGCGAATTGGCAGTTAAAAATAGTGATGCCTGTGTTCAAATCGAAATGTTCGGAATTATTGAAAGTCTAAATTTGGGAACTTCTTCTGGAATTGTACTTTATGAAATTGCTAAACAAAGAAGAAAATATCAGAGCGAAAACAATCGTGGACGAAAAAACGACCCAAAAATAAAAGTGGAATAAAAAAACAGATCATTATAAACTGTTTTTACGCACCTAAAAGCCATTATTAAAAAATATTGACCTATCGATAAATTTCATCAAAATCAGGAAAAAGGTGTTGAATTTAAGCAGAAAATAGTAGAATTAAAATCTGAGGGATTAAAAACGGAACCAGCTTTTGCCAAACTATTAGGGTTGAAAGGAAACCCATATAACGAATTATTAAAATTAGAAATAAAAACTGTGAACAAAAATGCCTAACCGCAATTATAACGTCCCCAAACACCGGTACTTGCGGAATTAAGGCTTGAGTTGTACGTACTAAATTAATCACTAAAATACGCAACTACTCGATCCTGCTCCTATCCTAGAAGCTAATAAAACATCGAACTTCGAACAAAAATTCGCAATCATTTTTATATATCGAGAATTATCAATATGTTTGCAGTATGAATTTAAAAACGGCCACAGAAATAGGAAAGTGTTTATCTAATGAAACCAGAGTCCAAATAATGGAATGGTTAAAAAAACCGGAAATAAACTTTCCTCCACACGAAACATTAAAGCATTTTAACGATGGTGTTTGTGTAACTTATATTCAAGAAAAAGCTGGACTTTCTCAATCTACCGTTTCAACCTATTTAACGAATATGGAGAAATGTGGGTTATTAATTTCTACAAGACACGGAAAATGGTCTTATTTAAAAAGAAACGAAAAAACAATCAAGGAATATATAGAATTTATTAGCTAAAAAATTTTCACTTAATATATCTATATTTCTAGATATAACAAACTATGAAGATATTATTTGACATATTAGGTTGGGCAGGTTCAGGATTGATAATTCTTGCCTATGCACTTACGCTTATTCAAAATAAAAAATATTTAGAATTAGGTAAGTATATGAACCTGTTAGGTGGTTTGTTTATTGCTTTGAATTGCTATTACTACAATGCTATTCCGCCATTTGTAACTAACTTAATTTGGAGCATAATAGCTACCTTGACAATTTATAATAGGCGTAAGGAAAAACGCAAGTGCCCTAAAAACAAATGTTTAACTTAAAATAAATAATATGAAAATTTTAGTAATAGGAGGAAATGGAACCATAGGAAAAAAGGTTGCTTCACACTTTAAAAAAGACGATGAAGTTATAATCGCAGGTAGAACGAGCGGAGATGTAACTTTGGATCTTGCCGATAGCAATTCAATTAGAGAAATGTTCGAGGAAACAGGAAAATTAGATGCAATTATTTGTATTGCTGGAGAAGCAAAATGGGCTGATTTTGACAAACTAACCGAAGACGATTATTATATTGGTTTAAAAAGCAAACTTATGGGGCAAGTAAATCTCGTAAGATTTGGAAAAGAATATTTAAACCCAAAAGGTTCTATTACGCTTACAACAGGTATTTTAGCAGATGAGCCAGTAGCTCAAACAACTAGTGCGGCGATGGTAAACGGTGGAATTCACAGTTTTGTAAAAGCGGTAGTACTGGAAATGGAAAATAACCTGAGAGTAAATGCAGTTTCTTCAGATATGGTAATAGATGCCTATGAAAAATATAAAGATGTATTTCCTGGTCATAATCCAGTACCGATGAACAAAGTAATAAATGCATATGTAAAAAGTGTAAAAGGAAAAGTTAACGGACAAATTATTAGAGTGAGTGCATAAAAAGCCAGTTGCCAATATCCTAAATAGAAAATAGCGGGATTCGGAGCCAAAACGAGATTTTGGGCATATTTCTAAGCTCGTCCGAAACCAATTTATTAGATTAGATTGTTGTATATTTAATATTACCAACCAAAAATTAATTTTTGGCTTGTTTTATGGCTGATAGGTTCTCCCACTTTCTTCCCTACTTTTAAAATATCAGACCCTCGGCTGTGATAAAGAAACAGAAATCGAAAACAAATGAAAATCAATTTTGAATGAAAAAAATAATTGGAATCTTAGTAGTCTCTTGTTTTATTTTTTCCTGCCAAGAAAAAAAGGAAACCGAGGAAAAAGAAGTTACAGATGCAGTGAAGATTGAAAATCCTACAAATCAAATCGGATTAAGCAGTGAACTTGAGTTCATACCCCTAAATCCTGCCCGTGGAGATAAAGCACCACAAGCAGGAGCCATTTATGGAAACATAAGAGAAAATGTTGCTACAGGCTATATTGGCAAGTTTAAAGATGGATTTTCATCGCCACCACATATTCACAATATAACCTACCGAGCTATTGTAATGAATGGAGAAATGCACAATGATGATAAAAATGCACCAGTAATGTGGATGCCAGCGGGTTCCATTTGGACACAGCCTAAAGGACAAGCACACATCACTTCTGCACAAGGGGAAAATGCAATGGCCTATATAGAAATTGATAGTGGCCCCTATTTAGTCAAGCCAGTTAGCGAATCGTTTGAAAGTGAAGAAAGCCCCATCAATATAAGTGCTTCTAATGTTGTTTATTTAGGAAAAGATGAATCTGAACTTATTGTTGAAGAGAGCGATGCAAAAATAGCTTATACCTGGAAAAAGAAAAATGGAGAGAATGGCTATTTACTAAAATTACCAGCAGGGTTTAATGGAAAAATACTAAGTGAGGGAACTATTTTTTACGGAATTATTATTAAAGGGCAAGTATCCTATGCAATGCCACACTCAGAAAAATCAAATGAATTAGACCCAGGTAGTCATTTCAAATCGAGAGCAAAAGCAATGCACAATATCTCGGCCAATCAACAATCTATTATCTACATCAGGACGAATGATTCATTTACTGTACAATAAGATACTACAGCTAATAATGAACTGAGCTAAAATCCTAATAACTTTTCAATTGATTCATTGCATCATTTGAAATATAAGTTAAACCAGACTTTGTCCTTGCCAATACATGTATGATTAGTTTGTTACTACCGCAATTAATGTTCTTGTTGAGCAATTTTAAAAATGTCTAAACTATTTAGAACGGCTAAAAGCAATTGCTGTACAGTCTTGCTGTTAAAATATAATCACATTATATTTGATAGAATTTAACCGGTTGCAGCGTTTAACAATATGATAAAGAGACTGATAAAGGTGAGATTCATAGACCAACAACTTAAATTAAATTATGAAGCAAATTATTATCTTGTCAATAGCCTTTTTATCTGTAATTCCTCAAAGTTTAAAAGCTCAGGAGGATGCAGCAGCAATAGCAGCTGTTACCGGTGGATTATTAGCCATTGGTACAGGAATTGCAGCAGTAGAACAAATGAAAGAACAAGCTGAACTAACAGCTACAGAATGGTTTCTCACGAATCATCCAGAATACAATAAATTCTCCCTTAAAACATTAGATTTTGACGGCAAAAAGCTAAAAGACATGTCTTCAACTTCTGTAATAACTTTTAAAATACAAGATTTTGATATTGTTCAAAGTCAACCGAAACTTGGCAAGAAGTTTGTTTTATTTGCTTTTACAAGCTATGGTTGGATCAATGAGTACGGGATCAACTTTGATAAAGTAAAATGGTTTCTAATTGATAGCGAAGAATGGATGAATATGATGCTCTCCTATTCTAAAGTAGCATCTGGCGAAAAAGATGAGAAGGTTATTCGAGAAGCTTTAAGAAATGGAAAAGTTGTTAATAGAGGAATTAGAGCCAAGAAAGGTGATGATATTGACTTTCATAAAATAGACGGAGATATGTATTTGGTTACCGATTACTCCCCTGATATGAAATTCATTTACAATGAACGCTCTTTAGGTATTTATTTAAAGGAAACAATGAACCTAATCCAAATCGGTAGAGGAGATCTAATTAAAATACACGAATACTTTTTTAATGAATAAAAACTCTAAGACGGTAGTTAAAATGTAAAATTCTTCAATGATATACAAAGGGCACAATAATGAATTTATAGAATTAATTGATTTCAAGAAGATTGATTCATTATATTTTGACAATAACTTGTCTTTCCCTCTTACATTTGTATGGGTTAAAGGCAAAAAGACAGAAATCGAGTTTGAGGGAATAAAATTAAATTTAGAGAATAATACGATCCTTTGTCTTACTTCTTTTCATAAAATTGAATTTAATGCCCTAGAGAGTGCAAGATCTATTAAATTTAATCGTGAGTTTTATTGTGTTAAAGATCACGACACCGAAGTGAGTTGCAAGGGCCTTTTATTTTATAGTACAAATCAACTGCCACACTTTCGAATACCTAAAGACGAGGTGCATAAATTTGAAACATTTTGGAAAATGTTCCAGATTGAAATGCAATCAAAAGATGAACTCCAATTAGAAATGCTTCAGATGATGTTAAAAAGATTTATCATACTTTGTACTCGTATTTACAAATCACAAATGAACTTTTCATTATTAGAGGTAAATGAAGTTGACTTAGTTCGTGAGTTCCATTTTTTAGTGGAACAACATTTCAAATCAAAGCACTCTGTTCAAGAATATGCAGATTTACTAAATAAATCGGTCAAAACCTTGGCAAACATTTTTTCAAAAGTTTCTGAGAAAAGCCCTTTGCAAATCATCCATCAAAGAAAAATCATAGAGGCCAAAGAAATATTGAGATATACCGATAAAACGATAAAAGAAACCGCATACGAACTTGGCTTTGAAGACATACAAACATTCAGTCGGTTTTTTAAAAAAATGGAAAATATGAGTCCTTCGGCCTTCAGAAAATTGCCATTGGGAAGTTTTGCTAACACTTCGGGAATGACAGCCTAACTCCTTACCTATCTTTCATCGCATTTTTGCATCGTAATTAAACATTAAAAATTAAAACGATGACAAATTTTTCAGTTCCAACCCGAGGAGAAGTATCGGAAAACAATCAAGCTATTTTTGATAATTTACAGAAAGGTTTGGGCTTTGTACCAAATTTGTACGCCTATTTTGCTAAAAACGAAACAGCATTAGGTGATTATTTAAATTTACAAAATCGTAAATCAACACTAAGAGCCAAAGAAAGAGAAGTTATAAACTTGGTGACCAGTCAAATCAACGCTTGTCTTTATTGCCAATCGGCACACACAGTTTTGGGTAAAATGAACGGCTTTACAGACGAGCAGGTAATCGAACTTCGTAAGGCTACGGCTTCTTTCGATCCAAAGTTAGATGCCCTAGCTAAACTCACGGCATCTATAGTTGAAAATCGAGGTAAAGCGAGCGAAGAAAGCAAAGCGGCGTTTTTTGCTGTGGGTTATTCAGAAGCTAATTTAATTGACGTGGTAATGGTGGTTGGTGACAAAATCATTAGCAATTACATTCATAATTTGGCTGGATTTGAAATTGACTTTCCAATTGCAACTGAACTTTAATTTTTTAACTTTTAAAATTTATATACTATGAACATAGGAAATTTAATTATCAGAATTGCTTTTGGATTATTGTTTATCTGGGGCGGTCTAGAAAAGTTTTTTGAAGGATTTCTAGGAGGAGTAGGTTTGCAAAATATGGCAGACTTACTAAAGTCTACAGGTTGGAGCTTTTTGGGTGACTCAGGCACATTTGTTCTAGCCATAATTTTATCGATTTTAGAATTGCTTGCCGGAATACTACTCATCGCCAACAAAAAATTATTTTATTCTTACATTTTCTTGTCCCTTATTATGCTGGTTGCATTATTAACAGTACATATTCCATCGGGCAGTTGGATGAACGTAATGATTCATATAGCATTAGTCGGGTCATTATTAGGGTTAGGTTTAAATCATTTTAAAAAAGAAAAAACAATATGGCAACAATAATCAAAATCAAAAATATACCCGAAGGGTATCAAAGTATCATCACCAACGGGACCCATACCATTGTAGGAGATGAACCTGTAAAAAGCAAAGGAACAGACTTAGGACTTAGCCCATCTGAACTAATAATAAGCGGCTTGGCAATGTGCAAAGTGGCAACTGTACGTTACATTGCTCGACAAAAAGGATATGAAATAGGTGAGGTAAATGCCGAACTATCCCAAGAAGTAAAACGTGAGTCAAATGGTCTGAAAACAAATGTAAAAGTAGCGATAAGTATCGATGGAGAGATCAACCAAGATCAAAAAAATGAGTTACTGAAGCAAGCAAATTCTTGTTATATTCATCGCCAAATTATGGGTGAATGGAATATTGAACCAGCCAATGAACTATTATAGTAAAATCGGCAAGTTATAGGGTATATAAGCAATAGTGAGGCTGGGCTGAAGCCGTAGTTATAATGTAAAAATAAATTTACAACCCTAACTAGAGGGCAGATGTTGCAATGCTACTGCTTATATACTTAACCATCGGGCTACCTTAAAACTGAACTAGTGTAGGTAGTCTTTTTCTAGGAATACATTCAATTAACTACCAACAAGAAGAAGACCGGGAGCAATTAACTTTATACAGCACTTGTTTAGACGATATGGTCCCTGCCGATAACAGCGTTCGTTTTATCGATCAGTTTGTGGAGCAGTTAGATTTGCAAGAACTAGGCTTTAACAGCTTAGCAACTCAAGGACGTGCATCATACTGTCCAGTCCATTTACCCCGCTCCTGCGCGATTGCATCGCGTTCTCTTTACCTTTTAAACCAGAGCAGTCTAGACGGGGTAATGTTGACCCTTTCAGATTTTATCGCTAATAATCGAGTTGGAGGTTATCCCGTAAAAAATTTGTTTTAAAAGCGTATATTTGAGTGGGTATAACGAGCTGTGCACCATTTCACCAAAACAAAATATAAGAATATGAAAAAAATATTATTTACTTTGTTCTGCTTTTTCGCAATTACTTCGTTTTCTTACGCCCAAGAAAACGATAAAAGTAAATTCAGTTATGGTTTAAACTTTGGTTTCGGAAATTCAACACTCGAAAACAATCAAATTGGAGTTCTTGACGGTAATCTACTCGCAATTAAATTTAATGTCGACTATAATTTTAGCAGCAACTCAAGGACTAAACTTACATCTGGACTTGAGGCTTTAGAATTTAATTCTAATTTTTTTAATGGAACTAATCAAAGTCGTCTAAAAAACGAATACCTGCAAATACCCTTAAAATTGACCCACAGAATGAATTTAGAAAAGGAAGAGAAATTAAAATTAGTAATTGGAATAGGTGGATATGCGAACTTTTTGTTACGCTCAAGAATATTAGAATTGGCAAAAGAAATAGACACAAAAAGTGGCGGATTTAACTTAGGGTTTGGCATTTCGACAGGATTAGATTATGATTTAAGCGAAAACACGACTGTTAAACTTATGTTTGATATTATGAACGAAACAGATAGCATTAAAAACAATGGATACGAACAAAAACAAATAGAAATTTATTTAATTGGGTTAGGATTTTCAACGAGTTTCTAAAAATTACTACTACCAATAATGTATAGCCACAATTACGGCGTCCCGAAGCGTCGGAAGACTACGTCCGAATCCACTTGGAATTGTTAACGTCTGTGCTTAACCGAAAATCATTATCTTTAATCCGGTAACTGACTTATAAGTAGCAAAAAAAACCAGATATGAATGAAATAGAATATATTGAAAATGAGATTTCCGAATTAAGAAATCAATTAAAAAACCATAAGCTTTACGAAAATTTGGCAAGTATTAATGACATAAAAATTTTTATGGAAAGTCACGTATTTGCCGTTTGGGATTTTATGTCACTCTTAAAAAAGCTTCAAATAAATTTCACTAATGTTCAAACACCTTGGATACCACCCAAAAACCCTAAACTTTCAAGATTTATAAACGAAATTGTTCACGGAGAAGAAAGTGATATTAATGAATTAGGAGAACCGAAAAGCCATTTCGAAATGTATTTGGATGCAATGCTACAGGTAAATGCAAATACCAATGAAATCAACAATTTTATTAAGCTCATTGAATTAGGCAATTCGGTTGAATATGCTCTAAATGAAATTAATACCGATAAAAGAGTCGCTGATTTTGTGAAATTTTCATTTTCTATTATTGAGACAAATAAGCCTCACCTTATAGCGTCTGCATTTACTTTTGGTAGAGAAGATGTTATTCCTGATATGTTCATTGAAATACTTGAAAATTCCGACTCAGAAAACAAACTTTACAGTAAAATAAATTATTATCTCAAACGTCATATTGAACTTGATGGAGATGAGCACGGGCCATTATCCCTAGAAATGATAAAGGAATTATGTAAAGATGACAAACAAAAATGGAACGAAACATTAATTGTAGCCAAACAATCATTAGAAAAACGAATTGAGCTTTGGAATGCTATTACAGATTTAATTCAACATGAAAAGCCAGCATATAACAAGGTATAAAAAATAGACGGATTAGTAGTAAAGTTAAGCTTTTTGGTTTGTATCTAACTTTGTGCTTAACCGAAAGTTAAGTACTTCGAAATCGATTACTTTTCACCCCGCTGTTGCGCGTACTTATAGTCTTTTAAAATAGAACAGCCTGGACAGAGTAATCGCAATAACCGTGTGCAACTTTATCCAGTACAAAATTGTTTTAAAAATGTATATTTGAGTGGATGTAACGAGTTGTACGCAAGCTGAAAATGACATTCGAAGAATTAAATAAACATATAATTCCAATGACCGAATTCACTCTGAAATGGAGGTTTACGGAAGAAAAATATGACTTGCTTTCTGAACAGCATCTTTCGGAATTAAAACCACTTGACAAAACTGGAGCGGAATTTCTTGCTGATTACATAAGTGACTGTAGAGTTCATGGTCAAATGCCATTTAAAAACGACCTATTTCGGAATTTGGACAGAATAAAAATTCTTGAAGGAAATGAGGAAGAAATAACAAAATGGCTATACCAAAGGGCAATCCCTTTTGACAAAGAAGTGTATTTATCTTGGGATGGTAGAAACGGAATGATAACCAAATGGAAGTTCGTGGTAAAATATTGGTATTCAATTTTTTATGGAGGTTCGGATGACTTAACCGTATTTGACCAAAGTTTGGAATGGGCTTTACTATTCTTCCACGAAAACGAAATTTACTTCGGAACAAATAAAAAATACGAACCAAAAGCGGAATATGATGAAGATTGGTTTTCGCTTTAAAAAATAAACTCTTGAAATCAATTGAACAATTAGAAAATGACTATTGGACTGAACCTAAAGAATTAGCATCGGGACTTGTAGTTAATTGTCATAAATACAGAAAAATTCCAATTGATGAGTTGACTATTGAGCAATTAAGATTGCTGATTTCTCAAAAAATTGGACTTAAATACATCGTCGAACTTGGTATAAACGAGTTAGATAAAAACATCTTGGCAGAAGGAGATTTTTATGAAGGTGATTTACTTGTCGCTATCTCTGCTCTACCAATCGAATTTTGGAATAAAAACAAAACTGAATTTTTGACTTTTAAAAATATAGTGGAGCGGAATTCGGAATTAATAAAATTAGAGCTTGGTGAAAAGAAATTTGACCGAATTAATGAAAATATAAAAGCCAGCGTACAACAACGGCTATAGTTCATTACGGCTGAAATTCCTAATCGGAATTTCTAGCCTTTTTGCTAAATTTATGGTTACGGCGGAATGATACTCGCGTACCATTCCGTAACGAAACCATAGCCAAAACCGTTGGCAAAAATCTAAAACCAGAATTATGAAATATCGTCTGCTCTTAATTAAAGAAATTTTTCTTTTGACAAGCTTACTTACTTTATTCAGTTGTCAAAAGGATGATGATGTGTTTCAAGGAAGTGAAACAAATTATTTAGTTGATAAAATATATAATTACAACAATGACCTTATAGCGGAATACTATTATGACAACGAAAATAGACTTGTAAAAAAGTATGTAACTGAACATTTGGGTAATAACTATCAACAAGAATGGCCATCTTATTCAGATGAATTTGAATATCATAACGGACATGTTTCAAAAATTATTCATAAAGATATTTCGCACAATATGTTCAACTATGAAACCTATATCTTCTACAATTCTAATGACAAAATAATAAAAACAGATACATATAAAAACGGGCAACTTATTTCAACTAACTCTAACTACAGCTATAAGGATGACAATTTAATCGGAACTATAAAATACAACTTGGGTACTATGACCTACAAAGATTCCATTTTCTATGACTATTCAGGAAATGTGATTAAATATTTATACGAAAGACCTGAATCCGATTTAGTAGGGAATCCGATACCAGAAACAAAAATAACTACTATTCAAGAATTTAGTTATGACAATAATTTGAGACCAAACTTCAATCTTGACTATCTATTCATATATGAGCCTCTGCCATTTTATGAATTAGCAGATTTACAAAGACAGTTGTCCACCAATAATATGACTGAATTTATTGATGGAACAAAATGGATATATTCGTACAATGAACATGGTTTACCGTCTAAAATAGAGGTTAAATGGAAAGATATTAAAACAACTTTGCCAATGGTGTTAAGAATAACATACAAGGAGATAGATTAAAAAATACTTTCGCTAATCGAGTGGGCGGTTCTGCCATTAAAGGAAGGAATGCACCCCAGCTGCTGCGCGATTGAATTGCGTTCTCTTTGCCTTAGAGCTTAGACAGACTAATGTTGACCCTTCTAAATTTTATCCCCAATAACCGAGTTAGGCTTTATCCAGTACAAAATTGTTTTAAAAATGTATATTTAAGTTGGTGTAACGAGTTGCTTCCAATTAGGAAAAAACTCAACAAAATTAACATATTGACAAGAATGTCGTAAAAATGTCGCAAATAAACCGTTATCAAATTGTTTGATTCATAAGTAGTTTTGTAGGACAATAAACCCAAATTAATTATGAACGAAATCGGAAAAAAAATTAGAGAAATAAGAAAGAAAAAAGGACTTTCTCAAGAAGAGTTGGCTGAATCTGCAAAAGTGAATTTAAGAACAATTCAACGGATTGAAAACAACGAAAGTGAACCTCGTGGAAAAACTCTAAATCTTATTTGTAAGGTTCTTGACATAAATACAGAGGATATTTTAGATTATGGAAAACAAACTGATAAAAGCTATCTAACAATTTTTCATCTTTCTGTAATAGTCTTTTTAGCCATTCCTGTTGGAAACATAATTGTTCCTCTGGTTTTATGGATGAACAAAAAAGATAAAATTGTCGGACTAAAAGAAATCGGAGCAAATGTCCTGAATTATCAAATTCTATGGTCGATTATTACATTTTTAAGTATAACAGGATACGCATTTTCAAAAATTATGCATTATGATTATTATCCTTTTCTTTTTTATATATTTATCGGACTTTATGCTTTGAATATAATATTACCCATAACTTTTGCTATTAAAACGAGTAAAGGAAAAACAGGGAATTTATACCCGAACATAATTAAACTGATTAAATAATTTTGAGCAATAACTAAGCCTTCCCCTATAAAAAATCGGGGCAAGCTGTGTGGCCGGTACGGCTTGCACGAATGATTAGGACTTAGGCACTTTGCTTCAATTTTATTGATGACTAGGTTTTGAAGCCTGCTGCTTTTTTAAAGGAAATTTTTTACTTACGAGGGTTTAACTCCGCTGTGCTCCGTTGATTCTCGAGACTGCGGCCGATTTCCACACAAAGTTTTGTTATACGGGCTATGGCCTGGTCACTGGAGGTGGAACAGGTTTTTAGAATTAATCCTAGTTTGGTTGGGGTAGCGGTTGACCTACTTGTAAGCTTAGTTTATGATTTTGGCTGAGCTTATTTTAACTTCACAGTGAGGATTAGAAACTTCTTTTTTAGTATTTTTGATTTTAGGAAGTAGTTTATTTCTACTCCTAGAAGCTTTCTTGCAGCAAGAAACTTTAGGGCTTGTACTTAGAGAAGCAGAAGAAAGCTTTTTTATTCCATCTATTTCGTGATCAAAATGCTTATCCTTTTTGACAGCACTGTGTGTATTAAAAACTTTTTTTAGTATTTTTGTTACTAGAGGGCGGTTTCTTGTCGCCTTTTATCACCTCATTTGGGCTGCTGGATAGCTTTTGCGATTCCTTGGACAAGTGAGGTTTTTTTCTTCTTTTTTCATTATTCTAGTTTATTCTATTTTTAACATTACTTTCATATTCAGAAACTTATTTTCTAGTATTTATATTTTTGGAGTATTCAGTTACCTATAAGGGCTTGGGTTTATCTTTGCTGTTATTCTGATTACTCTTTTTAGGATTTTTTTGAACCTTCGCCATTGGGGCGGTCAGGAAATCAAAAGAATCCTTTTTTGGTCTTGATAGAACAGTCCCCCCCATACTCTACTTGGTGTTGCTTTCAATACTAAGGTTTAAGTTTTTCTTGGCTACTTGGCAAGGTTCTATTAATATTTTTTAACTTTAAGCGATAGAACAAGAAATTTAATCTGCCTATTGTTTAAATAAATACCTAGCTTTGATTTAAGAAATATAAAAACTACGTTAATTTGCGGTGTTTTCTGGTTTCGTTTCATACTAATTATTATAAGTGAATCCGTTATCAAATACTTTAGAACTGTTGTTACTTCCCTATTTTAAAATTAAATAAGTTTTGCATCTTTTATAATATCAAGCATTAATTTTATAACTGAGTTTCAAAGTAATCCATTTTAAAGTTCGAATTACTTTGTATATACGCAAATTTGGGAATTACAGAAGCACCAAGTTTTCTTTTCTCAAAATTGGCACTTACCCCAAAATCTACTTTTTGATAATCCATTTTATTTGCCCGCCAAATACTCTCAAATAACAATTGTCTATATGTTTGGTATGTTTGATTATATTCATAATCTATTCCTATTAAACTTGGCACATAGGTAATATCTTTATTTTTATAGCAAAACATTACGCCAATTGGTTTATTGATAAAACTATTATTCTTCTCTTCCAACCAAATAAACTCCCATTCTGTGGAATCATTCATCTTTTGGAAAACTGATTTAGGATAAGTGTACATATTTAACCCTAAATTTTTATTACCAGTGTTGGCGATGATTTTCGCCACGGGAATGTCATTTACAACGATAAATATGACGCCAGACCCTACTAAAAATTATATCTTCGTGAATAATCAATGGATGCCGATACAGGAAATTGATTGCGGGCAACCACTATCAAGAAACTGTGAAGTACAACTGCCAGATGGTAGTATTCATCAAGTGTATGACACCAACAGTTTTTCTTCCCCAAAAAAAACTGGATCAGAGGTACCCTTTGAACTATAAACCTAATCTTTTAAATAAAATAGAAGCACACTTTTTCAGTGTGCTTCTTTATCATCATAAGTTTATAGCGTTTCCCAGTACCAATTCGTACCGATTGCTGGGATTTAAAAACTTATGTACGGCTTCTACTACATCTTCTTTGGTCAATTTATTTAAAAAATCTATTTTTTCCTGAGAAGGTGTCCAAGGGATATCGTACCTTAAATACTCATAAAGATTTTTTTGTGTTATACGGTGTCTGTTTATAAAATTATAGCTATATCTAGCCCTAACTTGCCGTTTAGCCTCTTGTAATTTGCTTTCAGTTATTTCTCCGGCAATCAATTCTTTTATAATTTCTTTACTGTTAGCTTGAATAATTTTTAGTTCATCTGGAAGAGCACTAATTTTAATGTGGAGTTCACTTCTATTTTCATCAAAATTATACTTCCCCGTCGCAAATGTATCATAGACTCCTAATCCTAAATTAAACCTCAAACGTTGTAGTTTACTTTTTGTAATTACTGCTAAGACTTTTAATAAAACTTCATTCTTCCAGAATTCATCTTGTGCCCCTGCTTTAAAGTAATGCAAATTGTATTTTACATTGTCCATAGGGGTATTTGTAATTACTTCCTTGTATCGTGGTTTTTTATTGATATTATTATTTTGGTTATGGCTAATTTTGCATTTTAATAGTTGCTTACTAGGGTTCCTAGATGCTATATTCCCTAAATATTTGCTTATAAGAGGTAAAACATCTTTCTGTTTGAAATCTCCACTTATGATAAAAGTTAAGTTTTTGGGTTGAGAAAATACTTCATTATAAATCTGAACACTTCTTTGTCCTGAGCTTTTTTGAAGATACTCAGAATATTCAATAGTTTTAATATGTCGGTAACCCAAGATGGGAGGAGTAGAACTATCCCCATGGAACTTACGAATAGCGTTATCGAATTCTTGTTTTATATCATTTTTATTTCCATATTTTTTTATTTGTTTATGCCTCCACTTACCATAATCTTTTTCATTATACTTTAAGGGTTTAAAATAAAGATAAGTCAGTTGCAAAAGCGCCTCTAAATTCTTAAGCTTCGCCGCCCCATAAATACCCGACTCCCGGTAATCTAAATAGGGTTTACAATAACTAATAGCATGGTGTTCTTTAAAACTAGCAAGTTGCCGTTTAGTAAAATTAGCTATACCGTTTTCAAATAGATATAATGGTGTAGTTAAAGCGCTATAATAATCATCTTTAGGATAACAAGCTGCTCCGCTTTTACTAAAACCATGCAATTTTATTTCTTTTTCTTCAACACCAGGGGTTGGTTTAAAATTCTTTAAGACTACTCTCACCCCGTTTTCCAACAACAGCTCCTCTGTGTTTTCAATACGAGGCTTTAAAAACTTATAAGCTTTAGGCGTTAGCGAATCTTGCTCTTTCTTATTCAACAAGCTTTTGGTCTGGTCTGGTAGTTTATAATTAGATAAAACTTCATTAGCACTCTTTTGGAGCCAATTCTTTACTAAAGACTTCCTATAGAATGTAGGGTCAATATTTTCAGCAACTATGACACCTATATCATCGGGCTCGAACTGTGCTAATTTTTGAATTTTATGATTAAACTCAGCGAGCGTTAATTGTTTTATTATATCACTTATTTTTTTCGGTTCACCAATAATGGGGTGATTACTCGTAATATGATTCTCAATTTGTTCTAACCAATATCTATCATCCGTTAAAGATTGAAAGCTCAAGAAAGTTTCTTGTGCTTTTTGGTACTCCTCTTTATGCACACCATACTTTTTAATTTGCTTTAATACGTTAATTATTTCTTTTAGTAAAGTCTCGCTCTCTTCTATATTTGACTCAAGTTTTATTGAATAAGACATAGGTTTAGCGCTAGACCTATATTCATTTTTCACCATTGCCTGTTCCTTTGTAACTTCTTGAATTCTAGTATCTAAAATTTTTAAAAACAATTCCCAAATATGATAATCTAAATAACCAATAGAAGTTTTTATCTTCTCCGATAGTTCTTTTTGTTTAAAGTATAAGTTATAATTAATCCATTTTGCTTTACCACGGTAGTTCTCCTTAACCTTTATTTTTTGTGTTATAAATTGAGGTTTACGAGTATAATAAATAGAATCACAATCTTTTTTTATGCGTGGTTTTGGCTTTTTAGGTATTTTTTCCAGTATTAGCTTTAATTCTTTTTCAATATCATCTATATTTTTTATATTCCCTACAATACCTATATGCATAAGATCTGGACGGTACCAATCTTTATAGAAACGAAGTAAGTCCTCTTTAGGTAATTGTCGAATTTGTTTTGGGACATCAAGATAATAGGTAAAACAGGGGTATATAAATGATTCCATTTCTTGTGTCGCTTCATCAAAAATCACATCGTCATTTTTGCGGTATATTATTTCTTGAAGAATTGACTTTTTCTCAGCATTTATATTTTTAATGGTCAAGGGAATATTTGTTGCTAAATCCTTAAACCATAATAAACCTTTTTTAATTGTTTCTATATTACCATTAGGCGGGTCAAATACATAACGCGTACTTCGAAAAGAAGTATTGGCGTTAATATCTTTCCCCAATGTCATATTTAACTCAGCTAAAGTTTTTGGGGCAATTATTCCTTTAGGAAAGTGTTTTGAGGGCATAAATGCTAGATGCTCAATTAAATGTGCTACTTCTGCTTGCCGGTGATCTTGCTGTAAACTACCTGCTTTAACAAAAAAACGCATATAAATTTTACCATCTTTATCATTGGTATCTTTAATGGAGTATTCTATACCATTTTCTAATTTTCCATTTACAAAGCTTTTTTGTGCTAATCTCTCTTTTTCTGATTGTGCGTTAGCAAAGCTGAAGTAAAATAACCAAAGGAAAACGAATATTCTTTTAATAATATCTTTCATAAGAAATTTAATAACCTGGATTTTGATTTAAAAAAGGATTACGGAGTAGTTCTTCAGACGGAATGGGGTAGAACAAGTCTGTAATATTAATAGGAGAAAATATTTTTTCTGCTTTTTCTAAACGGATTAAGTCTAGCCATCTGTGCCCCCACTCAGCAAATAACTCTTTTCTGCGCTCTCTTAAAATTTCCTTTAATAGGGCTTGTTGATCTATTCCTGGGTTAGTTTCAGAAATTAAAACTATTCCCGCCCTAGCCTTAATGGTATCTAAATCGGTGATAGCGCCCTGCAAGTTATTTTGATTTGCTCTGGCCTCTGCTCGAATTAAATACTGCTCTGCCAAGCGCATTACCATAGAGTATTCAACGGGTTCACCTGTGCTATTTTGAATTTTATATTTATGCGCATAGTATATTGCTAGGTCTTCATTATAGCCGACCCAATGAATTCTCCTCTTATCTTCAGGTGCTAAGGAACTGACCAAATTTTCTGAAATTTTTAAATAGGATAATGAAGGTAAGAAAGCATTGATGAGAAATACAGACCCTTCATTGGTATTGGTTAACCCTGTTCCCGCACCTATTGGAGAAATCTGCCAAATAGCCTCTTGGCTGTTAGCAAGAAACACCTCATTCATATCGGTAGGTAGGCTATAATTACCACTCTGTGCAATTACTTCAGTACTGTAAGCCTCGGCTAATTCCCAATTTTCTAAATATAGATGTATGCGCGCCAATAAGGCTTTGGCAGTAAATTCATTTATTTGAGTACGTTCAGCTGGATTGCCAACAGCTGCCAAAAGACTTAAGCTTGTTTCTAAATCAGCCAAAATATGTTCATCAATTTCCAATATCGAACTAGCCTCTATAGAAGCATTAGCCTCATAATTCGTGTTTAAAACTAGTGGCACTTCTCCAAATAGATTGCGTAAATAAAAATAGGTAAAAGCCCGTATAAATGTAGCTTCGCCCTCTAAACGTTGTGATAATTCTGGCGATACCTCTGTAGATTTTTCTAGGCCTTCTAATAAAGAATTAACCATATAGATTATATTGTAGGCACTCGACCATAAATTTCTATTAAATGTATTTTCTGGATGAATAACATGTTGCTCAAACTGTAATAAGTCTAAAGCATTGGTATTGATTAGTTCTACGTTATCTGATGAAAGACCAGAAAGAACAGTTACACTACCCAACCAACCTTCGCTAAAACTGGCACGATAAAGTTGATTATAAATTCCTTGCATTGCACTTTGGGCAGTTTCATCACTAGCAAATACTTTACTGCTTACCAGTTTATTATCTGGCTCTTCTAACTCTAGCCAATCTTGACAAGAAGTGAGCAAGGAGAACATAACCAGGATAAGCATTATACTGAGTCTATGGATATAAGATTTTGTTTTCATTTTTAGGATTTTTAAAAGTTAAGTTGCAAGCCACCGGTAAAAGTGCGTAGATTTGAAAAGTCAGTTCCTCCTTGAGGAGTTTCAGGATCCATCCCTTTATAATCAGTAATGGTAAATAAATTTTGCCCTGTAATAAACAACCTCAATTGTTTTAAATTTAAACCTTGCAGCCATTTTTTAGGTAAGTTGTAGGATAGGTTTAAGGTTTTCAAACGGATGAACGAGGCATCTTCAATTACAAAATTCGATTCGGTTACATTAGCATAAGCCAAAAAAGCATCTAAAGTCTGCGAAACCTGTTTATAAGCATTATTTTTATGCGCAACCTCGACTATTTGATTTTGCGGAAAACCCGCATTAAAAAGATTTGAAAAGCTTCCTTGCTGTTTTACAAATTGAAGTAAAAACTGTAATGACACCCCCTTATAACTTATGGTGTTATTTATGCCTCCAAAGAATTCTCTGTTAAGGTCTTGAACAAAGGTCTTATCTTTTTGATCATATATGTCATCTCCATTTTGATCTTTTACACTATAGTAACCGGTTTCAGGATTTATACCCTCGTATTCATAGAGGAATCGAATATTTAACGGATAACCTTCTTTATAAACATTAGCATAAGAAGATTGTTCTAGACCGGGGTACCGCAGCAATTCATTTTTTGGAAAGCTAATATTAAATGAAGTTTCCCAGCGAAAATTATTCTTATCTATATTTACACCAGTAGCTTCTATTTCCCAGCCGCTGTTTTCTACAGTTGCCGGCAAATTGGCTTGCACAGTGTTAAACCCAGTAGTAGATGGTAAGGGATAACCTACTAGTTGATTAGAAGAACGATTGCGGTATGCACTAATCCCTACGTCAAGCTTATCTTTTAAAAAGCCCAATTGTAATGCTATTTCTGCTTTTTTATTTTCCTCCCAAGAATACTTAGGATTAGCCAAACTTATGGGGTAAAGGCCTCCTGGTCCTGGGGTTGCCTCGTATGCATCTAAGTAGCCGTAATCTGGAATCTGGTCATTACCTGTGGTACCATAACTCCCTCTTATTTTCCCAAAACTTAACCAATCTAAACGCTTAGTGAAAAAATCTTCTTCCGTAAAAATCCAAGCCGCTCCAATTGCTCCGAAATTGGCAAAACGATTAGCCGCTGCAAAACGTGACGAGCCGTCTCTTCTTCCTGTTAAGTTTAGATAATACTTCTTATCCCAATTGAGGCCTATTCTAGAGAAAACAGCTTGATAACGGTAATCTATATTATTCGCTTGTGCATTAAGCAACTTTTCTGCCGCTCCTTGGTTTCCTATTAAAGCTTCTGCAACATAATTTTGGCCCTCTACACTAAATTGCTCAAACTGGTTTTCTTGTAGCGTACTACCAATCAAAGCCTGAATATTTAATTTATTCCATTGCTGGGTATAGTTTAATTGAGGTTCTGCAATCCAAGTTCGCCTTTGACTATTAATAGACAAGGATCTGTGCAAAGGCATACCTGCCGGATTATAAGAGCGTTTAGGCATCTTAACCAACTCATCACTTTTATAGTCGGTAAACCCTAGGTTAGTTGTAAACTCCAGTCCTTTTATAATTTTATAATTAAGGTTTAGGTTGGTAATCAAATTACGGGCTTCAATATTGCTAGTGTTAAATACGCCTTCTAAAGGATGTGCCAAGCCTGCTTCTCCCCAATCTGACCAATTAAGACTGCCATCATCTAAGTAGAGGTTTGGCGCGTTAGGAGGCAGTTTAAATGCATTTCTTAAAAAATCAACCCCGTCTCCAATCAATTCATTTTGATCTATACCATAATTGATGGTAAGATTGAGTTGAAGCTTGTTATTTTTGGTATGATGATTTAGGTTAAAGCCACTGGTAAATTTTTGATAGTTTAAATCGGCTGGATAGATGGTTCCTTGCTCATGAAAAGCTCCGTTTAACCTAAAGTGCGTCTGTTCACTTCCGCCTTGAGCAGAAACATTTACATCGGTAATATTTGCCGTGCCCCCCAGAAAATAATCCTGCCAATTGGTTTCCTTATCTTGATCCCACAATAATAAATCATAGGCATTAAATTCATTTGGCTCTACCCCATCGTTTATAAAAGCTTGGTTTCTTAAAGCTAAATATTGCTTGGTATTTAATAAATCTAACTTTTTTGGAATTACAGAAACACCTTTATAAATACGAGCTTGTATTCCTTTTTGTTGTTTTCCTGTCCTGGTCGTAATTAAAATCACCCCATTTGCGCCCCTAGACCCATAAATTGCTGTTGCATCGGCGTCTTTTAGCACTTCAATGCTTTTTATATTAGAAAGGTTTATAGTACTTAGGGGGTCTACCCCTACAAAACTCAAACTAGTATGGCTCTTAACAGGCGCAGAACTAATGGGTACGCCATCAATAATATATAACGGATAGTTCCCTTCTTTTCGTAAACTATTTTGACCTCTTATGCGTATGCTCGGGGCGCCTCCCGGGCTTGCTGTATTGGCACTAATCTCTACACCAGCCATGCGACCTTGCAGTGCTTGTAATGGACTCACCAATGCTTGTAGCTCTATCTCTTCTGCCGTAACTTTTGCGATATTGCCGGTGCGTTCACGATCTCTTACCTTATAGTAACCTGCATTAATCACCAAGTCGCCTAGAGAATTTTCTTCTTCTTGCAATACTATATTAATCTCTAACTTATCATTCACCGGTACTTTCTGTGTGGAATAACCTAAGTAAGTAAAAACCAAAGTGTCTTGTGCGCTGGCCATCAATTGGTATTTGCCATCAAAATTAGAGGTGGTTCCCCGATTTGTGTTTTGTATTTGAATGTTTACCCCAGGAATAGGTAAATCTTGAGGGCCGGTAACCTGCCCTTTAATGATTTGTTGGCAGAACCCGTTTATGGGAGTTACCGCAAGTAAAAAAAGAGTAACCCCTAACAGGTGCTGCCTGTAAGAAAATTTCATAAATTTGTAGTGTTATTAGTTAATTCTATTTAGTTAATAATCGCCTTCTCCTGCACCGTCTAAAGTTGGGAGAGGGTTTTTTTGTTTTCATTTTTTGTCATTGCTTGGTAACTCAAGCTATTTATACCGGCACCAATCTTGTGTTTCTGCACTCTGCCAGGCTTGCCTGTTTTTAAAAGCGGAGTGAAGCAATCATAGTTTTACTTTTTTTTATTCCATAGGCATTTAGTTATTAAGAAGAATTTAATTCAACCGCAAAACCTCTAAAAAAATAAAAAAAGAAATGCTTTGAAAAAGTAGAAGAGATAGCCAAATACAAAGAGGCGTGGAAACTCAACTTATTGAATCGCGGTACTGGTATACCTTGTGTACGATAAGTGAGCCCACGCCCGGGTCGTGAGCTAATTTACTTATCCTCTCGTACACATAAAAATTACCAGTTTTCGATTCGAGATTCAAAGCAATAGCTTCTAATATTATGCTATATGAAGAATTGCAAATATATGTAATACACAAATATATAAAAAAATATTAATCGTTCGTCTTAGCGAACAGTTATTTTTTAAATAATTAATTCTTTTGAAAGAAAGAATCTCAAAATGGCAAAACTAGATAAGCATAATAAAATAAATTCCCTTATTAATAAAAAATTATGCAATTTTATTGCTGATAAGTTCCTTAGAACTCTTTATGATAAAAATGGAAACGAGATTTCTCAAAATAAATATGCCGCTCAATGTGGGCTTTCATCCTCTACTATAAGTAAAATAAAATCTGAAGAAGGTTATGATTTACCTATTTCAACTATATATAATATTTGCAGACAAGAAAGTTACTCTTTACAAAAACTATTTACAGAATTTGAAAATCTTTATGGAGAAAATTTTCCTTTTTAATTATAAAATATTTAATTCACCTTTATATTATATATGTGAAGATTTTTTATGCAAGAAAAGCAGAGGAATAAAGAAATAGAGAATATATATATTAAAAATCTAAAAAAATTACCCTAGTTGCAAGAGTTAATTTCTTCTTTAAAAGGTGATTTAGAATCAAGAATAATCAAATTTAGAAATAAGTAAAATTAAAAGAAGTTGTACGAGATCTTTTAATTATTAGAATCTTTAATTAGATCGTTAAGCCATTTCTTATCAATTGCATAATTTCTAAATGCCAAAAATTGTAATTCATCATCTTTTGAATCACGAATAAACTTTTTAATAATTGCTCTTATTGCATTTTTTTGATCTCTAATAGAAGAATTTTCTATTAAAACAGATTCGATATCTCTGGTGAAAATGTCTAATAATTTTCTTCGTTCATCATTAAGGTAATCTCTATCCAATTTGCAAGTTTTTATTGTATAAATAAACCTCCGATTATCTGAAGCAATAGAACCATTTTTGAAAAATCTTATTAATCCAAGTGGGTTAGTTACCTCTGGGTTAACTAATTTAGGTACTTCCAGAATATCGTTTTTTGCCGAATTACAATTAATTACATTTAAATTAGCTTCATTATTTATATAAGTTGCTAAGGTGCCATCTATATCGAAATTTATACTTTTATATTGATTACACGTCGGGCACGACATTAATAAGTTGTCCCAAGAAAATGCAAGCCAATAATAGATTTTTTTTGGTCGATAATGTTCAATATGATATTGTTCCACTTTCTGTTCACAAAATGCACATTTGTTTTTGTATATCTTTTTTAATGCATTTCGAATATCAGTATTTTTATAGCGATCATTATACTTATTCTCTTCAATATACTTACTCTCCCCAATCAACTTAAGACGCATCTTATGAGTTGTTCGAGTTTTCTGTGGTATCACTCCATTTGGAAAGGACTCTTTATTAGGAATTTTAAGTGAGCCTGGAATTAAAAAAATATTCTTATTAACTTTTATCATTTTTTCCTAGCTCTTCATCAATTAAATTTTTGATTAGAGAATCGATATCTTCATCTGATATAAATTCTTTTCCTTCATTTTTTTGTTTCTGTAATTCATTTTCGAGTAACTTATTTATTCTATATAATAGATAAGTATCACTAGTATCGGAATTATCATTATCAGAATCTAATCGTGAATTTTCTAAACCGAATAAAGGAGATGTTAAAAGAGTATTAATCATTAAGTGATTTAAATTTTTTCGATAATAGGGGTCGCTTAATCTTGTTTTACCATCATTTGAGTTCCTATATACCCTATAGATTATTGCATCGTTAGACGCTCCTTGAATTATTGTAGGGCTGTGCGTGGTAAATAAAAACTGTACATTGGGCAATAGCTTTCTTATTTTTCTTATTATTTTTTTTTGCCATTTTGGATGTAAGTGGAGATCAATCTCGTCTACCATAACTATTCCGTGCAAATCATTTATATCGCTAACGTCAGGTTGATTTTTGTTTAATCTACTCAACAAATCTGACATAAATATTATTATACTTTTATAACCTTCAGATAACTGTTCAAAAGAAAGAGAAATTCCTTTTTCTTGAAAAACAATTTTAGCACTTGTAATTTTTATTTTAACATTTCTTTCAAGTAATTCATAAAACATTTTTTCCAAAGACTCACTTGGAAAATTAATGGGTAAACCCTTTCCATTTGCTCTACTATTTGACTGAACCAACTTTTCTAACTCCAAAGACTTCTGCCCTTTTAACCAAGATTCTGGATTAATCAGTGTCTGATCATTATCAAATAATGACATAAAGCCATATTCATCTGAGTCATCAGTTGAAAATCTACCTCTATGCGTACCATAACAAAAAAAGTTACTTAAATACCCTACATTTTTATTTTCATATATCTTTTCTCGATCATCAATTCCTCTTATTTCCATATCCATATTGGATCTCATGATGTCCAGAACTTTTCCAGTCCTTTCTTTATCTGTTTGGTTACTTACAAAATGACGATTAAACGCCAAAAATATTGCCATTAACAATAAAGATTTACCATCCCCATTTTCACCTAAAAAATAAACTTCTTTACATTTATGGATATCTCTAATTGAAACATCATCAATAGAATAGAAATTAGAAATTTTTACACCCTTTATATAGTTATCAACTATAACTTTTTTGCCCTCTAACCAAGATTTAAATTGAAATTTAGAAACACTTAATGCCTTGTGAAAGTTGTTTGCAATACAGATTTTATAAAAATCTGATTTATTAATTTTTTCAGCAGTTAATCTAGATAACCTTTCCTCAATTATTTTTTTAAATAACTTACCAACTTCAATGTTCTGAAATATTGGAGAGAAATCAAAAGGTACTTCTTTAGCTCTTCTTAAAAATGGTTCAGAAGCACCCGATTCGATTAAAGCACTTCTAATGTTAGTATATTGTTTTCCATTTTCTATGGAAAAAACCCCCTTCATATCTCCTGTTGAATATTTCTCTGCGAATTTTTGTACTACTCCCCCATGCGTAAATAAAACAGCAAATAGTGCAAAAAGCTTTTTTTCATTGGGATAATTTTGAATTTCTAACCAATAATCGGGTAAAGGATCTTTTAAAGATTTAAGACCAAGGAAAGATCTTAAGATTGGCTCATCGATTCCTGCTTCTTTATTTTTGAATTTATTTAAGGTTTCTTTACTGTATAAAACATCCATAACTTGAACGATATCATATTTTGTCCACGATGTTTTTAAATTAGAAAAATTTATATTTAAAGACATATATTATAAAGGTTTTGCGATAATCAAATATTCTTTCACTTCACGAGATTTGTCTTCTGATCTACCCATTGTGCTATGAGTGTAATCTACAGTTTTAGTTGAAACAATATAATTTGCACCTAAAGTTTTATTTGCTATGTTTAAAATTTTCTCCAAACTTATCATTCCGGTATTACTATAACTTAACAATAGTTTTGAGTTTTTATTTCTAATTCTTTCAAACAAATCTTCAAAAGCTCCTACAACTTCTGTCCTTTTACAAAAAGGAGATTGATGTCTATCTGTTCTATATCTACCTTTAAATAGCAAGTTTGGGTAATCATATTTAACCAAAGTTTCTAATGCATGATAAAATCTAGAATAGTGGACAAACGTATAAGGAGGATCTGCATATACTAATGTTCCTCTAGGTAGTTCATCTAAACAATCTTTATAATCTAATGTTGTTACTACATGCTTAAGAGTGTTTTTATCTGTAAATTCAATTAATTCCTTTAGTTTCTTTTCAAAATAGGGTAATATCTCTTTACATCTATAAATGATTATATCATTCATAGAGGCTACATTGTTTGCATCTCTATACTGTGCATAATGACCAGTACTTTGAGCATTGTATGCCATGGCAAACATTAAACTCGAAAGTATAGGATAATAAATCGGTGTATTAGAATATTCTTCAGCAACTACTCTTATAGCGTCAATCCAAAGACACTGCTCATATGACCAATAAGTTCCTGAGTAATTTTTTATAAATAGATGATAATCAACATCTTCGAAGTCCAAATAAATCAAATCTTGTTGTCGCTGTTCTAAAACGTTAAATTCATTGAGATCTAGCTGTAAATTGTAATCAAATTTTAAATCTGGATAACAATTATTTACATAATCGATATGTTTCTGTGCTTTAATTACTATAGTGTTAATTAAATCAGGATATTCATCCCATTTAAAATTTCCAAGATACGTTTTTGAAAAAACGGCTGAATATGCTTGAATATCATTAGAATAAATTCTCGTACTATGACCTAATGCGCCACTTAAAATACTGGTTCCTGCAAAAAGATCACATATTGGTTCTCCTTCATATATTTCATTGATAGATTCTGCTAAAAAATCAATTAATTCACGTTTAGACCCCATGTATTTAACTATATGTGGGACTTTAGATTTATGTTTTAATTTATTTTTAGATTGGACTATATTTCTTTTAAAGACTATACTCATTATATGATTTTCATTAATCTTCTTAACTTTTTTCTAACTTACTAAGTAAAACATTTATTGTCCTTAAATATGTTTTGCGTAAAGATATTTCTGCATCGAACCCTTAAAAAGATGAAAAGTATCGTGATCTGAAAATATGATTTATTTTTTTGTAAAGTTACAATTTTTTTGAGCATTACAGCTATTGTACATTGCCCGATAGAATCCAATTAAATAACTATCGAGGTATTTTTCCCGTTTAAACCTTAATCTTAAGATTATGTAAAAAGAACAAGAATGAAAAAAATCAGAGCTGATTATTGAGAAAAAAAATAAAGTACATTTTAGTGTAATATTCCATAAGAATAATTTTAAAAATGATATATACTGCCCCCCGCTCCTGCGCGATTGCATCGCGTTCTCTTTGTCTTTTAAACCAGAGCAGCCTGGACAGGCTAATGTTGAAACTGCCAGGCTTTATCTCTAATAACCGAGTTGGGTGCAATTGGAGCAAAATCCTATAAATTTGAATATTTTACCAAAATTTGGTGTATTTAAACTTGCATTAAAACGGAATGAAAAACACATCAATATCGCTCGGAAATTATTTTGACCAATTCTTTCAAGCCCAAGTTTCTGTTGGACGTTACAAAAACGTTAGCGAAATAATAAGAGCTGGACTTCGACTTTTAGATAATGAAGAAAGTAAAGTAATTGCATTACGAAATGCAATACAAGAAGGTCTGAATAGTCCTTTAGTGGAAGACTTTGATTTTGACGAAAATCTAAAGCGACTAAAAGCGGAAAAAAGAAAGAATAGCTAAAGTAATATTAAGACAAAAAGCCATTGATGACTTGAATGATATTTGGGGTTACGCTTTCGAAAAGTGGTCAGCAAAACAAGCGGATAAATATTATACGACAATAAAGTTAACTTGTAACGGAATTGGACAAAATCCTGAAGATGGAAAAGCATATGACGACAACAACAGCACTGCAATGCAGACATCATAAATGCTACTCGCGCTTAGAGCTATGAACAAGAGGGTACTATTAAAGGAAAAAAATAACTTATAGTTTCTTGTTTTAAGGGCAATCAATAGCACTAAACAGGGTACAAACTACTATACTTGTTTATATAATCTAACAATCGAGAGAATTGATTTTTAGAACCTTTGAATTTTACAGTTTGTTTAAAACTATTAAGTCCGTATTTATCTAAAAATTGACCAATAGAACTATTCAAAAATGATGAAGACATTGATAAATCAGAGTCAACATATAAAATTAAAGAATCTTTACTCAAATAAGCGTTTTGTAAGAAATCGAATAAAATCATTCCTTGCTCATTCGAACTTGAATTTTTCACGATATTTTTTAATATCAAAGTTTTCATAGGAATATATTTTATACTTAAACGTTCAAATATTGTACAAAAGTACACATAAATATACAAAAAAAATTAAAAATCGAATATTTGGTCTGTTTCGTCTTTCTCCTCAAATGCATTCAAATCAACTTCAACCTTTATTAAGGTTCCCTTAAATTTAAAGTTACTAGTTCCTGCTCGATACATGTCCCCTGCTTTTTTTTCGACTATTCCATCATTTGAAATTATGACCAAATTACCATTTGAACTTTCTGTAAACTCTAGTATATTATTCAATCCAAAACCCCTATTTCTTGGTGTTGAATTAACGGAAAAGCCTTTTTCGAGAGATTTGAGAATTGCTTTCCAATCTTCAAAATCTCTTTCTAATTCAACATCAGCGTTTTTTATAGACGTTGGTATTCCTATCCCAAAATCACAAACGGAAAAGGATAGCTTGTTATTCTTAGGGTAGTATTGGGTTATAATATAGCCTGTAACCGGAGACATTGAATGATCAAAAATATTATTAAATACCTCATCCATATTAGAAGCTAATGGGATTAAATCTTTATTTTTAGTAAATTTTTCAAAATATTGGCGAGCATACATAGAATAGGAATAAATCATATCTTCTGATATTTTCCATAGGCAAAGGGTAGTTTGATTATAAGAGAGTGTAAATTTATTTCTGTCAAACCCTTTTTTCCAATATTCCTTAAATTTTATATTAAACAAGTGATTATTAAACCCTTTTGTTCCTCCAACGAATTTAATCTCGCTACCTTTTAAATAAAAGCTTTCAATTAAACAAGCCATAACAACAAAATCATCGGTATCCATAAACCTAACATCATTAAAATCAACAGTTAATTGATTGATGTCTTCCGTATACATCAAACTTTTTCGGATAAAATCAAACCAATCTTCTGCTTTTTTGGAAGATGGGACTCTTAGAGTGTAGCTTTTCATTTATTTAAGTTTAAACAAATATAATTAAAAGAGGGGTCTTAGCATCAAACCTTAAAAAAGCTGTGAATTATTTGTAAGATTCTGTTTTTTATCAGAATATGGTCAAGTTAGGAATAAGAAACTGTGAGTTATGAGGAAGATTTTTAAAAGTGGTTTTATGAACCATATTTAAAAATTAAATGATGATGCCCCCGCTGTTGCGCGATTGTATCGCGTTCTCTTTGCCTTAGAGCTTAGACAGACTAATGTTGACCCTTCTAAATTTTATCCCCAATAACCGAGTTAGGCTTTATCCCGTACAGAATTGTATTAAAAGTGTATATTTGGGTTGGTGTAACGAGTTACCTGCAAGCTAAAAAAATAGAAAATGCCAATTTATTATACATTAGGTGGAAGACTCATAGCTTTTGTAGTAGAGTTCATAGCATCATTGATATTTGCCCCGGTGGCTATGGATTAGCGCCCCACTTTCTTAAAGGTGTCTATGGCATCTTTACCATACAATCCTATGGCAAATTGTAAATCGTAAACCGCGTTTGTAGAATCCTCTAAATTTTTGCCTACATCAAAGGTGGCCTCTCGTATTTGCGAGCGACAGGTGTCTATTTCTGCTTTAGATTTATCGAGATTTAGCTGTTTAACAGGTAAAAAGGCATTATCAAAACGTTCTGCAGCTTGCACGCCTTTTGTGCCTAAAACCGCCAAGGCGGTACCCCCTGCAATAGCAGACACTTTTAAGCCTTTTTGCAGTTTTTGGGTGGCGTACACTGTACCCAGCTTTTCGCTAATTTTGTCTATTTTCTTGTCAAACTTGCTTTGTAGCTTATCTAACTTATCACTAAAGAGCTTGTCGCTCAAGTCCATAAGCAAGGTTATTTTAGATTTTGCATTCATAGTGGTATATAATTTGTTATATTTGTAATGTCGGGATTTAAAGCAACCTTCAATAAACATTTAATGCGACTGCGGAAGCAAATGTTGAATACTCCCTCTGGTTTACATGGACGGCTGCTTTAAATCCTTTCCTATTTTACTTTTAATCCATTTCTCAATCCCTTTTCGTCAACCTTGTTTTTGTACCAGGTTCTAATTTTTAAGCCTTGTTTTTCATCCATTTTACAATCGATGACTTGTTGTAAATAGGTTTCAAATTGTATTTTTACGTGATCATTCACAGGCATAGGCCAAGCGGTGTATGATGCCTTGGCAGAGCATGATCGCGAAGACTATATAGAAAGTGAAGTCCTGTACTTAGGCCTGGTAGAAATTTTACGAAATATAGAACCCAGCTTAGAGCAATACCAAAAAATGTTTAACCAATAAATTAGCCGTGTTTAAAGAAAACATGGCTTTTTTTATGGCATAACTTTTGAATTTCAATAAATATGAAAAACTTACTTTATATTTCATTATTTTTACCCCTTTTATCAGCTGCGCAAACCTACCCCAAGCAAGTCCGTGGTGAAGTTTACAAGGCTTATGCAAGCAAACCAAGCCAAGACCTTAGAACAACTACTTTAGAGGTAAAAAAAACAATGTATGGGCTTAGATTTAAAGATGTAGCTATTCCAACACTATATAAAAATGCGGTTGCAAGTTACTTTAAAAAGCGTTTAAAATCCAAAAAAAGTTCTAGTACCTACCGTTTAAAAATTGAGAATCGCCAAGGCTTTATTTGGGTAGAGGGCATTAAAATTTTATCTATAGATACCCCGTAAATGGGTTGTGTTCAACTTTTTCAACCAAGCCTCTAGTAATATTGGTTGCAGCATATTCACCCTGTAGGTTTTTGCGTTGATGAGTTTTTTTTATTACCTTGCTTCATACAATCATAATCGAGCATATATACATCTGTAATCGTTGGTTCTACCAATAAGCCGCCGCGGGTTAAAGTTTACCTGCCTGTACTTTATGAACTTATACTTTTAATTACTTGGTCTGGTGTGCTATTTTTACCCAATTTGGAGCAATAGACAATTCGGCTACCTAACCGAGCAATTGTTCTAATGGTTTTACAAGCGCGTCAATTATTACCTGTTTTATTCTTGGCAATCCCCAATAATATCCCGGGTCATCAAAATCCTGTTTAACAGATTCCCAATTATCATACAACATTTTAATGATGTTTATTAAAATATCAAAAGGTCTTAGCATAGCCAGAACCGCAGCCCCCACTCATCAAATTTATTAATGGCTTCTGTAATTTCTTTGTCGGTCATGTTTTTAAACTTACCTGAAATGTCTTTTAAGATGGCATCTGCTTGGCGCATACTTCCGCTTTCATCAAAAACAGGTACAGATAGAACATCCTCAAACTTATCGGCTTGTTGGCCAAGACCTTGAAAGAATGTTTTAGCCATATTAGCACCCACATCGGAGTTTTTGGCTACACTTGTAAACATAGCAAACACCTTGTTAGCACTATCTATACCTTGACCCGCTGCACTGGCAGCCCCTGCATATTCTGTTTGTACCTTTGCCAGTTCATCAAAGGTGGTAATACCTGTTTGTACGGTTTTGGCGTTGCTTTCAAGCAATTTATCAATATCATCAACTTCTAGCCCAAAAGCTTTCATAGCCTTTGTGGTCGAGTTCATGGCATCATTAATATTTGCCCCAGTGGCTATGGAGTAGCGCCCCACTTTTTTAAAGATGTCTATGGCATCTTTACCGTACAATCCTGTGGCAGATTGTAAATCATAAACCGCGTTTGTAGAAGCTTCTAAATTTGTTCCTACATCAAATGCGGCCTCTCGTATTTGCGAGCGGTATGATTCTAACTCGCCTTTAGATTTATCGAGGTTAAGCTGCCGTATGGGTAAAAAAGCACTGTCAAAACGTTCTGCAGCTTGTACACCTTTTGTACCTAAAACCGCCAAGGCAGTACCCCCTGCAATAGCAGCCACTTTTAAGCCTTTTTGCAGTTTTTGTGTGGCGTTCTCCATACCCAGCTTTTCGCCAATTTTGTCTATTTTCTTGTTAAACTTGCTTTGTAGCTTATCTAGCTTATCACTAAAAAGTTTGTCGCTCAAGTCCATAAGCAAGGTTATTTTAGATTTTGCACTCATAGTGGTATATAATTTGTTATATTTGTATATTCAAAAGGTAATAGTGTTGTGCTGTGTAATGATTAATTGAATTAAGGGTTTAATTAATCAGATTCGGATGCTCCGAGGCCATTATTACCTTTCCTTATTTTTAATTAGCAACCCTTTTCTTCTTTCCAAACTTTTATTATCATAATTTACGTCAAACCAAGTTTCGATTTGTATGGCTTCCATCTCTTCGTTTAAAGTTGTAGAAACCAATAAGCTTTCATTATTATAATGCTTTATGTAATTTGTTTTTTAAACATTTCACAATCGAAAACTAGCTGCGAATAGATTTCAAATTGTATTTTTACGTGATCATTCACAGGAACTTCTGAAAACGAAAATCAGGATACTGGGTTGTGAATTGATTTCAAATTGTATTTTTACGTGATGATTCACAGGAAAAACCAACGCACGCTTTGACGAGTTTATGTTGTGAATTGATTTCAAATTGTATTTTTACGTGATGATTCACAGGCTCCTGAATTAGTTAGGCATCAAGAAGTATGTTGTGAATTGATTTCAAATTGTATTTTTACGTGATGATTCACAGGTAACGAGCTTACCGATTGGCGTAGGGGTGCGTTGTGAATTGATTTCAAATTGTATTTTTACGTGATGATTCACAGGAAAATCTGTTCAAATTGAAAATCAAAAAGCGTTGTGAATTGATTTCAAATTGTATTTTTACGTGATGATTCACAGGTGCACCCCCCTCATTGTGTATTTGAGCATAGTTGTGAATTGATTTCAAATTGTATTTTTACGTGATGATTCACAGGCATCAAGAAGTATAACAACCATTTGCGTCTGTTGTGAATTGATTTCAAATTGTATTTTTACGTGATGATTCACAGGTTTTATGAATTTGGATGAATTCTTTACCACGTTGTGAATTGATTTCAAATTGTATTTTTACGTGATGATTCACAGGCCAATAAAATCCAAAAAGCTGATAACCCTAGTTGTGAATTGATTTCAAATTGTATTTTTACGTGATGATTCACAGGTACAGGTTATACGTGATGAAATAGGGATGCGTTGTGAATTGATTTCAAATTGTATTTTTACGTGATGATTCACAGGATTTGTTAACCGCAAAAGCAGAAGGCTGCGGTTGTGAATTGATTTCAAATTGTATTTTTACGTGATGATTCACAGGATTTTTTAAAATGTATTTTTTAATATCATCGTTGTGAATTGATTTCAAATTGTATTTTTACGTGATGATTCACAGGTTCAGAAGTGAGATCTTATTACAGTTTTGTGTTGTGAATTGATTTCAAATTGTATTTTTACGTGATGATTCACAGGTCTTGTGGCACACTTATACCATCACCCGCAGTTGTGAATTGATTTCAAATTGTATTTTTACGTGATGATTCACAGGCGCTGGTTTATAGAGGGCATTAATAAACGCGTTGTGAATTGATTTCAAATTGTATTTTTACGTGATGATTCACAGGCAGGAAAAAATGGCGAAACTCTCCTTAAGTGTTGTGAATTGATTTCAAATTGTATTTTTACGTGATGATTCACAGGGTCGTTTTAATATCATTATTAATTTACTGGGTTGTGAATTGATTTCAAATTGTATTTTTACGTGATGATTCACAGGCTGTGGGCAATAATATTTGTACGGCTTATGGTTGTGAATTGATTTCAAATTGTATTTTTACGTGATGATTCACAGGAAAGGTAACCTTGTTTTCTAATTTTAGGGTGTTGTGAATTGATTTCAAATTGTATTTTTACGTGATGATTCACAGGTATCGGGATAGTATCTTGCGAATAACTTAGGTTGTGAATTGATTTCAAATTGTATTTTTACGTGATGATTCACAGGAAGAGGTAGAGAAACGCATAGCAGAGAGCCGTTGTGAATTGATTTCAAATTGTATTTTTACGTGATGATTCACAGGCAAGTGAAAATGTATGTTTTGATTGCGCTGGTTGTGAATTGATTTCAAATTGTATTTTTACGTGATGATTCACAGGTTAATTATTCGATTTGGTTTTAATGTTGCGTTGTGAATTGATTTCAAATTGTATTTTTACGTGATGATTCACAGGTAGTCAGACTTGCCATTAAAATCGGCCAACGTTGTGAATTGATTTCAAATTGTATTTTTACGTGATGATTCACAGGGTGGTTTTTTACGGTTGCTTCTACTCTTGTGTTGTGAATTGATTTCAAATTGTATTTTTACGTGATGATTCACAGGCTCTACTCGCTTAACTACATCGTCTAGAGCGTTGTGAATTGATTTCAAATTGTATTTTTACGTGATGATTCACAGGTCCCACCACAGAATTTGAAAAACTAGCCTTGTTGTGAATTGATTTCAAATTGTATTTTTACGTGATGATTCACAGGTCCATCTTCGTTAGACTTTGTTCTGTCGTCGTTGTGAATTGATTTCAAATTGTATTTTTACGTGATGATTCACAGGTTGATCTTCTGCCTTTAACATCACGTAAGTGTTGTGAATTGATTTCAAATTGTATTTTTACGTGATGATTCACAGGGTAAATCTTTTAAAACCTCCTGAAAACGGGAGGTTTTAAAGATTTATAGCCTGTGAAAACTAAAACAATTCTAGCTGTTGTACCGGTTGTGGCTTCTCTATTTCTTTTCTAGCATGAAAAATTTCCATCATACCAAACTGTTTGTCGGTTATATCAAAAATGCAGACTTTTCCCCATTTGGGTAAAAAACTTTTCACTCTTTTAATGTGCACCTTAGCGTTTTCGCGACTAGCACAATGCCGCATATAAATAGAAAACTGAAACATGGTAAAACCATCGTCTAACAGTTTTTTTCTAAAACGAGCGGCGGCTTTCCGCTCGGTCTTGGTTTCGGTTGGTAAGTCAAATAGTACGAGTACCCACATAACACGATAGGCATTAAAGCGTTCTTGATTCAAAATTCTGGATATAAAATGGTTCTTCTTTCTCCGTTATAACATTTAAATAAGCTGGCAGTTGTCGTAGACACGGCTACCAGTAAGGGTCTTTTTTTGGCTTCTATAATAACATCTTGGGTGGCTATACTCAACAAATAAGCCTTTGCTTGTGTGGTTAAGATTTCGTCTGCAGGGTTTTGCCGTAAATATTCTATAACCATTCGATCTACAAAAGGTCTATACGGCTCCATTATGTCGTCGGCTAAACAGTATGCATTGTATTTATTGCGGTGAAAAATTCCTTGAGCAGGTAACATACCACTGCTCACCAAAGCTCTGGCTACAATACTGCGTAGCACTGCATAGCCAAAATTTAAATAATTGTTAGGACTTGAACCAAAGCGTTCTCGTTGAAAATCGGTTAATAAGTATTTCCAGTAATGGTTGGCTGCTTTGCCTTCCATATTTTGGGTATCGCCAGAGTTAACTCTTGCCAAGTACAAATCCATCGCTTCAATAGGAGCTTTCTGGGCGGCCAACAATTGTTTTTGGTTGCTAATTTTAGCTTCCACCGTTTGTTTCCAAAGCTGTTTCTTCAATGGCGTACTGGCTGCCAGTTGTATCCGCCAACGTTCGGTAAGCGCAGAATGGCTGTGTAGTGGCAGCATAAGCCCATTGGGCAAATGATGATTGTCACAATGAACCACGGCTACGGTTTGGCCCATTAAGCGATTAAGCAATTGACTAGATATAGTGATTTGCGGCTCATCAAGCACTAGTAGCGCCATATCTTCTATGGGTATACTGCCCTTGACCGTTTTGGTTTCTGGGCATTGCACCAGCATTTGATTTTGTTTCAACTTTAAGTAACTGGGGTTGCCTATGTAGATGGTTCTTTTTAACATGCCACTAATATTCTCCTACCTGAACAATCTGCCCAATATGATTTAAACGTACTTTTAGCAATCCCCGGAGAAATGAAGTGCTCCGTATAGAGTTATATTTAACACCATCTAATAATTTTAAATTCTTTAAATCATCACCAGTAGTAGCTTGCGTTTCTAAATGATGGGTAAACAGATAATTTTTAGTTGATATCTTTTGTACACGAAACAAATGCGGGCTTATTTTGGCATAATTTTTTTCGTCTAGCACATCTAGGTTTTCTAGGTCGAGATCCTCAAGAGGAAAAATAAACATCTCATTTTGTTTCATACTAAAAACGAATTCCCAACCTTTAGCGCTGTTGTAATTTTTATCTACCACGGGTAAATTTTGATTTTTACGAATTACAGCTTCATAAAAAGAAACTACCTTTTCTTGTAACTTTCCTTTCTCATCACGGTATATGGCTACATGATGGTTATTTCCTGTACTTACAAAGTCAACTGGTATAGGCCTGCCTTGTTCATCTAGTAGTGTTTGCCCCAAATGGTCTTTTTTATGATGCAGGGCTTCTACGTTATTTACTCCTGTAATGGTTACGCGTTTTACGGCTATGCCTTTTTCTTCATTGAGCCAAATAGGGTTTTTATCTAAGTCTGAAAATGCTTTTTTTGCATCATTATTGTAGCTTTTAAGACGCTCACTAAGCAGGTTTCTTGTTTTGGCGTCAATTACCTTTTGTATGTTTTTTTGGGTTTTAAAGTTATCGGCATTTACCTCTTTTCTTATGGTATAAACGTCTTCATAGCAAACCACTTCTTTTAAGTCTAGGTCTTTGTAACGCAAGGGGTTTTCTTTTAAATTTTTTCCTGAAAATGCTATTTTTGGATTTTCTTCGTGCGCCCTTAAGTAATCTAAAACTAAACTACGGTGTACCGGATTTACGATTTTTCTAGCCTGGCTTAAGGTGAAATTTTTGTTGAGTTTAGTAGCTTTCTGGGCGGGTATCTTTACTTTACCATAAACGGTTTCTTTATGTAATTGCCCTCTTGGTGTAGCTTGTTCTACATGTAAGGCCCCTTTTTTTTGTTTTATCTTGTTTATGTTTTTAGTAACTACCTTATTTTTATTTTTAAAGGAAATCAATATAGATTCAATATGGGTTTTAGCCTGTGATCTAAAATGTGGCATCGGGGCAACAAAAACACGTTTACCTGCTCTAATTTCAGTTATTTTATTTTCTATACCTTTTATAATTTGATGCTTTGCATGCTTTTCAAAACGTCTAGCATTTAGGTTATTGATATATTGAATATGGCTTCTAGTGGTAAAAGCAACTGTAAGTGCATCCATAGCGTGGTGTCTGTGGTCATTTCGTTTAGACCAATCTTTAATTACCTCTCTTTCAACAAGCTTTTCTGTACCTTTATTTAATCGTTTTTCATAGGTGGTAAGGCCCAGCGCCTTATACTTTGGGAAATTAAGTTCTTTCATCACGTTGATTAAATCCCAATCTTCTCTCAGCTTATCGGTTATACTACCGCTTGTAGCTAAGACTTCTGGGAAGACCTCGCTTAGCATAGCTTTAGCTTTTTTTGCTATATATTGACTATTGCGTAAATCCCTTTCAATGAAATCATCGGGGATATTTTCACGTGAGGTGAGTAGTTTTTTTCTTTTAGCAGGTGATAAAGCTCCACTTTTAAACAAGCTTTCTACACGAGCCTTGTACGCCTCTATATCAGCGTGCTTGGTTGAGTTTATAAAATCAAACGCCGTAGTGTTCGCTTTTTCTAAGTTTACCTCTCGAAAAGCTAGGGTTTTATTGGAATAAGAATCATCAAACAATAAAGCTTTGGGAATAATATGTTCAATATCAATTTTCTTAGAAAATAAATCAGCACGACTGATTTCTCTATTAGTAAAAATTGTTTTGTATCCGTTTTCTGCCAGTTCTTCATACAATCGAAAACGTATAACATCATTTTTAGTTGGGTTCGGAATTCCAAATTCTTTGGTTATTAGTTTTTTAATGTCTTGATTTCTTCTGGTCGCGCTGGCAATGTCTTGCGTCATCCTCTTTCTTTCTTCTGCAGATTTTTTTAATTCACGAGCTAATTCTATTCTTACCTCATCAGGTTTTCCATAGGTTTCAATGATTTGATTTACTACATTTACCGTCTGGTTCAATATTTTCTCTACTACTGGATTTCTTAGGCTATTTTTCTTGATAAGCTCAAGTTTATCTTTAAGCTCGCGGTTTTGTTTCTCTTCGCTAGTCATACTACTTGAGTGATTATAGCCTACCGCTTTACAAGCATCAGAGTAATTTAATCCTTTTTGTAAATCAGGAAGAATTTTTCTTAAAGCTTTAGTTGAAAGATTGCCATAATCTTGTTGTAAGCTTACCTTTGCTAATATTTTAGTATGCTCTGGTTTAAAACCAAACTTCTCGACCAGTTTTTTCTTTAAACCGATCGCACTATTACCATACTTTAATTTGTCTTCAGGACGCACCTTGAAATCTTCTTCTGCAGAATAAAGTAAATGCCATAATTGGTATGCAGGTTGCTTTTCAAAAGCCTTTCCTTCTAAAGTGCCATCAAACTGCAACACCTTTTCATCAATCCCCAGCGTTTTAAAAACCGCTATCAATTCTTCTTTTATGTTTGCAGCAGTTTGCTTTTGCCAATCAAAACCATAACCTTCCATTTCGGCTATACTCTGGTAAGCGTTATATAAAGCTTGATTAGTCCTGTTACCCTCTATGCTCTCGTAATTAGCTTTCCAATCGGACAGCTTCCCTAATTTAAAATTCTTTTTAAGTAATTTTAAAATATCATTTGGCTTTTGCTCCCCCCTGATATTTAATTCTGTATAGATTTCTTCTATTTCTCTCTGTTCTAATTGATCGATTTCAATTGCATCCCCGGTTGTTTTATTGGTAAATTTCAATTTATTAAGGTTTTGCCATATTTTAACCTCTTGAAACAATGGTGAAGATTTGGGTGCCACCCTTCTGCCTACTCTTCTTTTCTTGATTTTTTGTGTTATTGGGTCTTTGTATTCCTGCTCCCAACTTTCAAATTGGCAAAAGTCTAAAGTGCCTTTCTGAGATTTAAGCTTTCGCTGATAAAAAATTACGGTATCTCTAATCTTTTCTTTTAATTCATCGGTAAGTTTTGAATGATAACGGGTTTGCGTTTCCCAAATACGTTCAAATTCATCCATATAGTCTTGCCTATAAAAAACTTGATTTTTTAAACGCGTATGCGGATTATGCTTCACTTGCTCATACAAATATTGACCAATGGTCTTATTTTCAAAATACAATTCTTTGCTTCTATCTGAAATAGCACCTAGATAGTCACTTGATTTATTTAGGTCATTGTTTATTTCTTGAAGCACAACGGCGAGTTCTTCCAGACCTATTTTATTTTTAACCGCTTCGGCACGCCATTTATAGCGCTCAAGACGTTTATCATCTGCCTTACCCTTTTGAATAAGACCTTTAATTTCAAAAGGATTTTTGCAGATGGCCCAAGTTTGCTTTTTATTTTTACCTTCTAAAGACTCATATAAATCTGAAGTGAGTTTTAGCGGATAATGCGTTTTCTGCATTTCCCAAATACGTTTAAATTCTTGCTTCAAATCAGATTTATAGAAATCGGGGATGTACTTCTTACCCGCTGTCAACATAGTATAAACATATTCGCCCGGAGTCAATTGTTTATCGTACAATTCTTTCGCTACAGCCATACCGTCAATGGCTACACCATCTTCATCATTATTGGCTTTCCGGCTGCTCTTGTACCCTCGTTTCTTATTTATAGCTAAAAGTACGCGTGCAAAATCGGTTAATGCGATTTTTTCAACAGCCGCCTTGGCTCTTAAAGCCAATGTAGAATGCGTAGTTTGCTTACCCACTTCGGTGAGTACCGTATCGCTATCAATAATGCCAGTATTCCTCAAATCCTCGATTAATTGCTTTCGTCTTAATTTGAAACGTTGTAAGTTTCTTCGTGCCCCTCGTTTTAATGTGCGTTCAGCATTAGTCGATAAGGGTCTGCCTTTTTCAAAATCTGTTTTTTCATCAACACTCAATGGGTTTACCCGCACCCCTAATTTTATAATAGTTGAACGCCCTGGTTTTTCTGATTCCTCCACCAAAGCCCATCCGATTGAGTTAGTCCCTAGGTCTAAGCCCAAAACTTTTTTTGATTCCATACTAATCTGTTTTGCTTGAATGCTTAAAGTTATAAAAAAATGTTAATTTAATATTCTTTTGGATATTTAATTTTTTTAATTAACTTCGTTTCACAATTTGAAATCAATTCACAATAAGGATTATTCCGTTGTGAAAACATTTATCGCTGGGGTGTTCTTTTGAACACCTCGCTTTTTTTGTTAGATTTTGTTAACTTTATCCTTAGTCTATAGGCTAATACTCGTATTTATCCATTACCTTTTGTTAGATTAGTAGTATAGGAATGCTAAGGAATGTAGAACTATCGCATTAGCATAACACCATACTTTAAAAAGGTAGTTTATGCCTCCTTAAAAAACTAATTGGGCCGGCTTTGCTTTTCAAATAAATTTAAATATTGAATAATTATCGTGCTTAAGCTAATAAGTGTGTTAGGCCGTTAAGATGAAAGCTAAGGTTTTTTCCTTCCTTAATATTTAGCGCTATATAACTTTATTTTTGAGCTTGGCCATTCAGGGAGCTCATTTTTTAACTATCAGCTTACTAAACCCTAGTGGCGTTTGAACTGCCCCAACTTTTAAGTCCGATTCCCATTGGGGTAGACTTAGGGCCTAGGCCAAGCAACTTCACATCAAAGCAAGTTCAAAGCCGTAATGCCTGCAATTTGTGTCTATATTGTCTGCATTATGCCTATAGCTTAGTCCACTATTTAGTGGACTCACTGTGGACTCACTGTGGACTCAGTGTGGACTCACTCCGCTTATGTTAGGGATTTGATAGGCTGCAAACTAGGAGCATGTAGCTTCGGGGTATGCTTTAATGGTAAATTGATTTTTTACTTAGGAAGCCACTGGGCTAAAATTTAAAAAAGTACGTATTCATTCTACTCGCCGGTGATTGGTATAACTAAAACTGCTTTTAAATCAAAGTCAAGCCTGTATAGCAACAAGAATAATTGTTAAGCGTAGAAAAATAAAAAATGCTTAAATTTGAAATCTAAGCAGGTTTATGAAGCACCACTACCTTGTTTTTTTTGTATATTTTATCTTAGGCATAAGCGCAGACGCCCAGTCTATTGCGCAAGTCAATCTACAAGCAAAGCAATTTCAAGATGCTTATAACCAAGCCTTAAACCAACAAGAATATGATGAAGCCTTAGTGCACCTCAACGCACTAAGTGATTTACTGATTTACCAAGCCATCGATCACCAAAGAAGCTATAGTTTATTACGTGATTTTAAACCCTACCTCAAGTTCTGCCAAACCCCCAAACAACGTGCTAACTTTTATATTAATTATGCAGAATCGGCTACTTATAACCAGTATTACAAAGAGGCGATGCAAATACTTGAAGAAGGGATTTCTTATATGGAGAAAGAACAAGATTCCAGTTGGTATGCTTTTGGCTATGCTTATCTTAAAGCAGCCGAAAACACCAATCGGTTGAACCGTTTTACCGAAAGCGCAACCTATTTTCAAAAAGCTGAGAGCCTTTTTAGTCACCAACAGGATAGTCTTATGTTGTTATGGACCAAGAGCGGTTTGAGTACTTTATTCAGTAGTTTTGCTTTATACGATAAAGCGGCGAAAGAGAGGGAATTTATTTTTAATATGCCTAAAAAACCTGGTTTTGCTCAGGTAAAAGCTGTGGCCCATTTACGAGCTGCTACCGATGCTTTTTTTCAGAATCAACCGCAAAAAGAGCTGTATCATATCGAGCAAGCCTTAAAAACAGAAAACAACCAAGCCGATATCAAAGAGATTGTTAGGCTGATAAGCCTCACCTTTGCTACGGCTATTTATGCCCGCAACCATCAGAAAGATAAAGCAAATCGCTATTTTAAAGAGCTCCAAACTCAGTTTAGCGAACACAAGTTACAAACCCCATTTATAAATAGCTATTATCGCTTGGCACAAAGTAGGCATGCTTTGGTAAATAACCAAATAGATTTAGCTATTTCTTCGGCTCATGACTTGCTAGAGAGTTTAGAAAATACAGATGATTGGCAACACCTGGCGCGTGCTTATTGGTTATTGGCCAACATCTACGAAGAAAATCAACAAACCCCTAAGGCCCTTTACTTTTTAAAGCGCTACACCCATTTAAAAGACTCGGTAAACGTAGCCGCATCGCGTAGGCAATTTGCTTTTGTGCAAACTCAATTTGAAACCAAGAAAAAAGATCTCGCCTTAAAGCAAAAAAATCAAGCCATTGAACTGCTGCATGCTAAAAATCGCATTGTAAATCAGCGTTTATTATTATTAGGAATAATTAGCCTTTTCGGATTTGTTTTCCTTTACATTTGGCGACAACGCTTGTACGCCCAACGCAAAGAACGCCTGCAAAAAGAATTTGCTCATAACTTGGTGCATCAATTAGAAGATGAGCGCAAACGTATTGCAGGAGAATTACACGACAGCGTAGGGCAAAATCTTTTATTGGTAAAAAACAAACTCTTGTTAAAAAAGCAGCAAGAGCATCAACTACTCGAAGAGAGCATACAAGAAGTTAGATCGATGTCTCAGCGCCTTCATCCGTTTCAATTCGAAAAGCTAGGCTTACTTACTTCGATTAAGCATACGGTAGAGCGTTTTCAAAAAAATTCGAGTATTTATTACTCCACACTTATTGAAACCCAACACATCAATCTAAAAAAAGAAAAAGCCATCTTCATTTTTAGGATGATTCAAGAATGTCTTAACAATGTAGAGAAACATTCTCAAGCCTCGGCTTGTCAAGTACGCATACAAGAAACCTCAGAAACTTATATTTTTAGCATAAAAGATAACGGGCTGGGTTTTGAGGTTAACCAACAGATGCAAAAACTCGACAGCTTAGGCTTAAAAAATCTTAAAGAACGGGCCGTATTAATAGAGGCCAAATTAAAAATACGTTCTTGTAGAGAAAAAGGAACGCATATAAGTATAATTCTAAATAAACACGCCAACTAATGCCCTTACGTATTTTACTCGCCGATGATCACCCGCTATTGCTAAAAGGAACCCAGGCCTACCTCAACAGTAAAGGGCACCAAGTGGTGGCCACCGCTCAGGATGGTATAGCGGCCTATTATGCCATATTAAAACATCAGCCCCATATCGCTATTCTCGACTTTGATATGCCTAAACAAAACGGTTTAGAGGTGGCCAAGGCGATTTTTGCCCAGGGCACTAAGGTAAAGGTCATCTTGTTAACCTTGCATCAACAAGAAGCCATACTGTCCGAACTTGGGCACTGTATTGCTGGGTATTTAACCAAAGATACCGCTTTAGAAGAACTAGATGATTGTTTAAATGCGGTTTTATCTCAAAAAACCTACCAGAGTTCTACCCTAAAAAATAATATTCATATTCCAAGCCAAAACCCTCAGCTAGAAAAACTCACCGCTAGCGAACTTAAGATTTTGAAATATATTGAACAAGAATATACCAGCGCTCAAATTGCCGAAGAACTTTTCATTTCAAAACGAACGGTAGAAAAGCACCGTAGTAATATTATTGAAAAGCTAAATCTAGACTCTCAAGCCCACAGCCTCTTACTTTGGTTAAAACAAAACAAAATGAGTTTTTAAAAAAAGTTGTTTGTTGGTCTAGAACTGTTTCATTCCCTTTTCAGGGAAATGTTTACGCTATAACCAACATAAGATCAAAGGCTATAGCCTATATACGTAGAGCTACGTATTCCAAAAGTTGAACCTAAAAACTAACTTGCACGGGTAAATATAAAACACCCAATATGTTCACTATTAAAATCGAAAACAACTACCGGTATTCTGGACGCTTGGTCAATACCGACACCAATAGAGATTGGATCATCAATCATCATTTTACCAGTGCTAGTATTCCCGATTTAAAATCGGCTTTATTACAAATTTATGGACTCGGCGAAGTTCTTTTTTTAGATCTAGGCGAAGAAAAGATAAAAGGATATCCTTTTCCTTCTGAGCGTTACGGACTTTTAATACGCTGCCACAGTACCGAATTTTATTACCGTTTTGAACAACACGGCGATATATACTTAACTATAGATGCGCTAGGCTGTTTTAGTTTACAAGTAAAAAATGGTACAGCAATACAGATCAAACTACCCGAATTATCACTTAAACAATAATATCATGGATGTTTTTTTAGGACAAATAAGCCTATTTGGTGGCGATTACGCACCTGCTGGCTGGGCTTTTTGCAACGGCCAAATGCTAAATATATCTGACCACACCGCGCTTTTTTCTTTATTAGGAACACGATACGGAGGAGACGGTGTAAATACTTTTGCACTTCCCAACCTTTGTGGTAGAATGCCCCTTGGTTTTGGTACAGCGCAGGGGCTTAGTAATTACCCCATAGGCAGTCAAGGTGGGAAAGAAAAAGTAGCTTTAGGCATTTCCGAAATGCCCGCTCATAAGCACGGTGTAAGTACTCACGCCTCCGCTTTAGATGGCATAGGGGCCAATACCATCGAGGTCACCAATAACTATTGGGCTAAAGGAGGTAGTTACAGCACTACTAGCGATGCACAAATGGCAAATGATGCCGTAAGAATAACCGATACAGGAGAAGGCAAGGCACACGAAAACCGCCCGCCCTATCTCGCTCTTAATTTTATCATAGCCTTAAACGGTATCTATCCTTCTAGAAGTTAAGTTTTATTCTCTTGTAATACCAATTGTATGAAATACCTAACGACCACTTTAGTAAAAATTAACTTGTCTCTTCTGTTAATGCTTATACTAAGCAGCCTAAGTGCCCAAAGCATTACCTTTGACTTAGAAAATGCAGTACTTCAAAATAACAATAGTGCTATTAGCCAATCTATTACTGTGGGAGGTAACGTCTATACCATGACAATCACCCACGCTACGTCAAACGGTAATGCTGGGCTTACCCAAGTAAATGGTTCGCAGGTATTTTATTACAATGGTGGAGCTGGAAACACTAACCCCTGGGTGATTAGTTTTACAAAAAATGGAAATCCTACCAATTTTACCTTACATGGATTGACTTGTGTGGCTTATAGAAATTATCAAATTAGCTTATTAGACCCTAACGATCAAGTTATTACCCCCTTTGCGTCTTACCCCATTGGAGTTGTCTCTCCAGTTTTTGTTGTCAATACAAATTTGGCGAGCAACATCAGCAGCTTTAAGATTAAACCCGACAACTTAGCAACGCTAAATAATTTTGGGCTTGATAATATTCAAGTTAGTTTCCCTACCAGTAATCCAATTATCAATAGTGTGAGCGTGCCCCTTAATAACACCTATGCCGCTGGTGACGATCTTAATTTTAGTATTCAATTTGATCAAAACATCATTGTCAATACCCTTAATGGAGTTCCGCAGATTACTATCGCAGTAGGATCTAGCCTTAAAAATGCCACCTATTCTAGTGGTAGTGGCACTAGTAGCTTAGATTTTGTTTACACGGTACAAGCTGGAGATTTTGATTCGAACGGTATTGGTATTAATGGCCTTAGCGCAAACGGAGGCAGCCTACAAAATAGCAATGGTTTAGCCGCCAACCTGAATTTAAATAATGTAGCCAATACAAATGGGGTTTTGGTTGACGGGGTTGCACCCACGGGATATACAGTACAATTTGATCAAGCGCTTATAGCAATTAGCAATGAAAACAATGCCAGTTTCACTATAGCTGCAGCCGAAATAGGCGCAACCTATCAATACACCATAACGAGTAATAATGGAGGCACACCCCTTAGCGGTTCTGGTGTCATCAGCCAAGCCAATCAACAAATAAGCGATTTAAATTTAAGCGGTTTAAGTAACGGAGTGCTAAATTTAAATCTACAACTTACCGATGGAGTAGGCAATACCGGTTCGTTAGCCACTGCCCAAACGAATAAACAAACCTTGGTTTACCAACCAGACGCTAACCAAATTTTATACGTTAATAAAAACACGCCTAACCCCCAAGGCGATGGTTCTAGTTGGGCAAATGCCATTCCCGAACTAGCCCATGCCTTAAAATGGGCAAATAATAATGCTAGTCCTAATTGGGCTACAACCCCCTTACAAATTTGGGTTGCCGGTGGCACCTACACCCCTTTTTATAGTCCTATTGATGGAGAATTTGGAAAACAAAAGGGAAGGGCTAATGCATTTTTACTGGTTAAAGATGTTCAATTATTTGGTGGTTTTGCCGGAACTGAAAATAGCATATCGCAAAGAGACCTGAGTAACACTAACAATGCCAGCATATTAAGTGGTGATCGCGATGCAAACGACGCTCTTATAAATCCTGCTCCTAATACAGGTGTAAGGCATACAGCCAGCTCAAGAGCTCAGAATACCTATCACGTACTTATGGGCTCTGGCAATCTAGGGCAAACAAAAGTAGATGGTTTTACCATACAAGGGGCTAACGCCAGTTCTGTAAGCCAAAGCATTTCAGGTTTTTACATCAACGGAAATTACTTCTCCCATTTCTCAGGCGGCGGCATTTATATTAGAAAGGCCAATATACCCTTTAAAAACCTAAAACTACAAGACAATTCTGCCAATAGAGGTGCTGGAATATATAATATCGATGCTAATTCTAGTCTTGTCAATTCTATTATACATCACAATCACGCCACTGATGCTGGAGGAGGCGTCTATATAAATTTGAACGGCCAAATGCAATTTACCAATGTGAGTATAGCCCTTAATTCGGCCCCTCAAGGTGAAGCCATTGTAACCAAACTGTCTAATCCTATTTTGCATAATAGTATCATTTTTGGTGATATTAAGGAATTACTTGGCGGAACTTATACCGCTTACCACAGTCTTATTGAAGGCAATAACACTACCACCAACGGCAATATAAATACCTATGGTTTGACCCCCACTTTGGTTTTTAACAATCCGTTTCAAGATGACTTTAGTCTTAAAAACACTAGTCGGGCGGTCAATGTAGGAAACAATACTGCCTATACACAAGCTGGCGGAAATCTATTGACTGATGTAGATTTGAATGGTCAGGCTCGATTGTATGATGATAGCTTTTTTAGTCAAGATCAAATAGACCTTGGTGCTTTAGAGTACAATGCCGATTTACCGGTGCGGAACACCGATTTTACCGCCAATCCTACTGAAGGATGTGGGATACCGCATACGGTATTTTTCACAGACACCTCTGAATATCCAGATCTATGGGAATGGGATTTTGGTGACGGGAATACTTCGACTGCTCAAAACCCCATACACAACTTTGTAAGTCCAGGAGATTATACGGTATCTTTAAAAACCACCGATACCATTTTTAACACCTACAATACCCATACTGCCTTAATACGCGTTCAAACTGCAACGGCCAATTTTACCAGCAGTACTACTTCGAGTTGTATCGGAAGTGCAATTGCTTTCACAGACACCTCAACCTTAAACGGAAATGGATCGATTACACAATGGGAATGGGATTTTGGAGACGGGAATACTTCGACTGTTCAAAACCCCAGTCACACCTACAGTACCCCAGGAAACTTTAAGGTTAGCCTTAAAATCACAACAGATACAGGATGCTCCTATACCGAAAATAAAATAGATTATATCAGCATCAACCAAGTCATAGCTGACTTCTCCACAACCGATACCACAACTGGATTTCCTAATTTGACGGTTAATTTTCAAGACAATTCTACAAGTAATTTGCCTATCACAGGGTGGTTATGGGATTTTGGTGATGGAAATACCTCTGCACTGCAAAATCCCACCCATACCTACAGCAGTTTTGGAGTTTATGACGTTAGTTTGAGTATTACCACAACCCAAGCCTGCAGTGCAAGCCTTACAAAGAACGGCTTTATTAATACCTCAGACAACCTTGCTCCTACCGCCCTATGCCAAAGCCTTCAAGTTTATCTAGATGCAAATGGCACTGCCAGTATTACCCCAGCCATGGTGGATGCGGGAAGCACAGATAACGATCAAATTGCTAGTATACAAATTACACCCCAGGTTTTTGATTGTAGCATGATTGGTGCTCAGAGTGTAAGTATGCTGGTAACCGATAGAGCAGGAAACACTAGTAGTTGTTCCATTAACATTCAAGTCATCGACTCATTGGCACCTGTACCAGACCTGGCTAGCTTGCCTACTATAACAAAAGCTTGTGAGCTGCTGCCAACAGATTTAACGCCGCCAACTGCTACAGATAACTGTGGAGGAAGCGTCTTGGTGACCAACGATGCGGTTTTCCCTATCAATACACAAGGAAATCATAGCATTAAGTGGACGTTTCAAGATCAAAACGGCAATACCAGTACGCAAATTCAAAATATTGTAATAGATGATACCATGCCGCCTACTCCAGACCTGGCTAGCTTGCCCACTATAACAAAAGCTTGTGAGCTGCTGCCAACAGATTTAACACCGCCAACTGCTACAGATAACTGTGGAGGAAGCGTCTTGGTGACCAACGATACGGTTTTCCCTATCAATACACAAGGAAATCATAGCATTACGTGGACGTTTCAAGATCAAAACGGCAATACCAGTACGCAAACCCAAAATATTCAAGTTTTAGCTTCGCCCTTAGAGGCAGTAAGTTTTAATGATGGTCAATTTACTTACGATGGCAATTTACATAGTCTAAGCGTAAGCAATTTACCCGCAGGAGCACAAGCTAATTATAGTATAAGTCCTCAAACTAGCAGTCCCAATGGCGCAATAGACGCAGGGAATTATACTGTTACTGCGGTCATAAGTCCGCCGGCCTCAGCTGTAAATTGTGATCCCATTAGCCTTAGTGCACAATTGGTGATTGAAAAAGCAGCACAGAGTATAAACTTTCAAGCCCCTGGATTAAAAATACTAGAAGACGATTCCGATTTTCAACTTCAAGCTAGCGCGAGTTCAGGTTTGCCCGTGCAATTCACTTATTCATATGCGGGAGTCAGTCCCCCAGCCACAGTTTCGCCAACAGGTTGGGTGAATTTACTAAGTTCTGGTCAAATACAAATTACGGCCGAACAACCAGGAAATAACAATTATCATCCTGCCACTAGTATGTCCCAGAATTTACAAATTAACAGTAGAGATGCCTCGGCACATACTATACAAATTGAGGAAAAACAATTTAATACACCACCAAAAGAGCTTGATTACCAGATAGCCTGCACGAGCCAAAAAGAAAGTGTAAATATTGAGATAGTCACAGAGGTTAATGCTCAAGTAAGCCCTGCAAAAAGTTTTAAAATTGAAACCCCCAAACCAGGTATTTACAAGCAAAAAGTAACTATTACCTCTCAAGATGGAAGCAGTACGCAAACCTATTGGATAATAATCGAAAAACAATTTGCATTTTTTGATATTGTTCATCAAAAATTCGACAATGTGTTACTGGTTAATAATAATCCAGCAACTAACGGCGGCTATCAATTTGTGGGTTATCAATGGTTTAAAAACGCTAAGCCAATCGGTAACGAACAATATTATAGTGCGGGTCCTCAATCCCAAGACATATTAGACCCACAAGCCGAATATGCTGTTAAACTTTATTTAGCAAACGGAGCTATTTTACGTACTTGTATAGGCAAGATCTCCCTAAGTCAATCTGCCGATTTTAACGCTTGGCCAAATCCTAACCAAGCTGGTAATCAACTTCATTTTGAGGTAAGTCAAACTGAGATTTCTCTTCAACAACCTGCGTTTGTAAGGCTTTATACATTACAGGGAATACAAGTAGGGGTTTGGAAAATAACAGAAAAAAACACCCGTATAGATTTACCTGAGACTTTATCTACTGGTACTTATTTAGCTAGCTACCAAATCGGTAATCACACAGAATCCTTTAAATTAATTATAGAATAAAAACTCATATGAATTGCAAAAGCGCAAACACCAGCAAACGTCATATCATTTTAATAAAAATAATGATTTTCTTAAGTATTTGCAGTCTTACTTGGGGTGGTTACTCACAAAAAAGCAGTGAATTTTCTGTTCAAGCCTTAGGAGGGTTCTCTTATGTTGATTACGAAACCCAACAAACATTTACAGCACCAGAAAGAAATTGGGGGTTGGGCCTAGGCTATGGTTTTTATCTTAATGAAAATTGGTCTTTACAATTGGCTGGAATATACCAAAGGTATACCGCCAAATTGAGTGTAGCCGAAATAGAAGACCAATATCAAAGTATAGACTTGGAGCAAGAGAACTTTGTTTTTCAATTCGAGGCACAAAGATTAAAAGAGCAACAACAAGTAGGAAATATTCAATTTCCCCTCAGTTTACAATGGCAAACCAGCGGAGAAACTAAATTTTACTTCAGGGCTGGTGCTCAGGTCAACTTGGTTCTAGAAGCAGAATTTGATCAAGAAATAGACTTTCTAAAAACAAGTGGTTACTATCCTCAATATGAAGTCACTCTAAACGATCCGTTATTTATGGGTTTTGGTCGGTTTGACGATGTTAAAACCCCAAAGCAAAATTTAAATTGGCAAACTACCTACTCGGCTATCTTTGAAAGTGGAATAAAAAGTGAAGTGTATAAAAATCAGCATTTCTATATCGGATTCTTTTTGAATTACGGCCTTAAACGTTTAGATGCAGCCGACAAAAACAATCCTCTAGTGGAGTACCAATCTAAAAAACCAGATGCTTTTAAATGGAATAGCCTTAGCCAAACGCCATTGGCACAAAATGCCCAATTGATGTCATACGGCATAAAACTCCGGTATGCTTGGGGCGGTTTTTAATGGAATATTATCTTCCACCAACATTGTAATTGTATTAATTATGCCTCTTAACAAGTCTTTTTAATATGCAACGCAATAGCCAAAATTGACATCCCCGCTGCTGCGCGATTGCTACGCGTTCTTCTGGCCTTTTAAAATAGAGCAGCCTGGACAGGCTAATCGCAAAAACCGTATGCAACTTTATCCCGCACAAAATTGTATTAAAAGTGTATATTTGAGTTGATATAACGAGTTACCCAACATTTGAAAAAAACATACGACATACTAATTGGAAATAAGATTTGGATTAATAAAATCGGAGTTGTTTTTGGAATCATTGGTAGTATAATTACTGCGCTTTTACTGTTATTAATTATTTTAGAATTATCAAACCCTTCAGAAATGACAGTAATATTCTTGATAGAGTTTTTTGAGAATAAAATTTATTTAGTACTTCTGACTTCTATACTACTATTCATAATTGGAATGCAAATAGCGGAAATTCGGAATTACAAATCATCGGAACTGACTATCGAAACGGAAAAAATCTCTTTCTTAAAAAATGGCGAATTAATAGAAATTCCTGAACCACGACTTCATAAGATAACGGAAAGAAAAAAACGCTTTTCGAAAATGAAGCTGATAAAAATAAAAACGGACACTCATAAAGAATATGACATAAAAGGAGACAAAAATATCCTTGAACATCTGACTGAATTGTTTCCGAATAAAACTGAATTAAAAAACGTTGGGTAACAACGGCTATAGTTCATTGCTTCTGACTTTCCTCTCGGAAAGTCCTCGCAAATTTGCTATCTTCGGTTTACGGCGGAAAATCCTCGCGGATTTTCACGCAACGAAACCATAGCCAAACACGTTGTGCCACATATGAAAAAACTCATACTGACAATATTATTTCTGAATTCAATAGTCGGATTTTCACAAGAAAAAAGCGAAGTTCTGATTAAAGGAATTGTATTGTCCGAAGTCAACGGAAAACCTCTTGAGAATGCTTACATAAATTATAAATCAAGATATAGATATTCAATGACAAACGAAAAAGGAAAATTTGAATATCGATACAAAATTCGAGAAAGAGACAGTTTGGAAACTATTGAATTAACAGCTTTAGGATATGAAAATCTTGATACAATAATTCGAGTTGACAACCCGAAAGAATACGTGTTTGAATTTGTTATGAAACCAAGATTTGGACTAAACCGAGAAAAAGCACTTGCGGACATAAAAAATGGAGAAATAAATATACTGGAATCCAGTGGAATCGCACCTGTATTTTATAAATCAGACTCAAAATTTGCAAAGAAATATAATGTGAATTTTGTCGAATATAGTTGTGAAGCAATTGCAGAGGAAAGCCTTTATGAATATAACAAAACAGTCTTCGAGTATTTGGACAAAAAATACGGAAAGAAATGGAGAAAAAAGATTCGAAAAGACATTGTTGGACTTAATGAGGAAAATGAATAAAATACGTTGCACAGCAATTTATAACCACAATTACGGCGTCCCGAACCGTCGGGAGACTACGTCCGAATCCACTCGGAATTGCTAACGTCAGTGCCTAATCGAAAATTAACGTATATTTACCCGTAACTGATGGTTATACGAGATCGGCGGACTATCTCAAAACCTCGGTTATAGAGAAACGTGTTTGGGTACGCACTTTTAAGAAAATCTATATATTCGATTCTCCCGGGAATTAAATTATTGTTGAGACAAACTGCCGTTGCCAGTAATTTATGAATCATAGCTAAACAAGAAACTTTCAATAAAAAATAAATGAATATTTCCTCTTTTCACCTTGTAAAAATTCCATTTGGAAAAGCGATTAAAGGACTATTTATAAACTTGATTAATACAAAAACAAAAGGTCTAATTTATTCGGAATATATGACCGCTATGACTTTAGGTTCTCCTATTCTATCACCTTCTCGTTTTTTAATAAGAGAAGTAGCAATCTTTGCTCAATGGGAAAGCGAAAAAGACCTTGAAAACTTTCTAGAAAAAGACAATTTTGGCAAAATTATAAATAAAGGTTGGCACATTCGCTTAAGTTTTATGAGAGATTGGGGAAAGATAAAAGGCTATAAAACACCAAAGAAAAACGAAATTTTAGACAATCCAAATTCACCTGTAGTTGCCGTAACAATTGCTCGTATGAAACCTCTAGCAGTTCCGAGATTCTTACAATGGGGAATACCAGTTGAAAAATTAGTTAGAGATCATTCTGGCACTTTACTTTCTATTGCATCTTTCAAATTTCCGAATACAGTTTCAACTTTTTCAATTTGGAAAAATATAAAAGAAATGGAAAGTATGGTTCACGGTCATAGCAAAATGCCAAAACCTAAAAGACACTCAAACGCCATGAAAGAAAGAGAACGTAAAAACTTTCATTTTGAGTTTACAACTCTTAGATTTAAACCTCTTTCAGAATACGGTTCTTGGAAAGGCTATAGCAATTACACTAAGAAAACTGTTTAATAATGGGATTTGCTTTTATTAAACAGAACTTTCAAGATTGGGTTACTCAACAATGGGTAATTGTTTCAGGTAAAAAAATCAATTCAAAAGAATATGAATGGTTGTTAGGTCCATTTGGAAATACAAATGGAGTTGGGGAAAAATTTATTAAGCAGTTAGCGGAAAATGAAAATTTAGAAATCTGTACCTCTAAACTAAGTAAAGGATTAATAAATTCAATTAACCAATTAAACTTACCACCAACCGAACTTAATAAATTATCAAAAAACGTAATTGACTTTTACGAAAACACGAGTAGTTATGAATTTGAATTGAAAACTAACTGGAATCCTATTTTTAAATTTTTCGGCTATCTCCTAAAAATACTGTTCAGTAATAGAATTGAGCAACTAAACATTCCCTTGAAAAACAGCAAGAACACTAAGGGGATGAATAGCGATATTATTCAACTAATTGATAAAAAAACCAAAAAAGTACAACGAACAATTTGGTTAAGAACAATTAAAAAAACGAAACAAGTTGTTTATTCAGGCGTTTATGAAACTTGTACAATTCCAAACGGATTAACTTGCATTAAGGCAATGTTTCCATTACCAAACGGAAATGCGACAGTTATTTTAGAACCATGTGTTGGTAGTAACGGAGAGCTAATCTTAAAATCTGCTGGTAGGAAAATTGGAGATAGTGGGTTTTACTTTTTGCTAAAAGACAAAAGTGGAAACTTATGGACAAATTATATAAAGTCATTTAAAGACCACCTAACGGTAAGTTTTAATGACGGAAAAATAAAAGCAAAACAAACACTTAAATTTTATGGCTTGAGAGTACTTAATTTTGAATACGAAATTAAAAAAACACATACAACACCGTATAAAATTAATTCCTGGCTCTAGCCTACACACGAATCCTCAAGCGTTCGGACGTGCGGCTTAATACATCCCGATTACCGCAGTTGGTCGGTTCTTCCCGAATTCAATTATATACTGGCCAAAAACAAACAAATTTATTTTATATCGGTTTAACCGGAAGTTATATCAACCACCAAGATCAATTTAACCAAGATTACTTCCGTAAGGCAAGCGACCATAAACAGTATGCTTTTGAGCAGGCCGACTATAGACGTATTAAAACCACGCTGAGTATGCATTTGGGATCGGTTTTATTTATGGGAAAAACTGGGGGTTCTCGCCCTATATCGGTTGGGGCATAAAAAACCCTGATGTAAAATTTAGCCACATTCAAGGAATGCGACCCGTTACCCGTGAAGATACGCATAACTGGTTACCCAGCGCCACCTACTACCTCAGGCGCGAGGGCAGCTCAACCGGAGTACAATTGGAGCTGCGCCTTGCGGTATTTGTTAAACTCTAGTCCGAACACAAACTGTTAAAAATTAAAATACCATTGGTGGCTTTTCTTATTCATCGTAATATTGCAATATATAAATGAATCTATTTTTGATTATGGGACTTACCAAAACCGATTTATTCACTGCCGAGCAAAACCAAATTGCGCAAATCACCAAAGTACTGGGGCATCCTGCGCGTATCGCCATTTTACAGCATCTTATTAAAATTGACAGCTGCGTTTGTGGCGACTTGGTAGAGGTTATTGGTTTGGCTCAACCTACCATATCGCAGCATTTAAAAGAGCTCAAAAAGCTAGGACTTATACAAGGTAGCATTAGCGGTACGCGCGTTTGCTATTGTATAGATGCCCAGGCTTGGCAAAATATGCGCGAAAACTTATTGGCCTTTTTAGCCAGCGGTCCTTCTCATAATCCTAAATGTTGTTAACCCCAAAACACCTGATTACTTATGAAATTATCTGAAATTAAAGCCGTATTGCAAAACCTAGAACAGATTGCCTTTGAGTTGCCTTCGGGCGAATTGGTTCCGCCTCATTTTCATGTGACCGAGATTGGCAAAATTGACAAAAACTTTATCGACTGCGGGGGTACTTTGCGTTATGAAACGCTTATCAGTTTTCAATTGTGGAGCGCCAACGATTACAATCATCGCTTGCATCCAGAAAAGCTGGCTGCCATTATCGAATTGGCCGAAAAAGCCCTGGTTTTAGGCGATTGGGAGGTTGAGGTAGAATACCAAGGCCAAACTATTGGTAAATACGATTTAGATTTTAACGGCAAGCATTTTGTTTTGCGCAACAAACAAACCGATTGCTTGGCAAAAGAAGATTGCGGCATCCCAGAAAAATCTGCACCTGCCAATAACGCCACTTGTGCACCGGGTAGTGGCTGCTGCTAATTTATTATTTTGATTTGTTATGGAATTCAATAAGGTTTTCACCGATTTTATCGGCACTTTAAAACCCGATAATATTGCTAGCGATCGTAAACAAATACTCCAACATTTGGCCCAAGCTATACAAGAGGGCTTGCAGCAAAAGGAGGGCGTGGCTCTACAATTTATTTGCACGCATAACTCGCGCCGAAGTCAGTTTGCACAGGTTTGGGCGCAGCATTTACTATATTGGCACGGCTATTTTAAAGTCGGTTGTTATTCGGGTGGTACGGCCGTTACCGCGGTTTATCCCGAGGTCATCAACCAATTAGAACAGCAAGGATTTACCGCTAGTCGCCTAAGCGAAGGCAGCAACTCGGTTTATGCTGTAAAAGCGAGTAAGCAGCTCGCACCTAGTTTTGTGTTTTCTAAACCCTTAACGCATTTGGTAAACCCCAGCGATGATTTTATCGCGGTGATGACATGCGACCAAGCTTACGAGGCCTGTCCCGTTGTTTTAGGAGCCAAAAAACGCATCGGGCTCACCTATACCGACCCAAAAAACCATGATGGGCAAGAGAATGAAGAACAGGCCTATGCGCAAACCAGTACACAAATTGCTACCGAGATGCTTTATCTCTGTTCACAACTAAATCCGTAAAGGCATGAATAAAAAATTAGGCTTTTTAAACCGCTATCTAACCCTATGGATCTTTACCGCTATGCTACTGGGAGTAGCTTTGGGGTATTTTTTTCCGAGCTTCCCCGAGAAGTTACAAGCTTATAACCAAGGCAGTACTAATATAGCTTTGGCTATCGGACTTATTTTAATGATGTATCCGCCCTTGGCTAAGGTAAAGTATAGTTTGCTGCCCAAGGTGTTTAAAAATGTAAAGCTCCTGTCTATTTCGCTGTTGCTGAATTGGATTATTGGGCCGGTTTTGATGTTTATACTCGCTATTGTATTTCTAGCCGATTATCCCGAATATATGGTAGGCCTTATTTTAATAGGTTTGGCACGCTGTATTGCCATGGTATTGGTGTGGAATGATTTGGCTGAGGGCAGCAGCGAATATGGAGCTGGCTTGGTGGCGCTCAATAGTATTTTCCAGGTCTTTGCCTACTCGTTTTATGCCTGGATTTTCATTAGTGTACTCCCTCCGTTTTTTGGTTTTGAAGGCGCTTTGGTAGAGATTTCCATCGCCCAAATTGCAGAGAGTGTCGCTATTTATTTAGGCATCCCTTTCTTATTAGGCATTCTTAGTCGGCTGATTTTAGTGCGTCTTTATGGAGCGACCTGGTACCAAGAAAAATTTATACCGCGCATATCTCCCTTAACCTTAATCGCTTTACTGTTTACCATTGTGCTTATGTTTTCGTTAAAAGGCGAATTAATTGTAGCCCTACCCCAAGACGTCTTGCTTATCGCGCTACCCTTGTTGATTTATTTTGGTTTGATGTTTCTTATTGGTTTTTGGATTACTCGCGCCGTGGGTGCCACATACGATCAAACTACCGCTGTTGCCTTTACGGCCGCAGGAAATAACTTTGAGTTAGCCATTGCAGTTGCCATTGCCGTTTTCGGATTACACTCTGGGCAGGCTTTTACCGGAGTTATTGGACCGCTTGTAGAAGTACCGGCGCTCATCTTACTCGTGCGGGTTTCTTTCTGGCTAAAAGCCAAGTATTTTTCGGCTAAGACCTCTTAAACCAAACAGGCATGCCTCAACTGGCATGCCTGTTTGCTTTATACCGGTTGATGCCTTTTCTTTAGGATGCAGCCATAGTATTTTCTGCGTTTTCTTCTGCCGCTTCCTCTGCAGTACCCGATTCATTTTCTTCACCATCAAAATAAGGAAACACATCTATAATAGGCGATTCGCTAATGGCAGGTATACTATAATCTCCCATGGTGTTTTGTAACACCTGCATGCTGTTTTCAAAAGCTTCTTTTACATCATTGGCCTGTACCAAAAGGTATTGGTTGGTTTTACGCTCTTTGCCGCTTTCTTCATCAATGGCCACCAAGGCCACCTTAACTTTAAACCAACGGTCGCTATTTTCAAAAGGATGCACTTCGGCAAAATTGGCCACCTTTATGTTCATAATTTTAAAATCTTCTTCGGTTAGGCTCTTCATTTCTTGAGTAAGTCGGGCTTCGGCCTCGGTATAAGAAACCGCATCGAGCAAGTAGGTTTCGCTGGTTAATTTTTGCTCTCCCGTCTCGTGGCGTTTCATATATTTTACTTTACACTCATACCAAATAACACTCATATTTACTTATCGATTTTAGGTTATTCGCCAAAAATAGAAATCAGCTCAACGTAAACCAACCGATTCTAATTTTGTTATGCACAATTTTATTTTAGGCTTTTACTGCGCTTACGCGGAAGGCAAAAAATTCTAATGAAACATAATAATTCTATACCAAAAAACCAGCTCCTGTTTTTTGGTTTTTGACAGGCATAAAAAGATAAAGAATGGGCATTTATAGATGAAGTATCGGTTTTTTTTAAGGCTTTGTGGCGGTCTCTAGCAATTGAATGTGTTATATTTAGAATCAAAATGCCCAAAAAATGAAAAATTTATTTCTATTTCTATTTTGCCTTACGCTGCTTGTCGCTTGTGATAATGACGACGATCAGAATTCAAAAGATCCCGTAAGCCAATTACCCAAAGCCACGCAAACTGGAGCAAATACTGCGGGTTGTTTGGTTAACGGCGAAGTTTTTTTACCCAAAGGCGGTGGACTGGCAGGAAACAAAAATTGCTTCTACCAGTATGTTGATGGCGGTTATAATTTCTTGATGCGTTTTTCTGATTTTTCAGGGAACGATGCTTCGTCTGTAGGTTTAGGTACCCAAAACGCAAAGATTGAAAAAGGGCAAACCTATATATTAAATGCCCGCCCATTTTTCACTAACAATGAAGATGGCAAGGGGGGGGGTATTCTATAACAAAAAATGGAGTACAAAATCAATATTCGACCACACCTCAGGTGGTTGGAGAAATGACCATTACAAAACTGGATTTTGAAAACAACATCGTCTCTGGTACGTTTTGGTTTGATGCCATTAATGACGAAGGAGAAATAGTAGAAGTTCGTGAAGGACGTTTTGATATGCAGTTTTCGCAATAAAAAAATTAACGCGACAAATAATATACAATATCATGTGAAATTTCCTAATTTTAAACAATTAATAATCAACACAATGAAAAGAATACTTATAACAATGCTCCTTATATTCCCACTTTGGGGGCTAGGGGGATGTAGTAAAGACGACGATCAAAGTTCACAAGATCCCGTAAGCCAATTACCAGAAGCCACGCAAACTGGAGCAAATACTGCAGGCTGCCTTGTTAACGGCGAAGTTTTTTTACCCAAAGGCGGTGGACTGGCAGGAAACAAAAACTGCTTTTACCAATATGTGGATGGCGGGTATCATTTCATGATGCGTTTTTCTGATTTTTCAGGAGATGATTCATCATCTGTAAGATTAGGTACCCAAAATGCTACAATAGAAAATGGTAAAACCTACTCTTTAAATGCGCGTCCATTTTATTCAAATAATGAAGATGGTCGCGGAGGAGGTTATGAGATTTATACTTTGGAACCTTTTTCTGAAACTTATCATTCTACCACCAATGAAATAACAGGAGAAATGACCATCACCAAACTGGATTTTGAAAACAACATTGTATCAGGTACATTTTGGTTTGATGCCATTAATGACGAAGGAGAAATAGTAGAAGTTCGTGAAGGACGTTTTGATATGCAATACACCAATTAAACAAAAATCACTAACTTTTAAACAATTATTCATGAAAACAAAATTACTTAGCTTAAGTTTACTACTATTCTCTTTTTGGTTTACAACATGGGCACAATTGCAAACCGTAAATATGAATACCAGGGATAATTCCCAAGATCTCTCTGGAAAATACTTTAAAGATATAGATGGTAATTTTGACCCTTTTATCGGGGTTTGGCAAGGCACACACCAAAACACCACTATGATCATAGACATTTCTAAAGCCGTACTAGGGCCTAGTCCAGGTAATAATTATGCCGAAGATGTACTTGTGGCAGATATCCAATTGATAGAAGGGATGGGTACGCCTATGGAGATGGTTATCTGCAATACGGCTACCGCCTACAGTCATTTTGATAAGCTGACTAGAAGTATTACTCAAGCCACGACTTATGATGGGGTTACAATGAGTGGTTTTCTGGATGACAATTGCCACCCGGGCAACAGTGCGGGAGGTATTGTGGTGATGAATATTCAAAACCCACAAGCATCTCCTTTAACCGCCACTTGGGAGATTGAGAGAAAGGGGATTGTGGCCAAAACCTACCCCGGAGAACCAGACTTTGTTATTCCCACCAGTATTGTTTTAACCAAACAACCCTAGTAATAAGTACTATGGTTAAACTACAAGCCGCTACTTCACAAGAAGTAGCGGTTTTTTTAAGGCTTTATGGCGGTCTCTACCAATTGATGGAGCAAACGTTCTATCTGGTCCTTATAACTGGCCTTAATCTCCATGCCTTGTCTTTTTGCAATAAAATCGATTGCATTATAAGACACAAATACCCGGCCTTTGGCATTTTCCCAAACTAAAATTTTATGCGGTAAGTCTAGACCCAACAAAGCATTATCGCGCAACATACGGCTGCTTATCTCTGGGTAACTCACCATAACCACATAAGTAGGGCGCAAAGACATGCCCACGCTGGCAGCATTTGCTTGGTGATCTAAACTCGCTATCAATTCTAATTTTTGATTGTCGTGAATACTTTTTAATAAGGTATTTTTGGTTTTCGTAAAGCTCTGTTTACTTCGGGTGGTAATGATACCTTCCAATAATTTGACATGTTGTTTTCGGGTATGCACTACCGTTTGCCCTGCAGCATTTTCAACCAATCGCTCTAAAGCATCGCTCATTTGATTTAGACTTGGGGTATTTTTAATACCAAATCGGGCACCTAAATAATTGGTACTATTATAAGCCGTTACAAATTCTTCTCCATCTTGAAAGAATAAAATTTTCTGCGGTAAATTGAGACCGGCCAACTGGTTGGCTTGCATAAGCGGCGTTCCTAGATTAGGGTTGCCAAAAAAGATAATTTTTTCGGGTGCCAAATCTATACGCTCTTGAGCCGCTTCTTGGGCATAATCAGACTCGGCAATAATGCCAATGGCACTATTCTTACGCAAAGTAGATTTCAATTTCTGGTAGGCCTCTTCTACTTCGCCTTTTTGTTGGGTATAACTAATTCCTATAGCTTTTAAACGCTCTTGCTGAGGTGGCCACTGCTCCTCTTGATTCTTGTTTTTACAAGCTGTTAAACAGATTGCAACCAAAAGAAATAACCCGATTTTCTTTTTCATACGCCTTAATTTACCTACAATTTAATGATTTCTTCCTAAAAAATCAGTAAAAACTGCTTTCATCCGATTAATTTTATAAATTTTTAAAATTTCCTAAGCTTAAAGCCGAAACTCAATACAGCAATCTACTTAGTATTTACCGAGACAAAACGCCGCTAGAACTGCACGATATTTATTATCTTGCTTTCTTAAGCAATTATAGCATGGAAGATTTTTGGCAACTTTACCATCAAGATATTTTATTTGTAGGCTTTGTTTTAGTGGCTACTGTTTTTTTATTGTGGCTCACCAATTGGAGTTATCGTTTTTTTACCAAGCGACTAGAGAAAAAATACAATTATGAGAGCCTAAGCAGTTTACGCAATGTAAAGAAAATTTTAAATTTACTTTGGTTGATTACAGGGCTTGCGAGTATCAGCTTTGTGTTTGCGAGTGCCAAAACCACCACTATAATCAAAGAAAACCTGCAGCTTATTGTATATGTAGGGGTGGTGCTAGTGGTAAGTATTCTTACCGCCACCATGGTACAATTGTTTTTTAGTAAACGCATTCAAGAGAAAACCGCTCAAGGAGCAGACTCTACCAGTTTACGTTTTATTCAATATTTAGCCAGTATAGGCGTTTATCTCGTTGGGGTTTTACTTATAATTTTAGCTTTTCCGTCGCTTAAACACATTGCCGGTACCGTATTAGGAGGTGCGGGTATTCTCGCAGTTGTTTTGGGTATTGCCTCTCAAGAAGCGCTCGCCAATTTGGTAAGTGGCTTATTTATCATCAGCTTTAAGCCCTTTAAAATTGGAGATATCATTCAGATTACCGATACCATGATGGGCACCGTGCACGATATTACCTTACGGCATACGGTGATTCAAGATTTTCAAAATAAAATGATTGTTATACCCAACTCCATCATCAATAAAGAACGCTTGATTAATTATGATCTGAGCAATAGCTTGGTTCGGCAATGGATTTTTATGCGCATTGCTTATGAAAGTGATATTGATTTAGCGCGTAAAATTATGCGCGAAGAGTGCATGAAGCACCCCTTTACCCTAGACAACCGCACGCCGCTAGAAAAAGCCAATAATGAGCCTGTAGTACCTGTAAAGGTAGTCGAGTTACAAGAGTCGGCTGTATTGATGCGCGCTTGGGTATGGACCAGCAACTACGCCGATTCATTTGACTTGAAGTGCGATTTGCTCGAATCGATAAAAAAACGTTTTGATGCCGAAGGTATAAGCATACCTTACCCCCACCGCACAATGGTTTATAAAAATAACCCTCAGCTTGACCCCGATCACAAGCCACAAGGCCTTTAAATTTATTCGGCTCAAGGCTGTGCTTTTTTAAATAGAAAAATGTAAGTTTGGGTGAAGAAAAAACACCTGCCGCATGAACGACTTCTTAATTTATTTTAACTTAGGGCTCACACACGTACTCGATTGGAATGCCTATGATCACGTTTTGTTCCTCAGTGTTTTGGTTGCAGCCTTTGGATTTAAAGATTTTAAACCCGTAATTGCTTTAGTTACCCTGTTTACATTAGGCCACACCCTATCTTTAGTACTCGCGGCTTATGATTGGGTAAGTCTTTCGAGCAGGGTGATCGAGTTTTTAATACCCGTGAGCATTTTGGTCACCGCAATTTACCGTTTGTTTACTGCGGGAAAAAATGTAAAAAGCGGTAAGACTTTACTCTACGCCATCACGCTTTTTTTCGGGTTGGTTCATGGGTTTGGGTTTTCTTCATTTTTTCTTAGCACCACAGGAAGTTCTGGAGTAGATTTTGGCAGGTTATTCGCTTTTGCCGTAGGTATAGAAGCCGCTCAGCTTATTGTAGTCTTGGTAGTGCTTTTACTAAGTTTGGTATTTCAAAGCCTATTGCGTTTTTCAAAACGGGATTGGGTATTGTTTATCGCTGCCTTGGTTATAGGATTAAGCATTCCGCTGTTGCGTGCCAATTGGATTCTTTAGTTTTTCCTTTACGGATGCCTAATCGGTTGCTTTTATATAGCATGCAACAACCAAATAAAACTTTTACTCCTATCGCTTTTTATAAACCAGAAGGACCAATTTTGGTCGCTACCCGAAATTAAATCCGTAAAGCTATGCCCAGCTGCCTGCACTGCTTAAAATATATCGGGATAAATTGGATGAAAAACAATAAATTTGTGTCGGTTATAGTTTTAATAAGCAGCAAGACCAGATAATTTTATGGATAAAGCAAAGCAACTTAAATTTGACAAGGCTTACCTACGCATGGCTAAAGAATGGGGGAAACTTTCGCACTGCCAGCGCAAACAGGTAGGCGCCATTATAGTGAAAGATCGCATGATTATATCAGACGGGTATAACGGAACGCCTAGCGGTTTCGAAAATCCTTGTGAAGATGAAGACGGACTTACCAAATGGTATGTCTTGCACGCCGAAGCCAACGCCATATTAAAGGTGGCCCGAAGTACCCAAACTTGTAAAGATGCTACATTGTATATTACCATGTCTCCCTGTAAAGATTGCAGCAAGCTTATACACCAAGCTGGCATAAAACGTGTGGTATATTTAAACGCTTATAAAGACAATGCCGGAATAGATTTTTTAAAGCGTGCCGGCGTTGAAGTAGAACATTTTAATGATATAGCTCACCAGCCAATTTGAAAAAAATAAATCCCATATACTTTCCGCTATTGCTAGGGCTGTTTTTAGCGCTAGGAATTTTTGCAGGTGCCTACCTCAATTTTGAAACCCCACTCGATAGCCCAAATACCACAAATAAAAAGAAAGAAAAACTGGGAAGACTTATCGATTATATCGATTATGAGTATGTAGATGCCGTAAATACCGATAGTATTGTAGACGTAACGGTAAACAGCATTCTTGCCAATCTCGATCCGCATTCTACTTATATTCCGCAAAGTGAATACGCAGAGGTAAGTGAAAATATGAAAGGGGATTTTGTGGGTATTGGTATAAATTTTTATCGTATTAATGACACCATTACCGTTATTCGTCCGCTAGACGATAGCCCAAGCGCTAAAGCGGGAATAAAAGCCGGCGATCGCATTTTATATGCCGACAACCAGGCTTTATTTAGCGCTCAGCTCAGCAATGATTCGCTAAGTAAGATTCTTAAAGGTAAAGTAAACAGCAGCGTGCTGTTAAAGGTACAACGCAAGGGTAGCGATTCTTTACTCGAAATTGAAGTAGAACGCGATCACATTCCCATTAAAAGTATTGATGCCGCCTATATGCTAGGCCCCGAATTGGGCTACATAAAAATAAACCGATTTGCCGAAAACACCTTTATCGAGTATCAAAAAGCCTCTCAAAAACTAATCGATCTAGGAGCCAAAAACATGGTGCTAGATTTGCGCGACAACGGCGGAGGCTTTCTCAAACCTGCAATACAAATCGCCGATGATTTTTTAAAAGAAGATCAACTCATTTTATTTACTAAAAATAAGCGCGATGAGGTAGTTAAGACCATGGCCAGCGATGTGGGTAATTTTGAATCGGCACAGGTGTATGTATTGATTAATGAACATACCGCCTCGGCAAGTGAGGTGATTGCGGGTGCCTTGCAAGATCACGATATAGGAACCATTATTGGTAGGCGTTCTTACGGAAAAGGTTTGGTGCAACGCGAGATGGAATTGGGCGATGGCAGTGCGGTAAGGCTTACCGTAGCACGCTATTACACGCCTACAGGAAGATCTATACAAAAGCCATACGGAGACAATAACGAAAATTACCATCTAGAGTACCTCAACCGATATGAAAATGGCGAATTAAAACACAAAGATAGCATTCAAGTAAACGATAGCTTGCGTTATACTACCCCTAAAGGAAAAGTGGTCTATGGTGGTGGAGGTATTACTCCAGATGTGTTTATACCTAAAGATACCCATGTGACCAAAGAAAAACTAACTTATATGCTTCGCGGAGGTATTATGGATCGGTTTGTATTTAACAAGCTCGAGAAAGACAGAAGTGCATTTACAGACCTCTCTAAAGAGGAGTTCATTCAATCGTACGAGCTAGACGAGGAGTGGGTTCGTGAATTCATTAGCTACCTTCATCAATTCAATTTTGATTACCGATTTGGTCGTTACCAAGAATTGCTTAAGCTATACCTCAAAGCCAGTATGGGCGAGCAGTTGTTTAACACCCAAGTAAAAGAGCAAATCATCAATTCTCAAGACCCTTATATAAAAAGAGTAGAGCGTCTCGCTTTTTAAGGCTTGCTTATTCTTGGTCTTGGTATTTCTTTTGAATGCTTCTTGATACCAGTAAAATAAGCATTAATACCAAAACACATAAACTAGCTAAGACTCCGGCTAATGCAATAGAGCTCTCTTTACTCATAATATGGTTCAGGTCGAGCATACTAATATTAAAAGCGGCTAAAGCAATGGCTAGGCCTATGATCACAAAAATTACATACTTCATAACAACTAGTTGAATAAATTTTGAATATTGGTGACAAATAATTTTACGGCAATAGCCAATAGAATAACACCAAAAATCTTACGTATTACATTAATTCCTTGAGAACCCAATACCGTCTCAATTTTTTTAGACGATTTAAGCACCAAGTACACAAAGATAATATTAATAATGATGGCGGCAATAATATTAACAGTCGCATACTCTGCACGCAATGACAATAAGGTTGTCATAGTACCGGCACCTGCCACCAAAGGAAATGCCAGAGGTACAATAGAAGCCGTTTCGGGTGCATCATCTTTATACAATTGTATTCCTAAGATCATTTCTAGTGCCAGGAAAAATAAAATAAAAGCACCCGCAACCGCAAAGGAGTTTACATCAATCCCAATTAATTTTAGAATCTCTTCTCCTACAAACAAGAAAATCACCATTAGAATAGCGGCTACAATCGCTGCCTTTTCACTTTGAATATGCCCTACTTTACGCCTTAAATCAACAATAATAGGAATACTCCCAATAATATCTATTACAGCAAATAAGATAAGGCTAGCAGTTACTATTTCTTTTAAGTCAAAACCCATAACTTCTTAATATTCTTTGTTTTAAAAGCCCGCAAAATTAAAATTTAAATCGGGTTTTAAAGAATATAATTTTTAAATTTTTCATAAATTTTTATAAGCGTATCTTTGCCCAAAATCGGTAATTAGCATGTTTCAAATCGGTAAAACAATCGTATCAGAAGATATACTCACTAAAGATTTTGTTTGCAACCTAAAAGCCTGCAAAGGAGCTTGTTGTGTAGAAGGTGAAGCTGGCGCGCCAGTGGATCCTGAAGAGGTGAGCCAGTTAGAAGAAGTTTACTCAAGTGTAAAGCCTTATTTAAGGCCAGAAGGTATAAAGGCCATCGAGGAACAAGGCTTGTATGTAAGCAATGATTTAGGCGAATTGGAAACACCTTTGGTGAATGGCGGAGAATGTGCCTATGTAACTTTTGACGATAAAGGCACAGCCCTTTGCGGAATTGAAGCCGCTTACCGCGATGGAAAAACCCAATGGAAAAAACCGATTTCTTGCGAATTGTACCCTGTACGTGTACAGCGTTATTCAGATTTTGCCGCGGTAAATTACCACCGTTGGCCCATTTGCGATGACGCCTGTAGCTTAGGAAAGCAACTCCAAACTCCTATTTATAAATTTGTAAAAGAAGCGCTGATTAAGAAATTCGGTGAAGATTGGTATGCCGAAATCGAGAAAACAGCTCAAGATTTATAAGCTTATGCCTACTTGGTAATAAGCGTTTATAACAAGATTTTCAATACCCAATATCGGGTATCTTTTACAAGCTAACAAGCTGTATTTCAGTATTTTGCTAGTTACACATAAAAAACAACCACTTACAAACTATTTAGGCTCAATTGCAAACTGAGCCTTTTTTATTGCCTGTATTCATCCGATATTTGAGTCAATCAAAAACCGCAAACCGATGGATGCACGAATGAAATATGTACTGATTGCTTTTAGTTTATTGATTGGGCTGAGTCCTTGTGAGGCCCAAATTTTTAAAAAGCTTAAAAAGAGAGTCGAGCAAAAAGCCGAACAAGTTATCATTGATAAATCGGCCGATAAGGCTGCCAAAGGCGTTGAAAGTGGGATGGATGAGGTTTTAAATGCACCCCAGAACATTCGCGTAAAGTCGAGCAAAATCGCACCCAAAGAGCATTATCATTTTGACTATACCTATGTGCTTAAGATGCAAAGTCAACAACAGCAAATGCAAATGACCTATTTTTTAGATACAGACAACCAGTATATGGGCATGAAACTGCAAGACGCTGGCGCGGATATGTTTATGGTTATCGATTCACAAAAGAACACACAATTTAGTTTTATTCAGGCCGGCAATCAAAAAATAGTTCAGGCGATGCAGGTCGATTTGGAGGAAGATACTTGGGGAGAAGATAGCGATTACCAATTTAGTGATTTACCCTCAAAGAATATTTTAGGCTATACATGCAAAGGCAAACGCTACACCAATGATGAATACCAAATAGATCTGTATTTTACGCAAGAGGTTCCGGTAAAGATGATTTACCAACAACAACAAAACCTCAAGAATTTCCCTGAAGGTTTTGATCCTAACGAAAACGGCTTGGTTCTATTAATGGAGTTCAAGCACCATAAAAAATCAAAACGAGATATGCGTATGCGCTGCATAAGTTTAGAGAAAAAACCTTTTAGTTTTTCGACAGCCGGTTACCAACAATTTTAAACAAACAAACTTTAATCAATAATAACTATCTATCAACTAAACCATTACATTATGAAACTAAAATTACTTTTTACCGCACTTTGTTTAATCGCTGGAGGCTTATGGAGTAGCCAAGCTCAAATGCAAACCAAAATTGGAGCCGCATTGGCTTATGGTACCGAAATTGAAAACATCGGTTTGGGCGCTACAGCCGAATTTCATATTGCAGAACGCATTAGTCTTTCTCCCAATTTTATTTATTATTTCCCTAAAGAAGAAGGCCCTATAAAAGTAAACTGGTGGGAAATTAATGCAGACGGGCATTATTACTTTCTAGCCGATGACGGTATTCAAGTCTTTGGACTTGCCGGAGTAAATTACAGTCAGGTTAAAGTAAAATCTGATATAGATTTCGGTCCGTTTGGCGGTGGCGATTTTGAAGCCAGCGATGGTCGTATAGGCTTAAATATTGGAGCAGGTATTAATTTTGACCTTGGCTCAAGCTTAGTGCCCTTTGCCAAACTAAAATATGTAATCATAGAGGAAGGTCAAGCGGTTATCGCCGCTGGCGTAAAATTCAAAATATAAACTAACTACTACAAACCAATCCTATTATGCAACTCAATTATCAAACTATCAAACTTAGCTTTTTGCTTTTAGCGAGTTTAATGCTTATTGCCTGCAGTAGCGATGACGATTCCGCTTCGCCAACAGGTGAAAATAACGATCAGAGCTCGTACATTTTAAACATCGAGAACAAAGGTGAATTCAGCAACACCTTTATCACAGATACCGAAGGCAGTGATTGGAACAATATGGCTGCCGTTTATGTGAATAGCGACGGAATTGAAGGCTTAAGCATTTCGCTTAGCGATGAAGATAAAAATTTATATCTCACAGGCTTTATAAAAATGAATAATGGTAAAGCCATGCCGCTCACCGACTATGATAGCGAAGAAAACAATCCAGAAAATAGTTCGGCTCTAGCCATTACTTTCACAGGATTCACCGGTGAAGGCTATATATCTCGCTCGGGAACCGTAACGGTAAAGAACTTAAAAACCTATTTTGCTACCGAAGAGGGCGGCCTAGCTAGTCTAGATTTAATTTTAGACGGTATTTTTGACAATAGCGCTACCGAAATTAACGAATCGCTAAAAATTACGGGAACGCTTAAATTTCGTATCGGGGCTGGTGCATACCTCCCACAATAGCATTTTGATTAACCAACCAAAACCATCAGTTTAAAAACCGGATTGTAGGTTTACCTCGTAAACGACAATTAAACTAACTAACCAATCCTTTTACCCTGTACCGACCGGTTTTCTGGTACAGGTTTTACTAAAGTACAAAGCAACTTGATTGCGCAACACCGTTTAAGTTTTGTGTATTTGTGAATAGCCTCGCTATTTTTGTGTTAGCCGTGCAAAGTTGCTTTGTATTTTTTATTCTAGAACTCCCTAAAACTGCATTGAGTTTAGTATTTTTACCCGTAAAACTAACGCATGAACTGGGAACAATTACTAGCACTTACCCGTTATGGAGATGAGCAACCGCGTCTTCGAAAAGACCAAGACGATACCCGATTAGGCTTTGAAGTAGATTATGACAGGGTTATTTTCTCTTCGGCTTTTAGGAGTCTACAAGACAAAACCCAAGTAATTCCGTTTTCTAAAACAGACTTTGTTCATACTCGGCTTACCCACAGCTTAGAAGTTTCTGTAGTAGGGCGCTCTTTGGGTCGACAAGTAGGTAAGAAAATTATCGAAAAATACCCCCACCTTCAAGAAGATTTAGGACATCATTTCAACGATTTTGGTGCTATTGTGGCGGCGGCTGCCTTAGCTCACGACATTGGGAACCCGCCTTTTGGTCATGCAGGTGAAAAAGCCATGGGTGAATTTTTCCTTAGCGGAAAAGGCCAGCGTTTTAAAGATCAAATGAATGCTACCCAATATCAAGATTTAGTAAAATTTGAAGGAAATGCCAATGGTTTTAAACTACTAAACGAAACCAAAAACGGCAACCTTAACGGTTTACGGCTATCTTATGCCACTTTAGGGGCCTTTACCAAATACCCAAAAGAATCTTTACCGCACAAACCCAGTAACCAAATAAGCGATAAGAAATTTGGTTTTTTCCAGTCAGAAAAACAACTATTTGAAAGTGTAGCCAAAGGTTTAGGCCTTAAGAAAAAAGGCGATGCCCTGAATATTCACTACCACCGTCATCCGTTAACCTTTTTGGTCGAGGCGGCCGACGACATTTGTTATACCATCATCGATTTTGAAGACGGAATAAATCTAGGGCTAATCCCCGAAGATAAAGCTTTAGAATACCTCATCCAATTGGTAAAGAAAAGTATAAACACCAGTAAATACCACTCGCTTACTAGCGTTGGTAGCCGCTTAAGTTATTTACGTTCGCTAGCTATAAACACCCTAATACAAGATGCTGTACGAGTCTTTTTAGAGAATGAAGAAGTCATTCTGCAAGGTGAATTTCATCATGCCTTGCTCGACTTCTCGGTGTATGCACCCCAAATAAAAGATATTATCTCTATATCGGTAGAAAAAATCTATCAAAGTCAAGAGGTTATTGAAAAAGAAATTGTGGGCTACCAGGTTATTCACAAGTTGCTAGAGGTATTTACCGAAGCCATTGAAAACAAAATTAAACACGCTCAAAACAATTATCACGAACTCATTCTTAAAGGATTTTTACAAGACTTTGAGCTGCCCCAAGCTGGCGAAGAAGCATATGATTGGTTAATTAGGCTAACAAGCCACGTAGCTGCCTTGAGCGATAGTCAAGCCTTAAGAATGTACCAAAAATTAAACGCCATACGATTTTAAGTTCCTTTTTAATATATTTGCAAAAAATTGCATCATTATTTATGAAAAACCATCTCCTTTATCTCTTTTTATTTTCTTTTTTGTGGCTAACCCCTTCCGCGGAAGCTCAAAGTCAAGAATTTTTACCCCAGATCAAAGCTTACTTAGGTCAAAATAGTTCACTCAGTTCACAAGATATGCAGCAATTAGTAGTGCGTGACAGTCATTTTGCCTCCAGCACTCAAGCCCAAATGCTGTATGTGGATCAATATTATAAAGGCATACCGCTGCAGCAAGCTGTAGGAAGTTTTGCCATTAAAAACAATAAAATAGTTGCAGCCAATCACCGTTTTATTGAACAGCTTGCACAACAAATAAGCAGCAGCCAAGCTAACTTGAGCCCTATTGAAGCGGTAAACCAAGCAGCGGCTTACTTAAAACTAGAGGGAAAAGCCACTGAAATTATTGAACAAGATCCTCAAAAAAACACTTACCTCATCGCTCAAAATGGCTTGTCAAAAAAAGAAATACCTGTAAAGATGGTATACCAAGCGAGTGATGCGGGCTACAGAATGGCTTATAACCTGCGTATATTTACCTTAGATGATTTGCATTGGTGGTCGGTTAGTATTGATGCCGCAACTGGAGCAATTTTGCACGTAAACGATTATCTTTTGCACTGCCAGTTTGAAGAGGTTCCTCACACCCACGAAAAAACAATTGCTACTCCATCTAATTTCTCATTAGAAAACCAACAGCAGAGCTTGGTAGGTAATGCAGCCTATCGCGTATTCCCTATGCCCATTGAATCGCCTTCTTACGGAAATCGTGTTTTGGTCAATCAACCGGCCGATGCTGTAGCCTCTCCTTTTGGTTGGCACGATATAGATGGTGTGAGCGGAAATGAATTTACCAGTACTCTTGGTAATAATGTCTTTGCAGCCGATTCGCGTGACGGAAACTTTGGAAACTCACCCGATGGCGGAACCAACTTGGTTTTTGATTTCCCGTTAAACCTCAACCAAGACCCAAAGGGCTACTTAGATGCATCGGTAACCAATCTTTTTTATTGGAGTAATTTAGCACACGACGTATGGTACCAATACGGTTTTGATGAGGCCAGTGGTAATTTTCAAAGGTACAATTACACCAACCAAGGTTTAGCCAATGACGAGGTGTATGCCCGCGGACAATTTAATGCTGATGCGGGACCAGGAAACAATGCTTTTTTTGGTACCTTAGAAGACGGTAATGCGGCTAGTATGAGTATGTTTACTTGGGGGGCACCAGGCGACCCTAATTTGCTTCAAATCGCTAGTCCGAATAATTTAGCAGGAGCCTATGCAGCCAAAGCTGCTTCTTTCGGTCCGTCTATCACCAGTACCGGAGTAAGCGGAAACTTGGTTTTAGCCGAAGACGCTACCCCAGATATTTATAATGCTTGTGAGCCTTTTATCAATACCAATGCCTTAAACAACCAAATTGCGGTAATTAGGCGCGGTAGCTGTAATTTTACCTCAAAAGTATTGCAAGCTCAAAATGCTGGAGCCGTTGGGGTGATTGTAGTGAATAATGTAAATGGACCCACTATAAATATGGGAGGAAACCCCAGCGCAACCATTACTATTCCTAGCATTATGATTGATTTGAATACAGGTAGTAACCTAATTAGCAATTTGGAAAATGGAGTAAGTATACAGGGGAGTATTAAAAACGACGGACCCTATCAAAAAGATGGTTCGCTCGATGGCGGAATTATCGCCCACGAATATGGACACGGTATTTCTATCCGCTTGACGGGTGGTGCAGGAACCGCCGATTGCTTATATCCTTGTGAAATTACCAATCCTGATGGAAGCTGTTTTCAAGCCACCGAACAAATGGGTGAAGGCTGGAGCGATTATGTCGCTTTAATGATGACCTTAAAAGCAAGCGATACCCGAACCGATGCTAGAGGTATTGCCACATATGTGGTGAACCAACAGCCGGGCAGTACAGGGATTAGACCTTATGCTTATTCAACAGATTTTAGCATCAATCCCGCTACTTATGACCTTACCAATAATCCAAACTTAAGCGCTCCCCACGGAGTAGGTTTTGTATGGGCCACTATGCTTTGGGAAATGACTTGGGATTTTATTGACCTTTACGGATTTGATCCCGATATTTATAATGGCACAGGCGGTAATAATATGGCCATGCAATTAGTAATAGACGCATTAAAACTGCAACCTTGTAATCCTGGCTTTATAGACGGTCGTGACGCCATCTTACAAGCCGATATGATTTTAAACAATGGTGCCAATCAGTGTCTCATTTGGGATGCGTTTGCGCGAAGAGGTTTAGGATTTAGTGCAGACCAAGGGAACTCACTAGACCGTTCTGACCAATTGGAAGCTTTTGACTTGCCTACCACTTGTACGATGGGAACCACCACACCGCAGCAAAATTTGTTTCAGGTATATCCTAATCCTACAGAAGGTTTAATACAATTACGTCAGCATCAACCTGAAGCATTTAAAATACAAGTATTTGATGTTAAAGGTAGATTGCTTTTAGAAAAAGAATTTAACGCCCAACAGCAGGCTCAGGTGAATTTAAGCACCTTAAATACGGGAGTTTATATTTTACAGATAAATACAGCGAACCATCAACAAGTTGAAAAGCTTATCATAAATTAAAAGTTAGTCACTTAACATTAAAAGTTAAAAAGCAAACTTTAAAAACTCGGGTAGATTCAAGACTACCCGAGTTTTTATTTACAAAGCAGTTTATTCTAACTTTTAGGGTTTTTTGAACTTTTGTATTTTTAAAAAGTAATTAGAAATCCAATAAACTGATGTCTTTATGAAATACTTGAAATATGATTTGATTTTTATTGTCTGCTGTACCGCATTGTTATTATTGGCCATACAACAAAATTGGTTAGTTGAGTATCAAGGCTTTATTTTACTACCTTTTTTATGTGCTTACTTTGCTGGCAAATGGGTAGCCAATAGAAAAATAAAGCGCAATTAATCTTTGGCTAAGGCCTGAATTTTCCGTCCAATACTTGTAGCATCTATTTTAGCCAAAGTTTTTAATTCGGCTATACTACCTTGTTCGATAAACATATCCGGAATTCCTAGTTTTACAAAACTACCAGGGTATTTCAGCTGAACCAAAAAGTATTGAATGGCATCGCCCACCCCTCCTATTTTCGAAGCATCCTCAATGCTTATTATATGTTGATAGGCCGGAATTTGCTGAGCGAGTAACTCGGTATCTAATGGCTTTACAAAACGCAAATCGATTAAACCAACCTGTGCTTGTATGGTCCCTGGTAAGTTGTTTATAGCATCTTGTGCGTCGTAAACCGATGAGCCCAAGGCTAAAATTAAAATACGTGTTCCTTTTTTTAACAAATTCGCTTTACCTAGGGGTAGTGTTTTAAATGCTTGTTGCCATTTTAATTCTCTTCCTCTCCCACGGGGATAACGAATCGCTAAAGGCGTATCGAGCTTTTTAGATGCGGTATACAATAAATTACGTAAGTCGATTAAATTGCTTGGTGCAGCGATTTGCAAATTGGGTATACAACGCAAATAAGCAATATCAAAAATACCATGGTGTGTGGCCCCATCTTCTCCCACTAAGCCAGCGCGGTCAATACAAAAAACCACTGGTAAATTTTGCAAGGCTACATCGTGAATCACTTGGTCATATGCGCGTTGCAAAAATGTAGAATATATTGCACAAAAGACGCGTAAACCTTGGGTAGCCATACCCGCGGCAAGGGTTACCGCATGTTGTTCGGCTATACCTACATCGATTGCCCTTTGCGGGAAAGCCTGCATCATATATTTAAGCGAACTCCCTGTTGGCATAGCTGGAGTAATTGCAAAAATCTGATCATTCTGTTGCGCCAACTCCAATAAACTCAAGCCAAAAACATCTTGAAATTTAGGAGGCAAATGAGCCTCTTGCTTGGGTAAAATCTCACCCGTAATTCGATCAAATTTTCCTGGTGCATGATACCGTACTTGGTCCAATTCGGCTGGTTTTAAACCTTTACCTTTTGTGGTAATCACGTGTAAAAATTTGGGTCCTTTTACCTTTTCCATCGCTTCAAAAGCACGTAATAAGGCCGGTAAATCGTGCCCATCTACAGGGCCGGTGTAATGAAAATTAAGGGCTTCAATAATATTGGCTTGCCTGGGTTTTTTACCTACCGTGGCTTTGGTCAGATAATTTTTCAAAGCTCCTACACTAGGGTCAATGCCCATAGCGTTATCATTTAAGATGATCCATAAATTTGCTGGGGTCACCCCGGCGTGATTCAGCCCTTCAAAAGCCATACCGCTGGCTATAGAAGCATCGCCTATCACCGCTACGTGCCTTTTGGTGTAATCTCCTTTTAATTGTGCTGCTAGCGCCATGCCTAAAGCTGCCGAAATAGAAGTTGAGCTGTGGCCCACTCCAAAGCTATCATAAGGACTTTCGCTGCGTTTAGGAAAACCACTTAAACCATTAAATTGTCTGTTGGTTTCAAAAATGGAGCGTCTACCGGTTAAAATTTTATGCCCATAAGCTTGGTGTCCAACATCCCAAACCAACTGATCGTAAGGAGTGTTGAAATAGTAATGCAATGCGACGGTTAACTCGACCACACCCAAACTAGCCCCTAAATGTCCTTCTTTACTTGCCACCGCATCAATAATAAACCTACGCAACTCTTGCGCTATCTGCGGTAATTTTTCGGCTGATAATTGCCGTAAATCTTTAGGCGAATCTATTGTATTTAATAAAGGAGTTTCCATACTTTGCAAAGGTAAAACTTGCAAACGATATTTAACCATGCTTTCTCCTTTTGATGACACCTATTTTATGAAAAAAGCCCTAGATGAAGCGCAAAATGCCTATGAACGCGAAGAAATACCTGTAGGCTGTGTCATTGTAAGTGGTGAACAGATTATTGCTCGCGGACACAATTTGACCGAGAGCCTAAACGATGTTACCGCCCACGCTGAGATGCAAGGAATTACCGCTGCTGCAAATTACCTGGGCGGCAAATACTTAAAAAATTGCACCCTTTATGTTAGCTTAGAGCCTTGCCAGATGTGCGCTGGAGCTTTATATTGGAGTCAGATAGATCGAGTGGTAATTGCTGCCGAAGACACGCATCGTGGTTTCCGACAAATGGGCGGATGCCTGCATCCAAAAACCCAAGTTGAGTTTGGTTTATTACAAGAAGAATCCGCTCAACTGTTGCAACGTTTTTTCAAAGAACGCCGGAAAAAATAAAGCAGGATTAAAGAGTATTTTTCATATTTTTCTTTACTAATTACCTATATAAAACCTGTTAGGGATAGCAGCGGTTACCCTGCAGGTGGCCTTGAGCCACCGAAGCGTATGAGCGTATAGCCCGGCTGCCGATGACTTGAGGCAGAACAGCCCAACATAATTCCTTTAACATTCGAAAAGCCTTTTCTAAAGGCAATTGCTTATCTTTGATTAAAAAATTTATCGTGCCCAATTATACCGCCACATATACCGATTTGTACCAGCTTAGCATGGCACAGGTTTATTTTAACGAAAATCATCATAGCCAAAAGGCAGTCTTTGATTACTATTTTAGAAAAAACCCTTACCAAGGTGGTTATACTGTTTTTGCAGGTTTAGAAACACTCCTTGAAAATCTAAACGACTTTCAATTTTCTAAAGAAGAGCTTGATTATCTAGCTGAGCAGCATTTTGAAGCAAAATTTTTAAACTATTTAAAAGATTTTCGCTTTCGCGGATCGATTTATTCTGTATTAGAAGGTGATGTGGTATTTCCCAACCAGCCCATCTTGCGGGTCGAGGGCTCACTGCTAGAAGCCCAATTAATTGAGACTTTTTTATTGAATATGCTCAATTTTCAAAGTTTAATCGCCACCAAAGCCCGACGCATGCGTTATATTGCTCCCGATGGCGTCTTACTGGATTTCGGACTGCGAAGGGCTCACGGTCCTGGTGGTTATTATGCTTCGCGCGCCGCGTTCATCGGTGGTTTTAATGGCACCAGCAACGTAATAGCAGCCAAGCAATTTGATATTCCTGTATCGGGTACTATGGCGCATTCTTTTGTGCAAAGTTATGATGATGAGCTCCAAGCCTTTAGGGATTTTGCGCAAAACCGACCTAAAAATTGCGTTCTATTAGTTGATACCTACAACACTCTAAAAAGCGGATTGCCACACGCCATCACGGTAGCAAAAGAGATGGAAGAACGCGGAGAAAAGTTAATGGGTATTCGTTTAGATAGTGGCGATTTGGCTTATTTTGCTAAAGAATGTAGAAGACGTCTTGATGAGGCCAACTTGTCTTATGTGAAAATTGCCGTTTCAAATCAGTTAGATGAGTACGTTATTAAGAGTTTGCAAGAGCAGGAGGCACCAATAGATATTTATGGTGTAGGCACCAATTTGGTGGTAGGAAAACCCGATGCAGCTCTTGGCGGAGTTTACAAATTAGTGGCGTACAACCAAGAACCCAGAATAAAAATTTCTGAGAATATTGCCAAAATTACTATGCCCTACTCCAAACAGGTTTATAGGCTAAGTCTAGCTGATGGGCGATGGATAGGTGCAGACGCGGTAGCGCTATTCGATGAAACCGAATTTGATAGCATTCACCATCCGTTTGATCAATATAAAAGTATGAAAATTGAGCATCTAGAAAAAGAAGCTTTGTTGCAACCCGTTATGCTAAACGGAGAACGCTGTCATGCGCCAAAATCGCTACAAGCAATAGCCGATTATAGTGCAAAACGATTTGCTCAATTACCCTTAGAGTATAAACGTTTTAGCAACGCTCACCATTACAAAGTGGGTATAAGTAAAAAGTTACGGGACGAAAGAGATGCTTTAATTAAACAGTATAAAACGATTTAAAAATGCAGTCAACAGCATTACTACTAGTAGATATTCAGAACGATTTTATACCTGGCGGGTCCTTAGCCGTTCCCCAGGGCGATACGATTGTAAAAGTGAACAACCAATTGCAGCAACATTTTCACCTAGTGGTTGCCACACAAGATTGGCATCCTTCAGGGCATATTAGTTTTGCTAGTGAACACGCTAATCACAAGGTTTTTGAGTCGATTAAAATTGATGGTATAGACCAAACGCTTTGGCCTGAGCATTGCGTTCAAAATTCATGGGGTGCCGACTTTCATCCCGATTTAAACACCCAGAAAGTAGAGGCGATTTTTAGAAAAGGAACTAACCCAAAAATCGATAGTTATTCTGCTTTTTTTGACAATGCGCATTTAAAGAGTACAGGACTCACGGGTTACCTAAAAGAGAAAGGTGTTAAGCACATTTACTTTACTGGTTTGGCTGCCGATATTTGTGTGTATTTTTCGATTAAAGATGCTTTGCAAGAAGGCTTTAAGTGCACACTTATCGAAGACGCGGCCAAAGCCCTTGACCAAAATATTTACCAAGAGCAAAAGCAGGAATTAAGTGCGTTGGGGGTGCAGTATGTGACTAGCGATAGCTTCGCATCGGTTTAACGCAATTTGACAAACGAATAAATTTGCTGGTTGTCTAGGCGCAGAAAATACCTGCCGGCCGCCAAATGTTGTAAATTTATTTGCTCTTGAGGCATTAATTGCCCTTGCTTGAGGGTTTTCCCTTGTAAATCATAAATGCTGTATGCAAGCTTGGCTGTAGCTCCACTAAGACTCAATTGTTGATGAAGCTGATCAAAAATTAGAGCGATGGTCGGTGGTTTTATTACAGTTAAATCTAATTTTTCAACCTGAATATTTTTTTGTTCGGTTGCCGTCTTGTTGCAGTAGGTAGTTTGTAAACTAACCGTATAATCACCTGGTGTGGTATAAGTGTGTTGGGGCTGCACTTGCGTGGAAGTATTTCCATCGCCAAAATCCCATTCTAGCGTTTCAAAAGTACTAGAACTTGCATCAAACTGAACCTGCATTTGATTGATATTATAGCTGAATATCGCCTGAGCCAAATTGGGCGTGAAATCATAATTGCTCCACACATCATAAAATTCAGTTTTCACCGCAGCTTTAACAATTTGTGCATCATTGGCAGACAAGCTACCCAAGTAAGCCAATTGAGTAGGATCTTCATTAGATATACTAGTAAAAAACGTACATGCAGCCGCAAAGCTACCTGTATAATTGGGGTGTGAACCGTCTGAAGTATATAAATTAAGATTAGGATGGTTAGTACGTAAATTGCGCCATACTCTACCTACTGGAGCTACTTGGGCTTGGTTAATCTGACCTAAATCCATATAGGTGTTGTAAATAGCATCATCCATACCTGTATAAGTACATACCCAAGGTGCATAAGGGCAATTCCCAGCATCTCCGTTCTCTCTTCCCCAAGTCATAAATAATATAGGAACAGTGCAGTTCTGATTGGCGGTTATTTTCTGAACAAGCGACGCTACGTGCGGATAGACTTCTTGCTGCATCTGTGCCATTCCAAAACTTGTTTCCTGACTTTGACCTTGTAAAATCACGGCATCCCAAGCTTGCTGATTAATTAAATTGGTAACCTGTGCATTGGCATCATGATTCAAAAAACGTGCTCCCCCAGGTGTAAAAGCTACCGCATTTAATTGGTGTCCCGCATTATTGGCCATATCGGTAACTAATTGAGCCAGATTATTGGCTCCTGTATAAGAATTACCTATAAATAAAACCGACTTTGATTGTTGTGCCCAACTAAGACATCCGTAAAGTAAAATGTAAATATATAAATAATGGCGCATAGTTTATCTTAAAAAGCTATAAATATACATTTTTCAAATCAAATTTAATAGCATTAAAAACGAAATTGAATGAGTAGTCTAGATAATAAATATAAAAAGCCAACCGCTCACGGTTGGCTTTTAAATTGTGAAGAGTGTTATTTTTTTATTTCAACAAACTAAAATGATAGCCCAGTACTACACCGATGTTGCTATATTCACTATTCCAAGTTGTATGATCTTGAAGTAGGTTTCTTGGTGTTTGATAGCGAACGGCTATACTGTAGCGGTTGTTATACTTAAAACCCGCTCCCAATGAAAAACTTGTTCCCGACTGCATAGTTAAAGCATCTCTTTGCCCGTCAAAACTAAGCTCGGAATCTGAAGAAAGAATATCTACAATCAAGCCAGCCTCTAAAAATAACTTCGCTTTTTTGTTTAAATAAAAGTAATGACGCCCTCCAAATATGACTTCAATTGAACTGTAGCTTACCTCATTTATATAGCCCTCAATGGTTTTACTGCCTTCGAAATTATTAAAAAAAGTTGGTTCTACAAACATTGCCCATTTGTTGTTGTGAATAGGTAAAACAATTTCAACTTCAATCCCAGCGGTAAAACTGGTTTGATTATCAAACTTGGGCTTACGTACATCACCTATAGGCGGTGCTCCAGTAATTTCGAAAGATGAATTTCTAAAACCAGGTTTTATACCCAAGAATAAGTACGCTTTTTCTTTAGTTTCATTCTCTAGGTCATAGGTATAATTGGTTGTGTTTTCTAATTTTGGTACGTCATTATTAGTCTTAGTCGCATCTGACTCAAAACAAGCATTATACTTTATAAAATAGTTCATCATATCACTTTTTTTATAGTCTAATCTGGTGATTTCTTTAGTCGAAATTTGTTCGCAACGCATATGATTAAATAATTGTTGCTGGTACCTATTATTAGTGGTGATGCGATCATACTGATCGTAATACTTTTTATAAATCAGCGGCTCTACCCTACCATCTGTCTTCGCGTAAAAAAAGCGTCTTAAGTTCCCAGATTCATAATAATACAACTTTGCTTTACCCGAAACCAGCAGTTCTAAAAATAAGGTAGCTTCTTCAAGCTTAGATTGTCGCACGTGACTTAACATATTTAAATTATCTGTACTTCGATCGATTTGCACCGTATGTCTTTCAAATCTACGTCCATGATTCAGGCCAAACGCCAACAGATTTTTTATTTCGGCTGACTGCACTTTTCCTGTTGGAGTGTTTCTGTATTTTATAGAAGTGGGCGTAGACTTCCAATCTTCATCACGGATTTCAACTTGTTGCTTTACCCCTGAATTATTTACGATATAACCGGGCAAATACTGTGTTTGACTAAAAGCAATTTGACAGCAAAAAAGCAGCAAACTGGCAAGCATTAATTTTTTCATTTGGTTTTATTTAGGTAAAAGCCGCAAATATAAGCCAATGTTAAAATTTAACTAAAATAATGTAGGTAAATTTGAGTTGGTTTTAATTATACCAATAAGAATTACCCTAAAGTAACAACTAAAAAATCCGCTTAATGCGGATTTTAATCAATTGAAATCTAATTTAATTTATGATTTACTTTCAATCATGATTTGATTTGGAGTGCGCTTAACCCTTATGCTTAAGGATTTTGTTGTTGAAGAATTTTCAGCCAATTTGCGAGCTGCTTTGGCAACCTCTTTTTGCATAATTTCATTATCCTCGAATGTAGCCATTTTTCTCCAGGCATTTTTCACTTCAACATCTTTGGTATTCGCTAGTTCTGTACTGGTAGCTGGTTTTAAGGTCAGAATATTATCATCAATAGTGAATTCAAAACCGATATAATACGATTCTGATTCTGGGGCGAAATCTAGGGCATACAATTCTTCCACCCAAGAAGAAATTAAGACATCTAAATCATGCTCACTTAAGTCGTAAGTAGATTCAAGAAAATTATCTGGCAGGTTTATAGACAAAGGAAAAATCTTAAACTCTTCTGCTGGTACTGCTTCCATCGTATTGGATGCTGGCATTAACTCTTGTTCAGATTCACACGCTATAAAAAATACACTAAGCACTAAAATGGGAAATACAATTATTTTTTTCATAATTTTAATGAATTTTATAATTATTCATAAAGCAATAATAATAAACAAATTATAAATTATCTACCTAAACTTAAGGAAGTATCAATATATTTTCTCGTTGACTTGTATTTAGAGCTCGATTAAGAAGAGTCAAAAAATGTAGAATTCTTCCTATACAAATTAACTACAATTATTGGCTAAAGACAAGAATTGTTTTTGAACCAAGAAAACCCAAATTTTTCTTATTTCGACTCGATAAATTATTTGCTTAAAAACTCAAAAACCCAGAAAATGGTCTTGATCCCAGAAAATGGTCTTAATCCCGTAATAAGACATCAAATTAGGGTAAAAACAAAAAAGCCCTACATTGCTGTAAGGCTTTTCGCTCCTCTTCTTGGGCTCGAACCAAGGACCCTCTGATTAATCCCGAGATTTCGGGACTCGAACCAACTGAGCTAATTTCCCTTCCAACACGTAATCAGGGTCTAGCAAGCGCTCAATAAATTGTTTGCTTTTTTGCTTCTTTATAAATTGCTCCATTTTCATAGCTTCTCCACGGGTTGAACCTGATAAAAATACAGCTGCTAAAGACCAAGGCCTATATTTGGATGTGAAAGTATGAAAACCAGATATGTTATGCCGCACTAAACGATTTTCAGGATTTTCTGTCGATCCTATATAATAGCCATCAAGTTTTTTAGAATATAAAATATATACGTAATAAGACATGAAATTAGGATACAAACAAAAAAGCCCTACATTGCTGTAAGGCTTTTCGCTCCTCTTCTTGGGCTCGAACCAAGGACCCTCTGATTAATCCCGAGATTTCGGGACTCGAACCAACTGAGCTAATTTCCCTTCCAACACGTAATCAGGGTCTAGCAAGCGCTCAATAAATTGTTTGCTTTTTTGCTTCTTTATAAATCGCTCCATTTTCATAGCTTCTCCACGGGTTGAACCTGATAAAAATACAGCTGCTAAAGACCAAGGCCTATATTTGGATGTGAAAGTATGAAAATCAGATGTGTTATGCCGCACTAAACGAGTTTCAGGATTTTCTGTCGATCCTATATAATAGCCATCAAGTTTTTTAGAATATAAAATATATACGTAATAAGACATGAAATTAGGATACAAACAAAAAAGCCCTACATTGCTGTAAGGCTTTTCGCTCCTCTTCTTGGGCTCGAACCAAGGACCCTCTGATTAACAGTCAGATGCTCTAACCAACTGAGCTAAAGAGGAAGGTTATTTTGCTTCGCTATGATTGCTTAGCGGATGCAAATATAAAAGCTTTTTTCAATTGAACAAAACTTTTTTTAATTTTTTTTACTCAAACAACCAGCGGTACACATCATTTCCGTTGGCATATAGCACCAAAGCAATTAAAATAAAGAACCCAACCATTTGGGCATACTCCATAAATTTATCGTTAGGTTTACGTCCGGTAATCATTTCGTACAGTAAAAACATCACGTGTCCACCGTCTAAAGCCGGAATTGGTAGGATGTTCATAAAGGCTAAGATAATTGAAATCAATGCTGTGGTTCCCCAGAAGGCCCTCCAATCCCAAGCATCTGGAAATAGATTACCTATTGCTCCAAAACCTCCCACTTGAGTGGCTCCCTTTTTAGTAAACACATACTTAAACTGTGCTACATAATCGTGAAGGGTCCAATAAGTATAAGAAAAACCTTGCGAAATACTTTCCCCTAAACCGTAGGTGCGTTCTTCAAAAGTAACTGGTAATGGTTCCGCTCTCAATCCAAAAATATTCTCTTCTCCTAAGTTCACCGGTAATTTCAAGGTATCTGCCCCTCTTAAAACACTAAGCTCAATTCGTTTTGCCTCAGTTTCATTTTTATATCGGTTGAACTCTGCAAAATTATATACTGCCTGATTGTTAAAAGCAATTACTCGATCTCCTGCCTTTAGTCCGGCTTTATCAGCAGGGCTATCGGTGGTTACAGAATCTATTGTATTACTTACCATAGGCGAAAAAGGCTGGGTAAAACCTGCCTTAAAAAGTTGCACGCCGATATCTTCTGGCAATTGCAGCATTTCCTTAGTTCCGTCTTGGTGTAATACCTCAACCTCACTAGCATCGCGAACCATCAAATAACTATTAATACTCAATTGGTTTTCTAAGGCTTCGCCATTTACACTCACAATACGGTCACCATCTTTAAAGCCATACTCTTGTAAAGGCTCAGCCACACTAAAACCGTTAGGTATCCCATCTTGCGTAACATAATTACTCCCCCAAACAAAGAGTATCATCATATAAATAAGAAAACCCAAGATGATATTAACCGTAACCCCACCAATCATAATAATTAATCTCTGCCAAGCTGGTTTACTCCTAAACTCCCATTCTTTAGGTTCTTCGGCCATCTGTTCTTTATCCATACTCTCATCTATCATTCCAGATATTTTCACGTATCCGCCTAAAGGCAACCAGCCAATCCCATATACCGTATCGCCAATTTTTTTCTTAAAAAGAGCGAATTTCACATCAAAAAATAAAAAGAATTTTTCAACACGCGTTTTAAAAATTTTAGCCGGTATAAAATGACCTAATTCGTGTAAAACAATTAAAAATGAAAGGCTTAATAGTAACTGTATCGCTTTTATCGCAAATGGACTCATATTTTCTACATTATAAAAATCGCACAAAAGTACTGTTTTCTTGTGGCTTAAAAAAATATAGCCTGTAAAGCTATGCCTTAAAAATTCATAAATTTTGGGCGTTTCTTGGCTTAAAAAGACGCTTTATTAATTTCGTTTACGATTTTTATTTCAATGAGAAACGGAATGCCCAATAACAAATTCCAAGTCGGGCTTTCGCTACTCGCTTTTTTCGGGTTCAATCACCCTAAAAAGAGCTCAAACAGGCCGCTCTATCCCTAACGCAAAGGCTATTAATTTTTAACAATAAAGCGCGCACTTGCTCCCTAAATTGCTTAATTTTGCACAAAAAAAAGATGCTACAATTTTTTGCCAAATATAAATTTTTTGCCGTAGTCATGTTTGTGCTTTCGGCCATTATAGTTACTGCGATATACCAACTTAAAGTACCAGAACCCAATCTACCCATTTATCAACCCAGTATGGTAAACAAAGAATTGGTTGATACCACAGTTCAATACATTCGTAAATACCATAAAATTGCCGATTTTAAATTGATAAATCAAAACGGAGACACCATTACGCAAGAAGATTATGCCGGTAAAATTTATATCGCCGATTTTTTCTTTACCACCTGCCAGACCATTTGCCCAATAATGACAGACCATATGGCCAAGCTTCAAGAGGTTTATAAAAATGATGATGAAGTTATGCTGCTGTCACATACCGTTACTCCCGATATAGATACCGTAGCTCAACTTAAGCGTTATGCCCTAAAGAAGGGCGTTATCGATAGTAAATGGAACCTGGTTACTGGTGACAAAAAACAAATTTATGATTTGGCTAGAAAATCGTACTGCGTAGCCAAAACTCAAGGAGACGGCGGACCCTATGATATGATTCATACCGAGAACTTCACCCTAATCGACAATGAGCGTCGCATTAGAAAATTTTATGATGGCACAGACCCAGAAGCTATTGAGGAGCTCATAGAGGATGTAAAAACCTTGAAAAAAATTCAAGCCAAAGAGAAAAAATAATGATTTTTAAAAATGCCCAGTATATTGGGCATTTTTTGTTATTTTTGTCTTGTTTAAATTCAATCTAAATAAAATCATGCCAACCGTAGCTCAATTAAAACGAGGACAGCGTGCAGTAGTTAAAAAATTCTGCGATGACAGTATACCTCTCAAGTTACTTGAAATGGGTTGCCTACCGGGCAATGCCATCGAGTTGTTGCAAATCGCTCCTTTTAAAGACCCTTTATACTTAAACATCAATGGGAGTTATGTAGCCATCCGTAAAGATATCGCCGAAAAGATTGAAGTTGAATTAGCATAATAATTATGGCCAAACAAATAAATGTAGCGCTAATAGGTAATCCCAATACCGGTAAAACCTCTGTATTTAATCAGCTTACCGGGCTAAACCAACAAGTAGGGAATTACCCTGGAATTACGGTGGAGAAAAAAGAAGGGGTCGCCAAATTATCTCGCACTCACAAAGCCCATATTTTAGATCTACCGGGTACTTATAGTTTAAATGCCTCTTCATTAGATGAAAACCTGGTTATCGAGTTATTGTTAAATAAAAACGATAAAGATTACCCAGATGTTGCCGTAGTAATTAGCGACGTAGAAAATCTAAAGCGTAATTTATTGCTTTTTACGCAAATAAAAGATTTGGGACTTCCTACCATATTGGTGATCAATATGGCAGACCGAATGGACCGAAAGGGAATTAGTCTTGATATACCAGTACTTGAAAAAGAGTTAAAAACCAAGATTGCACTGGTAAGTTCTCGCAAAAATACGGGTATTGATTATTTGAAAGAACTTATTATTCAATACCAAAATTTGTCTACAGAACCCTGTGTCAACGCCTCGAGCATAGATCCGACTTATTTTGATCGCTTGCGCCAGGCCTTTCCCAATCAATCCTTATACAAACTATGGTTGGTGATTACCCAAGATGTTAACTTTGGTAACTTGAATCGTAAATCGATTTTACCCGATAGCGATTTTACACCAAAAGCCCACGCCGAACTTAAACGGTTGCAGCAAAAGGAAACCATTGCTCGCTATCAATTCATCAATGGGGTTTTAAAACAAGGTTTTAGCAAAGATGTAAATGCGGCCAAAGATTTACGTGGCCGTCTAGACCGCATATTGACGCATAAAGTATGGGGATACGCCATTTTTTTTGGTATTATGCTTTTGATTTTCCAAGCGATTTATGATTGGTCGAGCTACCCTATGGATTTTATCGATTCTACTTTCGTATCTTTTAGCGAATGGGCCAAAGACAGTCTGCCTCCAGGTATGTTTACCGATCTTATTGCCGAAGGTATAATTCCTGGTATTGGCGGCGTGGTAATTTTTATACCCCAAATTGCATTTTTATTTCTTTTTATCTCGATTCTTGAAGAAAGCGGCTATATGAGTCGTGTGGTTTTTTTGATGGATAAAATCATGAAGAAATTTGGCTTAAGCGGAAAAAGTGTGGTCCCATTAGTTTCGGGTACAGCCTGTGCTATTCCCGCTGTAATGGCTACTCGAAATATCGAAGATTGGAAAGAACGACTCATCACCATTTTGGTAGTTCCTTTTACAACCTGCTCGGCTCGATTACCCGTATATTTAATCATCATTTCTTTAGTTATTCCCGATGAACGCGTATTGGGCCTATTCAATTTACAGGGGCTTACGCTAATGTTATTGTATTTGCTAGGCTTTGGTATGTCGGTATTTTCAGCCTGGGTGCTTAACAAGTTACTCAAAATGCGAAGTAAAAGCTATTTTGTCATAGAAATGCCCGATTATAAACTACCGCTTTTTAAAAATGTTGCTATCAACGTGGTTGAAAAAACAAAATCTTTTGTTTTTGGCGCAGGTAAAATTATTTTAGCCATTTCGATTGTACTCTGGGTGCTCGCTAGTTATGGCCCAACCGATGAATTTAAAAACGCCGAAGAAATTGTAATCGAAAATTACGGCGATAGCCTAAGCGAAGAAGAGTTTAATACCGAGGTAGCTTCTTTGAAATTAGAAAATTCTTATATAGGATATATGGGGAAAGCCATTGAACCAGCTGTGGCTCCCTTAGGTTACGATTGGAAGATTGGTATTGCGATCATTAGTTCGTTTGCCGCTAGAGAGGTTTTCGTAGGTACTTTAGCCACTATATATAGTGTAGGAAGCGATAATGAGCAAACCATAAAAAGCAGAATGGCAGCCGAACAAAATCCTATCTTAGGTGGCCCCTTATTTACCTTTGCCAGTGGAATAAGCCTACTACTCTTTTATGCTTTTGCTATGCAATGTATGAGCACCTTAGCCATTGTAAAACGTGAGACTAACTCTTGGAAATGGCCAAGTATACAGTTTGTAGCCATGACTATTATTGCATACGTAGCGGCTTTAATTGCTTTTCAATTCTTAAAATAAAATATGTTATTATGTTACAGGAAATATTGGTACTTATCACTTTCGCAGGAGCATTATTCTATTTGTTTACAAAATTGATTTGGACTCCGCGGTTCTTAAAGAAAAAGACCAGTACAAAAGCCTGTGGTACAACGGGTAAAGGATGCTGTGATTAAGATATAAAAAAGGAAAAAGGCTACCTAAAAGAGTAGCCTTTTTATTTAAAGACTAAACTATTGAGTCTTCATTCTTTTTAGTTTACTTTTACCTGGGTATCGATTTGTAGATAATAGGCGCTTTTATCAATAGGCTGTTGAGCTTTTGGATAAGGCATTAAATTAACCAATCGCAATTGCTGCTCAGTTGACCAATATTTCTCAAAAATCGGTAAGGCTTGGGCATTCCCTTTTCCTGAAACACTTAAGATCTGCTCAGCCACTAATTCGGTGTTCTTATAAAGTTTTAGTTTTACCTTAGCCTCGCCCGCCCATACACAGGTAACCGATTCTGGACATCGAGAATCTTGTGCCACATCATCAAAGACTAAATTATATTCTTGAAATACTTGAACCGATTGACCTAAAACCAATTTACCCACAATTTGTATAGCTGGTTTTTGTTGGGCATAGGTTGAAAAACCGAAGATTAAAAATAGCAGAAAGCCAAATGTTTTATACGAATTACTCATGTTTACTTTTATATTTACCCCCGAAATAAAAAGAATTTGTTTTTCAAATCTTCTATAGCCGTTGGTTTGTTGGTTGTAATATATTTTAGAGCCTCTTCGGTAAATTGAAGCCCTTTTTCAGATAGATTAATGACTTGATTTTCGATTTCAATCAGGTTATTTTTTTGAGCCAAATCTACCACTGTTTTTGCTTGTATGCGGTGCCAATTGATGTGCTCTTGTAAATGATTGACATGTCGCTCACGCGGATCTTCATGATTTTGTAAGTGCAATAAAAATACCAATAAAGAAACTTCTTTGCGTTGTTGCTTTTCTTTAAAAATCGCCGAAATTACTCCTTGTTTTGGAGCAAATAAAAACACCAATAAAAAAAGCATACCCAAAACGCTGGTCATGGATCCGGCGATTGATGCATCTAACCAATGCGCTAACCAATAACCGATCACAGCCGAAATTACCCCAAAAAATACACTTAGAACCAGCATTTTCTTTAAGCTGTCTGTAAGTAAATATGCCGTAGCTGCAGGTGCAATGATGAGCGCTACCACCAATACCGCTCCAACTGCATCAAAAGCTCCCACAATAGTTACAGAAGAAACACTCATAAGACCATAATGAATCAGCAAAGGTGAAAAACCTAAACTCGTAGCCAAACCCTTATCGAATGTACTCATTTTTAATTCTTTGAAAAATAAAATCAGTAAACTAAGACTCAGTAATAAAATACTTCCAATAACCCATAGAGATTTTGGACCAAGATCTAAATTATTTATTAGTAGTCGATCAAATGGAGCGAAAGCCAACTCGCCAAGCAATACAGCATCTATATCGAGATGAACATCATTAGCATTTTGAGCAATTAATATCACCCCAATACTAAATAAGGCAGGAAAAACCAGACCTATGGCCGTATCTTCTTTTACCAATCTGGTTTTTTGAATAAATTCAACCAGCACCACCGTTAGAACGCCAGTGACTGCCGCTAATAGAATCAGCCAGGGAGAGTTTAAATCTTGTGTGATAAAAAAACCAACCACCAAACCCGGTAAAATAGAATGGCTAATGGCATCGCTTATCATAGTCATTTTTCTAAGCACTAGGAACACTCCTGGTATTGCGCAAGCCATTGCTGCTAGTCCCGCAATTAATTGTATTTCAATTTGCGCATCACTCATAGATCTTGCATAGCTTCTTGGGGTTTATAAAAATTCTCTGCTTCCTGGTAGCCCTTGGCAGTTAGCGACCATTGATTGCCTCTAATCTCTACCCAATTTTTTTCTTCTAGTTTATTAAGTGTTTTACGCGTATAGCCGTGAAAATTATTCAGGATTTTTATAGCATGTGGATGGGAAATATCTTTATGATTTTGAGCAATATGATACATTACCGAAAGTGTTTTACGCAGATTAAGTTCCTTGCGGTTGCGGTAAAACCTAATTCTTCTAGCGAGTAAACCACGTTGTGGAGCAAATACAAATGAGAGTAATACCAATCCGGCAGCGACCAAAACAATTATTGGTCCGGTAGATAAGTTGTTCTGGCTTGCACTAATAGCCGTTCCTAAAACCCCTGAAAATGCTCCAAAAGCAGCAGCTAAAAATATCATTACACTTAAGCTATTGGTCCATTGCCGGGCTGCAGCAGCTGGAGCTAAAAGCATTGCACTCATTAGAACCACTCCCACCGTTTGAAGCCCTAAAACAATTGCCAATACAATAAAACTGGTAATTAAAATATCTAAAAATCTAGTATTAAAGCCTAAAGTTAAGGTGTAATCTGGATCAAAAAGTAGCAACTTTAGCTCTTTCCAAAACAGGAGCAAAACGAATAAGCTAACACCTGTTACACCAATCATTACATATACGTCTTGCACCATTAAAGTAGCGGCTTGGCCGAATAAATATTTATCTAAACCTGCCTGATTGGCATTAGGTAACTTTTGTATAAAGGTAAGTAGTAGCATACCGAACCCGAAAAACAAGGATAAAATTAGACCTAAAGCCGTATCGTTTTTCAAGCGGGTTTTTTTGACAATACTTTTAATCCAAAATGTACCTAACAATCCGCTAATCAAAGCTCCTAAAAGCAAAAAGTGAGTTTGCTTGGTACCGGTCAACAGAAAAGCGAGCGCAATCCCAGGCAAGGCTGCGTGAGAGATAGCATCTCCTAATAAACTCTGTCTTCTCAATACTGCAAAACTCCCTAACATACCACAAACCGCACCTAAAACAGCCGTACCTAAAGTGATTACACCTAAGGTATAATCTGTAAACAACATAGAAAAATACTCTGTTATATTCATTATTTTGCCTTTACGGATTGATGGCTACTTTATAGTTAATTCCGTAGGTTTTGGTTAAATTATCATCGTTAAAGATATCTTTCACAGGACCCGATGCTATCCCCTTTACATTCAAAAAGGTTACCCAATTGAAATACTCGGGCACGGTTTGTAAATCGTGGTGCACTACAATTAGTGTTTTTCCCGCATCGCGTAATTCTTTAAGAATTTTAATAATAGCTCTTTCGGTTGTCGCATCTACACCTTGAAAGGGTTCATCCATAAAATATATACTCGCATTTTGAACCAAAGCTCTAGCTAAGAAAATGCGTTGTTGTTGTCCGCCCGAAAGTTGACTTATTTGTCTATTTTTAAAAGAAAGCATCCCTACTTTTTCCAGAGCCTCTAAAGCCGATTTTCTTTGCGCCTGCCCTGGGCGTTTTATCCAGCCTAAGCTACCATAAGTTCCCATCATGACCACATCAAGAGCCGTAGTAGGAAAATCCCAATCTACGGTTCCTTTTTGCGGCACATAGGCCACCTTTGAGCGTTGGGCCTTATAGGGTTTACCAAATATCTTGACACTGCCGGCGATGGGTTTTATAATACCCAATATAGCTTTGATAAGTGTAGATTTACCGGCACCATTCGGCCCTACTATAGCCATTAGTACGCCTTCGGGAATTTTTAAATCGATATCCCAAAGTACAGGTTTATAGTCATAGGCCACCGTAAGGTCATCTATCTTTATGGCTAGTTTTTCGTTTTTCACATTCATTTACTTTAGAGCGTCTACAATTGTATGCACATTGTAAGTAAACATACCTAAATAGTTACCTTCTGGTGTATCTGGATTACCCAGCGCATCAGAATAAAGGGTTCCGCCTATAGCAACTTCAAAACCTTCGGCTTGGACCGCCTTTTGCAAAGCTTCAATCGTACGTTTTGGCACACTGCTTTCTATAAATATTGCTTTTACCTTATTATTGATTATAAATTGTGCTAGATTTTGTACATCTTGCACTCCTGCTTCTGTAGCAGTTGAAAGACCTTGCAATCCTACCACTTGAAAACCATAAGCTTCACCAAAATAATTAAAAGCATCGTGGGCCGTAACTAAAATACGTTTGTCTTTGGGTAAAGTTGCAATTTTGGCTTTGATCTGTTGCTCTAGCTCATCTAATTGCGCTAAATAACGCTCCTCATTTTTTTTAAATAATTTTTGATTGTCTGGATCTAAGCTACAAAGTTCTTTTGTGAGTTGTTGGGTTATCAACTTCCAGTAACCAATATTAAACCAAATATGCGGATCGAAATTAGAGGCAAAATACTCAGAACCGATTAGTTTCTTTTTGTCTAAAGCTTTTGAAAGAGCAACAGTATTGGTCTGCTGTTGCATTTTTTCAAATACATCCACTAATTTTCCTTCTAAGTGAAGACCATTATAAAAAACTACATCGGCTTGGGTGAGTTTGGTTACGTCTCCCGCACTAGCTTTATAAAGATGCGGATCGACCCCAGCGCCCATCAGGCCCCGAACCTCTATGGCTTCACCTCCAATATGCTTGGCTAAATCGGTAATCATGGTAGTAGTGGTTACTACTTGTAATTTTCCGTTCTTATTTTGTTCTTGTCTTTTACAGCTCACAAAACAAATCAGTACCACTAGCGCAACTCCTATTTTTTGTATCACCTTCATACTTTTTCTTTAAGTTTACTTTCTTTATATATCTCCACAAAAATGTTCTGTGTGGCGGTTTTAGATAACATTATTTCATTATTGCGCACCTTTACCAACATGCTTTCATCAAATTCTTGAATACTTTTAATGCTTAGCAGTGTGTCTAATCCTATTTTATGCTGATCTAAAAATTGTAAAAACGAAGAAGAGGCATCGCTAAAACCTTTGCAGATTAAGGTGTCTCCTACTTTGAATTCGCTTAAGCGACGCTTTTTAAATTCGGGCAATACTCCAGCAGCATTAGGTATAGGATCGCCGTGCGGATCAAAACTAGGTCTACCTAAAAAACAATCGAGTTCTTCTACCAATTTTTTAGATTGTATATGTTCTAATTGTTCGGCCACCTCGTGTACCTCATCCCAGTTAAAGTTTAAACACTCCACCAAGAAATACTCCCACAACCTATGTTTTCTGATGATAGCCAATGCCCATGATTTACCCTTAGGGGTCAAAGACACGCCATAATACTTTTGATAATTTACCAATTTTTTTTCGGCGAGACGTTTTAACATCTCGGTAACCGAAGCCGCTTTGGTCTGTAATTCTTCAGACAATTTACTGGTAGAAACCCCCTTTTCACTGGATTCCTCAAGATGATATATCGCCTTGAGATAATTTTCTTCAGATTGAGAATACATACATAATATTTATAATCTACAAAGTTACATTTTATTTACCCAAATAATAATTTAGCTTACCCTAATTTTATTATTCAAAATAAATAAAAAATAAGTTTTGATTTCAGGGTTTTGTAAATATTATTTAGCTTTGCCTAAAAATTTTATTAAACGATATTAAAATGAAAAAGATTACCTTATTGTTTTGCCTGCTTAGCTTTAATGTTTGGTGTCAAGAAAAAGTCAAGCTTCAAGGTGAGATACTTCATCAAGAGGAAGGAGTAGCCTTTGCAAACGTTAGCGTATTGAATCAATCAATTGGAACCGCAACCGACTTGCAAGGTAACTTTGAACTTCATTTAACCCCTGGTCAACACGTATTAAAGGTGCAAGCAATTGGTTTTAAAACCCAAGAGATTGCTATAGATATAAATAATAAGAATGCAAAAAAGCTACATATTTCGCTTGAAGCGGATTTGTTAGGCTTAGACCAAGTTGTGGTTAGCGCTACTCGCAACCGTATTAGTAAAAAAGAAGCGCCTGTAATAGTTAATGTTCTAAGCAATAAGCTATTTCGTGCCACCCAGTCGATATCATTGGCCGATGGTCTAAATTTTCAACCCGGCGTACGCGTAGAGACCAACTGCCAAAATTGTGGTTTTACGCAAGTTCGTTTGAATGGTTTGGGTGGCGAGTACACCCAAATATTAGTCAACAGTCGCCCGGTTTTTAGTGCCCTAAATGGCGTTTATGGTCTTGAACAAATTCCCGTGAGTATTATAGATCGAGTAGAGGTAGTACGCAGCGGTGGTTCGGCTCTGTTTGGAGCCAATGCCATTGCAGGAACAGTGAATGTTATTACTAAAGATCCGGTTTTGAATCAATGGGAGGTGCAAACAGATTTTGCTTCTATAGATGCCAAAAGCACAGATCGGGTTATCAATGCAAGTGCTTCTATAGTTAGCGACGACCTCAACAGCGGTTTAAGTATTTTTGGTACTTCGAGAGATAGGCAGTCTTATGATGCCGATCAAGATGGTTTTAGTGAAATTACAGCCTTGTCCAATACCAGTTTTGGTACTAAGGCATTTTTAAAAACAAACGAATACAACCGCATTGGTATAGATTTTACTGCCATTCGTGAATACCGTCGGGGCGGAGACCGACTAAATTTAGCTCCACAATTTACTGACATAACCGAAGAGTTAGACCACAACACCCTATTTGCAGGTGCAGATTACCAACAATTTTCTAAAGATTACAAACATGAATTTACAGGCTATATCTCTGTGCAACATACCGATAGAGAAAGCTTTTATGGCGGACTGGGTGGAGGCAGAACTTATGCAGATTCTATTGCGGCCAACAATGCTTTTGGAAACACAAAAGATATAGCTTTGGTGGCAGGAACCAAACACGTATATGCTTTTAACGATAAAAACAAATTAACTACAGGTCTTGAGTATCAACGCAATGACACTCAAGATGAGATCAATGGCTACAACCGACTTATCGATCAACAGGTAAATAGTTACAGTATCTATAGTCAACTGGAATGGAAACCGATACAAAAACTCACTACGCTAATCGGTGCCCGTTTAGATCACGTTGAGCTAAAAGGCCTATACACGCTAGCCAATATTCGCAGAGCAGCCGATTTTACACAAACCGAAATCAACCCACGCTTAACCCTATTGTACGATTTTAATGCCAATCTTCAATTTAGGGGTGGCTACGCGCGAGGTTTTAGAGCCCCACAAGCCTTTAATGAAGATTTACATGTTTCTTCTGTAGGAGGAGAGCCTCAATTTGTAATACTATCTGATGCGCTAGAAAGCGAATACTCTAATGCTTATACTGCATCGTTTAATTACACCAAAAATTTTAAAAAGGTGCAAACCAATTTCCTTATTGAAGGCTTTTATACACAAATCAATAATCCGTTTACCATAGTAAGCACCGGAAGCTCTTTACCAAACGGATCAATTTTAGAGGAAACCAGAAACGGTGAAGGCGCGCAGGTAAAAGGTATCAATACAGAATTTAGTATTTCGCCCAGTAAAGACTTTTATCTTCAATTAGGCGCTACCGTTCAAGAATCGCGATACAAAAATGCACAAGTATTATTTGAAGCCGACCCCAATACTCCCCAAGAAAATACAGTATTCACCAAGCAGTTTGTGCGCGCACCAGACGTTTATGGCTTTTTAAATGCCAATTGGCAGTTATTGCCATCAACACGATTAGATGTAACGGGCAGCTACACCGGAAGCATGCTAGTACCTCGAGTAGTAAGTGAAACGGGATTTATACGCTTAAACCGATCGGAATCTTTCTTTGATTTGGGTTCTAAAATCACCTATCACTTTGATATAAACCCAAGATTTCACGTCGAACTTAGTGGTGGCGTAAAAAACATTTTTAATGCTTACCAAGACGATTTTGATCAAGGACCAGCCCGTGACTCTGATTATATTTACGGTCCGGCCCTGCCACGAACCTATTTCATAGGCTTGCGTTTTGGTGATTTTTAATCAACACCGAGAACCCGTTTTTCGAGGTATTTTTTTTTAGCCATATATTTATACCTATACCACGGGTTCTTTTTAAATTCGATTAACTATGCGTTATATTATTGTTTTTCTTTACGGATTTTTTCTAAGTACCACCGCCAATTTTGCGCAAGAAAAAGAACAAATAAACTGGAAGACTTGGGAAGAGCTCGACCAAAGTTTAGCCAAAAAACCAAAACCTGTTTTTCTGTTTTTAGAAGCCGAGTGGTGCGTTTATTGCAAAAAAATTGATCGGGTAGCCTTTAAAAACCCCGAGGTAATTAAACAACTGAATCAAAACTATTATGCTGTTCGCATGGATGTAAATAGCACCCAACCTATATTTTTTGATCAACAATGGTTTCACAATACCGAAGCCAGATCAAAGCAAAATGCTGTACATGAATTAGCAAAGCTATTCATCAACCAACCTGAAAAAGGAATAAGGCTTCCCGCTACGCTTATTTTAGACCAAAGTTTCAGGCTAAAGCAACGCCTCTTTAGTTATTACACCTCCAAACAACTACTCAACATCCTATCAGATTAAAGTCCGCGTTCTTTTTGAATTTGTTCATAAGCTTGTTGCACGCGCATAAATTTTTCTTGAGCGCCTTTTTTATAAGCTTCATCCATTCCCACCAATTTATCTGGGTGGTACTTTTTTGCCATGGTCCTAAACGCCTTTTTCACTTCTGCATCGCTAGCCGATTTATCGATTTCAAGAATTTTATAGGCGCTACTGCTATCGTGAGTATTAACAAACATAGCCTTGATGCTCTCAAAATCATTTTGGGTAAGTTGAAAATGACTTGCAATACGCTTAAGCTGATAAATTTCTGCGGCTGAGATATGCCCATCGGCTTGCGTAATACCAAATAAAAAATGAAGAATTTGCAAGCGTACCTCATATCTCGTTCGGGCTCTAATGTAGGCACAGATACGTACTAAATCTATGCTTCGGTGTTTAATTACCTCATTAAAGGTTTTAAATGTAGCATTGGCGCGTTCTTTACCATAGGCTTGCACAAAGTAAGATCTTACATAATCTAGTTCACGCTGATTTACACGACCATCTGCCTTGATAATTACCGAGCAAAGGCTTAGTAAATTGAGTTCAAAATCTTTAGGGGAAACTTGAGTTTTTCGGCTTTCAAAATACCGGCTAAAATCACCTTTAGAAGAAGAATTCCCCGCACTAACCGATCCAAAAATGCGATCTAAAATAGAACCCAAAAAGAATCCGGCTATTGCTCCTCCAAATCTTCCGTAAAGGAAACCTAACACAGCCAACACCCATTTTATCATAATTTTACTTTAAAAAAGAAACAAATATAAACTATTAGAAAGAAAACAAGGAAAAGCAAGCCGTAAAAGCATCAAGATCAAAAGCAAATAGCAGATATAGTAATTTAGAATTTGGTATATTTGCTGTTCAAATAAAAATTAAAGCTATGTATCCAGCAGAATTAATAAAACCTATGCGCGAAGAGTTAACCAGCCAAGGTTTTGAAGAATTACAAAGTGCCCAAGATGTAGACGCTATATTAAAAAAAGAAGGAACCACTTTATTGGTTGTAAACTCGGTTTGTGGTTGTGCTGCGGCCAATGCTAGACCAGGTGCTAAAATGTCTTTAAACAACAGCAAAAAGCCAGATCATTTGGCCACTGTATTTGCTGGGGTAGACAAAGAAGCCACAGATAAAGCTAGAGCGCATATGGTGCCTTTTCCTCCTAGTTCTCCAGCAATTGCCTTATTTAAAGATGGAGAATTGGTGCACATGTTAGAAAGACATCATATTGAGGGTCGCCCCGCCGAAATGATTGCCGATAATTTAAAAGATGCCTATAACGATTATTGCTAATCGCTTATAAACGAGACTTAACTACAGCCGTTTCATAATTTGAGGCGGCTATTTTATTATGCTTGCATTATTCTTTTAGGCAATTGATGGGTTTCTTTGTAATTATAAAGTTATTTTTGCCTTTTGGCATACAATAGTTATGAAGCAAATTTTATCTTATCCTTTATCGGTTATTTATTATTTTTTCTTTGGTTTGTGCTTGGTTGTTTTTCATCCCATTCAATGGATTTGTTTTAATGTATTCGGTTACCAGGCGCATAAAAAAAGTGTAGATTATTTGAATTTCTGTTTGCTTAAATGTTTGCATATTTTAGGAACCCGAATCAGTTTTGAAAACAACTTTGAACTTCCTAGCGGTAAACCTTATATTATTGTTGCCAATCACCAAAGTCCTTACGATATACCGCCCTTGGTATGGTTTTTAAAAAAAATACATCCTAAGTTCATCAGTAAAAAAGAACTAGGAAAAGGAATACCCAGTATATCTTACAACTTAAGGCACGGTGGTTCAATTCTTATAGATCGAAAAAACCCAAGGCAAGCCTTACCTGAGATTAAAAAATTTGCCACTTACCTAAATCAAACCAATAGGTCTGCTGTGATTTTTCCAGAGGGCACAAGAAGTAAAACGGGCATCCCCAAGAAATTCTCCCCTAACGGATTAAAAATGTTGTTTAAGTTTTGCCCTGAAGCAACGGTGGTGCCAGTTAGTATAAACAACTCTTGGAAACTGGTGAAAAATGGTTCTTTCCCGCTGGGATTAGGGGTACATTTAAAATGTACTGTGCACCAACCTTTGGCCGTTAAAGATTTTGATGCTGACACGCTATTGGCCAAAACAGAAACCAGCATCACCTCAAATATTATAAACTAAAAAATATAAGCCATGGCTACAAAAAATATACGATTAGAAGTAATGCAGCAATTAGAAGATAAGGTGGACGGCTTTATCGATCAATTTTTAATTCCTGTTGAAAAAATATGGCAACCAACCGATTTCTTACCCGATTCACAATCAGACGATTTTTATGATGAGATTACCGAAATTAGGGAGTTAGCCAAAGAATTGCCTTACGATTTTTGGGTAGTATTGGTAGGCGATACCATTACAGAAGAAGCCCTACCTACCTATGAATCTTGGCTTATGGATGTAGAAGGTATAAATCAGCAAGAAGGTGGAACGCCTTGGTCAAAATGGGTGAGATACTGGACAGGAGAAGAGAACAGACACGGTGACGTTTTAAATAAATATTTATATCTATCTGGACGAGTAAACATGAAGGCGGTTGAACAAACCACACAACATCTTATAAACGATGGCTTTGATATAGGTACCGATCAAGATCCTTACAAAAATTTTGTTTATACCAGTTTTCAAGAATATGCTACTTATGTTTCGCATAACCGTGTGGCAAAATTAGCCAAATCTTATGGTAACAAACCCTTGGCAAAAATGTGTAAAATAATTAGTGGCGACGAGATGAGACACTATAACGCGTATAGCTCTTTTGTAAATGAAATTTTTAAGATAGACCCAAGCAATATGATGATTGCTTTTAAAGACATGATGAAGCATAAGATAGTGATGCCGGCTATGTTCTTACGTGAGGCAGGAGATTCTTTGGGCAGTGCTTTTGATGAGTTCTCTATGGCTGCACAACGCATAGGTGTTTATACAGGACAAGATTATGTGGATATTATGCGTAGATTAATTAAACGTTGGGACATTGAAAAAATAACTGGTTTAAGTGAAGACGCTGAAAAAGCACGCGATTTTGTGATGAAATTACCTGCACGCATGGAGCGTATTAATCAGCGTATCCGCATCAGCGAAAAAATAACCCACTTTTCCTGGGTTAATCCAGCTATGGCCAAGTAATTATAGTATGCAGCAAAATAAATTCGTAACACAAAGCATTGCCTTTGTTAAGGATGAATTGGCTGGTGCCGAAGCGGGTCACGATTATTTTCACATAGAGCGTGTTTATAAAATTGCTTTACAGATTGCTCAAAAAGAGGGAGCCAATCAAGAAGTAGTTGCTTTAGCCGCGTTGCTTCACGATATTGCCGATTACAAGTTTCACGAAGGCGACGAGAGCTTAGGTGTAAAAAAAGCTAGTGAGTTTTTAGCCAGTATAAATACTCCCCAGCATACCCACGAAGCCGTAATAAGTATTTTGGAGCAAATTGGCTTTAAAGGTGGGCACCAACAAGTTACCCAACCTAGTTTAGAATTACAAGCAGTTCAAGATGCAGATTTTTTAGATGCAATGGGCGCAATTGGTATTGCGCGTACTTTTAACTATGGCGGATTTAAAAATAATCTTATTTACGATCCTAGTATCTCCCCCAATTTATCTATGAGTAAGGAAATGTATAAAAAAGGCGGAGGAACAACCATTAATCATTTTTACGAAAAATTACTGCGTCTAAAGGATAAAATCCAAACCCCTACCGGTAAAAAAATGGCACAAAAAAGACACGAGTTTATGCAGCAGTATCTTAGCCAATTCTTTCTTGAGTGGGAAGGAAAGGTGTAAGGATATATTGCTCTTAAAACAAAAAACCTTGACGTTCATCGCCAAGGTTTTTTATGCGTTTATGCGTTATTAATTTGATTAAGAGTTAGGGAATGATGGCTTTCGCTTGTTTAAGAAAGCTTGTGTACCTTCTTTAAAATCATTTGTACCAAAACTCTTTCCAAAATTCTCAATCTCCTTTTTATAACCGTTCTCTTTTTTATCATCAAAAGCATTCACCGCCTCAATGGCGTAGGAAATGGCTACCAGAGAATTTTTAGTTATTTTTTGAGCTAAATCATTGGCAAACACAAGTAATTCGTCTTGCGGCACTACATGGTTTACCAAACCATATTGTAAAGCTTGATTTGCATTAATCATCCCTGCAGTCATAATCATTTCAAGTGCTCTTCCTCGCCCTACCAACTGTGTAAGCCTTTGGGTGCCACCATAACCTGGTATTACCCCTAAAGAAGTTTCGGGTAGGCCCATTTTTGCATTATCTGATGCGATTCTAAAATGGGCGGCCATGGCCAATTCTAGTCCTCCACCTAGCGCAAAACCATTGATAGCCGCTATAACCGGCTTTTTAAGTAAAGCGATTTTATCAAAAACCTCTTGATGACCCTTTTGCGCTAATTCAGTACCTTTTTCTACACTAAAATCAGCAAATTCTGCAATATCGGCTCCCGCTACAAAAGCTTTTTCTCCGCTTCCTGTAAGAATAATAACTTTTACCTCATCATCAGATTCCAAGATCTTAATGGCATCATTAATTTCTTTTAAGGTTTCGCGGTTTAAAGCATTTAACTTTTTGGGTCTATTTATAGTTAATTGAGCAACACCTTGCTCTTTATCGCACGTGATATTTTCGTAATTCATAGTTATTATAATTTTGGAAATTTTACATAAAAGGTAGTTCCTTTATTTAATTCTGTCGTAAAAGTGATACTTCCATTATAGGCTTCGACTATATTTTTAATGATGCCCAAACCAAGTCCCATACCACTGCTTTTTGTTGTAAATTTAGGTTCAAATATACAATTTTTATATTCTTCAGGAATGCCACTTCCTTTATCGCTAACTGTAATCAAAACGTTTTGACTTTCGGTGTAAACCGCCACTTTAACAGGTTCGGGTGAAGTGCTATCACTGGCTTGTAAGGCATTTTTGACCAAATTGGTAACCACTCTTATAAGTTGAGATCTGTCGAATATAGCTTTGATTTCACCTTGCTCGGTAGAAAATTCAATATTATGCTCTTTAAAAATATCTAATGCCAGACTAACTATTTCGGGTACATTTAACTGCTCGCTCTGTTGAGCTGGCATCTTAGCAAAATTAGAGAATGCCGAAGCAATTGAACTCATAGTATCTATTTGCTGGATTAAAGTTTGGCTATATTCTTTTAGCTTCTGCTTTATATTAGGATCTTTTGGGTTAAAATTACGCTCAAAACTCTGTACCGTTAATCGCATGGGAGTCAGCGGATTTTTAATCTCGTGTGCCACTTGTTTGGCCATCTCACGCCAGGCCTGTTCGCGTTCACTTTTAGCCAATTTAATAGCACTCTCCTCTAATTCATCTATCATAGAATTATAAGCGGTGATAAGTAATTTTACCTCATCTGATGCTTTGTTAACGCTTATCTTTGTATTTTCTTTATCTAATCGAGTAGCATGAATTTTTTCACTTACGGTTTTTAATGAGCTTGTAATGTATTTAGACAAAAAATAAGAAAGCAAGATAGCCGCTATAATAAGTACTAAATAGACTTGAGCTAAAAGCCTTAAGAAATCTTGCAATTGCATTTCTATAAAACCATCGTCTTTTATATGGGGGAGATTTAGAATCCCCAAGGGCTTAAAGTATTTATCGGTAATATAGGTAAACGATGACTGCAGTTTTTCCCCATCTTCTGTGTAAAAGTTTACATATCGTTTTGAAGGCGAATTCCTTATATTATTTAATATTTCTTTTGGTATACGGGTGCTGCTTGAATCTTTAAAAAAAGTAGGTTTAGAAGATTTCACCAACTGCCCCGAAAGATTATAGATATTGATTTCTGTATTGTGGATGTTGCGCAACTCATAGATTTTTTTCCTAAAGATAAGTTCCATATTCTCCGGTACTACGGGATAAGTAGTGGTTTGAATCTCGTAATTAATACTTGCCCGTATCGAAGCTTCCTTTTGTTTGAGTTTGTCTCTTTGGTAGGCTTCGGCCTCTTTTTTGTATTGATACACAGTAACCCCTGCAATAAGCACCGAAGCTCCTAGCACCAGAAATATCATGCTAAGAAATATACGGGTTCGCAAAGAACGGGTTATCCATTTCATAATCTATTTTTTTGTTCGTAAACGCTTATAAAGTCTGATTCCTAGCATTAATAAAATGGCTAAAACGAAAATGCCTACCACACCGTATATCCAATTTACGGCATTCTTGAGAATTACCAAAAAGACAACGGCAAACAAAATCAGGGTAGACCCCTCATTGAAAATTCGCATTTGATTAGAGCTAAGTTTAAATACGTCTCGTTGCTGTAGCTTAAAAAAATGATGGCACTTACCGTGGTAGACAAATAACAATAAAACAAAACCTAATTTTACGTGCATCCAGGATTGCGATAACCAAGCTGGATTAAGTAGAAGCAACCATACCGCAAATAAAGTTGCCAAAATTGCCGATGGCCATGTAATGATATACCAGAGCCGTTGCGTCATTATTTTAAATTGGTTATTGAGAATTTCTTTTTCTGGTGAGGGTTTCTCTTGCGCTTCGATTTGATAGATAAACAATCTTGGGATATAAAACAGGCCGGCAAACCAGGTGATCACAAATATTAAATGTAAAGCCTTGATATAATTGTAGTATTCCATGAAAATAAATAATCAATTAAGGGCAGCAAAAATCGTGCTATAAATAATCACTAAGCTTGTTTTAAATTTAGTTGTACTTCTCTTTTTAATACCCAACCCGTTACTATAGTCGAAATCAAATCCGCCAACGGAAAAGAGATCCACACTCCCCATAGGCCATAATAATTTGGCAATACCAGCACCAAAGGTATAAAAAAGAAACCTTGCCTACTAAGAGTAAGCAAAAGTGCTGGTATAGCTTTACCTATAGCTTGAAAATAAGCAGAACCTATAAGCTGTAAAGATATTATAGGTAAAGCTGCAAATACCCAACGCATAGCCGCAGGAGTTTCTTTTAAGATTGTAGGATCTTGGGTAAAAACACTTGCAATTTGCTCAGGAAATATCATAATGACACAAAATATACCTAAGGCAAAGAAACTAGCACTGCCAATAGCTAAGTTGATGCTTTGCCTTACGCGTTTTGGCTTATTGGCACCGTAGTTATACCCGGCAATTGGCAAGAAACCTTGTGTTATACCTAAAATTGGAAACAATACAAACATTAACATACGGGCTACGATGGCATAAACGGTAACCGATTGTGCACCGCCCAATTCAAATAATATATTATTTAGCAATAAGTAGGTAATACTAACAACCGCTTGGCGCGATAGGGTGACAAATCCTAAAGAAGCTATTTCTTTAACAATTTGTTTCTCAAAGCCAAGATGCTTCCATGTTAATTTGAGTTCACTATTTTTAGAAGAAAAAAACCAAAGTATAAATAGAAAACTTACAATATAAGATCCGGTGGTAGCCCAGGCTGCACCAGCCATACCCCAATCTAGCACATAAATCAAAATATAATCGGCTAGTAGGTTCCCTACCGAGGGTATAACCATGGCAATCATCGCAAATTTAGGTTTACCTTCTGCCCTAATACAGCTGTTTCCCATCATAACTAATCCTAAAATGGGTACTCCGTAAAGCACAATTTGGTAGTACGTTTTGGCAAGATCAAAAATCTCACCCTTACCTCCAAAAGCAGGTATTAAGCTATCGGTGTAAACTAAGCCCAACCCAGCTAAGCTTACGCAAAGAAGGAGCGTTAGACCAATTTGATTACCAAAGGTTTTTAGCGCTTTCTCATAATTATTGGCTCCCAAGGCGCGTGAGATTATTGAAGCTCCGCCCACGCCTATAGCCATACCTAGAGCTGCGATAAAAAATGAAACCGGCAGCACCACATTTATAGCTGCAATGGCGGTTGGGCCAATCCAGTTGCCTACAAATATGGTATCTACCATTATGTTTAGAGACATAATAAGAACACCGATAGAAGCAGGAACAGATTGCTCTAATAAAAGTTTACCAATAGGTTTTTGTCCCAGCTCTTTTGCATTCTTTTTAGCCATAACAGCACCTTAGGGTTTGTTCACCCATTGGTTAATCCAATTGCTTAAGGTTTGCACCCAATCATCTCTGTCGTTTAGGCAGGGAATTGTAGTAAAATCTTTTCCGCCATTTTCGTGAAAGATCTCTTCTCCCTCCATAGCTATTTCTTCTAGAGTTTCTAAACAATCAGACACAAATGCGGGAGTTACCACCGCCATACTTTTTACACCTTCTTGACCAAATCGCTCAATTGTTCTATCGGTATAAGGTTGTAACCAAGGGTCAAAACCTAATCTAGATTGAAAAGAAGTACTGTATTTATTTTCTGGTAAATTTAAGCGTTCGGCAACCAATCGGGTGCTTTCATAACACTGGTGTCTATAACAAAATCCGTGTGCTGGTGAAGGGGTAACACAGCAACTTTTATCTAATTTACAATGTGAGTTGGTTATATCACTTTTTCTTATATGTCTTTCGGGCACACCGTGATAGCTAAACAATAAATGATCGTACTCTTTATCTTTCAAAGCCTCGTGTATACTATTAGACAGCACTTTAATATACTCTGGGTTATTATAAAAAGGAGGCAAAGTATCTATCTGCATATCCGGATAGTGCTTGGCTTGTAACTCCTTTGCCAGCACAACAATAGTCTCTGTAGTGGCCATAGCGTATTGCGGATATAAGGGCATAAGCAATACTTGCGTAACGCCCTTTTCGTGCAACTCTTTAAGTCCGTCGGCTATGCTAGGACTCCCATAGCGCATGGCCAATGCAACAGGAATATCGGTATGTTCATCTATTTTATCTTGAAGCCTTTTTGACAAAACAATTAAAGGGCTGCCTTCATCCCACCATATTTTTTGATAGGCTTCAGCCGATTTTTTGGGCCGGGTGTTTAAAACTATGCCCTTAACAATTAAAGCTCTTAGTAGCCAGGGTAAATCGATCACCCTTTCATCCATTAAAAACTCATCTAAATATCGTTTAACATCTTTTGGATTTGTACTATCGGGTGAACCCAGATTTACCAGTAAAACTCCTTTCATAAACATTTTATATTTTAGTCAAAAATAATTCTTTATTACACATAGCGACTCTAAACGCCATTTAAAAGAATTATAATTTATCAAGAAAACAAATTTATAGATTGAATGTATTTTTTGGGCGTGGTATTAAATTTCTTTTTAAAAGCCGCAATAAAATGGCTTGAGGTACTATACCCTACTTGAAGACCTACTTCGTTAACGTTATAGTCGCCACTTTCTAGCAATTTTCGGGCATATTCCATTTTGTAATCCAGTAAAAATCCGTAAACCGTATCTCCATAAACTTCTTTAAAACCTTCTTTAAGTTTTTTTAAACTCAAATCAATTTCATCGGCTAATTCCTGTAAACTAGGTGGTTCTGCCATTTGATTGATGATAATTTCTTTAGCCTGACTTATTTTACGAACATTTTCTTCATCGGCTAAGAAAGGGCATTGTTCAATATTGGTTTCTGCTGGCATATTAAAATACAAGCTTAATAATTCAAAAGCTTTGGCTTTTAAATACAATTTCTTTACGGATGGATGCAAGTTAAAATTTAACACCTGACTTAATACTACCGCCATAGACGGACTCACATCGTGCTCTTTATAATATTTTGTGTTGCGCTTTTCATCAGAGAGGAAATCGATATAGTTAGCTTCATCAGAAAACAACTCATGTAGTTTTTTAATAGAAACAATCAAACTTACCCACCAAGAGTTTGGCTTAATAACCAGATGCAGGGGTAAATCTTGTTGAGGATTATACAATAACAAGTTTCTTTCTTCTTTTAAGCCTATTTGATACTTACCCTGGTTAAATAAAAATTCCAGATTACCCTTGGTACAAAAATGAAACTGAATAAAATCTTTATTGATTTTCTTCTCAATAATGTGGTTGTCTTTTTGGTTATTTAAACTCTTGAGAATAAAGAGACCTTCTTCAAGCTTAAAAAGCTCATAAGACCCTGTAGCGTTATTTTTTTTTATGACATTTATCATATCTCATGTTTTTTATTTAGAATCATTCTAAAAAGAAGACTGTAAAACGGCCCAAAACCCCTTAAAAATCCCCTAATGACAAATATCACTATAAAAAACGGATTAATTTACCTTGAACGATATAAAAAGTACTTCTAGCGTTACTTTTAAAAAAATCTTAACTTTACATTTGCATACACATTTTAGGTTTTTGTCCTTTTATGAGAAATTATCACGTTAGTAAACATCATTCTTTTTACGCCATTGGGCTGAGTTACCAAAAAGCAGATGCGGTAACCCGCGGTCATTTTAGTATAACCAATGAGCAGCGCATCAAGATATTAGAAGAGGCCAAGCAAAAAGGCTTGGAGGGGCTTTTGGTTACTTCAACCTGCAACCGAACAGAGGTTTATGGGTTTGCCGAGCATCCATTTCAACTCATCAAATTGCTGTGCAAACACACGCAGGGTACCGTAGAAGAATTTGAAGAAGTGGCCTATGTCTATAAAAATCAAGAAGCCATTAGCCATTTATTTAGGATGGGTACTGGTTTAGACAGTCAAATTGTTGGTGATTTTGAGATTATTAGTCAGTTGAAAGAAGCTTTTCGAGTGAGTAAAAAATACGGTTTAGACAATCCGTTTTTAGAACGTTTAGCCAATGCAGTTATTCAAGCAAGCAAACGTATAAAGAGCGAGACCAACTTATCATCTGGAGCCACTTCGGTATCTTTTGCTTCTGTACACTACATTTTACAACACGTAAAGCACGTATCAGAAAAAAATATATTGCTTTTTGGTACAGGTAAAATTGGCAGAAATACTTGTGAAAATCTGGTAAAGCACACCAAAAATAAAAGCATTACTCTAATAAATCGTACCAAAGATAAAGCTGAGCGTGTTGCGGGTAAGTTTGATTTAATTGTTAAAGATCATGCCGATTTACAATCTGAAATAAGAAAAACAGACATTCTTATTGTGGCGACTGGAGCTCAAAGGCCCACCATATCTAAAGAACTTATTCACGCTGAACAGGATCTTTTAATTTTAGATTTATCTATTCCTAAAAATGTATCGGATGATGTAACCGATTTAAAAAATGTGCGTTTGGTTCATTTAGATTATCTCTCACAAATGACAGACGATACGTTGGCCAAAAGAAAAGAGTTTATTCCTCAAGCAGAAGCTATTATTGATGAAGTAAAAGCCGACTTTAACGCTTGGTTAGAAAGCCGAAAATTTGCCCCAACCATTAAGGCATTAAAGCAAAAGTTAAAAACAATTAAGGACGAAGAAATTGATTTTCAAAGCAAAAAGATAAACAACTTCAATAACGAGCATGCAGAACTTGTAAGCAACCGCATTATTCAGAAAATAATGAATCAATTTGCCAGTCATTTAAAAGGTGAGCAAGACACATCAGATGCAAGTTTAGATCTCATACAAAAGGTTTTTCAACTAGAAAAAATCAACTCCTAATCAAAAATTATGAAAGAGTGTATTCGTATAGGTACCAGAGATAGTTCTTTGGCGCTATGGCAAGCCAATTTGGTAAAAAAACAATTGGAGAATTTAGGGTATAAAACCGAATTAAAACCTGTAAAATCAACTGGTGATTTAAATTTAGATCAGCCGCTATACGAGATGGGGATTACCGGTATTTTTACCAAGACCCTAGATATTGCGATGATTAAGGATGAGATTGATATAGCAGTACACTCCATGAAAGATGTACCTACCGCTTTACCGCAAGGCATCATTCAAACCGCAGTTTTACCAAGAGCAAATGCTCAAGATATTTTGGTACATAAAGGTTTAGATTTTGATTCTAAAAAAGGAGTAATCGCTACGGGTAGCCTTAGAAGAAAAGCCCAATGGTTACACCAATACCCGTACCACCAAATTGTTAATTTACGTGGCAATGTAAACACTCGCCTAGAAAAATTAGCGAATAATGAGTGGCACGGAGCTATTTTTGCCGCAGCGGGCTTAGAGCGCATCGATTTAAAGCCCGATGAGTTTGTTAATCTCGACTGGATGATTCCAGCTCCTGCACAAGGAGCTATGCTGGTTGTAGCTAGAGAAGATAAAGAATTTGCTATCGAAGCTACCCAGCAATTAAACGATAAAAAAACCGCCACCTGTGTACAAATTGAAAGAGATTTTTTGCGCACTTTAGAAGGCGGTTGTACTGCTCCTATAGGAGCTTATGCAAAATTTAAAAACGAGCATGAAATCGAATTTATCGGTGCTTTGTTTAGTCTAGACGGTAAGAAAAAGCTAGAGGAAAGAGCAATTATAAAATCTCACGAAGTTAGTTTTGCCGGAAAGTACCTTGCTACCGAAATACTCAAAAAGGGAGGCGAAAAATTGATGCGAAAAATAAAGCAGGAACTTAATTAGTAATTTGCCATGGCTAATTACCACGTATTAAGTACAAAATTGCTTTTACCTCAGCAATGTCTTACGTTTAAGACAAATAAAATTTTCTTAACGCATTATCCTAGTATTGCAATCGTACCCAATCAAGATGCAAAGCTTCCTGCGAACATTGAGCATGCCATAATTACCAGTCAGAACTCATTCAAAGCAATAAAAGATAAAACCAACATTAAAAAAGCCTATGTGGTAGGTGAAAAAACAGCAGCGCTATTAAAGGAGGCAGGAGTATCTGTTATATGTTGGAAACATTACGCTGTAGACCTTCTAGAAGAAATTAAAGCAAAACACCAAGATGTACACTTTTATTTTCCTTGCAGCAGTATACGGCGTGACACTCTGCCGGAAGGACTGAAACGGAACAACATTAAATTTACCGAAGTTACCGCCTACCATACTAGTTTAAATCCAAGATCTTTTGAAACAGATTTTGACGCAATTTTGTTTTTTAGTCCGAGTGGGGTCAATAGCTACCTTCAAAGAAATCAACTAAAGTCAGATGTTGTGGCTTTTTGCATAGGAACCACGACAGCCGAGGCACTCAAAACACACACTCAAAATATTATTATAGCCGAAAAACCTACAGTCGAAGCGCTTATCGCAACGGTCATAAAATATTTTAAGCATAAGATTACAAAAAAGCAAAAACCATATTAAAGCTGGGTTTAAATCACTTAAAACTCTTATAATATGTATCTTTGCTTCAACATTTTAAACCCTTAAAATTTCCTTTACGGAAGTATTTACTATGATAAAAAACGATTTATTTTTACGTGCACTAAAAGGAGAAACGGTAGAGCGCCCTCCGGTATGGATGATGCGTCAAGCAGGAAGATACCTACCCGACTTTATGAAGCTTAAAGAAAAGTATGATTTCTTCACCCGTTGTAGAACTCCTGAACTCGCTACAGAAATAACCGTAATGCCCATACATCAAGTGGGAACAGATGCTGCCATTTTGTTTAGTGACATCCTAGTTATACCCCAAGCTATGAATATTGAGGTGGAAATGAAACCTGGCGTTGGCCCTTGGTTACCCAATCCTATTCGCAGTGCTAAAGATGTAGAACAAGTGATTGTACCCAACGTAGAGGAAGAATTAGATTACGTTTTTGACGCCATTAAAATGACCAAATTAGCATTGAACCAAGAAGTTCCTTTAATTGGATTTGCTGGTTCGCCTTGGACCATTTTATGTTATGCTGTTCAAGGGCAGGGTTCTAAGAATTTTGATAAAGCAAAACAATTTTGTTTTACACAACCCTTGGCTGCCCATGCACTATTGCAAAAAATAACCGACACAACTATAGCTTATTTAAAACAAAAAGTAAAAGTTGGGGTAGATGCAGTTCAAATTTTTGATTCTTGGGGAGGTATGCTATCACCCGTAGATTACAATGAGTTTTCTTGGCAATATATCCAGCAAATTATCGATGCTTTAAAAGATATAACTCCGGTAATTGCTTTTGGAAAAGGCTGCTGGTATGCATTAGACCAGATGAGTAAATCTGGAGCCTCGGCTTTAGGAGTAGACTGGACCTGTTCTGCACAAAACGCAAGAGCTTTTACCAATGGCAGCATCACGCTTCAAGGTAATTTTGACCCTTCGCGTCTTTTTTCACCACCTGCAGAAATTAAAAAGATGGTCCATCAAATGATTAATGATTTCGGAAAAGACAAATACATTGTTAATCTAGGGCATGGTATTTTGCCAAACATACCAGTTGAAAATGCACAGGCATTTGTTGATGCTGTAAAAGAATACAAAGCTTAACTATGGCCTTACCGGGTAAACTTTCAAGACTGAGACCAAGACAAATATTACAACTTGTAAAGGTTTTTATAGTGCGCCCTTTTTATATTATTCCTACCTACCGGGCTACACAATTGGCTATTCATTTGGCACAAGCCCGGTTTGGTAACGAACACCATTTAAATACTCCTGCCAATGCGTTTAGACACGCTTTATGGAGTTTTTTAATTGCTCAAAAAGTTTATAAAAAAAATGAAAATGTATCAAAAGCTGTAAATTGGGCTAAAACCATAACCGATTTACACGAACAAATTGCCCCCAACAAACCGCTTGAAAAGGCAATGGATTTACATAATAATAGTATTGGTCTTCGTCTATTTGAAGCCAATTATACCACAAACACTACTGATCAGCTATTAAAATTATTAAACAGAGAAACAGACCAAGCCGTAAAAATAACCAAAGCCGCTGATATTGAGTTAAACAAAAATCGGCTTGTTTTTTTAGAAAATTAAATATGCGAGAAAAGTTTTTTAGCTTACATACAAGAATTGCAAGACCAGATTACTCAAGCTTTAGAGGAGATTGACACCAAGGCAAAGTTTAAAGAAGACCAGTGGGAAAGAAAAGAAGGCGGCGGTGGCAGAACACGTGTAATCGAAAACGGAAAAGTCTTTGAAAAAGGCGGTGTAAACATTTCGGCTGTGCATGGGCCCCTAGCTCCAGCAATGCAAAAGTATTTCAAAGTAGGAGACGTAGATTTTTTTGCTTGTGGCTTAAGTTTAGTTATTCATCCTAAAAATCCAATGGTTCCTACCGTTCATGCCAATTGGCGCTATTTTGAAATGTATGACAAATCAGGTCAAATTATAGATCAATGGTTTGGTGGAGGCCAAGACTTAACCCCTTACTACCTCTTTGAAGAAGACGCCAATCACTTTCACAAAATTTGTAAAAAAGCTTGTGATTCTCACGGATCAAGTTTGTATACCGAATACAAAAAGAAATGTGATGAATATTTCTGGAATACCCACCGTCATGAAGCTAGAGGTATAGGTGGATTGTTTTTTGATTATTTAAAATCTACACCTAAAAAAAACATAGAAGACTGGTATCAATTTGTTACTCAAGTTGGAGATAGTTTCTTAGATGCCTATCTCCCCATAGTCAATAAAAGAAAGGAATCACCTTACACCGATGCCCAAAGAGAGTGGCAAGAAATAAGGCGTGGCAGGTATGTTGAGTTTAATCTCATTCATGATAAAGGAACTCTTTTTGGCTTAAAAACAAATGGTCGTATAGAGAGTATATTAATGAGCCTACCGCCTCACGTACAATGGCAATATGATCACCAACCAACTACTGGTAGTGATGAAGAAAAATTAATTCACGTTTTAAAAAATCCAAGAAATTGGGTGTAAACGTAAAACAAAAATAAATCATTATGTTCCCATTAATAAGAAATAGACGTACCCGAACAAATCAAGCGGTACGTAACCTAATTCAGGAAACTAACCTATCACCAAACGATTTTCAAGCTCCTATTTTTGTGGTAGAAGGTAAAAACAAAAAAGAAGAAATTGCTTCTATGCCAGGTTATTTTCGCTACAGCTTAGATCAATTGCCGCAAGAGATAAAAACCCTTTGGTCATTAGGAATTCAATCTGTACTATTATTTGTAAAAGTTGAAGAATCCTTAAAAGACAATGCGGGCAAGGAGGCTTTAAACCAAAACGGATTAATGCAACGTGCCATAAAGACAGTAAAAGATACGGTACCTGAAATGTTGGTTATGACCGATGTAGCACTAGACCCTTATTCTATTTACGGTCACGACGGTATCGTTGAAAATGGACAAATACAAAATGACCCTTCTGTAGAATTTTTGGCCGATATGGCGTTATCTCACGCCCAAGCTGGAGCTGATTTTGTTGCGCCAAGCGATATGATGGACGGTCGTATTTTGGTAATGCGTCAGCGCCTTGAAGAAGCAGGCTACTCCCATACGGGAATTATGAGTTATAGCGCCAAGTATGCCTCTGCATTTTATGGCCCTTTTAGAGATGCTTTAGACTCGGCGCCCGTAGACGTACAAAACATTCCTAAAGACAAAAAAACCTATCAAATGAATCCTGCCAATCGGCTTGAAGCTATCCGAGAGGCTCAAATGGACGTCGAGGAAGGTGCAGATATCGTAATGGTGAAACCTGGACTTTGCTATCTAGATATTGTTAGAGATCTAAGAAATGAGTTAACTACACCCATATCTGTATACCAAGTTAGCGGAGAATACGCGATGATTAAAGCTGCCGCCGAAAAAGGTTGGTTAGACGAAGAAGCTGTCATCCTAGAACAAATCACCGCCATAAAACGTGCAGGTGCCGATTTTATAGCGAGTTATTTCGCCAAACAAGCGGTTCAATTAATACAGTAAAAATTGGCACGATTTTAGCTCACAGGCCAGTATGAAAAAATTGTTTTTATACTGGCTTTTTTTAGTTTCGGTATTCCATCAAGTAGGAATAGCGGCTACACCCAGTTTAAACATTCTTTTACCTCAAGATAATCAAGAAAAAAAACACTTTTTTTCACAAGATTATCAGCACTCATTTCAAGGCTTACCGATAGATGAGGTTCAAGCCCCACTTGGAGACGAAATTGAACCTTTTCTTAACTCCAATTTATTTAATGCCTTAACAGTTTCGAAGTCAAAACGACTATTAACTTTTAAACCCTCTACCCAAAGTTCCTTTTTATTCTCAGATAAAAGGAATTTATTAGGTGTATTTCTTTTCCCCTTCCATAGTTTTTTATAGTACTATTTTCCGCAGGTATTAGCCTGATATCATAATTACCTAACCAATCTTTCTATAACGGAATTAAATAAACTATAAATAAAAGTCTCTTTTTAGGAGCATAAGAACCATGGATCAATCCTCTGTTTTATTAGGAATAGTACTGCTATTCGCCTTCATAGGTCCTATGTTTTATACCATAATCATTAAAAAGAAAAATAATGCTATTTGGCAAAAGAAAATCAGACAAAAAGCCGCCCAAATAAATCTCGATTTAGACGAATTAGAAATAAACACCAAATTGTTTTTAGGTATAAACCGTGCAAAACAAATATTCATTTACGGAAATTTAGATGAAGAAAATTTAAAAATTCAAAGTTTTGGTTTAACCGGATCTACTTGCGAATTAAAACAAATAAGAAGCAAAGAAAAAGGTATAGAGCAAATTGTATTGTTGCTTAAAAATCAATTACAGCAGCGTCAAATACTTTTTTATGACGAAGAAGACGATTATAACGTGGAAGCTTTGGCGCAATTAGAATTGGCCCAAAAATGGCAAAAAGCAATAAGCTGATAAACCAAGAGCCAAAATAGCGATTAGGTTTTGCTAAATTTGTGAAAAATAGGTTGAGTAAATTCTATATTTGTCTTATTTTTCAGAAAATTCATTTTTAATGACCTTATTAATAGTTTATGCCCTAGTTTCTATTTTGGCTTCTTTTTTATGCTCTATTTTAGAAGCTGCTCTTTTGAGTTTTACCCCTACTCATATACGCCTTAAAAAAAACGAGGGAAAACAGTATGCTACCACACTAGCCAGCTTTAAAAAAGACATTGATGTTCCTTTAACAGCTATACTTACCGTAAACACTATAGCTCATACTGTTGGTGCCATTTTAGTGGGTAATCAAGCGGCTATTCTTGCATTAGAACAAGGTATAGATTACCAAGTATTGGGAATAAATTTTGTTGGTTTAGTATCGGCAATAATGACCGTTTTAATTTTAATTCTTTCAGAAATTATTCCTAAAACCATAGGAGCTAGTTATTGGAAGCATTTAGGCCAGTTCACGGCCACTACCTTACAAATTCTTATCTTTCCATTAAAATATACCGGTATCTTATGGTTACTTTTACTCACTACAAAGCTTATAGGAAATTCTGCTCATGCTAATACCATGAGTCGGGAAGAATTTATAGCCATTACAGATGAAGCCGAAAAAGAAGGCGTTTTTAAAGAGAATGAAACCACCTTTATTAAGAATTTACTAGTTTTTAAATCGGTTATGGCGCAAGACGTGATGACTCCTTTTTCGGTAGCTATGATTGCCAATGAAGAACAAAGCGTAGCAGACTTTATTTCAGAACATCCTACACTTAAATTTTCTAGAATTCCAGTCTACCATAACCAACCCAACAATATAACCGGTTTTGTACTCAAGGATGAGATTTTAGAACATATGATTCAAGATAAAGGCGCATTACATCTTGAAAGTCTAAAACGAGATGTATTGCTAACCTATAGCCACACCCCAATTCCTAAATTATTTGAATTTTTCATACAAAAAAGAGCTCATTTAGCCGTAGTAGCCGATCAATATGGAAACACCGTAGGAATTATTACGATGGAAGATATAATTGAAACCCTACTCGGTTTAGAAATTATGGATGAAAGCGACAGTACAGAAGATATGCAGCATCTGGCTAGAAAAAACTGGGAAAAGAGGGCCAAGCGCTTGGGTATTATTCACGATAATTTAGAAGACGAGCAATAAAACTTTTGTATCACTAGATAAAAAATTTTTGTTTGCATCGGGTAATATTGTAACTTAATCACTTAATTACTAAGCTGATGTTAAACCATATCCCGCTGTCTAAAATTTTATTTTTAGATATAGAGACCGTCCCTGAAGTTGAAAAATTTGAACATTTACCTCCTAAAGTACAATCGCTTTGGGAAAAAAAATCACGTTATCAACGCCAAGAAGATATTTCGGCAGAAGACTTTTATGAAAGGGCAGGAATCTGGGCAGAATTCGGGAAAGTAGTTTGTCTGTCTGTAGGGTATTTTTTAATTCATCCGCAAAGGGAGTTCAGAGTCACTAGCTTTACTGGCAGCGAACCTGAATTATTAACGGCTTTCAACAACCTAATCACTCAGCATTTCGATAAAAAAGACCAGTTACTGTGCGCCCATAACGGCAAAGAATTTGATTTTCCTTTCTTAGCACGAAGAATGCTAATTCAAGGTATCGCGCTACCCGACAAACTCAATCTTTTTGGTAAAAAACCTTGGGAAGTGCCCCATTTAGACACCCTAGAACTTTGGAAATTCGGAGACTACAAGCATTATACCTCACTTAACTTACTCACCCACGTCTTGGGCATTCCCTCGCCAAAATCAGATATCTCTGGCGATGAAGTAGCTCGCGTATTTTACGAAGAACAAAATATAGCACGAATAAAAAATTATTGTGAAAGAGATGTAGTGGCCACTGCCCAGATTATTTTAAAGTTTAAAGGAGAAAGTCTTTTAGACCCTGAAGAAATAAAAAGTGTCTAAAACCGATAGCTGCCTTTATTTTGTTATTTTTATTGCGTGTAGACTTTACGGATTTAACCCATGGAAGCCAGCAAATCTTTATTAAAAATTAAACAGCTCAGTCTCGGTTTTACCACTAAGAAAACCTCTTATACCCCTATTTTAAAAAACATTGATTTAGAAATAGGAAAAAATGAGATTGTTGGACTGGTAGGAGAATCTGGATCTGGAAAATCTATACTTAGTTTGTGCATTTTGCAACTATTAAGCAAGCAGGCGAAAATTAAAAAGGGCAGTATACAATTTAATAATAGAGAACTATTAGACCTACCAAAGAAGGAGTTTCAAAACTTACGCGGAGCACAAATCGCAATGATATTCCAAGAACCTATGAGCAGTCTAAATCCAGCTATGCGATGCGGCAGACAAGTGGTAGAAATACTTGCTCAACACACCAACCTAAGCTTTAAACAAGCTCAGCAAAAAACTTTAGAACTTTTTAAACAAGTAAAGCTTCCCGATGTAGAACGTGTTTATAGGGCATATCCGCACCAAATTAGTGGCGGACAAAAACAACGCGTTATGATTGCTATGGCCATTGCCTGTAAACCCCAACTACTTATTGCCGATGAGCCAACCACTGCTTTAGATGTAACGGTGCAGAATGAAATTCTACTCCTATTAAAAGAGATTCAACAAGAGACTCAAATGAGTATTTTATTCATTTCTCATGATTTGGCAGTGGTTTCTAAAATTGCCGACCGGGTAGCTGTGATGTATAGAGGCAAAATATTAGAAGTCAATGAAACCCAGAGGCTATTCAAAAACCCACAAAACCAATATACTCGTGCTCTATTACTCTCAAAACCAAGAACAGATGTTCGCTTAAAAAGACTCCCAACGGTAGAAGATATTTTACAAGACCAATTAAATCTTGCCATTGAAACTCGAGAAGATAGACAGGAGAAGCATAAAACTATTTATGCCCAAGCTCCTTTACTCGAAGCTAAAAATTTAAAAAAGGTTTTTATCACTAAAACGGGTCTATGGGGAAGCAAACGGGAATTTACCGCTGTAGATTCGGTGAACTTTAAAATTTATGCAGGCGAAACTTTAGGCTTGGTAGGTGAATCTGGCTGTGGCAAATCTACTCTAGCCGATCTGATTTTGCGATTGACGCCAGCGACCAGCGGACAAGTGTATTATAAAGGAAAAGAGATATTTTCTTTACCTAAGAAGGAGCAAAAAAAGCTACGACAAAAAATTCAATTGATCTTTCAGGACCCTTTCTCTTCGTTGAATCCGCGTCTTACTATAGGTCAGGCTATTATGGAGCCTATGCTGGTACACGGTCTTTATAAGAATAAAGCAGAACGTAAAGACAGAGCGCTTTATTTGCTTAATCGGGTGGGATTAGACCAAAAATATTTTAATAGATTCCCTCACGAGTTTAGTGGTGGGCAACGTCAGCGTATTGGTATAGCCAGAACGATTGCCGTAAACCCAGAGTTGATAATTTGTGATGAATCGGTCTCGGCATTAGATATATCGGTGCAAGCTCAAGTGCTCAATTTATTAAATGAATTAAAAGAAGATTTTGGTTTTACCTATTTATTCATTTCGCACGATTTAAGTGTCGTTAAATATATGGCCGATCAACTTCTGGTTATGAATCGAGGTAAGATTGTTGAACGCGGCGATCCTGATTCCATTTACAAAAATCCGCGAAAGCAGTATACTCAAGATTTAATTAAAGCTATGCCAATTTAGGAAAAAAGCTATTTGTAGGTGAACTCTTCTGCTGAATTATTTAACGCACAACCACCTCACCAAACAATTAAAACAAGTACGTAAATAAATGTGACTTTTGTCAGTGCCCCATTTCTTTTTCATCATTATCTTTACCCTGTGAAAAAGAAGCATTCCATATTAGTCTTAATTTTTACCCTTTTGGTTACTTCCAATAGTGTAAAAAGTGCTTTTATGCTCAGTTTTTATTTTGTTGATACCAACAGTTTTGTTGAGCTATTTTGTATCAATAAAGACAGGCCAAAATTGGCTTGTAATGGAAAATGTGAATTATCTAAATTGATAGAATCTAATTCGTCTAAAGAAAAACCTGCTTATTTAGATTTTTTAGATAAAGAACTAGTATTCTTTTGGTACAATGATTCTGCTTCTCCTATACTATTTTCAGAAATCAAAAAGCCGGTTAGTAAAGGCTATAACAACCTCTATCGCTTCTTACAAATAACCGATATTAAGCCGCCTCCCATTGTATAATTAAGCTTTTGAAAATTATCCTTTGAACAAAAGAAACCAATCTTTTGCAAGGAACCCTATTATCAAATCAAAAAATTTATACAATGAAACTATTAAAATATTTCAGCCTTTTGGCGATGATTCTACTTAGCGCCTGCTCATCTGATGATGATGGTATTGCGACACCCATAAATGAAACCGAAAACCTAGTATTGGTACAGACCATTAATGCCAACAATCACGAAATTTTACTTTACACTACAACCGGTGAAATAGAGCAAGGCTATAATGAAGTTTATCTTCAAATTAAATCTGGAGACGAATTAATTACTAATGCCGATATCTCGTGGATGCCTATTATGCATATGACTAGTAAGATGCATAGCTGCCCTAATTCTAATATTGTAAAATCGCCTGCAAAAGAGACTTTATACCAAGGGTATTTAGTATTTCAAATGGCCAGTAACGATGACGAATATTGGGAGTTAAACTTTGACTATAGTATTGACGGTACACCTTTCACAGCTTCAGATAAAGTATATGTTAAGCCAGCCCAAAAACAACGTGTTACTGTATTTATGGGTAGCGACAACCAAAAATATGTTTTAGCTATGGTTGACCCAAGAAATCCTCAGGTAGCGGTAAATGATATGCGAGCAGGATTATTTAAAATGGAGGATATGATGAATTTTACAAGCGTAAACAATTACCATATTAAAATTGATCCCCGCATGCCTAGTATGGGTAATCACGATTCTCCTAACAACCAAGATTTGTACCAAGTAAACGGACAAGGTTTTTACGAAGGTAAAGTAAGTTTTACCATGACAGGCTATTGGAAAATCAATTTGCAAGTAGCCAATGAAAGTGGCGAAATTATAAAAGGCGAAGCCGTTGCTGGTAGTAATGAAGCCTCTAGCTTATACTTTGAGGTAGAGTTTTAAATTAATTTTTCGAGGTTAAATTCAATTGGGTTTAACCTCGAAACAAATTCAAAAGCTATGATTAAATTCAGTTTTACGCTTGTCTGTGCTTTGATGGGCTTCAATGCCATAGCACAAAGCCAGCAGCTCGATAGTTTAGCTTCAACAGAGATATTAGAAGAGGTGATTCTTTTAAGTAGCAACCAGCATAAAAATCACACCGAAAATAAATCATTAGCCAGTTTAGAAAGTTACCTGCAGGAGTCTAATGCTGTTAACTTTATTAAAAGAGGTGCTTATGCCTGGGAACCTATGATACAAGGAATGAGTTCAGAACGTAACCTTGTAACCATTGAAGGAATGCGTATTTATGGTGCTTGCACCGATAAAATGGACCCTATAACTTCTTATGTAGAAATATCTAATCTTTCAAAAGCCAATATTAAAAGAGGGCAAGCGGGAGCAGAAAATGGTGTAACCATTGGCGGATCAATCGATTTAAAACGTAAAAAAACCGGTTATGGCGAATCGGGTCTAAAAGCCAATTTGCAATCTGGTTTTGAAAGTGTAAACCAGCAAAAAGTACTTGGAGCAGCTGTACAATATGGTACAGATAATTTTTTTACAGATGTTGATATTATGTATAGAGATGCAGAAAATTATGATGCTGGTGGAGGTGAAGAAATACTATATTCTCAATTTACTAAGTATAATTTCTCTTTTACTTCTGGGGTTAAATTAGATCAAAATAACAAGCTTGAAGCTTCTCTTATTTTTGATGAAGCTAGAGATGTAGGCTACCCCGCCTTACCGATGGATGTTTCTTTGGCACGTGCTTATATCGGCTCGCTAGAGTACATTCACACATCTGAAAACTCCTTTTTTTCTTCTTGGAAAAGCAAGGTATATTATAATGATGTTACCCATATTATGGATGATTCAAAACGTCCTGTGGTTCCCATAAGGATGGATATGCCTGGATGGAGTAAAACCTGGGGCATGTACTCAAAGTTAATGGGTGCAAAAGAAAACCATAATTGGAATTTATCTATCAATAGTCATTTTAACAACTCTATAGCCGAAATGACTATGTACCCCGATAACCCCAACGAGAAAGAAATGTTTATGCTCACTTGGCCTGATGTAAATACCATTTATGCGGGAATCTTTGCCCAAGACAAGTATTATTTTAATGAGCACTTTTCAGCTGATTTTAGTCTAGGGGCGGGAGTACATCACAATTCAATACAAGATGAGTTTGGTCTGGCCAGTTTGCGTATTTTTTATCCAGATATGAATTCGAGCAAAACCCGATTTTTAATAAATACGGCTCTAGCTGTAGACTTTAAGCAGAATAACTGGAAACATAGCTTAGGGTTTGGTTATGGTGAACGGGCCCCTAGCGTTTCTGAGGCTTATGGGAATTACCTCTTTAATAGTTTTGATGGCTTTGATTACATTGGCAATCCTAATATGAAAAATGAAAAATCTAAAGAGATAAGCTGGGCTTCTCAATACAAAAAGAAACAGTTTAAAGTTAATTTTAACACGGCTCTATATCACATCAACGATTATATTATTGGTAGACCAGACCCAAGTTTATCTCCCATGAATATCGGTATTAATGGTGTAAAAGTTTATGAACAGATTAATTATGCCTTGTTATGGAGCACAGACTTAAGTGCAAATTATAATATTTCTAAAGCATTTAGTTCGCAGGCAAAACTAATTTATAGATTGGGGCAAGACGATGAGAAAAATAATTTGCCCTTGATTCAACCGCTAACGTTTGAAGCTAGTTTAAGATATAAATATGATACCTTTTATGCCGAATTAGGGTTTCAAGCCGCAACTGAACAGTCTGCTTACAGTCCAGAATTTGGAGAAAACAAGACCCCGGAATATGGCATAGTAAATCTTGCCTTATCTAAAATTGTATATTTCGAGCAACAAAAACTTATTCTTAAAGCTGGAGCTGAGAATTTATTTGACACTAACTACTCCACCTTTTCAGACTGGAACAATATAGCCCGACCTGGGAGAAATATATATGCCAACGTAATTTATAGTTTTTAATCAAAATTAAAATAGAGAAAATAAAGGTTGATTGCGAAGATTTTCACAAGCAACCTTTATTTTATTTTTTTAAAATAGGACTTATTTTACGCTCCAAATAAGCGTCGAGCTTCTCTGGTTTTGAAGTAGGGGCAAAGCGTTTTATGGGTTTACCCTGCGGGTTTACAATAAACTTAGTGAAATTCCATTTTATAGCATTTGTAAGGAAACCGCCTTGTTCTTTTTTTAAGAATTTAAAAATAGGATGTGCACTGGGACCATTAACTTTCACTTTATCAAACATAGGAAAACTCACACCATAATTAAGCATGCAGCCTTCTTGTATGCTTTTAGCGTCGCCGGGTTCTTGATTTCCAAATTGATTGCAAGGAAAACCTAAAATAACCAATTCTTGATTTTTATATTTTTGATACAATTCATCAAGCCCTTTTAGCTGCGGTGTCAATCCGCATTGACTTGCGGTGTTTACAATAATTAACCATTTACCTTTATACTTTGATAAAGATATTTCTTTACCCTGAATAGTTTTTGCGGTAAAATCGTAAATACTAGTTTCCATAGGCTCTTTTGAGTGAAAGTTATAGCTTTTTTAGTGTAAAATTGCTTGAAAACTTGTTATAGTTTTTATAAGGTATTATTGTTAATTATCTGTACTAATAAAATGGGGCAAAATCAAGATAAGGAGAGGTGTGAGTCATATTCTATGCTAGAACTGGATTGCTTGAGACAAAAATTAAAAATTCTAGCTCTCAAGTTAAATTGTGGTAGATATACTGCGCCAGCGATAGTAGCGGCATCCTTTTTCGTCCATTTTTTATGCTAAAAATGGACGAAAAAGATACAGCGAATAGCGCGGTCTCAATGAACATTGAGAGGCGCCCAAAACTAAATTTTCATTTCGGGGATATCGCCTTCGATGATTAACTTGCCTTCGGTTGCTTTTTGAATTTCTTCTACGCTTACTCCTGGTGCTCTTTCGAGTAATTTAAAGCCAGCGGGAGTAACCTCAATTACCGCCAAATTTGTTACTATTTTGGTCACGCACCCCACTCCTGTTAGTGGAAGTGAACATTTTTTTAATAATTTTGATTGGCCTGCTTTATTGGTATGCATCATAGCAACAATAATATTTTGGGCTGAAGCCACGAGATCCATAGCACCGCCCATGCCTTTTACCATTTTACCTGGTATTTTCCAGTTGGCGATATCGCCATTTTCTGCGACTTCCATGGCTCCCAATATCGTAAGGTCTACGTGTTGGCCACGTATCATACCAAAACTCGTAGCCGAATCAAAAAAACTTGCTCCAGGTAGAGCGGTAATGGTTTGTTTTCCTGCATTAATCAAATCGGCATCTTCTTCTCCTTCGTAGGGGAAGGGACCCATACCTAGAATACCGTTTTCGCTTTGAAATTCTACGGCTATATCGTCACGAACAAAATTGGCAACCAATGTAGGTATACCAATCCCTAAATTTACATAGTAGCCATCTTTTACTTCCTGTGCTATTCGTTTTGCAATTCCGTTCTTATCTAACATTTGTTTGGTTTTGAAAATTATACAATGGCTTTGCTAGCCTTTTGCCGGTTATTTTTGTCTAACGGTTCTTTGCTCGATGCGTTTTTCGTAACGTTCTCCTTGAAAAATTCTTTGAACAAATATGCCAGGAATATGTATTTGATTGGGATCTAATTCACCTGCCGGAACAAGTTCTTCTACCTCAACCACGGTTATTTTGGCCGCTCCACACATATTAGGGTTAAAATTTCTGGCTGTACCTTTAAAGATTAAATTTCCTGCTTCATCACCTTTCCAGGCTTTTACAAAGGCAAAATCTGCCTTATAGGCTTCCTCTAACACATACATTTTCCCGTCAAACATACGCGTTTCTTTATTTAGTGCCACTTCTGTACCATAACCAGCGGGGGTATAAATGGCCGGAAAACCTTGTTGAGCTGCTTGACATTTGGCGGCTAAAGTACCCTGTGGGGTGAGTTCTACTTCTAATTCACCGCTAAGCATTTGTCGTTCAAATTCGGCATTTTCTCCTACATAAGAAGAAATCATTTTTTTAATTTGATTTTTCTTAAGTAAAAGACCAAGTCCGAAATCATCTACACCGGCATTATTGGATATACAAGTAATTTCTTTTATGTTTTTTGCTACTAATTCTGCAATTGCATTTTCAGGAATACCAGAGAGCCCAAAGCCTCCTAACATAAAAGTCATACCGTCTTTTACTCCCGCTAAAGCTTCTTGCACATTAGCTACCGTTTTATTTATCATGGCGTTTCAATTTTAATCGAAAAGTACGAAATTATATGCATTGTTACAAGAAGCCGATAATCTAATAAATGGATTTACATTTGCCCTATAAACAATCAAAAATTAAGGCGATGCTTGAAAGCATCGCCCTAATTTATCTAGTTATAATTCTAATTCGCCTATATCTGGCCCTGTATCGTCGTGTTGGTCTTCTTCGCCATTTTTATAGTTATCGCAATCTACCTCAATACTTAGATTTTCAGGTTTTTCAAAATCTCCTTTTGAAACATCCAGCTCGGGGTCGTTGTATATTTTCTTCATATAAGAACCCCATATTGGTAATGCCATAGTAGCCCCTTGACCGTAGGTGATCGAAGAAAAATGCACCGAACGGTCTTCTCCACCTACCCAAACGCCAGTAGTCAAATTAGGAACTACTCCCATAAACCAACCATCACTTTGATTTTGTGTAGTACCGGTTTTTCCTGCGATTGGATTAGTGAGTTTATAGGGATGCCCGGTAACTACTTTTTTATAATATTCGGGTGTCCAACCACTTGTTCTTAAACGCGTACCAGAACCTCCTCGGGTTACCCCCTCCATTAAATTAATGGTAACATAAGCCGCTTCTTCACTCATTACATCACGTGTTTCTGGAACGTGTTGATAAAGAATAGTCCCGTTTTTATCTTCAATACGCGTAACAATTACAGGTTTAACGTACACCCCTTTGTTGGCAAAAGTACTGTAAGCCGAAACCATCTCGAATACACTTAAATCAACACTTCCCAGCGCTATAGCTGCAACCGGATCTATATTACTTGTATCTACGCCTAGCTTATCTAGGAGATCAATTACCGGTTCAGGGCCTATTTTATCAATTAGGCGTGCTGTAATGGTATTTAACGAATTGGCTAAAGCCTGCTTAAGATTTACCATACCACCATACTTTCCAGAGGAATTTTTGGGTGTCCAGTCATCGGTAACCCCGTGTGATCCTGCGGGTATGGTGTGGCGTGTATTGGGTAATTCGTAGCAAGGTGATAGCTGCAACTGATCGATCGCTGTAGCATATACAAAAGGTTTAAAAGTAGAGCCCACTTGTCTTCTTGCTTGCTTTACGTGCTCATATTTAAAATGTCTAAAATTAATGCCCCCAACCCAAGCTTTTACTTCTCCGGTTTGCGGCTCCATAGACATCATTCCTGTATTAAGAAAAGATTTATAATAATAAATAGAGTCTAATGGGGTCATAATAGTGTCTTTCTCTTGGCGCGGATTATTCCATGTAAAAACGCTCATTTCTGTCTTCTCATTAAAAGAAGCCAGAATTTCTTTTTCGCTAGCACCGTTTTTAAGCATTTGTTTATAGCGACTGCTGTTTTTTATGGCTCGATTGATTATATTATCGATACTCTTTTGAGAAATACCTCGAAAAGGTTTGGTTTTATTTTTTTTGTTTTGCCTATCAAACTCTGCCTGTAAGTTCTTCATATGTTCTTGTACGGCTTCTTCGGCATAAGCTTGCATCTTAGCGTCTATACTCGTGTATACCTTAAGACCATCTCTGTATATATTGTAGGTAGAGCCATCTTCTTTTGGATTTTCTTTTGCCCAATCTTTTAAAAATTCACGCAGAAACATTCTAAAATAGGTTGCCAATCCTGATTGATGACTCTCTGGCTGATAATTAATTTTAAGCGGTAGTTTTTGTAGGCTATCTTTTTCTTCTTCAGAAATATACCCCACTTTTGCCATTTGTTTAAGTACTACATTTCTTCGGTTAGTAACACCTTCTGGGTTTCTTCTTGGGTTATATAAACTTGAATTTTTAAACATCCCAGCCAGTACAGCAGCTTCTTCTATTTTTAACTCATGGGGTTCTTTACCTCCAAAATATATCCTTGAAGCCGACCGCACGCCTACGGCATTATTATTAAAATCATAAATATTGAAGTACATCGCTAAGATTTCCTCTTTAGTATAACTTCGCTCTAAGCGAACAGCGATAATCCATTCCTTTACTTTTTGGGTAACGCGGCCCAGTATGTCTTTGGCCCCCTCACCGTGAAAAAGTTGTTTGGCCAGCTGTTGAGAAAGCGTACTGGCTCCTCCTTTTGACCCCATATACAATAATGCCCTCGCTGTACCACGCGCATCAATACCAGAATGATTATAATACCTCTCATCTTCTGTCGCGATTAAGGCTTGAACCAGATTTTCTGACAAATCTTCAAACTTGATAGGGGTTCGATTTTCATTGTAATATTTACCTAGTGTTTTACCATCTGAAGAGAACACCTCGGTAGCTAAATTGGTTTCGGGATTTTCTAGCTGCTCAAAACTGGGCATTTCTCCAAATACGTCCCAGCTGGCCAGTAAAAAAAACATAACCACGGCTAACAATCCGGTTAAAAAAAGTAACCAAAAGCCTATAATGTATTTAATAAATCCTGATTGTTTGTGTTCTTTTTTTGTTTTCTTAGCCACTTTCTATAGATATTTAAGGTGTAACCTGCTCAATGCGCACGCCAATTTCGGTTATTCCCGGCAAGTATTCCAAGGGTTCTATTTCGCCTTGAGCGCGCATAAGTTGTTTAATTTTTAGTGTATATTGACCCTGTTCGGGGAATCTAACTTCTTCTCTCAGCCAAAGCTTACTTTCTTTTAGACTGCCAGTTCCGTGCCCCAATAGACGACCATCGGGATGGGCCATCTTATATTCTAAAGTATCTACAATTTCTTTGCCATACGGAAAAGAAATACTAGTTTCTAAAAATAGATTATTGTAAGGGTAATTTTGGTCTGCTCTCAAGTTGATAAACAAATTGTAGTTGCTTATAGTGTCAACATTCTTCAGGTGAAATGACATAACAGAATCTTTATGCCAACCAACTTGTGGTACGGTTTGCCAGGTATCGTAAACCCTATTTTTATCACAAGAAAAAAGGCTTATACCAATAGCAATAAAGAGCAATCGCAAAAGATTAGTCATTTTTAGCTGGTTTTTTCTTTTTAAAATTTCGGTTATTCTTCTTGGCTTGTGGTTTTCTTTTTCGGCTTTTACGCGGTTTTCTTTTCTGCTGTTTCTTAGGTTTATCAAAGCGGGTTAAACTATCTTGCCCCACGGCATCTTCAAACCTATCTGATTTAGCCTGAGGCTCTTCGCTAACAAATTCTTCTAAACTGGCAACAGGTTTATTGTTTTTTGCTGCATGAATAATTTCTTTAACTTGATCTGTTTTAAGCTCAAACCAATTCATCCACTCTCCTTCATAGGCGTACCATAATGACCCTTTAAAAATATCTATTTTTTGACATACTGCCGTTCCCTTTTGGGTTTGTAACTTAGTGTCCTGTCTAGGGAATTCTTTAAGTGCATCGAGGTAAGCGTCTAATTCATAATTTAAACAACATTTTAACTTACCACATTGTCCTGCGAGTTTTAACGGATTTAAAGACAGTTGCTGATACCTGGCCGCAGAGGTGGTAACACTTCTAAAATCTGTTAGCCAAGTTGAACAACAAAGTTCTCTACCACAAGAGCCAATACCACCTAGCCTGGCCGCTTCTTGTCTAAATCCTATTTGACGCATTTCTATGCGGGTTCTAAACTCGTGAGCAAATTCTTTAATCAGTTGTCTAAAATCAACTCTCTCTTCTGCGGTATAGTAAAAAGTCGCCTTTGAAGCATCTCCTTGAAATTCGACATCGCTAATTTTCATTTTTAAATTTAAGCGTATCGCTATTTCACGGGCACGTACCTTGATGCCCTCTTCTCTTTCTCTAGCTTCTTGCCAAATATCAATGTCTTTTTGCGTTGCTTTTCTGTATATTTTTAAAACCGAATCACTTTCAGGTTTAACCTTTTTCTTTTTCATTTGTACCCGAACCAATTCCCCCGTAAGGGTTACCATACCCACATCATGTCCTGGCGATGCTTCTACAGCAACTATATCGCCCATACTTAAGCTAATACGCTCTTGGTTTTTAAAAAATTCTTTTCGCCCGTTTTTAAACCGGACTTCGACATAAGGAAATTTTTCTTGACCGTTGGGTAAATCCATGTTTGCCAACCAATCAAATACACTTAATTTATTGCAACCATCGGTACCGCAAGTACCGTTATTTTTACATCCTTTTGGCTGTCCGTTTTTTCCTGTAGAACAACTTTCACACCCCATAAACGATTTTTATATATTGAAACGCTAATCTCTTGCCTTTATTCTTTACGGATAAAATCTCGCAAACCAAGCAAGCGCGTTGTAGATTAATATTAAATTATTTTAGGGGATAAATATACTAAAATAAGCTGAGGCAATAGCTTATTAGTCAAAACAGAATTGCTCTAATTTGAATGCACTTGGCTTACTTCAGCTCAAAACCTGCTGTTAAACACAAAAAAAGCCGACAATTTTAGTGTGTCGGCCTTAGCTTTATGCTTTAAATTTTAAGACTTCAGATCTACCCTTTTTAAAAATCTTGTTGCTGTTATGTTTTCCTCTCCTCAAGGCTTTTTGCTCTTCATAGGGCAAGGCATGAATCTCTTTGCAATTATCTGAGCAGCAATCGTTCATTTTTTCAGCACAAGAAGGGCATTGAATAAACAATAAATGGCAGGCTTCATTAGCACAATTTACATGGGTATCGCAAGCTGCACCGCATTGGTGACATTTGGCAATAACTTCGTCTGAAATTTTTTCGGCTCGCCTATGATCAAATACAAAATTTTTACCAATGAACTTATTTTCAAGGTTTTGCTCTCGTACTTGTCTGGCATATTCAATGATTCCTCCCTCTAATTGATATACGTTTTTAAAACCGCGGTGCTTGTAATATGCACTAGCTTTCTCACAGCGAATGCCACCAGTACAATACATCACTAAGTTTTTCTCTTCTTTAAAATCTTTTAAATCATCTTCAATTATAGGTAATGATTCTCTAAAGGTGTCGACATCTGGGGTTATAGCCCCTTGAAAATGCCCTATTTCTGTTTCATAATGATTTCGCATATCAACCAACACAGTATCGGGATTGCTTATCAACTCATTAAATTTCATTGCATTAACATGCTCACCCTTCTTGGTAACATCAAAAGTTTTATCATCAAGACCATCTGCTAAGATTTTATCACGCACCTTTACTTTTAACTTTAAAAAAGACTTCATATCTTGCTCTATCGCAATATTTAATCGAATATCTTTAAGAAAATAAATACCGTCTAAAAACGCCTTAAACTCATCAAAGCGCTTGGCGGGAACAGAAAGTTGCGCGTTAATTCCCTCATGGGCTACATAAATTCTCCCTAAGACCTCTTGTGCATCCCAAGCCACAAACAAGTGGTTTCTAAAAAGTTCTGGATTGCCGATTTTGGCGTATTGATAGAAAGAGATGGTCAATCGGTCTTCTCCCGCTTCTTCGAGCAAGGCTTCTCTTTCTTTCGCACTTAGTTTATTGTACAGTTGCATGCTATACTAATTTTAAGTTGAACAAAAGTTAAAGCTGCAAAGGTAAACATTTAAATAAAAAAAATACCCGAAACTTCTGTTTGGGGTATTTTTTTGAATGGCTAATTCGTTATTAATAATTTAATTTTAAAAAATTATGTATCATAACGAATCGGTCAACCACCATCTATCTTGGCTCCTCCTATAATTGTGAAGCTATTTTCAGAGCCACGTAAAAAAACGGTTTTTTTATTTGTTTTCACTTTAAATGGTCTTTGGTTTAAGATGCAAACTTTTAAAAAAGGTTGCGTTTTAGATTGTAATGATACAAAACTTGTAGTATTTTAGCATCAATTCAAAAAAGAAATAATAGAGTAATCAAGATTATGAGTAAAGACAACGAAAAAGAAGCAAAATTAAAAGCCCTTAAACTTACCTTAGACAAACTTGATAAAACCTACGGCAAGGGCACCGTAATGAAGATGAGCGACCAGGCTGTGCAAGATGTAGATGCTATTTCTTCGGGGTCTTTAGGATTAGACTTGGCTTTGGGTGTGGGTGGATACCCTAGAGGTAGAGTAATCGAAATTTACGGTCCAGAATCTTCTGGTAAAACCACACTAACCTTACATGCAATTGCAGAAGCTCAAAAAGTGGGAGGTATTGCCGCTTTTATCGATGCAGAACATGCTTTTGATAGGTTTTATGCAGAAAAATTAGGTGTAGATATCGAAAACCTAATCATATCGCAACCAGATCACGGAGAGCAAGCTTTAGAGATTGCCGATAATTTAATACGCTCAGGCGCAATTGATATTATTGTTGTTGATTCTGTAGCAGCCCTGACACCTAAAAGTGAGATTGAAGGAGAAATGGGAGATTCTAAAATGGGACTTCATGCCCGATTGATGTCTCAGGCGCTACGAAAGTTAACCTCTACCATTAGCAAAACCAATTGTACTGTAATTTTTATTAACCAATTACGTGAAAAAATTGGTGTCATGTTCGGAAACCCCGAAACCACAACTGGTGGTAATGCACTTAAGTTTTACGCCTCTGTTCGATTAGATATTAGAAGATCTACCCAAATTAAAGATAGTAATAGCGAAGTAAAGGGTAACAAGACAAGAGTAAAAGTAGTTAAGAATAAAGTTGCCCCTCCTTTTAAAACAGCCGAATTTGATATTATGTACGGTGAAGGTATTTCTAAATTAGGTGAAATTATTGACGTGGGTGTAGACTACGAAATAATCAAAAAAAGTGGTTCTTGGTTCAGTTATGAAGACACCAAATTAGGTCAGGGTAGAGACGCTGTAAAAAACCTATTGAAAGATAATCCTGAATTAATGGAAGAGCTTGAAACAAAAATTACCGATGCCATAAAAATAGCAAAAGGGTAAAACAAGTTTTATTGTTTTTTACTTAGACTGTTTGAATTTATTTTTATTTCTTGTTTTTATCTTTAAGCTTGAAAAAATAAATTAACTCAAACAGTCTTTTTTGTTTACGCAACCTAAAGACTTTTGCTGCATCTATTTAAAAAATAACTATTTTTATGAAAGGGAAATTACGCTATTTCAGCTTTATAATTTTGGCACTACTTGTTTGTACCGCTTGTTTAAATGATGATTTAGACGAAAACGATTTTAATATTGAATTAGCGCCAGCCATCAGCACAAACTTACCCGATACGTTAGTATTTGGAGAGCCTTTTAACATTGAGGTGGAGTACCAACCTAAAACCACCTGCCATATGTTTGCTGGCTTTAACTATTACGACGGCAACCAGCAACAACAATTAGCTGTAATCACCTCCTACTCTGCAAACGAACAAGACTGCCTAACAGAAGACTTAAAAATAGCCACTTTTGAATTTATCCCCCGCAGAACAGATTTCTACAATTTTGAAATTTACAGTGGTGAATCTGAGGAAGGCAAGGCGTTATTTTTAGAGAAAAAAGTTTTTGTAAAATTAGAATAATGAAGATTAAAAACCTGATACGTCAATGCCAGAAGCAAGACCTAGCGTCTCAGGAACAATTATATCATATCTATAACCAAAAATTGTTTAGCGTAGCCTTAAAATACGCCAGAAATTACAAAGAGGCCGAAGACCATTTACAGGATTCATTTATTACCATCTTCAAAAAGATAAACCAATTTAAATTTAAAGGTTCTTTTGAGGGCTGGATGAAAAGAATTGTAATTAACACTTGCCTTCAAGCCTATCGCAAGGAGCCTTTTTTCGAAATTATTAATGAAAATCAGATAAAGGAAACCGAAGAAGAAATAGAAGACCATGATCTTCCGCTTGACTTCTTACTTAAAATTGTTCAAGAACTCCCCAATCGCTACCGATTAGTTTTTAACTTGTATGCCCTAGACGGCTATTCACATAAGGAAATTGCAGAATTGCTTCACATAAGTGATGGAACTTCAAAATCTAATTTGGCTCGCGCCAGACAAATTTTAAGGCAAAAGGTAGAGGCTTATCAAAACTTAACCAACCAAAAATCTGTATAATGAAAGATAAAAAACATATAGATAGACTGTTTCAAGAGAAATTCAAAGATTTTGAAGCTGCTCCATCAAATCAGGTTTGGAAAAACATAGAAACGGAGTTAAGCCCTAGAAAGAAAAAAAGAGCCGCTTTTTTTTGGTGGCGCTTAGGCGGATTGGCGGCTATACTAATAATAGCATTCCTCGCAGGAAATTGGTTTTCTAACACTCAAAATCAACTTTTTAAAACCAGTCCTTCTCAAGTTGAAATAAGCGAACCCAAGCTAAGAGATGAATCAAAAGAAAATCTATTAACATCAGAGGAAAAAGAGCTAGAATTCAACAATACAAAAACCCATTTCGATAACCAGAAAAACACAAGTGAAGAACAAATAATTAAAAACGAAAAGCGCATTAGCCAGCAAGAGCAAGAAACCGCAGCGTTTAAGCAAGGGAAGAACCCACCCAAAACGATCTACTCAGCTGCTCAACCAAAGAGCAATGAGAAAATCGATAACCAAGGTGAAAATCAAAGACAATTAAAAGTTTCGTCTAAAAATGAAGTAAACAAAAATACATTTGCAAGCACCAATTCAACAGTCAATGATCTTCAAACTAAAAATAATAACACATTTACAAAGCAAAAGCCAAAAGAGGTTTTAGACCTAGTAGAAAGTAGCATATTAAATCCGCTTGAAGAAAGTTTAGAAGAAGCCAATGCCTTAACGGAAAAAGCAAAAGAACAGCACCATACACTTAACAAAGCTGAACATTTAGCAACTCAAAACCGCTGGTCTGTTACCCCACAAATGAGTCCGATTTACTTTGGTAATTTAAATGCCAAAGGAAACCCAATTGATGCTAGATTTGCTAGCAATGAAAATGATGGAGCCATTAGTATGAATTATGGTATTCAAGTTGGTTATCAAATCAGTACTAACTTTAAAATCAGAAGCGGATTAAACCGTGTAGTTGTTGGCAACAAGACTAAGGAAATTGGTTTTACCGCCAGCGCCGAAAATGTGGCCACTTTACGTAACGTAAACACTACCCCTACTGCAATGAATCTAAAGGTAGTACCCAACCCTGAACAGACACAGGGGGTGCAAGGCTTTAGCGACTATATTGCGGGAAATATTCAGCAACAAATGGGCTTTATTGAAATTCCATTAGAATTAGAGTATACCTTGTTACAACGAAAAATAAACATTCATTTAATTGGTGGGGCAAGTACACTTTTATTAAACAAAAATGAGGTGGCAATTAATAGCGATTTAGGAAATATTAACCTTGGAGAAGCAAACAACTTAAACAATGTAAGCTTTACAACCAATCTAGGAGTTGGCTTGGGATATAATTTTAATGAAAAAATGCGTTTTCAATTAGAGCCTACCTTTAAATACCAACTTAACACCTATACCGGTAATACCGCGGGTTACTCTCCTTTTCTTTTTGGATTGTATACCGGTATCAACTGGAAATTTTAAGCCTTATCTGCAGTCAACTTGTTTAAAATGGCCTTTCTCACCTGTTGCTTTAAAATCGTCTTTTCTTCAGTTTTTAAACCTTGCGTAGCAAAGAATGGCAATACTTCTACGCGTAGTTTACCGGGGTTACCCTTGAAAAAACTATAAGGAAATCGCTTTTTGTTATCATAAAAAACCAGAGGAACCACAGCGATCTGGTGTTCTATCGCCAGCCGAAATGCGCCATCTTTAAAGCTATCTAGCACCAAGTTTAAATCATCTGGCACGCCTCCTTCGGGAAAAATACATATACTATTTCCTTGATTCAATCTGCGTTGTGCCGAATCATACACTTGCTTCCTACTTTTTATATTATTTCGATCAACCAATATACACGTGCGTTTGTAAAAAAATCCGAAAAGGGGAAATTTAGCCAATTCTTTCTTGCCAACAAATACAAATGGATTTCTAATCACCGCAAGCATTAACATGATGTCAAGCATAGAAGTGTGGTTGGCCACAAACATATAACTCGTATCTTTTTGAGGCACTTGTAGGCGCTTTATTTCTGGGTAAAACCCCATACCATATAAAATGAATAAAGCCCACCAACGGGCAAGCATAAAAAATTGTTTATAATATTGTTCTGATGCCGTAAACAGGAGTAAAAATGGCAATAAAACTACAATAGGTATTAATACCAATAAGTAAAACCAAATACGCCAAAATAAAACGGCTAACTTGCTGAAAATTCTCATAGCTCAAAAATATAAAAAAGCTCAGACCAAATTCTATAAAAAAAGTACCTTTACAAAAAAAATTATTATGTCTAGAATACTTACCGGGGTTCAAAGTACAGGAACGCCGCATTTAGGAAATTTATTAGGGGCCATTATACCAGCTATTGAAATGGCTAATGATGATAAAAATGAGTCTTTTTTATTCATAGCAAATTTGCACACACTTACGCAAATTAAAGACCCAAGTATTTTAAGAGAAAACACCTATGCCGTAGCAGCCGCTTGGCTGGCCTTTGGACTAGACACTTCAAAAACGGTTTTTTACAGACAAAGTGATATCCCACAAACTACAGAATTAACATGGTACTTGAGTTGCTTTTTTCCTTATCAACGGCTCACATTGGCCCATTCTTTTAAAGATAAAGCCGACCGCTTAGCCGATGTGAACTCGGGTTTATTTACCTACCCGATGCTAATGGCTGCAGATATTTTACTCTACGATGCCGAATTAGTCCCAGTAGGCAAAGATCAATTGCAACATATAGAGATGACGCGAGACGTTGCCTCTCGCTTTCACGCCCAAATGGGAGAAACTTTTATACTTCCTGAGGCAAAAATCCAAGAGCAGACCAAGTACATTCCTGGTACAGATGGCGAAAAAATGAGCAAATCACGCAACAATTATATCAATATATTTGAAACAGATAAAGCTTTAAAAAAGCAAGTGATGGGTATTGCTACCGATAGCACTCCACTAGAGAGCCCTAAAGACCCAGATTCTTGCAATGTTTTTAACCTGTATAAGCTCTTAGCTAATGATGATGAAATTGCCACAATGCGAGAAAATTACGTGGCTGGGGGATATGGATACGGCCACGCTAAAAAAGAACTTTATCAATTACTACTTGAAAAGTATGCCGACCAACGCGCCAAATTTGCCTATTATATGAATAATACCGACGAGCTTGACACTATATTAGAGGAAGGAGCCAAAAAGGCCGAGAAAGTTGCCAACGAGGTTTTAAATAGGGTACGCAAAAAATTAGGTTACCTTTAGAAAAAATAATCCGCCTACGAGCGGATTTTTTTTATATCACCTCAAATAATTTCCCCGGTAAGGGGCGTAAAACACCTTTAAGCTCTAGATTAAGTAAAATAGGGTTGAGTTTAAAAGTAGGTAATTCACAACTTAAAGCAAGGTTGTCTACCTCTGCTTTTCCCATGCTTTTGAGTGTTTCATAAACCCGTTTCTCATCTCCTTCTAAATCTACAAATAATTGGGTTTGAATAGGTTTTTCTTTGACATCCCAGTTTAATTGATAAATTAAATCTTCTACGCCTGTGAGAAGCCTAGCTTGATGGGTTTTAATAAGTTTATTACAACCAATACTCATACTATCTGTAGTACGGCCAGGCACGGCAAATACCTCTCGGTTATATGAATTGGCAATTTCTGCCGTAATTAATGAACCTCCTTTTTCTGCGCTTTCAATTACAATTGTAGCTTCACTAAGACCCGCAATAATACGGTTACGCCGGATAAAATTTTTACGATCAAAATTAGCATTGCTCCAAAAATCAGTAAAAAAACCTCCATGCTTTAGGATATCAGGCATATAACAAGAGTGTGTTTTGGGGTAAATAGTGTCTAAACCATGTGCCAAGCAGGCAATAGTCTGCAAATTATTTTTTACTGCCGCTTTGTGGGCAGCAATATCTACACCATAAGCAAACCCTGATACAATTACGGGGTTAAGCGGCTTTAAGGCTTCTAATAAAGATTCACAAAATGCAATTCCGTGATTGGTCACCTGCCGTGTACCTACAATACTTAACATGCGTTTGTTATTTATATTGAAATCTCCTTGAGTAAACAATAAAATGGGAGAATCTACACAATGTTTAAGCAAACTAGGATAATCATCATCTTCAAAATAAATAGGCTTGATATTGTTTTTACGGATAAATTGGAGTTCTTCTTCGGCTCGACTTAAAGTTTCCCCTTCGAGAATGGCTTCTACCCGAAAATCGCCAAAACCATCTAAGCTTTCGAAATCTTTTCGACTAGCCTTAAAAATAGCTTCTGGTTTACCGAAGATTTTTAAAAGTTTTTTAGCTAAGATATCTCCAATCCCATTTACTCTTTGCAAAGCCAGCGTATAAAGTAGTTCGTTTTCTGTCATTCTACTGAAAATTAATACCTTAAAAATAAGCAAAAAGAATTGTTAATAAAATTAGCTTCATCTTTTTTTAAAACTAATAAAATCTACTAAATTTGTTAATATGAGTTTAGACCAACAAATAAAAGATTTATTATACCGGCACGATTGCGTGATTATTCCTGGTTTTGGCGGTATATTGGCTCAACGCCAATCGGCTAAAATTCATGAAAGCACCCAAAATATAGCCCCCCCATATAAAAAGATATCGTTTAATGCTCAACTCAAGCAAGACGATGGTTTGCTGGTTAATTATATAGCTAAAGTTTCAAATCTTTCCTACGAAGAAGCAAAAGCAAAGGTTAATCGTGAAGTAAACGACTTAATAAATAGCTTAGAAAAGTACGATGAAGTTTGCTTTGGTAGTTTAGGGAATTTTAAATTAGATCAAAATAAAGTATTATTTGAAGCTAATCCTACCATCAACCTGCTTAAAGAAGCTTTTGGTTTAACTACAACCCAATTACCCGAAAGTCGAAACCCAGCCGTTATAAACTTACCCGAAGAATCCAAGCAAGAGAAAGAAAAAACGTTCCAACCAAAAGAGTCGAAATTTCCCTTTCTGCGTGTTGCCTCGGCGAGTATCATTTTTTTAGGTATTGCGGGATTTTTAGGCTATCAACAACTCAAGCAAGAAGTTAACAATCATAATTTAGCTGCGCAAGAAGCGGCTAACCAAAAAGTAGAGCAGAAAATTCAAGAAGCTACTTTTGCGTTAAGCAATCCATTACCTGAGATTGTTTATAAGGTGAAGCAAGCTCCTAGAGGTAACTACCATATTGTTGCAGGAGCATTTAGAGAAAAAGAGAATGCAAGTAAAAAAACCCAACAACTTCGCACTCTAGGTTTTCCTGCTAGAGAGATAGGTAAAAACCAATACGGTCTTCACCAGGTTATATATGCCAGTTATCAAAATCGTTCCGAAGCCCTTAAGGCTTTAAAAACCATACAAACCACTCAGGAAGAGGGTGCTTGGTTATTGGTAAAAGCACTTTAATCTTCATTTTATAAGAATAGCTTATCTTTGCTGAAAAAATTTGAATGAAGGCGAAGACCCCAAGTGAATCACACACTATTTTATCTGATTTGGTTTTACCAGGAGAGACCAACCCGTTGAACAATCTGTTTGGAGGAGAACTACTGGCTCGTATGGATCGTGCTGCCAGTATAGCCGCTCGTAGACATAGCCGAAGAATTGTGGTAACCGTTTCTGTAAATCACGTAGCGTTTAAAAAAGCGGTACCCTTGGGTAGTGTGGTAACCATAGAAGCTAAAGTATCACGTGCTTTTAAAAGTTCTATGGAAATTGTCATTGACGTATGGATTGAAGATCGCGAAAGCGGAAACCGCACTAAGGCCAATGATGCAATATATACGTTCGTAGCAGTAGATGATATGGGAATTCCCGTAAGTGTACCCCCAATAAAGCCAGAGACAGACGAAGAAAAAATGCATTACGATGCTGCTTTAAGAAGACGTCAATTGAGCTTAGTTTTGGCCAAAAAAATGAAGCCAGAAGAGGCAACCGAACTTAAAGCACTTTTCACCAGTTAATAGGTAAAATAAATAGATTTTGGGTCATAAAATTTCTTTTAGAGAAATTAACCAAATCGCTATTCCTGCGATAATCGCAGGAATAGCCGAACCCCTTATTTCCTTAACCGATATTGCCGTTATAGGAAACGTGCAAAATAATTCGGTTGAAGCCTTGGCGGCCGCTGGAATTGTAGGTAGTTTTTTATCGGCTATCATTTGGATTGTGGCACAAACCAAAACCGCTATCTCGGCCATAGTTTCACAACACTTAGGTGCTAATAGGTTACACGCAGTAAAAACTTTGGTACCTCAAGCTATTTTTTTTAATTTTATCTTAAGTCTATTCATTTACGCTATCACTGCCTATTTTGCTAGAGCTATCTTTGGGGCATATAATGCCGAAGGGCTTATCTTAACTTATGCTGAAGAATACTATACCATAAGGGCACTAGGCTATCCGCTTACACTTGTCACCTTTGCTATTTTTGGTGTTTTTCGCGGTTTACAAAACACTTTATGGGCCATGAAATGCAGTTTATTAGGTGCTGCGGTAAATGTAGGTTTAGATTTCGCATTAGTATATGGAGTTGAGGGCCTTATTAAACCTATGCATTTAGCCGGAGCCGCCTATGCCAGTGTAATTGCTCAAGCTTGCATGTTAGCGCTAGCGCTTTATTATTTTTTTAAAAAAACTCCTTTTCATCTTAAATTAAGTTTTAGGCTCAACCCAAGATTAAAACCACTTTTAAGCATGGCTGTCAATTTATTTGTGCGCACTGCAGCCCTTAATTTTGCTATTTATTTAGCTAATGCCTACGCCACAGGCTACGGTAAAAACTATATTGCAGCACAAAGTATTTTAATGAATATCTGGCTGTTTTTTTCATTTTTCATAGACGGCTATGCTAATGCAGGAAACGCAATTAGTGGCAGATTGCTTGGCGCAAGAGATTACCAAAAATTATGGCATCTAAGTAAAGATATTAGCAAATATGCCCTAATAATCGCCTTACTATTAATGGGGTTTTGTGCTATTTTCTATAATGAAATTGGATTGCTTTTCAATAAAGATCCCAAGGTGTTGGCCTTGTTTGCCAGTGTTTTTTGGATGGTTTTACTAATGCAACCTGTAAACGCCCTCGCCTTTATGTTTGATGGTATTTTTAAAGGGCTGGGCGAAGCAAAATATTTACGTAATGTTCTATTGGCAGCTACTTTTTTAGGTTTCACCCCTGCCCTCTTACTAGCAGATTATTTTGATTTAAAACTTTTTGCTATTTGGATTGGTTTTTTTGTCTGGATGCTCATTCGCAGTAGCGCTCTCATCATTCGTTTTAGGCAAAAATACCTCAACCAAAGCCTCTAAAACTTCACAAGGCTTTAACAGCTGTCTTAAGAAAATTCTGCGCAATTTCCCGTATTTTTAAGCAATAGAAGAATACGTATGCAGTTACATAAAAAAGGTTTTGTTTTTAAAACTTACGAGCCTAAACATACTACCCCATTTGAGCGTCTTTTTGAAATTTTTAAAGAGTTGATTACCCACACTTCAGGAGATTTTGATGAAGCGATTGATTGGATGCGCGAACTGGATAAAGAATACCAACTTACCACAGCAGATTACACTCTAAATGATTTTATAGCCGATTTACTGAAAAAAGGGTATATACAAGAACGCATAGCGCCAGATGGTAAGGGTAAAGAAATTAATATTACTTCAAAAACAGAACAAGCTTTAAGGCAACGCGCTTTAAATCAAATATTCGGTAAAATGCGTAAAAGCGCAAGCGGGAATCACAAAACCAAATTTAAAGGAAATTCAGATGAAAAAACAGGAGAAATTAGAGCTTATCAATATGGTGATGCTCTAGATAAAATATCAATAACCGAAAGTTTAAAAAATGCTCAGATAAATCATGGCTTAAACAATTTTAACTTAACCGAAAATGATTTGGTGGTTGAAGATAGTCAATTCAAATCTCAAATGAGCACTGTATTGATGATAGATATTAGCCATAGCATGATTTTATATGGTGAAGACCGCATTACGCCGGCGAAAAAGGTAGCTATGGCTTTGGCTGAATTGATTATAACCCGCTACCCCAAAGACAGCCTAGATGTGATTGTTTTTGGTAATGATGCTTGGCCTATCAAAATTAAAGATCTTCCCTATTTACAAGTAGGCCCCTTTCATACCAACACCGTAGCCGGGTTGCAATTGGCTATGG
>CATQIB010000014.1 GCA_958296185.1 uncultured Mesonia sp.
TTAAAATTAATTGTTTGTTTTTAAAGCGTTCTATTTCAAATTCTTTTGTTATTACCCCTCGAGTAAGCGTAAGTTGATTTTGATTTAATTGCCATGAAAAAGCTTTTTTTTTAGGTTTACATTGGAAATCAAATCGTACTTCTTTTCCTTTTCCTTCTTCTAGGAATTCGTTAAAATCTTGTCCGCAAATAGAATTAGACTGATTATGGGGTAAAAGCCAGTGATCGTCAAGATCTCCCATCAAAGTACCTTCAACGTACCATTGTCCAATTAGGTCTTTGGAATTCAACTTTTGCGCGTATAAAATTGCCCCATAAGAATAATATGATACAAAAACTAAAATGTCTGAAAGAAATATTTTTATTCATAAGATATAGATTAAAGATGCAAGTTTAAGATGGCTTGTGACCATCTTAAACCTGCATACTAGGCTAATTCGTACAGTACTCATTGGCTACATTTATAAAGTTTAAATTGTTTACCGTGAGATTTTCAAAAGGATCTGTACCATATCCGTAAAATGCGCAGCTAGGAATATCTTCAAAGACACTATTGAGTACTTGTAATTTAGGTTGAGCATGAAGATAAATTGCACCTTTATTTTGTAGATTTCCTACAGGAAAATCACCTTTAGCGTTCTTGATGTGGGCGTGTTCAATTTTATTATCTTCTTGTGTATGACCCAAATAAATACCACCCCAGAAATTTGATTCATAACCTTTAAGGCTAATTGGTTCTGCACTATTTCCTACTATTTTTAAACTTGCCTGATAGGGAGGTAATAAAGGTGCTACTTGTAAGTACGCATTTGTTCTAAAAACAAGGCTGGCTCCAGCTTCTATATTAAGGTGTCCGTTTTTCTTAATATGTACACGCCCATCTATTAAGTAAGGTACATTAAGTTTCTTCCAGCTTACATTTTGTTCTTGTAGTTCATAATTAGTTGTTGTAATGTTTACAAAATCTTCGACATTACCTTGAAAATTTGAATTTCCATCTAATATATGCGCCATTTCAGCCGAAATTTGAACAGGAAAACCATTATTTTTCGTAAGATTAAGGTTTTCTGTAGTCACTTTAGCCGCTTTGGATATTCCATGAAGGTCTAGACCTATATTGCCGCTATTACTTATCTCAACGTTTCTAAGATTTAAGGCTTGCGGAGTGGTTCCAGAAACCCCTTGAACTGCGAGACTGCCCCGATAAATAGGCGAAGTAGGTTTTAAATCTTGTGAGCCAGCATACTCTATAATGCTATGTTCTATAAGGTTATTTAAGTTATGGGACTCTGCGAAGAGCAAGCCTCGCCAAAAGCCTTTCTGTTTTTCGATGCCAGACAATATTACTGGTTGATCTGGGGCACCCTTAATTTGTAACTCCTTATTTTTATTAGCAATATATAGCCCAGCATGGCGTTCGAATTCAATAACCACACCAGGTTCTATGCGTAGATCACCTTTGACAGTTGCCCAACAAGTTACAACAAAATCTACCGGTCGCAAGGGGTCATCCGTCAATATTTGATCTTCCTTAAAAAAATCACAGTCTAAGACAATTGGCGGTAATAATTCTTCAGCAGGTTCTACCGGAGAATCATCCTCTTCACAACTTGCCATAAAGACAAAACTTACTGATAATAAAATTAGTTTTAAAAAATTGTTCTGTTTGGTTTTCATATAAATTAGTTTATAGTTTTACAATTATTCTGCTTTGATCTCCAATTGTAGTTTTAATAGTTAATAAGAAAGTTCCTGTAGGTAAACCTTCTAAGGATAGTTTTTTCTGGTTCTTCCATTCCTTTAATTTAACCCCTTGTAGATTATATAGTTGGCTGCTTAAAATAGGTCCATTATAAAATATGTTCACATCGGTTACAACCGGATTGGGGTATACTTGAATTTCTAAAGCATTGTGTTCATCTGTTGTTGAAAGGCTGTTGTACTCGTAGGCACCAATATCAATCTGTTGGTTTATTATTCGTTCATTTCCAGCTAAATCAATAGGAAGGTTCTGCTGATTTGTAACAAACTGGTTCAAGTCAGTATTAGGATCACCAGCATCAATAGCGATAGAATTAGAACTTAATTGAAAGTCTTGGTTCGAGCTGTCTTCAAAACCTGGATCTGTTGATTGACAATTTTGACTGTTGAGCACACCTTCGTTATAGGAGGTGTTTTGGTTATAAATAGAATAACTGATATTAAGGGTTGCTCCTGAGCCATTGCCTATATCGGTTATACTACCATAGTTATCCCATATAACGCTATTTACGATATCTAAATTGCCAGAAAGATTAAGAATACCACCCACCCCAGCATTATTTGGATCTCCATTTTGAGATATGGTGAGATTACTCAATTGCATATTTCCTGAATTGGCAATGCCACTACCACTACCGGCTGCTACATTTCCCACTACAAGCGTGTTGTTGATTAGCATGCTAGAGTTTACATTACCTATGGCTCCAGCGTATGAATCAGCATTGTTATTATTGAATATACTATTTTTTACGGTACAAATCGATTGGTTGTAAGCCAAAAGTGCTCCAGCAGTTTGACCAGTTGCCGAATTGTTTGTAAAGGCAGAATTGATGATATCTAAATTACTAGATTCTGACATAATTGCACCAGCATGATAACTCTGGTTGCTCTTAAAATCACAATTATCAATTTGAATAATAGCATTATCGGCAAATAGGGCGCCACCTTGAGTCTTACTTATGTTGCCTTGAAAATTGCTAGAATAGATGGCAAGTTCACTATCATAAGCAGCTATGGCTCCACCAAATCCGTCGGAACTCTCGTTATCAACAAAATTGGCATCAATAATTGTAAAGTCACTGTTTTGTTTTATATACAGAGCTCCGCCATGATCTTGACTTGGGTTAGTTACACCTGCTTTATTATTAATGAAATCTACCTGTTGTAAATTTGCTGTAGCATTTGCCGCCATGATAGCTCCTCCTTCCCTTTGGTTTGTGGTGTTATTTATAAAATTGACTTGATTTAAATTTAGGGTGTCATCGGCCACCAATGCCCCTCCTGCATATTCAGCATTGTTATTTAAAAACTGAATATCTGTAAGATGCGATACCCCTTGGCTATAAAATGCTCCACCTGATACCGTTGCAATATTATTATCAAATACTACCTGATTTAGAGTGGCGGTACCCTTATTGGCCATTCCGCCTCCATAGCCCCCAGTGTTATCTAAAAATAACACGTTATTGAGAAAAGCAGTTCCCGAACTACTGATGAAAAAACCTCCACCAGAAGAAGTGCTTTGGTTGTCTATAAAGCTTACGCGGGTTAGGTTTACTACACTTTGGTTTGTTGCATATAAACCGGCACCTACGCCCATCACGCCATTGCGTATGACAAGATCTTCAATAGTAAGTTGATTAGATACAGTATTGGTAATCACCCTAAAACCAGCTTGACCTTTTACGGCATGTGCCTGTATAACAGTTCCTCCAGGGAGCGTATTGCCCGCACCTTTTAGGGTGATGTCTTTGTTTATTTGCAACTGTTCTGTATAGATACCTGAGGCAATGATTATTGTGTCTCCATTATTGGCTTGATTTAGGGTGTAACCAATTGTGGCGCAGGCATTTCCAGGTTGATCACAATTTCCGGAGTCTGAGCCAGTTGTATCTACATATCGTAAGGTCTGAGCGTACAGACTGTTGCATAAGCTCAGAAACATCATCAAAAGTACGAGGTTAATACCTCTACTATTTGCTTTATGGTTTATCAAATGTATTGCTGTTTTCATAAGGTTATGTTTTGAAATGAGTAATAACCTAGCCTCGTAAGTTTAGGCGAGGCCAGTAACTTTTAATTGATGACATATTTAATACCTGCACCCAATACAAGTTGACCGTCATCGATTAATACATATTTGATTTCAGCAAATGGCATCCATTTTTCGTTTAGATTAAAGTTGATACCTCCTCCTAGATTTAAACCAAATCTGCCATCTGAGGCTGAGTAATCTCCGCCATAACCCCAAGCATTCTCATAAGAGACTTTAATGTGACTGTAATTTAGACCACCTAATCCATAAACATTAATTTGTTCTTCTTTTAAAAAATAATAATGAGCATTGGCATTCAACTCCCACCAATTCGCTTTAAAACCATACTCATCTTTGGGCAGGTAATAAATGAAAGATGGCGAAAGCGCTAGTTTTTCGGTTAAATCGAGTTCTGCGTTAAGGCCCAATCCTAGGTTTTCAATCTCGGATCCGTATGCCATAAAAGCTCCAATTTTTGTGTTTTTTTGTGCTAATAAACTTGAACTAACAAGAATTGTAAATAGACTTAGAAAAAATAATTGTTTTTTCATTTTTAGTGTTTTTAGATTGTTTATTTGCTTATTAATACCAGGAAATTAAAAACGTAAACATCAAATTGGTATAATTTTTTTAGGTTGCAGGGAAAGCTAGTCGAACACATTATAAAAAGTTTAACTTTGTGGTTTGTTTACTTTATGGTGAAAATTAGATAAATGCTTAGAGAACAATTTTTGATTGATGCAATAAAAGCTGGAAAGCTAGAAACCTTAGATGGTATCTATCTAGAGCATAAGAAGCCCTTTTTTCTCTTTGCTTATAAGTTAGGTTTAAAAGAAGATGAGGTGGAGGATATGTATCAAGATGTAATCCTTAGCTTTTACCAGAATGTAAAATGCGGTAGGCTAAATAAACTTAATTGTAGTTTACGGACTTATTTATTTTCTATTGGAAAATTTAAGATTTATAAACACTTAAAAAAAGGGCCACGCATCACTATAAATGATAAACATATTTTCTACTCAGAGGAATTAAAGCATTTTGAAACCGATTTGCAAGAAGAGCGCACAGAACAAATAAAAGCTTCTTGGGATAAATTAGGAGAGAGATGCCAGCAGGTCTTGAATTATTTTTATTATCAGTCTTACTCGCTCGACGAAATTGTTAAGCATTTAAACTACAGTTCAAAAGATGTTCTTAAGAGTCAAAAATCTAGATGTTTAAAGAAGCTAAAAGAATTAATTTGCAAGCCTAATGAATAAAGAAGAATTAAAAGATAAGTATTTTACACAAGGCTTAAATCAATTAGAGTTTGAGGAATTTCAAAAATTACTCGAAGGAAACTCACAATTTGCCGAAGATTTTTATAGTGAGCTCGAAATTCAACAAGGGATTGCCCAAATAGAATTACGCAACCTAAAAGCTCGTTTGCAAAATTTAGATAAGAATAAGTCCAAACCATCGACAATACTAAAATTGCGTTCCATTCTGAAATATGCAGCTGTTATATTAGTTATTCTAGGTACTTCTTATTTCTTACTTAATCCATTTAAAACGTCTCAAGATTATTTTACAACTTATTTTGAGCCCTATCCTAATCATTTTGAAATAGTAACCCGTTCTGATGGAGAAATTGATAATCCTGTAGCTTTAGCCTTTTATATGTATGAAAGTCAAGAATATAATAAGGCATATCTCCTTTTTGAACAAGCTTATCAATTAAAGGGAGAGCCATACCTACGTTTTTATAAGGCAATTAGCCTTTTGGCAATAGACAAAGATGCCGAAGCAATAGATTTGTTCATTGCACTGAAAAGTGAGTTAAAAGAGGATGCATTATTGAACGCAAACAAGTGGTACTTGGCTTTAGCCTACGCCAAAAACAAACGTTATAAAGAATCAAAAGCGATTCTGAAATCCTTAAAAACTAAAGACTCCCCCATGGCGCAGTTCGCAAAAGATTTATTGCAAGAATTACCTTAATTTTTTACGGCGAAATAATAGTAGAATTAAACTAGTAACTCCAATAATTCCTAATATATAATATACAGGATTTGTTTTTTTTATTATGGGCTTATTATCGCCCTGCAACACAAATCCTGCCCAATAGTATGGGTGCTGTTTCAACGGATTGTTTTTTAAGAACTTTTTTTTAGCCTGTGCTAAAGCCTCAGATTTACCTATCCCTTTCTTTAAGAAGGAGTAAAAATTAACCATAATTTCAGCTGTTTCTTTATCTGGTACTTCCCAAAGACTGTGTATGTTAGAACGCACTCCAGCATAGGTCAAGGATTGAGCAAGGCTTTTAAATTCGTTCATACTATTTGTTTGGCCTATACCTGTATTGCAGGCACTAAGCACCACCAGTTCTGCTGGAATAGATAGGTTATATAAATCAGAATAATACAGGACATCATTCTCTTGAAAGACCAAACCCGATTCTTGAGGATTTTCTTCGTTTAAAACGGCATGCATGGCCAGGTGAAGAATTTTAAACCTATTACTGTGTTTTATGAAATTTTCAATACTGGCGGCATCATTTTTAAATAATTCACCGCTAAATTGATGGGTTATCTTTTCTGCTTCCAAGTTTGCTCCTAGTAACTGAGTGAACCGATGATTGTTCCAAGTCTTATCTTTTTTATCTCTATGTTCGGATTGGTAATAATTTGGCGAAAAGGCCGCTAAAAGCTCTTGATCAAGCGTATTGCTGAGATGATGTTCGCGTATAAATTTCCAAATACTTAGAGAGTACTCATAACTTAATGCAAATTGATCTAAAATTTGAATATTATTATATTCCAAAATTTCAAAGGGAATTGCGTGTAATTCTGCTGGTCGAATAATATTTAGCTTTCTGTAAGGCGAAATTTCACCTGCTATAGGGGCAATAAGATAATTGCTTAGCATTTGTATATTTGCCTTTGTCTGAAATTGTGGTTCTACAAGTTGACTAAGAAGCCGTAAAGCCGATTGTTCTACTTGCTTACTTTGAGCTAAATCAATAATTTTATGTTGATTATTGGTTATTAAAAGCAAATAAATACGTTCAAATCCGACAAAATATTTCAAAATAGCTTCTTCGGGCTCAAGCATACCTTGTAGTTGCTCTATACTAATTTGACTTCTAAAAAAATATGAAAAAGCAGGAGACTCTTTATCAATAGTAGTCTGTAAACAGGCAATTTGGTTTTTTAAGGCGGCTTTATATTCATCTGATAGATTATCTTGATGGGTATAAGTATAGCGCAAAAGATTATTTTTGGTTATGGTCTGCGGGCTTAAAGCAATAAACTCGAGGTTTTTCTTTTCAAATTCTAAACGTAATAGTTGAGATTCATTAGCTTCAAGTTGTGTCAATAAATCGGTGCAGATAGGCTTGTTTTGGCTAGTAAATACTCTAAATATAGATTCTGTTAATTCCCGATTCATCTGATGAAGTTTATGATTGTAATGTTCCGTTTGATTATAGTAACCAAAAGTGGTTGCGGCCAAAGCATAAAAATGTATCGATTTACTGATGTGTTGCTGGTTTTGAGTATTCTTAAAGAGTTCCCAATAAAAGTCGGCTATCCCTTTTAGTGCTTTTACATAGTAACTATTATTTTGGGTTTTAAAATGGTTTATGTTTACATGAAATGCTTGATTCGTTTCTTGATTGGTTAACTTGTATATGGCTTCCTGTATTTCTTTCTCACCTGTCTCAAATTCAAAGGTTTTTAGCCTTAGATTAGCTTTTTTAATCAAGATATTTGATTCATTGATAGCGCCTATTTGATATAGGCTGTGTATGGCATAAGCTTGATTTAAAAAGCTAATTCCTTTCTCAAAATTCTCTTCTAAGATGCTGATGTTAGCCAGCTTAGTAAAGGCTAGCATTTCATAATAATGCTGTTTATGAATCCGGGCTAAGGGAGTGATTTTGCTTAGCATCTTTTTCCCCTTTTCTAGTTGGTTCCCTTCAGTGTAGGCATCGACTAGTAGGAGTTGACTGGCAAGTATTTGATGTATGTGTTTTTGTTGTTGAGTAGTTGTTAATTCATGGAATAGCTTATGGCTTTCCTTTAGGGTGATTTCGGCTCGTTTCAAATAATCATTATTTATGTAAAACATAATGCTACTTCGGTAGAAGTTTAGCTTATCTTGAGTAGCTAAAGCTTGGATGTTTATTGCTTTCAAATCCTTAAAGACCTCTTTTGCCCTTTCTTTATCGCCATACTCAATATATAGTTTAATCAGGTTACTGTACAAGGTAACCAAATAATGAGGTTTTATTTTTTTGTCCTTCTCCCAGTAATACTTGGCTTTTTGTAAACTATTTTGCCTTTCCTTGAAAAAATTAATTTGCCTATAGACAGTTCCTAAGTTATTATAAGCCAATCCTATATCAAAATAGTTCTTTTGTTCAAAGCTTTCATATAACTCAATAGCTCGATTGTAATACTCTATAGCCAAAGCGTATTGCTTTAAACGGTCATTAATATAACCTAAATCATATATATAATCTGCTTTAGCTTTATCGTTGGGTTGAGTGGTAAGAAAGGGAAGACCTTTTTTTCCTATAATTGCTGCTTTATCCCATGATCCAGCGTAGGCTAATGAATGGTAATAAGCGTTATGAATATCTATAAGTAAGTTTGGTTTTAATTTTATATTTGATTGCTCTAGAAGCTTCAGCGCATGGGCGTAGTACTCATTGGCTTTTTCATAGGTTGATTGTTCTTGGTAGAACTGTCCCCGCGCATAAGATCTTTTTATTCTATACTCAAACTCCTGCCTTGAATGGAGGCTGTCGGCCTGTAACAGGATGGAATAAGTCTCAATAGCTGATTTGTATTCCTTTTGAACAAGTAAACTATCAGGGTTTTGCAACTTGTTGAATTCGATATTGCCGGCTAGACAATTTGATGCCAGTGTTAAAATCCAAATAATTGAAAAATAAGTACGCATTTTTGTAAAAATTTACACTAAAATAAATAAAATTTTTATACATTATCGTTGTCTTTTACGAATCCTAGAAATCTTCTGTTTCCTGCTTCTACATCCGCTTAAAGCGAAAAGAGATCATTTGCAAATCGTATTTGAGCCAATGGGGTTTATTTTTTAAACAAGAAATGAAGCATTATAAAGGCTTATTTTGTTATTTTGCCTAAAATAGGAGAGCAGATGAGTAAAAAATGGGTTTATATGGTTTTGGCACTGGTGGCTTTAAGTGCTTTTACGCATTGTGCCAAACGCGGGATGCCAACTGGCGGAGAGAAAGATACCATACCACCGGTGTTTTTACGCGCCAATCCGGGGAACTTTACCACCAATTTTAAAGCTGAGGAAATCCGTATCCATTTCAATGAGTTCATCAAATTACAAGATGCGCAAAAACAAGTTATTTTTTCTCCACCTTTAGACCCCAAACCTACTTTGAGTCCGCTAGGTAATCCGCAAAAATACATCCGCATTCAATTTGATGATACGCTGTTGCAACCCAATACTACCTATACGGTAAATTTTGGGAACAGCATTGTAGATCATAATGAAGAGAATCCGCTGCCCTTTTTTAAGTATGTTTTTTCTACCGGAGCGCAATTGGATAGTTTACAAATTAGCGGACGTGTAAGAAATGCGCTAGAAAGAGAAACCGATGCTTTTGTAGCGGTGATGCTCTACCGTTTAGACGAGCAATACACCGACTCTATTCCTTATCAAAAGCCACCCACCTATATTGCTTATACTAAGGATTCTACGGGGCAGTTTAGTATAGAGAATATGCGTGCCGGAAAATACAAAGCCGTAGCCATAAAAGACGAGAACAGTAATTACCTGTACAACCCTTACCAAGATAAAATAGACTTTTTAACCGATACCATAATTTTGCCCAGCGATAAAACCTTAGAATTTAGTCTGTTTAAAGAAAAGCCTGCTTTTGAATTGGTAAAACTTAAACAAGAATCGGCGCGAAAGGCTGGCATTGGCTATGTGGGAGAATTGCCCGATAGTCTAGAGATTACCCAAATCTATCCGACATATTCCAATGCTAAATTGCCCTACATCAAAAGTTTAGATACCGATACCTTATATTACTTTGTGCCAGAAGCTTTGAAAAAAGACAGTTTGGTGGTTGCGTACCGTTACCAGCAACAAGTAGATACCTTGCACACCCGCGTGAAAGAATTGTATAAAGACTCCTTGCAATTTACCCCGCTTACCAAGCCCAATATAAGTTTATTAGATAGTATTGGCGTTTATGCCAATGTACCTAAAGCCAACTTAGATCTAACAAAGGTTTCGCTGACCGATCAAGACAGTGCGGCAGTAGCCTTTAAATCGGTTTTTAAACCTATAAAAAACCAGTGGGTATTCGGTTTTGAGTCGGCTCCCAGCAGCAAATACAACTTACAACTATTACCCGGTGCCTTTACCGATATTTATGGTGCTACCAATGATACCTTAAATTTCAACTACCAAACGCCTAGTCTAGATAATCTTGCCAATTTACAGGTAAATGTAAGCATAGATTCTCCGCATCCGTTGCTAGTGCAGGTACTTAATGAGCGTGATGAGGTAGTTCGCTCTATAAGTCAAAACAATGCGCAAAAAACTTTTGCCTTTAATTACCTTAAACCCGGCCAATATTATGTTCGGCTAATTGAAGACGCTAACGGCAATAAGCAATGGGATACTGGGAATTACTTAAAAAAGCAAAAACCCGAAAAGGTACATTACCTGCCGGGTAAGATAGAACTACGTGCCAACTGGGAGGTGGTAGAGCAATTTAGTACAAGGTAAAGCTATCGGCATCTCGTAAGAAGCCGAGCTTTTTTCTGGCTTTTTGCAATACTTCTTTGCTTAGTAGCACTCCCTGACTAGTGTCTTTTTCAAGCTTTTCGGGGGTAAGTGCTTGGCCCAGCATATCGCAAATTATAGAATGCCCCAGGTACTGGTTTTCATTGGCGTCTTGCCCTATGCGATTAACGCCCACTACATAACTCATATTTTCAATGGCACGCGCTTTTAACAGCTGATCCCAAGCATAGGTGCGTCGTGCAGGCCAATTGGCTACATAAAGTAGCAAATCATAGGCTTCCTCTTGATTGCGCGACCAAACCGGAAAGCGCAAGTCATAACAAATCAACGGACAAATCCGCCAGCCTTTATAAGTAAGTATGTTAAGCGCTTTACCTGGCGAGTACTTGTGCTGTTCACCTGCTAAACTAAACAGGTGTTTTTTATCATAATGTGTGTATTGGCCATCGGGATAAACAAAATACAAGCGGTTGTAATACTTTTGCTTTTCTTGAACGATTAAGCTCCCGCAAAGGGCAAATTGATATTGGGTAGCCATTTTCTGCATCCATTGTAAGCTGGGTCCGTTTGTCGGTTCGGCTAGGGGTTCGGGATGCATACTAAAGCCCGTAGTAAACATTTCGGGGAGCAGCACTAAATCGGTAGGAGCTAAGTGGGCCAATTTAGCTTCAAAATGATTCCGATTCTTCTGTGGGTCTTCCCAAAAAAGTTGCGTCTGAATAAAACTTACATGTAAATCTTCCATACTTCTAAGATATAAAATACTTCTTGAAAGCGAATGGTTTTTCCGCTTAAAGCGGATGCTTGCGACGCATATAGCATTGAAAATTAGAATTTTCTAATTAATGTTTTGTTTTTGGGGAGCTTACAGCCATAATTGCGGTTATAAATTGTTGTGGTACGTTTTTTACTCATCATAAATTAATTCGATATAAAGTTCTTCAATTTTTTCAATATTTGTTTTTTCCATTTTTAAAATAAATTTTCTACCTCCATAAATGTAATGAGGAACTCCTGGATTGTAGTAATATTGATAGTAGTTTAAATCTGTAATATCAAAAATAGCATTGTCAATAGTCTCTTTAGCTTTTGATTCCTCAATTTTCATTTTAGTAAATAATTCTTTAACGACTCGTTTGGTGTCGTCAGGATTTATGACTGTTTCTTCTTTTAGTGAGCAAAAACTATTTTCAAAATCCACTTCCTCAAAAGTTAGTGTAGCATCTGCTATTATTGGTTTGCCTCCTAAAACATTAGGAAGTTCTTGTTCGTATTCAATTGGTTCTGTAATGTCGTATTCTAATCCAAATGGAAAGTGAAAATATTGAAGTTCATAAATAGCTAATTGTTCAATACCTTGTTTAGAGCTATATATTTCAATAATTGGGTTTATAGCATTTCTTAATTCTCTAACTTTTTCTGGATTCTTTTTTTCAAAACTATTTAGCATTTCTTGTAGCAATAATTTTGTAGATTCACCTAATTCTTCCCAGTTTAATATCTCTAGAAATTCTCCAAGTTCATTCGTTTTATAAATTACTTTTGATAAATCATTTTTTTTGAGAATTTGATTAACAGCGTTTTTATCATCAAAAATTTTTTCAGCTTTTTCTTGAAATGTGCTTACAATATTGTTTTTATATGTCCATTGAATTTTATATGATTCTTCAGTAGAATCAAGAACTTTAAAATTTGCAATATACTGTGATGAATCCTTTTTGGTTAACACATCATTTTTCCATTCTCTTTTGACTTTTGAAACTTTGAAATCATAATCATCGCCTATTGACCAATATGCAACAAAAGCTATTTTTGTTGAGTCAATTTGGCTATGTGTGATGATTGAAAAGAATATGAATAAAAGTAGAGTGATTTTCTGTTTCATAAATTTTTTTGTCAAATGTGTCACAACGGTTTGGCTATGCCCAGTAAGGGATTTCGAAGCACTTCCGTTTCAATTTATTACTAATTCTCATTGCGTGCAATTACTATCAACTTATTAATCCACTTGTTTGTTTCAGAAATAATCTCTGCTTTACTTTTTTCTGTATCCAATGAAACAGGAGAATAATCTAAGTTCAATAGTCTGGAACCTAAACACTCAGAACTATAATAGTAAGTCATTCCGTTTATTACTATTTTTTTTAGATACAATAAATATTCTCCCTTTCTATTTGGATAAAATGTGCAATTATTAAATTTTTCACTATCTCCAATTGTTTTCCCAATAATTATCTTTTCATCAATTTTCCCTTTCAATACCTTAATTACTTTTATCTGATAATCTGTTCCTGTTTTTATAATCTCTCCAATTAAGGTAACGTCACTCCACTCATAACTTACTTTATCCAATTCTTCTAGATTATATTCTGGGCATTCACAAGCAAATGTTTTTGCTGATAATGCAAGAATCATAATTATTGTTTGTATCTGTCTCATTTTTTAAATGCGCTACAACGGTCTCGTATAACCGTCAGTTACGGGATTAAAGTTATTGATTTTCGGTTAATAACTGACGTTAGCAATTCCGAGTGGATTCGGACGTAGTCGAATCCGCCGTAATTGCGGTTTAGCATTGTTGGGCAACAGTTTTTTTTAATTATTATAAGGATCCATAATTCCAATCGGCTTATGTCCTTGTTCTTTTTTTAGTTGTTTTTTATTAAAACTACCATTAAATTCATTCGAATAAAGGGTTAATTTCTCATTGACATAAAGTTCAAATCGAAATTTTGTATCAATTTTTCCTTTCAGACAAGGTGCCGTAAAGTCCCAATATTCATTTGGTTTTATAAAAACACTATGGTAGCTGTTACCACACCAACTACTTGGCAAATATTCTATGTCTTTCCACTCATTTTTATAGAATACTTGCCTTTTTAAATATAATCTGCTGTCTTGGGCAGGTAATTCTTTAATTGAATCTGATTTATTAATTATGAATACTTTAAAGCCTGAAATGCCTTTTTCAAATTCAGTTATCAAGTCAGGTTTTACAATGATTTCTAATTTGTTTGATTTTGAATATTCTGATATTTCTGATGTTAAAATTTTAGGTAAGTTTTTATCTTCATAAAATCCTCCAAGAGCTGTTGAATCCACTTGACTTGTTCCTGCATAAAAATATCCACGCAACTTAAATTTTACATTTAAACATTCTTGCCCAAATGATATTTGAGAAATTAAAATCAATAAGAAGAATATTAGTTTTTTCATAATTCAAAAGTTTTATTCAAAACTATTGGATTTTTAACGGGTTTGTATATGACAAGTAGCGTGAAATAATGAGTTAATTTTCAATCTGACAGCAAGCCAAAACTTTTGTATTTTGTTTTTATTTTTTCTGTTTAAAATGCCAAATCAAAAGATTTGGCGATTAATCAAATATACCAAAATTTTCGGTTTAGAAAAGACGCAGCTATTTGTTATATACAGTGTTAGAGCCAGTTTTTATTTATATCTTACAATATCATTTATATAATTTAAAAATGAAATTATTTTCAATGAATTTATTTTTGTTCCAAAAGTATAATCAATTCCGTGCAATATTTCGTGTCTATTAAGTCTTATTGGAAATTTATAAATATTATCAATGTGTTCATTAATTCCTGTGGATCGATTCAGAGGAATTTCAAAACCTTCTATAATGAATTTTTGTTTTTTTGTTATTTCTTCTTCAACTTCTGGTTTGTAAATATTTGAGCGTTGCAAACTCCTGTTATTTTTAAAATATAATCTTTTAGTTTCATCATAGCATAAACCATCTATTTGAGTTAATAACAAAACAATTGATGAATAGTATCTTTTATTTCTATGATTATCGAAAGCTTCTCTTAAAAGGGATTTTCTTTTCGGATTACGGCTAATTACCCTTTTCTCAACCAAATCTAATTCTTCTTCGTAATATTCAATTAATAGTTTATCTACTTCTTTTGAGTTTCCTTTTCTTAATTTTCTTCCAAGTTCCACGGGAGCTTTAGGCGTTGAATCATATCCTAAATACCAACCATAATTCGATAGTTCTAAAATTCCAATTGGAGTTTCCTCTTTTAAAATTTCCATTGATTTTGTTAATTTCTCAGAGAAATCTTTAAGAATTTCCTTTAATTCGCTTGGAAAGAAAATATTTTTTTCCATTTAAACACTAAGTTTTTTATCAAATTGGCTCTAACTCGTTATATCCACTCAAATATACACTTTTAATAGCATTTTTTATTGGGTGAAGCGCAACCAGTTAATTGCGGTGTAAATAAGATGGGTGCAGTATTAGCTTGTTGAGACTAGTTTTGGTGATAAGGCAAGGAGAACGCGATGTAATCGCGTAGCAGCGGGGCACAACGTGTTTGTGTATGATTTCGTTGGTTTAGCGACTAACTTACTAAAGAATTTCTGACTTTAATTCAGCGCAAGGATTTTCCGAAAGGAAAATCAGAAGTAATGAATTATACCGGTTGCTAGTCATTGGCTTTTCCTTTCAAATACGTTTCAGGGGTAAAGATAGCTAGATCACTTTTTTTAAAGTCCTTTAAGTTTCTTGTTAGAATGATATTTATTTGTCCGTTTTCCATTGCCGAGAAATTCTGTAAGGCATTCTCGAAATCTTTGAATTCAGAATTCAATGCATTTAGGACAACATTTTTATCCATGCTAACAATGTCAATTATATTTAGAAGTTGTTTGATCTTCTCAACTATAATATTATGCTTAGCCGTTTTTCTAAGCAAGTAATATACATTAGAAATTATAACTGGAGTTGTATATCCTTTGATATCCTTTTCTGCACAGCGATTAAGAATTTCAGCTGAATATTCTGCGAATGGTTTTCTGTCAAAAAAGAAATCAAGAAGAACATCTGTGTCAATTAGAACTTTATCCATTTATAAATATTTTTTTTCTAATCGATCTTTAAGTTCTTTTTTATAGTCCATATCCTTAGGCATTTTAAATGACCCTTTTAAGGATTCTACGACTGGATTCATTTTTTTTCTTTTATCCTTCCGTTCTTCTTTGGTAAGTGTTTTTAAATAGTTTTCGATAATATCAGACAGGCTACGATTTTTTTCTTTTGCATAGTTTTTGGCCCGTTCAATTATTTCTCTTTCTATTGTTAATGTCAACTTAGTGTTCATAATAATAAGTTTCTGTATGCAAAGTTACAATATAAAATCTAAACACGTGTTAATGTTTTTTTATTTACACGTGTTGGTTTTTGTTTGCGCACAACTCGTTATGTCAAACCAAATATAGACTTTTAATAGGATTTTTTATTGGGTAAATCCTAACCAGATAACCGGAGTGTTTATAAAATAAGTTCAGCATTAGCTTGTTGAGGCTATTTTTGTTTATAAGACAAAAAGAACGCGATGCAATCGCGTAGCAATGGGTAATGAATTAGCGTAAAAGGAATATATTTTTAAAACAATATAACAAATGTAAATATGCAAACAATAGTAGTAATTGAAATGGCTTGAAAGGAATAGTTGAGTATGTACTATCGAGAAATAGAACTAAGCGCGAATGTTCATAGTGTTTGATATTTACCCATAAGGCTTGTGTAGGAACTCAAAAATGCGATCATAAATGTACTAAGGATTAGATTCCTTTTTAATGGGAGGTTTGGTTTTTCTAGTGCGGTACACCAGTGCGCCAAATAGGATGAATAATACAATTTTTCCCGCCAGATAACCATAGCCATAAGAAGTAAGTCTGCTAAAATCAGTAATAAAAATTTTTAAAATATTGAGCAATAGCACGAGGCTTAAGGCTAGGGCAATATAAAAAATTACTTTTCTCATATATGGAGACAAATGGGAGTCTGCTAAAAACAGCGAACTCCCAATTTAAAGATTATTTAGTTACCGTAGTGGTAGTTGGCGTGTAGATTCCAAAAGTTAGTGCAGAAACTAAGCCATTTACAAAAGACTGTCGGGTATGTACTGTGTAATTTTCGGCACCATTAGCCATTTCCTTAGAATCAGAAACTCCTACAGGCGCAAGACCATAAACCACGTAGTGGTTCCATTTAGTGGTTTCGTTAGATCCCTGAGCTCCTTCGCCTACAACGCTGGTATACGAATAACAAGAAGTAAGTAACATTGACGCAGCAAATAAAACTGACATCATTTTTAGTGATTTTTTAATCATGTTTTAAAATTTAATGGTTATTTAAAATACTCTTTTAGAGTGGGTTTAGTCTATTCTTATATTGATAAACAGGTAAAGTTATATTTAAAACCAAAAGATAGCTTTTGCTTTTTACCACAACCCATTTAAAACTTCAATGTTAAATTGTTTAAAATATATTGAAAATAGCATAGTTATATGCTATTTTCGGCTCAAATATATTAAAAAAGTTCAAAAAAGAAAAACGCTTTGTAGTTTGTTGAAATTATAATTTTATTTAATAAACTAAAAGCCAGCAGGTTGAATAGGGAGTGTTTTCTCGTATACGGTTAGGCGTAAAACTTAAGCCTTACAGGTTTTAAAATCATAAACAAACAAATCACGCTTGTTCCGCTTTTGGTCAAAATAAATTTCAGGTCTGTTTGCTATTGGCATTTTGTAGCTGTTGATTATGGGTAGATAATTTTAATTTATTAAGCTTATTTACAATTACTTCTGTTTTTTAAATCTGGTAGGTGAAATTTATCGCACATAAAGCATAATAGTAAAGCGGATGATCAGCATCCATTTTGCTATTTACCATAATTGCGCTTAATCAACCTTAAAGAGCGCTTATATTTTAATTTTTAGCTTCCCAATATTGCTTGCAAAGTTTTAGTAAGAAACCATCCCTTTTTTTGTTGATGCCTACCACTTCGCACGCTATGCAGTCACCATCTTGCAACTGATTAAGGTATTTTTTGACCGCCGTTTTGGCTTGTGGATAAAATTCACTATTCATGCTAATCTTACCGGGGTATTTTCCTAAAACGGAATAGGTAGGTCGGCCCTGCTTAGGTTTTGATACCTGTACTTCTTGAATACTGCCCGTCAATTTGGCCATCTCGCCATTCAGCCATTTAGATCGTTCTAGGTGATCGCCCAAAATAAGCTGTTGCTCCTCGTTGTATCCCATAAATTGGATAGAAATAATTTCACCCTCCTGCATAGCTTCCCATTGATTTTTATCTAGCATATTCGATTGATGAATTAAACCCAATAACGAACCGTATTGCCAATTAAAGTGGACGCCTAGGTCGGCAAAAACACCAGATTTTGAGTTTTGTAATACCACTGCTCGGTAAGAAGAATTCAAGGCCAGCGGTGCCGGCTCAAAAGAAGAAGATTTGGCATCGATTAAAATACCAACCGGATTTTCTTTTAGGCTGTGAATACTTCCGCTAAAGCTATGACCCACTAAATGGCTAGAGGCATTGTGCCAGAATTTAATATTGGGGTAAGACCAAGCAAAATGACCAAAGCTAACAAAGGCAAACAGACCGTTCACTTTTACACTAAAGCCTTTTTCTTGGCTTCTATTATGCTAAAGATTATAGGCTCTCCTTGTTCAAAAGCCTGCCTTACTCCTTGCAAAGCTTGCTTTAGATAAGCAGGAAGCTTAGCCGCTTCTGTATTTGATGAGTGCTGAATTTTTTGGTTTTTCATCGGGTAAAGCGTTAGACTGTTTATTTGGCATTAAGCCTTATCATTGCTAGTGGTTGAAATATAAGATTTTAGCTTGACAAATAAAACGACTGCCCGTGTATATTTCTTGTTTTAATCAAGTTTGAAAAAATCTTCGGCCTGCCGCAGCACATGGTCTTTACCGTACTCCCCTAAATAGAAATAATAACGTCCATCGGGCTTTATCAAAATATAATTGCCGAGGGCCACAGTCTTCTTAAAGAATAAAATAAAAAGTGCATCTTTCTCATCGGCTAACCAATTTAAACGATTGGAGTGGTGGTAGTCTAAAGACTTAATAGCGGGGGCGTGCATCCAAAATTGCTTTATTGGCGCAAGTTGATGCAATTTCTTTAAATAATTATTATGGTAGATATTCCATTTTGATCGACTAGAATGACCTGTTGGTTGATTCTTTTCGGGATATTGACTAAGGTAATTGATGACTATATTTTCGTTTTCACGGATTTCTTTTCCGCTTAAAGCGGATAAATACTGCTTCAATTGCAAAAAGGTAGTAGGTGGTAAGGTGCCGGTATTTTCTCGCCGAATCAAGCGATATTGCATAGTCGAATCGGTGGCAGTAATTTGGTTTAAACTATTGGTCTCTTCTTTTAGTTTAAAATAAGCTTGCCAAGTTATCTCCTCATCGTCTAGGTTGTAGAAAACTTTTTGTTTATCATTTTCCTGCCCTCTTGCGCCGAGGCTAAGGAAGCTTATAATAAAGAGTATTTTTTTAATTTTCATTTTACTAATCTATGATTTTAGATTTGTTGCGTTAAGTTATTGAATAAAAAGTTCATTATTTGGAGATCTTAAGCCTACCTAAAAGACAAGAACGGTTGTTAGCTTCTTTAAAAGTATAGCACAGCACTAGATTAATCCCCATAGTACCAACCGACAAACAGCCGGGTTAGTCAACACGGCGTTCAAGTTAGGCTCCCGAAAAAAGAAGTCGGGACAGGCTGTACCGGCCACACAGCTTGCCCTGATTTTTGATTGGGGAACGCTTTAGTTATTGGCAATAGGCTTTTAATTATTCAGTTTATCTAACAATTCGTATAATTTTCTATATCCAATGAAATCATTAATAATTTTTCCGTTTTTCACAACTGCAAAATGTGGTTGAGCATTTGAATCCAGAAGTTCCTTTTGTCTTTTAACTAAATAATCAAATTGCTCTTTTTTAAATAAATCATAATAGTACAATTTATTTTTCTCCAGAAATTGAATTCCAATATCAGAATTTAAATCGGTTAGAAAACTATCACAATTTATTGAACCTGTGTTACAAAATACAATAATTCCGTAATCAATCTTATCAATGTTTTCAAGTATTGTTAAATCATTAAACTGAATCAATTTGTCTCTTTTATTAGAATAATTTTGCTTATCCACTGATTTAATAAGATCACTATTGTAAAGCTTATGTTTTAAAATTAGGGGCAAGCAATTTTCAACTGTTAGGGTATCAATATTCTTATTTTCATTTATTCTCTCTGTTAGAATCACCCCCAAGACTCTCAATTCTTTTTCTCCGTACCCAGCCTTCTTTAGTTCATCTAAATTTGAATTTAAATCATAATCAAGAATTCTTTTTTGACTTTTATCCTGCGAATAAATTGGAAAGATTAAAATCAGTAGTAGAAATGTTGTGAGTTTTTTTTTCATATTAATGAAAATGAGTTATATCCACTCAAATATACACATTTAATAGAATTTTGTATTGGATAAAGCTCAACCCAGTAATTGGGTATATATAAGATAGGTTTAGCTTTAGGTTGTTGAGGCTCAATTGATTGATAATGCAAAGAGAATGCGATGCCATCGCGTAACAGCTGGAGGGTCTTGTTAGTCACCCAAAAAAAGAGGTCGGGACAAGTTGTACTATCCACATAAAGGCTTTGTTAGTGTACAGGATTTTCATTCTCTGCCTTTAATAAGTTCATTTCCAAAATATAATACTGATAAACTGATTAAAAGACAAGGAAATAGTCCAGTTGTAAAACCAGTGGGGAAACCGTGTATTGCCATAACTAGAACAAAATAAGCGAGATAACCAATCCCAAATTTGAGCATTCTTTCCATACCGTTCAATTTCTTTGTCATCATAACTATAAAAAATGGTAGAAAAATACTCAATAAAAATCCGCCAAATACACTATTTGTATTTGCGTTTGAATCTAAAGTCAGGTAACCGATAATACCCATTAAAACCACATTTAAGACAATTAGAAAAAGGCTATTAACTATTTTCGTTGCAATATTCTTGTCTCTAATAGAAGCTTTACTTAAAAACAGTTCTTTTGAGTCAATTTCTAAAGCGTCACAAATTAAATTAAGCGTTTTTCCTCTCGGTTCACTTTCTGAGTTTTCAATCCGCTGAATGGTTCTCAAATTTATTTTTGCTTTTTCAGCCAATTCTTCCTGAGTCAGTCCTTTGATTTTTCGCGTTTCGCTTATTTTCTTTGCAATCCAGTTCATTTATTTACTATTTATAATTAATGCTAAAAGTAAATAATCAGTCCAATACAGATAAGGGTTTTATTCTGATTTTTATACGACATTTGCTTTGTCATTAAATGTCGCAAAGGAATTATTATAGATTTTGCAAACTCTCAATAAGATTGTAATTACCGATAATTATCGATTTATCACCTCAATTAGTCGTTCCGAATGAATGCTGATAACCTGTCCCTACGGTTTGAGATGCCGTAATCGCGGTTTTGCATTGTTGAACACAGTTATTTATCTGCTATACTTTTTTTCAGACGCTGAAATGTATCCCATTTTTTCGATGGATAATCTTCTATAATTAAACTTGAATCTCTCGAAATAACTCTATTTACAATTCCGCTGTGAGAAAAAGATGATTTTGAATTAATCTTCAGTTTAGTCAATTCCAAAATTGAAATTTCAGTTAATTCAATTTCTTTACTGCTCAATTCAATACTATCGATTTCTCGTTCAGGCTTTTTGTATTCATACCATTTTTTAGTTTCTTGGTTTTCCTTTGGTGGTTTTGGTGGTTCATAAGAACCTAAATATCTGGCGTAATTGGCGTAATATTTTTTTCCGTCAGAGTAAACTAAAATTATATCTGTATCGCCACCCCATTCGCCATATTTGTTATCTGTATGAGATAATTCAATTTGGTTCCATCTATCGACATATTGCAACTCGGCTTTATTCATATTTTTTGTCACGGCCACATCAACTGAATTGTCAGCTTTGATTTCAGCTTTCTTATCAGAGCAACTCGCTAATAAAGTTCCGATTGTTAATGTCAGCAGAATTTTTTTCATAATTGTGGATAACGGTTTGGCTATGGTTTCGTTGCGTGAAAATCCGCGAGGATTTTCCGCGGTAAACCGAAGATAGCAAATTTGCGAGGACTTTCCGTGAGGAAAGTCAGAAGCAATGAACTATACACGTTTTTAGCTGCTGCCTTTTTCTTTTAGTTGTTTTATTAATTTTTCGAGTGAAATAGTCTTGCTTAGCCTCTTTAATTGAATATTTATTTCCTTTATTTATTCTAATTATTTGATTATCGATTGGCAAGTATTGAATTTATTCGCCAGTATTCAACTATTTATAAAATAGAGTTCTATAATTTGCAGATGCGGCTCAAGGTCGGTTATTAGTGACTTAGGCCGTGAATAGTACGCCTTAAGCAATTGCTTACAACCGTTTGAAAACGAATGTAAGCACAAGCAATTGGTTACCAACCGATTAAAAACAATCCAGCGTCTCATCTTTGTACCGTTGACAATCAACACATTTATTAATCATTTAAAACTTTATAGTATGAACGCTTTTAAAAACAGAATTCAGTTAATGGGAAACTTAGGTAATGATCCCGAAATCGTAAATTTAGAAACCGGTAAAAAGCTTGCCAAATTTTCATTGGCGACCAATGAGACCTATAAAAATGCTAGAGGCGAAAAAGTAACCGATACCCAATGGCATAACGTTGTTGCCTGGGGTGGTGTGGCCGATATTATCGAGAATTATTGCAAAAAAGGAAATGAGTTAATGTTGCAAGGTAAGCTAACCAACCGCTCGTATGAGAATGGGGCAGGAGAGAAGCGGTACATCACCGAAGTGGTGGCCCAAGAAGTATTGCTGATGGGTAAAAAAGCATAAAACTGTCCTGGCCCTCTAGCCCAATCAAAAAATAAGGATGTTCTTCTTTTATAGGGCATCCTTATTTTTTGTTTTTAAATTTAAAATGCTTATATTCAGGTGGTTAATTTTTAAAAGTAATGTTATGGGTATTAAAAGCTTTCAAGGTAAAATGATAGGAAATACGGGGGTAAATCCCGAAAAGATAGAAGTTCGTGATTTTATGATTCGGGAGGTGATTTATTTTCACGAGCAGGAGCATATTTTTGAGGTGATGCAAAAAATGATTCAATACAATATTTCGGGAGGTCCTGTGGTAGATGATCAACACCGATTGGTTGGAGTTATTTCTGAAGGAGATTGTATCAAACAACTGTCTGAATCGCGCTATTACAATCAGCCGCTCGAAGGCGTTTTGGTTAGTGACTATATGATTAAAGAGGTAGAAACCGTTGCTCCCGATATGCACTTATTCGATTTAGCGCAAAAATTCTTAAGTTTAAAGTTAAGGCGTTTCCCTGTTTGTGAAAATCAAAAATTAATCGGTTTGGTGAGTCAGCGTAATGTGTTAGATACGGCATTGACTTTACACGGACAAACATGGCAGAAACCTGCCTAAATCTAATAATAAATTTCCTGAACAAGTTTAAAGGTATTGGCGTGCGCATTTACAATATGTTTTATTGCTGGTGAATATCCTCCGCCCATACTAATTTCAACCGGTAAATTGCGTGCTTTTAATTGCTGTAACACTATTATGTCACGCCTTTTGCAGCCGTCTTGGCTAAGGCTTAGTTTTCCTAGCTTATCGGTAGCTAAAACATCTACGCCACTCAGATAAAAAACAAAATCGGGTTGAACCTGCTCTAGCAACCGCGGTAATCTTTCTTCTAATAACTGCAAATAAGTATCATCTCCAGTAGCATTAGGCAAAGCGATATCTAAATCGCTTTTTTCTTTTTTAAACGGATAGTTTTTTTCGCCGTGCATAGAGAAAGTAAATACACGCTTTTCGTTTTCAAATATTTTGGCGGTTCCGTTGCCTTGGTGTACGTCTAAATCGATGATTAAGATTTGCTGCGCCAGTTGGTGGTTGAGTAGGTATTGTGCAGCTATTGCTTGATCATTCAACATACAAAAACCCTCTGCACTATCCGCGTAAGCGTGATGGGTGCCGCCTGCAATATTCATGCCTACCCCTTGCTTTAAAGCGTGTAAACTAGCTTGTAAAGTACCTGCAGCAATTAATAGCTCTCTGCGAACCAAACTTCTTGATAAAGGAAAACCGCTTTTACGGATTTGTTTTTGGGTAAATTTTAAATTTAAGAAGTCATAAAAATACTCGGCATCGTGCACCGCCAAAAAATGCTTATGATTGATGGCTTGGGGCTCAAAAAAATGCTTTTGCTCTACTATACCTTCCCGTAGTAATTGTTGAGGTAATAGTTCGTACTTTGCCATAGGAAAACGGTGTTTGGGCGGTAGTTCTTCAACATAACAAGGGGCAAAGGCAATTTGTAACATAGTAGGCCAGATTATTTTATTGGCTCTAAATTAGGGAATTTGAGGCAAGTTAACACATCATAAACAGCGAACAATGCTTAAAAGTTTCTTTATGGAAATAATCGTCGATATAAAAAAAACCGTTTAAAAAGAAAAAGAGTATACGTGCTTTAGCTTAACCAGAATTGGTTTAGGCTTTTACAGCTTAATTTCTTTTCGCTTTTTAAACGGTTTATAAATGTTGGCGACTTATTTAGTCTATAATGTCAAAACCGGTATAAGGCACCAATACTTCTGGTATTTTTATTCCTTCTGGGGTTTGGTAGTTCTCTAAAATACCCGCGAGTACTCGAGGTAAAGCAAGCGAACTTCCGTTTAGCGTGTGTACTAATTCTTTTTCGCCTTGACTGTTTTTATAACGCACTTTTAGTCGGTTGGCCTGAAAATCTTCAAAATTTGATACCGAAGATATTTCTAACCAGCGATCTTGAGCGGTTGAAAACAATTCGAAATCATAGGTTAAAGCCGAGGTGAACCCCAAATCGCCTCCGCAAAGGCGCAGTATGCGGTAAGGTAATTTTAATTCTTTTAAGAGGCCTTTTACATGTTCTACCATTTGGTCTAATACGGCATAAGACTCGCTAGGTTTAACCAGATTAACCAACTCTACCTTATCAAATTGGTGCAGTCGGTTTAAACCGCGCACGTGAGCCCCATAAGATCCAGCTTCGCGTCTAAAGCAAGGGGTAAAAGCTGTACACTGTATGGGTAGGTCTTTTTCGGTTAATAAATCACCACGAAACATATTGGTTAAGGGAACTTCAGAAGTAGGAATCAAATACAAATCGTCGTTTTGTACGTGGTACATTTGTCCTTCTTTATCGGGCAATTGCCCAGTACCATAGCCTGAAGCTTCATTTACCACTAAAGGCACTTGGTATTCGGTGTAACCGGCCTCAATATTTTTGTCTAGAAAGTAAGTGATTAAAGCGCGTTGTAAACGTGCACCTTTACCTTTGTAAATAGGGAAACCAGCGCCAGTAACTTTGTTACCGAGCTCAAAATCTATCAAATCATACTTTTTAGCCAACTCCCAATGCGGTAGCTTGCCTTCGTGCAATTGTGGTACTTCACCGGCCGTAAAGATGCACTCGTTGTCTTCTTCAGACTTCCCAGCGGGCACACTCTCGTGTGGTATATTGGGTATATTGTATAATTTTTCTTGTAAAGCTTCTTGAGTGTTTTGTAACAAATCGGTAAGTTGTTTAGACTCTTCTTTAAGACCTGCTGTTTGCTCTTTCACCTTGTTGGCTTTTTGGTGCTCACCCGATTTAAAAAGCATACCTATTTCTTTGGATAAACGGTTCGATTCGGCCAGTACTTTATCTAATTGAGTTTGTGTAGATTTTCTGGTTTCATCAAGCTGTAAAACCTCTTCAAAAATAGCGGAAGCATCAAAATTTCTTTTGGCTAAAGCCGCAATAAATTTTTCTTTGTTTTCTCGGATTTGAGCAACAATAAGCATAATCAGATTTTTTATCGATTTATAGAATAAGCAAATGTAGTATAAAAGCCTAAAATTACAGATTTTGCGGTAACAAAATCCAGTTATTGTGTTTAAAATAATTCCAATCCGCGGCAGCTAAATCGACTTCTGGATTGATTAAAGGCGTATACGGCCCGTTATTCACCCGAATGCCACAACGTACAAATACCTGCACGTTTTTACCTTTTCGAGCATGTTCGCGAGCAATGCGTTGTGCAAACTGCCAAATGATATCGGGCTTGGTAGTGGCTTGGCGCATTTGTTTAGAGCTGAGGTATTCGGCTTTGTTGATGATTGTTTTTTCTCCTGTTTGGGTATCAACTACCGTATATGTCGCGTGACCGCTTTTGTGCGCAACATCATGCGCCAACTCATACGGTGGCCTTCTTCTGTGTACAAAACATCCCCGGGTATAAACCAATGTCTGAGAGGTAAGCCTATTTGGCAAATAAACCAAACCACTATAAAAAGTTGAAATGCACCGGCGTAATTAGGCACTTGAATGGCTTTTTCTTGGTAAAAATCTTTTTTTCTTTAAAAACCAGCGATGAACTTTTTCTGCTGGAAAGAAAAATAGACTAAAAGCTAATGAAAGATAGGGGAATATTCCTATTTGAAACACAATGCTGTTGAAAAGATGAAAAAAAACAGAGAAGAAAAAGATATACTTTCGTGTGGGCTTATACAACAGTAAAGGAACTACCAGTAGGTCGAACAATATGCCAAAATAGGCAATCACATAATGCGTCCATTTTTGCTGTAAAATATCGCCTACAATATAGTAGTGCGCTTTTCCTGCCATTAAAA
>CATQIB010000015.1 GCA_958296185.1 uncultured Mesonia sp.
GTCCCAAAGCACCACCACCTCCCGCATGGACGATGTAATTGGCTACCGAAGGCACGGTAAAGTATCCTACAATACCAATGATCATAAATACCAGGTAGGCCATATCCGTGCGGCTGAAAAAAGTATCCCCGTAATCCTGTACCTGGGCAATGTCCATTTCCAGCATTTTCTCCTGGATTTTTCCGATAATGCTCCCGAAAATATTGGCTACCGGAAGCCAGAGAAAAATATTGATATAGCGGGCAATCCAAACCGTCAGGGTATGCTGGAACCCGTCAAAGACGGCAATCCCAAATACCAGCGGCCCCAGAATAGCAAGTACCACCAATTGAAAGGTTCGTAGCGTATCAATACATAAGGCTGCGGCTTCAAAGAGTACCCGCAGTACTTCACTCATCCATTCCTTGACCGAATTGCGGAAATTGTAAGAGGCTTTGGACATGGCAAACTTGATGTCGTTGCCAATCCCTTCAAAAAAGCCTTCATCGGAAGGGCTGGCATTATCATGGGTGTATTTATACCATCGGTCCCGGTCACCGTCACCGCTTTCACCCACATACATCTGCCACACATCCGTTTTTTTGATGGCTTCTTCCTTCTTTTCCAAAAGCACCGCAATGGCCCTGTCGGAACCTTCCACCATTGAGGCGGTAGCGGTCACCGTCGGTTTCATGATCCCGTTGATCAATCCCAGAACGGAAGGGAATATCAGCACACAAAACCCGATGACAAACGGGCGAAAAAGCGGATAAAAGTCGATAGGTTCCGCTCTTGACAAATGTCCCCAGACCCTGGAAGCGATATACCACATGGCGGCAAATCCCGCCAATGCCTGTCCCACACCAATAAGCTGACTGCACAGCGGCATCATTTCATCATAAAGTTGTTCCAATACGCTATGCAAGCCGTTCATCTCACCGGCAATTCCCTGTGCACTGCCCATAAAAGGCAATAGCAATCCTGTGACCGCCAGCCAGGCGGTTTTTCTATACGTAGCCATACTATTGATTTTTAGTTGTTTATACCATATATATTGCGAATGGTTTGGGCATCATTTCTTTCTTTCGCCCTTTGCACCGCAAGAATGGTCGTGTTATTGTTAAAGTGTCTAAGGAACATTAGTTTGTCCTGCATATCGGCATAGATCCGGTCAATAGCCTGTAAACGCTCATCATCACTCATACGGGCTTTACCTGCCGTAATGATGACCAGTATTTCATCGAGGTTACGCAGGCTTTCATCAAAGAGGTTATCATACACCCGTCCGAGATACGCCAGTTCCTGCGGATTGAAATTCCCATCACTTTGAAACCGGTCATACGCATTCCGGTATTCCCTGACCAGTATTATCTGGTAGTTTACAATATCACCCACACGTTTGTAGTTGCGAACGGTGGGGCTTACTTCCATCAGCCCGTCCAAAAAAGCTTTGTGTAAGCTAAAGTTCCCTTCGGATATATCCTTGATGGTATTATAACCCCCTTCCAATATCTGATAGCCTTTTTTCATATCGCTCAATATCTGTTTGAACTGTGTCAGTTTTTCTACATTGAGCAAGAGCTGTTGTATCTCTGCGGATTGCGCTGATGCCCTGAAAGAGCAGAAGAATCCGCAGATCACAAGTCCTAGAAGTATTCCTATTTTTTTCATGGGTTTTCGTTTTGAAGGTTCCTGAGTGTTTTACCGTATTGTACTTCATGGTATTCCCTGATCCGAGCGGCTGCCATTACTTTGGCTTCATTGCCGAAACTTTGCGAGAAGGTGTAATTGTCCTGCATCCGCAGGTAAAGCTTATCGATGCGATTCATACGCTCATTATCTTCCATTTGCAACTCGGCATCCGTGGTTATTGCAATAAGTTCATCCAGTGCTTGTTCACAATCCTCCAAGAGCCGGGTAAAAACCCGCCCGATATAGCTGAGTTCTGCTTCGGTAAAAGCATCGCTATTGTGAAGTTGTCCGTAGGTTTGCCCGTAATCCTGAACGATGCGTATTTGAAGGGCAATGATGTCTGCGACCTTTGCATAGTGTCTGATTTCAGGGTTGACTGTACTTAAGGAATTTATAAAATCACTGTGCAGGTCAAATTCCCCTTTGGTAAACCCGCCGATAGTGGTCAAACCCTCTTTGGCAATACGATAGCCTTTTTGGGCATATCCTATATATACCTGTAAAGCGGCAATCTGCTGAAGCAGGTATTTCTTCTGTGTCTTTTTCTGGCGGAACCACTCCGAAAAAGTCTGTGCCTCAACGGTTCCGGCTGCCATAAATAGCATGAATCCTATTAAAATTATCTTTCTCATAGTTCGTGTTATTGAGGAAGTCCATATAATTTTTTCACGATTTGTACTTCAATGGAAGTCTTTGCCCGGGCAAGGCTCAGCAATACATTCTGCTGATTAAATCGCATTAGGTCATCATAATTGGCATCGACCTGATCGGCGGCATTGTTTACGATCTCCAAGCGTTTGGCATCACTCATCGTAGTAGTAAAGGATTGGACAATTAGGGTAATCTGGTCGATGTTGTTCAGGCTCTCTTCCAGAATTCCGGAGTAGACTTCTGACATATATTCAATCTCATCCGGGGTAAAGTGGTCATCCTGCTGAATAAGCTGCCAGGCATGTTGGTATTCATTGACCAGCCGAACCTGTTTTTGGGTAATATCCCGGATGCGTTGGTAGTAGGAAATAATCGCCTTTACTTTTGCCAACTCTTCATAGTACTCTCGGTATTGCTCTTTTTGTTTTTCCGTCCACTCGGAAATCTCATCCAGTTTGAGTTTGGAAAGCGTGTTTTCCAAAGTCTTCTGGGCGTTCTGTAACCAGATGGTCTTGTTCTGTAGACGCTGGATTTTTAAATCCACGGCTTTGATTACTTTTTTGATGCCTGCCTTGATGATTTCCAGTATGGCTATCGGGGTGGCATTCGCCTGTTGTACCGGTAGTACCGTAAAGGAGATACAAAGGGCAAGCAGTAACATTCTTGCATATTTTTTCATGGTTCATCATTTTTTAAGTTTTAGATCTTCCGCCATTGCGGCAATGCCCTTGCGGATATCCCCGCCAAATTTTGCTGCATATTCCATCAGTTTTACCTTTTCCGTCTGCTCGGTAGTATACGCTAGGTATTCTTCCACGCTCACTTCGGTGCGATACACCTTGCTGAGCATTCCACCCAAACTGATAAATACCTCTTTGTATTTTCGGGCAGGGTCATTGGCTTTATTGACCGATAACACGAGGGCTTTTTCTTTTTCCGTCAATCCTAAAAGTTCCTGTATCTGGTCAAATTTGTTTTGGTACTTGCTCTGATCGAGCAGTATTTTACAATCGCTGTTATTAATGATCGCCTGCTTGACCACCGGGGAAGAAATAATATCCTCCACCTCCTGGGTTACTACGATAGCCTCGCCAAAGAATTTCCGTACCGTTTTAAAGAGGTATTTGATGTATTCCGCAAAACCTTCTTTCATCAGGGCTTTCCAGGCTTCTTCAATTAAGATCATCTTTCGGATGCCTTTCATTTTGCGCATCTTGTTGATAAAGACTTCCATGATAATGATGGTCACTACCGGAAAGAGGATGGGATGATCTTTGATATTGTCCAGTTCGAACACGATAAAGCGCTCCTGTAAAAGGTTCAGGTTTTCCGTAGCATTGAGCAGGTAATCGAATTCCCCGCCCAGATAATACGGGCGGAGTACATAAAGGAAATTATCCATATCAAAATCCCGGTCTTTTACCCGATCCTGTTGAAGTACCGTTACATACCCATCCCGCAGGAATTCATAAAAGCTATTGAAACAAGGAAACACTGCCGGATTCTTCTCAAGGTGCTGGTAATACCCGGTAATGGCATTGGAAAGTGCAACATACTCACTGCGCTTAAAGGCTTCATCATCCTTTTTCCAAAGGGCGAACAGCAGTGTTTTGATACTTTCTTTCTTTTCGGTGTCCAGGTTGTCACCCTCCCCGATAAAGAAAGGGTTGAAACGGATGGGGTTTTCTTCACTGTAGGTGAAGTAGTAGCCGTTTACCATATCACACAAGCCTTTATAGCTATGTCCCACATCCACCAGTACGATATGCGTTCCCTGCTCGAAATAGCTGCGTACCATGTGATTGGTAAAAAAGGATTTTCCGCTTCCTGAGGGGCCTAATATAAATTTGTTACGGTTGGTACAAATTCCCATTTTCATAGGCTCATCACTGATGTCCACATGCACGGGCTTGCCCGTCATCCGATCTCCCAAACGAATCCCTACAGGACTTAAGGAAGTACGGTAACCCGTTTCCAGGTTCAGAAAACAAGTCGCCTGCTCGGCAAAGGTGTCGAAGGTATCGTTCATCGGAAAATCAGCGGCATTGCCGGGAATGCCTGCCCAAAATATCTGAGGGGCACCGATGGTTTCTTGTTTGGCAACCGCATCCATTTGTGCCAGTGCGGAGGATACTTTGTTTTTCAGGTCTTTGAGTTCTTCCTTATCTTCCGTCCATACCAGTACATTAAAATGGGCTTTTAAAGGAAGGCGTTGCTGACTGATGGCTTCATTTAAAAAATCATTGGTCGCATCACGGGCAATCATATTTTCCCTGCTGTAAGCTGACAGGGATTGCAACCGTAGCCTCTTGGATTCCAGCTTAGTGATCGTCTTCTGGGCATCCTCGATAAACAGGTACTGATTGTAAATGTGATTACAGGGCAGTAATTGACCTAGCGTAGAGGCAAAGCCGATACTGAATTTGGTTTTGTCCGTACTGTACTTATCGTAATTGATCCGGCTACCGCAAAGTGCCGGCAGGTCGGCAGCATCCCCCAAGGTGTAAAGTTGGCAATGCTTTGAACCTACCTGCAAGCCTTCCTGAAAATTGATGTCTCCCATGATATACTGGTCATTGCGCTCGGACAGGTAGCAGTACTTTTCAATAATGCCCATGGTGCGTTTGCCACTCCAAAGTTCCTTTTCACGTAACCGGGTCAGTTTTACAAAACCACTATCTTCCATAATACGCTGAAACTGACCGGTACTGTCCAGAAAATCCTGTAACAATGAGGGCTTCAACGTTTCTTCCGGGACGATGCTTCTACGCAGCAGGCTGGAATAGGCAGAAGTTGCCGTTTTGCGGTGAGCCGGTTTTTTGGTCAGTAGGATATAACAGCTATGATCCAGAAAGGGACGTTCATTAAAAAACCGCTCACTTGCCCGGCTTAAAAAGCTGGTATCCGCTTTGGCAAAATCGGGTTGATGCCCAGTTTGCAAAAACCAGTCCTGTTTATGCAGTACACTGAATTTGGGCAATACCTTAATCGCTTTTACCCAGGCCTGATGAAAAGCTTCATATTCCTGATCGGAAAGGGTAAAGATCTCCGGTAGGTCTGCTTTAAACACGACGGTGACATCGCCTTGTTTGCTCAGGATGCAGTCGTGTTCCACATCCATAATCGGTAATAGATCCTCCAACATTTTTTCCATTCTTATATTATTTACCGGGTTATTACTTATTTTTTATCGTTTTAAAAAAGCCCTGCGGCTTCTGGAGCGGATCGCTTTGGGAACCTGTTTTCGTGCCAGGGTTTTCATAAGTCCGTGTTCCCCGTATTGATGGCTCATCCGATAGATCTTCATCACCAGCAAGGTGCCTGAGCCTAGAATAACACCGATGCATACCAGTGTGGGCAGGCCGATGATATACATGATGGCAAATACGATGAGCAATCCCACCACACCGCCCCCCAAATACCAGATATACTGGGCTTTTAATCCCTTAAATTCAATACTGCGGTTAATTCCTTTATTAACCTGATACACACTATTTGCCATAGGCTTCTTTTTTTAATGTTACAATCGTATCCTTCTACGGGGAGGCTCCGATGCCGAAGCAGCTACCACAGTTTCTTTCAGGGCATGCCCGTTGGTTTGATGTTCCCCGAGGTTTATAACCGGGGTTTGTTCTTCATCCGGTTCATTGGGTTGGTGTTGCTTTAACTGGTTTTCCTGAATTTTAATAGCGATCTGCCGTTCCAGGTTAGCGAGTTCCGTCTTCAGTTCCCGCAGTTCGCTCTCCTTGGTAAAAGGTTTGGTGGTGAGTTTTTCAATCTTGGGAAGTTCGGTTTTGAGATCGGAAAGGTTCCGCTTATACCGCTCTTTAAGATGCTCCACCCGGTCAATGGCATTTAAAAAATGTCGTGCTGCCAGTTTCGGATTATCCGTATTGGGCAACCCGTTATTGTAGGTGTATTTGATCCCCTCACTTTCCCTTTGCGCATAGAAGCTATTGGAATACCGGTATTCGAACAATCCGTTTTCTTCGTAGGTTTCCTGTTGCCTGCGGATGTATAACTGAAAACCATACAGGTTGCCAATTTTTTCTTCGTGCTGACCGGCTTTTGGCTTCCAGTTTTGATACAACTGGATAATGTGCTTGCCTATAGCTTCACTGTCCCGAACCGTTATTCCGTCCAATTGAATGGGGTTGGCTTTAGCACCTTCTTTGGTCATCTGGAGACGGTCTTTATACACGGCTGCATCGGCAGAAAGCTTTCCGAGTGTTTTTTCCGTGGAAGCATGATCGTTTTGCAGTTTTTCCAACTGGTATTTATGACGGGTGAGTTCCCTAAAATGGGAATGTTTCAGGCTTTCCATTACTGCCACTTTCTTTTCCAGCTTGCTTTTTTCCAAAAGGGAGGTATCCCCGGAAAGGATAGCAATGTATTCGGAGAAGTTCATACCGCTTTTTTCATCCACAGCCCCTTCATCAATGGTACGTACATTAAGTTCACTGTTTTTCATTTGGGAAATGAAGGTCTGTTTGTTTTTAAGCAGGTTGAATTTGTAATTGTCCAGTGATTGCTCCACGGCATAGACAAAATTCTGTACCTGATTGCCGTAATGTTCTTTGGCAATACGGTTACCCTGTCGTGCCCCACGGCCGTTGCGTTGTTCCAGTTCCGAAGGCTTCCAGGGAATATCCAGATGGTGCATCGCCACCACACGCTCCTGTACATTCAAACCGGTTCCTGCTTTTTCCGTACTTCCGAGCAGGATGCGAATTTCACCCCGGTTCATCTTACGGAACAGCTCCGGTTTCTTGCGATCCGTCCAATCGTGGATGAAAGTGACTTCCGTGGCAGGGATATGAAAATCCCTCACCAGTTTTTCCTTCAGGGTATCATAAATATTAAACCGATCCGGTTTTGGGGTACCAATATCTGAAAAGACAATCTGGGTACCTTTATGAGGTTGGGTGTGGTTATAAATTTCAGCGATCTTTCTTGCGGCGGTGTTCACTTTATTATCCGGATGGTCTCCGTATTTCCAATCATCTACCAACCGCATATCGGCTGCCATTTTCTTGGCGTAATTAGTTGCTATAAGCATACGCCCTTTATCTTCTTCCGGGGTCAGCCTGCCACGCCCGATCAGTTCTCCATTCCCGGTCTTGGCGAATTGCATCAGGTTTTTAATAAACACCGATTGCTGTGGTGTAGGCGGAATATTGACCAGGGTTTCACTGAGTTCCGGTTTATCCAGGTTGATGTGCCTGGCGGTTTTGTAATCGGTAATCTCGTTATAGAACAAAGCCAGTTCAGGGACTTTGATAAAATGACGGAAGCGTTCTTTAGCAATGATCTCATTGGTCACACTAAACTCAAAGTCCGTGGTTTTACGGGCAAATACCGCTGCCCAGCCGTCAAAATTCTCAATGCGCTGGCGTTCCATTTCTTTAGGTCGCAGGTATTTAAAAAGCAGGTACATTTCCGTCAGGCTATTGGAAATTGGCGTACCTGATAAGAAGGTCACACAGAGATCGGAATTGAAACGCTCCTGCAAGGTGCGCACGGCAAAAAGCATGTTGAGTGCCTTTTGACTCCCCGCCATATTGCCCAGTCCGGCCACCCGGTTATGACGGGTGGTAAAGGTCAGGTTTTTGAACTTATGGGATTCGTCCACAAACAAATGGTCAACACCCATTTCCTTAAAGTTGATGCCGGTGTCTTTCTTTTCTTCAATATCCTTGAGTACCGTTTTCAATTTTCCTTCCAGATTGTTCTTGCGGATTTCCAGCCCTTTGAGCATCTTTTTGGAAATCGCCCCGCCCAACTCCCTAACGGTATTCAGGTCACGCTGGATATGATCCAGTTCCGTCTGGAAGATCTGTTGCTGCATTTCCGGGGACTGCGGTATTTTACCGAACTGGTCATGGGTAAGGATAATACAATCCCAGTTGTTGTTTTTGATTTCATGGAATAAGCGTAGCCTTTTAGCCGGGGTGAAATCATTTTGCCCCGGGGATAATATCCGGGCATTGGGATAGGCTTTACGATAGGTTTCCGCAATTTGGTTGACATTGGCTTTCAGGGCAAGAATCATCGGTTTTTGTACTATACCGAGGCGTTTCATTTCCTGAGCGGAAACAATCATAGTGAGGGTTTTGCCCAATCCCACTTCGTGATCGATCAGTGCGCCCCGGTTCTGGATAATGCGCCAGGCGGCATTTTTCTGACTGCTGTATAGATCTTCAATGCCCAAAGCCTTTTTGTCCAGTCCCGGAAAGTTCAGATGGCTACCGTCAAATTCCCGTAGTACATAACAATTGAAAGTATCGTTATACAGGTTTTCGATATGCTTTTTATCGGTATCCGGCAGTTCCTTGAGCCAGTCTATAAAGCCGTTGCGTATCTGGTCGATCTTTTGGTGTGCCAGTTGAATGGCTTCATTATCGGGCACCCGTATGCTTTTGCCATCCCCGACGGATACCTCATAGGTGAAAAACGGAGTTGTATTTTCCAGGGCATGTTCCAGCAAAGTATAGCCGTAGGTCGTCCGTCCGCTTTTCGGGGTAACCGCAAATTCCCGGGCTACTTTGGTATTCATCCCAGTGGTTACCTTAAAGGCATCCAGGGAAGGGAAATAGTTGATATCCGTATGTTGTTCGAAAAGTTCTGCTGCAAAACGTTCGTAATAGCTTACGGGAATCCAGCGTTCACCCAGGTTAAAATCCAATAACTCAAAAGGGATACGTTCGGGTTGTACTTTTTCCAAAGCGGTCAGGCTTCGCTGTGCTTGTGGGATATCATTTTCAGCACCTACTTGTTGTTTTGCCTGTCGTAATTTTTCCACTACGTTACCGCTCAGGAACTGATCTGCGGTTTCCCAATCTTTGCTTACCGGGTTTAGGTAAATATGTTCGCCCAAACGGGCAATGGTTTCCGGTTCCTCCAATCCCATGGTTGCACTGATAAACCCAATATCCACCTTTCCGGTATCGTTCAGGCTATGTGCCAGGGCTTCTATCGGGTCATCGGTAACAAAACGTTTTGTAGATGCCTGAGCAGTACCGGTCAGCATATCGGACTTGACAAAATGTTCACCTTCCCTGCGTTCTAGGGAGGATAACATGGTCAAACCGAAAGCGGTATCTTCCAATATGCGTCTACGGTTACCTTGGCTATTTAACTGCCCGTATTGGGAAATAAACTGATCGTAACTTTGGCTCAATTCATCCCGTTCGGTTTGGGGAACCGGAGTTTCTGTGATTTCTTTTTCAGAGATTTCCAGGTACTGATTTCGAAGGCTAGTGTACTGTTCATAGAAACGTTTATCGGTTTGCATCCCCAGGGGTTGGAACACCGCATTTTTAAAATCACCATCGATTTCGGAAAGTGTACCCACTTGTCCCTGATAAACGATCAGCGTACCTTCTTTATGAAAGGGTTGTATATCGGTAAAGGGACGTGCTGCCTGCCCGTTTAATTGAAATATCCCTTCTAAGGTTTGGTCGCCTTCGTAGGTAAATGCATGGCCAAACCCATGTAACTCCCCGGACAGGTTTTGCAGTTCATGCCCCAATAAGCGTGCATCCATCCAGTTGGCGGAGAAATGGTCGATCTCCTTAACGTTGGAATACAGTTTATACAGGTAGCGATTGGATTTTTGTTGTTTGCCCGCCAAGAGTACAATACTCTCGTGTATAGGATTATCAGTAGTACGAATGGTACTGACCATCCGTGCACTTTCTTTTCGAACGACGGTTTCATCCAAAGGGTTGATATAGGCTATGGCACGATTAATCTGTTCTGCTGGAGCAGTATCAAAAAGCCCTAACTGTACTGAAACGGTTTCTGCTTTATTCTCAGGCATCGGAAGATAGGTCAGCTTCCTGACAATAAATTCCTGTTTTTCTATTGGTAGGGATTGACTTTGGAAATATCGTTCCCGATTCAAACGGGTATTAAAACCTTCGGTAAGAGTCTGTCCAAGTTTTTCACGAATGGCATTAAGGTCGCCTTGCTGCCATACGGTTTCGTGTGCCTGTCCGTATTGATTTTTACCCGGTTGGAGGGTATTCCCCGTAATAATGTCCCGATGCTGTTGGATATAACTATTGCTATGGTAGGTTCCATATTCATTCTCTAATGGTATGGTAGTCATCAGTAAGGTTTCTTCTTCGGATAGGGTCTGTTTTGTTGCATTCTTTTGTACAATCAGCAGATGATTGGGAGCTTCGGTATTGCCTGTATCCTTCATCAGGTTGTCGGGCATAACGGATAGGCTTATAAAATCGGATTTACCGAAAAGGTATTCCCTCGCTTTTTGATTGGACGGGCTGTTTAAAAAGGCATCAGTGGTAATATAAGCCATGAGACCGCCATCAGCCAGTTTGTCCAGGCCTTTGGCAAAAAAGTAATTGTGTATTTTTCCCGAGAGTGCTTTATCGGGATAAACCTCATCATATACCGAAAAGTTGCCGAACGGAATATTGCTAACGATAAGGTCATAGCTGGAATTTTCGGTTACCGGAGTTTCTTCAAAACCAGTGATATGGGTTTCTGCCGGAACAGGCAGTGTACCGTTGATAGCAGAGAGTACCAACCCGGAAAGGGTATCTTTCTCGACGGCGGTAATCTGTTCCAATTCAGGAAAAGCCCTTACAGCTTCACTGATAAAAATGCCGGAACCTGCCGAAGGTTCATACAAGCGTTTGGGTTGCAGGTTTTGGGCTGCAAGGACAGTATATAAAGTTTCGGGAACTACCTGCGGGGTATAAAAGGCGGTCAGCACACTATTACGTAAGGAAGAAATGATATTCCTATATTGAGTTTCGGTATAGTTTTCCTTTAGCAGGTCATGAAGGTCCATAATACCTGCATGGTGTTTCAGGTCTTCTTTGGTAGCCCCATTGGCTGACCATTCTTCCTGTGTACCATAAGGGTATAGGACGGCTTTCATCCCTCCAAAACCTGAGAATTTTTTCAGGTTGGAGACTTCATCCAGGCTTAGTTCCTTTCCGTCTTGATGGCTCAGGGCGATTCGGATCGCCCTGATATTGTCCTGTAATTTTTCTGAAATATTGTAAGCCATATCCACACATTTTTCATTTTCACAATTCCTTTATGGCTGTAAAGCCGTCACCTTCACCTGATGACGGGCTTTTTCGTATTGGTAGTTAACTTAGATACTCATGTACCTGTCCGATGGCGGTGTATCTTAGCTCCCTGTCATCTTCATTTTCTGCATTGAATCCGTATCCGTCAAAAATGTCCTTGCAATAGGCAATCAGGTTGACGACTTCATAGGTGAGCGTTCCGCTTTCCCGTAACCGCTCATAGTCGGCAGTAAATTCTTCCTCAAGTATTGAAAGGAGGTAGTGGTAACGCGAAGGTTTAAGCTCTTCAGTCATCTGCTCCAGACATAATTCTTCCACAATATATCCGGGTCGGTTTTCAGAAAGTAATTGTTCAGCCAAAGGCATAATGTCCTTTACTTTTGAATCCAGATAGTTGGTCACCGAATAGTCTTCCTGCAAATTGAACATCAATTCAGGATTGTTGTGGACGATAAAAGCCCACAACTTTTCTTTTAATTTTGTCTGCATACTTCAGGGATTTTAGATACCGAAGAATGACTGGATGACGGTAGCCACAACCACCAGGAAAATACAACTGCCAAACCAGGCGGCCGCTACCTTTCCGGTGTCCTGATCGCCATTGTTCCATTTTTGATACACCTTGACCGCCCCGATCAAGCCTAGGATTGCTCCCACGGCATACATCAGGTTGGTGCCTGCGGCAAAGTAGCTGCGTACTTTGGTATTGGCTTCATTGATCCCCTCAATACCATCCTGTGCATAGGCACTGTATTGAATGGCTAATAATGCCATAGCGGCACAAATGGTGATCACCTTTTTTCGGTTAAACTTTGTTGTTTTCTTGCTGCACATTTTCATAACTCACATGTATTAAAGTTTAAAATCAAAAGCTTTTTTTGAAATAAAAAGCGGAACGGTTTCGCCGCCATATGCCCATCCATTCTGTCACACATCGCCTTACGCTCGGGGTTGAACAGGGAAACACGTTCCGCCGGGATTGCTACCTTTCCTCACTCCACAATGCATCTACTTCCTCTTCATTAAAGGCACCAATCCCTTGTTTTTCGCACTCCGATACAATCAGTTCATTGACCGAAGGACGGAGTACGGATGTTTTTACGGAGGGAAATTCTTTAAGGACAAGGCGTAGGTACTGCCTAAATTCTTCCTTGACAAGTTGTTTACCGAGCGCATCTTCAATCATGGCTTTCACTTTTTCGATCAGGTATTCTACTTCTGCGAATTCGTCATCGCTATCTTCATCTGTAGTTACCGAAATATCTTCTGAAACTTCATTTTGCAAGGGTTCATTTTGCGGAAAACCAGATGGCTTTAAGGTAAGTTTTCGTTTTCCTGCCAACAGGGCTTTGAGGTCACCGGAAAAATAACGTACCCCAACAAACAAATAATAAATAGCTAGTAGTATGGAGACTGCCAACAGGTAGTCTGTCCACGAAATCTGGGTAAACATACGCTTCTCATTTTATCGTTCTACAATTCAACTCGGCATTTAATGTCGGGTCGTTTACATTAATCTCGATAGCAAAGAAACGAAGGTGGGCAGGGCGAGACAAGTCCAACTTTTGGCTGGAACCTTTTTGTAACCATTGGAACCTTAGCGAAATAGATGTCTTTCGGGAAGAGATTATTCAAAAAAAAAGAGAACCCTCTTAAAAAGTTCTCTTTTGTGTTTATGATATGGAGGGATGATTTTATGGCTTTATCAATTTCCATTTACCATCTGTGAAACGTAGTGTAGCGGAGCGATCAATCGGTTTGGAAAAATCACGTTTCATCAAGACAGAAAATGGGGTAACATTGGTACAGGTTACTGTATAAGTTACCGGGATGGATGTTTTTCCATTGGATTCAGAACTATTTCCGAGTTTAATATCGCTTATAGTTTCTTCTGCAATCTTTACTTTTTGAATATCCAGTTTCCTTTCCTTTTTTGTAGGTTTAATCAGGTAAGGTTGGGCTGCTTCGGTAAATGAGATTAGCGGTGAACCGATATCTTTTAATTTTTGTGTTTTCTGGATGGTTACCATTCCTTTCTCATCAAGCTTTAAATCCAATAGCTTTTTAGCATGAGCAGGATCACTATAAAAGATTTCATAATCAATAGTACGTGGAAAGTTTAGGTCATCATTGATCATTTTTAAGACGGTCTCCTTATGAGGTTTTTGATTTGTTTGACATCCAATCACAGAAATGATCGTGAATATAAGAAATAGCTTTTTCATAGTATAGTGGTTTTAATATTCTTTGATTTTTTTAATAATTCGTTCCAGGGTTTCAATGGCTATTTGTTTGTCTCGTTCTTCTGCTACATAAGATTTGCTGCGCATGCCATCGTAGGATAGGTCTTCTTTATAGGGGGTTGATAAATGGGGGACTATAGTTTTAAATACCTGACTCATGGATTTTGCAACCAATATTCGTAGCTCATCCGAAGCACGAAGGATAAGCCCCATCTGGTCGGTAGAAAGCATACAAAGTACTTTTTGTTTTTCCTTTGCAATTGCCTGCTTGTCTATCGGGTTTTCCATTTTACTTTGGAGAGGAACTACTGATAGGTGTAATTTCTTTTCTAGGTAAAGAATCTCTTGGGTAAACCAATTTCCTAAGATTGTTTCCAGATTGTGATAATTGGGATTGAGAATAACGCCAGGCTTTCGATGCAATTGATTAAAAGCTTTGTAATAATAATGTAGTCTATCCATTCTTTCAATGGGATCTTTATATCCATTTATACATTTTGCTAGACGATCAGTGAGTAAATTGATATAAGACTTACTGTTAAAGTTTAGATAGATTAATAATTGATCAAGGATTGAGAACGAGTTTCTGTTTTCAATATTACAGTTAATTTCTTCTAGACCTCGTACAAGGTCTTTTTTGTAAAAAATATCTCTAAAGGCTACTTGATAGTGAAGACATGTGTTATCAGTAAATCGATATAGCCGCTTTAAAACAATATCCATGCAAGGATTTGTGTCTAATTCATACTTGGCTTTTATTTTATCTAATTTTTTTCTAAGCTCTTTCCGTGTTACAGACAAGTAGGTTTCTGGAACTTTTTCCTCGGGACTTAGATATTCGGCAAACGTTGTTTCAATAAAAGAAAGAAGTTCTTCAATATTTGAAAGGAATTCTTTATATGTATTTTGTAATATAGTTTTCTTTGTATCCTCTGTCCTTTTGTTCTCAAAAGTTTGATTTAAAAGTATAATTAATGAAGAATGGTATTGTTTAATAAGCAGGTCAATTTCACTTTCGTTACTAACAGTAAAGACTTGCTTTTTTATAAGATATTGTAACCGCAAGACTTCTTCGGGTAAACGGTTAATCACATTTTTTAATTGCACATCAGTAATAGTCCCTATATCTGTTTTAGTGGGGTTGAGCGTGACTGTAAGAAGTAGATCTAGCCATTCTAAAGGATATGATTGATGTTCATTTTTCAAAATAAAACTTTACAATATTTTTTTAATTTTGAAGATATTTTTATACTCTTTCCAAAAATTCTGGTTTTAGCTTTTTCGAATAATCATAGAGATAGTTTAGAGAGTCTTCTTTTTAAATATTCGTCTTCTACATTTAAGCGCAATTATCATTTTATTAATAAACTATAGTAATGTTTGTTTAACTTTATATAATTGACAGAGTTTATCTAAAAACAAATACAATTTTTTATTCATTTGTTTGAAGTCATAGCTTCTTATTTTATTGGGTTTTTGAATAAATTTATTGTCAGTGTTACTGGCTAAAAATTCTTCTTCTTCGACAAGAAGTAATTCAATAACTTCTGTGGTAAATTCCATATGGCACTGAAACCCATATACTAAGTCTGAAAACGCGATGATTTGTCTCGGGCAACCGATACTATTAGCCAATATTCTGCATTCAGGGGTAATACCTGGCATATCGTTGTGCCAATGCCCGACAGATAATACCGAACCAAAGTGTCTTATTTTCTCATCCAATAATCCATTTGAAGTAAGAGCTATAGGAAATATGCCTATTTCTTGTTCAGGGCTACGCTCATATTTCGCTCCCAGTGCTGTACCCAAAAGCTGAGCTCCTAGGCAAACACCAACAATGGCCTTACCCGCTTTTATGCATTTTTGGATCAAACTAACCTCAGCTTTGGCATTGAAATACTCGCACTGTTCTATTGTTGTGTCAGGACTCTGCGGTCCCCCCATTATAATAAGCAAATCAATATCATCTACAGTCGTGGGTACGGGTTGGTACTCATATACCTTAGTGATTGAAAAGTTGTGATTTCGTTGTTTCACCCATTCAAGATAAGCACCAGGAGCTTCAAACATTTCATGTTGAATAAAATGTACATTCATTTTCTAATTTTTATGATTATTCCAATAATAGCTGTCAGGATATAGCCTTTTTCCAAAAATAGCCGTACCGACTCTGATGATGGTTGCGCCTTCTTCAATGGCCGTTTCCATATCTCCACTCATTCCCATGGATAGCTCCCCCATGTGAACATTCGGAATGTTCAAATTGATAATTTCCTGCTGGATATCCTTGAGTAAGCGAAAGCATTTACGTACCTTTTCCGTTTCGGAACTGAACAAGCCTATAGTCATTAAACCTTTTATTTTCAGGTTTTCTAGATGTGATATTTTGCTTACAAGAGTTATAGCTTTATCCGGATCAACACCAAATTTACTTTCTTCGAATGATGTGTTCACTTGTAAGAGTATGTCCATAGTTTTTCGCTCAAATTGAAGCCGCTGGTTTAGTTTTTCTGCCAGATCAATGCGGTCAACTGATTGAATACAGGAAACATTGTATTTCAGTAGGTCCTTTATCTTGTTAGTTTGTAGATGTCCTATGAAGTGGTTGGTATGAGGTAGAACCTGCAAAGCATGGTACTTTTCTTTAAGCTCCTGTACCTTATTTTCGGCAATTAAAGTATGTCCTGACTGTAGTGCTATTTTGATACGCTCTGCAGGAACTGTCTTAGTAGCCAGTAATAATTTTACCTCGTCAGGGTTTCTGCCACTGTTAATACAGGCACGATTTATCCGACTCTGTATAACTGCTATATTTTTTAAAATTTCTTCACTCATACTTCTGCATATTTATTTTTATATTCCAGTTCTTTGATCAGTGCAGATTTTACCACGGTAAGCGTATGGTCTTTGGCTTCGGCAAATGATATGTTGTATTTACGTTCTATTGTATGTAGTTCGGGAGGAAATCGCGATAGCAGTTTGTCGTAATATGCATCTAAGATGTCAGCGGTCGGCATTTCAAAATTTATCCGCAACTGGAATCGTCGTAACAAAGCTGTGTCTATAATTTCGGGATGGTTGGTAGCACATAGCAACAACGCTTTTTCAGGATAATAATCCATCAGCTGTATCAGCGTGTTCACCAGTCTCCTCATTTCGCCTACATCCTTATCATCGCGCCCCCTTGCTTTACCTATTTGATCAAATTCATCCAGGAACAAAACAGCATTATCGCGTCCTGCTTTATCAAAAACCTGTTTAATGTTCTGCGATGTTTCTCCTATACGTGAGCAGATCACGTTGCTTAAGTTGAGTATTAGGATGTTTTTCCCAAGCGCCTGCGCAATAGCTTTGGCGGTCATCGTTTTTCCACAGCCGGAATTTCCCTGAAGCATTATCTTGTTGTTCACCGGTAAACCATACCGGCTCAACTCTTCGACGTAAGTGTGTTCCTTGATCAGTTGGTCAAACTCTCTCCTAATATCATCATTGAGGTATACATCGTTTAACGATACCCTTTCCTTGTCACTTATGATGAGGTCAAATACATTCATTATACTTTAATTTTTGCTTTAACATGCCAAATTTATTTGTTGAGAATAACGTTATCTCAATTTAAATTCTGGGCAATCAATTTTCAAATCTGCAATAAACAATTTTTGGTTAATCAATTGGCAGTAATGTTCCTGACCATTGGACACGGGCTGATAATATGAGCAGGACATACACATTCTTTGGATGTTGATAACTCCTGACCTGTTCAGATAGCTGATGATTTGAAGTAAACTTGAAAATAGCCTCTCTTTGTCTTCCTGTTGCAATTGTTTTATCGGTGAGCATAACTGTTCGGTAAAAAGCGAAGTCTTATTAGCACTATCTTTACCTTCGGGTGTGAGGTTAATTACATAGCGCCTTGCGTCAGATTGATCGTAGTCCTTAATTATCAGATTTTTTTGTTCCAATGTCTTGATGGTTTCACTGATGGTGGCTTTAGTCATATTAAACTCCTTAGCCAAATAACTCACGTTGCACTTTTCATTACTGTGGTAAAGTATAAAAATTAATATCTGCACTTGAATGGGGCTGAGTGAATACGCCTTGCTCTCCTCCCAAAGCAGGACGCGAAATGCTTGTGAAACCCGTTCCAACGAAGCTACTATTTTACTTTCGATGCTCCGGTTTTGGCATTCCGGGCTAAAATCTGAATTGATCATTAATCACAATTTTCCATTTCATAGATGAAAAAGCCCTTTTTCTTAATTTCTTCCTCCCACTGTGGATTTATAGTTTCAATATGACAAAATTTGCATTCTTTTGAGGTCAGCGATTGCCCTTGAAAACCTTTGTTTTTAAGATATGTCATTCCATATTCGTAAATATCACCCATTTTAATGTACGTGGGTACTATAATGTCAAAATGCATTACTGTTCCATCTTTTTTTGTTACATATGTGTCCCAAACTGCTACGTTCATCGTTATTATTTTAAGTGTTTGATCTTAGATGTATTAAAAGTGATGCCCTGCCAGAACAGGGCCAATCACTACTTTACTTTATAGGGCAACGTTAAATTTTTGGATAGGATACTAAATACGTTGTAAACGCCAAGCATTGGTTTTTCCATAGACATTCCCTTTGCCGGCGCCGATACCTCCAGATAGCACGTTACCGCATCATAATTGAACTGTACTTTATTTTTAATGCGGTATGCGGGTACGGAAACCCGAATGGTACTGCCGTCGGTTACCACTGGGAACCCAGGGCTATCCATATACATTGGCATATTTGGTGCAGTTGCGGGCTTGGCTATTTTTTCAGCAGACTTGTGTTCCTTCACTGCCAGTCCACCTTTAACTCTTTTGTCCTCTACTAATACAACCCAGTGGGGGTGCCACACGATGCCATCATTGTCAAAGTTTCCGTCTGCGTTCTCATCCCAAAGCGGGCTATCGTCGAAGTCGGGGTGTGAAGTGAGCGCCAATGCTACAATCCCCTCCGTGCATTTAAAACCAATATCTTCCGCTTTTAAGGTTGTTGGGAAAACATATGCCAGTACGGGTGCCATATCAAGTTTGCCTATTGGTGTAGGTGTAGTTTTTCCGGCGTTTCCGGCTACGGTAATTTCAAATTCCAATGTTCCGAACTTCTTGTTGTGTATTACCGAGGCAGATTTAATCTTAAAATCATCTGATTGTTCGTATGCTTTACATTTGTCACAAGCATATGCGCTGATTTGCGCAGCAAGAAGCGCAACTAAAATAAATGCTGATTTTGCCATTTTTTATTTTTTTAGTGAGAAATTAAACCCAATTGGTTAGTTATCCTAACCAATTGGGCGAAAAAAAAGTTAAGCCTTAACGTCTGCTATTGAAGCGCCGAAATTGATGTGAAGGACATTTCCGGTTGGCGTTACCAATGCCGGAACAGAATTAACTCCAGCTTTTTCCGCTTCCTCAATTCGGTCGCGCTCTTCACCTATATGAACCACTTCTACATTGTCGGCACCGATCAGATTAACGATGTCTTGTTCTGCACTTACACAAACCGGGCAGCCGGCGTGATAAAAAATTGATTTTGCCATTTTTCTTTGTTTTTAAATATTAACTATTCTATTGCCTTAAAAATATTTCCGGAAATCTTTAATGCTTATGTTACAAAAGTATTCAACGGATGTGGTTGGCTAATGGTACAGATTTTAGATAAACTGCTAGTCCAAGCAGAATGATTAAAATTTGTCATAATTGATCGTTATGCTATTGCTAATCGGACTGGCAACGCAGGCTAAAATTAACCCTTGTTGCAAATGCGCTTCGGATAATACAAAGTTTCGTCGTAAACGTACTTCACCTTCTTCCAGCTTACAAACGCAGGTTCCACAATTTCCTCTGCAACAAGAATGGGGAACATCAATGCCCGCATTGAGCAATGCGTCAAGTAAAAGTATTTGTCTGTTCCACTTAACATGCCTTGTTGAGCCATCCTTTGTCAGCGTCACTGCAACATCATCCGAAATTTTATCCTGTACTGGTTTGGTTTCTTCTTCGGTGTTCATATCTCATTGCTATTTATAACTATTCATTTAACATATAATGATAAAGCCCGAAAGTTTTGTATTCCGGGCTTTGGTTATGGATTATGCCATTGCCTTGCTGCCAACAGCAGAAAGGATGTTGTCCAGTTCGGCTATTTCATTCTCGTTAAGGGGCTTCAATGGACTTTTAAAATTACCGCCTCCAATGCCTAACAGGTCCAAACCTGCCTTTATGGAACGAGGTAGCCCTTTTGCGACAATAAACTTTAACAAGTCAACCTGTTGGTAGAAGATTGCTTTTGCTTTCTCCATATCATTTTCCTGTACAGCATTGTACAACGCAATATTCAGATCCGGAATTAGGTTGGGAGCAGCAGTGCACCACCCATTTGCACCGGCCGAAAAAGCAGCCAATGCCAAGGGGTTTGAGCCGTTGAAGAATGCCACGTCATCGCCCAGCTCCTTTCTCAAATAATACATCCTCTGAATATCTCCTGTACTTTCCTTTATCATTGTAATATTCGGAATCTGCAGCAAACGTTTCAACAATGCTGGCGACATATCCACGCCACCTGTTGCGGGGTTATTGTATGCCATAATAGGGATAGAAATTTTGGAAGCTACAGTGTCGTAGTGTTTAACAATTTCATCATCCGTCAATTTCCAATAGCTCATTGGTATAATCATAACAGCAGTTGCACCAGCTTTTTCTGCAAATTGTGCGTGATATACCGTATTGGCCGTCGTCAGGTTAGAGACACCTACCAATGTTGGTACGCGTCCTCCGACCTGCTGTATGGTGGCTTCGGTGACTGCTTCTTTCTCTGCGTCATTAAGATAAGGAAGTACCCCTGTGCTTCCTAATGGTGCTATTCCGTGAGCGCCCGCGCTGACCAAACGCTCAACCTGTTTTTTAAATAATGGAATATCAACGTTTTCCTTATCGTCAAACGGTGTCACCGGATAGGCAATTACGCCTTTAAATGGGATATAACTCATATTTTGTCTCTTTTTAAAAGCATACCCGTCCAGGTACGCTGTATGGGTAATTAAAAATCTCTTCCTTCTTCCTCACGCAATGCAACACCTAAGTTTTGCAATTGAGGAGCATTCTCACAGGCAATATATTTGGCTGGCTCTGTATCACTCACATTTTGATGCTGATGCCAGGCCCAGGAAGGAATGTAAACAGCATCCCCAGCTTCCCATTCTACAATCTCATCTTCCACTTTTGTCCAGCCTTTACCTTCCAGTACATATAATACTGTCTCGTAAGTGTGGCGGTGCAGGTGAGTTTTTTGACCTGGTAACAAACCGCCTATTGTCATACTGACATTTTTACTGGGTAAGTCCACAAAGAAAACAGGGTGCTTCCTTTCTGTTGAAAACTGATTGTGGACGCCCGCATTTTCCACATTTTTATGTATAACGTGTGAGGCTTTTAGATAAGTAGGTCTTGCGAATGTTTGGTGGAAGTCTTTAGAGCTGAACTGTTTTTGCTCTAATTGATTTGACTTGTTGATTTCTGTTGTTGTTTCTGCTTTTGACATAATGACAATATTTTGAAGTTATTTGCACTAATGCATTACGAAAGTATTGTATCTTTGGATGGTTATAATGATACAGTTTTTAAAAAATTAGATAGTCCAGGTGTTAAGGGGTTGGGAATTTCAATTAAAAATAGATGTGAACTCTAAAAAAGCGGTATACCTGCAAATAGCGGATGCGCTTATAAAAGATATTCAAATAGGACGGCTAAAACCGGGCGAAGCTTTGCCCGGAAGCAGAAATCTTGCGCAGGTCTTGAAGGTCAACCGAAATACGGTTGTGGAGGCACTCAATGTATTAACTATAGAAGGATGGTTAGTTTCCAAGGAAAGACAGGGGACTTTTGTGGCAGATGTTTTACCAGCATTTGAAGAAATGCCGATAAGAAACCATTCAATCGCCACTGTAAAAAGAACGGATAATAAACATTACCGCATACAGTTTGACGATGGATACCCAGACAGTAAAATTGCACCAATTACTGAATTGGCTAGGGCTTACCGCCAAATTTTCAACTTAAAGGGAAGGTGGCAGATGATGGGATATGGAAATGAATTGGGAGATGTTATTTTTCGTAAGGAGATTGCCCATATGCTCAACTTGCAACGAGGTATGCAGGTTAATGAGCATAATTTGTGCATTACCCGCGGCAGTCAGATGGCTATGTATCTAACAGCACAATGTCTATTCGAAAGCGGCGATAATGTGATAATTGAAAACCCAGGATATAAGCCTGCTTGGAAAGCTTTTAAGGAATCAGGAGCAAAATTACTGCCTGTAAATGTTGACAAAGATGGCCTGCTAATTGAAGAGGTACATGGGTGGCTCAGATCCGGAAAAAAAATCAAGGCAATTTATGTCACACCACACCATCAATACCCAACTACGGTCACCCTGAGTTTAAAAAGGCGGCTGGAACTCATTAAGCTCTCCAATGAATATGGATTTACAATAATAGAAGACGATTATGATAATGAGTTTCACTTTGGCTACCGCCCTGTGTTGCCATTGTCAAGTTATACTGAACTGAAAAATTATGTTTATATCGGAACGATGAGTAAAGTAGTTGCACCTGCTCTTCGTATAGGTTATTTAGCCTGTAATAATACTTACCTGATGCAAAAAATAAGTAGTTTACGTAAAATTATTGATGTTCAAGGTGACAATATCATGGAGCAGGCAGTTCTTCAACTCATCAAGGATGGGGTATTAAAAAGACATATTAAAAAAGCTACCCATTATTATAAAGCTAAAAGAGACCTAACGGAAACTTTATTGCAAAAGCATATTCAAAATAAAGCTTTCTATATTATTCCAGATGGAGGACTTGCTTTTTGGATAGTTCCCAAAAAGCAAGTAGAATGGGTGCAAGTTTCCCACAAATTAAAAGAAATGGGAATCAAGATTATTACTCCTGATGCTTATAGTTTTAAAGGTTTTGCGAATGGTTTACGTTTTGGTTATGGTTCTCTACTTGAGAATGAACTGGAGGCGGGCATTATCGCATTAGCTAGTTTGATTTAATCTCTATTTTATTCTAAAATTTCATTCTTTGTATGCGAACAGCATTAAGAATAGCTAATAACGCTACACCAACATCAGCAAAAACGGCTTCCCACATTGTTGCTAGTCCGCCTGCACCAAGAATTAGTACTATTGCCTTCACGCCGAATGCCAGGACAATATTTTGATAAACAATCATCCTAGTTTGTTTACCTATATTAATAGCCATTGGTATTTTTGATGGCATATCGTCTTGTATGACCACATCTGCGGTTTCGATAGCGGCATCGCTCCCTAATCCTCCCATTGCTATACCTGCATCGCTCAACGCAATGACAGGAGCATCGTTTACACCGTCCCCTACAAAGGCTACGCTGCCATTACGAAATCTTATATCTTTTACTTTATTTACTTTATCTTCAGGCAGCAAATCCCCGTAGGCGCTGTCAATGCCCAGTTGCCCTGCAACGTACTGAACAACGGCGCTTTTATCGCCGCTTAACATAGTAGCTCTAACACCTAATTTGTGTAGCTTATCCACTGCTATTTTAGCATCTACTTTGATACTATCGGAAATGGTCAGATAGCCTGCGAACTTCCCATCGTAAGCTATAGCGATGACTGTGTATACAATGTTTGCCGTATCAGCATCGTGGCTTATGTTGAATTTATCAAGCAATTTAAAATTCCCGGCTAATAGCTCTTTGCCGTTGACTGTGGCTCTTAGCCCATGCCCAGCTATTTCCTCTACTTTTTCCAAACGGACATTTATATCAACTTCGCCCCAATAGTTATGGATTGCTGTTGCCACAGGGTGAGTGCTTTGGCTTTCCAGTACGTTTACAAGTTTTAGTATTTCATCTTTACTATATTCAGATTTAATGAATACTTCCTGTACCTTAAAAACTCCCTCCGTTAATGTACCTGTTTTATCCATTACAACATTTTGAACTTTGGCAAGAATATCGAGGAAATTAGAACCTTTGAACAAGATACCATTACGGCTCGCGGCTCCGATACCTCCAAAGTAACCTAAAGGAATAGAAATAACTAATGCGCAAGGACAAGAGATAACCAAGAATACTAAAGCTCTATACAGCCATTCGCTGAAGATATAATTTTCTACAAACAGTATTGGCAGTAATGTAATGGCGATAGATAGATATACTACAATTGGTGTATATACTTTAGAAAATTTACGGATAAATAATTCAGTTGGTGCTTTTTGTGATGTAGCATCCTGCACAAGTTCTAAAATTTTACTCAACTTACTATCCGAATAGTCCGTTGTTACTCTTATCTGGCTTACCGTATTCAAATTAATCATTCCAGCCAAAACAGTTTCACCTTTGCCCTTTGTATCAGGTTTACTTTCCCCAGTTAGTGCTGCTGTATTGAATGAAGCACTTTCCGAAACAAGTTCACCATCTAAACCTAATTTTTCACCTGGCTTTAACTGGACAATATCGCCAATGTTTGCGTCTTCAGCTTTAATGATAACAGGTTTGCCATCTTTCAAAATCGTAACCTCATCGGGGCGTTGGTCTAAAAGAGCTTTAATATTACCTTTAGCTCTTGATACTGCAAGGGTCTGGAATACCTCACCTACGGAGTAGAATAACATTACAGCGACCGCTTCGGGATATTCTCCGATAGCAAATGCACCCACGGTAGCAATACTCATCAAAAAGAACTCAGAGTAAAAATCCTTAAAACGAATACTTTCAATTGCTTCCTTGATTACTGGTAAACCTACGGGTATATAACCAATAACATACCAAGTAATTCGTACCCAACCCGTAAACCAGTCTTGCGGAAAATAATTGTCAAACCCGATGGCAATCAGCAATAAAATCAAAGAAATACCGGAGGGTGTAAATAGCTGAAAAGCCGTTTTACCCTCTATATCGTGGCTGTGGTCGTGGTCACCGTGGTCGTGTGAATGCCCGTGATGATGATTATCCTGTTTCTTATGGTCATGCTTATGACCGTGTTCGCTATGGTAGTGCCCGTGATGGTCTTCGTCATCCTTAAAATCTCTAGTGTCTTCCTCGCCACAATTTGCTCCTCCATGTCCATCATTTTCTTGATGGTTTGCGTCTTTTAACAGGTCTTTTGTTCCTGTTTTTTCATGAACTTTCACTGCTCCGACACAACACAACTGATTTCCATGACTGTCGTATTTGTGTTTATGCTCTTTTTTTTTTACAAGGTTCAGATCATTATCTGTACTGCAACATATCTTAGACATAATTTAATTGTTTAAATTTTATTATAGTACAAAGTTAATTTTAGATTTTGGCAACTTAGTTGCAAAAACGAAACCGCCATAACTGGGTATGACGGTTTATGAAATGATTAATTTTAAAGAAATTATTTTGCCTTTTTAAACCGTGAACATTGTTCGCAGATTCCTTTCATTACGAAGTTTGCATATTCTAAGAAGAAATTATTTGGTAGATTTATCAACGGTATAGAAATACTTTCCATACAAAAAGTATTTTCACACCTAAGGCAATTGAAATGAACGTGCAACTCTTGAATACGGCACAAGCATTCGTCTCTACAAATTGCATATTTTATGGAACCTGAACCATCATCAATACTATGGATAAGTAGATTTTTCTGGAAAATAGTCAATATCCTAAATATTGTTGATTTATTGACCGTTTCCAGTTCGTTTTCCAAATCAGTAAGACTAACTGCTTTATTAAAGTAAGACATGGTTTTAAAAACTAAAAGCCTACCAGATGTTGGCTTTATATTCCTGTTCAATAATTTCATCTCTAATATTTTCATTTTATTAGATATTTATCTAGGATTTCAAATTGAAACCAAACTTCTTCTTTATCATATAAGATATATTTTAGGTTGAAACGATATTAAATTTATTATCTTATAGTATTAACTTTTTAAATACTCAGCATTAAATCCAATCTTGCCAAGGGTTTCAATAATCTGGTTTTGAGGGACACCTTCGCTTTCGACGGTCAATATCTTATCTGGATCATTGGTGTCAACTTCCCAGTTTTTTATGCCTTCCTGCTTGTCGAGAAATGGGGTTACTTTTGAGATGCATCCGCCACAGTTGATATTGGTCTTGAATTTCATTTTTTCCATTGTATTTACATTTTAATTGTTATTCTAAATTTTTGCTTGTTTTAATCGTAAGCTGTTAAGTACCACCGACACACTGCTAAAGGCCATTGCTGCACCGGCAATCATTGGGTCCAGTAAAAACCCATTTATCGGGTATAATATGCCCGCTGCAATTGGGATGCCGATAATATTATATATAAATGCCCAGAACAGGTTTTGACGGATTCCCAACACCGTCTTCTTTGATAATTTCAATGCTTTGGGAATGGATTGTAAGTCTGAGGTTATCAAGGTCATTTTTGCCACATCCATTGCGATGTCAGACCCTTTGCCCATAGCAATGCTCACATCGGCTTGTGCCAAAGCGTGAGAATCATTGATGCCATCACCTACCATCGCGACTACTTTTCCTTTAGCTTGGAGTTCCTTTACAAAATTGGCCTTGTCCGAGGGCATTACCTCTGCCTTAAATTCAGTAATGCCTACCTGACCTGCAACAGCCTTTGCCGTATTGGCGTTATCACCCGTTAGCATATAGACGGCAATGCCTCTGTTTTGAAGGGTTCCTATAGCTTTTTTTGAAGTATCTTTAATCTCATCGGCAATGGCGAGCAGACCTAGAACCTGTTTGCTATTTGCAAATAATACGACGGTTTTAGCTTGTTCTTGAAGTGTTTGCGCTCGTTTCTCTAAGTCACTTGATAATTTAACGTCATTGGTCTCAATCAGTCTTTTATTACCGATAAAGTATTGCTCTTTTTCATACGTAGCAGAAACACCTTGGCCTGTGCTACTTTCAAAATTTGATACTTCGACAGGCTTGATATTCTCTGCTTTCAGGTGACTAACCACCGCAGCGGCCAATGGATGCTCAGATTGTTGTTCCATTGCAATAAGAATTCCCTTTGAATTGTCATCAGCGTAATTCCAAATAGCATCTGTTACTTCTGGTTTCCCTTTTGTAATCGTACCTGTTTTATCAAGAATAATAGCATTGACTTTGTGTCCCAGTTCGAGACTTTCAGCATCCTTAATCAAGATATTGTTCTCCGCGCCTTTACCGATGCCCACCATAATGGCCGTAGGCGTGGCAAGACCCAATGCACAGGGGCAGGCAATGACCAGTACTGCTACCGAGGTAAGTAGGGCGTGGGTAAAGGCATCGTCACCACCTAATGACATCCAGACGATAAAAGTAGTTATGGCAATGCCGATAACGATGGGAACAAAAATGCCAGCAATCTTATCCACCAGTTTCTGCACTGGTGCCTTACTGCCCTGCGCCTCTTGTACCATTTTAATGATTTGGGACAAGAGCGTTTCGCCACCTACCTTTTTAGCCGTAAACTGAAAACTTCCCTTTTGGTTGATGGTTCCGGCAAAGACTTCATCGCCGCTTTTTTTGGATACGGGAATCGGTTCACCGGATATCATACTTTCATCCACATAGGAATTACCCTTGCTCACTAAACCATCTACAGGAATTTTTTCACCTGAACGCACCAAAACGGTATCGCCTACCTGAACGGATGAAATGGGGATTTCCCTTTCGGTTCCGTTTTCGATGACCATCAGGGTCTTGGGCTGTAAACCCATCAATTTTTTAATGGCCGAAGAGGTGTTCGACTTGGCTTTTTCCTCTAACAGTTTTCCCAGGGAAATAAACGTGATGATGACAGTAGCCGCCTCATAATACACGTGTGGATGGATGCCACGGGCGTGCCAAAAGTCTGGAAAAAAGGTATTGAACACGCTAAATAGAAAAGCGATACCAGTACTGAGTGCTACCAGAGTATCCATATTGGCCTTCCCAAACCGTGCCTGCTTAAAAGCGTTCACATAAAAGCTACGTCCAAACCAGAAGAGAATGGGGATGGATAGTGCCAGCGAAATATACCTGCCGGGTATCCAATCCATAAAAAACATCCCTAAAATAAATACAGGTAGCGTGAGAACCGCTGAGCAGATGGTACGCGACTTCACATCCTCATAATGCTTTCTCGAAAGCTCTTCTTGGGCGGCGGAAGGGTCTTCCGCATCGATGATGATATCATAGCCAACCTGACGCAGTGCGTTTTGCAATTGCACTTCGGTAGTAGCCTCTTCGTAATCGACCAATACCGAACTGCTGGCAAAATTTACCTGGGCATTGTTGACACCTTCGGTATGCGATAATATGGACTCGACACTACCCGCACAGGCCGCACAGGTCATACCTGTAACAGGGAACGTTTTCTTTATGCCTGACTTTTCGGCTTTAGGTTTGTCAAATATGTTAATAGTTTCCATAGCACTTAATTTTCTGGTACAAATTTCACGATTGAGATGCTTTTAGAGGTTATGTAATTTGATGAAAGGGTTGTATTATTTACTTTTACATCGCAGAGAAAGTTCCTGTTGGGGCTTAATCTTCTGATGGACTATTTCAAAATTTTTGAAGGAACAAACGTCAAAAAGCTGTCTCAACCTTAAGACAGCTTTCTACCTGAAACGATACCTTCTCATCCATTGTTGGCGTTACGAATTCAAATATTCCTCGCAAGCAGCTGCACATTTTCGGCAAGCATCGGCACATTCCTTACAATGCTGATGATGGTCTTTGTGCTTTTCACATTCTTTTGCGCACTCGATACAAAGTTTATGGCAATATTTGATTAAATCATTTACATCCTCGTAGGATGTTGCCAGTATTTTGGCAGTTGCACTGCATACTTCTGCACATACCTTGTCGGTACGTATGCAATCAACCATCATCTGTATATTCTTTTCATCTAAACAGGCATCGGCACAGTAATTACAATGCGCAACGCAGTTGTTTAAAGCGTCTATCAATTTTGAGTTTTTCATAGCTTTCTAGTTTTAAGATTAAAATTCTACCATTAAATTATTAACCTCAATTTACGTTTTATAAAAGCTCTTTTTGTTGTGATATTTGCCGAATCTGTTGTAAGATTGGTAGGCTTTATGAAATTTTTAGACGGCTATCACAAAATGGGCTACCGTAATTGTATCACTATGTTTAAACTCAAGAAAAAGATGGTATCGACCGCTTTTTGGAAAATGGGTGTGAAATTCAATTTTTGGTCCCATTGTTTTCGATTCCATAGGATGCACGTGCAAAAAATCCTTGACATCATCACTAATTATGACAATATGCGCCAGACTACCTAAGTGCTGCTGTAGATTTGAAATTTCTTCACTCTTGTAAGAGAGAAATGCACTGAGCGTAACGGTCTTCCCTGCTTCAACATCTTCCGGAATATTCAGTATCACTGAATATCCTTCCTCTTCCCAATTCAGCATTTCAGAAGGGTACTCTTTGTGGTTGTCATTTCCTTGTCCTACCTGAAAATCAAACCGCCCAATCTCTTGTGATTGTTGTTCTGGGGTATAATCAGCAAAAAGCGTGTATTGGGTTTCGCGCTCAAACGCAAGGTCCAAATGGTAATCGCTACCTATTTGTATGGGATGTTTATGGATGAATGTTTTAAAATCGTGGCTCACAAAAATGAGGTGCATTTTTTCTTCGTGAACCGTCTTTAGCGGCACAGGTTGGTTGCTGTCGGTATCTGTTACGCTAAGTTCAAATGTTACCTTTTCTTTTACACTGAACGGTGGCTGTGGGCTTACCTTTACGAAAAAATCGTTTTTAGAAGCATAATCAGTGTTAGGATGGTGGTGGTCGTGATGTGAGTCCGTAATTATTTAATTTGAAGGTTCTAAATTGGTCTTGATTTGCTCGAACTGGTCGTCTAGGCTTTCTTCACTTAATCCTTGCCAGCCCATTCCCATCGCTTTGTAGAGATTGACGTAATAGGCCAGCACATTTTGTTGGTTTTGCACCAACTCATTTTCTGCACTTAAGAGGCTCTCATTGGCCAGTAGGTAGTCAAAAAAATCATCGATACCGGCATTGTACCGCTGCTTGGCCAGGACTGCCGCCTTATTTGATTGTTCAAAAACATTTTTAAGACTTTCTTGCCTAGCCATCTCATTGCCCATCAAAACCCAATTGTTTTTCAGTTCTTCGAAAGCGTATAGAACCGTTTGCTCGTATTGTGCCAGGGCTGCGAGGGTCAGGGCATCTTCGGACTTTATTTTCTGCTTCACTCTGCCCAGGTTCAGTCCTGCCCAGGTGAGTTTAGGCATAAATGCCCAGGCAAAAGAGGGATTTGAACCAAAATTTGCTGGGTCAATGGCAGAAAATCCGACATTTCCATTAATGGAAATACTGGGATAAAGGTCGGCAACGGCAATGTTGTAATTTGCAATACGCAACTTCACGTTACTTTCGGCTGCGAGTACATCCGGCCTGTTGCGAATGAGCGTGTATAAGTCGCCAGTAGGTACAGCTTCGGGTACATTGGGCAATTTCATTAAGTCAACATCCAATTCAAAATCCGTACTGCCAATCAGTGTGTACAGGTAGTTTTCTGCCATTTCTTTTTCTGAAGCCAGTAACAGTAATAATGATTTTGTCTGCTCTACTTGTGCCGATGCTCGACTGACGTCCAAATCAGTTCCCAGACCCGATTCAGAGAGCCTTGTAGTGAGTTCATAAGCTTGTTCACGCTCTTTTAGGTTTTTTTTGGTTAATTGGATGCGATTTTCCAATCCCAACAAGTTGAAATAGGTTCGGGCCACTTCAGAAGTGATGACAAGATACGTCTGGTTTACCTCTGCCAGTGACAGTTGTTGGTTTGCCAGTGCCCCTTTGGCACGGTTGGAAGTCCTTCCGAAAAAATCAAGTTCCCAACTAGAGCTAAAAAATGCATCGTATTGGCTGTAAGTGGGATTAAACCCTGGAACGAAAATATTCTCGCCCAATCGGGTTCGGGTATAACCACCATTAACGTTCAGCTCAGGAAAACGGTCAATCCTGCGATTTCTGTATATGGCCTTTGCCGCGTTGTAATTGGCCACGGCCACCCAAATATTTCGATTGTTGCGTTGCGCCATGGAAATAAGCGTATCAAGTTTGGGATCGTTGAAATTTTGCCACCATTCACTAATGGGTTCTGCAGTTGCCATTCCCAAGCTATCAAAGGATGTCGATGATAGTTTTACATTGTTCTGTTCCATATTTTGCGGCACATCATACGCTCGTTTTTGTATCGAACAGGATGCCAGAATACTCAAAGTAGCCAGTAACGAGAAGTACATAGTCTTTTTTTTATAAAGGGTTGCACCTGGCACTAAGCTATGCTGTTTGGTTTTTTTCATCTTTTGAAGTGTATTTTCTGATTAGATAATAGAATACAGGTGTTAAAAACAGCCCAAAGAAGGTTACACCAAGCATACCGCTGAACACGGCAATACCCAATGCCTGTCTCAATTCACCACCGGCACCACTGGCCAATACAAGGGGAATAACACCTAAAATAAACGCCAATGCGGTCATAAGGATAGGGCGCAATCGCAGTTTTGCAGCCTTGATTACAGCCTTTTTCAAAGGTTCGCCACGGGCTTCCATTTGCCGTGCAAATTCGAGGATAAGGATGGCGTTCTTACTGGCAAGCCCTACAAGCACCACCAAACCTATCTGCACCATTATGTCATTGCTTAAACCTGCAATGGCCACACCCGTAAGTGCTGAAAGGATGACCATTGGCATTATCAGGATAACGGCAATCGGCATTACCAAACTTTCAAACTGTGCGGCCAGTAATAGAAAAACGAATAAGACGGCCAGGCCAAAGGCGATTATGGCCGTATTCCCGGTCTGCTTTTCTTCATAGGCCAGTTCCGTCCACTCAAATGAAATTCCTTCCGGCAAGGTCTGGGCAGCCAGTTGTTCCATTCGTTCCAGAGCCTCGCCACTGCTAAAACCTGGGTTGATGTCGCCAATAAGCGCAACAGCGGGGTATAAGTTGAAATGTGAGATTCGGGATGGACCTGCCGACTGTTCTATATTCAATATAGAACCGAGCGGTACATAGCCACCCTGATTGTTTCTAACCTGTATCCGCTGTATATCTTCCGGGTTGTTTCGGTCAGAAATATCCGCCTGGGCAATGACCTGAAATGTTTTTCCCAGATAGTTGAACTCATTCACAAAAACAGAACCCAGGTACGCTTCCAAACTGGTCAACACCTCACTGATGGGTACACCCAGTTGCTGTGCCTTCGTGCGGTCAATGTCGAGATAAAGCTGGGGCGATTGGGTATTGAAAAAGGTAAACACATTCGCCAGGGCAGGGTCTGCATTGGCGGCACCTGCAAGACCGTAAGTTGCCTGTAAAAGAGCATCAGGTCCCAAGTTGCCACGGTCCTGAACCATCATTTTAAACCCACCGGAATTACCAATTCCCGGAACGGGTGGTGGTGGGATGACGACTGCAAAGGCATCATCAACCATCATCATTTTTGCGCGCAGGGTGCCGAGCAGTTCTTCATACCCGATTCCCTTATCGGCACGAACATCATAATCTTCTAAGATAACAAAGACCGTAGCGGCATTGGATGCAGTAGTACTTGTAGCACCATCAAATCCTGTGAAGGAAACGGCTGTTTTCACCCCATCCACCGCTAATAACGTGTCCAATGCCCGTTGAACAACCTCATCTGTTCTTGAAAGGGAACTTCCAGGTGGTAACTGAATGGCCGTAAAAAAATACTTTTGGTCCTGAGCTGGGATAAAGCCTTTCTGAAAAGTGCTGAATTGGTAGCCCGTTAAGGCAAACAGCCCAACAAAGACAATCATTACCAGACCGCTTAATCGTATGGCCTTTTTTACACCCTGTTCGTACCTTCCGGTGGCTTTGGTCAACCCTGAATTGAATTTATTTCCAATAAATGATAATGGCTTTAAAAGAGTATGTGTCTTGCGGTTGTGGTCTGGCTTTTTCATCAATAAGGCACCGAGTGCCGGGCTCAATGTTAAAGACACCACTACCGAAATTGCGGTAGCTACCGCTATAGTCAACCCGAACTGGCGATAGAACTGTCCTGTTATTCCTTCCAAAAATGCCGTAGGCAAAAATACTGCTACCAGTACCAAGCCCATTGCGATAAGGGCAACGCCCACTTCGTCCATTGTCTTTTTAGCAGCTTCTTTTGGCGAAAGTCCCTCTTCCAGATACCTTTCAATATTTTCCACCACCACGATGGCGTCATCTACCACGATACCGATGGCCAATACAAGACCGAAAAGGGATAGGTTATTCAATGAAAACCCGAAGAGCTGCATAAACGCGAACGTTCCAATAAGCGATACGGGTATAGCAAGAATGGGGATGATAGCGGCACGCCACGATTGTAAAAACAACAGCACTACCAGTACGACCAGACCAATGGCCTCAAGAATGGTAATGTACACCCTATCTACAGATTCCTGAATGTACTGTGTGGAGTTGTACTCGATTTCAAACGTTAGGTCTGCAGGGAAGCTTTTGGAAAGTTCTTCCATTGCAGTTTGTACTTCCTCGGCAGATTCCAGCGCATTACCACCGGGTTTTTGATAAATGGGAATGGCTATGGCAGGATTTTCACCCAGATAACCTTTAGATGCGTAATTTTGTGAACCCAAGGTCACATATCCGATATCCTTTATTCTCAGGATGTCGCCATTTTCGGAAGACTTGACAATAACATTTTCAAATTCCTCAACGGTATTGAACTTTCCTTGGGTCCGGATATTGATTTCATAGGGTTGCTGTTCGCCAGCAGGTAGCTTATTGAGGGCACCACTGGCTACCTGAACATTCTGGCTGCGCAGGGCATTCACGACTTCACTTGCCGAGAGGCCATAGGTAGCAATCTTATCAGGGTCGAGCCAAATACGCATCGCATATTCCGCAGCCCCAAAGACTTCCACATCACCAATGCCTTTTACCCGTGCTAATTGATCCACTACATTCAGTACTGCATAATTGCCAATATATTCCAGGTCATAAGTGCCATTGGGCGAATACATATTGACCACAGAGAGCATATTGGCGGATATTTTTTTTGTGGTGATACCGAGCCTTTTTACCGTCTCTGGTAGTCTGGGTTCAGCAATGGCGACACGGTTCTGTACCTGCACCTGTGCTTTGTCCAAGTCCGTACCCAGTTCAAAGGCAACCTGGATGGCGGTTGTACCATCCGATGTGGATTGTGATGTCATATAAATCATTCCTTCCACGCCATTGATTTCCTGCTCAAGTATGGAAGCCACGTTCTGTGCTACAGTCTCGGCACCCGCACCTGGATTATACGCACGTACTTCAATGGTGGGCGGTGCTACCTCAGGATATTGGGATACGGGAAGGGCAAAGTAGGACAATACGCCTACGATGATTATCAGGAAACTGATAACCGCAGCGAAGATGGGTCGATTAATAAATATCTGTCCTATTTTCATTGCGCTTCGGTTTTTTGTGAATCCATAGTGGCCTCAATGGGCGAAATGAGCATACCCGGGCGCACTTTTTGAATATTGTTGATAATGACTTTATCCTCTTTTGATAGTCCAGAAATAACCAATCGCATATTGTTGGCATAAAGCCCACCGATTTGAATGGGTTTCATTTGCACCTGATTGTTTTCGTCAATGGAATAGACGTATTTAATATTTTGGTTCGATCCTATCACTGTTTCAGGAACGAGAAGGGCGTTTTCAATCTCACTTCCATAAAGTACTGCCTCACCGAACATTCCGGGTTGAATGCGTTCATCCTTGTTTTGTACGATTGCCCGTAGTTCAAGCGAACCTGTACCACGTTGCAGTTGGTTTCCGATAAAATCAATATTTCCTTTTACCTGTTTTTCATTTCCGTTTAATGTGATGGCAATACTATCGCCCATTATATCTGTGCGGTCTGTGCCAGAGTTGAAAAGATTATTCAAATCATTTTCACTGGCCGATATATAGAAATGAATAGGTTTTGTCTGTACAATGGAGGTCAATAGGGTAGCCATTTCACTACCACCGGATACCAGATTACCTTCGGTCACCATCCTTCTGCCCACTCTGCCCCTAATGGGTGCACGTACCGTGGTAAAATCGAGATTCAGGCGAGCGTTGGTGACAGCCGCCTCGGCACGTTGTAAATCGGCCTTTGCCGTCTGTACCGAGAGCCTTCTTCTATCAAACTCTTCGTTAGAAATGGCACCCGTTTCCCGCAGACCATTAACCATTCTAAAATTGGTTTCCCTTTCCTCAACGGTCGCTTGTTGCCGGGCCAGGTCTGCATTTGCCGCATCCAAGGCTACCTGAAACGGTCTGCGGTCGATATAGAACAAGGGTGTGCCCTTATTCACCAAGTCGCCCTCGGAAAAATTGGCCTTAACGATGTAACCACTTACCCGTGCCTTGACTTCGGACTGTTCCACTGGCTGAAATCGGCCGGTAAATGTATTTTTGGTTTGTAGGGTCTGCTTAAGCGGTGTCGCCACTTTTACTGGAAGCGCCTGTGCGCCCTGGTTTTTTTCTGTCTTGTCCGAACAGCCTATAGAAAGAATGGTTGCTGCTAGAAGAGCCATTACTTTCCAAGGCTCGAAGAGTTGTCGTATTTTCATTGGTTGCACATTTTATCTCTAAGGCAGGAAGCCTTTTATATTTTACTGTGCAAATTTTTAAAAATGGAGTGGGCAGCCTATTACGGAATAAGCTGAAAGATTTGTAGAATTTCTTTATTTGTTAAAATTTTGTTCAGATGTAATGGTGAAATTCGATGGTTTTTCGTCAAACAGTTCCTTACATTCTGCGGAACAAAATAGTACTTTTTGTGTGCCAATTTTGCTCACAAAGAGGGATTTCGACGGATTGATAAGCATATGACAGACTGGGTCCATATAAAATTGAATCTCTTCTTTTTCCGAAATTAGTTTTGTTGTGGGATAGTCCACCAAGCGGAATACTTCGAGTGGATGCATTATATTTTTAAGATTAAACATACCTAAAGTGTTGAATAGAGCTTGTTTATTCTTTGGAAGGTTTGCCAGAAAATCAAAAGAACATAGTATTTCGGATTCCATAGCTTTAGACGTTATTCTTGCAGCAATATTTATGGTATTTCCATAAAGTCGATTCTCTACCCGAAGCGCTTCGCCATAGTGCATGCCTGCCTTAATCCTAAGAAAGTTAGGTTCCCTCAAGGTACGGAATCGAAGATTGAAAAGTGTGGAAAGCAAATCCTCTGCAAAGGCAGAAGTAAACAAAATTTCATCGCCAACTCGTTCAATAATAGCTGTGTTTCCCACTAAAGATGCATTGGCCATTTGTTGAAACTTGTCCGCTACCGTAAATGCCTCTAAGGGACCGTGTATTGCGGTCAAGGCAGTGTAGCCAGATAAATCCACGAACATAATTCCCAAATGCTGTACTTTCTCTTCCATAATCTAAAATTGCAAAAACAGTATGGAATAGACTTTACGTTTTTGGCTGAAAGAGTTGTAGTATTTACTTAAACACCATCCAAAAACTTTCTGTTCCTCTTTACACTCTGCTTAAACTGCGTGGGTGACATACCCGTTACTTTCTTAAATTGGTTACTTAAATAGGCTACGCTACTATAATCCAATTGAAAAGCTATTTCCTTTAAGTTCAGTTCATCATACACCAAAAGTTCTTTGACACGTTCAATTTTTTGATGAATAATATATTGCTCAAACGTGATGCTCTCTACAGAAGAAAAGAGATTACTCAAATACTTATAGTCTAGATGAAGTTCATCGCGTATGTAGTCTGACCAGGTAATTTCTATAGAGTCTTTGGAATGGTGCACCTTGTCGATGACCAGATTTTTCATTTTCTCAATAAGCTGGCTGCGACGATCATTGACCAGACCGAAGCCCAATTGTTCCAATTTTTGGTGAAGGTTTTCTTTTTGTACTGCGGTTAACACTTTTGAGATATATACTTCGCCCAGTGTAACCTCTTTGTAGGAAATCGCTAAATCAGTAAAAATTTTTTCGACCGCTGCGATGCAACGTGGGCACACCATATTTTTGATATATATCTTTTTCATTATATAGTTTATTTCATAAATCAATATATCAAACTTGAAAGAGGTGTCCGAGCCTGTAGTTGAAATCGATTTGAATTAAATTAATTTTTTAGCCTAATATCTTTTGATTCGAAAAATTTCTTAAATTTTATAAAAAAATTGTTTTAAACATTGCAAATTTTAAAATACTTTTTTTTAAAAAGTTGTAAAATTATCTGTTTTTATTATAAAATTCACTATCTAAACATAGAGATAAGTTAAACGTAAAATTTTAATTATTAATGTTTTATTATTTGTTAATGATTTTAGAAATAAACAAACTACTTAAAATCTAATTTTCAAGCCATAAAAACTATCTTTGTGCAAAATATTCTTGAAGCGTTTTGCTTTGAGTCCGGCACTGAAACTTAGGAAATTTCGATAACAGCAGGACAACAAGTGAAGAACGCTCATGCTATTGCGTGGGCGCACTTATTGTTGTTGGGTTTCCTAAGACCTCAGTGCTGTAAGTTGCTGCCTGCGCTATTTTAAATCAGGCGGCCTTAATCTAAAAATAGTATTGATATGAAAACCACCGCCAAACATTTCCAGGGATTTCAGTATTCAGCTTCGGAACTCCTCAAATACATTACCGTAGCAAAAGATTTTACCTTAATGCTATCATCAGGAGAGTTTATTAAATTTACTCCTATTAACGATTCTTTATTTGAAGCTTGGCTCATAGCAAACAATGTTCAAAACATCAGAAAAGAAGAAGGCTGGATAACCGAATAACCAGCCTGAATACTTTACGTCCCTTTTCCTAACTCATTCAACTTTTCATTGAGTTCAATTAGTCCGGCTTTTTCGAGATACTGACCGGCAATAGTTTTCAATTCTTCCAGATTTTCATCAGGGATATTGGATAAAAGTCCTTCGTTTTTCTCATCATCTTTCACGACCAATCCACGCTCAATTACATGGTTTAGTAATAGCACATTTTTACGTGAGATTCTCAAATCAATCTTCACTGTGTCATTCATGCCAGGGATACTTAAGATTGTATCATAAACTCTGGCTACATCATTTGTTGTCAACATAATCACACGTTTTTAAATCATTCAACATTAATAACAAAAGTATTAAGAGTAAAAGAAATCATCCTCATCAAAATATGAAGGAGATAATTATAAGAACTATGGAAAACAAATCAAATGCTATCATTATTACAGGAGGTCCCGGAATGGGAAAGACATCCGTGATAGAACAACTTTCAGTTATGGGATATCATTCGGTTGAAGAAATGTTACAAACGTCTATTCCGAGAACAAGATTTAGTTATTAAAATAATACCGATAAAGGTCTAGTTAAAACCCGCCCGAAATTCCACAGGGCTTTGATGGGTTTTCTGTTTGAATAAACGGCTGAAGGATTGTGGATGCTCAAAACCTAATGCATAAGCAATCTCACTGACGGTTGAATTGGAACTGGAGAGTTTCTCTTTGGCGATTTCTATCAGTTTATGATGGATATGATGTTGGGCACTTTGCCCCGTAACAGCCCGTAGCATATCACTCAAATAACTGGATGATAAATTTAATCTTTCTGCCATAAGTTGAACGGTGGGCATTCCGTGTAATAGTAATTGTTTCTCTTGGAAATCTCTTTCCAAAAAGGCTTCAAATTTTTCTAACAAGTCATTGTTTACCACTTTTCGGGTAATGAATTGACGCTTGTAAAAACGATTGCTGTAATTCAATAAAGTTTCTATTTGAGAAATAATGACATCTTGACTAAAATCATCAATTCTATTTTGCAATTCTTTTTCGATATTTTGAAAAATGGGAATAATAATTTCCTTTTCTTCCGTGGACAGGTGCAGGGCTTCGTTGGTAGCATAGGAGAAAAAACCAAATTGCTTTATCCCTTTCGCCAAGGGATAGGTCAACAAAAAATCAGGATGTACAATAAGCGTGTAACCAGAAAAATCTCCATTGCTGTCGCCATTTTCAGTGACTTGGTTAGGAGCTACAAAAAACATTCCACCATCTTCAAAATCGTAATAATGCTGCCCATATTTAAGCTTTCCGTTTAAATTGCTTTTGAACGAAATTTTGTAAAAGGCCGAAGTGCGTAAACTTTGTATTTTACCTGCAACCAATTTATTATGTTCATTATTTATCAAACTAACCAACGGTTGTTGAGGTTTGGGAAGCCCCAACAACCGATGTAACTCAAAGAGAGAATCGTAATGATATGGAAGATTTTTATCCTTTTTCATCTCATAAATTTAATGAATTATCACCAGGGAATCTCTCCGGTTTCCGGATTGTTATCTTCGCAGAAAAATTTACCCGTTGGCCCATTATTATCAAGTAAAGTATATTTCAAAATATGTTGTGCTCCGGTTTCTACTGTTGCCGTCCCTAAATGATGATTGAAATCTGTAGCGGTGGAAGGCGGACTTACCGCATTTACTTTGCAATTGGCATCACGCAGTTCAAAAGCTAAAACAATAGTATACATATTTAGTGCCGCCTTTGACGACTGATAAACAGCTCCTTTGTGCTGATAGTATTTATAGCTTGGGTCGCTATGCAACGTCAAAGAACCTTGACTGGAACTTACATTGGTAATACGCGGTTCCGGAGATTTTTTCAACAAATCGATAAACGCTTGTGTAGTTCGAATGACCCCATAAACATTGACATCAAACACTTCTTTAAACTTTTCTACCCCTGTTCCGGTTGCCGTATGCATAATTGGTTTTTCATCTACAAATTCAATCCCGTTGATTCCGGCATTATTGATGAGAATATCCAAAACGTCTGTTTTTTTTCCGATTTCAGTACGGGCATTTTCAACTGATTCCTGATTGGTAACGTCTAATTGGATGGCTTCCACATTGTAGATTCCCAATACTTTCAATTTTTTTACTGCTGCTAATCCATTTTCCAAATTTCGACTTCCTATATACACATAATAACCCTGTTGCGCCAATTGTTTAGACATTTCAAGACCTATGCCTTTATTGGCTCCTGTAATCAATACTTTTTTCATCTGATATTGTTTTAAATTTTGATACTACAAATTTCAAAACACAGAATGATAAAGACTTAACTGAAATGAGGAATTCTATAACGGAATTACGTAGTGTTTGAAGTATTTCTAATCAATAATCCTTGAGCAACCTAATGAAAGATTAAATACCCATAATTGATTTTTAAGCATCTTTAAATGTCCTATTCAAAATATAGAGAGGATGGGTAGATGCCATACCACTTGTTTAACTTTACGTCTGTGAACTGAATAGTGAAGATGAAAATGTGTGGTTATGGATTTCAGGAAACAAAAACGTTCCATTGCGGAAGCAAAAGAAATGGACATGGTTCAGTACTTGTCCTCATTAGGTCATGAACCTTCGAAAATCAGGAACAATGACTACTGGTATCATTCTCCGTTAAGGGAAGAAAATACAGCCTCATTTAAGGTTAATCGAAAGCTGAACCGATGGTACGATCATGGTCTTGGTAAAGGAGGCAATATTATCGATTTTGGGATTCAATATTATGGTTGCTCCGTTGGAGAATTTCTAAAAAAATTGGATGGTGGTTTTTCTTTTCACGAGCCTTTAAAAAACATTTCCAAAATAGAAAATGAACCGGAGCATCCACTTAAAATTTTGAAAGAAAGTGAGCTTAGTTCGAATGCACTCATCCGCTACTTGGAACAGCGAAAAATCCCTATTGAAATTGCAACCCAATATTGTCGGGAAGTACATTATGAATTGAATGCCAAAAGCTATTACGGGATTGGTTTTAAAAATGATTCCGGTGGATTTGAAATACGTAATCCTTATTTCAAAGCAAGCAGTTCTCCAAAGGACATTACCACTATAAAAAATGCTTCGGATGAGGTGGCTGTATTCGAAGGATTTATGGATTTTCTTTCGTTCAAAAGTATCAGAGGAAATAATGCAAATAATACTCCTGATTTTGTTGTTTTAAATTCCCTTTCACTGTTTGAAAAAGCACGTCCATTTCTGGAATCGCACAAATCAATACGGCTATACCTGGACAATGATGCTGCTGGGAAAAAGGTTGCTAGGGAAGCATTGTCTAATAGCAAGAAATATAAAGATAATAGAAATCTTTATCAAAACCACAAAGATCTTAATGATTGGTTGGTACATAGTGGAAAGCAGCAGAAGAAACGCTTAGGGAATAAACTGTAAAAGTGTTTCTGAGCATTTTATAAAACTTTACTATTTAGAAAATTGCCAAAATCCCTGAAAGTGAATAATAAGCATCTGGGAGACTTTGACAAAACGATGAGTTTGCAACGTTCCTGCAAACGGCAAGATGAACGGTTGTTTAACAACCGACATCTTGCTGCCTATCACTCGGAACTCGTGGGCAGGGCGTATAGAATGAATTTTTGAGTTTGATAACAAGATAAAGGAGAAGGAGATGGAAGGAAAAAAATCAAACAGAACACGCATTATCGGGCTGCGTTTAACACCCGATGAGTATGCGAAAATCGAAAAGAATTGGCAAAACAGCACCTGCCGAAAGCTAAGCGAATATGTTCGTCACAGCCTTTTTGAAAAGCCCATTGTAACTACCTACCGCAACCAATCTGCCGATGATTTTATGGCAGAAATGGCTCAGCTTAGAAAAGAACTTAACCATGTAGGCAACAACTTTAATCAGGCAGTAAAAAAGCTTCATACGCTTCAAAAAATTACAGAATTTAAAAGCTGGCTGATTGCCTACGAAGTAGAAAAAAGAACCCTGTTCAATAAGGTGGATGAGATCAAGAATCACATCCAAAAAATGGCAGAAATATGGTTGCAGTAATCAAAACAGGGCACTCCATTCACCGCATTTTAAACTATAATGAGAACAAAGTAAAGCAGGGGGTTGCGGAATGTATCGGGGCAGGAAATTATCCTGTTGATCCGGATAAAATGAGTTTTACCATGAAGCTGAACCGCTTTTTAAAACAGATGAAATTAAATGAAAAAACAAAGCGGAACAGTGTCCATGTTTCACTCAATTTTGATGTTTCAGAGAGCCATTTATCAAAGCAAAAACTGCTTGAAATAGCAGATAGTTATCTGGATAAAATTGGTTTTGGTGAGCAACCTTATCTGGTCTATCAACACCACGATGCAGGACATCCGCACATCCATTTGGTCACTACCAATATTGAAGCGGATGGCAAACGAATTGACCTGCACCATTTGGGTATCCGTAAATCTGAACCAGCTCGTAAAGCACTGGAAAAAGAGTTCGGTTTGGTGCAGGCCGAATCCCAAAAGAAAGATGAAAATTATAAGTTAAAACCCGTAGCTGTCGGCAAGGCAAAGTATGGTAAATCGCAAACCAAAATGGCTATCCAAAACATTCTGGAAAATGTAATAAATCCATACAAATATACCAGCCTTCCGGAACTGAATGCAGTACTCAATCAATATAATGTAAAGGCAGAACGGGGAACAGAAAATTCAAAGGTTTATCAAACCGGCGGATTGCTATATCGGGTGCTGGATGCTGATGGGAAAGCGGTAGGTGTTCCTATCAAAGCCAGCCTGTTTTACAACAAACCGACCTTGAAATTTCTGGAGCAGAAATTCAAAGAAAATGTGGAGAAACGAGCACCTTTTAAAAGACGGGTAAAAAATGAGGTGGATAAGGAATTGTTGTCAAAGAAGATATCCATTCCAGAACTAATAAAAGCATTAGAAAAACAAGCGATTTATGTTGTACTCAGGCAAAATGCTAATGGAATTTTATACGGGATCACCTATGTGGATCACCAAACCAAATGTGTTTTTAACGGGAGTGCTTTAGGCAAAGCCTACAGTGCCAAAGCCATTCAGGAAAGGTGTTTACAGGAAGGGGTTTCAGGACAGGATTTGCTAAGGCATCCCGACCCGAAACAGACTATTGGGTTACAGCCACAGACTACCGCTGCGGCAGAAACCAAAGAAGCTGATAAAGATTATCAATCTACTACTATACCAATAGGAAAAGAAAATGTATTGGAGGTTTTAACCCAGGCAGAAAATACCTCGGATTACCTACCTAATCAACTTAAAAAGAAACGCAAAAAGAAGAAAAAAATAAACCTGAATAATAACCAGTAAAAAATTAAAGCTATGGCAATGCACACTGGAGAAAATGAACAGGCGCTGAGAAAGATACTGGATATGACCAGGCTCATCAGTATTACGATATTAATCATCCATTTCTATTATTACTGCTACAGTACTTTTGAACTAAGGGGATGGAGCAGCACTTTTAGTAATCGTATTTTAAGCAATATTTATAAGACAGGATTGTTCAGCAATTTTCATAAATCGAAATTAATTGCACTTGGTTTTTTGGGGATATCCCTTTTAGGAGCTAAAGGAAAAAAGGATGAAAAACTTAATTACAAAACAGCTTTTGCTTACCTGATTACCGGATTGCTTGTTTATTTTATCAGCTATCTGTGTATGAAGTTAAATACTCCTATAATAACGACTGCTATTTTGTACATGGCACTAACTGGAATAGGCTTTCTGCTGGTGTTGACAGGAGGCACTTTGCTTTCCAGAATTATCAGGGATAAAATCAATAACAAGGATATTTTTAATAAGGAAAATGAAACCTTTCCACAGGAAGAACGGCTTTTGGAAAATGAATATTCCATTAACCTTCCTGCCAAATACCAATTAAAAGATAAGCAACGAAAAAGTTGGGTCAATATCATTAATCCATTCAGGGCGATTATGGTATTGGGAACTCCCGGTTCCGGTAAATCCTATTTTGTGATACGTCATGTAATTACCCAACATATCCGTAAAGGGTTTACCATGTTTGTGTACGACTTTAAGTTTGATGACCTTTCCAAAATAGCCTATAACACCTGGCTGAAAAATCAACATCGATACGCCAAGCCCCCGGCATTTTATGTAATTAATTTCGATGATCTTACCCATAGCCATCGGTGTAATCCCTTAGAGCCTTCTGCTATGACCGATATTACCGATGCAGCAGAAAGTGCCCGCACTATTTTGATGGGGTTGAACAGGGAATGGATCAAACGTCAGGGAGACTTCTTTGTGGAATCCCCAATTAACTTTCTAACGGCTATTATCTGGTATTTAAAAAAATACAAGGATGGAGAATTTTGCACCTTACCACATGTGATAGAATTGATGCAGGTAGATTATGATAGCCTGTTTACATTATTACGAACCGAGAAGGAAATTGAAGTACTGATTAATCCTTTCGTTAATGCATACCTAAATGATGTTATGGAACAATTGGAAGGTCAAATTGCTTCCGCAAAAGTAGCTATGGCAAGGCTTTCATCCCCACAATTATACTATGTGCTATCAGGAAATGATTTTAATCTGGATATTAATAATCCCGATGATCCAAAGATTGTATGTATGGGAAACAATCCGCAGAAAATACAGATCTACGGGGCGGTATTATCACTTTACGTGAACCGTTTAATCAAGCTGGTGAACAAAAAAGGAAAGCTAAAAAGCAGTCTCATATTTGATGAGTTCCCAACCATCTACCTGAACAATATGGATAGCCTTATTGCCACTGCACGTAGCAATAAGGTTTCAACCTGTCTGGGCATTCAGGATTTTAGTCAGCTCCGTAAGGATTATGGACGCGAGCAGGCAGATGTGATTATGAATATTACGGGGAATATTGTTAGCGGTCAGGTTACAGGTGATACTGCCAAACAACTATCGGAACGCTTTGGGAAAATCATGCAGGACAGGGAGAGTTATTCCATTAACAGCGGGGACACTTCGATTAGTCGATCCAAACAATTGGAAGCAGCCATACCACCTTCCAAAATATCGGGGTTAAGCTCCGGTGAATTTGTGGGTATGGTGGCCGATAATCCCGATTGTAAAATTGATTTAAAAGCTTTCCATTGTGAGATTATAAATGACCATGATAGCCTTAAGAGTGAGGAACAAAATTACCAGGAAATTGAAGTGATCCGAAAGTTGGATTCTGGTATGGTACAACGAAACTATTTTCAAATCAAACAGGATATTCAGGACATTATACAATCAGAAATGGAGCGGTTACTGAATGATCCTGGACTGAGCCATTTGGTGGTAAAGAAATAATAGCATATTCGTTTTTTTTCCTTGGATAAGAATTACTTTTTTTGTTGTTTTCTAAATTTGAAAAATTCTACAAAATAATTTTATTGAATATTGGATGTTTTTTATATATTTGTATTGAATTTGAAATAAGCTACAAATTAAATGAAGGTAAAATTAGGAGATATTGCTCAATTACAGTTTGGTTTATACGTGAAGCCTAAAAGTATTGGTGATGCGGTGTATTTGCAGGCTAAGCATTTTGATGATTGGGGGAATCAAACGGATGAGGTTGACACTTTCGTTCAGATAGATCAAAAAAAGAAAGCTCACCTTCTTGAAGATGGAGATATTCTGTTGGTTGGAAAAGGAATGAGGAACTTTGCTTGGACTTATAATAAAGAGTTCGGTCCAGCCATAGCATCTTCAATATTTTTTGTTATCAAGCCTGATCCTTTAAAAGTAATACCTGAATTTTTGACTACCCTATTTAATATGCCACAAACGCAGGCTTATTTCCAGACTCTTGGTGCAGGGAGTTCTATTCCTTCCATTCGTAAATCTGAATTAGAGGCTTTTGCAGTGAAGCTTCCTCCTTTGGAATTACAACAAAAAGCAATAGCTATTAAGTCCTTGCATTATAGAGATATGGAAATATCAAAACAGATTATTTTAGAAAAACAAAAAGTATATCAGGGTATAATAGGAAAAATCATTAATGGCGTTATGATTAATTAGATAATGAAAAAATTAAGTGAAATATTAAAAAGACAAAAGGAATTAATGGGTATTGAGAATAGCTATGCTATTGAAATATCTTTTGACATCAATATCTTTTCGGAATTAATTCTTGAACATAAAACTTATCAAAAATTCCAGAAAACTCAGAATAGGTACACCTATCATCCTGAAGATAAAAATATTCCTGTTAAGGGACATTATCACATTTACCCAAGGAATAGCAAAAAAGAGATTTATGCCGTAAATACCGATGGCACAGCACATCACAAGAGTAATAGAGGTTTTGAGATTCCAAAAAAGGAAGCTATGGAATTAAAGAAACTTGGTGTGCAAATTCCCGATAACAGGATTCTCGAACATAAGGAAATATTCATTAACGAAAATATAGAATCATATACCTCTATATATATAATAATAAACGATTAGCATGAGTAAAAAACCAATTACACAAAACGAGATTAATAATATTGTTTGGAAGGCATGTGACACCTTTAGAGGGGTTATTGATCCATCCCAGTATAAGGATTATATCCTTACTATGCTTTTTGTGAAATATGTATCAGATGTATGGAAAGACAAAAAGAATTTCTATGCAGAAAAGTATAGCGGTGATGAAATCAGAGTGCAAAGAGCTTTGAGGAATGAGCGTTTCCAATTGCCCGATACTTGTACTTTCGACTATTTGTTTGAAAACAGAAATGCGGCAAATATTGGAGAGTTGATCAACACTGCACTGGAAAGTATGGAGGACGCCAACCGAAGTAAACTGGAGCGTGTATTCCGAAATATTGACTTCAATTCAGAAGCTAATCTTGGTCAGACTAAAGATAGAAACAGAAGACTTAAAAATCTATTGGTTGACTTTTCTGCGTTAGATCTACAGCCTTCCCATTTAGAAGATAATGATGTTATTGGTGATGCATATGAATATCTAATTGAAAAATTTGCCAGTGACGCCGGAAAGAAGGCGGGGGAATTTTATACACCTGCTCAAGTTTCAAAACTTTTAGCCAAGCTGCTCAACCCCCAGCCTGGTGATCGTATTATTGACCCGACATGTGGTTCAGGTTCTTTGTTGATTAAACTTGCTAAAGAGGTAGGGAATAAAAATTATTCACTTTATGGTCAGGAAATCAACGGAAGCACTTGGGCTCTTGCTCGTATGAATATGTTTTTGCATGAGATAGATGATGCTACTATTGAATGGGGTGACACTTTAAACAATCCTAAGTTGCTGGAAGAAGATAGCCTACTTAAAGGGAATATAGTAGGAGCAAATCCTCCGTTTTCATTAGACAAGTGGGGAGCTGACAACGCTATTTCTGATCAGTTCAACAGATTCCATAGGGGAACTCCTCCAAAGAGCAAGGGAGATTATGCTTTTGTGTCTCACATGATAGAGTCTACGTATCATGACACAGGTCGCGTTGGTGTTATTCTGCCACATGGGGTTCTTTTCAGAGGAAGTAGTGAAGGTAAAATAAGAAAGCAGTTAATTGAAGAAAACTTGTTGGAAGCTGTGATTGGATTGCCAGCTAATTTGTTTTATGGAACAGGTATTCCTGCAAGTATTCTCATTTTTAATAGAGCAAAAGGAAAAAATAAAGATATCCTCTTTGTTGATGCAAGTGAAGGATATGAATCCAGCACAAATCAAAATCGTCTTCGTGATAGTGATATAGACAAGATTGTTAATACATATAAAGCATTTCAAAAAGCCACTCCTTTAACTTCTAAAGAAGGTGAAGTCTTAGAAGAAAAATATGCTTACCGTGCTCCATTATCAGAAGTCATAGAAAACGAATATAACATCAATATCCCTCGCTATGTAGATACATTTGAAGAGGAAGAAGAAATAGATATACCTGATACTCAGAGCAATATATCCCAATTAAAAAAGGAACTTGTCTTAGTTGAAAACCAAATGAATGATTACTTATCTGAACTAGGATTTTAATATATGGAAGTCAAAACAGGATATAGATTAACAAATATTGGTTCAATACCTACAGATTGGGGTACTATGCGTCTTGGCGAGTTATTGGATTATGAACAACCGACTAAGTACATTACAAAAGATATTGACTCAGAAAGCGGGGTGCCAGTTCTTACTTCAAACAAGTCATTCTTGTTAGGCTACTCATCCGATACAAGTGGAATCTTTGATAAGCACCCAATAATACTATTTGATGATTTCACTACAGATCGAAAGTATGTTGACTTTCCGTTTAAAATCAGAAGTTCAGCAACAAAAATTCTAAAACCCAATCGAAAGAGCCTGAATTTAAAATACATATTTAATGCTTTTAACACAGTAAAATTTAGAGCAGACGATCATAAAAGATACTGGATCTCTGAGTTTCAATTCCTGAAAATCCCTATTCCTTCAGAATCTGAGCAAAATAAGATTGTAGATATTCTTGACACTTGGGAATTGGCTATTCAGAAAAAGGAAAGCCTTTGTAATCAACTTTTGAAGAGAAGAAAGGGCTTAGAAATAGGATTGTTTCGTGGGGAAATTCGCTTTGCAGAATTTCAGGAAAATACAGAAAAGACAAACACATATTTAGGTGCTATTCCTTCTGATTGGGAACTAAAGTACATATCAGAAATTGTTAAGCGCGTCAGAAAGCCGTTCACCCCAGAACCTGAAACACATTATCGGGAAATAGGCATTCGCTCACACTGTAAAGGTATTTTTCATAAAGAAGAAGTTAGCGGAGCTAGTCTTGGCAACAAGTCTGTTTTCTGGATTGAACCGGACTGCTTTATAGTTAATATAGTTTTTGCATGGGAACACGCTATTGCCAAAACCACAGAAGCGGAGATAGGCATGATTGCCTCTCACCGTTTCCCAATGTACAAGCCCAAGAAAGAAATTCTTGATCTGGACTACCTGCTTTATTTTTTCAAAACCGCCAGAGGTAAGCACCTTTTTGGCTTAGCCTCTCCTGGTGGAGCGGGAAGAAACAAAACCTTAGGTCAAGGAGAGTTTGCTAAGCTTAAAATTCCAGTTCCTTCATTAGCAGAGCAAAAAAGAATAGTAGAGGTTCTATCAGAAGCCGATAAAGAAATTGAATTGTTGAAGCAGCAAGTAGCTGTTCTGAAAGAGCAAAAGAAAGGATTGATGCAAAAACTTTTGACTGGAAAAATAAGAACCATTTAAAGCTGACAAATTAATTATGAATACATCAGATACATTTAAGGAGTTTGTCTCTAATATTAAGATTCCCGAAAATCAGGCGGATACAATTTCATATAGGTATGGTAGAATTACGAAGGCTCTTAATGAGAAGCATCGTGGTACTGATTCTAAAACAGCGAACTCTTTGCAGGTTGGCTCTTATGGACGGTACACTGGTATAAAAGGAATTTCTGATTTGGATATGTTGTATATCATGCCTAATAGCAAGTGGCCTGAGTACAATGTAAGCGGAGGTCAATCTAAACTATTGAACGATACAAAATCGGCTATTTCCAACACGTATTCCGCTTCCGATATAAAAGTAGATAGATGTGTGGTTACAGTGAATTTTTTAGATTCTCACATTGATGTTCAACCTGTATTTGAATTAGAGGATCAGGATTACAAATATCCCGACACATATAATAGTGGCTCTTGGAAAATAACAAAACCAAGAAAAGAAATGTCAGCAATGCGGGAAGCTGAGGATCAAAAGAATAAAAACCTTCGAAGGTTATGCAAAATGGCTAGGGCATGGAAGAATAAAAATGGAGTTTGTATGGGGGGACTTCTAATAGATACTCTTGCTTATAATTTTTTGCATTCAACGACAGATTACGATAGCTCAAGCTTTTCCTTCTATGATTTAATGTGCAGAGACTTCTTCAAGTTCTTATATGACCAACCAAAAGACCAAAAAGAATATGGTGCATTAGGTAGTAAACAGCGAGTTAAGGTCCGAAAATCTTTTAGAAGAAAGTCGAAGAAAGCATATGATTTAGCAGTAGAGGCTATTGACTCTGTATCAGACAAAAAGAAACATAGAAAATGGAGAGATATATTTGGAAATAACTTTCCAAAATACCAGAATGAAGAGTCTGAAGCTCGTTACATTAACGAAAGCTACAGGAATACAGAGGAATTTATTGAATCATATTATCCAATAAATATAAGATACGACCTCAAAATTGACTGTGAGATAAAACAGAATGGTTTTAGAAACGGATTACTCCGAGAGTTTCTCGTCAAAAGAATCAAACTGTTGCCCAATAAATCATTACGATTTTATATTAATCAAATGGACGTTCCTCGCCCATATTTTGTGAAATGGAAGGTGACCAACAGAGGGGAACAAGCCATTAAGAGGGATTGCATTCGAGGACAGATTATTGATGATGCTGGATCTCTCGAAAGAAAAGAATCCACCAATTTTAAAGGAAGCCATTTTGTTGAATGCTATATAATCAAAGACAATATGGTTGTAGCTATGGACTCAATAGACGTACCTATTTCGGAAGAATAAAATGAAAAGTTATGACAGAAAGTGAAATATTACTTGAATCTCAAATAAGAGAGATATATGGCCGTGTAGTTTATACGCACAAAACGCATGAGAAATGTGCTGACCTACTTAAAAGGAGAAGTGATCGTATCAAGTTATCAGAAATAATCCTTTCTGCTTTAACTACTACTACCTTGCTTGTAGTACTATTAGGAGAAGGGAAACTTGTCCAATTTATAGCTGCCTTCTTTTCAACAATACTTTTAGCACTAACACTGTACACTAAGGATATCAATCTTTTGGAGATTGTCCAAAAACATAAAAAAGCAGCACAGGATATTTTAGAGATCAGAGAAAGCCTTCTCTCATTGTTGGTCGACATTAGAATTGGCAACAAAGAAATTGAACAATTACAACAAATTCGAGATGGCCTAAATGAAAAGCTCATGAATACCTATCGAGGTGCTCCGAAAACTATAAATAAAGCTTATCAAAGCGCTTCAAAGGCATTAAAGAAAAATGAAGAATTTACCTTCTCGGATTCTGAAATAGACAAGTTCTTGCCAGAGAGTTTACGAAGAGGATAATGTTTACTGTATTCCAGTAAAAAAGATTATAAATATCAATTAAATACAAGGACAAATAATATGCAATTAAATTACTTCCCCATACGGTTCGATTTTTCAGATTACCAGATAATAACGGAGACATATTCTGATGAACGATTGCAAGAATTGAGGCAAAACTATAATAGTTCTTACTCATTTTTTAGGGATGGTAATTTGATTGCTATTTCCAATAAAGATGATGAGAAAGGCCTGCTTAGCGGTAAGGTAGAAAAGCGATCGGTATTTGGTGATGCCAAGGTAACCGCATCTTTAGTAAAACACATTTTTTTAGAACGTTTAAAGATAGGTTTCAAGGCTTTATACCGGTTGATTTTTATCCTTTTAGGTTTTATTCACGCCAAGATAAAGATGATTTAATTTTAAATTTTCTGCCAGAAAGATTAAAACATAAAATTGCGTTCAAGAAACTTATCGAGATACAACTCCGCGAAACAAACATTAATGACTCTAAAGGTTTTGCTTTTTTAGTTAACATTCGTAGAAACTGGGTATTTAATATTTCATGTTTGGAACTATCTCAGGAAGGCTTTGATTTGATTGATTTTGAAGTATTACATACTGAAACGCTTCCGGGATTAGATAATATACTTGCTCCAAACGAAGATTTTGTAGGTGTAATAAAATCGATCAGTGACAATATAGCGATAGTTTCCACAAATGATGGTGACGAGAGTTATCCACTGAACGAACTCTTTATTCGTAAAACGAGGAGAAATATTCAAGCCTATTTAAATTTTGCTATTAATGAGCAAAAATGTGATCAAATATTAGAGGCTGTAAAACAAGAACGTATTAAAAAGCAAAATCCTGTTAGCCAGCTTGCTGAAATAAATAAGATTGCAAAGCACCTTTTTTCGGATGGTGATAATCCAATTTTGTTTCAAAACCGAGATGGTTTTTGTTTTAAAGTAGATACATCGCCATTGCAAGTTCAAAATAGCATGAATTTGCAAACACCAACATTTATCTATGATCATGCTGGCACAAAAAAAAATAATATAAATGCCGATATGGGACTGTCAAATTATGGACCTTATGACAGCATTAGTTTTGATATAAAAAATCCAAGAATAATAAGTATTTGTCATAGAGCCAAGAGAGGTGATTTCACAAGATTCTTGTCTCATTTAAAGGATGGTATAGCAAACTCCCGATACTTCCAAAAAGGATTACTTAAAAAATATGAGCTTCAAGACATTAATTTTGATATACAGGAAATTTCTGATTATGGCTTAAAGGACTATTTAAGTATAATAAGTAATTATGATAATGAGAAGCCACATCTTGCTATAATCGAGATACCTGATAGATTTAAAGCTCTTTCAGATAGAGACAATCCATATTATAAGATTAAGGCGAAACTGCTTTCTTTAGAAATACCGGTACAGTTTGTAAGATCATCTACCATATCTAACTATACGGAATATATATTAAACCCATTAGCTCTTCAGATTTATGCAAAGCTAGGAGGAACACCGTGGGTATTGCCCGCCCAAAGGTCGGTGGACAGAGAAATTGTAATAGGGATAGGACATAGTTGGCTGAGAAGTACAATATACAAGGGAGCTGAAAGTAGTCGTGTAGTGGGAATTACCACCTTTATGTCGAGTGACGGACAATATCTTTTAGGAGACAAGGTAAAAGATGTTCCGTACGAAAGTTATTTTGAAGAATTGCTCAAAAGCCTTAAAAGTTCTATTGGCCGTCTTTCAGATGAATATGCATGGCAAGAAGGAGATACTGTAAGATTGATTTTTCACATATTTAAACCGATTAAAAATGTGGAGTTTGGAGTTATTAGCCAGCTAGTTAAAGAGATTGGACAGTTTAATATCAAGTTTGCTTTCGTAACAATAAGCAAAAGCCATCCAAGCATTTTATTCGATACTAGTCAACAAGGAGAATCAAAATATGGATCGCATCAAATTATAGGAAAGTATATTCCAAAGCGAGGAAGTAATGTCTTTATAGATGATGAAACCTGTTTAGTACAGATGCTGGGAGCAAGGGAACTAAAAACGGCTAAGCATGGTATGAGCACCCCTATTCAAATTAAAATAAGAAAGCCTCAAGGAAATTATGATGATCCCGAATTAAAAGACTTGATGTTTTATGATTTGAATTATATCACCCAGCAGATTTATTCATTCACCTATTTATCCTGGAGAGGTTTTTTACCAAGAGAAGAACCTGCGACTATGCTGTATTCTAATCTTATTTCAAGACTACTTGGAAAAATGAGGCATATACCAGAATGGGATGCTGATAAATTGAACTATACCTTAAAGCGAAAAAAATGGTTTTTATAGAAGAAAAGCATAGTTATTTGAGCAGTCTAGCCAATCAACCTAAGCAAGCTGCTTTGGTTGCCTTGGTTACCGATGAGGTATTTCAATTACCTCAAGGTAGCTTTTCAGAACCTGATACAATTTATTACTCGTCTATTCAGGCTATTAAAAAGAATTCAAAAGAAAGTTTTGAGTCTCAATATGCCAAAATATCAAAACGTAAAGTTTCTGAGAACTCTGTAGCTCCTTTTATACATGACGATTTCCTGATTTTTACATTGGTTATAGGGGTGCTGAAATTTGAATGTGATAAAGAATGGCTTTTGGGTGTCATCCGAAACCGAGCTAGAGGTAAAGTTACTACGAGTTTTGAAAATTTATTGATTGGTAATTATCTAAGCAAAGCCAATAATCAGTCTATGGTTTTGGTGTTTCTCTTTTTACTGGATAAATCAAAAATAACCAATGACCAATTGAATGAAGCGTACAATACAATGAGCGACACCAAAGAATCATTTAACAGCGACTTCATACGTATCGTGTACTACCGTGCATTCGATATTATAATCCAGTTTAAGTTGCCTAGAGATGCCGATGAAGTATCTCGTTTATTAGAATTTGAGGGTCGTTTTAAAAAGCGAATCAATATTTTTTCAATTGTAGTATACAACCTTTTTATTATTGGGATTCTTTGTGGAGCATATAAAGCCTTTCAATTGCTACCTGAAGACAAAAAGCTATTTGTGAACGACTTGAATCTAATCTTAGGATTAGGTGCAGTTATAGGTTTGTCAGGAAACTTTATTCCTAAATTAAAAACCAAGTTTCAAGAAATGATATTAAGAGCCTTTGGCTACCAAAATACAAAGTAATTATGGCAGTACCATCTTTCAAAGAAGACCATATATCACAACTTCCAGCATTGAAACTACTGATGAATATGGGCTGGAAATACATTTCTCCAGAGCAGGCTTTAGAAGCTCGTGGAGGCAGAACCTCCAATGTCCTATTGGAAACTATTTTGAAGAACCAACTTCAATTCATAAACACTATAGAATACAAAGGAAAGGAGTTCCCTTTTTCAGATGCAAATATAAATAATGCAATTCTTGCTATACGTGACCTACCTATTCAGGACGGTTTTATTGCTGCCAATAAAGCATTTTATGAATTAATCACATTAGGCAGAAGCTTTGAGCAATCTATTTTAGGAGACAAAAAAAGTTTCTCATTTCATTATATAGATTGGAAACATCCTGAAAACAACACTTATCACGTATCAGAAGAGTTTAGTGTGCTCAGAAGTGGCAGCAGTGAACATTACCGCCCTGATATTGTATTGTTTATCAATGGTATTCCAGTTGTGGTTATTGAGTGTAAGAGTCCAAAGATCAAAGACCCAATCGACAAATCAATTGAGCAACATCTTAGGAATCAGCAGGAAGATGGAATACGTGCATTATATCAATACTCCAACTTGGCCATGGGACTGGCCACCAATGAAGCCAAATACGCCACAACTGCCACTCAGAAAGAGTTTTGGAGTTTTTGGAAAGAACTCTTTAAAACAAAAGCAGAAGAAACTGCTTGGCTCGATAAGCTCCAAGCTTTAAAAAATCAGCCACTACCTACCAACGAAAGAACAACGCTTTTTCAAGAACGGTATAAAAACGTCTGGACTTTCTTCCAGAACCTCGAAAAGGAAGAACAGGCGGTAACAGAACAAGACAAGCTACTATTTAGCATTTGTAAGCCAGAGAGACTTTTAGACCTATTCTTCAACTTCACTCTCTATGATGATGGCATCAAGAAAGTCACTAGGTATCAGCAATACTTTGCCGTTCACAATACCTTGGATAAGGTTGTAAAAACAGATAGCGAAGGATTAAGAAAAGGCGGTGTAATCTGGCACACTCAGGGAAGTGGCAAATCTCTCACTATGGTCATGTTGGCTCAACTGATTGCTACGCATCCTCAAATCAAGAATCCTAAAATCATCTTAGTTACTGACCGTATTGATTTGGACGATCAAATCACAGAGACGTTTAAAAAATGTCAAATACCAGTAGAGAATGCTCAAACAGGCAAGCACTTGGTAGAGCTTCTTTCCAGCACAGGTGATACAGTTATCACTACTTTGATTCATAAATTTGAAGCGGCTGTTAATCAGGCCAAAGAAGGGTTTGATTCACCCGACATTTTTGTTTTGGTAGATGAAGGGCATAGAAGTCAATATGGTACATTCAATATCAAAATGCAAAAGGTATTTCCTAAAGGTTGTTTTATAGCCTTTACAGGAACCCCCTTAATGAAGAAAGAGAAAAGTACTGCAAATCGCTTTGGAGGTTTGATAGATGTTTACTCTATTACCGATGCAGTTGAAGATGGAGCAGTAGTCCCCCTACTTTATGAAGGTCGCCACAACTTAATTGAAGTGAATGAAAAGCCTTTGGATAATTATTTTGATCGAATATCCGAACCTCTAACATCTTACGGTAAAGCTGCTCTCAAGAGAAAGTTTAGTTCCACCAATCAGCTTAATAAAGCGGAAGAGATTATCTACGCCCGTGCTTGGGATATTTCAGATCACTACGAGCAAAACGTTCAAGACATACTTTTTGGAAGTTTAAAGGCTAAAGGTCAGTTGGTAGCTCCAAATAAGACGACGGCTATACGATACCGTGAGTTTATCAGGCAAATAGGCAAAATAACCTGTGAAGTCCTCATTTCCCCTCCTGATGTTCGAGAGAATTACGAAGATGCCTTTGAAGAAAGTGACGACTTAATATTAAAGTTTTGGAAGGCCATGATGGATAAATATGGTAGTCCTGAGAACTATGAAAAGTCACTAATAAGTTCATTTAAGAAGCAAGATCAACCAGAAATCATCATAGTAGTAGATAAATTACTCACTGGATTTGATGCTCCTAATAACTACGTTTTATATCTCACCCGACAACTTAAAGAGCATACTTTACTTCAAGCTATTGCTAGAGTGAATCGTTTAGCTCCAGGCAAAGAGCATGGATTGATTATTGATTATTATGGTAATTTGGAAAATCTGGATATGGCATTAGAGACCTACTCTGGAGCAGATAACTATGATGCAGCGGATTTGGAAGGGACATTAACCAATATTAGTGAAGAAATAAAGAGATTACCTCAGGCTCACTCAGAAGTATGGGATATTTTCAAGGAAGTGAAAAATAAGTATGACGAACCTGCTTACGAAGAACTATTGCAGGATGAAGCTATTCGACACATTTTTTATGAAAAAGTATCGGCTTTTTCTCGCTTGTTAAAGCTAGCCCTATCGAGTTTTGAGTTTATCAGTAAAACTCCGGAGCAGCAAATAAATAAGTACAAACAGGATGCTAAATTTTTCCTTGGATTAAGAATTGCGGTCAAACGAAGATACTTTGACGATCTGGAATATAAGGAATACGAGCCACAAGTTCAGAAACTCATTGACAAGCATATTACCACAGAAGGTGAAATTCTTCGTATTACTGAAATGGTCAATATTTTCGATAAAGAAGAAAGGGATCGAGAAGTTGAGAAGATAACAAGTAAGGCAGCCAAAGCCGATCATATTGCTAGCAGGACTATAAAAGCTATCAATGTGAAAATAAATGAAGACCCAGTTTACTATAAAAAACTTTCAAGACTTATTAGAGATACTATTGAAGACTATCACCAGCATCGTATTTCAGAAGCTGACTATTTAAATAAAGCGAGAGAATATGAAGATCGATTTCATAATGGTAGACAGGACAATGTACCGGAGAACCTTACTGGAAATGATACCGGTATTGCCATTTACAATTTAGTGAATGAGATTTTTAAAGGAAACTTAAAGCGTTCGGAAGGCTCACAAAACATAGCAGCATTGATGGCTGAAGGTATTGACGAAGTTATTAAGTCTATTGTTTTTGAAAACGGGAAGCCAATAATTGATTGGGTAAATAAATCAGATATTGAAGGAAGAATAAAAATTGATATTGATGATTATTTATTCGATTTAAAGACGCAGCAAGGTATAGAATTGCCCTTTGATCTAATAGATGAATTGGTTGAAGAAGGAATTAAAGTAGCTAAATTGAAATATGTCTGAAACACTTAACATACAATCTATAGATTTTGGTTCGAGAAAAATCACCTTTGAGCTTTCTTATCAGGATCGTAAAACCCTTGGTATTAAGGTGTATCCTGATTGTAAAGTAAGGGTGATTGCTCCATATAATACCACAGAGGAAAAACTGGATGCCAAACTTCGGGAAAAAGCACCTTGGATAATTAAACAGCAGCTTGAATTTTTATCCTATCATCCATTAACACCACCAAGAAAATATGTTAATGGAGAAACTCATCTTTATTTAGGCAGGCAATATAAACTTAGAATAGAGAAGTCGGAAACTAATGAAGTAAAGTTATTTAGAGGAAGATTATTAGTGTTGAAAAAGGATAATACATCCGCTAAAAGTCTATTGTCTGAGTGGTATAGAGAAAAAGCATTCGTTCATTTTGCGGAAACATTAAAAAAAACAATTCCACTTTTTAAACGATTTGAGATTGATGAACCTGAGCTCCAAATTAGACTAATGGCCACTCGCTGGGGAAGTTGTACCTCTCAAGGCAAAGTAATTTTAAACCCTGAATTGATAAAGGCTCCTAAAGGAAGTATTGAATATGTCATTATTCATGAATTATGCCATTTGGTTCACCATAATCATACTCGAGCATTTTATGCTTTACAAGAAGCAATCATGCCAGATTGGAAAAAATGGAAAGAAAGACTTGAAACGTCTTTGATATGATTTAAACAGATATGAAAATAAAGAATATCCAAGAATATCGTCGTTTTTATAAAAACGAAATCCGCCGTTTAAGATTAGCAGATCGTAACGAAAACTTTATCGGTAATTTTTTAAATGAGCCCGATTCTAATGAAGTTGAATTTGGGTGGTTTGAAATATATCATGGTGACAAAGAAGGGTACGGAAAAGCTGAAGCAGGAATTGAAAATTTCCTGCAAAGTTTCCTTGATATGGCAAAAGACGGACAGGCTGTATATGAGTTTTTACAAAATGCTGTAGATGCAGGCAGTACGCATTATGCAATGGTTTGGGGACAGGATGAGCTGGACGGAAACCACTATTTGCTCGTTGCCAATAATGGTAAAATGTTTAATCTGGACAGCGTTCGGTCTATTCTTAATGTGGGGTCATCCACCAAAAGCAACGATAGCCAAACCATAGGTAAATTTGGTATTGGTTTTAAGCTTGCACACCGATTAGTAGGTAAAGACAATGGCTTACAGGAATTAATTAACGAGCATTCAGGGCCTATACTTTTCAGCTGGAAAAATTATGAAATTGAACAACTGTCCAGTGGAGATGCGATTGAACCGGAAACATTCAGCTATAATCCTAAAGCCAATCGTAATTTTGAAATGGCAGACGAATATCCATGGCTGTTTAAAATCCTTATTACCTGTTTTCCTTGCTTACCAGAAAATAGTCTTGTAGAAGAACTTCCAAAGATGGCAAACGGTCAGTCAGCCGAAGTTAATCCATTCAGCAGTGAAGAGTATGAGGTACTCTCACGTTGGGTAAAAAAACATCAGAAGATTTTAAATAAGGATACTTATAACGAAGGAGCTTTATTTTTTATCAAATTGGGTAAAGGTAAAGAAGAAGAACTGGCGGAGGTGAATTTAAAAGAAGGCGTAAAATTTGCCATAGCTATTTTAAAGGAAACTGCCAGTGATGAAGATCAAAGGGAAAAGTTGTTACATACAGTCCAGTTGAATAATGATGAACCAATAACCTATCCTGAATTAGAGTACATTAGACTGAATATCTCAAAAGAAACAGATAAAGATACTTACGCTTATGTCAGGTTTGGAGTAGATAATTATAAGGACTTGAATAATGAACAGCAGCGAAAAATCACAGATGAGGCTGATATTGAAGTACTGTTCGGATTTAGAAAACATAATGAAATTGGAGAGTATTTTAAAGGAGCTCCAAATCTGTATCTATATTTTCCCTTATCTGAAGAAGTCCATAATTTCAATTATATACTGCATTCTAATGCTTTTTATAAGGGCAGCTCAAGAACCTTTTTACATAAAGGCAACAGTAAGGAAGACGGGATTAATGAACGTTTGCTAAAAGTTCTTGTTAACAAAATTGAAGAACAACTAAAAGTACTTTCTCAATCTGAGAATCCAGATGATAAATCGTTGTTTCTTCATTTTTATGCATCACTATTAACCTCTGGAAAAAGTACCAACCAAGACCGACTGTGGATTGAAACACCTTATATAAATCCAGTAAACGAGCGATTGAAACAATATATTCCTGTACGAAATAATGTTGAGGTAAATAGTTACAAAACTATTGCTGATAATGGTGCTGTCTTTATTAAAAAAACAGAAGTTGATATTGACCCAGATGTATGGGGATTGCAAGGTGTAAACTGGTTTTATTGGAATGACGATGATCTTAATCTCTATCTTAAAGCCAAGGAAAAACTCGAAATAGAAAACTACACCATTTTTGATTTACTGGAAAATGTGGGGATTGAAGTCCAAATAAACAATTGGTTGAATGGAGATGAGGGCAGAATAAAATTATTATTAAGAGAGCTATCGTCAGTTACGCCTGACAAACCTTTAATTGACCGCATAAAATCACAGTTAGTACAATTAAAACTATTTAAATTTTCAAATGGTGATTTACTTTCGCTTTCTGAATTTTTAGAAAAAGAAACCAATGGTTATTTTCTTTTGCACAATATACTGGGGGAAATAAAACATATTTTACAAAAAGCAGGTTTGATTACAACCGAACTGGATTTGAAAGAATTTGAATTCGTTGAAAAATACCGGACATTTTTATTACAATCCTCTAAGCATAGCGGATATACTGAGCTCACAAAATTATTCAGTCAGTCGGTAGAAGATGAAAAATTGTCTAAGCTGAGTAAAGACGAAAAATTAAAAATATTCAATGCCTTTAGAACTTTTAATGCTGACAATGTAAATGATCGGATCAGAGAACTGAAATTATTTGAGAATAATCTGGGTAAACCAATTGCATTCAAGTCCTTATTAGCACGACAATCAGACAATACATGGCTAAATATTTTCAGTATTTCTGTTAGGGAATACAATGACCAGATAAAGGCCTACTTATTGGATGACACGAAGACGCTATATGAACAAATTGTATATCCCTATTGGGAAGATATACTAAACCGGATAGCTACAAAACCCATGGAAGTAAACACTATCATTAACGATATTGCATCTATTTTTAATGAAAGCAATTGGTCTGAAAAACAACAGCATTCGTTATCAAATCAGGACTTGATCCTGTTTAAGGGGGAAGTAGTAAAATCTGATAATATTTTTTATAAAAATAATCTTATAACGTTATCCCCAGAGTCCTTTTCTAAGGTCCAAGATATAGCGTTCAAAATTTATGGACTCCATATACCAGACAGCATTCTTATTAAGTATTTGGATGAAATACCACTTTCTTATTCTAGTATTACAGCTAACTTATCCATAGACGTTGAAGATATATCAATTGACGATATTAACGATTTATTGCTTTTTTGCACTGTTTGCGATATCGATTTCTTCGAGTACAATACAATATCCTATGATGGAGCCAGCTACCTGATTAACAACGGATCAGATTTAAAACAGTATTTTTCTTCAGATAAACGTATTGTTGACTATATAGGAAAGTATCACCCGGAACAGTTTATTCTAATTCCTACTCCTATTCAAGTTAAAGCCGGAACAATTAAAATGTCTGGTACTGTTTTGATAGAGCAATTAATCGAACTGTTCCCAGAAGAAATAATAGAACAAGAACTGGATTTAATTGGATTGGTACTGAATGAACGACAAGAAGACAAAAAGCATTTATTAAATTCTTTGACTTATTTGAGATTAGATGCGTCCTGGCAGGAAGAACGTCAGAACGAATTGTATGTAAAGCTCATCAATTCGGTTATTGAAGAAACAATCGAAACAGAAGATTTAGAAACTATACAACACAAAATAATAATATACAATGGTGAACAAGAGGTTAATATTGGAGGAATAGAAAGTGCTCAGGATACAATAGAAGTCAAAAGAGACGATAAATCTATCTATCTTTCTCAATCTCAAATTTTGGATTTGGAAAATTCACAGATTATAAACCTTATTCAGCATTTTCACGATGAAGTCTTGGGTAGAAATTTTATAAGTCCTGCTAAAGCAGACAAATTATTTAAGATTTCAAGCGTTGGGATAACCGAAGACTTGAAAAACAAATTTGTTAAGTCTTTAACAAATAATCAGATTCAAAACACACATCAGCTTCTTTTTGTGTGGCTATCAGGTTTATTCGAGAAAGAAGAGATGAGCAAATTTAGTTTGTGTTCTCAGAATGGTAACTGGTACAATTTAGAAGGAATACTAATTATTTACAATCAAGTGAATGAGAGCCACATTGATCCAAAGTATCTCCGCAGTGAACAATATGTTAATCTTCAAGAGTTGTTGCAGTTAAACGACCTTGAGATATTCAATTTTGGAGAAAATGAAGATGATATTATAGCTTCCAAATTCTTGTTTGTTAAAGGAATTGATCCTTACATCTTAAATTCAAAAGGTGAACTTTTAGATAAGTTAGACTATCTGTACAACGGTTGGAAAGGTGTGCCTCATGCAACAAGAGATTACAAAAAAGATGCTGAATGGGAAGATATTTTAGGTATAAATCCATTGCACTATATACTGAATGGAAAACACATTGAAAATGAAATACTACCTACAGATTTTTTAGAATGGTGCAATAATGAAAAACCGAAGCAAGAATTTCTAAGAGGTATTGGTATTTTTGTAAATGACAGATTTTTGGAGCCACTACGACAATTTCTTTTGAAGGAAATAGAAGCATTGCCAGAGGAAGTTGACCCATTGAAATTTAACGATACTATCTTACTCAATACACTTAAAGGATTATGCGGTGACTTTACTTCTTTGAATAACCAACCGGTAATATATGATAATGGAAAAGATAATTATAGGATTTCAATACTTGAACGTATCATTACTTATTTAATCGAAAGCGATGTCGAATGTCCTTTACTGGTGCATAATAACAGTATTTCATTCAAACTTGTAACTCCCTCTGCAACTGAAATTTGGCAAATAGGAGACGAATTACACTCAAAACTAAAACAAAATGAAGAGAATAATTTGAATCACATTTATTCCAGCTATTACATTGTAAAATCAGAATTACTCTCCATTCAGAAGCTTAGTGATCATACAGATCAGTTTGAATTTAAACGGGAGTTCACTCCAATAAACGTAGAGGAACATGATGAACCCTTTTACCACAATTGGAGTAAACATTATAACATTATACTCATAAAGCAGGATCAATTAAAATTTAAAATATTTGATTCAGATGAAGAGAAACGAAAATACATTGGAACAATTGAGGATGGTAGTTTTCACATTGTAGAAGAAAATGAACTGATAACAATTTATTACCCTAAGAGTATTCATATGGAAGGCTTAATGTCTGCATTGGAAGAATCTGGCAACTCAATAACTGACTCGATTGAAGATTTAATTTCCAGAAGAGATACAATGCTGGCGAGTATCTACAATGCTTATAATGCTGCCAATATAGACGATGTGAATAACGAACATTTAAGGGCATTACAAGAAGCTTTTAGAACACAAAATTTAAAACAAGAGCGTAATGATTTAATCGAAAATATTAGACAAAATGCAAAATATTCCTACGATTGGTTTATATCTTATTTAGATTACTTACTTACTTTTAGTAGCAATAGTGCTGATAACAATAGGCAAAAAACAATCCGGTTCCAATCCTTAAAACGTCAGACTGTAAATCATCTGATATCAGGTAAATATTTTCTGTTGAGTGGTGCAAGTTCCTATGTGAGCGAGTCTATAGAGGAAACAAGTGATTTTTCATTGTCAGTCACGATGAAGAATAACAAGAGGATAGAAGTAATCGTAGAAGGAGCTCAAAAGCAAGGTCAGGATCTGTTGATCTTTTGTCCCAAAGGCATTTCTAATGAAATAACGGAAAATCTGGATGCTGTTTTTCAGGCTGAAATAACCTTTGTTCCTCAAATTGATTTATTAAAAGAGTTAAGGAGTGCATTCGCGAATGAAAGTAATTTGGAAAGGTGGAACGAAATAAACGAAAGTTTGCCTCCGCTACATTTTATCTATGGTCCTCCGGGAACAGGAAAAACTACCTCGCTTTGTGAAAGAATAATTGATATAAAGGAAGAAAATCCAAAAACAAAAATACTCTTTTTGACGCCTACTAATAAAGCAGCTGATGTTTTATCTAAAAAATTATTGATCCCAACTGATAATCCAGATGATAGAATAGGTGTCAGGTTGAAAAAATTGAATGACAACAATGAATATCTAAGCATTACTCGTATCGGAAGACCTACTGACCCCGAATTAGAAGGATTTAATGCAGAAGTTTATCAGTCTTCTGTGAATGATTCGGTACTTAAGTGGGCAGATGTTCTCGCAATGACGATTCATCGTTTACCTTATACCTCCGTGTTTACGGAAGAACTAAACAATGAAATTAGATTATTCAAACTAGAGGGGCATTGGGATTATGTCATATTTGATGAGGCATCTATGATAAACCTACCTTATTTGGTATTTGCGATTATGGCAATATCCAAGTTCAGTCCTAATGTAAAATTCATTATAGCTGGTGATCCTAAACAAATTCCTCCGGTAGTAGATGTAAACGATAAAGAACTGGAAGAATTGGATATTCAGGATGAAAACGTTTATTCAATGATGAACATTAGAAGTTTTAAGGAAAATGAGCAAATATTGAGAAATGGTGATTCTATTCAGAATTTGAGTATTCAATATAGAAGTCTAGGTAAAATCGGTCAGCTTTTCAGTGAATTATCGTATGGCGGTTTATTGCAACATCATAGGGAAAAGACAGGAAGTAAATCTAAAGAATTACCATCTGAACTTCAGAAACTGATATGTAATAATGTTCTGTTTATTGATATTCCGTTAAATAACGAAGATTCTGTGTATAAGATCAGGCAACTATTCTATAGCTCATATCATATATACAGTGCTATTTTGGTAAGTGAAATCATTAAATTCTTTGATAACGCACTTTCTGGGGCTGAATCGTGGTCAGTCGGACTTATTGCTCCTTATAAAGCTCAGGCCGTTATGATGAATAAACTTATCGCCTCTTTCGGTATCTCTGAAAAAATAAAAATCTATGCCGATACCGTTCACGGTTTTCAGGGAGACGAATGTGATTTGGTTTTTTTTGTCTCTAATCCGAACAAAAATTATTATACTGGTCATCAAAAATGTTTATTGTCGAAGGAGTATATCTATAATGTAGCTATTAGCCGCGCTAGAGACTACCTAATAGTATTACATCCGTTTTCCACTATACCTAACAATACATTCATTAATAAAATAAAGAATAGTTATCAGAATAGTTTTGGAACTCCCGTTGTTAAGCAATCCTCTGAAATTGAAACCACACTTTTCGGAAATATCAATTTTATTTATGAAAGTAGTTATATAACAGGTCACGATACTATTAATGTTTTCGGACAGTTGGAGAAAAAATATTTTATAAAAGCAAATCCAGGAGCAGTAGACATTCAATTGAGAAGAACCTAGTTCGAATGATGTTGAGGAACTTAATAATGATTCCGCTCAGATGATAAAAGAGTTTGTATGTAAGTTTAGCTGATCGATCCAAAAATGAAAATAAAAGTTCATTATTTGTTTAATTAGCACCTAACTCTGCTATCATCCCAACTATATTTTGAGTAGGATAGAAAAATACATAATAAGTAGCTTTGTATTTGAGAAAATGCAGAGCGAAAATGGAACGAGAAGAAACACAAAATATAGAATACAAGCAGGTTTGGAGGGATGAATATCTGAAATGGATTTGTGGTTTTGCCAATGCAAAAGGGGGCCATATTTATATAGGCATTGATGATAACGGTAATATTACTGGTATAGAGAATTATAAAAAGCTGATGGAAGACATTCCAAACAAGTCTGTTAACCACTTAGGACTTGTGGTTGATGTGAATATGCATGTGGCTGAAGGAAAAAATTATCTTGAAATTATTGTTCCGATTAGTAATGTACCAATTGCTTATCATGGAGTTTATCATTACCGAAGCGGAAGCACCAAACAAGAACTTAAAGGAATTGCTTTACAAAACCTGTTGCTCAACAAAATGGGAAAGAAATGGGAGGATATGGCTGTCGAAGGAATAACCTTTTCCGACCTTAATGGTAATAGCATTCAGGCATTTATTATTAAGGCAATTGAGAAAGACCGTATTCCTCCAAATACACTAAACATTGGTAAACAAACCCTATTCAAAAACCTCGGACTTCTTACAGAACAAGGGCAGCTAACAAATGCAGCCGTTTTATTATTTGGGAAAAATCTAATCAAGGTATCGGTAACGGCAAGTTTCAAGATTGGACGATTCGGAAAATCCAGCCATGATCTTTTGTTTCAAGACATAGTTGAAACCAATATTTTTGAGATGGCTGATGAGGTAATCGAAATGCTTAAAACCAAATATTTGGTTAGACCTATTTCCTATAGAGGATTGGAGCGTATGGAACCGTTGGAATATCCGGAAACGGCATTAAGGGAAGCGGTTTTGAATGCTATTATTCATAAAGATTATTCCAGTACTTATACCTTTCTTCGTGTTTATGATGATCGATTACATTTATGGAATCCGGGAACTTTACCAGAGGAATTGACAATTGATAAACTAAAACAAGAACATTCATCCTATCCCCGAAATCGAAATATAGCCAATGCATTTTTTAAAGCTGGTTATATCGAATCTTGGGGGCGAGGGATAAATAAAATCATTGATTCCTGTAAAGAGGCAGGATTGCCTGAGCCGATTATTGAGGAAGATCAAGGTGGAGTAAGTGTTATTTTTCTAAAAGATATTTATACAGAAGAAATTCTGAAAACATACAATCTTGAATCTCGACATATAAAGGCATTATTGTTTATAAAAGAAAATGGTCGGATTAATAATAAACAATACCAAGCACTTTTTGAAATCTCCAAGAGGATGGTGTCTTATGATTTACAAATGCTTGTTGATAGGAATTTTATAACCAAAATAGGTTCCACCGGAAAGGGAACCTACTATATTCTCCAAAGGGGCAATAAAGGGGCAAAATCACCTCTAAAGGGGCAATAAAGATGCAATTACACCAAAACGACCTGTTTAACCATTTGTAAATAAGTGATTTGATTTTTTTTAAGCAGCCAGTATATCAGCTAAAAGCTTTAAATCTTCTATTAATTGGTTCGAGTTTTGTACCATAGCGTTCACAAAAACCCTTACTATTTTTTAGTAAGGGTTTTTCGTTTTTATCAGGTATCTCTTGTTGATGACGGATCAAGACCATTTTGGATCAATCCCATTTTCTGGGTTTTTGAGTTTTTAAGCAAATAATTTTTTAAGTCAGTACATTAAAAATTCAGTTCTTCTTACTCCTCTTAATTGAGCTCTAAATGCTTTAATTTTTGCGTGCTAAGTTTTAATGGAATGCCTGATTCATTAAATGCCGCATTTTAAACCCGAGACGGTAATTAAAATTAATTACTCCATAAATCACGTTTTTATAAAGCTGATTTAGTTTTTAAGTGTACTAAACTTAAATCAAAGCAGGGTTTAAATCATATTGTCTTTATTCTAAATCCATATTGAATCTAGTATGCATATACCTTAGTCCACTTTTTAGTGGACTCACTGTGGACTCACCGTGGACTCAGCTTATTTATGATAAAGCTTTGATAAGGCGAATCTAGGCTTTGTATAGATATAAACAGTAAACGTGTAGATAGGTTTTATGAATTAAGAACTTGTTTGTTTACTTATTTGTAAATCAGATAGTTGTTTTTTAACCGGTAAAATTTAACACGTATAGACCTACAAGATTCTAGTTATTGTTTTAATTTTGGAATAAATCCATTAAAAAGGAATAAATCCTTAAAACAATGAAACCTCAAGCTATATTACACCTCGATTTAGATACATTTTTTGTATCTGTAGAGCGTCTTTTAGACAGTCGATTGCAGCAAAAACCCATCTTGGTAGGTGGTTTAGGCGATCGTGGTGTAGTGGCGGCTTGCAGTTATGAGACTAGAAGTTATGGTATACACAGCGGTATGTCTATGCAAGTGGCCCGCAAACTTTGTCCGCAAGCTATTGTGATAAAAGGCAACGCTTCTACTTACACGCAATATTCTCACTTGGTGACCGAAATCATACGGGCAGAGGTACCTGCTTTTGAAAAAGCCAGTGTAGATGAATTTTATGTTGATTTAACCGGAATGGATCGGTTTTTTGGTACGCAGCAATTTGCTTTTGACCTCAGGAAAAAGATCATTGCAGAGAGCGGTTTGCCTATATCTGTAGGCTTATCTCAAAACAAAGTAGTTTCAAAAATAGCTACAGGCGAGGCTAAACCCAATAATGAGCGTTATATACCTCAAGGGACAGAAAAGCATTTTTTAGCTCCGCTATCAACCAGAAAGATTCCTATGGTAGGCCAAAAAACCTACACCAAATTAGTGCAAATGGGCATACAACGCATACAAACTTTGCAAGAAATGCCTTTGGCTGTGATTGAGCAGGTATTGGGTAAAAACGGAAAAACCATTTGGTTGCGTGCACAGGGTATAGACAATAGCCCCATTATACCGTATCACGAGCGCAAATCAATTTCTATGGAGCGCACTTTTAACCGAGACACAATAGATGTAGTGCGTTTAAAAAATAGCCTACAAGCCATGGCAGAAAGCTTGGCTTATCAACTAAGAAACGCACAAAAACTAACCTCAATTGTTACGGTAAAAATCAGATACTCCGATTACCAAACGCAAAGCAAACAAACCCGAATAGCCTATACCAGTGCAGATCATTTACTGGTTCCTCAAGCCTTAGCACTTTTTGAGCAGCTGTACCAGAGAAGAGTACTCATAAGACTTATCGGGCTTAAATTTTCGGGGCTAGTAGGGGGGCATCATCAAATCGATTTGTTTGATGATTCACAAAAATTAATCGATTTATACCAATCTATTGATAAGATAAAAAACAGGTTTGGAGAACGCAGCATTTTAAAAGCTTCTACACTAGATAGTAAAAGTATTGGCGGCATGGGAAATCCGTTTAACGGTGAACCACCTATGGTTTTGGCTCACAGAAAACAATAACAATGTATTTAAACTGTCACTCTTGGTTTTCATTGCGCTACGGAGTAATACCAGAAGATGAGCTCTGTGACTGGATTTTAGCACAGGGTGTTCAAGATTTTGTATTAACCGATATCAACTCAACATCGGCTTGCTTATCGTTTATAAAGCATGCACAAAAGCGCGGTATTTGTCCGCGTGTAGGAGTAGATTTTAGAAACGAACATCAACAACTCTACGTAGGAATCGCGCAAAACAATCAAGGATATTATGAGCTCAATCGGTTTTTATCACAGTATTTAGAGCAGCAGCAAGACTTTCCGCTTCAAGCGCCCAATTTACCTAATTGTTATTTTATATATCCGTTATATGCCTTAAAAAGATCTGCAAGCTTTTCACTTTTACCCCAGCATTACGTGGGAGTTAGCTTTACGGATTTACTTTCGCTTAAGCGGAATAAATTAGCCTATCCAAAAGAAAAACTGGTGTTCTTACAAAGCTTGAGTTTTAGAAACAAAAAAGATTTTAATACACATCGGTTACTGCGGAGCATCGATTTAAATTGTTTGTTAAGCAAACTGCCTGAAGCGCAGCAAGGCCAAGAAAAACACACTTTTTATACCCCAAAAGTAATAACGCAGGCCTGTAATGGTATCGACTATTTGCTCAAGCAAACTCAAGAGTTACTGGCTAACTGTCGAGTAGATTTTAAGTTTGGGGTACAATACAATAAAAACTTGCAGCAACTGGGCAAAACTCAAGAAGAAGATACAAAGCGATTAAAAGATTTGTGCTACCAAAAGCTACCTAAACGCTACCCACAAGCATCGGTTGAGGTGATGCAACGGGTAAAAACCGAGCTGAATGCAATTATTAAGTTGGGTTTTGTTTCTTACTTTCTTATTAATTATGATATTATATGCTATGCTCAAAAAAAGAATTACGCCTATATTGGGCGGGGTAGCGGAGCCAATTCGGTAGTGGCTTACATTTTAGAAATCACCAATGTAGATCCTATTGAACTCGATTTGTATTTTGAACGTTTTATCAATGCAGGGCGCAGTTCTCCCCCCGATTTTGATCTCGATTTTTCTTGGAAAGACAGAGATGATATCACCCGGTATATTTTCTCTAAATATACGCATACCGCTTTGATGGGTACTTATGTGACCTTTAAACGCAAAGCGGTAGTTAGGGAGTTGGGTAAAGTTTTTGGCTTGCCCAAAGCACAAATAGACCGTTTGAGTAAAGGGAGGTTTAATGATAATCAGCTCGATCATTTAGAGCGCTTGGTGTTACGCTACAGCAAATACATAGCAGGTTTTCCCAATTATATAAGCGTGCATTCTGGTGGTATTCTCATTTTAAATCATCCGGTTTTTCATTATGCCGCCACTTTTATGCCTCCTAAGGGTTTTGCTACCATACAAATAGATATGCACATTGCCGAAGAAGCTGGTATACATAAGTTTGATATTTTGGCTCAGCGTGGTCTTTCAAAAATTACTGATGCACTCGCTTTAATAAAAGCCAATCAGCCGCAAGCCAAGCTTAAAGACATCAATAAGGTAGATGCCTTTAAACAAGACGCACGTATAAATGCTTTGTTGGCTCAGGGCGATTGCATGGGCGTTTTTTATATTGAGTCTCCTGGTATGCGTGCTTTGCTAACCAAATTAAAAACCGATAATTACCTGAACTTAGTCGCTGCTAGCTCAATTATACGCCCTGGGGTTTCTAGTGCAGGTATGAAAGAAGAGTTCATCAAAAGGCATCGACAACCCGAAAAAAGAAAAGAAGCGCACCCGGTTTTGAATCAGATTATGCCCGATACCTATGGCATTATGGTATATCAAGAAGATGTGATGAAGGTAGCGCATCACTTCGCTGGCTTAGACTTAGAAGATGCCGATATTTTACGCCGTGGGATGAGCGGTAAAAAAACTTCTAAAGATCAAATGCAGCGCATAGAACAAAAGTTTATTAGCAACTGCCTGCAAAAAGGTTACTCCAAAGAAATTATACATGAAATTTGGGGACAGATAGCTTCTTTTGCCGGATATGCTTTTCCTAAAGGGCATTCGGCATCTTATGCGGTAGAGAGCTATCAAAGTTTGTACTTAAAATGTTATTTTCCTCTAGAATTTATGGTGGCTGTTATTAATAATGGAGGCGGATTTTATGGTATGCAAACCTATTTGCAAGAGCTGCGAAACTGCGGAGGGCGTGTGCATTTGCCTTGTGTAAACCAGAGTCATTTTGCTCTAACTATTGATAAACAAGATGTTTATTTGGGTCTGGGATACTTAAAAGAACTAGAACAAAAAAACATACAGTTGCTTTTAGAAGAAAGAAATTTTGGAGGTGCATTCCGCTCGCTAGAAGATTTTCTAAATCGGCTAAATGTTTCTATCGAGCAAGTAAGTATTTTGATTAATGCTGGAGCCTTTAGGTTCACGGGGCAATCTAAATATGAATTGCTTTGGCAAGCGCACTTTCAGCTTTCTGCAAATCCGAATCAACAGCAAGTCAATCGCTGGCAAAAAAAGCTATTTGTAAACCCCGCAAAGAAATATGAGTTGCCGGCTTTAGAACAAAACTTTTTGAGCGATGCTTATGACCAAATGCATCTTTTGGGGTTTCATGTATACCATCCGTTTCAACTACTTCAACATAAAATAAGCAGTAGGCTAGGCGTGCGCCATTTCTCTTCTTGGGCAGATAAAAGCATTTGTATTTATGGCGATTTAATTTGCTTAAAAACCACAAAAACAAGCAAAGGGGCATATATGGCTTTTGGAACTTTCTATGATGCTTGGTTTGAAGTTTTTGATACGGTACATTTTCCAGCAACTTACAATCAATTCCCTATTTATGGTATGGGTATTTATAAAATTATAGGTAAGCTCACCTACGCTTATGAGTACCCCAGCATTGTAGTAAGCAGTATAGAAAAACAAGCCCTACGTAAAGATCCGCGTTTTGTTTAGAAAATGTAGCTACCGCTTAAAATAAAAAATAGTACTAAGTATTGGGCGTGACCAATAAGAGATTTCATATGCCAAACATATAGGTAAATTACATTCTGATGCAGATATATAGCAAATGAGCTGCACGAGCAACTAGAATTGCGTTGACTTAAATATAGCCTTAAACATTGGGATGTAGGAATTTATCTATAAAGCAAGCAGATAAAGTAAATGCTCAAATAGAATCAATTGTTTTAGAAAAAGGATTTTTACTATGCGAAGTCTCCATGTTTTGCCGATTATATAATCCAAGTATACAGCAAGCAAATAGTCTTGCAGCTACCGATACTTTACCAATCAAAAGTAAGCAAGGAAAAGTAATTAATCATAGATTTAGCTATGGTTAGGCATAGAATAATTAGTATCTAAATGGACTTTATTGGTTCATAAATGGACTTTTAAAAGTTGTCCAATCGGTTGTTTTTAATGATTTTCCTTCAGTATTCATTGGCGTGAATCTAACTTTATATTTCCCTTTATTTTTAAATCTAAATGCACCCGAACACATTCCGTGTCCAACATTTAGTTTGGCATTCTGAGCTTTAATATAAAATGTTTTTTTAACGTCGGAGCTTAAGTCAACCACTTCAGTCTTGTACCAAATTTCAGATTTAGGGTTATTTTTAATAACGAAAATAGCATTAGCAACTGGTCCACAACCATAATGTATAACTTCGGTTTTTTCGAATTCAATTTTTAGATTAGACTTTAGCGGCTCGAGTTCCTTTTTGTCTGTTGTTCTCCAATAAACGCTCTCTCTTTTTTCATTTTTAGATTGGTCAGCGTAATTAATGAAGTATTTTGTATTGGGTTTTAATTCTGTATAGGAACAAAAAATAGCTTGCGTTAACTGCATTTGTCCTACGTGTATTTCTTCAAGATTCAGTTCAATTAATTCACCGGTTTCACTTTCAAGATAAACTTTTTTGTTTTTGAAACTATTTATAGTTTTTTGACTTAATGCGTATCCTTGGATGATAAATTTTGAATTTAAGCCAATTTCTCTTTCTTCTGGAAAGAAAGTGATTCCACTCATCGAGCAGTCTGCAACCACTGTTTCACTACCGAAAGTGAGTAATAAAAGAAGTACAAAATTTTTCATAATGCTGTTTTTGAAACGTATGTCAAATTTCGTTCCTTTTATATTTTAGCCGTTTCTACCCATACGGTATATGCATCCGCTTTAAGCGGAATTGTGTACTTTAAAATCATAAAAAACCTTTTATTTTATTATTAAAAGTACCCCAACGCCATAAAAAGTATTTTAGCTCACAAGCCTACTACTTTTAATCAAATTAAAATTTAAAAATAAAAAAAGGTCATCTAGCATTAGCTTAGACGACCCCTTTACAATCTTCAAGAATTTACTCTTATCTTGAGCAGCAATCTCCTGCTTCTTTTACCCCTAGTTTTTTCAGGATATCTTCCATAAGACACCATTTAGTAAGGGAGGATTGTAGGAGATTGACCCCTACAAAACCTGTAAACCATAAAAAATTCAGGTTTACATACACGGCCAGTAAAACACTTATTATAACAAAACTACCAGCAATTGCTCTTATCCATCTATTAATCATATTCTTTATTTTTATTTAATTATTTATTTAGCATTTATCTTTTACTTTACGGATGATTTTTACGCTCAACTAAGTAATACACCAAAGGCACTACCAGTAGCGTTAAAAAAGTCGAGGCTATGGTACCACCCATTAGTGAAATAGCCAGTCCTTGAAATATTGGATCAAACAAAATTACAAAGGCGCCAATGACAACTGTTCCAGCTGTAAGCAGAATAGGGGTAGTACGTACTGCACCCGCTTCAATCACCGCCTCTTTAAAGGGCATTCCTTCGGCAAGTTGCAGGTTAATAAAATCAATGAGTAGTACTGAGTTACGCACCATAATACCTGCCAATGCAATCATACCAATAAATGAGGTAGCCGTAAAAAAGGCGCCCATCATCCAATGCCCTAGAATAATGCCTATTAAAGACAATGGTATGGCTACCATCATTACGATGGGGGCTTTAAAGTTTTGAAACCAACCTACAATAAGCATATATATTATGATGATTACCCCTAAAAAGGCGATACCTAAATCTCTAAACACTTCTAAAGTCACCTGCCATTCTCCATCCCATTTAACGGTATAGTTGGCTTCATTTTCTGGAGAACCTAAGTACAACTCATCTATTTGATAGCCCACTGGCAAATCCAATTCTTTTAGTTTTTGGGTCATTCCTAAAATAGCATAAACCGGACTTTCGAGAACTCCCGCCATATCGGCGGTAACAAAAACCACTCGTTTTTGGTCTTTGCGGTAAATACTTTGTGGTGCTTGGCGTTTTTCAATACTTACTAACGAATGCAAGGGAATCATTTGTTCGTTGGCATTTTTTATACTTAAATCTGTGATGGCGTCAATATGGTTCTTTTGAGCATTTGTTAAACTCAATACAAGGTTCACCGCCTCTGCAGCTTCGGGTTGGTAAACTCTACCAATTGCCCGCTCAGCCAAAGCCAATTGTGCAGTTTGTACAATTTTCTGTGTACTTATACCTTGAAGCATCGCTTTGTCTTGGTTAACTATTAGATTGTACTCTTCATAAGGGTCTTCACTCATCCAGTCTACATCTACCACATCTGAAGTAGTGCGTAAAAGTTGTTTTATATCTTTAGCCAATTGTAGTTGCTGATCATAGTCGGGACCATATATTTCGGCTACTATAGTCGATAACACCGGCGGACCTGGAGGTACTTCTACCACTTTTATATTTGCACCAAATTTATCGCCTATTGCTTGAATGTGCGGTCTTAGCAATTTTGCAATAGCATGGCTCTGCTCAGACCTATCTTTCTTATCGCGTAAATTTACTTGAATATCGGCGGTATGGCTACCGGCACGTAAATCGTAATGACGCACTAAACCATTAAAGGTTATAGGAGCTGCGGTACCCACATAGTTTTGATAACTTACTACTTCTGGACGGGTTTTTAAAAACTGTCCGATTTCTCGGGTCACTACCGCGGTACGTTCTAAACTTGTGCCTTCGGGCATATCGATAATGAGCTGAAATTCATTCTTATTATCAAAAGGTAGCATTTTTACGGCAACACTCTCGGTAAAAAATAAACCCATACTTAAAAATAAAATACCGAAGGTGCCCAGTAAAAATCCCCAACGCCAGGCTTTGCGTTCTAATAGCGGGCGCTCGAATTTATTGTACAGATTATAAATTATACCTCTTCCTTCTTTTTGAGCTTTAGGCTTAGCCTCTTTTTTCTCTTTTTCACGCAAGAAAATAAAACCTAAATAAGGGGTAATGGTTAAAGCTACAAATAAAGATAGAATCATTGCAATAGAGGCACCAATAGGCATCGGACTCATATAGGGGCCCATCATACCACTCACAAAAGCCATAGGCAACACCGAAGCAATTACGGTAAAGGTTGCCAATATGGTAGGATTTCCTACTTCGTTAATAGCATATAACGCAGCATCTTTAAATGCTAATTTTTTCATTTTGAAATGCCGGTGCATATTTTCGGCAATGATAATGGAATCATCTACCACAATACCAGTAACAAAAACCAAAGCAAATAAGGTAATACGGTTTAAGGTGTAATCGAGCATGAAATAGCTAAGCAAGGTTAAGGCAAAGGTTATGGGTACAGATAAAAATACCACTAAACCACCGCGCCAGCCCATAGCCATCATAACCACCAAAGTTACTGCTATAATGGCGCCAATAAGGTGCAATAATAGTTCACTTACCTTTTGCGAAGCGGTCTCACCATAATTACGCGTTACCTCTACGTGTACATCAGGAGTTAGGGTGGAAGCCCTTAGACTCTCTACTTTTTCTAAAATTTTATCGGCAAGTTGCATAGCGTCAGCACCTTTTCTTTTGGCTATAGATAAGGTTACTGCTGGATATTCACTTTGAAAGTCTTGTTGCGCATCGTGTCCCTTACCAAAACCAAGCGAGACATAAGTGGTTGATCGCTCTGGGGTTTCTTCTATTTGTGCAATTTGTTTAAGATAAACAGGTTTACCGGCTTGTGTGCCTACGATTAATTGTTCAACTTCTTGTTGGCTTTTTAAGAATCTACCAGTTTTAACCTGGTACTCAGTATCGTTTTGATTAAATTTACCTACGTACTGTTTATGGTTGTTGGCACCGATTAATTGCACCACCTGTTGTAGATCAAGTTGACGCTCTCGTAGCTTATTTTTGTCTATGCTAATGCGCATTTCTTTGCTACGGCCTCCAATGATTGAAGTCTGACTTACATCGGGTATTTTTTCAATGGCGTTTCGAGTTTCTTGTGCGATTTGTTTTAGCATATAATCATCTAATTGCTCGCTCCATAACGTTAAGCCTAGAACGGGCACATCGTCTATGGCTCTGGTTTTTACCAAAGGCATACTTACCCCGCTGGGCATCAAATCCATATGCTTTTGAATCTCATTGTAAAGTTTAACATAGGATCGTTCGGTATCTTCGCCCACATAAAATTGAGCAATAAGCATCCCACCATCTTTCTGTGCTACGGCTTGCACATGTTTTACTCCCGTAATATTGGTGAGTATCTTTTCTAGTGGTTCAATTACACGCGATTCTACCTCTTGAGGACTGGCTCCCGGATATCCGATAAAAATATCGGCCATCGGCACTTCAATTTGCGGTTCTTCTTCGCGCGGAATTAAAAACGAACTCCATACGCCTACCACCATAAAAACAATCATCAATAATATGGTGAGTTTTGACTGTATAAACGATTTGGCAATTTTGCCAGCAATACCTTCTTTCATCCGATTTATTTTTTAACTATGGGGGTTCCGTTCTGCAACCTGCCTTGTGAATTAATAATAATTTGTTCATCAGGAGATAAACCGCTCAAAACTTCTACTTGGTCACCAAAATCTTGACCCAAGCGCAACCAACGTAATACGGCGGTGTTTTGAAGGCTAGGGGTGAACACTCCGGTTAATTGACCCTGTTTTACCAAAGCCTCTTTAGGAATAAGAAGCGGAGCGGCTTGCAATTCGTGGTCTTTTTTTAATTCAATTGGGAGTTTTACCTGAGCATACATTCCAGCTTTTACGCTCGCTGGCGGATTAATTAAACGAACTTTTAATGTATACTGTCCGCCTGTAAAACGTGCCGAATTACTTAACTCAAAGACTTCGGCTTTAAGTCGCTGGTCAATACTACTTAAATAAACCGTTACACTGTCTTGCTGATTGATACGATTAATATCGGATTCGGGGATACGGGTTTCAACTAATAAACTTTGGTCACCTTCTAATTGCATCAATACTTGCCCCGGTTTGGCTAAATCGCCTACTTGAACATTTTTGCTAGTAATAGTACCTGTGAAAGGTGCTTTTATTTGTGTATATGCAAATTGCGACTCAATTTCATTTTGCATTTCTTGTGCGGCCTTTAAGCGAGCTTGCGCCATGCTATATTGCGTTTGCATATCATCTAATTCTTTTTGGGTGGCACTATTTTGGCTAAAGAGTTGGTTATAGCGTTCGTAATCTTTTTGCGTATTTAGAAAAGCCGCTTTAGCCTCTGCCTGCTTGGCTTTTACTTGTGCCAATTGAGCCGATAGCTCTGTATTGCTAATGTGAAGCAAGTTTTGACCCTTTTTTACTTTATCGCCTAGTTTAGCATACACAGCTTTCACATAGCCCATATGCCGGGTGCTTATTTGCGCGGCATTATCGGCTGCGACCGTACCGCTTACCATAATATAAGGTTGATTTTCTTGTGCTTTTTTTAGCGTGAAAAGGTTTACCGCAACCGGATTGGCTTGTTGAGTTTTAACAGCCGATTGCTCTTTATTGCAAGAGGTAAACACTAAGGCTATGGCCAGGCCAATAGGGAATAATATATTTTTCATTTGATAAGGTTTATAAAATCGTGTTTTCATCATTAATTGGTTAAAAAGTTGACATAATACAAAGCTTGGTTGTAGCCATAGATACTTTGGTAATACTGTAAGCGTTTTTGTGCATAAACCGCTTCTGCTTGTAAAAGTTCGGTGGTTTTTTCAAGTCCGGCTTTAAAGCGGTTAGCTCTTATGCGAAGCGCTTCTTTTGCTTGCTCTACTGCCAATTCGGCTTGTGCTACTTCACGCTCTGCATCTTGTAACTGGCGTTTTGCTTGCTCAAGCTCTGCTAAACTCTCTTGTTCATAATCTTTGGTTTCAAGAACGGCTTTTTCCCATTCATTTTTAGCGCGTTTGTTTTTAGCAAATCGCTGGCCGCCCTCAAAGAGTGTCCAGCTTATTTGAGCACCTATCCAATAACCTTCGGCTTGTGTTCCAAATAGTGCATCATCGTGCCACTCGTAACTCCCAAAGGCTGCAAGTTGAGGTAAAAATTGCATGCGTGCTGCACGTAATAAATTCTTTTGGGCTTCGGTAGCCTGTTTCTTCGCCATTATATCATTACGCTGTTGCAAATTATAATTTGTACTTAATGGGACCATTTGTAATTGTAAGCTATCTGCTGGTTGGTAAGCAGTGGCCAAATTATTGCCCATCATTAAATTCAGTTGATCAGAGGCATTTTGAATAGCACTTTTAGCATAGTTCAATTTGTTTTGAATATCACTCACGCGCATTTGTACCAAAAGTACATCGGCATCTTGTAAGTAACCGGCGGCTCGATTGTCTTGAGCCATTTTTAGATGTGCTTGCGCGGCAACTAAAATTTTTTGCAATACCGCATAGTTTTTGTGTGCTAACTGCAATTGCATATAAGCCAGTTTGGCTTGATACACCATAAACGTCTGCGTATGCTGTTCTTGGTATTGCGCCGCTTGCCAGGCTTTTTTGGCTGCTTTTCGTTCATAAATACCGTCTAAATGAAGTAAAGGCATTTGAATGCTGGCCTTGGTTTGAAAATTCTCTATGGCTTCTGGATTATTCAAACGCGTAGGGTCAAAATCAATAGGTGTTAAGATTTCTTGGTTGAGTTTAGACCCAAACGCCATCAAGGGGTTGGTGGTGGTGGTGGCCTGATGAGAAATTCCTAGCTCGGGTAAAAATACCGCCGCACTTTGTTGATAGTCGGCTTGCGCTAAGCGCGTATTGTACCCCGCAATTTTAATTTTTGCATTTTTTTGTTGCACCTGTGTTAATACTTCCTGTTGAGTAAGCAGATTGTAATCTTGGGCTTGACTTAAAAATCCGCTTAAAGCGAAAATAAACAGTAAAAACTTAACCTTCATTGTTTCTAATTTTAAACAAAGGTATTTGTAAATTGGTCTGCTCTTAGTAACTTAAGTTACCTAAACCTTAATTAAATTATAAAAGGAGGCCTATAACGTTAAAGCGAATTAAATTCACATGATTTTAATACAAGGCAGGAATTATTTTGATAGCTTTGGGTATACATAAAAACAAAGTTGAATTTTAAATTTTAAAATAGTATGAAAAAGATAATTTTAGGTGGAGCAATGGCCCTTTTTGGTTTTAGCTTTATGCAAGCACAAAGCGTAAACGATTTACCACAACCAGCAAAAGATGTTATTCAAAAGCATTATAAGGCTTGGAAGGTAGATAAAGTAAATATAGATAAAGATGACCGTCAAGAAGCTTTTCAAGTGAAGTTTGCGAACGGTGCTAAAATGGATTTTAATATTGAAGGTTACCTAACCGAAATCAAAGGTGATACCGAAATTCCTGCCGCTCTAATTCCTGAAAAAGTAAAGTATTTTGTGCAAAACAAATATCCTGAACAAAAGATTATCGAATGGGAATATGAAGACGGTAAACACGAAATAGGTTTAGACAACGGTACCGAATTGGAGTTTGACGGAAACGGAAAATTTTTAAAAGTTGACTAATAATAATTGATTAAATCAAAAAACCCAAACTTTACGTTTGGGTTTTTTGATGTTTAGTTATGACTAAGCTTCTGCGTTTAGGTTTTTAGTAGTTCTAGGCTATTGCGATTAATTTTGAGGTAACCTTGATATTCTAGCTTTTTAATAAGCGAGAAATAACTACACGCGAAGAGTTTAAATCTGATGCTATTTCTTGGTGCGTCATTTCTAGATGCACCGAACGGTTGATTTTCTTTTTGCTTTCTAAATAACGTAGAAGGCGCTCGTCTAACTTGGTAAAAGCAATATTGTCTATAGCCGAGAGTACTTCCATCAAGCGGTTGTGGTAGCTTTCAAAAACATAGTTGCGCCAAGATTTATACTTAGAAGACCATTCTTCCATTTTAAAAACGGGAACCATAAGTAAAGTTGAGTTTAATTCAGCTACAGCTTTAATTTCACTTTGTTTGTGCCCCACACAACAACTAAGGGTCATGGCGCAGGTTTCGCCGCGCTCTAAAAAATAGAGCAATAACTCATATCCGTCTTCATCTACACGCGATATTTTAATCGCGCCATCAAGTAATAAAGGCATAGAGCGTATATAGTCGCCTACTTGTATCAGCTCTTCACCGGCTTTTACCTCTTTAATCACGCCAACGTCTTCAATTTCAGCAATTAATTCAGGTTGAAAAAGAGAATTATAAGCTCCGTCTAAGGTGTTGCGCATAATAGATCTGTTTAGCATTACTATTTTACTAAGGTACACTTATTTTGCACTTTTTAAAAAACTTACGGCGTCTTTTTCTTTCCACTCAAAACCTATCAGTAAAGCATAGCTTAGTAAAAAACAAAGAAAAATACAAATGGCCATAGGCAATAAATACTGCCCAGAAAATGAGCTGATGACAAATGAAGAGACCGCTCCTAAAATCATTTTAAAACTGCCTACTAATGCCGAAGCTCGACCGGCTTTTCGCGTAAACGGATAAAGCGATAGGGCAGTGGTATTGGGATTTTGAAAGCCTAGTAAAAATAATATTACAAACAAGCAGCCTAATATACTGATGTAATGATCTACATACAACGAGAAAACAACCAGTAAAATACTAAATACCAGCAGAATAAAACCAATAAATTTAGTGGTTTGGTAGGTACTAAAACGTTTGAGTACCACCCGGTTCAACTGGCTTCCGGCAATAAGACCTGCGGCGTTTAAACCAAATAACCAACCGAATTGCAATTCGGTAAAATGAAATTTATCGGTAAATAAAACCGGCGCGTTGGCGATATAAGCAAACAGCGCCCCGATGCATAAACTACCGGCAAGCGAGTAGGTGAGGAAAATTTTGTTCTTAAAAATACCCACATATTTTTTGGTTACCTCAATCGGATTCAGGTTTACGCTATAATCGGCAGGGAAATTATCGGGTAAAAACCTAAACACACTCACAAACATCAAGCTGGCAACGATGACCAAGGCCAAAAAGATGTAGGGCCAATGCAGGTGGTGAATGATAAAACCGCCTAGAGTAGGAGCCACAATGGGCGCACCTCCCATAATGAGCATTAAAAATGAAATGGCTCGGGCTACTTCTTCGGGTTTAAAAACATCGCGCACCACAGCTTTTGAGGCTACCATACCCGCCGAGGCACCAATGGCTTGTAAAAAACGTGCAGCCATGAGCCACCAAATATTGGGTGAGAAAAAGCAAATTAAAGCGGCAAGGATATACAACACCAAACCGAATAATAGCGGAGTTTTACGACCGAACTTATCCATCACCGGACCGTACATTAATTGCCCTAAGGCAATCCCGATAAAATAGGTGGTAAGCGAATAGCCTACTTGAGATTTAGGTATGCTAAAATCCTGGGCTATTTGCTCAAAAGCCGGCAAATACATATCAATAGAAAGCGGACCTAGGGCAATTAAAGTTCCCAGCACCCAGAGAATAATCTGTTGCTTTTTCTTATGTGCTAAAGTAGTGGAAGGCATTGTGCAAAGGTGCAAGTAAAATGGGTAATAACGAACGGTTTCAGCTTAGTTTAACAAAAGATTAATCAGGGTCTAAATGGGACTAAAAGCCTAGCATATTGGTAATGAAAAGTTTAGTGTACCGCTAAAAACCAAGCTTAGCATCGGGTGTAGATTAAGCCTTTTAATATTTGGTAAATTGTCAAAAACTTAAGTATATTTGCGCTGCAACATTCGGGATGTAGCTTAGTCCGGTTAAAGTGCGCGTCTGGGGGGCGCGAGATCGGAGGTTCGAATCCTCTCATCCCGACCAAAGGAATCCAATCACGAGAGTGATTGGATTTTTTATTTTTAGCCCTAAAGCCTAGCTTTAAAGGGCATAAAAATAAAAAATCCAATTTCAGGCGGTAGCCTGTTGGAATCATTTGAGCACCGATTCCTTACTGAGGATCAACGCAGTTAATCCTAGTAAAGATAGCCCTAAAGCCTAGCTTTAAAGGGCATAAAAATAAAAAATCCAATTTCAAGCGCTAGCCTGTTGGATTCATTTGAGCACCGATCCCTTAATGAGGAAAAACCTTTTTCTAAATTGCTTTACATTCCTTACAAGACTTATTCATTTCCTTTACCAAAATGTATCAAAAATGTATCCTAAAGGAAGCCTTAGGGCAGTTGATGTTAAATTCAAAGGCATGCCTTCAAATTGTTATAGTACCTATGGCAAGGATTATTGTAAAAGACTCATGAAACAATTTATCTCATTGCGCTCCTTGTAGCTTATAAACTAAATCTGCCTCTACTGGTTAATGATGACCCTATCTTATACTTCCCATTAACCTAGTTGCACTTTATTCAGTAAAAAATGGTATTAAAAGTATATATTTGGCTTGAAATAACGAGTTGGGCACAATTTTAAAAATGATACCACAAATATGAAAGGAGAAGTAACTACAACCTCAATAAAAATTGACAGATTAAGAAATAAAATAATAGAGGGAAATATCAAAATCCCTCCTTTTCAAAGAACTTTTGTCTGGAAACAAGAACAAGTAATTGAACTTTTAGACAGTATAATTAATGATTATCCTATAGGTAGTGTTCTATTATGGGAGACAAAAGATAATCTGCCAGCTAAAAGAAATATTGGTGGTTTCAATTTACCAGATCCCACGGAAGATTATCCGATCAATTATGTCCTCGATGGACAACAACGAGTAACTTCAATATTTGGAGTATTCTGTTTCGATTTAGAAAAAGAAGATACAGATGAATATGATTCATCGATTTTTGATATTGTTTACGATATAGAAGAAAAACAGTTTCTAAGCAATGAAGATGTTGAAGAAGGAAAAAAATACTTACCTCTTAAATTAATTTTCGACAATTTTAGTTTCAATAACTTTATCAGAAATAACGATTTAAATGCGGAAGAAACAGCTTCTATAGTAGATTTACAGTCTCTATTTCAGAATTACGAATTACCACTAGTTACGATTAAAAAAAGAGATAAATCTGAAGTAGGTATAATATTCGAAAGAGTTAATAATACAGGCACACCTTTATCAACATTAGATTTAATGATAGCCTGGACTTGGGTCGAGAATTTTCATTTAAAAGAAAAGTTTCAAGATATCTTTGAGACTTTAGAGGATAAGAATTTCGGTAATCTTAAAAATAAAGTAGTTCTTCAGTGCATTAGTGCAATTATTAGTCAGACTACTAAAACTAAAAGTATTCTAGAATTAAAACCGGACGAGGTTAGAGATAATATTGATCTTTTAAAGTCTAGTTTGGAAAAAGCAATTGATTATTTAAGCACTCAATTTAATTGTTTATCATATGACTTTTTGCCTAGAGTTCAACAAATTGTGCCATTAACATATCTTTTCTCTAAAAAGAATTTTTTAAGTAATGATGAGAGCAAAGCTATAAAAAAGTGGTTCTGGAGAACTTCTTTTTCAAATAGATATTCAGCCTCGACTGATCAGAGAATGGATGATGACATTACTTTTATGAACTCTATTATGGATGGAGATTTTTCTCAATTAGAAAAATACGCAACCAACATAAATCAAACACAATTTGAAAAGCTCAAGTTTACTAAATCAAATTCATTTGTTAGGGCGTATTTACTTCTTTTAGCCCATCAACAACCTCTAGATTTGACAAACGGAGATAGGGTCGATGTTGGAACTGCATTATCTCAATATAATAGAAAACAATATCATCATATTTTCCCTAGGGCATTTTTAAAAGGTAAAGAATATGTGAACGATGATATCAACAAAGCAGTGAACTTTTGTATTCTACCGGCTAGTTCAAATAGAGTTATTAGCGACAAAAAACCATCCGATTATTTTAAGAATGTCATTCCCCAAACCACAAAGGAAGATATATTGGTAACAAATTTAGTTCCATTAGAAAATGCGATCTATGACGATGACAACTATGAAAAATTTACTGAGAAAAGAACGGAAATTGTTTTAGAGGAAATAAAAAGATTGAGTGGTGTATAAACGTCGCCCAACATCGGTTATAGCAAATAGCGGGTTTTGTCGAAAAAGTGTAATTTAGTAAACCAAGAAACAAAAGGTTAAGCCGACAAATCCGCATTCCTACTCCCGCTACTTGTCCATAACCGTAACCGTTAGCAAACAGCTGAAAATGAACTACGCAAAAATTATAATCGGAATTGGAATCTTAATCGGAATTTTTCTCTTTAAGAAAACTAAACCGAAATTATTAGTCGGAATTTTAGTTGGACTAATTATTAGTTTTGTTCTGTCTTTTATCGAAAATGAACTTCTGGCAAACATTTCGTTTATAAGTTTCGGAATTTTAAGCTTGATATTTGTTTCTTATAGTGGAATTAAAAGAAAATGGCTGAATTTGATTGTAGGACTTTTTGCTTTCGTCTCGTTTTTCTCGAAATTAATGCACTATCCTTATGCGAATGAGCTGAAATTATTAATGATAATTCCGATTGTATGTTACGTATTGACTTTAAGAAAAAAAGAAAAATACGAAAACGAATTATCAATTTTGACAATATTCGTTGCGTATGAATTGAGCGAGTTTATTAAACTGATTGAACAATGGATAAACTGAAAAAAGCCGATTTACCAACAATGTATAACCGCAATTACGGCGGATTCGACTACGTCCGAATCTACTCGGAATTGCTGACGTCTGTACTTATCTGAAAATTATTAACTTTAAAACCTTGACTGACGGTTTTTCAAACCCATTCACCTATCTTTAAAATTTAGTTTTACAGGACAATAGATACAAAAAATTTAACAGAATAAAATAAATACAGACTATGGAAAAACTCAAATCAAATATTTTTTTTAAAATTGGAGTCATTATTTTTTTAATCCTAATCTTGTTAATTCCGACTTCGATGGTTAAAGATTTAATTGATGAAAGAGAAGATGTTCAAACTAATGCAATTGATGAAGTTAGCTTAAAGTGGGGTAGCGGTCAAACAATTACGGGGCCATTTATTTCAATCCCTTACGATCGATATGTAAAGCGGTTCAATAAAAAAGATTCTATTAATGAAATAGTAAAAATCAAAGAATGGGCACATTTTTTACCAGAAAATTTAGATATACGTGGGGAGATAAAACCAGAAAAAAGATATAGAGGAATTTATGAAGTAGTGGTATATGAATCCAAATTAAAAATTAATGGAAATTTCAATAATATTAATTTTAAACAATTTGATATCGAAAAGGCCAATATTCATTTCGATAAGGCTTCACTGAACTTTGGAATTAACGATTTAAAGGGAATAGAGAAGCAAGTATCTCTAAAGTGGAATAATAAGAATATTTCTTTTAACTCTGGTACATCTACTAAACAAATTGTTTCAAGTGGAATAAATGCATTAGTACCATTGCGTAAGGACAGCATTGTTAATTATGAATTTACAACTGAAATCGACTTAAAAGGTAGTCAATACCTATACTTCACACCTGTAGGCAAAACTACAGATGTTAATATTTCTTCAGATTGGAACACTCCTAGTTTTACTGGAACTTATTTACCTGACGAACGAACCGTTTCTGATCAAGGATTTACTTCAAATTGGAACATTCTTCATTTGAACAGGAACTTTCCGCAAGAATGGACCGGTAGTAAATATCAAATCGAAAAAAGTTCTTTTGGGACTGACTTGCTATTACCTGTTGATAATTACAAAAAGTCTTATCGCGTTGCCAAATATGCGATTTTGCTTTTAGTTTTAACTTATATGACATTCTTTTTTGTGGAAATTATGAAAAAAGTTTTTATTCACCCAATACAATATCTATTGGTAGGTATAGCTTTGATTGTTTTTTATACCCTATTATTATCTTTTAGTGAACATATAAAATTCAATCTTTCATATATTTTAGCCACTGTTTTAACGCTTACATTAATTTCACTATATACAATGGCAATATTAAGGTCAAAACAAATTGGATTCTTCATTTTTAGTATTTTACTTATTATGTATACTTTTATTTTTACAATTATCCAATTAGAAGATTATGCTCTATTGATTGGAAGTCTTGGAATGTTCGTCATTTTGGGCATTGTGATGTATTTTTCTAGAAAAATTGATTGGTATGATATTAAACTTGGCAAGGAATAATTAGAATAAAAACTACACCAAGGAAATAAGCCTTTGTATACCTGGTACAGCTTGCATCACGTTCTCATAGCTCTATAAACCAAGATAGCTTCGACAGGTTAAGGTAAACCTATTTTAATTACGGTATAATTACCTTGATACACTGTATCCAGTACAAAGCTGTATTAAAAATGTATATTTGAGTTGATATTACGAGTTGCCTACCATTATGAAAAACGTCTATGAAAAAGAGTTTAATAATATTGATAATAATTGCTTTTGCGTTTCAAAGTTGCGAAAAGGAAGATGATTTAATAAGTCAAAACTGTGAAGCAAATTGTACTGAAATAGTCGGAAAATTGATGACTGAGAATGGAACTACACCAATAACAAATCAGAAAATTACTGTTGTCTGGGACAATACACGCTTAGGATTCGGAACAGTAAGAACAAAAGCGACTGCAAGAACTGACTCAAATGGCGACTTTAGTATAAGTTTCTTTATGCGAGACGACGAATTAGAAAGCGGAATTCATAGAATGAGATTTGATAAACTTAATGAAAATAAATTTCTTCGTTCAGATTTGAATGGAATGCCATCAATTCCATCTGTTCGGGATACTTTGGTTGTTCGGAACCATAATGTTGTTAAGAAAGCTTTTGTGAATTTAACTCTATTAAATCTTGAAGACATCCAAGGTAGTGACCAACTTTGGACAAATTTTGAATATCCACGACCCTCAGGTTTTTCTCAATCTATCGATGGCAATATAAGAGGTTGGACAAACGAGTTTGACAGCAATCAATTATTGGAAACAGCAGGAAATCAACCAGTGGTTATTGAAATTGTACGTAAAATTAACGATATAACAACGAGAGAAAACGATACGCTATTTATCGATGCAGGAAAGACTTTGGATTACACAGTTGATTTCAATAATTAAAAAACTAGTGCCAATAACTAAGCGTTCCCCCCGCTGCTGCGCGATTGCATCGCGTTTTCTATTCCTTTTAAGTCAAGTCAACTCGATAGGTTAATGATGACTCTATCTTATTTACTTCCCAATAACCTAGTTGCATTTTATCCAATAAAGAAATTGTTTTAAAAGTGTATATTTGAGTTGATATAACGAGTTGCCAATAATTATGAAAAAACTACTACTAATCATCATATTTTTAATTCCTATTTTAAACTTTAGTCAAGCTCAAAAATCTTATTTGGAATTAATTGACGAAGCTAAAACCAAGAAGAATGCATCTGAAATTGAAAAATTAATTATCGGAACTTGGGAATTCCAGAAATTAACTGATAAAAATGGAAAAGTAATTTCTCAAAGAAATCATATTGTTAACGATACAATAACAGCAACAGAAAATATTTGGAGACCAAGTATGCAGATAAATCAAAACGGAACTTATAAATTAATCGGTTGTGAAAATTCAGCAAATTGTGAAACAGGAAAATGGATATATGATAAAGAATTTAAATTATTCCGAATGACTTTTGACAAACCAAAATACAATGTCCCTATTGACAGAGTTTCACCTGAGCTCTTAGAAAAATTAAAAAAATCCGGAACATTAAAGGAGTTTAAAAAAAATGAAATCGAATTTGTCGAAATTACAGAAAATGAATTAAAAGTATTTGACCTTTTGCCAAGTGACGGAACTGAATTAAAATACAATATACTTGTGTATCGAAAGAAATAACTATTGGCAACAACGTGTAAGCGCAATAACTGCGGAATTTTCTACCGAAAATTCCACGCGTTTTTGCTATCTTTAGTGCTGCGGTGGAAAATACTCGCGTATTTTCCCGTTACTGACGCTTACACAAACCCGTTAGCTACAATGTTGAAAAATGAACTTTCCTGAAATAGGTTGACTAAAAATTAAACCCTTAATTATAGTCACTTATGAAAACAAAAAAAGACCACTGGCGAAAAAAAAGCTATCAAAAAGTCAATCTAGAAACCAAACTTTTAGTCGTTGACCAAATTCTAACCGGACACATCTCTAGCACGCAAGCTTCCAAAAAATATGATGTTCCTAGAACAACTATTACCTATTGGTTAAGAAAATACAGTACCTTAGTACAACAAAGTAATGGTATGAGTAAAAACGATGAAATTAAAAAGTTAAAGGAAAAGATTGAGGAACTGGAGTTTCAGAAAGACTTTCAGCAAGACATTATTGCTGATATGGAACTTATTACAGGGGTAGATATGGCAAAAAAGTCATTGCCCAAAACATTAGTAAAAGAGATAGAGCAAAAGAAAAAAGCACGTATAAAAGAAAGTGGCTCTATGGATGTTTTGGGATATCTAAACAAGCTTTCTACAAAAGAATCAAAGCACAACAAAAACAAGAAATAGACCATCAAAAGTTAATCAAATTGGTTAAGGACTACCGTAAAAAAGTAGGCTCAAAAACGGGCGGGATTAAACTTTATGCAGAACTAAAACAAGACTTTATAAACGCTGACATTAAGATTGGCAGGGATAAGTTTTACCGTTTCTTAAGACTCAATAATCTTTTAGTTCCAAAACGTAAAAATTACATCACCACCACCAACTCAAACCATATGTACAAAAAATATAAAAACCTAGTTAAAGATCAGGTTCCTACTCGTCCAGAACAATTATGGGTAAGCGATATCACTTACATTAAAACACAATACGGCCATAATTATTTAGCCATTGTTACAGACGCTTATTCCAAGCAAATTATGGGCTATAAACTAGATAACCATATGAGAACATCGCTTTGCATAGATGCGCTCGCTATGGCCATTAAAAATAGAGAATACCCAAGTGAAAGACTCATCCATCATTCCGATAGAGGTTTTCAATACTGTAACCCCAAATACACCCAATTTGCTGAAAAAAATAATATTGTTATGAGTATGACCGAACAGTATGATCCTTATGAAAACGCAGTTGCAGAGCGTATTAACAGGACACTTAAATATGAATATGGATTAAAACAAACGATTAAAAACACTGAATTAGCGCAGAAAATGACAGCACAAGCAGTGTATATTTACAATAACCTAAGAACACATTTTAGCCTGGATTTAAGAAAGCCAGCTGAAGTCCACAAAAATCCAACGATCAAATACAGATCCTATCGAAAAAATAATGTAAATTTACCTGAACTTACTATCTAAAAGTAGTAGTTAATCAACCAAAAAAGACCGTAAAAAAGGTCAACCTATTTCAGTATAATACAAAAAAAGCATATTTATAATATTAGTTACATATTCGACAATTATTTCTTGTCAACAAAAAGCGTATGCACAAACTCTAGAACCTTATAAAATTGATAGTCTTTGGGGATTTAAAGAAAGTAATGGAAATGTGAAAATTGAACCGCAATTTCAATATGCAAAGGTGTTTACGAACAATTTTGCCGTTGTCGCAAAGAACAATAAACTCGGATTAATAAACAAAGCAAATAAAATCATCATACCATTTGAATATGAATATTTAAAGCATCTTAAGAACGATAAATTTATATTTGGTTATCGAGCAAAATATTTTGGCGAATATAATTTGGGTATAATCGATACATTAAATAATGTTTTGATTAAACCAATCTATAGTAGAATTAAGCTTAAAAATAATATTTTAGAAACTGTAATTCAAGAAGATAGTATAATTGAAAAAGGAGTAATTGGTGATACTCGTTCTATCAAAAATAAACGTGGATTAATAACGCTAAATGGAGAAAGAATTTTGCCGAATGAATTTGATTATATAAGTTGGTTAGAAAATGGTTTAATAGTTTTAAGTAAAGATAATCTTCAAGCATTGTATAATCCAGACGGAACGAAATTGACCGAATTTGATTATATAGTTATTGGAGAATTTAATAACGGATTGTCTAAAGTTCGAAAAGGAGATAAGTATGGTTTTATTAACAAAAATGGTAAACTAAAAATCCCAACCGAATTCGATATGTGTTATCCATTTGAGAATGGATTTTCGAGAATTGAATTAAATGATAAATGGGGAATAATAGATACGAACGGAAAATATGTTTACGAACCGAAATATAGTTTCGAAGAAATGAAAAAGCGCATAAAAACACTGTAGCTAATAACTAAGCGTTCAATAACTAAGCGTTCCCCAATGAAAAATCGGGGCAAGCTGTGTGGCCGGTACAGCCTGTCCCGACTTCTTTTTACGGGAGCCTAACATGAACGCCGTGTTGACTAACCCGGCTGTTTTTATGTTGGTACTATGGGGTTTAATCTATTGCTGTGCTGCCCTTTTAGAGATGATTAGCCACATTTCTTTTCTTAGCGGTAGACTTAGGATACCCAAAAAGCTTATAATTTGAACCTCTTTGCGTATTGAATGGTTTATTGCTATCACTTTATGTGGTTTTTCTTGATTTTGGGGTGTAGCATTCTATTACGTCTTGAAGAATCGTTTTTTATTATCATTTAATTTTGTTTTTTGAGGCGTTCAATCCAATATTCTGATGGCCCCGTTGCTGTGCGATTGCATCGCGTTTTCTATTCCTTTTAAGCCAAGTCAACTCGATAGGTTAATGATGTTCTATCTTATTTACTTCCCAATAACCTAGTTGCATTTTATCCAATAAAGAAATTGTTTTAAAAGTGTATATTTGGGTTGATATAACGAGTTGTGCGTAATACCGAAAAAAACCGAACTATAAATGATATTCTCTACTGAATTTAAAATTGAAAGGACAAAAGAAGATGATTGGTTTGACCCAATTTTATCAACTGACACGAAATTATTTATAGACCCATTTTTAGTTTTCGATTCCGAACACAATTCTTTTAATAATACCCATAAAAAAACAATAGATTTTTTCAATTTGGCATTTGAAATTGCTTCTGTTTCAAAACCTGATAAAACAGATATAAGGTATCGTCAGTTATTAAGTATGATGAAATTTCCTGAAGTTGAAGAGGTTTGTTTAGGCTATGCTTCAAGAGGAACTGGTGGTTCTGGTTCAGGTGGAGGATTTTCAAAAATGATAGTTGACTCAATATTTGAATCAATTAAACTTGGTATAACTAATTTAAATCATTTCGAAGAAATTGGTTTATTTAATGAAGGTTTTGGTTGTGACAGAATTAGTGATATGACAGCAACGTTACTAAAAAAAGAAATTATAACATACACACAAACAATTTGTGAAAGACATAAAGTACCAACAACTAAAATTAGAATAAACCAATATGAATTTGACTCAAAATTCAAAAGATGGAAAGATAAAGAAGTAGACTTACCTTTAAATCCATACACAAAAAAAGGAATTCTACTCGTTCCAAAGCAATTTTTAAGAGAATTACCAACAATAAGTGCGGATGAATTTTTTGATTATTGCTGGTCGAATATGAATGAAGAATTAAGAGACCAATATGGTATTGAAATAAAAAGTCAAGTAAAAAAATCAGACATTATCCAAATTGCTCGGCAAAATAGAGAATGGATTGCCGAATACGAAGCTTATCGAAACGAAAAAGGCTCTAATGCTTATGATATTGCAAAAGACCCAAAAGGTTATTACAAATGGGTAATTGACACTTTAAATTACGTCAGAGATAATGCTTATAAATTTATTATTCCAAAAAATGAAAAGGATTTTGACAAGTTTACTCAAGAAGTTCTTGAACAATATGAACACTTTATAGAAAATAATTCGGGATATAAACTTTTATGGGATGATAGAGGAAGAAAACCTAAAAGTGAAGAAGCTTCTCAATTGATTTTTACGGGTATTGTAAAACACTATTGTAAAGCTAATAATATAGATTTAAACAGAGAAGCGAATTTAGGAAGAGGACCTGTGGACTTCAAATTTTCTTCTGGTTACGAGAATAGAGCTTTAATTGAAGTAAAACTTGCAAAGAATTCAAAATTTTGGAATGGACTTGAAAAACAGCTCATAAAATATCTTAAAGTTGAGGACATTAAAAAAGGTGTGTTTTTAGTAATTTGCTACAATGATAACGATTTAAAGAAAGTATCAAACATAGAGAAAATAACAAAAGAAGTTGGAGATAAAAACAAAGTAGATTTAAAAGTAGTAGTTATTGATGCATCATTTGGAAAACCTTCAGCTTCAAAATTATAAACAAAGTACTACGCACAACACCGAATATAATTTATTGCTTGCTTCTAGCCTACTTACGAAAATCCTCGCGGATTTTCTATTCGGTTTTTATTTGTTAACTTGGTTGCTTAACCACGCAACAAACCATAGTGTGCCAAGAATCAACCAAGGCAATAAAACGGTTGAATGCTGTAAATAAGATGATGGTAGGTCCATCAGAGTCTTTGTATAGGCGATGGCTCTAAACCACCTAAAGGTGCTTTGATTAATAGTCTTGGTGCTGAGCGTTTAGGAGAATCTAACCCTTGAGGTTAGCAGGTACAAATAAAGGAGTTGAACGCAAGTGAACCATTGAAGAGGTGTCGAGAAGTTGCTATCTTCAGTCAAAAGCTACGAAGTATGATACGGAGTGAAAAGTAATGTTAGCGATAACATTAATTACAGAGATAACCTATTTATTTTCTGTAAGGCTGGCGTCATTCAGATGGCAAGAACTTTATTTAGGCTTATTTACGGAACTTGGGAAGCTACCTACAAATGTTAAGGGAAATGCACAATAGGCACAACCTAGAGGCAAAATACCGATGCTGTATGTAGTGGCAGATTAACCCGTATTAGTGAAGAAGTTTCTGTAATGGAAATGGAGCGAAGGGGTTAAGTTGTACTGTTATATTTTATCAATCAACTTACAAAATGTGAGGATGAATTTATGGAATGAAACAAAATCAATACCGATAAGTCGCCGAATGGTTTGGGAGGCTTATCAAAAGGTGCTTTCTAAGCAAGGAAGTGCAGGGATAGATGCTATTGGTATGCGTGAATTTGACGCAAACCGAAGCAAACATCTGTACAAACTTTGGAACCGGATGGCATCAGGGAGTTACTTTCCTCCTCCAGTCAAAGAAGTTGAGATACCAAAGAAAGACGGTTCAATCCGTAAACTTGGAATACCAACTATCAGCGACAGGGTTGGACAAATGGTGGTTAAAATGTTTTTAGAACCTAGATTAGAAGCGATTTTCAGTCCAAATTCTTACGGTTATCGCCCCAATAGAAATGCTCATCAGGCATTATCAAAAGTTAGGGAAAACTGCTGGAAACACAACTGGGTGATAGACTTGGACATTAAAGGTTTCTTTGATACTATAGACCACAATAAACTGATGCTTGCGGTAGAGAAACACGTACCCGAAAACTGGGTCAAATTCTATATCAAAAGATGGTTGGAAGCTCCTGTTGTTACAAAGTCTGGAGAACTAATCGAAAAGCAAGGGAGGGGAACGCCACAAGGCGGAGTAATCAGCCCATTATTGGCAAACCTTTTTCTACATTATGCTTTTGACAAATGGTTAGAACAAACAGATAAAAATGTAGGTTTCACGCGGTATGCCGATGATGTGATACTACATTGTAACACAAAAGCCCACGCAGAGCAACTATTAAAATTAGTGCATCAAAGAATGGATTCGGTAGGATTAGAGTTACATCCAGAAAAGACAAAAATTGTCTATTGCCGAGACTATAAACGAAAAGAAAAACACCCAACAGTTAAATTTGATTTTTTGGGATATTCTTTTCAGCCTAGAACTGCCTACTCCAAGAAAAAGGGTAATCTGTTTTTGGGATATGACTGCGCTATAAGTATTGCTTCAAGAAAACGAATTGCAGACAAGCTCGAAGAACTCAAGGTAGACAAGCTTACTTTTAAAAGTATTGTAGGAGTAGCACATTATCTTAACCCGATGATTAGGGGATGGGTGCACTACTATGGTAAATTTAAGCTGTATGAACTTACAAAAGTCTTTCGACTACTTAGTAGGCGATTGGTATGGTGGGCAAGGAAAAGGTATAAGCGATATAAAACCAGTATTAGGAAAGGGTATAAATGGTTAGCCACGGTAAGGGAGCAATTTCCAACTTTGTTTTACCATTGGAATTTCTCTCAAATAAATAGTATTGCTTAGATTTGTACAACAAGAGCCGTGTGAGGGGAGACTTTCAAGCACGGTTCTGTGAGAGGCTTAGGGTGAAATTCCCTTTGTCTACTCGATTACAAACACGTTAGCAATAAGTTAAAATAAAAATGGGGAAATTAGCCGAACAGGAACCATAAAACAATAGTAGGCACAAACTAAATTTAAATAATTATGAAAAATTTAAAATTATCATTACATTTTTTAATTGCACTTTTTGTTAGTGCGGTTATATTTACAGGTTGTTCAGTAGACAATGAACAAATTGAAGAGGAAGTAGCAATTGATGAAAAGTCTTTAAATGAAAGTTTAACTTCTTATCAAAATTACACCGAATCAGAGAATAGAACAGCTGAAATTGATGGCTACCTTGTCAGAGAAGTTTTTGTTGGGGATGAAGAAATAGCTAGCAGGTACATCTTTGAAAGTACCCAAGTAGAAGAAACCGGAACTTATGTAGATGTAGACAGAGAAAACTTTACCTTAACTGTAACAGACATAGAAACCGCTGAGCAAGTTGTTTATAATGAAATAAATCAATTTTATGAATATGGACCAACAGACCAGTTTGATATTATTAGAATCATAATAAACCCTACCTTTCCAGACCCCATTACTGGAGAGCCTCAACCAGTTACACTAGGTTGGCGTTATTCTTATGGCTCTTGTGTAAATGGTGTAAGAGGTGTGTATAGAGCATACTATATTCTTGGTTTTAAAATTACTAAAGAAGAGCGTGTTATGGATAAGAACAACCCTAACAAGCAAGAAACTGTCGGATGTAATGAAGAGTACCAACCATAAATTAATCAATAACGGTACTGTTACATTTAGCAGTACCGTTTTTTAATAAAAGCAAATGAAAAATGCAATTATTTATATTTTACTGCTATTAACTTTAAATAGTTTTAGTCAAAAATTTATCGTTGTAGACAATGACACTTACGATTTAGTCGAATCTGTTTCCTTTACAATTTATAATGATAAAAAGGTTGTTTACCAAGGTATAACTAAAAATAATAAAGCAACTCCAATTCCGGAAGGTCTACAATACAATAAAATAGAATTTACTAAAACAGATTATAAAAAGCACACTATAGAAACAGAAAATTTGAATGAAGCCGTTTACCTATCTAAAGAATACATACAATTAGATGATCTGGTAATTTCTTCAAAAAAAGAGGGCTCTATTATTTTGGGGGAATCAAATAGAATTATAAATTCTCAAAGTAGATTTTTAGTATCAAATAAAGATTCTGGTATAATTTTCAGAAACTATATAAAGAATTTATATATTAATCAAACTACTTTTTATGTAGACAAAGTTAAATATAAAACTGCATATAAAATTCACTTTTTTGAAGTCGAAGAAAGTTTGCCCTTTGGCAATCTACAAACGCTTCAATTTAATAAAAAAATATATTCAACCGATACACTTTACTTAAACCCAAAAGATAAAAATAGAATTGAGATTGAACACAAAGAGAATATTCTATTTGAAGAAAACAAAACAGTATTTGTTTGTATTGAAGCCTTATATTATTTAGATGAAGATTATAATCAATTTATACCAGAAAATAGTGATAGGACTAAATTGAAGTTTCAACTATCTAATGAAAACAACTATTATGCTAAGACTGTAGACGCAAATTCAGGTAAAGTATCTCTTGAATTACGTAATTCAAATCTTATGGTTAAATATGATTTTGCTAATTACCTATTTAAAACCCCACATAAAAGTATTCTTATAACTCCTGCAATACAACTACACGTAACAGAGACAAAATTATAAAACAAAAAACCTATTGCTAACAGCGTATATCGCAAATTGCTACGGATTTATCCTCACGGATAAATCCTCACGTGTTCGAAATGTTTGCGTTTTTTAGCTATCTTAGTCCCAACTCGACCGCAACTTGGATCGATATACAAATCCGTCAGACTGTCTCAAAACCATGCCATCATTGCAGTCTTTTTTCAAGGATATATTTCAAAGGTATTAATTGAAATTTAAAATATCACTCCGAACTATTAAGGGGCTAAAGTAAGGGGTTTAAATCACAAATTGATAGCACTTGCTTATCTACCCATCAAAACAGCGGTAGACTGCTCCTATTTTTAATGATGGCCAAAAAAAACACTCGGGTAGCAATATATTTTTTTGGTGTTCTCAATAGTTTACTGATGTTTTTGTTGGTGCTGGTGAATTTTAGTTGGATTGGTTTTTTGTGAGAAATATAAGAATTTAGTGAAATAAATTGAAATTAATTAATAAAAGTATTTGATGCCTAACCCTCGTAAAGCCTCAGCTTTGGGGTTTTTGACTATGGTGATTACTTTGTTAGATTCATAGAACAATCTGTTTGTAAATGTTTTACTATTTCTATAACACAGGTATTGTGAAAATCTCTGTTAATAAATAAAAGCTATATCTTTTTAATATATGATAAGTATGACTAATTTTATAATGTTAAATAATTTTTGTGTTATCAAAAATGTTAAAAATAAGACGATGATTTAGTAGTAAAAATGTAAAAGAGGATTGTTTCTGGTTAGTTGCAGCATCCAGAACCGAGTTACCAGGTAGCTCACCTCACAGAGACCTTTTAAAAATGCTGTAAGTAAATTTAATTTTAATTAATATGATTAATTTAAAACCTGTGGGTAAGAAAAACCCACAAGATGTAACTGCACCACAGCAGTTTTATGCTCAAGCGGTAAAAACAGGTTTAACCGACCTAAATCGTTTGGCTTATTTAATTTCGAACCAATCTACCGTTCGTGAACCCGATTGTTTGGCGGTATTAAGTGCCTTGGTACATAATATGACCGATGAACTTTCACAAGGACGTGTAGTGCAACTGGGTAGTTTAGGAAACTTTCAAGTAGGGGTAAGCTCTGAACCGAGTAGTATTCCCGAAGAGGTTAACACCAGTAATGTTAAGCAAATACGCTTGAATTACAGACCTGGTAAACGGGTGCGTAAAGCACTTGAGACAATGGACTTTAAATTGATCGGCGGCTAGAAACTTGCGATTAATTTTAGTTGATTAAGTAAAGGTTTCGTTTGAAAAAACGAGACCTTTTTTTGTGCATCGGTTAAGTTTTAACCTCGCCAACTTCCTTTTTTATAAATTTCTTCCTGATTTTTCTTTCACAAACCCAGCAGTTTGTAGTTACAAGCAGCGCAGTTTATCATGACAAACCCAGCAGTTTGTAGTTGTAAGCACAGCGGTTTGTAAAATAAGCCGCTGAGCTTTTTAAAGATGCTTTAAAAACCGACCCAAAAAGACACAAAAAAAGCTCAAAAAGTACTGGCGGCTAGAAACTTGCGATCTTTTTTGAGCTTGTTAAATAAAGGTTTTTAACGTAGCATAAGTCATACTTATGTAAAACAAATATATACAACTTGAGCGAATTTCATTTATAAAATCAAATAAAATTTATGGTAAAATAGAAGTATTTGAGAAGTATTTATAGATTAAGTTGCTATATTTTTCGACAAAATGCTTTAAAAATCCAACCTTGCCAAGGCGTATTTTCTATATTTATTGATTCAAAATCTGCTTTTTAATTCTTTATTCTTAAAAACGCTACCCTAACTTTAAAAAAATAATTGGGAAATACCCGGAGTAGCCTTAGCACTATGCAACTATGTAATAGGGGTGGTATGGCTCAAATTTCGGCTTGCATACAAAAACAAGCCGGTTGTTTTTCTAAAATTTGAGCCCAAAATAATAGCTTTTTTTCATTTTAATCTAAAAACAACAAGCAGCGATAACACTGCTTGTTGCTTAAAGGATCCTATTTATAATAATGATTATTAAGCACTTTGTTTGATGAATTGAGCATCAATTACTAGCTTCACTTGGTCTGATACGACCATATTCCCTGCTTCGGTAAGGGCACTCCAGGTTAAATTAAAATCTTTGCGGTTTATCTTACCGCTGATTTCAAACCCAGCTTTGGTTTGACCGTAGGGGTCAACTGCCACGCCGTTAAAGTTAACGGCTAATTCAACTTCCTTGGTCACGTCTCTAATACTTAAATCGCCCACTAAAGTTTGGCCGTCAAACGATTTAGAAGTAAATGTAAGTTCGGGGTATTGCTCGGCATTAAAGAAATCATCCGATTTTAAATGTGTGTCCCGATCTTCATTCTTGGTATTAATCGAAGCCGTTTTAGCCGAAAATCGAAAATCGGCTTGTTTAAAGTCATCGTTTTCTGTGGCCACTTGTGCTTCAAAATCGTCAAAATTTCCTTTCACCGTTGAAATCATCATGTGCTTTACCTTAAAAGCTACTTCTGCGTGTGCAGGATCGATTTTCCAAATTGTTTTTTCTTTCATCTTGTTTTGTTTTTTAGGATTAATAAATTGTTTAAATTTTTATAAGTAATGCGCCTTCGTCTTTAAGCATAGGAAGGCTGAGTCAACTAATGCAGTTGACTTTTAAAAGCGCTAAACCAGCTAATGCTTATACTTTTATTTTTTGATATTATGCGAAGACCTAGTCCTTGTTTTTATGATAATTGCATAGGGACTTCCATTAAAAGTACACGTGCTTCGCTTAAGGCTTTAACCCGTAGGCTGTCGGTTTCCCAAATACCCATTCCGTCTCGAGGGTTCAATTGCTGTCCCTCTACTTCAAGACTACCTTCTAATACAAAAACATACACGCCGTTTTCTTTTTGTTTAAGCAGATACTCTTTTTCGATTCCCTGACTAAAATCGCCTAAATGGAACCAAGCATCTTGATGAATCCAAACGCCTTGGTCTTCTTTATTTGGAGAAAGAATTTGATAAAATTCATCTTTGACCGCTATATCTTTAACCGAAATTTGATCGTAGCGCGGTTTTACATTTTGTTGTCTAGGAAATAACCAAATTTGAAGAAAATGAACTTCTTGGTCTTGGTTTTTGTTTTTTTCTGAATGTGTGATGCCCGTACCAGCGCTCAACACCTGCACATCTCCCTCTTTGATTACCGCAACATTGCCCATACTGTCTTGGTGCTCTAAATCTCCCTTTAAGGGGATAGATATAATCTCCATATTATCATGCGGATGCGTACCAAAACCCATACCTCCCGCTACTTGATCATCGTTTAAAACGCGTAGTACACCAAAGTGCATCCTTTCGGGATTAAAATAGTGGGCAAAACTAAAACTGTGTCTTGATTTTAGCCAACCGTGATTGGCCTGGCCTCTAGACGCTGATGGGTGAATAATATACTGCATGGCTTTTCTTTTTTTGTAGTGATGTTAATGTTTTTAGGCGATTTAATCCGCTTTAAGCGAAAGAAAACCGCTGCATAAAATACTTGTTGTTCGTTTATTAAAACCACTACTATTGCTTTCTGATACAAAGATGAAAAGATTTTAGCGTTTACACCATATGAAAACTAGGGCGAAACGTATTAAAATCCGACATCTGGTATTTTGTCTACTTTAGGTTGTGGTTGTAGCTATCAACTAGTACCATAAAAAAAAAATTACTGTTAACAATGCAATACTTTGTTGCTAAAAAAATTGAAAGCCATTTGCCCATAGTAATAGCTAAAAGCAAGCCGTTTAAAGATTACAGTTTTCTATCTGGGTAGGGTACAAATTCTGTTTCGCCTTCAATTTTAGGGAAATCTTGTGCTTTCCACTTTTTTATAGCTTCTTCAATACGGGCTTTACTGCTTGAAACAAAATTCCAATCGATATAACGTTCTTCCTCGAAAGCTTCACCTCCAAAAAGGTAAACCACTGTATCCGTATCCATAGTAAACGAGCAAAGTTGGGTATCTTTAGCAATGAGTAATTGCTTTTCGCCAAAATGTTGGTTCTCAGTTCTAATGCTGCCTTGTAGTATATATAAGCCCACTTCTCCGTAAAGCTGATCGCCTAGTGCAACTTCTTGGGCATTAGAGCATTTAAGTTCTAACATATAGAGTTTACTATGCACCGGTACTGGTGATTGCTTACCAAAAGCTTCGCCTGCGATTAATTTGTAAAGGATGTTTTTGTCTTGCCAAGTGGGTAACTCTTCTTTATTGATATGCCTAAAACTAGGTTCAATTAACTCCTTTGCTTTGGGTAGGGCAACCCAAATTTGCAAACCATGCAGTTCTTTGGTGGAATTACGCAGGTAATCTGGTGTACGCTCAGAATGTACCACCCCTTTACCGGCGGTCATCCAATTTACAGCACCTGGTTTAATTTCTACGGCGTTACCAATAGAATCACGATGCATAATGCTACCCTCGAACAAATAGGTTAGGGTAGAGAGCCCTATATGCGGGTGCGGCAAGACATCAAAATGCTCGCGTTTACTCAGTTGCACCGGTCCCATATGATCAATAAAAATAAAAGGACCTACCATGCGTTTTTGTCGGAAAGGCAATAATCTACCGACTAAAAAATTACCAATATTAGAAGCTCGTTCAGGAATAATCAAGTTGATATTTGACATAGTCTATTGTTTTATAGGTGAAACTTTAGTGTTTAAGAAGTCTTTTTCTAAAGGCGCTTGGCGAAACTTTAGTGTAGTTTTTAAAAAAGGCACTAAAATTACCGGGCTGATTGAAACCTAGATGGTATGCAATTTCTTTATTTGTTAAATCGCTAAAATAAAGCAGGCGTTTAGCTTCTGTAATCAATCGGGTGGTGAGATAATCTTTAGCCGTTTTACCCATTTTTACCTTTAATGTACGATTTAAATGATCTGGGGTAATGTGAAGCGCTTCGGCATAAAACGCTGTGGTGTGTTGGCTTTTATAATTTTGCTCAACACTTTTTTTAAACGCCCTAATGAGGTTTTCTCCTATTTGTTCAGCATCAGTAGCTGCTCTATCTAAAGTACAGCTATTGTTACAAGCAATTAAGAGCAGTTTGAGCAGCGCCCCAATGGCCATAAATTTATAGGGGGTGTTTTGATGAAAGGTATCAAAAATCTGCTCGGCATAGTCGGTTATTTTTTCAAATTCTTGCGTTGTTGTTTTTAAGGGAGGGGTGTCGCCGTAGTTTTGAAAAAGATTTAATCGCTCAATAAAGCTAAGCGGAATGGCATTCTCTACCAAAAATTGGTGCGAAAACACCATTGAAAATCCTGTGGAGGCTTTATCCTCGATAACTTGATGTACCTGGCCTGGAGCAATAAAATAGATTTGTTGTTTGTCTAGGGTATAGGTATTAAAATCTATTTTGTGTTGGCCCTGCGCATTTTTAAACAAGAGTACCGTGAAAAAATTATGCCGGTGTGGCTTGTCGACTTTACCTTGGCGCTTGACATAAATGGCTTGCATTTTAGAAATGCCAAAACTCAGTTCTTCGGCCTGAGCATTCACATTTTGGTAAGTTTTTACTTTTTCTGCCATTGAGGAAGGCTTTTAGGATAATTTAAAAGTTACTGTATGGGGCATTAGTTAGCCACTAATAAAAATTATAAGTACTTAGTGAACAAACTTAAGCCTAAGGTATTAAAAAAATATGAAATTGAAGTGTAATCCTTCGTTGGCGCGAGCGTCTTGTTCGTGGCTACGGCTCCGGCCGGATTGTAGTCTGTGGATTTTGTAGCCTGTGGCTTTCTATCCATTAGCAGGTTCATAAAAAAAATATTATTTTTAAAATATGAGCCGCAATTAAAAGTTTCGTGATTCAGTAGGTTTTTATTTTGTGAACTTTAGTTTTATACTTGAATGATGAATTGAAGATTTGGGCCATTGATGGAAATGGGGTGAGGAGAACGCGATGCAATCGCGCGCTAGCGAGGGTAGTCAAATAAATAGCTTAAATATTATAGATGGTGAAGGTAATAATGCTCCTTCTATAAATTGGTGTTCTATAAACTACAGAAATGAAGCAGTTAATACATCAAAGTCTTAATATATGAAAAAGCGTAATATTTTTTTAATATGCTTAGTAAGTTTGTTCATTCTTTCTTTTACGATTGGGGGTTATTTCATTAAGAAGTATCACCACAAAAATGTTAAGAGTAAACCAAAAATGTACTGTTATAAAAATTTTAGAAGTCCTGAAATCCCCGTTTCTGTACTTATTATTGAAGATTTGGATTTAAAAATACCTTATTTAAAATATTATCAAGAATTAAAACAAGGAAAAGAGCCATATTTACCTAACGAGCTTCCTTTAAAAGGAATGCCTCAGTACAGTCCGGTTTATGTAATGGGATATACTAAAGATAGCTTACTTGCAAATGTAGTTAGCTATTACGATAGAGGATTTTGGTTTGGAGGTAGTTATACAAGAGGGTGGGTATTAGCTGAATGTCTACATAAAAACCCTCCCGAAAAACCATAAGTTTTCCTCGCTGGCGCGAACGTCTACCTTCTGACTCCCGCTGCCAGAGGCTTGTAACTTATTGTTTTTACAATAAGTTCACTTCAAAACCCCTTGCTCGTGACTCTCTTAACTAGCCTATTTAAAACGAGGTTTTAATTTGGCAAGGTATGCGTTGCAAAGGCTAACCCACAAATGAAATACCATAGCCTTGACAGATTTGTGCAACTTTTTCAAAATCAGGTTCACCTTGAGGCAAGGCGGCTAATTCTTCAAACAAGAACTCAATACCAGCAGGAAAAGCGCTAGTGATCATCCTTGCTTTTTCATTTCCTATGACGGTCCACGCATGCGGTATATTTTTGGGCGCAAAGGCAGTGTCTCCAGCCCTAAGAATAATTTCTTCTCCAGCAATATTAAAAGCCACTTCGCCTTGAGTTACACGAAATATCTCATCTTCTCGGGTATGTATGTGGGGCGGAATACTAACCCCTGGGGGCACGTGATTGGTCCATTCTACCAATTGGTTGCCGGTATCCTTACCCACTAGTTTATGCGTCTGAATATCACCTATAACATTGTGTACTTGGCCTTCTTGTTTTCTTACCACTTTGGGTTTAAGGAGCGGATTGGTTGTTTTTATTTGGTTAGCACTTGTAGCCGCAAAAGGAGCTAAGCAGGCCGCGCTTATTCCTAGTCCTGTGGTTTTTATAAAATCTTTTCGTTTCATAATATTGGTTTGTTAGCTTGATAGTATTTAGTTTTTCGAAATAAGCATAGATGAAGACAAATTCCTTGTGTTTATTTAACTTTATGCTAATGTCAAAAAGAAAAGGCTGAGGGGAATTTATTTCTCAACTGCTTAGATTAACAAAATTAAACCAATCATAAATAAAATAACCTGTGAAAAACACTTTAAAAGGCTAGTTTTTAGTACTTTAAAGTTTTCTGGTTTGGGAAGGCGAACGTTGGGTGTGTTTCTTTAGAAAATAACTAAAATAATCTGGAGAGGAAAAGCCAAGGCGGAAGGCTATTTCTTTTATAGGATAATCACTGAATTTTAGTAAATGCCTAGCACTCATAATAAGTTTCTCTTCAATGAGGTGTTTGGCGTTTCTGCCTAGTACTTTCTGCACACAAGCGTTGAGGTATTTGGAGCTCACATGCAAACAATCTGCGTAAGCTTGTACTTGGTGATTTTGGGTATATTGCTGATCTAAAGTTTGCTTAAATTTATAGACCAATGCCGTTTGTTGATTGTTTTCGGCAATAGGAGTTTTGATATTGCACTGCCCGTCGCAGTAAACAAAAAGGGTATGTAAAAGCGAAAGGATAGCCTCTTCACGATTGTTCAATTGAGTGCTGAGTAATTCGTCTAACATCTCAATAATCACTTGAATGCGTTTTTCAATACCAGGTGATAACTTAATTTTGGGCACCTCATCGATTGTTTTGAAATATTGCAACTGTGTGATAAGTAAAGGTTTAAAGCGCGGAAGTGCTAAAATTTCTTCTGGTAAGGTTAGAATATAGCCACAAGCACCAATTGTATCGGCTTTATGAATTTTCCAAGCTATTTCGGGTCCTAAAAAGAATAAAGAATTCCTAATATGACGATATACTTGGGTGTTAATTTGAATTTGCTTTACACCTTCCTGAAACCAACATATAGTGTAAAACCTCGCTTCTTTGGGCTTAGAGGTTATTTTTTCAAAAAGGCTGGTAATTTTAATGGACTGTAATGGCATACGCTGAAAAACTTAATATATTGATCTATAGTAGATTAAATTTAAGTTTTTTTAGTTAAAAGTATTGTTGCATTACTAATAAATTACAATTGAAGTATTAAAAAGTAGGTGTTTTTAATTACCGTGATTGATTTATTTTAAGCGCTATAAAAGATTTGTAAGAACGCCACGCTAATTTAAAATATACTTTGAAGAATAAATTCGAAAGACGAAAAGCGCAGTATACCAAGCACTTAAAGTAGCGTTTTATTAATGCAACCAGACTAAAAGCCGTATTAACGCCAACGCAAAACAAATATAAAATAGACCATAAATCAAGCGTTCTTTTTTTCGTTGACGCTTGGCTTTAAACTGAATATGTGCCTTAATTCGTTGTAATTTCTCGGGGGCTATTTTTTTAAAAATCGGCTTTTCGTGGCCATTTTCAGTAGAATAGATCGATTGCCGGTTGTTTTCTTTAAATTTACTGCGATTACTAGGACGAAGTTTACGGTTTTGTTTCACCCTACTGATCATATCCATAATGTGGCCTGCTCCGTAGCTCATGTATTTAAGACTGAGATTTTAGATTTCAGTCGATGAATATACGTTAATTTTTGTTAAAAACAAGATTTTTGCCTAGTTGTGAAAGCTTTTGATAGTATAATAGGGTAGAGACTTAGGTTTTTAGAATAACTGTACTTACCTTTTCTACCGTGTAGGATATCAAGTATACTAAGGTTAAGATTCTAATACAATTTCCCATTCGGCTAATAAGCCTGCAACGCCATCTAATGAGAATTTAGCTTTTTTTAGAGTATTTAAATTAGGGTTTATTTGATAGTGCTGAGCCGTTCTAAAATCAGCTTGACTTAATTGGCTGCGCTCAAATCGCGCCTGACTCAAATCGCAGTGTGCAAAAACAGCTTGAGTCAGGTCGGCTTCAGTAAAATCAACAGCCGATAAGTTGCAGTGGTTAAAAGAAGTTTGCTTGAGCTTGCTTTGATAAAACGAACTATGGTCAAGTTGGCAATGAGCAAATCTAACCGCTAAACCAAAAGGCTCACAAGTATTAAATTGAAGTCCGAGCATTTTACAATGCTTGAAAAACACTTCACGGAACAAGGTCTTGTTTAGTTTCGCCATACTTAAGTTGCAGTGTTCAAAATGGCAGTCTATAAATTGCATTTTAGAAAGGTCTTTCTCAAAAAAATCGCAATGTTCAAAACGGCACTGCTCATATTCGCCTGGCGCTATACAATCGATTCGGGTAAATTCTTGGTCGTAAAAGTTGTCAGTTTCCATAGAATAATTTAAAAGTTTATTTTGAGATCACTAGATTAAATTTTGTGTGCTTGCTTAGTTTCCCAATAAGAGATCTAATCCCAGGCTTATTGCTACAAATAACAAAAGGCTGGTAAATGTTCCTAAGCTATAGCCCAAAAGGGCTTTTAAATAGACGCGTTTTCTGTTGTCTAGATAAAATTGTTTGACCGCCCACATTAGGTAAATCCAACTTAGCGGTAAACCAATTTGAAGGAAGGGAAGGCCAACAAGGTTTTCTACCAAGCCTAAAACAAAATAAAACAACATAAATAAGCCTAAGATATAGCATAGGAATACAAAGATTTCAAAGTAATTATACGAAAATCGGCTAAAAAATAACCGATAAAATGCAGCAATGAATAAAGCCATCCATACATTTAGGTAACCGTAATTTTCGGTAAACCAAGTTAACAGTTCAAAAGCTATAGGTTGGTTTATTTTAGTTTCTTCGCCAAAGCTAATGGACAGCATCTCATAATCAAAGAGCCGCTGCCCCAAGGTATACACCAAAGAGCAGACAATTAAAAATAAAATGGGTTTGATAAACTTTTTACGCTCTCCCCATAAATAACGCTTTGTGGTCCTGCCTGGTCTTAATACTAGTTCTTTGATGGTATAAAAGATACCAAATTCTAAATAGAGTATACTTTTTAATTCTTGCACTACATAACCCGCGTCGATACGCTTGGGGCTTAAGTGGGCGCCGCAAGAAGAACAAAATTGGGCCGCTTTATCTGTTTTACTGTGCTTACAATCAGGCAAATTAACTTGAATTGTTATTAGCGCTTGGTATTGCGCAATTTGTGATAAAGTAAATGTAATTATTTTTTAAATTAAATAGCTGACTAAACTTTACAATTTTTAATTGAGTTGGTTTTTCGCTTCCGCGGAAGCGAAAGAGCATTTAAATAAAATCAAGTTTTAATTTACAGCATTAAAAGCGCCTCGGGTTTTCGTAACGAGCACTAAATAATTCCTACTTGAAGTACGCGATTCACTTCTTGCATACTGTCTTCGTGGTCTAAGAGAACCACCAGTATATCTTGCGCTTCAATAATTGTAGAGCCTCCAGGTCTTACAAAATTATCTTTCCTTTTTATCATACTAATAAAGGCCGAATCGGGAAAATGCAAATCTACGATTCGCTTTCCTACAGCATAATCTTGGGCGTTTATCTGTACCTCCTCCATTACCGATTTGGGCAGGTTTAAAATATACCGATCGTTGGGAGCGATCGGTTTGTCTTTTTCAGGCAAGCCTACGTTTAACCATTTAGCTACAATAGAAAGCGTAGTTCCTTGTAGTAATACCGATGAAACCGAAACAAAAAAGACAATGTTAAAAATCATTGGTGCTTTATCTATACCCGCCAGTAGAGGATAGGTGGCAAACACAATGGGTACGGCACCACGCAAACCTACCCAAGAAATATAAAAACGCCGACGAAGTTTCATTTTAAAAAATATCAAGCTTAAAAACACACCTACCGGGCGAGCGATGAAGATTAAAAATAGTGAAACCACCAATCCAATACCAAGATAAGGAATGATTTGCGATGGAAAAACCAGTAAACCAAGGGTTAAGAAAAGAACAATCTGCATCAACCACGCCAGGCCATCAAACATCTGCAGGATGGTTTTTTTATGAATAAGGTCTTGATTCCCTAAATAGACGGCGCAAATATAAATGGCTAAAAATCCATTACCTCCTAAAAAGTCGGTTGCAGAAAAGGTGATAAACATCAGGGCAATCACCAACACTGGGTAAAGGCCTTCAAAGTCTAGTTTGATGTTGTTAATAGCAAACTTACTTAAATATCCAAAGGCTATTCCTAACACGCCGCCCAGTATCATTTGCTGTAAAAATAACGGTAGGATGCTCCAAAAACTTTGGTCTTGATTGACCACTAAAGATAAAAATGCGATGGTCAACACATAAGCCATAGGGTCGTTACTACCGCTTTCTAATTCTAGTGTGGGTCGTAAATTGGTTTTAAGCGCTAAGCTTTTTGACCTTAGAATAGAAAATACTGCTGCAGCGTCGGTAGAAGAAACAATAGAACCCAGCAATAGGCTTTCATAAAGGCTAAAATCGGTGATCCAATAAACGAAACATCCCAAGGAAATTGCGGTAAACAACACCCCTAAGGTAGAGAGGGCAATTCCTTCTTTAAGAACGGGTTTTACAGATTGCCATTGAGTGTCTAAACCTCCCGAGAACAGGATAAAGTTAAGCGAAACAATACCGATAAATTGAGCAATTTTAGGGTTGTCAAAGTAAATGCCACCAATACCATCTGATCCTGCTAGCATCCCAATACTTAAAAAGAGCAACAAAGTGGGAACCCCAAATTTATAAGAAGTTTTACCCACCAGAATACTAATGAGTAGTAAAATAGAACCGATTAAAACTATGTTCTCAATGGTAATACTCATACTGTAGTTTTAATAGCTAAGCTTAAAGACTAGCCAATGTCAGCCTATAAAGTTAAATATTTGTCTGTGTTATTGGTATAAAAAACTAACATTTTCCATTGGTTAAAATAAAAACATAAAAAAAACTGCTTGTTGAGCAAGCAGTTTTTTTATTTTAAAAATTGTGGTTGGTTTTATTCTAGAGAAGCTCCAACTGCAATATCGCAACGGTGACCTGGTTGCCCGTGTGGCGGATTCACCTTTAGATTACTGGTATTGGTTGCAGCTTCAACTGGGTTTCCGTTCACCGGAGTAACGGTGTTCTGAATCTGTTTTGGTTTTGAATTAAGTGGCGCACCTACTTTAAGGTCGCATCGGTGGCCCGGTTGCCCGTGCGGTGGGTTAGGGTCATCTCCGCTAGGGATGTCCTGCGCATTGGTGGTTTGATTATTGGCAGCAGCCGCCTCTGTATTACTGGTTTCTGTAGTGGATTCAGCTGTTGCCGTTTCCTTTTCTTTTTTCGCTTGGTCTTCACAAGAGAAACTGATTAGTCCGCCTGCTAAAGCCAAAGCCATAACAAAAGTTTTTGTTGTTTTAATTGAAATCATAGTTGTTTTATTTTTTTCGAATATACAAATAATTCTTTTTTTCTTAACCTTATTTTAATTTACTCGGCGGGCAAGGCAAAAAAAACAATTATTTCAGCAAAGCTTCGGTTGCTTTTTGTCAATTTTATATCTTTACGCAGCACAATAAATTTAGTAAATATAACCACTATGAGTAAGCGGTACCACGTAAAAGTAAATGAGCAGTGGGATTTTGATTTTAGCGAAGAAGAAATCCAGCAATTCGATTTACAAAGCCTTCCCAATCAGGCGTTTCACGGTCTAGAGGAGAATAAATCTTTTAAAGCGGCGATTACCCAGCATAATTTTATCGATAAAGTATATAAGGTAAACCTTAACGCCAATCCGTATACGGTAGCCATACAAACCGATTTAGATCGTTTAATTTCAGAAATGGGATTAGAGTTGAATGCCGGTGCTATGGTGAATGAAATCAAAGCTCCGATGCCCGGACTTATTATAGAAGTAAATGTAAAACCTGGCGATGAGGTTAAAGAGGGCGATTACCTTATGGTTCTCGAAGCGATGAAAATGGAAAATGCGCTTACGGCACCTCGTGATGCTAAAATAAAGCAAGTTGCGATAAAACAAGGAGAGACCGTAGAAAAAAATCAATTACTTATCGAAATGGAGTAATGGCCCGAGTGGTTTATTCAAATAGTACAAAATCATTATGAAGAAAATATTAGTTGCCAACCGAGGAGAAATCGCTTTACGGATTATGAAAACCGCTCAAAAAATGGGTATAAAAACCGTAGCCGTATTCTCTGAAGCAGACCGTAATGCACCGCACGTAAAATTTGCTGATGAAGCCATTTGCCTTGGCCCAGCACCCTCTAACCAATCTTATCTTAAAGGAGATTCAATCATAGCCGAAGCTAAAAAACTAAAAGTAGATGGTATTCATCCTGGATATGGATTTTTAAGTGAGAATGCCCAATTTGCACAAGCCGTAGAACAAAACGGCATTACTTGGATTGGTCCGGGTTCAAAGGCTATAGAAGTCATGGGAAGTAAACTCGCTGCAAAAGAAACGGTGAAAGCCTATGACATTCCTATGGTTCCTGGAATAGATGAAGCCATTACCGATATTGACAAAGCAAAAGCAATTGCCAAAGAAATTGGCTTTCCTATTTTAATTAAAGCTTCTGCTGGTGGTGGAGGTAAGGGAATGCGTGTTGTAGAGCAGGAAGCCGATGTTGAAGAACAAATGAACCGCGCCATTAGCGAAGCCGAATCGGCTTTTGGAGATGGTGCTGTTTTCATTGAAAAATACGTTGCTTCACCACGGCATATCGAAATTCAAATTTTAGCCGATAGCCACGGAAATGTGGTGCATTTATTTGAACGCGAATGCAGCGTTCAACGCAGGCACCAAAAAGTGGTAGAAGAGGCACCCTCTGTAGTACTTGATGCAACTTTACGCCAAAAAATGGGTGAAGCGGCTGTTAAAGTGGCCAAATCTTGCGACTACGTTGGAGCAGGAACAGTTGAGTTTTTATTTGATGAACAGCGTAATTTCTATTTCTTAGAAATGAATACGCGTTTGCAGGTGGAGCATCCCGTAACCGAATGGATTACAGGAATAGACTTGGTTGAAGAGCAAATAAATATTGCTCGCGGAAAAGCCCTGCGATTTAAACAAGAAGATTTACAAATCAATGGGCACGCTATGGAATTACGTGTATATGCAGAAAATCCGTTAGACGATTTTTTACCAAGCGTAGGAACGCTATCTACTTATCAAGTACCGCAAGGTGAAGGCATTCGTGTAGATAATGGTTTTGAAGAAGGTATGGAAGTACCAATTTATTATGACCCGATGTTGTCTAAACTGATTACCTATGGTAAAACCCGAGAAGAGGCCATTCAAAAAATGATTGAGGCTATTGATAGGTATACTGTTGTAGGGGTAGAGACTACCTTAAGCTTTGGTAAATTTGTAATGGAGCACAAGGCCTTCCGTCAAGGAAATTTCGACACCCATTTTGTTAAACAATATTATTCGGCTAGCTTATTAGAAGAAGCCAACAAAAAAGAAGCGCGATTGGCAGCTTTGGTGGCTCTTCGCCAATATTTAACCGATCAAAAACAGCTTAGACTACCGCGCATAAAATAAAGACTTGAGAGAATTATGAGTAAGAATATAAAGATACTGGAAGAAAAGATAAAACAAGCCCATTTGGGGGGTGGCGAAAAACGAATCGCTAAACAACACGAAAAAAAGAAGCTTACTGCTAGAGAACGTATAGATTATTTACTTGATGAAGGTTCTTTTGAAGAAATAGGAATTTTGGTTACCCATAGAACAACCGAGTTTGGTATGGATAAGCAAAAATTTTATGGCGATGGGGTGGTAACTGGTTATGGTACTATTGAGGGGCGTTTGGTTTATGTGTTTGCACAAGATTTTACCGTTTTCGGTGGCTCTTTGTCTGAAACCCACGCCGAAAAGATTTGTAAGGTGATGGATTTGGCGGTGAAAGTTGGTGCCCCAATGATTGGACTTAATGATTCTGGTGGAGCGCGAATTCAAGAAGGAGTGAAATCGCTAGGCGGTTATGCCGATATTTTTCATCGCAATGTAAAATCATCGGGTGTGATTCCTCAGATATCAGCAATAATGGGACCCTGTGCCGGAGGAGCGGTTTATTCTCCTGCGATGACCGATTTTACCCTTATGGTGCAAGATACCAGTTATATGTTTGTTACGGGGCCAAATGTGGTTAAAACGGTTACCAATGAAGAGGTGACCTCAGAAGAATTGGGTGGTGCCAGTACCCACGCCACAAAATCGGGGGTAACGCATAGAACGGCAGTAAACGATATTGAATGCTTAGAAGACGTAAAAAAATTAATCAGCTATTTGCCTCAAAACAATCAGCAAAAAGCAGCAGATTTACCTTATAGTTTAGGCGATGAGCTGCGCGAAGGTTTAGCTGATATTGTGCCTGAGAGTTCAAATAAACCCTACGATATGCACGCGGTAATCAATGGAATTATAGATCAAGATTCTTTCTTTGAAATCCATAAAGATTATGCCGATAATATTATTGTAGGTTTTGCCCGTCTAGGCGGAAAAAGTATCGGTATAGTTGCCAATCAACCTATGAGCTTAGCCGGAGTGTTAGATGTAGATGCCTCTAAAAAGGCAGCTCGTTTCACCCGTTTTTGCGATGCTTTTAATATACCTTTATTGGTATTGGTGGATGTACCTGGATTTTTACCCGGTACCGATCAAGAATGGAACGGGATTATTTTAAACGGAGCCAAATTATTATACGCGTTGAGCGAAGCAACGGTTCCTAAAGTTACCGTGATTACACGTAAAGCCTATGGTGGAGCTTATGATGTAATGAACTCTAAACACATTGGTGCCGATTTAAATTTTGCTTGGCCAGGGGCAGAGATTGCCGTGATGGGAGCAAAAGGGGCCAGTGAAATTATTTTTAGAAAAGAAATTATGGAGGCCGAAGATCAAGAAGCAAAATTGGCCGAAAAAGAAGCAGAATATGCCGAACTTTTTGCCACTCCTTTTGAAGCCGCAAAACGAGGCTTCATCGATGAGGTGATTTTGCCTAAGGATACCCGTAGAAAATTAATCAAAGGTTTTAGTATGCTTGAAAATAAGGAGGTTTTAAGACCAAAACGCAAGCATGGTAACATTCCGCTTTAATGGAAAGTAATAAAAGGTAGGAATTTTGGCTCGTTAATTGTTTTATAGTTAAGTAAGACATAAACAATCCTAAGAAAAATAAAAATTTTTCCTCGAGTTGATTTTTTTTGCTTAAAATTGAAAAAATTTAATAATCTAAATTAAGAATAGAAATGAGAAGATTTAAAAATGTATTTTTTGCTATAGCAATGCTGTTGAGTGCAAATGCTTTTGCTCAAGAAGCCCAAATAAGTGACGCCGATTTGGCAAAATTTGCCGAGGCTTATAAAGCAGTGCAAATTGAAAATAGAGAACTACAGCAAGAAATGGTGGCTTATATGAAGAAAGAAGGAATGGAGGTGCAGCGCTTTCAAGCCATCCAACAAGCTTCTGTAAACCCGAACCAAGAGGTAGAGGCCACTCCAGCCGAGATGAAGAGCTACAAAAAAGTTGTGGCCAAGGTGCAAGAAATGCAGCCACAATTGCAAGAAGATATGATGAGCATCATTCAAGACAAAGGACTTAGTATCGAGCGTTACCAACAAATTGGAGCCGCCTTGCAGCAAAATCCAGAATTGCAACAAAAATTGCAAAACTTAATGATGAAGCAAGAATAAATTTGATTTGCTTTACAATATAAAAGCTGCCGTTGAGGCAGCTTTTTTTATGCTTTTATACTCTAAAATTTCTATTATGTATTGAAATGTAAACAAGTTGCTCACGGCAATTTAAATAATTCTAAGCTTGTGGCTATTGAGCATTTGGAATTGGATTGTATACCCCAAAATTGCTAAATTTGACAACTGGCTTACTCAAAAATTTATAAAGAAATAATCAGTTTAAGTAAACTAAAACTTTTAAATCAAATACCCCCAATACGTATTTGCCGAATTGGGGGTATTATTTATTTAAAAAATTTTATTCGTCCCGTATAAAATCTGAAACGAGGTAGCTTAGAGCTTTACCTACTTGTCCGTTCTCATCAGGTATGGCCTCACAAATATGCAAGTAATGGGTTTTTTGCTTTTTAGCTAAATTCACAAAGCTTCGCAATTCACGCATATCAAAACCTGTAGGGGTTGCTGCACTACTGGCAAAATTGGCTACCGCATCACAATCTATTTCTAGACCAAATTGATTGCGTACAAAATCGGCTGTTTTCTTGAATTTCACCAATTTATCTAGAGCGGTAAGATGCATAATCTCTTCGTAACATACATAGTGTTGTTGTTTGTTGGCCTTAATAGCTTCAAAAATATAGTCTGGTGTATAGTTTTGATGCAAACCAAAGATAGCATAACGATCAAGGTAACCTTCTTTGCTAGCAAAACTAAACCCATTTCCGCTATGACGGTAATCGGTATTTCTTAAATCGGTATGGGCATCTATATTTAGGACATTAATAGGTTGATCTAATCCCAGTGCCACACCGCGGATGATACCGTAAGCATTGTTATGACCGCCACCAATTATTATTGGTGTTTTATTGGCCTCAATAATCTTTTGCACCACTTGAGTAACCGTGGTATCATTAAAGCTAACAATTTCGCCCAACTCTTTAGGATCATTGGTTTTTTCGGCATCTTGCATACTGCCCTTGGTTAAAATTTCACCTAGAATTAGGCAATTTTTAGTGGTGTTGTAAGGATTAACTTGGATGTTTAAAAAAGCCTTTAAAAACGCTTCCCAAGCGGCTGCGGTCCCCGCTTTTCCGTAATTGGCACGTACCCCAATATCTTCTGGAATACCTAAGATGACGAATTCTTCGGGACGGTTGGCTAAATCATCAAAATGATTGATAAAGGCCAGTTTTTCTCCCATTTTAACTTCTCCAATTCTGGTTTTCGTAAGTTCTTGAGCACGAGTGGGCGTAAAAAAAGTAAAGTTTTTCATATTAAAGGCGTTTTCCGTTTATAAAAACTTGCTCGATATGGTTTTGACCAAAAGAGTAAGGTAAAAATCCGTATGAAGGTACCTTTTCGGTAATCAAAAAGTTAGCCTGCTTACCGCGTGTAATACTGCCATGGGTGTCTAATAAGTCCAAAGCGTACGCCGCGTTTAGGGTAGCGGCATTAATAGCTTCTTCGGGTGTCATTTTCATCTTAATACACGCTAAGGATAAGCAAAAATTCATATTGCCATTGGGCGTGGTACCGGGATTGTAATCGGTAGCAATGGCCAGAGGCAGGCCAGCGTCTATAATTTTTCTTGCCGGGGTGTAGGGAATATCTATAAAGAAAGAACACGAAGGCAGGGCAACGGGCATGGTTTGCGTATGCTGTAAGGCATTTAAGTCGGCATCGGTTAATACCTCTAAATGATCAACACTCCTGGCGTTGTGTTTTACACTGGCTGCTATACCGCCAATAGCATAAAATTGGTTGACGTGAATCTTGGCAGGTAAGCCATATTGCTGCGCAGCTTCTATGATACGTTCGGTTTCGGCTACGCTAAAATAATTCTTCTCACAGAAAACATCTACATAATCGGCAATTCCCTGTTCGGCTACCGCTGGTAACATTTCATTTATCAGATGATCTACATAAGCCTTTTGGTTGCCTTTATATTCTGGTGGTACCGCGTGCGCCCCTAAAAAGGTGGCTTTGATAGGTAAATCATAATTTTGACGTAGCTTTTTAATCACGCGTAGCATTTTTAATTCCGCTTCAAGCGTTAAGCCATAACCCGATTTGATCTCGATAGCGCCTGTACCCATTTGCATAACTTGTTCTAAACGATTAGCAGCTTGAATGTAAAGTTCGTCTTCTGGGGTTGTTTGTAGATTTTTGGCGCTGTTAACAATGCCACCGCCTTTGGCTGCGATTTCTTCGTAGGTTAGGCCTTTAATACGGTCGATAAACTCTTGTTCGCGATTGCCAGCATAGACCAAGTGCGTGTGTGAGTCTACCCAAGCGGGTAGCACAAATTGACCAGATAAGTTAATTTGCTCGTCCCAAGTTTTATCGGGTAAATTGGGCATGCTGCCATAGTCGAGTATCTTATCGTTTTCTATTAATAACCAAGCATTTTCTAGTACTGGTAATTGGCTCATGGCTTCTCCGGCTAACCAAGTAGATGTCCCTTCTCTTACTTGTACCAAGCCTTTGATATGCGTAAATAGTGTTTTCATAGGGTAAATATAATCAACCTTGCCTACATGTAAAATAAAACGACTTAAAATTGGACTATTTGCGGTTTCCAACAGGTTTGTTGTTGGCTACTCAATCGGCTTTAAGCCTAGTGAAATCAACATAAATAAGTAAAAACTATTATTTTTAATGAATGTTATAGAATACACTTATAGTGTAATAAAAAAGAACAAGCATGAAACTTGTTTTTTGCCTTAATAATTCTATATTTTTGTAGGTGTAAAACAAGTATAACTTTAAAATTTTTAAATATGTCATTAGTAGGAAAACAATTCCCGAACTTAGAGGTAAACGCAATGAATGAAATGGGCGAAACCTTTAAAATCAATGTTTTAGAAGAGGCTAAGAAAAATAATAAAAAAGTATTATTATTCTGGTACCCAAAAGATTTCACTTATGTATGCCCAACTGAGTTGCACGCTTTTCAAGAAGCTTTAGCTGATTTTGAAGCTAAAAATACAATGGTAATTGGTGCATCTTGTGATACAGCAGAAGTTCATTTTGCTTGGTTAAACACCCCAAAAGACGATGGTGGAATTGAAGGAGTAACTTATCCAATTTTAGCTGACTCAAATCGTAACTTAAGTTCACGTTTAGGTATTTTAGATATCGAAAACGAGCACTACGATGAGGAAACTGGTGCATATACTGTAGAAGGAGATAACGTGACTTATCGTGCAACTTACCTTATTGATGAAGAAGGAAAAATCTTTCACGAAGGAGTAAACGATATGCCATTAGGAAGAAACGTGTCTGAGTTCTTACGTATGATTGATGCTTATACCCACGTACAGAAAAATGGTGAAGTTTGCCCTGCAAACTGGGAAGAAGGTAAAGATGCTATGCAAGCGAATAGCAAGGGAGTAGCTTCTTATTTGTCTTCAAACTAAGAAAAGGAAGAAAATTACACTGCATTTTGTAGGCGAAAAGGTTTGCAATTTGATTTAAAACAAGCTAGAAAGCCTACAAAATGCAAGATTACTAATTAAACAAAAAAATTGCTATGAAAGAGTTAGATCAAGATAATTTACAAGAGATTGTGAATAGCAACAATCGCGTTGTGGTACAGTATATGGCTGGCTGGTGCGGTAACTGCCGTTTGATGAAGCCAAAGTTTAAAAAACTGGCTCAAGAACACGAAGATACTACGTTTATTTTGGTAAATGCAGAGAAGTTTCCTGAGTCTAGAAAGTTAGCAAAGGTGGACAATTTACCCACATTTGCAACCTTTAAAGATGGGGAGTTTGTAAATCAAGTGCAGACCAATAAATTAGAACCTTTAAAAGCATTAGTAGATGAAGTTACCAGTAATTAGACATTTCCAGAAAAATCATTCTGAAGAAGCACTCGAACACACGATTGAGGTATTGGAGTCTTTTTCGGAGCATCGTTCGGCAACAGAAACCGATTTAGATGTAATAGGTGAATTGATTACCAATCTTTGTGGCGCCATTGAGGTTAAACAAATGATTGCAGATGGCCAATCTGAGCGCGATGCAGCCAATGCATTTGCTAAAAAAGTATTGGGTTCAATCGATCAGTAGTTATCCCAAATTTTAAGTTAAACCAGCAGACTTGATGTTTGCTGGTTTTTTTATTTTAAAATTTAATGCAGTAATGCGATTTGAAGTGTTTATTAAGAGAGCCTTACATTCACGCGAAACACAAGATACGGCAAATAGCAAGCCCAAGCAATTAAAGTCAGTGCAACCCAAGCGATATTTTCAAAAGCTGAGAAAAGCTTTTAGCTGTCAAATTTGTAGTGATTATTGAACTTGCATAAAAAATTTTTAAGAGATATGTGCCTTTAGTCTTCGCGTTTGCTTTTAAGTTTCTTTTCCTTTTTTAGCCTACGTTTCCTTGCTCGTTCGTTTTCTGTTTTAAATACAACTGGTAGTGCCAGTTTTTTTCCGATTTTCTCTTTTTCAACGTAGGTAGTTTTATCTGCTGTAAATTCTTTAAAAAGCTTAATTACTTCTTTTTCAATCCTGCGGTGTTCGCTACGCGCATTTATATCATAAAATTTTCCTTTTTCATTAATTTTGAAAAAAACAAAAACTCTTATTTCCTCATTTGGTTTATAGTTTAATTTATGGGCAATTCGATTGATTTCATCTTTGTTAGACTTATTAAAAATTTCTGAGAAATCTCTTGCCAAGTTGGCTTGGCCAAAACTTATACTAGTTAGTGCTAGGAATAGTAATAAAACTGATTTTTTCATAGTAAAGGGGATAATAGTTTTTGGGTTATTTAATGAAATTTTATGGCTTTAATTTGAATTGTACATAATTGCCCGTGAAGATGAAACAAATAGTTAGATTAAGCTTAAAACCTATAAAATTTCTTGTTTAAAAGTAAAAAATCTTCTAAATCCTAAGAGAATTTAGCCCTATATTTTTACAAACAAAAAACTATTTCAATCTATCTTTTTTCTTCGCTGATTTTTTTTTCTTAAGGATGGTCTAATGAGTAATCCCGTAAAAAAACCGAAAAATAAAAGCCCAAAAATAAACTTCCATAAATTAAAGTCCTGGTGCCCCAAATAATCGAATAAAGCCATACCAATGGCATAAAAAAAGCCACTATAAAACCCGTGTTTAATAGTCTTTCTATTCAGTTTATTCATTTTCAAAAGGGGGAATTTAATTCTATTTATCCAATTTAAATCAAGAAGTTACAGAAAAATACACATCCAGTCTAAGCTGACATAATACATTGGTTATGGTTTGTGCCAAGCTGTCAATTGAATTATGTCTTTTGCATAGAATTTTGTTTCGCCTAGCATTTTATTCTATTTTTTTTGTACGTAATCGGAGCGCATTACCGATTACAGAAACCGAACTAAAGCTCATTGCTAATGCAGCGATCATAGGGGAGAGCAATATCCCGAAAAATGGAAATAAAACACCAGCCGCTATGGGTACGCCCAAAGTGTTATAAACAAGCGCAAAAAATAAATTTTGCTTAATGTTTTTCATTACGGCATTGCTTAGGTTTTTTGCTTTTACAATGCCGTGTAAATCACCTTTTACCAATGTTATCATCGCACTTTCTATGGCGACATCGGTACCGGTTCCCATGGCAATTCCTACATCGCTTTTGGCCAAGGCTGGAGCATCATTAATACCATCACCTGCCATAGCCACCACTTTGCCGTTTTCTTGAAATTCTTCAACTTTATGGAGTTTATCTTCGGGTAACATACCGGCTTTAAAATCGGTTAAATTTAATTCCTTTGCGACAGCCTGAGCCGTATTGTGATTATCGCCTGTAAGCATGATAACAGCAATGCCTTTTTCTTGTAGGGTTTTAATCGCTTTGGCACTAGTTTCTTTAATCTTATCACCGATAACTACATAACCTACTACAGTATTTGCTATGGCTAAAAAGGAAACCGTCTTACCTTGCTTTTGATAGGTTTTGGCTTCTTCTTCCATATTGGTAGTGATACTTGCTTGGGCATAATCCATCATTTTAGGATTACCCAGGGCCACTTTTTTATCCGCTATTATAGCTTCAACCCCTTTGCCAGTTAGGGCGCTGAAATCTTTAGATTTTAATAGTTTAGTATTTTGCTCTCTTGCGTAGTTAAGCGTTGCTTCCGCCAAGGGATGTTCACTATTGGTATTTAAAGCAAGAATGTATTGTAAGATCTCTTTTTCACTAAACGCATCGGTAAAAGAGCCTATTTTTTCTACAGTAGGTTTCCCTTCGGTTATAGTACCCGTTTTGTCAACGATCAAAGTATCTACTTGGTCCATTTTTTCAAGGGCCTCGGCATTTTTAATTAACACCCCATTTTGGGCGCCTTTACCCACACCAACCATTACAGACATTGGAGTGGCCAAACCTAAAGCGCAGGGACAGGCTATAATGAGCACTGCAATCGCATTGACCAGTGCATAAACATAAGCTGGTGCTGGCCCCCATATGGACCAAACTATAAATGTAATTACCGATATAATGACTACAATAGGGACAAAGTACCCTGAAACTTTATCGGCTAAATTTTGAATAGGTGCGCGACTACGACTGGCGTCATTTACCATCTGAATAATTTGCGAAAGTAAGGTGTCGCTTCCTACTTTCTCGGCTTTCATCAAAAATGATTGGTTTCCGTTTATAGTACCACTGCTTACTTTATCCTCTTTAGTTTTACGCACAGGAATAGGTTCGCCCGTAATCATAGATTCATCGACTGCTGTTTCACCCTCTGTAATGACACCATCTACAGGAATTTTATCGCCTGGTTTTACTTTTAAAATATCATTTATTTGTATTTCATCGATACTGACTTCAACTTCTTCTTCATTTACAATTTTAATTGCTTTATTGGGCGCTAATTTGAGTAATTCTTTTACTGCCGAATTGGTTTTGCTGTGCGCACGCGCTTCAAGTAACTGACCTAAAAGAACCAATGTTAATATGACGGTTGCAGCTTCAAAGTAAACGTGTACTGCGCCAGATTCAGATAAAAACTGTTCGGGGAATAAGGCTGGAAATAACATTCCTATTAGGCTAAATACCCAAGCCACCCCTGCACCAATTCCGATAAGGGTAAACATATTGAGGTTCCAGGTTTTGATACTTTTATACGCCCGTTCAAAAAACATCCAAGCGGCATAAAATACAACGGGAATAGATAATACGAATTGTACCCAATTCCAATATCGCTGTTCCATAATATCATACAATGGATTATTATGGATCATTTCGCTCATAGCAATGATAAAGATAGGCAGCGTGAATATCATCGCTAACCAAAATTTCTTCAGTAAGCTTTTATAGGTTTTTTCTTCTGAAGATAAATCTGCTTGTTTGGGCACTAAATCCATTCCACAGATGGGACACGAGTCTGCCTCATCCTCAATTATTTCTGGATGCATGGGGCATGTCCATTGTTCTGATGATGCGGTTAACAAGTTTTGTTCTTCGACTAAATCCATTCCGCAAACAGGGCAATCGCCAGGTTTATCATAGGTTTTATCACCTTCGCAATGCATAGGGCAATAAAAGGTACCTGTACCTATACCTTTAGCAGTTTTTTTCTTTTTATCTTCTTTATTTTTAGGCTGTTCGCCAGGATAATGAATACTATAATTACCCCCAGCTTTTTCTAAGGCAGCTTGAAATTTTTCAATAGGAATATTTTCTTCGGTTTCAATTATAGCCGCTGCCTTATCTAAATTTACCGTTGCTTTAGAAACACCTTTTACTTTATCAAGCGTTTCTTCTACGTGTTTACGACAGCCGTTACAGCTCATTCCGTGTATGTGATAGGTATGTTGCATTATTCTTATTATAAAGAAAACGGTTATGATAAACCGCTATTATTGTATTTATTCAGTGTGTATTATCGAATTTAGTACGGGTTGTTTTTATTGTTATTTCCTCTAAAGCGTTCAAATGCCAAAAGAATCTCGTGGTACCGTAAACCCCAAGTCAAATATACCCAATAATCTGTTCACAAAGGTGAGAAGTGTAGGTATTTACTAGGTTGCTTCTTGGTTTATTTTACTAGTTTTATTTAAACCGAAGGGGGTATAAAAGTCTTCTTCCCTAGAAAAGGGAACTTATTTCTGCTTTTACTGATTAAAGAAAATGTCTAAAAGGTATATTATTTGCTACAACCGCTCTAAATGCACTCTGACCGTGCTATGTCCGTTAAATTTAAATTGTAAGTTCTTGTAATAAAATTGTACCAAAAGATTTTTTAAGGCTTATTGAAAATAGTGTTCATAGTTTTCAAAAGACTTTTGGAGTTTAAAAATAATGGCTTCTGCCTCTTCATTATTTTCGGTTTTTGACAGCTTTTCAATAAATTCGATATGGGGGTGGAGCCATTTATGCAATTCCTCATGACTTTCTCCTTTCATGGTACAACTTTTAATCAAGCGGTTGTTTTGTGTCTTTAATTTCTCGGCTAATTTTTTGTAGTCTTTATTCTTGGTAGCCATAAAATCGGTCAGTAATTCATTTCCTTTTTTAATATGGGG
>CATQIB010000016.1 GCA_958296185.1 uncultured Mesonia sp.
AAGTGACGTTTTTTTTTCTTATGTAAATGCTTTGCGTGTTAAATTTTTACGGCTAGTAGAAAAATATCTAAGTACTCCGTATTGTTTTGGAGTTAATCAGTAACCAAAAACCGAAGCGTACTTATTGAAAAGTAAAATTAATAAAGATGCCGCGTGACTTCATAGATTCAATTTGCCCTGTGTAAGGACTGTTTGGGTCTTTATCTCGCTTAAGTTCATCGGTCATGCCAAATACACCGCGTATCGAGGGGGTGAATTTGAAATAAGGCAGGTAAAAATCAATGCCAAATCCTAGCTCAAAATAATTAGCATCATTAATCATTCTAAATTCGCCCGCGCTATTGTCATCTGGATTAGTTTCATTACTAGATAGGTTGATAGAGCGTGAAACCCCACCCACTACAAAGGGTTTAAAGTTGTTGAGTCTTTTGGTTGAAAACTTCACCAACAAAGGCACATGAATGTAAGTAGATTTGATATCTCTAAAATTGTCTTCGGGAATTTCGGTATAAGTAAAGGTGCGATTGGCAAAGACAACTCCAGGCTCTAACCTTAGATCAATATAATCATTGATTCTTAGATTTCCCAAAAGCCCTACATTAAAACCAATATCGTTTTTCACCACAATGTCGGTTGCGGGCTTATTGTATTGCAAGTCGAATCCGTAAGAGTTAAAGCCTAAAAAATAACCCCAAGACCAACGCTGCTTGTCCATATTATCTTTGTTGCGAATCTTTTCGGTGTTAAAAAACCCTTGTCCATAGCTGCTCGTGAGGCTTAAAAAAACCACCGTACACATCAATAAATATCTCATAAAATTACTTTGAAGCAGAATAAATTGTTGCTACACCCATAGTTTGCGGATGATGATTCACTTTATTAAACCCAATTTTCTTTAAAATATTGTTGAATTTTTCACCAAAAGGGAAAACCGCGGCACTATCGCTTAAATATTTGTAAGCCACCTTGTCTTTTGAGAATAGTTTTCCGATACTAGGCAACATATATTTAGTGTAAAATTTATATCCTTGTTTAAAAGGAGCTTTGGTAGGTACAGATGTTTCTAAAACAATAAAAATGCCTCCTGGTTTTAGCACGCGGTAAATTTCGGCTAATCCTTTTTCTAGGCTTTCAAAATTTCTAACGCCAAAAGCCACTGTAATAGCATCAAAAGTATTTTCTTTAAAAGGTAAAGCCTCAGAATCTCCTTGGGTCATCTTAATTTTATTGTCTAAGCCTTTGCTTTCTATTTTTTTGCGCCCTACGCTAAGCATACCCTCAGATAAATCTAGTCCAATTACATCTGGCACTCCAGCTTCTGCTAGACTAATAGCTAAGTCTCCCGTTCCTGTTGCTATATCTAAAGCATTTTTGGGCTGGGTGTTCATGACCATTTGAATTACCTTTTTGCGCCAAGAAGTATCAATACCAAATGAGATGACACGATTGAGCCCATCGTAATTATCAGAGATGGTATCAAACATTTGTTCTACCTGCTTTTTCTTAGCTAGTTTTGAATCTTTATAAGGGGTGACTTTCTTTGCCATGGCTTTTTTTGACAAAGATAAGTTTTAATACTAAAAATAAGATTCACAAATAAAAAAATCGGTTAGAGCTTGGCATCTCCAATTGTAAATGCCATATCTTTGCCCTACTAAAAAAACCATTCATGAAAATTATCATTGCAGGGGCAGGAGAAGTTGGTTTTCATTTATCGAAGCTGCTTTCTTTTGAGTCTCAAGATATTACCCTTATAGATCCGGATGCCGAAAGCTTAGAGTATGCCGACAGTCATCTGGATATAAGAACCATAAAAGGGGATGCAACTTCAATTTTATTACTTCATGACGCTCAAATAAAAGGAGCCGATTTGGTGGTTGGTGTAACCAGTAGCGAGACAACCAATATAACCATTTGTGTTTTGGCAAAACAATTGGGGGCTAAACGTACCATTGCAAGAATTAGAAATACCGAGTTTATCGAGCATAAAGATGTGGTAGGCTTTGAGCAGTTTGGGATAGACGAACTCATTTCACCAGAATCATTGGCAGCAAAAGAAATTGAGTCTTTGGTAAAGCAATCGGCGTTTAATGATACCTTTGAGTTTGATGAAGGGGCCTTGTCAATGATTGGTTTTAAACTCTCGCGTAATGCACCATTTTTAGGTAAAAAATTAAAAGAAGCCCAAAATATTTTTCCTGATATACCTTTCGTTTGTATTGCGATACAGCGTTATGGAACCCAATTTACGCTAATTCCTCGTGGTGATACTGAGTTTAAGGAAGGAGACCAGGCTTATTTTATGTCCAGTAGGCAAGGGTCTGAACAGCTGTATAAATTAACTGGTAAACAAAAACAAGAAATCAAAAATGTGATGATTCTTGGAGGGAGTAAAATTGGTAAACAAACAGCGAAAGAATTGGCAAATGCCAAATTTAATGTCAAGCTGGTGGAGAAAGATAGAGAAAAGGCATTTGAATTGGCAGATGAGATGAATGATACGCTTATAATTAATGGAGATGGTAGGAATGTGGGTTTATTAGAAGAGGAGAATATTCACGATATGGATGCTTTCATCTCGGTTACAGGAAATTCTGAAACCAATATCATGTCTTGTTTGGTAGCCAAATCTAAAGGAGTGAAAAAGACTATCGCTCTAGTAGAAAATATGGATTATTTTCAATTGAGTCATTCTATAGGAATAAACTCTTTAATCAATAAAAAATTACTAGCTGCAAACACCATCTTTAGGTATGTGCGCAAAGGAGAGGTTGTCGCCATGACCAAACTTAATAATTTAAATGCCGAATTGCTAGAGTTTATTGTGCATAAGAAATCAAAAGTTTGTGGTAAACGTATTGTAGATATCGACTTTCCTAGATCTACAATTGTGGGTGGCGTAGTTAGAAAAGGTAAGGGTATGATAGCATCGGGCGATATTTTGATAGAGCCAGGAGACCGTATAGTTGTGTGCTCATTACCCCGATCTATCCATAAAATAGAAAAGCTATTTTCATAATGCCTAAACTTAATTTCAAAATTATTGTATACATTATGGGGTTGCTGTTGTTATGCAATGGCGGCTTTATGCTTATTGCGACCTTGGTGAGCTGGATTTACAAAGATGGTGCTACGGTACAAATTGCAGGAGCATCTGTGACCACAATGATGGTAGGTATGCTTTTCATGTTTGTAACCCGAGATTATGCCAAAAAACTTAAACAAAGAGAAGGATATATAATTGTAACCTTTGGTTGGATTTTTATGGCCTTAAGTGGTATGCTGCCTTATCTCTTTACGGATGCTATCCCCGATATTACCAATGCTTTCTTTGAAACTATGTCTGGTTATACAACTACTGGAGCCACTATTTTAGACGATATAGAAGTATTACCCGAAGGTGTTTTATTATGGCGTAGCCTTACCCATTGGATAGGAGGTATGGGTATAATTGTGCTTGCGGTAGCTATTCTCCCGCTTTTAGGAATAGGTGGTATGCAATTGTTTGCCGCTGAAGCACCCGGACCCAGCGCAGATAAATTAAAACCCAGAATTGCTGACACCGCTAAAAGATTGTGGCTTATTTATGTTGGATACACCGCTGCCGAAACGATTTTATTGAATTTAGCCGGTATGTCTTTTTTTGATGCTGTTAATCATGCGCTTAGTACATTGTCTACAGGAGGATTTTCAACTAAGAATGCAAGTGTTGCTTACTGGAACGATCAACCTTTAATTCAATATATTATTATTGTCTTTATGTTCTTAGCAGGTACTAATTTTGTGATGAGTTACTTTGCTTTTAAGGGAAAAATTCAACGCATTTTGCACGAAGATGAATTTAAATGGTATGCTATTTTTGTTTTTGGTTTTGCTATTGTTGCAGCGCTACTAATTTACTTTTATGCAGATACAAGTCAGTCTACCATAGTGCATCCAAAAGTTTGGGGAGAGTTTGAAAGTGCTTTCAGGCACGCGCTTTTTCAAATTCTAACGGTGATAACCACAACTGGTTTTATTACCGCCGATTTTACTTTATGGACCCCCTTTTTAACTATTTTCTTTTTTGGTTTGTTTTTCCTAGGGGGTTCGGCAGGATCAACTTCTGGAGGGGTAAAGGTGGTGCGTCATATTATTATGATTAGAAATGGAATTGCTGAATTTAAAAGGGCATTACACCCTAATGCAATTGTACCAGTCCGTTACAACGGTAAGGGAATAAAAGGAGAAATTGTTTTTAATATTTTAGGATTCTTTATTCTTTATATGCTGGCCTTTATTATTGGAGCTATGGGATTAGCTGCATTAGGCTTAGATTTTCCGACAGCAATTGGAGGAGCTGCTTCTTCTCTAGGGAACATAGGGCCTGCGTTTGGCGATCTGAGTCCAGTTGATAATTTTAACAGCCTACCCATGTTGGGTAAATGGTGGTCTGCGTTTTTAATGCTTATAGGTCGTTTAGAGCTATTTACAGTGCTTATTATTTTGACTCCCATGTTTTGGCGAAATCGGTAAACCGAAACTTCACTACATTTTTTTTTGAATTATAATGAAGTACTAGTCCAATGAGACAAATAATCATTAACTTTTGATAAAAAAATAAAGGGAATAATTAAATTTTATTTTATTTCTATTAGATTTAAAATCAACTAATCTATATAAGTAATGAAATCATACTCTATTAATGAAATCAATAAATTCGTAAAAGGAGAATTGGTGGGGAATTCAGATATTAAAATTGAAGGTCCCGAAGAAATTATAAAAGCAAAAAGCTACCAAATCACTTTTATTGGAAGTAATAAATATATAAAGTATTGGGAAGAATCTAAAGCTTCTGCGGCAATCGTTAATGATAATTTAAACGTAGAGCCAGGGGAAAACAGAGCAATTATTAAAGTGAAGAATGCTGACATTGCTATGGCCAAAGTTTTAGAAATATTCAACTTGCCAGCACCTGCTTTCGACACCGATATACATCCCACAGCTGTAATTCATGAAACTGCCAAAATAGGAAAAGGCTGTAAAATTGGAGCTAATTGCTATGTGGGAAAAGATGTGGATCTTGGAGATGAAGTAATTTTGTATCCCAATGTGTGCATTTTTGATGAAACTAACATTGGTAACCATACCATTATTTGGTCTGGTACAGTAATTAGAGAGCGTTGTATAATTGGGAGTCATTGTATTTTTCATACAAATGTTAGTATAGGAGCAGATGGCTTTGGTTATAGACCAAGTGAAGATGGTAGAGGACTTGTGAAAATACCTCAAATAGGGAATGTAATTATAGGTCATTATGTAGAGATTGGCGCTAATTCTTGTGTAGATAGAGCCAAATTCAGTTCTACAATAGTGGGGGACGGCTGTAAAATTGATAATCTAGTACAAGTAGCCCATAATAGTGTTATGGGTCGTTCTTGTATTATGGCTGGACATAGTGGTCTAGCAGGCTCTGTCACTCTTGGAGACGGTGTTGTAATTGGTGGGAGTGCCTCTATAAAAGACCATACAACAATTCATTCTGGCGCAACAGTTGGTGCAGGTTCTGGGGTTATTGCTGATGTTGAAGCTGGTAAAACAGTCCTAGGTTATCCTGCACAGGATGCGAGAGATATGCTGAAGCAATGGGTGGCAATTAAGCGCTTTATGAAAAAGCAGTAAAATTAACTTCTTTAATGAAAAACAGGATTTAGAAACAGAAAATATTTATTTCTTAAGTTATAATTGAAAAGTATAACTTAAGAAATAAATATTATTTTTCATACAATTTCTGCTTAACACTTCCATTCATTTAATTGGAGTATCGGATTTTTTAGAAATTTTAATATTTAATGGTGGGTTTTAATATTGTTTTGGTGTTTTGGATGTAAATATCATGAATAGAGCTATTAAAATTGAATATTAATATACAACTTTACCAAACCAAACAAACAGCCAACCTAACAACAAAACAGATTATGGCTACAAAAGTTTTCTTTTTTTTGTATTAGTATTATTGTGTAGTTTGACCTTCGGGCAATCATTAGATTATGATTGTGGATATAGCAATCAAACCATTTTAAGGAAAAATAACTCTTCGTGAAATTCTGCTTTTGGATTTACGGCTACCATTTTGCAGAGTGGTTTAGAAGCGTATTCTGCTATCCGTTTTGATGTGCGAGCTTGGATTGTAAATAGAAGTGATGGAACGTTCAATAGAAATTATAATGGTGAGCAAGTCTTGCAAGCGATCGATCAACCGAATGACAATTTTTCTATAGCAAATATATGTTCTAATTTAAAAGGGATAAATGATTTTAATAAATTCGGCGTTGCTTTATTTCCTAACCTTGTACAAAATACGCTTCAGGTAAATACTTTTGAAGGGATAGAATGCATAAAAGTATTTTCGATTACAAGAAAAGAATTGTTACGTTTTAGTAACCAACAAGATTATGATATTTCGCAACTTCCTGCTGGAATGTATTTTGTGAAATTAAAAAGTACTAGAGATGAAAGTATTCAACGAGTGGTAAAGCGATAAATATATAATCCTTAAAAAAAATAAAATGCTTCCCATTAAGAGAAGCATTTTTATATATTAAAACTTAAGTATAATTAACTTAAAGCAGCCATAATTTGTTGTATAGCCTGTGTAATTTCTTTTTCGCTCGCGGCATAAGAAAGACGAATACAGTTCGCGTCTCCAAAAGCTTCACCCGTTACAGTAGCAACTTCAGCTTCTTCTAAAAGGTACAGGCTTAAATCGGTAGCATTGTTGATTGTTTTTCCGCGGAAGCTTTTTCCATACAATTCCGAGACATCGGGAAAAACATAAAAAGCACCTTGAGGAGCATTACATTTAAAACCAGGAACATCACTTAATAAATCTAAAATGAGTTTTCTACGTTCTTTAAATGTATCAATCATAAAAGAAATTTTGCTCACTGGAGCTTCTAGTGCGGTAATAGTTGCGCGTTGGGCAATACAATTAGCTCCGCTAGTAAACTGTCCTTGAATCTTGTTACAAGCTCGCGCTATATAGGAAGGAGCTCCAATATAACCAATTCGCCAACCTGTCATTGCAAAAGCTTTGGAAACCCCATTAACGGTTACCGTACGCTCATACATATCGTCAAAAGCGGCCATAGAGGCGTGCCCGTTGGCTGTAAAGTTGATATGTTCGTAAATCTCATCGCTCACTACAATAATATCTGGATGTTTTTGAAGAACATCGGCTAGAGCTCTCAATTCTTCTTGACTGTACAACATACCGCTAGGATTGCAAGGAGAACTAAACCACAACATTTTGGTTTTGGGTGTAATGGCTTTTTCAAGCTGTTGCGGAGTCATTTTAAAATCTGTTTCGATAGTAGTTGGTACTTCTACAGGCACTCCTTCGGCAATTTTCACAATATCCTTGTAGCTCACCCAATACGGGCAGGGTAAAATAACTTCATCTCCTGGGTTGATGCAAACCATAGCTACATTGGCTAAAGATTGTTTTGCACCTGTAGATACAACAATCTGCGATTTATCAAAGTTGAGGTTATTATCGCGTTTGAACTTGTTGATGATCGCTTGTTTTAAATCATCATAACCATCAACCGGGGTATATTTATTATAGTTATCATCGATGGCAGCAATAGCGGCATCTTTAATAAATTCTGGCGTATTAAAATCGGGTTCGCCTAAGCTAAGGCTGATTATATTTTTACCTTCCGCTTTGAGCTCTCGCGCCTTGGCAGCCATAGCTAAGGTTGCACTTGTCTCTAACCGGTTAATTCTGTCTGATAGCTGATTCATAGCAATAGGTTTAAGATAGGGCTATTTTTGGTTTGGCCCCCATTTCTTTTAAATGTTTAAAATGAGCAATTATAGCTGCTCGTGTTGTTTTGTATTCGTGGTAAGGCAACTCGCACTCTTGCGCCGTTTGTTTTACAATTTTAGCAATTTTATCATAATGAATATGGCTGATATGAGGAAATATATGGTGCTCAATTTGGTGATTTAAGCCGCCAGTAAACCAGTTTATTATTCTATTTTTAGTAGCAAAATTTACAGTGGTAAACAATTGATGGATGGCCCATGTGTTTTTTAAGTTTCCTTTTTCATCGGGCAAAGGCATTTCGGTATTTTCTACCACGTGTGCCAGTTGAAAAACAATGCTTAAAATTAGTCCGGCGGTATAGTGCATGATAAAAAATCCTAAAAGAATTTTCCACCAAGAAATACTCAAAACCAACATAGGGATAACAATCCAAATGGCAATATATAAGGCTTTGGTTATAGCTAAAGTGCTCCACTGCCATATAGGATTAGGCATTTTACCATAACTTAATTTTTTCTTTAAATAGCGGTGCGTTTGTTTAAAGTCTGTTGTTAATACCCAGTTAAAGGTTAATAATCCGTAAAGGAAAACCGAATAATAGTGTTGAAACTTGTGAAATCTACGCCATTTACTGTGTTTACTAAACCGGATAATGCGGCCGGCTTCTAAATCTTCGTCGTGGCCGTGCACATTGGTATAGGTGTGGTGCAAAACATTGTGCTGTACCTGCCAGTTGTAAACGTTACCAGCTAAAATATACATGCTACCCCCCATAATTTTATTGATCCATTTTTTTGAAGAATAAGAACCATGGTTAGCATCATGCATTACATTCATTCCTACGCCTGCCATTCCTACGCCCATAATTATTGTGAGCAAAAGCATCCACCACTGGGAGATGTTTAAGGTTAACATTATGAAGTATGGACTCAAAAACAGGCTAAACATGATTATGGTCTTAAGGTGAAGTTTCCAGTTACCTGTTTTGTTGATGTTGTTTTCTTTAAAATAAGTGTTAACTCGCTTATTTAGAGTCCTAAAGAACTTATTGGTGTCAATGCGAGAAAATTTTACGGTGTTGTTTTTCATTTAAAAATAGTATAAGCTCCAAATTTAAACATTTCTATGCGTAAAAGCCTTTATTGTTACCGGCCAATTTTATGAGAAATGTCAAGGTTGATAAAAATAAGTATTTTAGCAGGTAAATATCAATTTTCACCTAAATAAAATTGTTTTATGATTCCTGCTATATCATTATTTGTCATTGTTAGTTTATCTGCTTTAATTACCCGTATTGCCGCAATTGCTTTAGCGCATACGGGATTATCTACAGAAGTTGCTCGTTTTCAAGCACGTTCTGCCTATACAGGTACGGGGTTTACAACTTCTGAAACCGAAAAAATAATGAATTTTCCTGTGCGTAGAAAAATTATTTATAGTTTAATGCTTATAGGGAATGCGGGTATTGTAACCACTATGTCTACCTTAATATTGACCTTTGTGTTACCCAATAGCACCAGTAGTTTGTTGTGGGGTTTACTTATTATTGTGGTAGGAATGGCTATAATTTGGTGGGCGGTACAAAGTCCTTGGGTTGATAAATACCTTTCTAAAGTTATTGGTAAGGCATTAAAAAAATACACTAAAATAGAAGTGAAAGATTATGCTTCTATTTTACATTTAGCCGAAGATTACCGAATTACAGAATTGCGGGTAGATGACGATTCTTGGTTGGCTAATAAATCGCTTAACCAATTGGCCTTGCGTAAAGAAGGAATTATTGTTCTGGGTATTAAGCATTCAGATGGTGAATATTTAGGGTCTCCTAACGGCAGTTCTCTCGTAAAAACAGGTGATTTACTAACCATGTACGGAAAAGAAGATGTATTTCTAAATTTAAATCAGCGTAAGCGCAATTTAGAGGGAGAATTAGAACACCAAGAGCAGATGCGTAAAGAAGCAAATAATTAGTTTGACTTTACGGATGGCTTATACGATTCTTATTATATTTGCATAAAATTGTAACGTGGAATTAATCAAGCATTATTTTCCTGGTTTAAGTCAGGATCAAATCGATAAGTTTACCCAACTAAACGAATTATACCAAGATTGGAATCAAAAAATTAATGTGGTTTCAAGAAAAGATATAGACGAAATATATCTAAGACACGTATTACATTCTCTGGGTATTGCCAAAATTCAAGGTTTTAAGCCAGGGGCAAAAGTTATGGATGTTGGTACAGGAGGTGGTTTTCCTGGGGTTCCTTTAGCAATTCTTTTTCCTGAAACAAGCTTTCATTTGGTAGATAGTATAGGCAAAAAAATTAAGGTGGTTGATGAGGTGGTAGAAGGCCTTAACCTAGAAAATGTGCGTACTAGCAATTGCCGTGTAGAAGAAGTAGAAGAGCAGTATGATTTTATTGTGAGTAGGGCAGTGGCGCAAATGGATACCTTTGTGCGTTGGGTTAAAGGTAAAATTTCTAAACGCCAGCAGCATGAGTTGAAAAACGGAATTCTCTATCTTAAAGGTGGTGATCTTTCTGATGAGCTTGCAGTATATGAAACGGCAAAGATTTATGATTTAAAAGATTACTTTGAAGAAGAATTTTTTGAGACGAAAAGCGTGGTGCATTTGCCAATGAAATATAAAGCTTTGTAGACGATATTAATAGATATAAAAAAAATCCGCTTTCAAGCGGATTTTTTTTATGGTTGGATTATACCCTTTTATTCACCTAGGAATGGATACCTATAATCTGTTGGTGGAACAAAGGTTTCTTTGATAAGACGCGGTGAAACCCAACGCAATAAGTTAAGCTTAGACCCTGCTTTATCATTGGTTCCACTAGCGCGAGCACCACCAAATGGCTGTCTGCCCACTACGGCTCCAGTTGGTTTATCGTTAATGTAGAAGTTTCCAGCAGCATTCTGTAAAATTTCTGTAGCAAGTCTAGCGGCATATCTGTCTTTAGACAAGATAGCCCCAGTAAGAGCGTAAATACTTGTTTCATTAACCAAATGTAGGGTTTCTTCGTATTTTTCATCTTCGTACACATAGATGGTTACCACTGGGCCAAATAACTCAGTTTCCATAGTAGTGTACTTTGGATTTGTGGTAAGTATTACCGTTGGCTCAATGAAATATCCTTTAGACTTATCATAACCACCTCCCATAATAACTTCGGCATCTTCATCTTGTTTGGCTTGATCGATATAGCTGGCCAGTTTATCAAAGGCTTTTTCGTCGATAACGGCGGTTATAAAATTACTCATGTCTTCTGGAGATCCCATTTTGAATGATTTTAGGTCTTCTTCAACATAAGATTTCACTTCATTCCACATAGAGTTCGGTATGTAGCAACGTGAAGCTGCACTACATTTTTGACCTTGAAACTCAAATGCACCTCTTGAGATGGCTGTTGATACTTCTTTTGGGTTGGCAGAAGGGTGTGCAACAATAAAATCTTTACCTCCTGTTTCGCCTACAATGCGTGGGTAAGTTTTGTAATTATTTATGTTTTTACCGATTTCAGCCCAAATGTTTTGGAAAACACCGGTGCTTCCTGTAAAGTGTACACCAGCGAAATCTGGACTCTTAAGTACAGTATCAGTAATCATAGCTGGGTCACCCATAACCATATTGATTACACCATCAGGAACCCCAGCTTCTTGAAACACTTCCATAAGTACTTGAGCAGAGAACATTTGTGTAGATGAGGGTTTCCAAACTACTACATTCCCCATTAAAGCGGCAGAAGAAGGTAAGTTACCTGCAATTGCTGTAAAGTTAAAAGGGGTAATAGCATAAACAAAACCTTCTAATGGTCTATATTCTACACGGTTCCAGGCTTTTTCGTCTGATTCTGGTTGTTCGTCATAGATTTGAGTCATATACTCGACGTTAAACCGGAGGAAGTCGATAATTTCACAAGCAGAGTCAATTTCGGCTTGATAGATGTTTTTCGACTGTCCAATCATAGTGGCTGCATTAAGTCTTTGTCTATAAGGGCCAGCGATTAAATCGGCTGCTTTTAAAAATACAGCTGCGCGTTGCTCCCAAGGTAATTTAGCCCACTTTTCACGAGCTTTCAAGGCTTCCTCTATTGCCGTTTCAATATGACTTTTTTCGGCTAAATGAAAAACACCTAAATCATGTTTGTGGTCATGCGGGGGGTGCATATTTCTTGTTTTTCCCGTTTTAATTTGTTGGTCACCTATATATAACGGAATATCCATTTTTTGGTTGAACATCTCTTTGTAAGTTGCCAATGCTTCTTCTCTTTCTGGGGTTCCTGGCGCATATGATTTTACAGGCTCATTTACCGCTGGAGGAACGTGAAAAAATCCTTTTCCCATAGTATTTTTAATTTTTAATTCTTGAATATTTTAAAGGCCTAAAGGTAACAAAATTAATGTAGGAAAAATAGAAAAAGGCAACCGATTTTCAATCGCTTAAATTATTTTAAAATGAAGACAATGAGGTTGTTAGTATTTAATTTAAAGCAAAAGGTGCACTTAGTTTAAAAGTGGGTATATGTACCTTAAATTTTTTGGTAGAGGTGAAGTTAATCATGTTGTAAAATCCGCTCATAGAACCAAAGGGAGAGGTGAGTAAGCATCCGCTACTATAGGTGTGAGATTCACCTGGTTTTAAGACTGGTTTTTTACCAATAACACCTTCACCTTTTACAATTTCATCTGGACTTAGGGCATCTTTAATTTTCCAGAATCTGGAATTCAGTTGCACCGAGTCGTTACTCTGGTTTTCAATGGTTATTTGATAAACAAAAGCAAAGTTAACCTTATAGTTTTTAAGGAATACACCTTCAAAACTGGTTTGAACCGAAATTTTTATACCTTTTGTTATTTGCTGAATCATTGTAAATTACAACTTGATAATGTCAAAATTAAGTTGATAAATATAGCCAAAAATAATAGGAAAAAATAGCTTATGTAAAATTTTAAGATTTTATTGACTTCTGCAAGTTTTAACTGCGTGAAAAGAGCCGTATTTTAACAGCTATTAGTGTTTGAATTGTAGGTTAATTGCTTATGTTTCGACTATTGGCAGAGCCTACTCCTATAATTCTGTCGTAGCGTCCGCCTATGGGTCTGTAATAAACCAGAATAGTATACTGGTTTTCGGTTTCATCAAAGTTTCCGCTAAAATACCCAAGATCAATGCTACCATCTTTGTTTTTGAGTACATATATATAATTGTAAAAACCTTGTTTCATCAAATACTTGAGCGTGTACGCATCTTGTTTATTGTCGTAAGTTAAACGAGTAGAATTGTCTAATTGGTAGTTGTTAAAATTTCCGTAAAGGTGAATTTCTCCTTCATTAAGTGGTTCGTAATTAAATAGCTTAAAATGCACCCAAGTATATTCTGCTTCTATGTCTGGGTTATTTCCCTGAATGGTGTTGATCTTGAAGTGGCCATTTATATCTGGATTGTATGTGTATGGATCGTATTTTCTAACCTTATCGCCAAAAAGATAGGTGTTGTAAATATCGATAAGTGCCGTACGTTGAATATTCATTGTAGAAGCGCGAATGTCTTTATTTTCAAAAAAAAGAAACTCGTTTCCTCCCCAAAAGGCGCTTTCGTCATCGTAGCGGTAAATCAATTCATTGCCTAAAGTGTATTGAGGTTTAAGGTTGTAAATGGCCCTTTTGGTGTTGTTGTTGGGAATAATTAGGGTTTTTAGATTGGCAGCAGGATTTTGTATCAAAATATCATCCTGACCATTAATAGTAAAGTTTAAAACTTGTTTCTCATTAATATACTTTAAATTTCGGGTGCGTTTAACTTCTGCTTTTACTAAAGCTATATTTTCGTAAACCATAAATTTTCTGGAGAAAACAACCTCTCGTTGGGCGTTTAAAATACTCAATAAATAATTACCACTTACTTTGAGCCCTTTGGTGATGTTATTGGGTATTTGAAGTTTGTAGTGGGTGTAAATTTGTAAGGTATTAAATGAATCTTCAAAGTTTAATATGCGGGTATCGTCAAAGCCGTTTAGAATTTCTGTCTTAGCCAGATCAGATGGAGTCCAGTCAAAATTAAAATGCTCTATCTTGTAAAAATAATCGGCATTGTCTCCTATGAGGTCATCAAAGCTTAGTTGTATATTAGCGCCTAACTCGACAATTGGGGTTCCTCCAAACTCGTCTTGGCCTTTGAACTCAATGCTTCGTATGTACTCTGGAGGTGCTGTTTCGGCTATTTGTGCCGTAAGAATTTGAAAACAAAAAAGAAAGATTAAGGTGTTTAGAATTTTCATGCCATTAAAATAAAAGTAAATATAAGCAATTGGTCTGCCAAGCTTTGAAAGTCTCGGTCTGAAATCATATAATTTAGAATAATTATAAATAATATAATATACTCGATATCATACGGTCAAGAAGATAATTAAATTGCTAAATTTGCAATCGCAAATATTAACTTATAATTTAGGATTATGTCAAAAGGCATTAAGGTTAAAAGGGGATTAGATTTGCGTTTGGTAGGAGAGGCCTCTAAAGAGTTGGTTTCTACCCGTGAATCTAATACCTATGTTATTAAACCATCGGATTTTCATTTGGTGGTTCCTAAAATGATTGTAAAAGAAGGTGGGAGGCTTAAAAAGGGTGATCCCATTTTTTATGCTAAAGGTAATGAGGACTTAAAAGTTCTATCACCCGTTAGCGGTACACTTACCAAAATAGAGCGTGGAGCAAAACGCGTTATTTTAAGAATATTCATAGAGGCAGATGCGCAACAAGAAGAGACCGTATATAATACGGTTGATTCTTCTTCGGCAAAACCAGAAGAAATCAAAAAAGCTTGGTTGCAGGGTGGTTGTTGGCCATTTATAATGCAGCGTCCTTATGATGTGATCGCCAATCAAGGAACTACTCCAAGAGACATTTTTATTTCAGGATTTTCTACCGCTCCATTGGCGGCAGATGTCGATTTTGTACTCCAAGGTAAAGAAAAAGAGGTGCAAGCTGCATTAACAGCTTTGTCAAAATTAACTTCTGGTAAAGTTCATGTTGGTGTAAATTCAACTAGTGGTTTGTTTGCCGCAATGAAAGATATAGAATTGCACCAGGTGAGCGGTCCGCATCCTGCTGGAAATGTAGGGACTCAAATCAATAAATTGTCTCCTGTAAATAAAGGAGAGACAGTGTGGACAATAGCGCCACAGCATTTAGCGATCATGGGGGAGATGTTATTGACAGGGAAATATAATCCAGAAAGAATAATTGCCTTTGTAGGTTCAAGTTTAGAGAACCCTAAATATTTTAAAACAAAAATAGGGGCAGAATTAGATCCTATAATTCAAGAAATTGGCTTAAAAGAAGAAAATGTTCGTGTTATTAATGGAGATGTGTTAACCGGAGTTCAAACCGAAAAGCAAGGTGGGCATTTAGGTTTTGCCAATTCTGTTGTAACGGTTATTCCTGAAGGAGATGATTATGAGTTCTTTGGGTGGAACAAGCCCGTTTTTGATAAGATATCAACTTCAAGAGCGCTTACTTTTTCTTGGTTAAACCCAAAGAAAAAATATGAACTAACCACCAATACTAATGGTGAGCATAGAGCTTTTGTGCTTACAGGTAATTACGAGGAAGTTTTTCCTTTAGATATTTACCCGTTACAAACCTTAAAAGCTTGTATGGTTAAAGACTTAGACCAAATGGAAGCCTTGGGTATGTATGAAGTGGCGCCAGAAGATTTCGCATTAACAGAGTTTATATGCGTGTCTAAACAACCACATCAGCAAATTATAAGAGAAGGTTTAGATTTAATGTATAAAGAAATAGGATAAGGTTATGGGATTGAAAGAAAACTTACATAAGCTTAAAATGAAATATGAAGGCAAAAAAATGGCGCCTGCCTTTAATGCACTTCATACATTTTTGTACTTACCCAATATGATTACAAAGGGAGGTACGCATATTAAAGCAGCCGATGATTTAAAAAGAACGATGAATACGGTTATTTTAGCCTTAGTTCCTTGTTTGATTTTTGGTATGTTTAATGCAGGATTCCAGCATTATGCAGCTATCAATGGCATGCCAGAGGGTATGTCTTTTTTTAGTACTGCTTTCTGGAATATGGATAACTTTTTATTGGGGCTTGTAACCGTTCTTCCATTAGTGATTGTGTCTTATGGAGTAGGTTTGGCGATAGAATTTTTATTCGCAGTAATAAAAGGTCATGAGGTAGAAGAAGGGTACTTGGTAACAGGAATGTTGGTGCCACTAATTGTGCCTGTTGATATACCTTTATGGATGCTCGCTGTAGCAGTAGCCTTTGGTGTAGTTATAGGTAAAGAGGTTTTTGGAGGTACAGGAATGAATATTCTTAACCCTGCATTAACTATTCGAGCTTTCTTATTCTTTGCTTACCCTACTTGGATGAGTGGAGATAAAGTATGGGTTCACGAAGCAGTTGAGCGCGCAGGTACACCAGATGCTATTTCGGGAGAAACAATCTTGGGTAGCTATGCGCAAAATAGTGATGTGATGTACTCTTTACAAGATATGTTCTTTGGTTTTATTCCTGGTTCGGTAGGAGAAACTTCTAAGCTTTTAATAATTATAGGGGCTTTATTTTTAATATTCACCAAGGTAGGAAGCTGGAGAATAATCTTAAGTACGCTTATCGGTGCCTTAGTTATGGGACTAATTTTTAATGGTGTAGTTGACGCCGGATGGATTCAAGAAGGATCTAAGTTCTTTGGATTAATGAGTGTTCCTTTTTGGCAGCATCTTATAATAGGTAGTATTTTATTTGGGGCTGTTTATATGGCAACCGATCCTGTAAGTGCAGCACAAACCAATAAAGGAAAATGGATTTACGGATTTTTAATCGGTTTCATTTCAATTCTTATCCGTGTATTTAATCCAGCTTATCCAGAAGGAGTATTCTTGGCTATTTTATTGATGAACGTATTTGCTCCTACCATAGATCACTACGTGATTCAAGGAAATATCAATAAACGCAAAAAACGTCTAAAAGTTAAAACAGCATAATAATGGCTATTAATACAGATAAGAATAGTTATACCATCATTTTTGCAATCGTGATGGTAGTTATAGTAGGAAGTTTGCTAGCTGGTTTTGCCAATGGTTTAAAACCAATGATTAAAGCAAATGAACGATATGAAAAACAACAAAACATACTTTATGCTTTGGGTGTGAATAACAACGAAGGAGCTAATGATGTTGTTTTTATTGGTACAGATCAAGTTGAGGAAGAATTTAAAACATATATTACTAAGCAATTGGTAATTCAAGGCGATCAAGTAACCGAAGATGATCAAGCTTACTTAATTGACATCAGTAAAGAAGAAAACAAAGCAAAAAAGGCAGATTACCAAAGAAGACTTCCTTTATTTGTTGCCAATTTAGAGGGCGAAGAGCTTTACGTGATGCCAGTTAGAGGAAAAGGACTTTGGGATGCCATTTGGGGATATGTAGCGGTTGATAAAAGTATGACCGTAAGAGGTGTTTATTTTGACCATAAAGGGGAAACACCAGGATTAGGTGCCGAAATTAAACAACGCTACTTTATGGACGATTTTACGGGTGAGAAATTCTTGCACGGAGGAGCCTTCAAAGGTATCGAAGTGGCTAAAGGTAACAACGACCCTAAGAATGAAGATAAATCAGATAATGAGGTAGATGCTTTGGCAGGTGCAACCATCACAGGAGATGGTGTAAGTGCTATGCTTAGAAAAGATATCAAACTTTATGTGCCTTATTTTAAAACTTTAAACAACTAAAATTATGGGACTTTTATCTAGAAAAGACGCAAAGTTAATTACAGACCCATTAGCAGATAACAACCCCATTACCATACAGGTTTTAGGTATTTGCTCTGCATTAGCTATTACCGCTCAGTTAAAGCCATCTATTGTAATGGCAATTTCGGTACTGTTTGTAATGGGGGTGGGTAACGTAGTGATTTCGTTATTACGGAATTTAATACCCTCAAAAATTAGAATTATTGTACAATTAATCGTAGTAGCTACCTTAGTAATTATTGTAGACCAAGTGCTTAAAGCTTTTGCATACTCGCTAAGTAAGGAACTTTCTGTATTTATTGGATTAATTATTACCAACTGTATCATTATGGGGCGATTTGAAGCTTTTGCTTTAGGAAACGGGCCTTGGAAATCCTTCCTTGATGGAATAGGAAATGCAGCGGGATATGGACTAATCTTAGTAATTGTTGGTTTCTTTAGAGAATTATTAGGTTCGGGAACTTTATTTGGTTTTCAAGTATTAGGAGACCCTGTAGAGAAAACAGGACTTTATGCGATAGGATATGAGAATAATGGTTTTATGGTATTGCCTCCAATGGCGCTTATCGTAGTGGGAATCATTATCTGGGTTCAACGTAGTAGAAATAAAGATTTAATAGAAGAGAATTAATAATTCGTTACGCGAATAATTCAGTAAAAAATTTATTATGGAACATTTAGAATTATTTTTTAAATCCATTTTCGTAGATAATATGGTATTTGCCTATTTCTTGGGAATGTGTTCTTACTTAGCTGTATCTAAAAAGGTAAGTACAGCAGTAGGTCTAGGGGCTGCGGTAATATTTGTATTAACCGTTACCGTGCCTTTAAACTGGTTGTTAGACCAGTATATTTTACAAGAAGGTGCACTTACATGGTTAGGCCCAGAATATGCAGATTATGACTTGAGTTTCTTATCGTTTATTTTATTTATTGCTACCATAGCAACCATGGTTCAATTGGTAGAAATAATCGTTGAGAAATTTTCACCTTCACTTTATAACTCTTTAGGAATCTTCTTGCCGTTAATCGCCGTTAACTGTGCAATTTTAGGAGGTTCTTTGTTTATGCAATCCAGAGACATTGCTTCTATAGATTTAGCTTTGAACTATGGTTTTAGTAGTGGTATTGGTTGGTTCTTGGCAATTGTAGCTATTGCTGCAATTCGTGAGAAAATTAGATATAGCAACGTTCCCGCTCCACTTCGTGGTCTTGGGATTACTTTTATTATTACTGGTTTGATGGCTATTGGCTTTATGAGCTTTGGTGGTATGTTAACTGGTGGTGATGAAGAAACTACTTCTTTAGAACCAAGTCAAGAGAATAGCGTAGGTATGCTTGAAGAAGAAAAAGAAAATACTAACCCAACTGCTGAAACCTTAGTGGTGTCAGATTTAAACAACCAAGAATAGTATGTTTTTAGCAAGTACAATTGGCGTAGTAGTTGCCACCGTAGTAGCTTTTTTAGTTTTAATTCTACTGCTTGTCGCATTACTGCTTTTTACAAAACAAAAGTTATCTCCTTCTGGTCCGGTTACTATAACCATAAATGATGAGAAGAAGATAGAGGTAGATTCTGGAGGAACCCTATTATCTACTTTAGGTAAAGAAAAAATATTTTTACCTTCTGCTTGTGGTGGTGGTGGTACATGTATACAATGCGAGTGCCATGTTTTAGATGGTGGAGGTGAAGCCCTACCTACAGAAACGCCCCACTTTACTAGAAAAGAATTGCAAGAAGGAGCAAGGCTTTCTTGCCAAGTAAAGGTAAAACAAGATATGAATATCCATATACCAGAAGAGGTGTTTGGAATTAAGAAATGGGAGGCAACTGTAGTACGTAATTATAATGTAGCCTCATTTATTAAGGAGTTTGTAGTTGAGATTCCTGAAGATATGAATTATAAGGCAGGAGGGTATATTCAAATTGAGATTCCTCCTTGTGAAATCAATTATAAAGATATTGATATCACAGCTCACCCAGAAGAACATGAAACTCCAGATAAGTTCCAAGAAGAGTGGGATAAGTTTGGATTATGGCCATTGGTGATGAAGAATACAGAAACTGTAGAAAGAGCTTATTCTATGGCTTCTTACCCAGCCGAAGGAAGAGAAATTATGCTTAATGTGCGTATTGCTACTCCACCTTGGGATCGTGCCAAAAATCAATGGATGAATGTTAATCCTGGTGTGGCTTCAAGTTATATTTTTAACTGTAAAAAAGGTGACAAAGTAACTATATCTGGCCCTTACGGTGAATTCTTTATCAACGAATCTGAGGCAGAAATGCTTTATGTTGGTGGAGGAGCTGGTATGGCCCCAATGCGATCGCATTTATATCACCTATTCAAAACCTTAAAAACAGGAAGAAAAGTGACTTATTGGTACGGTGGTAGATCTAAACGCGAGTTGTTCTACATCGAGCACTTTAGAGAATTAGAACGCGATTTCCCGAACTTTAAGTTTTACTTAGCCTTGTCTGAACCTTTAGAAGAGGATAATTGGAAGGTGAAAGAAGATATTCATGCTGAAGGGGATGGGTTTGTAGGATTTATTCACCAAGTAGTAATAGATCAATACTTATCAAAACATGATGAGCCAGAAGAAATTGAATTGTATTTCTGTGGACCACCGTTAATGAACCAGGCGGTTCAAAAAATGGGAGAAGACTTCGGTATTCCAGATGAGAATATCAGATTTGATGATTTTGGTGGATAAACCATCATTAATAATGTATATAAAGCCTTTTCATTAAATTGAAAAGGCTTTTTTTATACCAAAAGGCTAGTCTTTTTCGGTTGATAATCTAATAGTTCTTCAATGCAAAGTAAATTAGGCTCATGATCGAGTTTGCATAAATACTTGATAACCGCTTCTAATCCATAGAACAAATCATCTTGATTATAACTAAATTTTCCATTTGCTTCAAATCTTAGCCGTTTTAAAAACACAGCTTCTATATCAAGCAATTCTTGAGGGGTAAAGCCCTCAAACCTTCTTCCAAGTAATTGATTTACCCTCCCTACATAACTCAAATTACCTTCTCCTATGCTATCGCTGAAAGCAGCCCAGAAATCACCTTGATTTAAGATATTGCCCACCGCACATTTACAGTGGCAATTAGGATGTAATTCTCCTCTATGAAAAGCAGTATATAATCTATTTATCGCCTTCTCTGTTCTTCTTTTAAATGCCATTTATTATTTTTTCTTTTAAGATAAATAAAAATCATAAAATACTGATAATTAGAAGGTTGTTTTAACACTTTCTTTATTTTGGTTCAGGTTTTTACATTGAGCAAAATGTAGTATTTTTGGGGTATGAAAGAAGAGCTAACAGAACAAGAATTGCATCAACTTGCAATGAATATAGTAGGAAAAGATTTAGAAAAACAAGGATTTGAATTTTTAGCGGTTAATTCTAAATTAAAAAAGAACCCACAATTTGTTATTCAAAAAGAAAAGCAAATGAGCTTTGTGGTTGTTCGTGCAATTTGTCATCCACAAAAGGTTTCTGAAATGGATAAGGAACTTATACGAAAAATAAAAGATCACGCTATAAAGTTTGAGGCCGACACCTATTACGCTCCTGTTGGTCTTGGGCATGGTGATGATTTTGAACGCCCCGTGGTGAAAGATGAAGCTTATAGTTTACTCTATCCTGGTATAAAAAAAGTATGAGGTATATTTATTTAATTTTGGCTTGCCTTTTAGCTGCCTGTCAAGCGCCACAGCAACAAGAATTTATTATTACAGGCGATGCTTTTGGTACACGGTATTTTATCAATACCCAAAAAAAAGCAGTAGAAAAACCTCAAATTGATAGTATTATAAATCGAGTTAATCAATCGGTTAGTACTTATTTAAAAACTAGCGATATCTCACGCGTGAATAAAGGGGATAGTACTATAGTGGTTGATTTTATCTTTACGGAAGTATTTAATTTTTCGAAGAGAATTCACCTAGAAACCGATGGTTACTTTGATCCCACTGTTGGCGCCCTAAGAAATGCCTATGGATTTGGAACCAGTCCGGCATTAAACGACCTTTCGCAACATACAATAGATTCTTTGTTGATGTTAACAGGTTTTGAAAAAATAAGCTTAACAAAGCAAAATCAAATCCGTAAAGTGCACCCCGATATTTATATTGATTTTAATGCCATTGCCAAAGGATACGGTATTGATCTCATAGCTGATTTCTTGAACCAGCAAGGTATTGAAAATTATTTAGTAGAACTTGGCGGTGAAATTGTTACGCGTGGTAAAAATTTAAACAAAAATGCCGGTTGGATAGTTGGCGTAGAGGGAATAGATTCTGATTTAGATAATAGGAGCTATCAATATAAGCTCAAACTTAAAAACGAGGCCTTGGCCTCTTCTGGTAATTACCGAAAGTTTTGGGTAGATAGCCTTAGCGGAAAAAAATATGTGCATACCATAAATCCTAGAACTGGTCATGCAAAAACGACGCAAGTAACTAGCGCTTCAGTAATCGCTCAGACCTGTGCCGAAGCCGATGCCTACGCTACAAGTATTATGGCTATGGGAAAAGAGAAAACCTTATCTTTTCTTGAAAAAGAAAATGGTATTAAGGCGGTTTACTTTACTTATATCGATAGTTTGGGTAAACAAAAGGAATATATGTCTCAAGCTTTTAAAGAGCGCTTAGCCGATTAATTATTTATAAACCACGGGTAAAATCTCGTTGGGATCTAAACAGAATTTCTGTACTTCGCCTATGCTTAATTGTTGTGCATAATGAATAGGCTGTACCTTGAACCCGATCTTAGATAACCTGTCAAAATAATCTTTACCATAAATGCGAACATGATCATATTGACCAAAAATCTCAGCTCTTTTTTTTTGATCGGTTATGGTGTCGTCTTCAAAAGTTTTTTCCCTATAAATATCTTGTGGTACCTGAAGAATAGCGAAACCACCGGGTTTTAAAACACGATATAACTCTTGCATGGCTTTGGTATCATCGGGTATGTGTTCTAGTACGTGATTACAAAAAATAACCTCAAAATGGTTGTCTGCAAAAGGAAGATTACATATATCGGCCTTTACATCGGCTAGAGGAGACTCTAAATCGGTAGTGGTATAATTTAAATGTGGTAATTTTTTAAATCGATGATAAAAGGCTTGCTCTGGTGCCACATGTAACATTTTGCGCGGCATACTAAAGAAATCAGTTTCGCGTTTAAGGTACAACCATAGCAATCGGTGGCGTTCTAAAGACAGGGTTGATGGAGACAAAACATTTGCCCGAGTTCTCCCATAACCATAGGGTAAAAAACGTTTGAATGATTTACCATCTATGGGATCTGTAAAAGTAGAGCCTCTTAAAAGAATACTCAAAAACGGCCTGGCTACATAACTTGCTTTGATAAGTAGTGGTCTAGGTACGTTATTGAGTATCCATTTAATCATTTTTTTTAGGCTTTAGTGGTATTAACTACTTTTTTAAATTCGTTTTCTTCGTCACTACTAATACCTAAGGCTTCATAAATATAATCAAAGGTAGATAATAATTGAGGTTTGCCATCAATCAGGGCAACATCGTGCTCAAAGTGAGCACTGGGTAATCCGTCTTTAGTAAGTATGGTCCAGCCGTCATTTAATTGAATAATTCTTTTGCTTCCCATATTGATCATAGGTTCTATTGCCACTACCATTCCTTCTACAAATTTTTTTCCTCGCCCTCTTCTTCCATAGTTAGGCATTTCAGGGTCTTCGTGCATGGTTTTACCTATACCATGGCCTACCAATTCACGTACTACGCCATACCCATGTTTTTCTGCATAATTTTGGATAGCATAACCCACGTCGCCTACGCGATTACCTATTTTAAATTCTCTTAAGCCTTGGTAAAGCGATTCTTTAGTTACTTGCAACAGTTTTTCGACCTCTGGGCTTACTTGCCCTACTTTAAACGTGTAGGCGTGATCGCCATAATAACCATTTTTTACCGCTCCGCAATCTATAGAAATGATGTCACCTTCCTTTAAGGGTTCGTCATTGGGTATTCCATGAACCACTTGGGCATTTGGACTCATACAAAGCGTGTTTGGAAAATCATATAGGCCTAAAAACCCCGGTACAGCATCTTGTGAGCGAATATACTCTTCGGCTATTTTATCTAACTCCAAGGTGGTTACACCTGGCTTTACATGTTCTGCTAGCACACCAAGTGTTCTGGAAACCACAAGAGCACTTTCGCGCATTAACTCTATTTCTTCTTTGCTTTTTGGTATAATCATATTTTATTTCTTTAAAAATGAAAACCACCCTTTACTCTTACTATGGTTTTGTGGTTTTTCTTTGAATAGTAGTTGATAAATTTCTCCCCAGCCTAAAAAACCACCTATATTTCTGTCATCTATAAATAAGTCGGCATTTATTTTTCTGCTTACTATAGCATCATATTCCTCTTCAGGGAAACTCTGATTAACCGCATAAAACGTGAGACCGTTCTTCTCGCAAAAATCTACCGCTTCTTGTAACTCTCTGCCATAGCGGTATGTCCATAAAATCAATCGATGTCCTTTTTTTTGTAGCTTTTTTAAGGTTTCAAAAGCAAACATTTTAGGTTTGCCTATACCAGGGTATTTATTTTCTACAATGGTGCCGTCAAAATCAACGGCTATGATAAGCGATTTACTGTTGCTCATTATTTTAACGATAAGGGGTGTAATTTTGTTGGGTAACGATTTGAATGATGTCTTTTATAAAATTCTCATTTGGTCTTTCAACGTATCGTCCTATTTCATTCCCAGTTTTTTTGCTGATGAAAATGAACGTAGGTACATACCTGATGTTAAATTTTTGCTCAATGCCTTCACTTGTCTTTTTCATCCGGTTAACCGCATAAGTTTTCACATCTCCTGACTTGAAGTCAATCTCGTCGAGTAATTTTATTAGTTTAGGATATTCCCTCTTACTATCTGGGCACCAGGTTCCTACAAAACCAATAATTTTATATTTCTTAAGGTGCTTTTTAAGCGTTTTCTTCTCTGATTCGCTAAGCTTAAAATTAGTATATCCAGCTTCAAACCAAGCTTTGTGTTTTGAACGTTTGATGTCTTCTACCTCAAAATCACCAGTAAAAGCATAATTATTTAAGTCTTTATAACTAGTCGCTTCTGTTTGAGTTTCTTGAATTGTATTCTTTGTAGCGGTTCCACAAGACCAAAGGGCAAGTGAGGCTAGAAGTAAGATTGCTTTTTTCATGAGATTAAAAGTGATTGTTGGGTCATTAATTCTGGTTTGTCTAATTGCATTAGGTCGAGAATAGTAGGAGCTATATCTCCCAAAATGCCGTCTTTTAATTTTTTCGATTCATTAGAAATAAGAATGCAGGGTACAGGGTTAGTAGTATGTGAAGTGTTCGGACTTCCATCTTCATTTTTCATTTTTTCGCAATTTCCATGATCGGCAAGTACCAAAATATGGTAATTTTCTTTTGCAGCCTCAATTATCTTACTCAAACACGTGTCTACCGTTTCGCAGGCTTTAATAGCGGCTGGTAGACTTCCCGTATGACCCACCATATCTGGATTGGCAAAATTAATGCAAAAGAAATCGATGTCATTTTCTTGAATGCGATCAACCAAGCTTTCGGTTAACTCAGGGGCGCTCATTTCGGGTTTGAGGTCATAGGTTGCGACTTGCGGAGAGTTTATCAATATGCGTTCTTCTCCAGGAAATGGTGTTTCTTGTCCGCCAGAGAAGAAAAAAGTAACGTGCGGGTATTTTTCTGTTTCGGCCGCCCGCAATTGTGTTTTCCCCATAAAAGAAAGTGCCTCACCCAGTGTAGCTTTTATGTTTGCTTTTGAGAAAACAACATTTATGTTTTTAAAATTATCATCATATTGCGTCATCGTCACATAATATAAAGGCAAAGGCTTCAAATCATATTCACGATTTTCTTCTTGAGATAAAACTTGGGTTAGCTGTCTACCGCGATCGGTTCTAAAGTTAAAGAATATGACAACATCACCTTCCTGAATGCGTGTTTCTTCGCTGTGTGCTAAGAAATGAGGCTCCAAAAATTCATCGGTGATATCATTTTTATAACTCTGATCTATTGCGCTAAAAATGTCATGTGTTAAATGGCCTTTCCCATGCACCAATAAATCATAAGCTTTTTTTATACGCTCCCAGCGTTTATCTCTGTCCATTGCATAATATCGCCCAATCACAGAGGCTAATAAAGAGTTTGTTTTCTCAAGGGTAGCGTCTAAGTCTTGAATGTAAGATTTTGCTGAATGCGGATCAACATCTCGTCCATCGGTAAAGGCATGTACTCGTTTACGTGTAACGCCAAAACTATGCGCAGCTTCTAATAATCCTTTTAAATGATTGATATGCGAATGAACTCCGCCATCACTTAGCAAACCTAAAAAATGAATGGATTTATCATTTTTCACGGCATAATCAAAAGCCTGTTCAAGTACGGGCTCATCAAGAAGAGATTTATTGGCTACAGCTTTGTTTATTTTGGCTAAATCTTGATAGACAATTCTTCCTGCGCCAAGGTTAAGATGACCTACCTCGCTATTACCCATTTGGCCAGATGGTAGTCCTACGTGTTCACCATCTGTCCTAATATTTGAGTTGGGATAGTTTTTAATTAAATGGTCAAAGCAAGGGGTTTTAGCCTGCTCAATTGCAGAAACCTTTTCATCCTGCGTTTGGCCCCATCCATCTAAAATGAGTAAAATAGCTTTTTCTGACATAGTTGATGAAATTTTATACAAATTTACATAACATATATTCTAATACACTAATTATTGAGGTAAAATCAATCGGGTAAGAGTAATTCATTTACTCCTAGAACGTGCGTTTTGACGTACTGGTTGAGTAAGTCAGCGCTTAACATTTCAAAACCGCTGATGTCTTTTCTATTTAGGTAAAAATCAACCAAATCAATTTTCAAAAACTCGCTTAAATAGACTTGACTTAAGGGTTGATAAGAAAAATGCCATGGTTCATAAGAAAAACCAGTTCGTTTAATTTCATTTGGGTAGGTTAGTATCCAATTATATTTTTGGCTATGTTCATCCATCCAGCATTTTAATGAATGATAAACCCCGTTGGCCTCATAGTTTTTTTGAATTAAAATTTCTTTTGGGAAGGGTTTGGTGGCATCAACGATATCAATCTCTGTTCCCCAATGATGACGAGAAGTACCCGGTAGAGAGGAGTATTCGAGAATATGGTGCATACTTGCTTCCTGAGATAAACCTTGATTAATAAGCCGATTGTATTTTTTATTCCAAATGCTTCTCTGCCTATTGAAGCTTCGGTAGCTAGATACGGCTTGAATTATTATACCTGCTTTTTTAGCGTCTTGCTTCATTCGTAGAAAGTCAAGATGAGCTTGTTTTCTGAGCATATGCTTACTTCCCACTAAAAGTGGCTTACGTAAACCCAAAAGTTCTTCACTATCTATCAAATTGCTATAAGTGATGAATGGTAAACTAGAGCTAGCTGCCAATGCTATGCTGGTTTTTAAAAAATTACGTCTATTCAAATTAAAATACTTTTTGCATTTTGTAATGCTCACCAATTCCAGCAATGGTAAATATTTCGCTTGTTATTTCGGTATCAAATTTCAAGTAAAACGGCACAGCCTTTACACGGGCATTCCACCAAATTTTTTCAACCTTTTGTTGCCTGCAGTGATTTAAAATGTATTGCATTAAAAAATGACCTGCTCCCGTTCTTTGATATTTTTTGCGAATAGCCATACCTCGTAGTTGATAACATTTACCTGTTTTATAGAAGGTACTTTCAGACACTAACAAAGTAGCTACGCCAATAAGTTGATTTTTTGAAAATACACCAAAATGAAGCGTGCCTTTACGTAAATCACCTTCAAATTTACAATCTTGCCGATGAGCACCCGGTCTAAGAATTTCTTGTCTTATAGGCAAAACCGCTTGTGGTGATATGCTTTGAACGTACATTTAAACTTTTAATTTTTGATATTCTTTATTTTGTTCAAATTTCACCTCGGCAAAGGGACAAAGCGGATCTATTTTTAACTGATTTTTTTGCGCATACCTTACGGCTTTTTCTAAAAGTTTAGAAGCAAAACCTTGGCCTTCGTGCCCTTTTTTTGTCTCAGTATGGTCTATTACAATAATATCTTGCCCTTTTTTAAAATAAGAAAGCTCTGCAAGAACACCTTTATCATTCCGCATATAAAAAACCCCGTTGGTCTCGTTTTCTCTGTGTTTGATATCGTTCTCCATATTTATGTGCTTTGAAACCTTATCTTTAGGTTTTCTTTTTGTTTGCTCTATATTTGATAGTATAAAATTAATTTTTTCTTTTGCAAAGTCAAAATCTTATGTATATTTGCCTCACTTGCGGGAGTAGCTCAGTTGGTAGAGCGTCAGCCTTCCAAGCTGAATGTCGCCAGTTCGAACCTGGTCTCCCGCTCTAAATTAAATCCGCTTTAAGCGGATTTTTTTATTAGAAAATAGAGAGCCCTGTTAAACTGGTTAACTCTTCTAATGCCCGCATTCCCTTTTCAGAATTTCCGTGTTCGTTCAACGGTGGACTCCATACCGCTACACTGTACTTGTCTGGATGAATAGCAACAATGCCACCACCCACGCCACTTTTACCAGGTAAACCTACACGAAAGCTGAATTCACCTGCCTCGTCATAAAAACCACAAGTTTGCATAAGAGCATTGATTCGTTTGGTGCTATTTTCTTTTAGTATTTGTTTATTATTGTGTAATAAAATACCATCATTCGTAAAAACCATAAAAGCATTTGCAAGTTGTTTGCAAGACATAGCTAGCGAACATTGGTGAAAATAAAAATCTAACACCAAATCTATGTCATTGCGAATGTTTCCTAGCGCTTTCATGTAATTTACAAGCGCCACATTCCTGTAACCTGTCTTTTTTTCTGAGGCAGCGACCTCTTCATCATAAGCAATACTGGTATCATTGGTTATTTCGTGTACAAAATCTAATAAAACTTGTTTTGGGTTGTCGAATGTACTTACCAGAATATCTGCAATTACCAAAGCACCTGAGTTTATAAAAGGGTTTCTAGGAACTCCTTTATCTTGTTCGAGTTGCATTAAAGAGTTAAAAGCATTCCCAGAGGGCTCTACGTCTACTCGTTTCCATATGCCTTTCGCATATTTCTTGGCTAAAGCTAAGGTAAATACCTTTGAGATACTTTGTATGCTAAAGGTTTCTTGATGATCACCAAAACCAAAATTTTCACCGCTAATGCAAGCCAAATTCATGCCAAATTTATGACGGGGTACAAAAGCTAACTCTGGGATATAGTCTGCTACCTTACCTAAATCGTCATAATTTACTAAGTCTTTTTCTATGATATTTAATATGGCTTGGTAGTTCATTTATCCTAGGGTATTAAAATTAAAATCTGGCGCAATCTCCTTTGGCTTTTTATTGGGTAAAAAAAGGCGTGCATTTAGTTTTCCTTTAAGTAAGCAAGAATCTCCTTGAATTCTTATCCAGCTGCCTTCGCGTAACCCTACGACGGGTGTTGAGTTAAGGTTTAAAAACTCTAATATTCTTGTTTCGCGGGTTTCGCCTTTATGGGTTGAGTGAGGATCTGGATCTAGATAATGCGGATTTATATTAAAGTTTAAAATACCAAGAGCTTCAAAACTAGGCGGATATACGATGGGCATATCGTTGGTAGTATTTATGGTTTTACCGCATATATTACTCCCTGCACTAGTACCTAAATAAGGCATGCCTCTTAGTATCTTCTCTCTTAAAGGAGTTAATAAGTTATTTTCTTGTAACTGTTTGGTTAATAAAAAAGTATTACCACCTCCGGTAAATATAGCCTCGGCAGATTGAATGGCTTCGGTATAATTTTTAAAAGTATGTAATCCTACAATCGTTGTGTCTTTTAGAAAAGACAATCCTTGTTTAGCTTTTTCTGTATATTCTTCGTGTGTAATACCTCCAGGTCTTGCAAAAGGTATAAATAAAATAGACTTACATCCGCTAAAAAGAATTTCTAACTCAGGTTTGAGATATTCTAGGTAATTCGATCCATGAACCGTAGACGTACTTGCAATAATACTATTCATAAGTATTTAATTTTTCATAAATTTTAGGTAAATTTATTTGATTTGGCAACGAACACAAAAGTTTATGCCTATTTTAACCTGATATTAGCTTAGTTATGAAAAAAATTGTACTTCTGCTTCTTCTATTATCCAGTAGCCTATACGCACAGATAGACTCGCGTGTTTTTGTAAAGGGTAAAATAATGTTAGACGATTATTTTAATTTAAATGATGTACTTATTTACGACTTAAATACAGCTAGTGGTGTATTTACTAGTGATAACGGCGAATTTATAATTAAAGTAGGTCTTAACGATCAGCTTTTGGTTTCTTCGGTGCAATTTGAAGATTTTAAAGTTATTGTTGACCAAGGCGTAATAGATAATAAAATTATAAATATTAAGATAAAAGGCTCTGAAAATGTTTTAGAAGAAGTTACTGTCAAGCCTTATAACCTTTCGGGGGATGTAATTGCCGATGTTCAAAAAATAAGCCTTGAAGAGGTGAAGCAAGCACGACCTAATTTTAATGAAGAAGCTTATACTTTTCGCTATAAATTTAGACCAGATGAACAATCTGCTGTAGAAAATATAGCCATTGAAAAAAGTTACCTCACCAATGGTCTAAATTTCACAAACATGATTAAGGCAATTGTGAAAGGAAGCCGTGAAAAAGAGAATCAGAATTTAGATAAAGAACTTATGGCGCTTGAACAAAGTCCATTTTTTCAACAATATATAGAGGTGCCAAGCGATAGAATTCCAGCGTTTATTGATTATCTAAAAAATGAAGAAATAGATAGAAAATTTTTTAAAAAAGGCAATGAATTAAATTTAATCGAGCATTTAATTGAAAAGAGTGAAGAATTCAAATTGCAACAATTAAAAAAATGATGCGTTTTTAAAGTATTGGGATAGTTTTTTAAATTCCATTTCATTAATACCTTTTTTGTTTTATGACTGCGCAAATGTTTCACCCTTTAGCATTTTTACTGCTAATATTCTCTAGCCATGCTTTTGCTCAAACCCAAAGTTTACGCACAATAAAAGGGGTGATCATAGCCGACTCTATTGCGCAACGTGAAGTAAATATCGTTAATTTAAACACCAAAAAAGGAGTGGTAAGTCAAGCCGACGGCCAATTTACTATTGAAGCGAAAACAAATGATACATTGGTATTTTCTTCTTTACAATATGAGCCTTATTCGTTGCTTGTAAAAGAGGCATCTTTTGAAAAGACATTAAAAGTTTATTTGTTTCCATTAATCAATGAACTAGAGCAAGTTGAGGTTTCTAATATTAGTCTTGAGGGTATTTTGCAGACCGATGTGAATCAATTAGAATTAAAACCTATTTTTCGGAATGAAGATCTTGGCTTTCCTACTATTAAAAGGCCCAGTTTGGCAGAACGCCGGTTGTATACCGCTATGAGCAGTGGCTCGGGTCTACCGTTAGACCCTTTGTTAAATATGATTTCTGGGAGATTAAAAGTGCTTAAACGTCAAGTAGCCTATGAAAAGCTAGAGCAAAAGGTAAGTGAAGTATTCTCCCTATTTTCACAGTATTATTTTATCAATGACTTAGAAATTCCAGAATATTTTGTCGAAGATTTTATATATTATTGTTTAGAGTTCAGTAATTTTGAAGAAATGTTAGGTCACAAAGATAAATTGCAGATGCTAGAATTTTTCAAATCCATAAAAACGACCTATCTAAAGAGAAAAGAGATTACTGAGTGAAGCCAAAACTAATTTTTATGCCCATCATTTTGGGTTTCATTTTATTTACAAACTTATCTAAACATAAGTTTTATGTTAGTGTTACCGATGTAATGCATAAAGAAGAGACAGGAGAGGTTCAAGTAATTAGTCGCTTGTTCGTAGATGATTTTCAATTGCTTTTACAAACTCGCTACGATAAATCTTTACGATTAACCTCAGGTGAACTTGACGAAAAAACTCAAACTTTTATTCAAAAATATTTTGATCAAAAATTTAGACTTGACTTCAACGGTCGCCATCAAAACCTGACCTATATTGGCAGTAAGTTTGAAGATGACCGAATAGTGTGTTTTTTTGAGGGGAAGTTTGAGGGAACCATAAATGATATTAAAGTGAAAAACACTTTATTAATTGATTTATACGAAACTCAAAAAAATCTGTTTCATTTTACACGGAATGGTAATATCAATTCGCTGCTGCTGGTAAAAGAAAAACCAGAAGGGCGCATTCAAATTTAAAATTCAGCTTATGAATACTACAAACGCTATCAAAACCATTCTTATTTTTATGATTTGCATAGGTTTTGGTAATGCACAAGAGAAAAAGGAGACTCAAGAAAAAAATAGGGTAGAGGCAGGACATACCAACCAGAACAAATTTAAGCAGCTCTATGATGAATTTTCCACCCCTAATCAATACCGCACCGGTTCTGGTGCTCCAGGCGAGGCTTATTATCAAAATACAGCCGACTATTACATGGATATTCAACTAGATGACCTAAACCAAAAACTATCTGGTTTTGAAACGATTACTTATACCAACAATTCTCCCGATGAGCTAACCTATCTTTGGGTGCAACTCGACCAAAACATTAGAGGAGAAAAGGGTAAAAGTGATTTAATCAGGTCTCAAAAATTACCAGAGGTAACCCCCATGAATAGATTTGTTTCTACCTATGCTAAGCAGCCTTTTAAAGGAGGGTTTAATATAGAATCGGTTAGTCATAAAGGCAAAGCTTTACCCTATACTATTCACCAAACTATGATGCGTGTAGACTTACCAAAAGCTTTGCAGCCAGGTGATAAGTTTCAATTTTCTATAAAATGGTGGTATAATCTAAACAATCATGTAACCGATGGTGGTCGATCTGGTTACGAGTATTTTGAGGAAGATGGGAACTATGCTTATGTGATTGCACAGTTTTTCCCTCGAATGGCCGTTTATAATGATGTTGAAGGCTGGCAAAACTACCAATTCTGGGGTAGTGGTGAGTTCGCCCTGCCTTTTGGCGATTATAAAGTAAATATTACTGTACCGGCAGATCATATTTTGGACGCAACAGGTAAATTGAAAAACAGAAAAAAGGTTTTTAGTAAAAAAATGATCGAACGCTTTGAAAAAGCTAAAAATTCTTATGATAAACCTGTTTTCATCGTAACTCAAGAAGAGGCAGAAAAGGCAGAGAAAGGTTTTTCTAAAAAAACAAAAACCTGGCAATTTGAAGCCAAACAAGTGCGTGATTTTGCGTTTGCAAGCTCGCGTAAATTTATATGGGATATGCAGGCCGTAAAAATTGGTGATAAATCGGTTATGGCGGTTTCTTTATATCCTAAAGAAGGCAACCCGCTATGGGAAGAGTACTCTACAAAAGTGGTAGCTTCAACCCTTAAAAGCTATAGCCGAATGACTTTTGATTATCCTTATCATAAAGCCATTTCTGTGCACGCCAAAAGACAAGGTATGGAATATCCAATGATTTGTTGGAACTACGGTCGACCAGAAAAAGATGGCAGCTATTCAGACCGAGTGAAATTTGGAATGATAAGCGTAATTATTCATGAAATTGGGCATAATTTTTTTCCAATGATTGTAAATAGTGATGAGCGACAATGGGGTTGGATGGATGAAGGTATAAATACCTTTGTGCAGTATGTAGCTGAGCAAGATTTTGCCGAAACCTATCCTAATGCAATTAAACCACTAAAAAAATATCCGTCAAGAAGAGGTGATCCTGCTAAAATAGTGCCCTATATGAAAGGCAATCAAAGTTTTATTGCACCCATAATGAGTAATCCAGAGCAAGTGTATCAATTAGGGAATAACGCATACGGTAAACCAGCAACGGCGCTTAATATTTTGAGAGAAACAGTAATGGGTAGAGAACTTTTTGACTATGCTTTTAGAACTTATTCTCAGCGATGGATGTTTAAACACCCCACACCAGAAGATTTCTTTAGAACTATGGAAGATGCTTCGAGTGTAGATTTAGACTGGTTTTGGAGAGGTTGGTTTTACACTACCGATGTGGTCGATATCGGTATTGAATCCGTAAAGAAATACTATGTGACCGATCAACCTACGGCGTCTGGAAGAGCCTTTCTTGAAAACTATGGGGTGACAAATCCTAAAAACATAGATGCCTTATACGTTGTGTCCGAAAATGATACCGAATTAACCAATGAGATGAAAAGTAAGACGACCCTTGAGAATGCACCGCGTTTAAAAGAGTTTTTATTAGATAACTTTACGGAAGTAGAACGTCAAGCCATTGAGGTTCCTAACTATTTTTATACCATTACTTTTGAAAAACCCGGAGGATTGGTAATGCCAATTTTAGTAACGTATACTTTTGCCGATGGCTCTGAAAAGCAAGTAACCTATCCTGCACAAATCTGGAGAAAAAACGATAGGCAGGTAAAACGTGTGATGGCTAGCCAGGTTGAACTGGTAAAAGTACAGGTAGATAAAGATCAGCTAACAGCCGATGTTAATACCACTAATAATACTTGGCCCAAAGAAAAACAAGAATCCGAATTTGAACGCTTTAAAAAACAACAAAATTAGGCTAAAAAGCTCACTTTAACGGGTGAGCTTTTTTTATGAGAAAATTCCCTCGTATATTTGCATTATGTATATCAGTTTTTTATTTATAAGTGGAGCCGAAATAGCTTTTATAGTTTTTATATTAGTTATGGTTTTTGGTGCCGATAAAATTCCTGAAATAGCCAGAGGCTTAGGTCAGGGTATGCGTCAAATAAAAGACGCCACCAATGATATTAAAAATGAGATTACGCAAACCTCGAATGAGCATCTAGAAGACTTTAGGGGTAAAGAAATTACCGATGAAGTTGATAAGGTAAAAGAAGAAATAGAGGAGATCACAGGAGCGATAAGAAGACGTCGCTAATGCTAGATCAAATTAAACAATGGGATAGAGAGCTTTTTATTTATCTTAATAGTTTAGGGGTAGAGCAATACGATCAGTTTTGGATTCTCGTTACCCAAGAAGAATTCTGGATTCCCTTATATTTGTTTCTACTAGGTCTTATATTCTACAAATTTAAAGATGCAGCTAGTCGTAAATACCTACTATTGGGTTATCTGGGAAGTTTCGCTGTAACTTTTGGTATTACTCGTTTGATAAAATTTAGTGTACAGCGGTTACGCCCCAACCAAGTAGATAGTTTAAAAGAATTAATACGGGTTTTGCAAGAGCCAACTTATTTTAGCTTTGTTTCGGGACATACCTCAACGTCTATGGCCATTACAACTTATTTCGTGTTGCTTTTTTAGAGAACGCTTTAGTTGGATTTATTTTCTTTACTTATGGCCTTTTTTATTTGCCAGTAGCCGTATCTATGTGGGGGTGCATTATCCATTAGATCTTTTAGCCGGAGCAATTTTAGGAGTAAGTATAGCCTTATTAATTTACGCCTTTGTTAAAAAAATGTCTCCTATTTTAGCCAATGAAAATTTATAAACCTCAGCCTAGTCAAGCCTCTTACTACTATCAAAATTATCTTGATGCCGCACCAGGCGAGTATGTTTTAGAATCGCTTTCGCTCACCAAGCAAGCGAGTATAGATGTTTTAAAAAATATACCAGCATCACTTGAAGATTATCGATATGCGCCAGAAAAATGGACAATAAAGCAACTTTGGCAACACATAATAGATTGCGAGCAGGTTTTTTCTTATCGTTTATTAAGAGTTTTACGTGGAGACCAAACGGCATTAGTCGGTTTTGATGAGAATGCTTTTGCAGCCAATGATGCAAGCGATTTGCTTAGTTTAGACCAGCTTAAAGCTGATTTTTTATTGGTACGCGAGCATACTTTTATGTTGTTGAAACAATTGAAGGTAGAACAGCTTGATCTTGAGCTAGAAGCAAGCGACTGCCCCTTTTCACCTAGGATTTTGCTCTGGATCATTTCGGGGCACAACCAACATCATCTAAATATCTTAAAAGAACGCTATTTATAAGTGTTTATTTTTTTCGGGTAATGGTAAGTCCATCTCTAATAGGTAGCATTACACTTTCAACCCGAGGATCTTCGTTCACTTTTTTGTTGTAGGCCAATAATACCCGAGTGTCTTCATCATTTGGATTTAATGCTTTGGTGACTTTTCCGCTCCAAAGAACGTTGTCGGTAAGAATAACTCCACCTGAATTCAACTTGGGAACAATCAACTCAAAATAGGTGAGGTAGTTGCTTTTATCAGCATCTAGAAATACCAGATCAAAATTAAGATCAAGTCGAGGAATAATTTGTTTAGCTTCGCCTAGGTGTTGAATGATTTGTTTAGCCCAAGAAGATTTGTCAAAATATTTTCTTTGAAAATCAAAGAGCTCTTCATTTTTATCAATAGTATGTAAAACGCCATCGGCTTGCATGCCTTCAGCCAAGCAAAGAGCAGAGTAGCCGGTATAGGTTCCTAATTCTAGAATGTTTTTAGGATTTATTAATTTAGTTAACATGCTTAAAACCCTCCCTTGGTAATGCCCACTTAACATGCGTGGCTGTAAAATTTTTTGATGGGTTTCTCGATTGAGTTTTTGTAAAAGTTCAGGTTCGGGTGAACTATGATTCACCGTGTATTGATCTATATCTTCTGGTAAGAAATGCATTAATTTAAAATTCTTTTTAATAGTTTTTCTTGAGCGTCTTTATCTTTGCCGCATAACCAACGGATAATATTATCGTCCCAAATAGCGGTACATTGCTCGCTTGTTAAAATATTTCGCTCGACAGCCAAATCTAGAATTTTTCCGGGATAAGAAGACTGCGAGTCGCTTTCCATTTCTCCTAATGGATAAGGATCATCTAAGCCCATGATAATCTGTTGAGGTTTTTGGTTTTCTACCAATAATTTTAAAGAGCCTGTATCGTGAACCAAAGTATCAAAGAAGATATTGGGATGTCCCACAGATTTTCTAGGGTGTACTTTACCTTTAAACAAGTCTGGTCTGCCGTCAAATCCTTGAATTCTTCGCCCTAGATTAATTTGAGCAAGCTGTCCGCCGTGGGCAAAACATACACGCATATTAGGAAATTTATCAGGGTAACCGTTTAAAGTTAAAAAATGATAAGCATCTGCACATTGAGCCAGCATCCAAATTAAGTGAAAGCGCCAAGCCGTATTCTCTAGTTTTATAAACTTTTCACCATCATATGGATGAATTTCAACAGCTAAATTATATTGATTGGCTAATTCGAAAATAGGTTCATTTTCTTCATCAAAAATACAGCGCCAAGTACCAATGCTATCCATATAATGTGTTGGTAAGCAAAGCAGACGCATATCTAGTTCTTCTACGCAACGCTCAATCTCCCATAAAGCACTTCGTACAAACCCGGGGTGCACCACAAATCCACAGGTGAATTTACTAGGATGGTCATGTTGTACACGCGCATTAAAATCATTTTGAAAGCGTAATGCTTTTTTCATCTCTTCAACCCTTAAACCGTTTCCGTAAAGCTGCGAAAGGTTGAGCACAACAGCATGATCCAGTTGATTCCGTTCCATCCACTCTAATTTTTCGTCTAAGAAGAAACTAGAATCGGTTACAGGTCTCTTCCAGTTTTTTTGTAACATGTATTTGCGTTCGTCATCAACCCAGAAAATTTCTTTTTCTTTCATAAAAGCCGGAATTTCTTCTGGATAGGGTAGTAAATGAGAGTGTCCGTTAATTCTTAAAGATCGTCTGTTTTTCATGGTTTAAGTTTTTTAGGTAACCGATTAATACGGGTTTAATACCATAGATTCTAAGAGCTTATGTGTAGTTTCATTCTAATTACAAGCTTTTGGTACGCCCACCGTCAACAGGTAGGTTAATTCCGTTGATATAACCAGCGCTTTCACTAGCTAAAAAACAAATAGCATTAGCTATTTCTTGTGGTTGTGCAAATCGTTTTGCTGGCACGGCTTGTTGCATGTTTTGTTCAATTTCTTCTTGGGTTTTTCCTGTTTTTTGAGCCTTATTGCTTATGATTTCTTGTAATCTGCCGGTTGCTGTAGCTCCGGGTAATACATTATTCACTGTGATGCCAAAAGCACCTACTTCATTGGCTAGCGTTTTGCTCCAATTGGCCACGGCACCGCGAATCGTGTTAGAAACGCCTAACCCATCTAAAGGCTGCTTTACCGACGTTGAAATTACATTGATAATTCGGCCAAAACCTCTTTTTTTCATTCCAGGGAGTACGGCTTGTGCTAAAATGTGGTTGCAAATTAAATGCTGGTTAAAGGCATTGATAAACTCTTGTGTTTTGGCATCAGCGATTTTGCCACCAGCGGGACCGCCTGTATTATTTAAAAGTATATGGAAATCTTTTTTACGCAACGCCTCTTGAAGGTTTGCTTCTAGTTTTTCTGGTTTAGAAAAATCAGCTACGATATAATCGTGTTTTTGATCGTGATTGGTGGCTAATTCGGCTAAAGTTGCTTTTAATCTTTCTTCATTTCTAGCAACTAGGGTAATTTGCGCTCCCTCTTGAGCGAGAGCTATTGCAGTCTCTTTTCCTATTCCGCTTGTACTACCGCAAATTAATGCGTTTTTGTTTTCTAAGTTTAATTGCATGTTGATTTAATTATTTTTTTATGCTTGGTATTGTATGCAAACGTTTTTGGGTTCAGTAAAAAAGTCTAATGCTTCAAAACCTCCTTCACGCCCAACTCCGCTTTCCTTTACACCCCCAAATGGTGTTCGCAAATCTCGGTTCAACCAGGTGTTTACCCAAACAATTCCGGCTTCAATTTCTTGGCTCAGGCGCATGCTTCTATTAATATCATTTGTCCATACCGTTGCCGAAAGTCCGTAGCGAACTTCGTTGGCCAATTTTAACGCTTCCTTTTCTGTTTTAAAAGGCATTAAGGTAACTACCGGACCAAAAATTTCTTCTTGATTCAGGCGGCATTGGTTGTTGTTAACTTCTATAATGGTAGGCTCTAAAAAATATCCTTTTTCAAAACCTTTAGGATGCACCAAATTTCCACCCGCAAGAACTTTAGTTTCTGCGGAATTTATTTGTTTTATGTAATTATAAACCTTTTCAAGATGGGCTTGAGAAACCAAAGCTCCTAAATCTGTATTGGGGTTTTTGGGATCGCCCACAATAAGTTTTTTGGTAGCCGCCACGAAGTCATTTTTGAATTTGTCGAAAATACTTTCTTCTACGTAAATTCTACTTCCGCAAAGGCAAATTTGACCTTGATTGGCAAATGAAGATTTAAGGGTGGTTTTTAACATTTTTTCATAATCACAATCTGCAAAAACAAGGTTGGGGTTTTTACCGCCTAGTTCGAGCGAAAGTTTTTTAAACATGGGTGCAGCCGTACGGGCTATATGTTGTCCTGTGTTAGTGCCTCCCGTAAATGAGATGGCTTTAATCGAGGGGTGTGCTACGATATTTTGACCGCAGTGTTCACCCGATCCGTGTACAATGTTTAAAACTCCTGGTGGTAAACCAGCTTCTTGACAAACTTGACTGAGTAAAAAGGCAGTGACTGGAGTTACTTCGCTTGGTTTTGCGATTACACAGTTTCCTGCAGCCAAAGCTGGTGCTATTTTCCAACTAAAGAGATAGAGTGGTAGATTCCAAGGAGAAATGCAACCAACTATTCCTACTGGTTTTCTGAGGGTGAAATTAATGCTGTTGGTGTGTACCGTTTGATGCGATTTACTTGCATATTGAGTTATAGCTTTGGCAAAAAACCTGAAATTAGCAATAGCTCTAGGAATATCAACTTTTTTAGCTAGACTTAAGGGTTTTCCATTGTCTATAGATTCGGCTTGGGCAAACTCTTCTAGACGCTTTTCAATACCATTAGCAATTCTTAATAAGCATTCGCTCCTATTTTCTATACTGGTATTTGACCACTTGGCAAATGCTTTATTTGCTGCAATCACTGCTTGGTGAACGTCTTCTTCTTGGCTGTTAGGTATTTGACCATATACTTCTCCTAAAGCAGGATTTATATTGTCTAACCATTTGTTCGAAACGGGATCAATTAGTTTCCCGTTGATAAAATTCTGTATGCGTAGCATCAATTAGTTGGTTTTCTACAAATATAGAATTTCTTGTTTTAGGATGCTTGGTTTTTCCTTATCTTAAATTATTTAATTGAGACGCCAGAAGATCAAATATGAGGCGTTATAATTTTGAAATATTAAACTAATTAAAATAATAATTGCTTAATTTTAGGTGGTCTGATTTAAAAATGTAAATAAAAATAAAACCCTAGTTTTATGCAGTAAAATAGGGTTTTAAAGAAGTTATATATAACTTCTTTAATGTCCGGCGTAAGCTTGTTTTTTATAAGCTATTACTTTTATTTCAATCAACAAATGAGGGTGTGGCAATTGGTGCACAGCTACAGTGGTGCGGGTTGGCCCTGTTTCTTGATCAAAAAATTTAGCATAGGTTTCATTGTAGCCTTTAAAATCGTTCATATTTACCAAAAAAGAGGTGACATCTACAACGTCTTTTAAAGTAGCTCCTTCTTCTTTTAATATTGCATCAATGTTGTTTAAAACCGCTGCAGTTTGTTTGCGAATATCTAAATTTGTAGTTCCCATTTCGTCAACTTCAACACCTTCAAAAGTGTTATCGGCTCTACGTGAGCTGGTGCCCGAAACGTAAATGAAATCGCCTACACGCTTAATGTGTGGATATTTACCTCTTGGTTTAGCTTTTCCTTCTATTACTTTTCCTGCCATTTTTCTTTATTTAGTTCTGAAGCTTACGGCTCCTATTTTATCTATTTGTGTTGTTATTTCGTTGTTTTTCAGCAAAGGTATATGTTTGGTAGCTGCTCCGGCCAAAATTATGTGGCCAGGCGCTATTTTTACGCCGACTTTAGAGGCTAATCGGCTTAGTTCTATAATGGGCTGCAATGGGTTGTTTAAAATTGCAGATGAACAGCCTTGTTCTAGCACTTTGTTGTTTGCCATTAAGGCGATGGGTAAATCGCTGATATCTTCTTGAAGATCTTGCCATTCGCCAATGCAGTATCCAGCAGATGAGCAATTATCGGCAACCAAATCTTCTAAAGAGAAGGTGAATTTTTTATACCTGGTATCTATTAATTCGATAGCCACGGCCATCTTATCAATATATCTAGGGACGTCTTTTAATGGTATAGATTCTGTAATAGGCTGAGATACCCGAAATGCAATTTCAGGCTCAGCATTTGGTTTAATATATTTGTTTAAATCTACTTCGCTAAACGGATTGATTTGCATGCCACTAGTTAAGAAGCCCCAGATTAGATCGTGCACACCCATTTGCTCCATTTTTGCACGAGAAGTAAAGCCTAATTTAAATCCCGTTATATGCTCACCTCGCTCTAGTCGCAAATTTATGGTTTTGCGTTGTACGGTATAAGCATCTTGCAGACTTAAATCAGGAAAATCTTTTTGCTGTATGGGCTTAGCCTTTAAGGTGGCCTGGTCAATTAAATGGGCAACTTTATCTAAATTCATGTACTGTTGGTTTACATCCCGCTAAGGATGGCATCTTCATTTAAGATTTTCTGTGTCTCTTGATTAATTTTTTGAAGCACATCTTCTAAATTCATTTCGGTATTGATTTCTCCTTTATTTAGCAAACTCAATATGGCTTTATCTTGTGCTCGGCCCTTTTTCATTGCTTCGTTATAACCTAAATCTTCTCTAAAAGTAACCAGTCTATATTTTGAAGCATAGTCTTTAGGGTGTTTTTGCTCTAAAGCTGTTTCGATTTTTCTCTTTTGTTGAAAAATTTTTGCAGCCGTATGAGATTTCATTTCATGAAAATTATCAATAGCTAAATCGGCAATAGCATCAGCATCGGCTTTACGTTCTTTTTGATAAGTATCAAAGATAAATTTCCAATCAGATTTTGGGTTTTCATCGAGAATTTTGTCTAGTACTACCACATCTTCAAAAGAAGCATTCATACCTTGTCCGTAAAACGGAACAATTGCGTGCGCTGCATCACCAATGAGTAAAGTTTTTCCTGAGCAACTCCAAGGATAGCATTTAACGGTGCCCAGCGGACTCGTTGGATTTTCAAAAAAATCTTGAGTAAGTGTTGGCATATGCGGGTGTGCAGAGGGGTATGTTTCTTTAAAATAAGCGTCTACTTTTTCTGGAGTGTTTAGGTTGTTTAAGTTGTATTCTCCTCCTTCATAAGCCATAAAAAGGGTAACCGTAAAGCTACCGTCTAGATTAGGCAGCGCAATAACCATATTTTCTCCTCTTGGCCAAATGTGTAAAGCGTTTTTTTCTAGCCTGTAGCCGCCATCTTTTGTTGGAGGTATGCTTAACTCTTTGTAACCGTGAGTGAGAAAATTTTGCGACAAACTAAATAGAAATAAGCGGTCTTCCCACATACTTTTTCTAACTACAGAACCTGCTCCATCTGCTCCAAAAATCACATCTGCCTTAAACTGCTTTTTTTCTTGGCTAGTTTCATCTTTAAACATGGCCGAGGCGGCCACTAAGTCTACGTCAAGACAAGTGTGGTTAAATAGGATTTCTACATTTGGTAATTTTTCGGCCTCATTTAAAAGCAGTGCGTTTAAACCAGTCCTCGAAATAGAGTTGATGTACTCTGAGGTTAATCCGCTATAAGGAGATAGAAATTCGTCTCGGTCCTTTTGGTGAATCATGCGGCCGTGCATCGGAATACACAATTCTTTAACCTTTTCTTCAATTCCTGCTAGTTTCATAGCCTTTAAGCCACGATTGGACAAAGCAAGATTGATTGACCTACCTGCCGAAATCTCAGTTTTTCTTAGATCTGGCCTTTTTTCAATTAATTTTACTTGATAGCCTTTTTGAGCTAAACGTAATGCTAATAAGCTACCACATAAACCAGCTCCTATAATTAATGTTGATTTTTCTTGCATCTTAACCTAAGTGTTTTTTTAAAGATTGAACCATTTTAAAGACATCTTCATAATTATTATAAAGAGGTGCTGGAGCGATTCGAATTACATTAGGTTCTCGCCAATCTGTTATTACACCGTCTTTGATTAAGTTGTCAAAAAGGGATTTGATAACCCCTGTCAATTTTAAGGAAAGTTGGCAACCTCGCTCATCGAAATTTGATGGTGTTATTATTTGAATGCGATTATCTTGTAAATCTTTAATTAGGAATTCAAGATAACCAGTTAGATTTTTTGATTTTTGAATTAGCTTATCAAAACCAGCCTCTTCAAATAAACTTAGAGAGGCATTTATAGCAGCAAGAGATAGAATAGGGGGATTGCTTAATTGCCAGCCCTCTGCTCCTGGGATTGGGTCAAAGTCTTGGCGCATATTAAATCTTGATTCTTTGTCGTGGCCCCACCATCCTGCAAATCTAGGTAGTTTTAAATCGTTTTCATGTCTTTCGTGAACAAAGCAACCGCCTACGCTGCCAGGACCGCTGTTGAGGTACTTATATGAACACCACACTGCAAAATCTGCTCCTGTTTTATGTAAATTAGGTTGGATATTTCCCGCACCGTGGGCTAAATCAAATCCTACATTTATCTCATGTTGGTGACCTAATTGTACAATTTTTTTAAGCGGAAAGGATTGTCCTGTATAATAATTAGTGCTGCCTATCATCATTAAGGCAATTCGATTGCCTTGCTCTTCGATAATCTTTTGTAAATCTTCAAATCGGCATAATTCTTCACCCTCAGGTGGTTCCCACAACAATAGTCCTTCTTCTGGACTAATTCCGTGAAAACGCAATTGTGATTCTACTGCATAGCGGTCTGAGGGGAAAGCATCTTTTTCAATTAGTATTTTAAATTTTCTATCTGTAGGTCTGTAAAAACTAACCATCATCAAATGCAGGTTAACCGTAAGGGTATTCATCATCACCACTTCTTTAGGTTTTGCACCTACAATTTTAGCCATTTTATTGGTGAGTAGCTCGTGATACGGCACCCAGGGATTTTTAGCTAAGGTGTGCCCTTCAACACCGTATTTCGCCCAATCTTTTAATTCTTGGTTGATGTATTTTTGAGTTCTTTTGGGTTGCAATCCTAGAGAATTGCCGCAAAGGTATATTTGGTTTTGATTTTGATTGTTTTGAGGAAAATAAAATTCATCTCTAAATTTTGCTAGTGGATCTTTGGCGTCTTGTTCTTTAGCAAATTCTAGACTATTTTTATATTGGGTCATAGCTGTTTTAGTTTGTAAGTGTAACAAATTTAGCAATTATTATGCAACTAGCTATTTTGTTTTTAGACAAAAAAAGCACTCTGGCTTCCCAGAGTGCTTGTGGTTCGTAGTTTATGTTTGCTCAATCTACTGCATCTTCAATTTCATCGCCCACATCTTCGGCTGCATTTTCTATATCGTCTGCAGCTTTTTCGGTAGCGCTTTTTTCTCTACAGCCTACAAAACTTGTGGCAAATAGGCCTAATAAAAAGGCCGATAGCATTAATTTTCTCATAATTTTTAATTTTAATAGGCAAATGAATGGTTTCATTTGCGTGGTTTAAATTAAATGTACAGATTAGTGTGCAGCTGTAAGAAAATTTTAACCTGAAGTTAACGAATATAGCGTGTGCAAAAAAAAATCGGGATTTAAAAAAACCCCCGATTTCTGTATTAACCTAAGCTTCATCTAATCTAAAACACCTAACCAAATTTGAAGTGCTTAAAGTTAATACGATTTAATACGATAAAGATACTTAAAAAGCTATTAATTAGCACTTTAAATGTATATAACGTCTTGTTAAATCTTATTCTTCTTTAAAAGATTTTTATTGTTTTTAAACCAATTTATAGCTTCATTTAGGTCTTCAACTTGCAGTATGTTTCCTTTGTAAAACATTTCTTCGAATAATAGATTTACTTTTGAAGAAGTGGTGCGGGAAATTGCAATGTAGTGGGTAGGACCAAGGCTGTCAATTACTTTTTTCCAAACCATGGGATCAATGGCGTATTCATTTATTTTATTTGAGATATATAAATTAGGAATACCCTCTTTATAAAAATCTCGGGCAATTGAAATAAGACCTTTAGCTTTTCCCAATTCCATAACACCTCTGGCTTTATTTCGGCCACAATAAAGTTTGCACAAAATAAAAATTACCATGTTCTAACAGGATTTCTTCTAAAATGTAATGGTGGTGTATGGATTCTTTAAATTTCACTACTGTGAACTATTAATAATTATAAAATGCAATTCCCGTGAAAATAATCAAAAAAAAATAATTTATTGTTGTTAAATTATTAAAAAAAGTTAAATCATTATTGTTTTCGGTTAAATGTTTTTTATTTTTAATATGTTAACCAATTTTTAAGAATATTCATGCCCAAAGGTGTAAGAATAGATTCGGGGTGAAATTGAACGCCAAATAACCTAAGCTCTTTATGTTCAAAAGACATAATGCATCCTTCCTTGTCATAACTGGTAGGGATTAAACAATCTGGCAGGTCTCTTACTACCCAGGAGTGGTATCGGGCCACGTCAAACTCCGTTGGTAGTCCCATTAATAAACGGTTTGGTGCATTTGTCTTTGTAATTCTTGAGGATACTCCGTGGTGAACTGCCTTTAAGTTGTATAATTCGGCACCTAAAAATTCAGCTATAGCTTGATGTCCTAAACATACCCCCAGTATGTTTTTGGTGCTGCCATATTTTTTTATAACTTCTGCGAGCAACGGTGTCTCATAAGGAAGTCCGGGGCCTGGTGAAATTAAAATATGATTGTAATTTGCAATTGAATTTAGGTCGATTAGCATAGGTCTTTTTACAATCGGGATGAAGTTATTCATTTCGATGTAATGGGCGAGATTATAGACAAAACTATCATGATTGTCTATAATTAAAACGTGATTAGATTGAGGTGTAATGCTTTTCATTTATATGGCGCAAAATTAAGTTGTTTTTTTTATACTTTAAAGTTTTACTGAAATTTTGCTTTTGTAGATTATTTGAGGTGTTTTAAATTTGATTAACTTTGCGGAGGTTAAAAAATAGGTGACATGAAAAATTTAGATCAAGAAACTTGGAGAAATCAACTGGCCAAGGATGAAAATGCCGTATTGTTAGATGTGAGAACTCCAGAAGAATATAAAGAGGGCTATATACCTGGGTGCAATTTTAGCAAATATTCAAGAGCCACAAGATTTTATGAATAACACACAAGAATTAGATAAATCTAAAAAACTTTTATGTGTATTGTAAAGCCGGAGGAAGGAGTGCTCAGGCCTGTCAAATTATGGATCAACTGGGTTTTAGTTCTACCTTTAATTTAGAAGGAGGCTTTTCAGTTTGGGAGGGTGAAGTGACGAAATAGTTATTTCAATAAAATTTTTAAAAAACCGCGCTATTAGCGTGGTTTTTTTATTCTGTCATTTACAAAAAGTTGAAAGACTTTGGTTGTAATGATTGTAATAAACCATTATGACTTGCATAGAGTGCTATTGTATCTAAGCAATTTGTTTAACTTGAAGAACATTTTTTTAAGTGTGTTAACAAGAATCTAGATCTCTTTATAGTTAAAATTTTTTAATACCATTGCAATTTTCCTTGACGGAATCTTTTAATGATAAAATTAAAGCTTTTAAAGCAAAATTAAGAGGGGTAATAAAATCTGAATTTTTCTTATTTCTCCTAGCAAAATTATTTGCTTAAAAACTCAAAAACCCAGAAAATGGGATTGATCCGTCTTTATTCCAATTGTCATTGTTTTCAAAATAAAAAAAAATCTCACATTCAAACTCAATCGTAATTGGTGTGAAGTGAGATTTAATATTTATTTGTGACCTCGGCAGGATTCAAACCTGCAACCTTCTGAGCCGTAATCAGATGCGCTATTCAGTTGCGCCACGAGGCCTTAAATTTGCTACCATTTCTGGTTGCGGGTGCAAATATATACTAATTATACCATACTGCAAAAATTTATTAAACTATTTTTTGTTTACTTTTATTGTTGTTGGGTGAAGCCAAATCCGTTAAGGTATTAATTAAGAAAATAAAGTGAAATGAATTTAAATGAGTATATAAGAGATATAGTAGATTTTCCTAAACCTGGAATAATATATAAAGATATTACTCCTCTCCTACAGCATCCTGATGCTCTTAAAAAAGCTCTAGCTGAATTTAAAGCAGGTATTGGGGAGCTACAGATTGATAAAGTGGTAGGTATTGAGTCTAGAGGATTTGTTTTTGCTAGTATGTTGGCAGTTGAGCTTCATGCTGGATTTGTAATGGTTCGAAAAGCAAATAAATTGCCCTTTAAAACCCTAGCAGAAACCTATTCTCTAGAGTACGGGCAAGATCAGGTTGAGATACAACAAGATGCAATAAAGAAAGGAGATCGAGTACTTTTACATGACGATGTTTTAGCTACCGGCGGCACAGCTAGTGCAGCTCTAAGACTAATAGAGAGGTTGGGTGGCGAAGTAGTGCAATGCAATTTTCTACTTGAACTGGTCAATTTGGAAGGGCGAAAACGATTGGGAGAAAAAGAAGTCTATAGTTTAATTTCTTATTGAGTCAATATTACTTTAAGGCGTTTTTGAGCACCCAAGCTCTATAAGCAATTATTGCTAGCTGTATTTTACTTGCTTTTTCAATTTGTAGGCCTTTTTTAGAGTAACTAGGTAACACCTTTTTGTTGAGACGGGCCAGACTTTTAAAAATTAATTTTCTCATGTTCATTGGTTGTTTTTTATACAGGAAATTTAATAATAATATAATCCATTGCCTATTTTGACAGGAGAATAATTATTTATCGAAGTAGTTAGGATTACCGCTAAAAACTTGTAAAAATTGTATATTCGCAAAAAAAATAAATGGCTGTACTTTTTATTTTAATCGGGCTAACCTTGTTAGTTGTTGGCGGCGAATTTTTGGTTAGATCATCTGTAGCACTATCTTTTAAATTTAATATATCAAAAATGGTAATTGGGCTTACGGTAGTGTCTTTTGCTACCTCTATGCCCGAATTATTGGTGAGTTTACAAGCAGCCTTAGAAGGGTTTTCGGATATAAGTCTGGGGAATGTAATTGGGTCTAATATCGCTAATATAGGGCTGGTTCTAGGTATTACAGCTATAATTGGTGATTTAGCAATAGATAAAGATTTCTATAAGTTCAACTGGCCTGTAATGGTAAGCCTCTCATTACTGCTTTACGGTTTTTTAGCTAATGATGGCACAATAAGTAGATTTGAAGGCTTGGTATTTTTATTGGGAATTATAGCTTATTTGATTTTATTAATTCGAAGAGCTCGAAAAAATGCCGATGTGGTTCCCGACGAAGTAGATGAAGCGCTGCAAACAACGAGTTCTTTTAAAATAATTGCTTGGTTAATAATTGGGATAAGTGCTTTGTATTTTGGTTCGGAGCTGCTCGTTAATGGAGCGGTTGATCTTGCCGAGGCTATAGGCGTTAGTGAGCGAGTTATCTCGGTAACTATGATTGCTATTGGGACCAGTGTTCCTGAATTAGCAGCCTCTGTAATTGCTGCCCTAAAGAAAGAAAAAGCTTTGTCTTTAGGTAACCTCATTGGTTCAAATATATTTAATATAGCTTCTGTACTGGGTCTAACGGCTATTATAAAACCAATTGTAATGCAGTCAAAACAAGTATTAAGTGTCGATATTTTATGGATGCTGGGTTTTGCATTAATCTTGTTACCTTTAATTTTCTTGCCTAAAAAATTTGTTTTTACTAGGTATAAAGGATTTGTGATTTTTATTGCTTATACGATTTTTGTCGCTTTAAGTTTTGTTTAGATGCTTATTTTAGGGGGTGCTTGTTTGAAATGTTATTTTTTTTCAAAAAAATAATCAAATTTAGGGGGTGTTTTCATTTTTAATTTACTTTTGTAGGGTAATTAAAAACACACACACAACATGGGAAACCTTCGTTTTCAAGCACTAAAAGAAGCTTTAAATCGCCAACCTGTACCAGTATCTGAAGCACCTCGCCGTTCAGAAATATTTGGTAAAAATGTATTTAATGAAATGGCTATGCGCCAATACCTTACCAAGAGTTCTTATCGAAGTTTGATGGATGCTATTGATAAGGGAAGCAAAATTTCGCGAGATGTCGCAGATCACATTTCCACAGGGATGAAAGAATGGGCTATAGCCAAAGGAGCGACCCATTATACACATTGGTTTCAACCACTTACCGGATCATCGGCAGAAAAGCATGATGCCTTTTTTGATGTCGAAATGGGAGATGCGGCTATAGAAAAATTTGGAGGTGGACAATTGGTTCAGCAAGAACCTGATGCTTCGAGTTTTCCTAATGGAGGAATAAGAAATACCTTCGAAGCTCGCGGTTATACGGCTTGGGATCCTACTTCACCAGCATTTATATTAGGTACAACTTTATGTATTCCTACTATTTTTGTTTCTTATACAGGAGAAGCCTTAGATTTTAAAACTCCCTTGTTACGCTCATTACAAGTATTAGATCATTCCGCTACAGAGGTAGCACGGTATTTTGATAAGAAAGTAAATAAAGTGATTACAACTTTAGGTTGGGAACAAGAATATTTCTTAATAGACGCCTCTTTGGCCAATAGTAGACCAGATATAATGCAAGCGGGTAGAACCCTTCTTGGGCACTCTGCAGCTAAAGGCCAGCAATTGGATGATCACTATTTTGGAGCGATACCTTCGCGTGTTTTAGATTACATGAGAGACTTAGAAAACGAGTGTATGCTTTTAGGTATTCCGGTTAAAACGAGACATAATGAAGTAGCACCAAGTCAATTTGAATTGGCGCCTATTTTTGAAGAAGCCAACTTGGCGGTAGATCACAACCAATTGCTTATGGACGTCATGGAGAAGGTGGCAGAGAAACATAAATTAAAAGTACTTTTTCATGAAAAGCCATTTGCAGGAGTTAATGGTAGTGGTAAGCATAATAATTGGTCTCTATCTACTAGTACGGGAGTAAATTTATTGAGTCCAGGTTCTACGCCTATGAAAAATTTACAATTCCTTACCTTTTTTGTAAATACGATTAAAGCGGTAAATGATAATGAAGAGCTTCTACGTTCTGTAATTGCAACTGCATCAAACGATCATCGTCTGGGGGCCAATGAGGCTCCACCAGCTATTATTTCTGTATTTATCGGTTCTCAACTTACAAACGTCTTAGACGAATTAGAAAAAGTAACCGATGGGAAATTGTCTCCACAAGAGAAAACAGAATTGAAATTAAATGTGGTGGGTAAGATTCCCGAAATTTTGCTAGATAATACCGATAGAAATAGAACTTCCCCTTTTGCCTTTACAGGAAATAAATTTGAGTTTAGAGCGGTAGGTTCAACTGCCAACTGTGCTAAACCCATGACGTTGTTGAATATGATTGTTGCAAAACAATTAAAAGAGTTTAAGTTACAAGTTGATTCTTTAATTAAAGATCAAAAGCTTAAGAAAGATGATGCGGTTTTTAATGTTTTACGTGAGTATATTCGCGACTCAAAGCGAATAAGATTTGAGGGCGATGGATATGGAGAAGCCTGGGAGAAGGAAGCTAAAAAAAGAAAGTTAAGCAACAATAAAACCACCCCCGAAGCACTTAAAATTCAAATGCACCCCGATACTATTAAGTTATATGAAGAAATGGGGGTGATGAATAAAATTGAGCTAGAAGCGCGTCATGCGATTAACTTAGAAGAATACTCTAAACATATACAAATAGAGGGACGAGTTTTGGGCGATATTGCCCGCAATCACGTAATCCCAACTGCCATTCGTTATCAGAATATCTTAATTAAAAACGTAAAAGGTCTCAAAGAGATTTACGGAGATAGCTTTAAAAATTACGGACAGGAGCAGTTGAATATAATTGAACAAATTTCTCATCATATAGAACAGATCAATTCTGGAATTACTGCCATGATAGATCAGCGTAAAAAAGCGAATAAACTTGAAGATCTTGAAAAAAGAGCAGAAGCATATTGTTTTGAGGTAAAACCGTTTTTTGAGAAAATCAGGTATCATTGTGATAAATTAGAGCTTCTGGTTGATGATGAAATATGGACTTTAACTAAATACCGTGAAATGCTGTTAATCCATTAAAAATAAAAACAATAAATTAAGAACTGCACTCAAACGGGTGCAGTTTTTTTTTGTTCTGAATTGATTAAGAAGGGTATAGATCACTCAATTCGAGCTCTTTTAACTTTTTTTTAATCCTTTATTAGCCGCTTAAATCGATAAATAGACCAAACGCAACAAAAGACATTAGAGTTGAATGTCTTAACTTATTGATTTATAACCAGTAATGGGGATATTTAATTTATAAAATTTTTAAAAAAGCCATAATAGCAAGTAGTTTGATATCTGATCTTTTAAATAGGTAAAATTTATTTTAAATTTTTGAAAGTATTATTGCGTTTAAAATAAAAAATCACGTATTAACCGCTTTCGATTGTTAAAAAATGACATTTTAACTAAGTTTATAGAGTTTTAAACGAGAATGTGTGAAATTTGTTTGAAAGGGCGACTTCTGTATGTAATTTAGTACCAGATTATTAGCGGAAGAAATTCCAAAGACAATCGATCCGAAAGGGACCGTTAACACCCAATCGAATTCAAAGAAAATGAAATTAGGTTTGCATTTTCTTTATTATAAGCTTATGAGTTTTGTGTCTTTTATACTAACGGAAGACATTAACCTAAAAACCGATTAGCTTAAAAACTAATCCTAATCAATCTTTAATTAATTTTTAACTAAAAATTACAATTATGAAAAAATCAATTTTCTGTGCAGCCGCTCTACTTTTTGGTGCTGTTGCTTTCGCTCAAAACACAAGTAATGTAGATCAAACTGGTGTAACCAATAAAGCTTGGGTAGATCAAAGTGGTAACAATAATAGTGATGTAGACCAAGAGTTTACAGGTAACAAAGCCGACATCGATCAAATAGGGCATAACTACTCTAAAGTAGACCAAAAAGGAAATGTGGGAGGTAATCCTGCAAGTGGTGACTCAAACTACGCAAAAGTAGATCAAAACGGAGGTTTGGTTACTCAACAAAGATCAACTGTTGAACAACAGGGAGATAGAAACAAAGCTTATGTAGATCAAGACGGGCAAGATAACCGTTCAGATATACAGCAAGGTAACGGGATGAATGCCGAAGATAACTGGGCAAAAGCTACTCAAAACGGAGAGGGTAACCGTTCTACAATCTTCCAAACTTATGATAATAACAAGTCTACAGTTAACCAGCAAGGAGATGATAACTATGCTAATGTAAGACAAATAGCTAGACCAAATCAGTCTAAAGGTAACTTCTCTGATATCGAACAAATGGGTAATGACAACCGTGCTGAATCAAGACAGGAAACTTCAGGTGCATATTTAGCTCCAGGATACTCAAACATAGAGAAAGTTAAGCAATATGACGACGGAAATAAATCTATCTTAGATCAAATGGGTGATTATAACCGCTCAGAAGTAACTCAGTCTGGGGGAGTAGGACTAAACACTAACTACGCTAATGTAGACCAAGACGGTGAAATGAACAAGTCTTACATCACGCAAAAAGAACAAGGTGCTATTACTGCAGATAACTATGCCAAAGTTACCCAGTCAGGAATGTTAGGAAACACAAGTCACGTTAATCAAGCAGGTGCAAACTCAGCTTGGGTGAACCAGTCTAACTAATATTTAGCAAACAATATCCTACTAACTAACCATTTCATTTCAATTATTTAGTGTTAATTATCAACTAGATATTCGAAATGAGGATACTAAGGGTAAATGAATATGGAGGAAAGCTCTTTGGTTCGTTTACCCTTGTATTTTTAAATACTAATTAAAATGAAAAAGAAATTAATTTTAACGGTTTTCTGCGCTATTCTATTTAGCTGGGTGTCCGTCGCTCAAGAACAAAGTGAGGACAATCCAGAAATAGTTGAGGAAAATGCAGCCAATCTCAATATTTTGAGTCGGTTTGCCGAAACAAGTGCACTGTCAGAACAAATACCACCCTTGGGGAATCAAGTTTATATTGATCAAATAGGAGAACGAAATATTGTTATTACTCAAGTCAATTCAAATCAATCTGAAGTACGACTAAGTCAAAATGGGAATGACAATATTATAGGCGTGAGCTTAAGAGCAAAACAAATTTATGAAAAAATAAGTCAGTCTGGAGATAGTAATTTAGCCTTACGTTACATAAATGATCCTTTAGGCACAATAAATTTTGAATTGATTCAAAATGGAGAAAACCAGTACATACAACATGGAGCTAACCGATTAACAAATAATTTAAAAATAGAGCAAAGTGCTGGAGATCGCGGCATTATTATTCGAAGCTTTAGATAAATAAATTAAACCAATAAATTGAGACTTTTTAACTACATAGCTGTTTTATTGTTTAGTGTGAATTTGGGTTTTTCTCAAGTTTATAATCAAAACATTGAGGCTAAAATACAAACTGATTTTCGAGATGATTTTTTAACGATTACTGGTACTGTTCTTAATAAAACTAGCTTCAATGCCAGTTTAAGATATGAATTATCCGTTATAAAACACGTGGGCAGTAATCATTCAAAAAATAGCCAAGCAGGTCGATTCACTCTTTTACCTAATGAGGGGAAGGGAACTTTCAAAAACCACTATAAACCTAGATGATAAAGCGAAAATTATTATTCTATTGTTGATCTATGATATAGACGATCAATTGGTAGGTAAAGACCGGTTGGTTTTAAACGAAAATAAAAATGAATCGATTCAAAATCAGCAGGCTAATGTAAAAAATATGTTAAATAAGTTAAGCGCTAATGATGATGTAGGCTTTGTTTTAAGAGGGGTCGTTACGCAAGAAATGAAAACCAAAGCTGGAAATGATTTTTATAACTATTTCTCTACAATAATATCGTCAAAGCGGAATAAATAGCCAGTTCATTGTGCACGTAAGAGAACAATTTAACCTGGGAAGAAATACCAAAATACAAGTTTTGGTTAATCAAGATGTTGTTTACCAATTTTTTGCACAACCTAAACAAGATTACTTGAAAGGTATGGCCGAAAATGCTTTGAGGAGACTTAGTGGCTACTTACAGCAAATTGAAAGAAATAAAGAAACAATACAAAAATTTTAATATTATGAAGTCAATCCTAACCTTGCTTTTATTAATATTTAGTTTAGCGGTATCCGCACAACAACTAACTTATAAGCCTAAAAATCCTGCATTTGGGGGGCGATACTTTCAATTATCAATGGTTGCTTAGTTCTGCCAACGCTCAGAATGATTTCGAAGAGCAATCAGATCGTGATATCCGATTCTGAATTAGAAGACTTTGCTAAAGGTCTAAATCGTCAATTATTAGGTCAACTCGAACGTACATTACTCACCAACCAGTTGGGGAGATGGTGATTTAAAACCAGGAACTTTTTCATTCGGAAGTTTGGAGTAGAAATTTATGAATCTCTAGAGGGTTTAGTGGTTAATATTTTAGACACTAATACGGGAGAGCAAACACAAATTATAGTACCTAATTAATTTCTGGATATTTATGAGACGATGGAAAACCATATCAGTTATCCTGGTTACTGGCTTTTTTGTTGGTTGTGGAACTTACTTTAATCAGCCTATAAAACAACAAAGCGCACGTACCGGTGAATTGACTACAGCTAGCAAAACTTTAAAAGATCTTCCTAAGCCACAGAAAAAAGTTGTAGTGGGTGTTTATTCTTTTAAAGATCAAACAGGGCAGTATAAAGAAATTCAAAACGGGAGTTCTTTTAGTACTGCAGTAACCCAAGGAGGAACTTCTATATTGATAAAAGCATTAGAAGACTCGGAGTGGTTTACGCCAATAGAACGTGAAAACTTAAGTAATTTGCTTAATGAGCGTAATATTATTAGATCTACAAGGCAAGAATACGCAGGTAGTAATGGCCCGGCAGTACCTCCGTTACTATTCGCAGGTGTGCTATTAGAAGGAGGGGTGGTGTCTTACGATACTAATATATTAACAGGAGGCTTTGGCGCAAGATACTTTGGAGCAGGAGGCAGTACACAATATAAACAGGATCGTATTACGGTATATTTACGCGCCATTTCCACTCAAATGGTGAAATTTTAAAGGACTGTTTATGTTTCAAAAACAATTTTGTCTCAAGCTATTGATGCAAGTTTATTTAGGTATGTAAATTTCCAAAGACTTTTAGAGGTAGAAACTGGCTATACTAAAAATGAACCTTTACAATTGGTAGTCAAAGAGGCTATTGAAAAAGCTGTTGAGGCCATCATCATTGAGGGCTTAGAAGAGAAAATTTGGTCGGCAGAAAACCCAGAAGAGGCACAGACTTTAATTGAGAAGTATAATCAAGAGAAACAGGAAGAGCAGGCTGTTGAACTGTATAACCGTAAAAAAATTGATTTAAATTATACAAACGCTTTTGAAATCCAATTAGGGTTTAATAGATTTTTGGGAGACTATGGCGCGAGAGATTTTGATTATATAGGTTAAACTAGGTTACCATCGCAGATTCATTCCTCATTTCGGGGCTAGTCTAAGGGGGTATGCCTTAGACTTTGAAATTCCGAACTCCAAAAATACATTGCATTTAGGCGTTGATTTAGATGCCGAGGTATACCTCTTACCCTATGATAAATTTTCTCCCTTCTTTCATGCGGGGGCTGGGATTCTTTTTCAAAGTGAGAAAATAACTGGTTTACAAATCAAGAGGAATTTTTTAAACTTCAATATGGAGCTGGTCTTCGATATAATTTAAACGATAGATTAAATGTATTTTTAAAAGGAACTTATCACTTGGCTTTTTCTGATGAAATAGACGCATTGAATTATGGTAAACGAGATGATTATTTTATCGATGTAGGAATCGGTTTAACCTATATGTTTGGAGGCAATAAAGAAAAAAACACAAATAAAGATGAAGAATAAACAATTATTACTTTTAATTCTTGCCTTTTTGGGTGTATTCCAATATGGCTGCGAAGAAGATACCATAGATGAATCTGAAATAGGAAATATTACTGGATCCGTAGTTAATAAAGAAGATAAATCACCTATTGCGAACGCTAAGATTTCTACAAATCCTGCTACTTCAACCGTATTTACTGACGATTTTGGTCAATTTATACTAGAAGGTGTCAGCGTTGGAGAATATTCTGTTCAGGCAAAGAAGGAAGGACTTACAGCAAATTTTGAAGGGGTAACTGTTCAAGCGAACAGTAGTGTAAATGTTATATTTGAGATGGAAAATGAGGCAGTTTTAAATACACCACCAAAAGCTCCGGTGCCTTTACTTCCCCAAGATAATCAAGTCGATGTTTCAAACAACTTTGAGTTTGTGTGGGGTAAAAGTACAGACAGAGAAGATCAAGAATCATTGGCTTACACACTCGAGATTAGAGATGCTCAAAACCAAGAGGTGTTGGCGTTTTGAAAATATTACAGATACCATCAAACAGGTTGATAATTTACAGGTTTCTAAACAATATTTTTGGCAAGTCAGTGTAAGCGATGGTGTAAATGATGCAGTACGTAGTGAATTATTCACATTTAAAACTGTTGATTTTCCTGTGATTACTAATTATTATGTTAAGAATGTGAATGGAAATAATGTAATTTATGCGCTTTCTGAAGATGAAGATGAAATTCAGCTTACATCAGAAAATTATAATAGCTTTAGACCTAGAAAAAACAATGCGGTAAATAAAATTGCTTTTATGCGAAGCGTAGGAGCCCAAACGCATCTTTTCACAATGAATCCAGATGGAAGTGACCAACAGCAGATCACAAGCATTCCAATCGGAGGATTCAATATGGAGATGGTTGATTTTGATTGGACTTCAAATGGCAACGCGCTGGTTTATCCAAATTTCACCAACCTTTTTCAAGTGAACTATACTGGAGGTGGCACACAAGCCATTTACCAAACCTCAGACGGTAGTTTGATTACAGAAGTAGCCGTTTATGAAAATGACAACTCTAAAATAGCACTTATTACCAATGATAATAGTGGGTACAATGCAAAAGTATTTGTTTATGATTTAACTACAGACCTAGTTACCCATATGATTCAACAAAACCTGCCTGGAGCAGTTGGCGGGATTGATTTTTCACCTGCAGGAAATCGTGTGTTGTTTACACGAGACGTGCAAGGTTTTGAAAGTCCTAATTATAGACAGTTAGATTCAAGAATATTTTTATATAACCTAAACACACAAGTATTGGTAGATATTTCTAGTGAGAAAGATGCAGGAACCAATGATTTGGATCCAAAGTTCTCGCCCACAGGTGCGGATATTATTTTTGTTAATGTTCCCAATAATTTAAATGCAACTCCACAAATTTATGTTAGCGATATAAACCCCAATGACAATGAACCACGCTTTTTATTAATAGATGGGGCCTATATGCCTGAATGGAAATAATATTTAAATAATAATATTAGCTTACTTCTAAATTAAGTACTTTTGCAACTTTAAAAGCATTTGATATGAACAAGGTAAGTAAACGATATGCTCAACGTGGAGTTTCTGCGCAAAAAGAAGATGTACATAACGCTATTAAAAACGTGGATAAGGGATTGTATCCGCAAGCCTTTTGTAAAATTGTACCCGATTACTTAACTGGGTCTGAAGAACATTGCTTGGTTATGCATGCAGATGGTGCCGGTACTAAATCTTCCTTAGCTTATATGTATTGGAAAGAAACGGGAGACTTGAGCGTGTGGAAAGGAATCGCTCAGGATGCTTTGATCATGAATATTGATGACTTACTTTGTGTAGGAGCTACTGACAATATTCTTTTAAGCTCGACCATAGGGAGAAATAAGAATGTTATACCCGGTGAAGTGATTTCGGCTATAATTGCGGGAACAGAAGAGTTAATCGAGAGCTTAAAAGAGCACGGGGTAAATATCTTTTCAACAGGAGGCGAGACCGCCGATGTGGGAGACTTGGTGCGCAGCATAATCGTAGATTCAACCGTGACAGCTAGAATGCGACGTGATCACGTCATCGATAACAAAAATATTCAAGCTGGAGACGTTATAGTTGGCTTAGCTTCATATGGTAAAGCTAGTTATGAAGATGCTTATAACGGCGGGATGGGTAGTAATGGACTAACCTCGGCAAGACATGATGTTTTTAACTCCGCTTTAGCGAAAAAATATCCGGAAAGTTTTGATGCCAATATACCCAAAGAATTGGTTTACTCAGGTTCAAAAAATTTACTTGATGAAACAGAAACAGAATTGGATGCAGGTAAATTAGTTTTATCTCCAACACGAACATACGCTCCTATTGTTAAAGAGGTTTTATCAAAAATAAATCGAAAAGAAATTCACGGTATGGTGCATTGTAGTGGCGGTGCACAAACTAAAATTCTCCATTTTGTTGAAAATTTACATATCGTAAAAGACAATATGTTTGAGGTGCCGCCGTTGTTTGCAATGATACAAGAAGAGAGTAAAACAGATTGGAAAGAGATGTATCAAGTTTTTAATATGGGGCATCGCTTAGAGTTTTATATTCCTCAAGAAGAGGCTGAAAAAATTATTGCCATATCAAAATCATTTGATGTAGATGCAAAAATAATAGGTCGAGTTGAAGCTTCTAAGAAGGGGAAAAGTCTTAGTATCCAATCAGATAAAGGAACTTTCGATTACTAAACCGATAAGTGTTGTTGATGAATTTGCGATATGATAAGCTCAAAGCGTATCTGTTAGCTTGGGTGTGTATTTTATGCGTAAACGTATCTTATGCTCAAGTGTCTGATACGATTAGACCATTTAATTTTAGAGCCAGAACGGTCATACCTTCAAGTATAGATTATACTCCTAACCAAGTGCTTAAACGTAAGGTGCCGGTATCTTATTGGACCAAAGTCAACAAAATAGAATACGATATTAGCGAGGTGGCTTTCATCAATTGGAATGCCGGGGGAGTTTCATCCTTATCTAGTTTGTTAAATGCAAAATTTAAACGTATTTATGAGCGAGGTTTTTTGAGATGGAACAATGAGTTGCTCGTGCGCTATGGTGTCAACCAACAAAAAGATGAGATTTTAAAAAAGACCGATGATAATATAGAGCTTAACTCCACTATTGGTTTTCGAGCAGATAGTCTTTCCAATTGGTTCTATTCGGCAAAAATGAGAGTAAGTACTCAATTGACCAATGGGTATAAGTATCCTAATACCGATGATAAAATATCAACATTCTTCTCGCCTGCTAATGTGTTTCTTGGGGTCGGGGGAGAAATTAACATCGAAGAGAAAAACTTCTCAGCCTATGCTTCGCCTTTAACACTAAGGTCTACAATGGTTCTTGACCAAGAATTAGCCAATCAAGGTGCCTTTGGTGTAACCCCTGCTGTTTATGATGAGGAGGGGAACCTGCTAAAAGAAGGTGAAAATACAAAAACAGAACTAGGTATATTAATTACGGCAGAGCATGACTTGACCCTTTGGGAGAATGTTAGTATGCACAATAGGCTTAGTTTATATTCAGATTATATAGATAAATTTGGTAACGTAGATGTTGATTGGGAATTTCGCCTTAATTTTAAAGTCAATAGCTTTATCCGGGCACGTTTAGGGTCTCACTTAAAATATGATGACAATATAAAAATACAAGTTGAAAATGAAGCTGGAGAGTTAGTAGAAGGAGGCTCTCGCGTACAGTGGAAACAGCAATTAGGTATAGGGGTAACGGTTGCCTTTTAAACGAATTTTCCCTCTAGTAATCTTCAAAACTTGTTAACTTTTTTCTGTTGATAAATAATTAAACCGCTTTTAATAAGTTAATTAGCATTGTGATTTTGTAAACTTTTATTTTTAAGGTGTAAAACATGTCTTTTTTTTTCCTAAGTTTATCTTTTGAAATTTAGATAAAACATTCACCGCAAAAAGCCTGATTATGAAAGTAAAAACAAAACAAAAGACTTCAGTTTTTTCACAAGATGAAGCATTCAAAGCTTCTCTAGAATATTTTAATGGCGATGATCTTGCTGCTCGTGTATGGGTAAACAAATACGCGCTAAAGGATTCTGATGGGAATATCTATGAAGCAACTCCTAATGATATGCATCGTCGTATCGCTAAAGAAATTGCTAGAATAGAAAAAAGGTATCCTAACCCAATGAGTGAAGAGGAGGTTTTTAATCTTATTAAAGATTTTAAATATATTGTTCCTCAAGGTAGCCCAATGGCGGGTATAGGAAACCCCTATCAGGTAGCCTCGCTTTCTAATTGTTTTGTAATAGGTAATGACGGCGATTCAGACTCCTACGGGGGAATAATGAAAATAGATCAAGAGCAAGTTCAGTTAATGAAACGTCGCGGAGGGGTTGGTCACGATTTATCGCATATAAGACCAAAAGGTAGCGAAGTGAAAAACTCAGCCCTTACTTCAACCGGGGTAGTGCCTTTTATGGAGCGCTATTCGAATTCAACACGAGAAGTTGCGCAAGACGGTAGACGAGGAGCTCTTATGCTTTCGGTTTCTATAAATCACCCAGATGCAGAAGACTTTATAGATGCCAAAATGGAACAAGGTAAAGTTACCGGTGCTAATGTTTCGGTGAGAATTGATGATGAGTTTATGAAGGCAGTTAAAAACGGTACATCTTATACTCAAAAATATCCTGTTTTTAGCGAAAAGCCAAAATTTGAAAAAGAAATTGATGCCTCGGGAGTTTGGAAAAAGATAGTTCACAATGCCTGGAAATCAGCCGAACCAGGTATTTTATTTTGGGATACAATTGCGAGAGAATCTATACCAGATTGTTATGCCGACCTAGGGTATAAAACCGTGTCAACAAATCCGTGCGGTGAAATACCATTGTGTCCTTACGATTCTTGTAGGTTGTTAGCTATTAACTTATTCTCATACGTTAATAACCCATTTACTCCAGAAGCTAGTTTTGACTTTGATTTATTTAAAAAACACGCCGCTTACGCTCAGCGTATGATGGATGATATCATTGATCTCGAGCTTGAAAAAATAGATGCGATTATAGAGAAAATTGATGCCGATCCAGAATCTTCAGAAATTAAAGCAACCGAGCGTAATTTATGGAAAAACATTCAGCGAAAAGCTGAAGAAGGAAGAAGAACAGGAATTGGTATTACTGCCGAAGGAGATATGTTAGCTGCCCTAGGAATCAAGTATGGTTCCCAAGAAGGTAACGATTTCTCGGTAGAAGTACACAAAAATTTAGCGCTAGCCGTCTATCGCGGATCGGTTTATACTGCTAAAGAAAGAGGTCCTTTTGCAATATATGATTCAGAAAGAGAGGCTAATAATCCCTTTATACTCCGTCTGAAAGAAGCCGATGAGCAATTGTACTATGAGATGATGGAGTATGGTAGAAGAAATATAGCACTATTAACAATAGCTCCCACTGGGACTACAAGTTTAATGACCCAAACAAGTTCGGGGATTGAGCCCGTCTTCTTACCGGTCTATAAACGCAGACGTAAAGTGAATCCAAACGATAAAGAAGCACGTGTAGATTTTGTAGATGAAGTAGGTGATTCTTGGGAAGAGTATGTGGTATTTCATCACAGGTTTAAACAATGGATGCAAGTGCAAGGCTATGATGTGAATAAAAATTACACGCAACAAGAGCTAGATCAACTCGTAAAAGAATCGCCCTATTACAAAGCTACCTCAAATGATGTAGATTGGTTAAGCAAGGTGCATATGCAAGGCGCAGTACAAAAATGGGTCGATCACTCTATTAGTGTAACCATTAACTTACCCCATGATGTGTCAGAAGAATTAGTAGGGAAACTCTACCTTGAAGCTTGGCAATCGGGATGTAAAGGGGTTACCGTTTATAGAGACGGTTCGAGAAGTGGTGTGTTGATTTCAAACGAAGAAAAAGAAGAAGAAAATGCAGAAACTTTGACTGCTTTTCCTACAAAAAGACCAGATGTTTTAACAGCTGATATTGTACGTTTTCAAAACAATAAAGAGAAGTGGATTGCCTTTATTGGAAGTATTAATGATCAACCTTATGAGATTTTTACCGGTCTAGCCGATGATGAAGACGGTATTTTATTGCCGCGCTGGGTAACCAATGGATTAATTATTAAAAATAGAAATGCAGACGGTACTTCTCGTTATGATTTCCAATACGAGAATAAGCGTGGTTATAAGACCACAATTGAAGGGCTTTCGCATAAATTTGACCCAGAATATTGGAATTATGCAAAACTAATCTCAAGTACGTTGCGTTACGGGATGCCTATTAATAAAATTGTAGACCTTATTAATAGTCTTCAACTTGACAGTCAGTCTATAAATACCTGGAAAAATGGTGTTGTGCGTGCACTCAAGCGATATGTAGAAGACGGAACTCAGGCCAAAGGCAGATGCCAGAGCTGTAACTCAGATCAATTGGTGTATCAAGAGGGATGCCTTACTTGTACCAACTGCGGTTCTTCAAAATGCGGATAAAATTAGCAAGCATTAAATTCAATCTGTAAATTAAAAAACGATCAATTAGTATTGGTCGTTTTTTAATTTAAACAACAGGTAGTTGTGGCTTATGCCAAAATAAAATCAACCAGATAAATATACTAGTTAGAGCATAATATTAAAAGCAGCAGTTAATACAATCAAGAAATAATCGTAAATTTGTGCAATTATTGAATTTTTATGATAGATAAATTAAACATAGTAAAGCAGCGATTTGACGAGGTAAACGATTTAATTATACAACCTGAAATCATTGCCGATCAAAAAAGATATGTAGAGCTTACAAAAGAGTATAAAGATCTTAAAAAGTTAATGGTAGAGCGAGAGCGCTATGTAGAACTTACTCAAAATAAGAGCGAAGCCGAAGAGATAATTGCAGATGGGAGCGATGAGGAAATGGTTGAAATGGCCAAAATGCAGCTGGAAGAGGCTAAGCAAGAACTTCCTGAGCTAGAGGAAAAGATAAGAATGATGCTTATTCCTAAAGATCCTGAGGATGCTAAAAATGCTGTAGTTGAGGTTCGTGCGGGGACAGGCGGTGATGAAGCAAGTATTTTTGCAGGAGATATTTACAAAATGCTTACTAAATATTGCGAAAGCAAAGGCTGGAGTGTAAGCACAGTAGATTTTTCTGAAGGAACAAATGGCGGGTTTAAAGAGATTCAATTTGAGGTTAGTGGTGAAGATGTTTATGGCACCTTAAAGTATGAGGCAGGAGTACACCGTGTACAACGAGTACCGCAGACCGAAACTCAAGGAAGGGTACACACTAGTGCAGCAACCGTTATGGTTTTTCCAGAAGCCGAAGAATTTGATGTAGAAATAGATCCTAAAGATGTAAGAATTGATTATTTCTGTTCATCTGGTCCTGGAGGGCAATCGGTAAATACAACCTATTCTGCTGTTCGCCTTACACACGAACCTACAGGTATAGTAGCTCAATGTCAAGATCAAAAGTCACAGCATAAAAATAAAGAAAAGGCATTTAAAGTTTTACGCTCTAGATTGTATGATATGGAGCTGGCCAAAAAACAAGAAGCCGATGCAGCTAAAAGAGGTTCAATGGTAACCAGTGGTGACCGTAGTGCGAAAATTAGAACCTATAATTATCCGCAAGGCCGTGTTACCGACCACCGTATAAATTTGACTTTATACGATTTGTCTAATATAATTAACGGGGATATTCAAAAAATTATTGACGAACTAAAATTAGTAGCCAATACCGAAAAACTTAAAGAAGGATCGGATATCTTTTAATCTTTTAAAGACACTTGCACCATAATTATGACCACAGCAGAACTTGTTCAGCAAATAAAGCAAAAGAAATCTTTTTTATGTGTCGGTTTAGATACCGATTTAGATAAAATCCCCGAGCACTTACTTCAAGAGGAAGACCCTATTTTTGCTTTTAATAAAGCAATTATAGATGCAACTCATAAATTTGCGGTGGCTTATAAACCTAACACCGCTTTTTATGAAGCTTATGGGGTTAAAGGTTGGTTAGCTTTAGAAAAAACTATACGCTATATCAATGAACAGTATCCTGATGTTTTTACTATAGCAGATGCCAAAAGAGGGGATATAGGCAATACCTCTAGTCGCTACGCAAAAGCTTTTTTCGAAGATTTGGGTTTTGATTCGGTGACCGTAGCTCCTTATATGGGTAAAGATTCTGTAGAGCCTTTTTTGGCTTTTCCCGATAAGCATACCATTTTATTGGCCTTAACCTCTAATCAGGGCGCACTCGATTTTCAAGGGCAAGCTTTGGTGAATAACGAGGAGCTTTATCATAAGGTTTTGAAAACGGCTTTGAATTGGAAGAATTCGCAAAATTTAATGTTTGTAGTGGGCGCCACGAAAGCATCATCTTTCAAGACTATTCGAGAGCTTGTTCCAAACCATTTTTTATTGGTCCCTGGAGTAGGAGCTCAAGGTGGGAATTTAAAAGAGGTTTGCGAATACGGACTTAATAAGCAAGTAGGTTTGCTAGTCAACTCTTCGCGAGGAATTATTTACGCTAGTAATCAAATAGACTTTGCTGAAGCTGCCGAAAACAAAGCCTTTGAACTTCAACAACAAATGAAAGTTTATGTAGATCAATTATTGTCTTAAAGTTTAGTGGGGAGTAAGTTAGCTTTAGAAATATCAAAATAGCGTCCTATGCAAGTTTTTGATCAATTAAACCGAAAGGTGTGTTTAAATAAGTCTCCACAACGAATCATCAGTCTGGTTCCAAGTCAAACCGAGTTGTTGGTCGATTTAGGTTTAGCAGATAAATTGGTGGGCGTGACTAAATTTTGTGTGCACCCTAAAAAAATCCGTAAACAAAGTGATGTAGTAGGCGGTACCAAGCAAGTGCATTTAAATAAAATTGCATCATTAAACCCAGATATTATTCTATGCAATAAAGAAGAAAATACACCAGAGATGGTTGACGAACTTCAAAAAATAGCACCGGTGCATGTCTCAGATGTAAATACGCTTCCTGAAGCTTTCCAGCTAATGCGTCAATATGGTGTTATTTTTAATTGCAATTTAGCTATTGAAGAAATGCTTGCAGCTATTAACCAAAAACAGCAACAGCTACAACAACAAATAAATAAAGCGCCATTGAAAAAAGTAGCTTATTTTATTTGGAAAGATCCTTGGATGGTGGCGGCAAATCAGACATTTATTCACCATATTTTGCATTTAGCAGGCTATCAAAATGCTTACACTCATCAATCAAGATATCCAGTAATCGATTGGAATAAATTTCCTCAAGTAGATTTCATTTTTCTTTCATCAGAGCCTTTTCCGTTTAAAGAAAAGCACATCCCAGAAATTCCTGAAATCTTACAAGATAAGGTTGTATTGGTTGATGGAGAATTTTTTAGCTGGTACGGTTCACGCTTACTTAAAGCTATGTCATACTTTATTAATTTACACAAAGAAATTAATAGAATTAATCTTTCTTAAGACGCAAAGGAATATCTTCTGTATTTTTATATAGTTTGAGTTCAGTAATATTAGCGGGGAGATTAAAGCCGCTTTTATCTAGAGCCTCTTTTACTTTGCGGATGATAAGCCCTCTGAAAATTCGTGAAGACACTCTATAATCTTGGGTGTCCACCCAAAAGAAAACCTTAAGATTTACAGCGTTAACCGCTAGTTCTGTTTCGGTAACAAAATTTTGATGATCAATATCGTTTTGAATGATTTCTGGTTGACTATTAATAATACCCATGATTATTTCCTTGGCTTGCTCAATATTATCTTCATAGCCTATTCCTACAATGAACTCATTTCTAAAAAAGCCGTCGGCTGTATAGTTTTCTACCGCTTTGGTAAGTACATCAGCGTTAGGTATAAAAATGTCACGACCATCTGAACTTTTAATATGGGTGTACCTAAAATTTAAAGCCTTTACCTTACCAAAAAAATCACCTACCATTATGGTGTCATTAATATGAAATGGTCTGTTGAATGCTAAAATAATTCCTGCTAAAAAATTTTTTCCAATGTCTTGAAAAGCAAATCCTAAAATAATAGCAGCTCCACCAGCTGCTGTCAGAACACCAGCAGCAATATTGCTTAAGCCTGCAATTTCAAGTGCCAACATGAAGGCCAATAGTATAAAACTTATTTTAATAGCCTGGGCTAAAAACCTAGCCATCAAGGGATCTGTAGTTTTACGCTTTATTCTTTTTAAATAAAATGAAGAAATTAATTTAGCAATGAGACTTCCAAGGATTACAATTAATATACCAATACCAATTTTTGGAAGAAGCCCAATAAACTCTTGGTAGTAGGCAATAGCAGATTCTAGAAATTTATCGGCAGCATTTTGGTTCATCGCATTAGGGATTTAAGCGTTTTAAATTAAAAATATTGACTGTTCCAGCCGGCGCGTTTCAACTCTTGAAAAATACGCCTTGCTTGCCGATTTAAATAATCACTCTTTTTCTTATTTTTAGGGGCTATGAGAAATGCCTTCTTCATAAGCGATTGATATTTTTTTTTCAATCGGTCAATATGACTTCTTTTATTTCTCCAAAACATATTCGTTTTTTATGATCAATTTAAAACATAATGTTTGTGTTTTTTGTTTAGGAACTGGTAAAAAAAGTTAATATTAATTAAAATTGATCTTGAAGTGCAAACACACGCTGAAGAATTTGACTTGTCCGAGCACTTACGTTGCTTCTTATTTGTTTTTCTTCTTGTTCAATCATAAAATAGACACCCTCTAATGCTTGGTTTGTAACGTAATCAGTTAAATCTGGGTTAACGTTTCTTGTAAGGGGTATTTGGTTGTATTTGGTGATGAGATTACTCCAAATTTGGTCCGCTCCAACCTTTCGAAATGAATTTTGAATTACCGGGTTAAATTTGTTATATAATTCTTGATTGGTCTTAGCTTTTAAATACGCTGTTGCTGCATTTTGGTCTCCCATTAAAATATTTTTCGCATCGTTAATAGTCATTTGCGAAATTGCATTTACAAATATAGGCGTTGCCTCTTTTACAGCATCTTCAGCTGCTCGGTTCAAAGCTTTAATCCCTTCATCTGCCAGATTACCAAGTCCAACATCCCTAAGCGTATTTTCAACTTTGGTCAATTCTTTAGGCAATAAAATTTTAACCGCCTCATTTTGGTAAAATCCATTTTCTAAAGTAAGTTTTTTAACTTCCTGATCAACACCCTTCTGAAGTGCGGCTTTTAACCCCTGTGCGATATCTTGATTGGTTAATACTTTGTTTTCTTGAGGAATTTGACTAGCAATGCTTTGTAATTCTGCACAAGACTGAAAACTAAAAATGGCTAGTATAAATAAAAAGAAGTAAAGGTTTTTCATAATGGAAAGGAGTTAAAAATTGATTTGACTAATTAAGGTACTGATTTGAATTGCAACCAAATTTAAGAAAATAAGGCATATTTTGCGGGTTTTAGTTTCAATTATTACTAAGCGTGTTACAAATCATTTTTTTCGGTAGGTTTCAAAATAGAGAATTGAGACAAAAAGTAATTAGTTTTTCTTAAATTTACGCACTTTAAAAAGGAATGTAAGTTATGGAAAATATAAAAATATATAAACCCAAGCACAAAGTACGCATTGTAACGGCAGCATCATTATTTGATGGCCATGACGCCGCTATTAATATTATGCGTCGTATTATACAATCAGTGGGTGTTGAGGTTATTCACTTGGGGCATGACCGTAGCGTCGAAGAGGTGGTCAATACCGCTATTCAAGAAGATGCTAATGCGATTGCTATGACTTCTTACCAAGGGGGACATACAGAATATTTCAAGTATATGTATGACTTACTTAAAGAAAAAAATGCAGCCCATATTAAGATTTTTGGAGGTGGAGGTGGAGTAATTCTTCCTGAAGAAATCGAAGAATTAGAAGCCTACGGAATTACACGCATATATAGTCCAGACGATGGTCGGGAACTCGGGCTGCAGGGAATGATTAATGATTTGGTAGAGAGATCAGATTATCCTTTGGGAGATAAAGCCAATATAGCACTGCAGAAAGTACAAGATAAAGATCCTGGAAGTATGGCTCGTTTGATATCTTCGGCAGAGAATTTTCCCGATACAGCACAAACTTTATTAGATGAAATACACGAAATAAATAAAAGTTGCAAAACTCCAGTTTTAGGTATTACTGGCACAGGAGGGGCAGGAAAGTCATCTTTAGTAGACGAACTGGTACGTCGTTTTTTAACTGATTTTACAGATAAAACTATTGGAATTATATCGGTAGACCCATCAAAAAGAAAGACGGGAGGAGCGCTGTTGGGCGATCGTATTCGTATGAATGCTATAAACTCTCCAAGGGTTTATATGCGCTCATTAGCGACAAGACAGTCAAATTTGGCTTTGTCAAAACACGTGCGCGAGGCAGTTCAAGTGCTAAAGGCAGCGCAGTATGATTTAATTATTTTAGAAACTTCGGGAATCGGACAAAGCGATACCGAAATTTTAGACCATTCAGATGTTTCTTTGTATGTTATGACTCCCGAGTTTGGAGCCGCTACACAATTGGAGAAGATAGACATGCTTGATTTCGCTGATTTGGTAGCTATAAATAAATTTGACAAACGTGGCGCTCTCGACGCTTTGCGCGATGTAAAAAAACAATACAAGAGAAACCATCATCTTTTTCACGAAGACGATGCCAATATTCCAGTATTTGGTACCATTGCTTCTCAGTTCAATGATCCTGGTATGAATACCCTGTACAAAAATATCATGGATGCCCTGGCCGAAAAAACCGATGCATCATTGAATAGTCAGTATCATATTACCAATGAAATGTCTGAGAAGATATTTGTCATCCCTCCGGCACGGGTACGCTATCTCTCTGAAATCTCAGAGAATAATCGAGCTTACGATCAAAATGTGAATATTCAGGTTAATGTAGCTCAGAAACTTTATGGCGTTTATAAAACAATCACCACATTACTTGATATTAAACCATCAAAGCATGATGAATATGCTTACTTAAATAATAATGGTCTAGACGAGAAGGGGATAATAAAGGATTTGCAGGATGAATCGGATACTGATTTAATCAATCTATTAATCGCTCAGTTCAATAAAGTGAAAATGGATTTAGATCCCTATAATTGGGAAGAGATTTTAAATTGGCCAGCTACCGTTAAGAAGTATCAAGATCCCATTTATAGCTTTAAAGTAAGAGATAAAGAAATAAAAATAGATACGCATACCACTTCGTTGTCCCATACGCAAATCCCTAAAGTGGCTTTACCAAAATATAAAGCTTGGGGAGATTTATTATTGTGGATTCTTCAAGAAAATGTACCTGGAAAATTCCCTTATACCGCTGGTTTATATCCGTTCAAACGCCAAGGAGAAGATCCTACCCGAATGTTTGCTGGTGAGGGAGGACCAGAAAGAACCAATAGAAGATTTCATTATGTTAGTTTGGGCTTGCCCGCAAAAAGACTTTCAACGGCATTTGACTCGGTTACCCTTTACGGAAATGATCCCGATTTAAGACCAGATATTTATGGTAAAATTGGTAATGCTGGAGTTTCAATTTGTTGCTTAGATGATGCGAAAAAACTATATTCTGGATTTGATTTGGCACATCATTTAACCTCGGTAAGTATGACCATTAATGGTCCGGCTCCTATGTTACTTGGTTTCTTTATGAATGCAGCCATAGATCAGCAATGCGAAAAATACATAAAAGAAAATGGTCTTGAGGACGAAGTTGAGGAAAAAATAAAGGCGATTTATCAAGAAAGCGGATTGGAAAGGCCAACCTATAAAGGTGAATTGCCAGAAGGTAATAACGGCTTGGGACTAATGTTATTAGGTGTAACAGGAGACAGAGTCTTACCAAAGGCGGTTTATGAAAAAATAAAAAAAGAAACCATAGCCGTGGTGCGCGGCACTGTTCAAGCCGATATCTTAAAAGAAGATCAAGCTCAGAATACCTGTATTTTCTCTACCGAATTTGCATTGCGTTTGATGGGCGATGTACAAGAATATTTTATAGAAAATCAAGTGCGTAACTTTTACTCGGTTTCTATATCAGGCTACCATATAGCCGAAGCAGGAGCCAACCCAATCACTCAGTTAGCTTTAACCTTGGCTAACGGATTTACCTATGTGGAGTATTACCTAAGCAGAGGTATGGATATCAATAAATTTGGTCCTAACCTTTCTTTCTTTTTCTCTAATGGTATTGATCCTGAATATGCGGTAATAGGTCGAGTAGCTAGAAGGATTTGGGCCAAAGCACTAAAAGAAAAATACGGAGCCAATCCTAGGGCACAAATGCTAAAATACCATATTCAAACCTCTGGTAGATCTTTACACGCGCAAGAAATTGATTTTAATGATATTAGAACTACACTTCAAGCGCTGTATGCTATTTATGATAACTGCAACTCCTTGCATACCAATGCTTATGATGAAGCTATTACAACTCCTACAGAAGAATCTGTAAGACGCGCAATGGCAATCCAGTTAATTATCAATAAAGAGTTAGGGCTGGCTAAAAACGAGAACCCTATTCAAGGATCTTTTATCATCGAAGAATTGACCGAATTGGTTGAAGAAGCGGTATTGCAAGAGTTTGATAGAATTACGGAAAGAGGAGGTGTATTGGGCGCTATGGAAACCATGTATCAACGTTCAAAAATACAAGAAGAAAGCCTGTATTACGAAACATTAAAGCATAATGGAGATTTTCCTATAATTGGTGTAAATACCTTCTTAAGTAGTAAAGGTTCGCCTACAGTTACCCCAGGTGAAGTAATTCGAGCTACAGAAGAAGAAAAACAGAACCAAATTAATACCCTTCAAAAATTGCATAAAACCTATGAACACAGTGCAGGTGATGCGCTAGAACGAGTTAAAGAAGCAGCTATTCAAAATAAAAACATTTTTGAAGAGCTTATGGATGCAACTAAAGTATGTTCTTTAGGTCAAATTACTGAGGCTTTATTTGAAGTAGGGGGGCAGTACCGAAGAAATATGTAGACTATAAAACTGCCCTCTTTTTATAGGGCAGTTTTTTTATTTTAATTATTACAAAATGAGAATAAAGTTTAATTTATCTTATTGTTTATTAATGTGCATTTGCCTATTAAGTACAGTTAGCGCTGCGCAACAGCAAACCAGTGCGAAAGAATATCAAGCTGAATTAAACGAAAAATTTAGAAATCCAGATTCTTCTCCATTGACAAAAGAAGATTTAGCAGAATTCCAATCGCTATCGTTTTTTGAAATTGATTCGACTTTTATTTTAGAAGCTAAATTTGTTCGTACAGCTAACGATTCGGTTTTCGCTATGAAAACCACCACCAGTCGTTTGCCTTTGTACTCAAAGTATGGCGAATTGCATTTTACCTATGAGAAAGAGTCTTATAAGTTGAATGTATACCAGAACCAGCGGTTAAAGTCAGATCCTGAGTATGAAAATTATTTTTTCATACCCTTTACGGATTTGTCTAACGGAATAGAGACTTACGCAGGGGGTAGGTACTTAGATATATGGATGAGCACCCCTAATCCTTCAACCTTGCAATTAGATTTTAATAAGGCCTATAATCCATATTGTGTATATAATAAACGCTATTCTTGTCCCATTCCGCCAGCAGAAAATCATTTGGAGTTTTCAGTTTTGGCTGGAGTAAAAATGTATACCAAAAATCAATAGGAAACCTTCATTATAAATAGTCCAACACCTACGGCTAAATAGCCCAAACAAAGGCTTAATAAAGTGTAGCCTAAAAAATGCCAATAAGCTTGGGCTTGCAACATTTTAAGGCCTTCTAATCCAAAGCTTGAAAAGGTAGTAAACCCCCCACAAAACCCAGAAATAACTAATAAGTTTAAAGAAATAGAATACTTTTCGGTTTTTATTAGATAACCGGCTACAAAGCCTATAATAAGACAACCTAGAATATTTACTAACATAGTGCCCAAAGGCCATGTGCTAGTGTTATAAAGGCGCTGTATAAGATAGCGCAAAGCACTTCCTAATCCGCCTCCAAGAAATACCAGTAAGAAGGCTTTCATTTAGTTGTATTCATTTAGTTGGAGTTCTTCTGTAGTTGTTCCGCTTTCAGCTTCTTTCAAAGGTAAATACAATTCGGTTACCCACTGGGCAGGATTTACTTCTTGGTCAGAAGCTACCACGTAAATCAAAAAGCGCTCCGCTTGCTCATCCACATTTAAGAATTCTTGCTGTGCATAAGCATAAGCTTTTTCCCAAGCTTGTTCTAAACTCTTATAATTTCCCTGTAAGGTGACTTTTAAAACCCTTTTTTGAGGCATAAACCCGGTAAGCACATCATCCGCTTTAAGCGTGATTACTCGCGAAGAAATAGGGATGCCTGCCGAAATTATAACCGATTGATTCAAAGTATCTATGTTGTTAAAAACTGTGATACCAGAACCCGAAGCCTTTAAATTATTACGCTGCATATAGTTTTCAACTTGCGATATTATTTTTTGGCTCTTGTTTACGATTAAATCGGAATTATTTTTAGTAGCTGTAGAAGTATACAAATAATAACCGCCGCTAAACTGAGTTACACCTTCGACAGAGATGCTTGTTTTCTCCATTTCACGTATCAAATATTCATCCAGATTTTTTAAACTTAAATCAAAATTATCGGCTATAATTTTATCTAGACTTGGGGTTCTCCAAATACCAAATAATTTTGCCAAAAAACTTCTTTTTCCCGATAGTGTAAGTTGAATTTGCGTTTGAGACTCGATTTCTTGTATTGTCCAGTCTAGATTAATCTCTGCCTCGTTTCTCCCTTGATTCAGGTTCATTCTTTGTTTTATTTTAGAGAAAGGCTGTCTTTCAATTGTCTTTATTTCGCCACTTATTTCATTAAAATCACTAAATTGAACAATAGAATCTGTTGACCTAATACTTTCTTTTGGCTTTAAAACTATAGGTAAACCAGTAGAGTCGGTTACAAAATTTTCCCAGTTCTCAAAATTATTAATCTGTTTAAAAGCCATAGAACCAGGAGCTTTGGTTTTTTGACTAAGCGTATATTTAAAATTCCCGTCTAGTGTGGCAACATAGAGTGAAGTACCTATAATTGCAACTAAAAACAATAAAAAGATGTATTTAAATATTTTCATACAAAAGTCTTGAGCATGGTAAAACGAATATACTTATTTTAGGCCACGAAAGTTTTAAACAGTTTAAAAATAAAATTAATTAAGATGAAATTAAAATTTATTCCCTTGTTTTTTGCGGCAGCACTCAGTGTGCTAGCTTGTAAACAAGAAAAAGCAACTTCAGAAAAGCAAGAAGTAACGACGACCGAATTAGATCAAAAACAAGATTTTGATTATGTGGTCGAAGAATTCGCCGATATTAAAATTTTACGTTATCAAATACCCGGTTGGGAAAACCTAAGTTTAAAAGAGCAAAAGTTAGTTTATTATCTAACTCAAGCTGGACTCGCCGGGAGAGATATGATTTGGGATCAAAATTACAGACATAATTTGAAAATAAGAAAGGCCTTAGAGCATGTTGTAAATAATTACAATGGCGATAAAAGCACAGCTTCTTGGGATGATTTTATGACCTATGTAAAACGTGTATGGTTTTCAAATGGTATTCACCACCATTACTCTAACGATAAAATAAAGCCCGAATTTGAGAAATCATACTTAAAAATGCTTTTGACAGAAACAAATTACAAGCTTGAAGATGAGGTATTTGAAGTGATTTTTAATGATAAAGATGCTAAAAAAGTAAATTTAGATGCTTCAAAAGGATTATTAAAAGGCTCGGCAACCAATTTTTACGGGGTAGATGTTACGGCTAGTGAGGTAGATGCTTTTTACGCAAAAAAAACATCACCTAACCCAGAAAAGCCCCTTTCTTTTGGATTAAACTCTAAATTGGTTAAGGAAAATGGGAAGTTGGTTGAAAAAACGTACAAGGTTGACGGAATGTACCATGAGTCAATTGTAAAAGTGATAGAATGGTTAGAAAAAGCGAAAGCTGTGGCCGAAAATAAAGCTCAGGCAGATGCTTTAGAGCTATTAATAGAGTATTATTCAACAGGTGATTTGCAGGTTTGGGATGATTATAATGTGGCCTGGGTAGAAGCTACCGAAGGAAATATTGACTACATCAACGGGTTTATAGAAGTGTATAACGATCCTAAAGGTTACCGCGGGTCTTTCGAGAACATCGTACAGATTAAAGACTTCGATATGTCAAAAAAAATGGCCGTATTAGAAGATAATGTGCAGTGGTTTGAAGACAATGCGCCAATTGCTAAGGAGCACAAAAAAGAAAATGTAAAAGGTGTTACTTACAAAACCGTTATTGTAGCTGGCGAAGCAGGTGACGCATCGCCGAGCACGCCCATTGGTGTAAACTTACCTAATGCCAATTGGATTAGACAAGAACACGGTAGTAAATCGGTTTCGTTGGGTAATATTATTAATGCTTACAACAATGCCGGAGGCACTGATAAGTTAAAGGAGTTTGCCTATACCGAAGAAGAAATTAAATTATCTGAACAATATGGTAAATTGGCAGATAAATTACATACTGCTTTGCACGAAGTAGTTGGGCATGCATCGGGAAAACTTAATCCTGGCATTGGAGAAACCAAAGAAACTTTAAAAGAATATGCATCGACCTTAGAAGAAGGAAGAGCAGATTTGGTTGGTTTATATTATTTAATGGACCCTAAATTACAAGAACTCGGTTTAACCGATGATAGTGAGAAGCTAGGAAAAGCTGCTTATAATGATTATATTAGAAATGGTTTGATGACCCAATTAACTAGAATTGAACTTGGCAAAGATATTGAGGAGGCTCATATGCGAAATAGACAATGGGTGAGCGCTTGGGTTTATGAAAAAGGGAAAGAAGAAAATGTAATTGAAAAAATTAACAAAGAGGGTAAAACCTATTTTGTAATTAATGATTACCAGAAGTTACGTGAATTATTTGGAGACTTACTTAAGGAAACCCAAAGAATTAAATCAGAAGGTGATTTTAAAGCGGTTAAGGCACTTGTCGAGAATTATGGCGTTAAAGTAGATCAAGAGTTGCATAAAGAAGTGATCGAAAGAAATGCAAAATTCAATGCCAAACCTTATAGCGGTTTTGTAAATCCTATTTTAAGACCAAAAATGAATGAAAACGGAGAAATAATAAAAATTACCGTAGAGCAACCTGAATCTTTTATGCATCAAATGCTTAACTACAGTAAAAACTATAGCTTTTTACCTTTAGAAAACTAAAAGCAAAGCTAATTCGAGAAAAGCCCCCAGTTAATATTGGGGGCTTTTTAATTGAAATCATATTTTTTTTCGATTGCATAGCGCAATAGTTCTCCTTTTCCTTGTAAGCCTAGTTTTTTAATCATGTTTTTTCTATGAGTCTCTACGGTTGAAACAGAACAATAGCGCTCTTCTGCAATTTGATTACTGGTAAGCCCTCTTCCAATGAGTTGTAGTATCTCCCGTTCAGATTTACTTAAAACAGTTTTTTTGTTGCTAGTATTTTGACCAAGAGTGTTTATATCAATGGCCTTATCATAATAGTTTTCACCTTTTAAGACAGTATCTATCGCTATTTTAAGATCATTAAGACCAGAACTTTTTAAGATATATCCATGTGCTCCTGCTTCGCGCATTTGTTCAATGGCCTCCAATTGATCAAACATGGTAAAGGCAATTATTTTAATTTTAGGATAGAGCTGAGTAATTGTCTGGGTGAGGCTTATTCCGTCTAATATAGGCATCCGAATATCGGTTAAAACTATATCGGGTTGTTTCTTTTTAATTTGATCTAGTAAATCTTTTCCGTTATTAGCAGTATGAATAATTTTGTAGTCTTCTTCATATTTCAGCAACAAATCTATACCGTCAATTAACGACTGGTGGTCTTCTGCAATGCTAATTTTTATCATAAGGGTATATTTATAATTATACTTGTTCCCCGCTGAGGGTTAGAATCAATCTCTATAGTCCCCATTAAGTTCTCCACTCTTTTCTCAATACTTCCTAAGCCAATTCCTGTTTGGTTAGAAAATTTAAAATTTTTGGGTAGGCCAATGCCGTTATCTTCAACAATAATATTGAGACTTGAGTCGTGATTGGTAAGTGATATTGTGGCTTGTGAGGCTTTAGCGTGCTTAATGATATTGGTGAGTAGTTCTTGAATAATTCTGTAAATTCTAATTTCTAGACTATTATCTAAGCGACTATCCAAACCAAAATCTTCTACAGAAATTGCTAGATCTTGACTAGAAAATTGATTGGCCAGCTTTTTAATTGCAGGTAATAAACCTTTTTTAGCAATCACCCCAGTACTTTTTTCGTGAGCCATTCCTCGCACTTTTTCATAAGCATCATTAATCAATTCTACTCCATTTTGTAAGGCCTGTTGCTTAAAATTGGCATCAGGTTTTTGCAGTTGCATTAAATTAATTTTTAGGGCAGCAAGAGTAGCACCTAAATTATCATGTAGATTCTCAGCCAATCGCTGTCGCTCTTTCTCTTGACCCTCAATTAATGTATCTATACTATTTAACTCTTGATCTTTGAGTTCTTTTTCAATTTGCTTTTGCTTTAATTGCTCTTCTTTACGAATCAGTTCTCGTTTTTTACGCGCATTTTTCAATACCAAAAATACAATTAGAGACCCTATAGCTAGAGCTGAAATTATACCGGCCCACAAGAGTTGCTGTACCTTTTTCTTTTTCTCAATATCGTGTTTTAATACTATATTTTCTTTTTCTTTTTTCTCAGCTTCATATTTCTCCTGTAAATCTGCGATAGTTATTTTCTGCTTTTCATAGTTGATTTTTCGACGCAACTGTTCCGATTTATACATGTAATCTAAAGCCGTTTTGTAGTCTCCCAATTCATAATGATAGCGAGCAAGTTTAGCGTTTATTACCTTTTGGTATAAATCCACATTCGTGCTAATAGGTACTTCTTTTGCTTGATTTATATAGTTTAAGGCCAGTTTAAACTTCTTTTCTTTCTCATAACTATTGGCATAGTTAATTAAGTTGTTCACCAATAACTCATGCTCCGTTGTGTTTTGTAAATAGTCAATATTTTTTTGGTATTTAATACGTGCAGAGTCCTGTAAATTCTCATACCCAGAATGTATTAACCCTATATTTCCTCGTGCCCGAATAAGGGATAAACTATCTCCTATTTGTCTAGCCAGTGTTATTGCTTTTTGATAATTTTCCTTTGCTTTAGAATAAGTTTTGCTTGAAAGGTATGACACACCAAAACCCAGATGAGATTGAACCAGCGCTTTTATATTGTTTTTTTTCTTAGCGTAATCATAAAAAGCTTGTAAATGGCGCCTCGATTGTTCGCTGTTCTTGGCATTACCCGTATTAAAAATCTCGTAATTGCAGTAAGCTAATTCTTTTTCTAAGTTTAGCGATTTATAGATTTCTAACGCTTCAAAAAGTAAAGGAGAGGCTTTATCGTGCCTATCGTTTAAATTGTAATTTTGAGCCAATTTCACCAAATTATCTGCGCGAGATTTGGGGTTATCTGGTTTCTGGAGTTGCTTTTGATAATAGGCGATAGAGTCAAATACTTGCTTCGATTTTTCCTGAGCCAAACTCGATGCAGATATAAATATAAACTGCAAGATTATAAATGCTTTAAGCATTTGAAATAATACCGCCGCAGGCTTCGATAGGATATTGTAGATGTTGATTTGCTTCATCTTCACATAAAATTTGATAGGTGTTCATTTGGTGTTCGAGGATCAGTTCTTTTAATTTTTCGAGCATTGATGACGGTTCAACTTGTCCGGGAAGTTGATGATAAGAAATAATTTGTAACTGTTGATTTATGATAGCGGTAAAGTCTAATAAACTTAAATCGATGTTTAGACTTAATTGGGTTTCCACAGGTTTATCTTTATACCGATTAGTTGTCCCGTCGCTGAGCAAAACAACCAAAGTAGAACAAGTCTGATTACTCAAGTTGTAAAGAGCAAAATTGTAGAATGAATGATTCGGAATGTTGATACTTAAATGCAGCGCTAATTGACTGAGATGACTTTCATTGGTCAATTGAAAGTTCTTCAACTGACTAACAATTGGAGATGATATTGAATTCATTATTAATGTTAGATTGGGTTAGTTCTTGTAAATATATATAATTTAACATAAAAAAAACTAATCCATTACAATTAATGCATATTACATACCAGTACGTATGGCTTCCACCGGGTCTAGTTTTGAGGCCGATAGTGCGGGTATGATCCCTGCTATAAGTCCGATGGCCCCCGAAATGCTAATGCCTAAAATCGCATTGTATGCAGATAAGATAAAGGTAAAATCGTCTGTTGCAGCCGAGGCAATAAGGGTGGTGAGGTAAACAAAAACCAAACCAACCAATCCTCCAATAATCGCTAAAATAATGGCTTCAAAAAGAAACTGAAGTAAGATGAATTTATTTTTAGCCCCCAATGACTTTTGTATACCGATGAGATTTGTTCGTTCTTTTACAGAAACAAACATAATGTTAGCAATACCAAATCCGCCCACGAGCAAAGAAAAGCCGCTTATAACAAGACCTATTAAATTTAATTGACCTGTAATGTTATCGATAAAATCGGTAAATCCTTTAAGTTGGTTTATGAAGAAGTTATCGGTTTCTTCTGGTTTTAATCCTCTGTAAAGTCTCATTTTTTGAGTTAACATGGCCAAGTAGGCTTCATTGTCTACCCCTTCTTCTGGTTTGATAATGATTTGTGGAAATGTACCTCGATTATTGTCTCCATAAATGCGGCGAGCAACATTTACAGGAATAAAAACACTTCCATCTTTTGACGGGCCAAACATGCTCGCCCCTTCTTTTTCCAAAATACCGATGACCGTAAATTTTCTTCCGTAAAGTCTAACTTCTTTATTGAGTGCGCTTTCTGGATTAGAGAATAGATTTTCGGCAATTTCATATCCCATTACCAGCACGGGACTTCCACTAACGGCTTCAGATTCATTGAAAAAACGTCCAGAAATTAAGCTTAAGTTTTCTATTTCGTAATACTCGCTACCTAATGGTGAAATTTGAACGCTTTGCGCTTGTTTACCTCCAAAACTAATAGGTTTTGCCGGTACATTTATGGTGTAGGTTACAGCTTTGGTCTCGGGTAAATTCCTTTTTAAATATTGGTATTCCTTATAACTTACATCAGGAAACTGTTGTCTTTTCCATTGCGGTATTTCAGTTGGGCCAAAAGAAAATCGGGTGAGTATGATCGTGCTACTATCTAAGGTGCTTAAACTTCCTTTTACCTCTTTCTCAAGTGAATCTACTGCAGCTAAAACAGCTATTATAGAAAATATACCAATGGTTACCCCCAAGAGTGATAAAAAGGTTCTTAGTTTATTATTGGTTAAGGCGTTAATCGCAAAGTTGAAACTTTCTTTTATAATCCTTAGATAAATCAGCATATAAACAATTTAATTAAGCTTAAATATAAGACGTTATGCGATGGTATTTGTTACAAGATGATGTAAATTTTCAAATTTAAAATCTATGATGTTATAGAACGGGCGATTTTTACTAAATAATGTTCTTTTATTTTAAAACAACTGCACATTTTACTAAGAGAAATACTATTTTTGCGCTTTTAAACAACAACACAACATGAACGATTTAAAAACAATCAAATCAGCTTTAATTTCTGTATTCCATAAAGAAGGATTAGGACCAATTGTAGAAAAGTTAGATGCCTTAGGCGTTAAAATTTACTCTACTGGAGGCACAGAAAAATTTATAAAAGAAAAAGGGATAGATGTGATTGCGGTTGAGGATATTACAGATTATCCTTCAATCCTTGGCGGTAGAGTAAAGACTTTGCATCCCAAGGTATTTGGAGGAATTTTAAATAGACAAGAAAACCAACAGGATCAAGAACAAATGGAAACTTACCAAATACCACAAATTGATTTGGTAATTGTAGATTTATATCCTTTTGAAAAAACGGTAGCCTCTGGAGCTAGTGAACAAGATATAGTCGAAAAAATCGATATAGGGGGTATTTCCTTAATTCGCGCTGCAGCCAAAAACTTTAAAGACGTTTTGTGTGTCTCTTCTAGAGAAGATTACGAGCAATTATTAGCTGTTCTTAATGAGAATCAAGGTAAAACTTCGTTGAAAGATAGAAAGTTATTTGCGGCAAAATCTTTTAATGTTTCTTCACATTATGATACGGCGATTTTTAATTACTTTAATGAAGAAGAAACGGCTTATAAACAAAGTTACACTCAAGGTACAGCTTTACGTTACGGAGAAAATCCGCATCAAAAAGGTTTCTTCTATGGTGATTTTGATGCCATGTTTAATAAATTGCACGGTAAAGAGTTATCATATAATAATTTGCTAGATGTAGATGCAGCGGTAAATTTGATGAAAGAATTTAAAGGTGATGCGCCTACTTTTGCCATTTTAAAGCATAATAATGCCTGTGGGGTAGCCCAACGAGAGACCTTAAAACAAGCTTATTTCGATGCCTTGGCAGGAGATTCTGTATCGGCTTTTGGGGGTATTTTAATTAGTAATCAAACCATTGATAAAGAAACCGCAAAAGAAATTCATCAATTATTTTGTGAAGTGGTTATCGCACCTGGCTATACAAATGAAGCTCTTACAATTTTAAAAGGTAAAAAGAACCGTATACTTTTAGAGCAAAAAGATACAGCTTTGCCAAAACGTACTGTTCGTAATTGTTTAAATGGAGTTTTGGTGCAAGATCAAGATTATATAACAGATAAAGAATCAGACTTGAAAGCGGTGACTAATCAGAAGCCCAATTCAACAGAGTTGGAAGATTTGCTATTTGCTTCGAAAATTTGCAAGCATACTAAATCGAATACCATTGTTTTAGCCAAAAATAAGCAACTATGCGCTAGCGGTACCGGCCAAACCAGTCGAGTAGATGCTTTAAGGCAAGCTATTGCTAAGGCAGAATCTTTTAATTTTGATTTAAAAGGAGCGGTAATGGCGAGTGATGCGTTTTTTCCTTTTCCAGATTGCGTAGAAATTGCTAACTTGGCGGGAATTACGGCAGTGATTCAACCAGGAGGCTCAATAAAAGATGATTTAAGTATAGATTATTGCAATAAAAATGAAGTTTCCATGGTTATGACAGGTACACGTCATTTTAAACACTAATTTTGTAATCGGTTGACCGATTTTTTTAAAGCGCAGAGAACTAAATTATGGGATTTTTTGATTTTCTTACTGAAGATATTGCAATCGACTTAGGTACGGCAAATACTTTGGTTATTCATAACGATAAAGTGGTGGTAGATAGCCCCTCTATTGTTGCTAGAGATAGAACCTCTAAAAAAATAATTGCAGCGGGTAAAGAAGCCGCGATGATGCAAGGTAAAACCCACGAGAATATCAAAACCATAAGGCCTTTAAAAGATGGTGTTATTGCCGATTTTGATGCAAGTGAGCAAATGCTTACAATGTTTATAAAAGAAATACCCGCTTTAAAAAAGAAAATTTTCACGCCTGCTTTACGCATGGTGATTTGTATACCTTCTGGAATTACAGAGGTTGAGATGCGTGCTGTAAAAGAAAGTGCAGAGCGAGTAAACGGTAAAGAGGTTTATCTTATTCACGAGCCTATGGCAGCAGCTATAGGAATAGGTGTAGACATAATGCAACCTAAGGGTAATATGATTGTAGATATAGGAGGAGGTACCACAGAAATAGCTGTTATCGCTTTAGGCGGAATTGTTTGCGATAAATCAGTTAAAGTAGCTGGCGATGTATTCACCAACGATATCGTTTATTATATGCGAACTCAACATAACCTGTATGTAGGTGAACGCACTGCCGAGAAAATAAAAATTCAAATTGGAGCAGCAACCGAAGATATCGAAGCCCCACCAGAAGAAATGAATGTTCAGGGTAGAGACTTGTTAACAGGAAAACCAAAACAAGTGAACATTACCTACAGAGAAATTGCTAAGGCTTTAGATAAATCAATATTAAGAATAGAAGATGCGGTAATGGAAACCTTATCGCAAACCCCACCCGAATTGGCTGCGGATATTTACAATACCGGTGTTTACCTTGCCGGAGGAGGTTCTATGTTACGTGGTCTAGATAAGAGACTTTCTTTAAAAACAGATCTTCCCGTTTATATTGCAGAAGATCCTTTACGCGCAGTGGTTCGTGGTACAGGAATTACGCTGAAAAATATTAATAAATTCAAAGGTATTTTAATCAAATAAAATAGCAAAAAGATGTAATGCAGCAAATAATCAATTTTCTTATATCTTATAAGAATACCCTGCTATTCTTGTTGTTGTTTTGTATCTCCTTAATTTTTACCATAGAGTCACACTCTTACCATAAAAGTAAGTTTGTTTCATCTGCAAATTGGCTAACGGGAGGAATTTATAATACCTTAAGCGGTGTAGATCAGTATTTTAGGTTAAAAGAAGATAATAAGCTTTTAGTCGAAGAAAATTTAGTGCTCAGAAAACAACTTTTAGAGGCACAGGCGACCTTGCAAGAAAAAGGTCTCGAGACGTTTAGAATTGCCGATTCGATATATGAGTTAAAAGCAGGCCGTGTAGTGGCAAATCGGTATAGCCATTTAGATAATTATGTGTTGGTTAATAAGGGCAAAAAAGATAGTATTCAGGTAGATTTTGGCGTTATTACACAAAAAGGGATTGTAGGGATTGTTGAGCAAACTGCCCAGAAACATAGTAGGGTTATTTCTATTTTAAATTCCCAAATTGCAGTGAATGTTAAATTAAAAAAATCCAATCATTTTGGTACGCTAACTTGGGATGGTAAAAATCCACAAATTATTCAGGTCGAAGATATACCTCGACTAGCCGAGGTAAAAAAAGGAGATACCATAACCACAGAAGGTCGTTCGCTAATTTTTCCGCCAAACATACCAGTGGGTAAGGTCGTTAGTTTTGACCTCGAACCAGGTAAGAATTATTATACCATAAACGTACATTTGTTTAACGATATGACCAATTTAAACTATGTTTATTTCATTAACAATAAGCAAAAAACAGATTTACAAAGCTTAGAATGAATACAATTTTAAAACATAGCATGCGATTTATATTGTTGGTTTTATTACAGATATTTATTTTTAATAAAATTAATCTCTTTGAATTTGTAAACCCTCAAGTTTATATCATTTTTATTATACTATTACCCTTTAATTTAAGTCATGCTTGGGTAATGCTACTTTCATTTTTATTAGGGTTAAGTTTAGATTTTTTTGATGATACCGGTGGAATGCACGCCGCGGCTTGCGTATTTGCTGCGTATATACGTCCATTTTTATTGCGATTTGCATTTGGTATTAGCTATGAATTAAATACTTTAAAATTTAACCAGACTCCCGTTACCCAAAGACTATCTTATATTGGGTTAGTGATTTTAACGCATCATTTTGTTTTATATCTCTTAGAATATTTTAATTTAGAAAGAATGCTTGATGTTTTAGAAAAAACAATTTATTCTAGTATTTTAACTTTTCTATTTATTATACTGATTACGCTTATCTTTAAATCTAAAAAAACGTGAGAAAATTCTTTCCAATTATCTTAGTAAGTCTAACGGGCTTGATCTTTTTGATTAGGCTATTATATTTACAGGTAATTGATAGTTCTTATGAGGCGCTATCACTAAATAATGCGGTAAGTATTAAATACGATTACCCTCAGCGTGGATATATTTTTGATCGTGAAGGAAACCTATTAGTGGCTAACCAGCCATCTTATGATGTAATGGTAATTCCTAGAGAAATAAAGGCATTTGACACGTTAGAATTAGCTAGTCTTTTAAATATAACCAAAGAAAAACTGATTGAGCGACTTGATAAAGCTCGTGTTTATTCCCCGAGATTACGATCGGTTATTATTCCCCAATTAACGCAAGATGAGTTTGCCTTATTAAAAGAAAAAATGAGGAAATACAAGGGGTTTTATATTCAGAAAAGATCATTGAGAGATTACAAAGTAGCTCATTCGGCGAGCGTTTTAGGATATATTTCAGAGGTAACTCAATCCGAAGTTAAAGAAAGTTCATATTATAAGTTAGGTGATTTAATTGGCAGGTCTGGCGTTGAAAAACAATATGAATCGCTTTTACGCGGTATTAAAGGTGTCAACTACGTTCAAAAAGATCGGTTTAACCGGGAAATAGGGCCCTATAAAAATGGTATTTATGATACCTTATCGGTAAAAGGAAAAGATATTACACTTACGCTTGATCAAGAGCTTCAAGCTTACGGCGAAAAATTAATGCAAAATAAACATGGAGGTATTGTGGCTATTGAGCCAAAAACGGGGGAGTTACTCAGCGTGGTTACCGCTCCTTTCTATGATCCTGACTTGCTGGTAGGGCGCAAACGGTCTGGAAATTATACCAAATTGTATTATGATAGTATCAATAAGCCACTGCTGAATAGAAGTTTGCAAGCTATGTATCCGCCAGGATCCCCATTTAAGGCCCTAACGGGATTGGTGGCACTAGAAGAAGGAGTAACCGATATAAATACCAAGGAGTCATGCTCTCATGGCTTTCGTTATGGAAGAAATGCAAGAATGGGTTGCCACGCCCACTTCAGTCCGCTTGCCTTAACCCCAGCTTTGGCTAATTCTTGCAATGCTTATTTTGCCAAAACCTACAGAAGAATTATAGAGAAATACCCTACGGCACACAAGGGTATGGATGTATGGTACGAGCACCTAAGCAGTTTTGGGTTAGGAAATTATTTAGGAAATGATTTACCAGTAGGTCAACCAGGACGAATACCAGACGGAGATTATTATGATAAATGGTACCCTAACACGCGTTGGGCGGCCACCTATACCTTGTCCAATTCTATAGGGCAGGGAGAAATATTGGCTACACCTATTCAAATGGCTAATTTTACTGCTGCAATTGCTAACCGGGGCTATTACTACACACCACATATTTTAAAAGCCATTGATGGTGAGCCAATTAAAGATGAGAAATTCACACAAAAGAAAAAAACCAGTATAAGCACAGAACACTTCGAGCCTATTATTGAAGGGATGCATCAAGTTTATACCTCAGGTACCGCTAAATATTTGCAAATACCCGATATTGAAATTTGCGGAAAGACCGGGACTGCTGAAAATTTTACACGTATTGACGGAAAAAGGACTCAGCTTACAGACCACTCCTTATTTGTGGCTTTTGCACCAAAAGACGATCCTAAAATAGCAATTGCTGTAATAGTTGAAAATGGCTATTGGGGGTCACGTTATGCAGGGAGAATTGCTAGTTTGATGATTGAGAAATACCTCAAAGGCAAAATAACACGAAAAGATATGGAGCAATGGATTTTGACTCACAGCTTAGAAGAAGAGTATTTAAAACCCTATTCGGGAGAAGAATTTAAAATAAATCAGTAAAATGGGCAAAAGCTTCTTACCCGATTGGTTTACAATTTTTTTGTACCTCATTTTGGTTTTATTTGGGTGGATTAATATTTATTCGGCTAGTTTAAACGATGCTGCCACTGGCTTTTTTGACATGAACCAGATTTATGGTAAACAAGCTTTGTGGATTGGTTTATCACTAGTATTAATTGTAATCATGCTCTCGCTAGAAGCCAAATTTTATTATCGTTTTTCAAGCATTATTTATTTGGTATCGCTTCTTTCTTTATTGGGCCTTTTTATTTTTGGAAAAACCATTTCGGGGGCAACTTCTTGGTATAGTTTCGGGAGTTTTAGTTTGCAACCTAGTGAATTTGCCAAAGCTGCAACTGCGTTAGCGCTAGCTAAATATCTTAGCGATATTCAAATCAATATAAAGAGTTTTAAAAATCAATTAAGCGCATTTCTAATTATAGCTTTACCGGCTCTTATTATAATACCACAACCCGACCCTGGTAGCGCCTTGGTGTATTTGGCCTTTTTCTTTCCGTTGTATCGAGAGGGACTGTCTGGGCTCTATTTAATCTTAGGCTTTTCTTTACTCTTTATTTTTGTTTTTACCTTAGCGGTAGGTAGTTTATGGGTGAGTGTGGGTATTGTAGGTATAGCGCTGTTAATTTTATTTTTCAATCGAAAGAAAAAAAGAAAGCATATTACACGTTATGTAGTTTTAGGTGGTTTGGCCATATTGTTTTCGCTATCGGTAAACTATATTTTCGAGAACGTATTTGAGCAGCGTCATCGAGACCGATTTAATCTTGTACTAGGTAAAGAAGTAGATAGCAAAGGAATTGGCTATAATACCGATCAAAGTGAAATAGCAATTGGTAGTGGAGGCTTATGGGGTAAAGGGTGGACAAAAGGTACGCAGACCAAGGGGGGCTTTGTGCCAGAACAACATACCGATTATATCTTTAGCACCGTAGGAGAAGAATGGGGGTTTGTGGGTAGTGCAACGTTAACGCTCCTATTTGTAATTTTAATCGTTCGCTTAATCGTTTTGGCTGAAAGACAGAAAAATCAATTTAGCCGAATATACGGTTATAGTGTAGCCGGAATTCTATTTATACATTTTGCTATTAACGTAGCAATGGTTATCGGTATTTTTCCTACTGTAGGTATTCCTTTGCCTTTTTTTAGTTACGGCGGTTCTTCATTGTGGGGCTTTACCGTTCTATTATTTATTTTCATTCGTCTAGACGCTGCACGCCAAGAGATTTAATTTTTTTATTTAAGATTAGTCGCCAAGATTTTAATTTGAATTGAAGACGGACTTAATGGTAAAGTTTAAATAAAGCTTAGGAGCTTCTTCAGTAAAGAAAGTTCTAAAATAGTTTATTGAGTAATAAATCTACATCAATCAGTAAAATAGAAAAAACACCCGCTACTAGAATGAACTTTAATAAATTATGAATTAAGATATATTGGTAGCGTGTGGTAGATTTCCATAAAAAAAGCAACATAAGCAGCAAAAGGAGAAAGCTTAAAACAAAGTAATAGTCCATATAACCAATGTTGAAATCATAAAACAACAGGAAAAGTATTGGAATAAGGGTCAACCCTACTAAAAAACTGATCAGAAATTTTGAAAAACTTATGCCGTAAACTACCGGTATAGTATGATATTTTTGGGTGAAATCACCCTTTAGATTTTCTAAGTCTTTGACCATTTCTCTAATGGAAATAATTAAAAACAAAAAGGTTGCATGAATAAAAATAACCAAGTCAAAGTTTTTGTAATAAACAAAAACGACAAAAAAGGGAATTACAGCCAAAATTGAGGCGGTTAAATTTCCGATAAACGGATACTTTTTAAGTTTGTGAGAATAAAACCACAGAAAGAAGATATACCCAGAGAAAAAAAGAACCAAAGAAAATGAAACATAACTTACGCAAACTACAGAAATGAAGTTTAGAATAAAATATACGCTTAGCTTAGTTTGTTGGCTAATATAATTGTCTAAAAAGGTTTTATTAGGTCTATTGATAAGGTCTTTTTCACTATCATAGAAATTGTTAATAATATAACCAGAAGCTATCGCTAAACTCGAGGCCAACACCAACAAAAATAGATTGGGATCAAAAAGCACATCACGCGTTGGAATATGTGGAGCAAGTATATATATACTAGCAAAATACTGAGCTAGAGCTAATAATAGAATATTATAGCCTCGTACAACAGAAAACAAGCTTACCCACTTTAAAAACCGTTTTTTTTTAGCGGGGGTACTCATGGTTTAAAAGTTATAAACCACCTCTAACTTATAATCTTTTAGTTCTTTTTGAGCTTTCTCAAAGTCTTCAGTGAAACCTAGAATGTATCCTCCACCTCCAGAACCACATAGTTTCAGGTAGTAATTACCAGTATCAATGCCCTTTTTCCACAGTTCGTGAAACTGTTTAGGAATCATTGGTTTGAAATTGTCTAAAACCACATGAGAAAGTTGCTTTACGTTTTTGAATAAAGATTTCACATCTCCTTTCAAAAAATCATCTACGCAAGCGTCCGTATGTTTTACAAATTTTTCTTTTAGCATTTTTCTAAACCCTTCTTGCTTCATATTTTCCATAAAAATATGAACCATTGGTGCAGTTTCGCCTACAATACCGCTATCTAATAAGAATACCGCCCCTTTGCCATTGGTAGATTGAGATGGAATACCAGCAGCCTCTACGTGATCTTGAGAATTGATAAGAATAGGAAGGCTGAGGTAACTATTTAAAGGGTCTAATCCAGATGATTTACCGTGAAAGAAAGACTCCATTTGTGAAAAAATAGCTTTCAAACTTTGCAATTTTTCACGATTCAAGTTTTCTAAAACAGTTATTTTATTCAGCGCATATTGATCGTAAATTGCAGCGACTAAAGCTCCGCTGCTCCCTACACCATAGCCTTGTGGTATACTGCTATCAAAATACATGCCCTCCTCTAAATCCTGCTCAAACTTATCTAAATCAAATCGCACAAAATTATTTCCTTCTTGCATCTCTGCAAGATAACCTGCAAATCTTCTTAGATTTTTATTTGAGGCTTGTTGACTTAAAGATAAGGTTTCTTCTTTTTTGAGCGCACCTTTGTAAAAATTGTACGGTATAGAAAGACCTTTGGAGTCTTTAATGATGCCGTACTCGCCAAAGAGTAAAATTTTAGAATAGAATAAGGGTCCTTTCATATATAGTTGTTTTCGGTCTATTAACTTTCAATAACAGAAGCGCCTAAACCTACTTCGTCACAAATATACTGTCCTTTTTCGCAAAATGCAACTAACTGGTTCTTAACAAAGTCTAAAATTTTCTTTTTTTCTTTTTTAGGGTATAGTAAATGAACATTTGCTCCTGCATCTAGGGTAAAGCAAACTCCACTATCATTAGCCTCTCTATAAGCCCATATACGCTGAATAATCTCAAGGGTGTTGGGTTTCATTAAGATAAAATAAGGATCGCTGGTCATCATCATCGCATGCAATGCAAGCGCTTCCATTTCTACTATTTTTGTGAAATTCTTTAGATCACCTTCTTTTAAAACCTTTTTTAATTGACTCAATTGGTGTTGAGCTTGTTGAAAGCGATTCTCGGCATAGGGATGATTTAGCATCAAATTATGACCTAAAGTGCTGCTCACCTCTTTTTTTCCACGGTCTACCAGTAAAATAGTGTCTTGAAAGTCTTTAAATACGGCATCTATAGGCTCTTCGTAAGGAATCGCAAATAACTGACTAGATTTCTCAGTTCCTTGGTGTTCTCCCCATAACATTAATGGGCCAGTAATACTACGTGCAGCACTTCCAGAACCTAATCGAGCTAGGAAAGAGGCTTTTTTCGCAAATTTTTCCTCTGTTAGCTCTGGGTTGTGCTCTTTTTCAATACTTAGTAAGCAGCACGCTAATGCAGCTAAACCACTAGCCGAAGACGCGATCCCACTACTGTGAGGAAATGTGTTTTGCGTATAAATATCAAAATGATAATTTCTTAAAAATGGAAGATAAGCTTCAATTCTGTCAAGAAAAGTGGCAATTTTTGGTTCAAAACTAGGGGCATGTTTTCCCTCTAAAAATACCTTGAAACTAAACTTATCTGCTCGTTTCTGCTCGGTGTAAATCACTTTGGTCTGCGTTTGGCAAGCAGATAAAGTAAAACTTAAAGAGGCATTTTTAGGCAATTGTAAACCATACTTCCCCCAATATTTAATTAAAGCAATATTGCTAGGTGCTTGCCAAGAATGAACTCCCTTTTCGGGTAAGTTTAAGGTAGGACAGCAAAATTCTTCTTGAACCATTTTTCTTTTTTTTCACAAATATACTAATCTAAGTATGTCGATATTATGCTTATTAAAAATTAATTTCTAAATTTAAAATCAAAATGAGCACTATGTTTTCAAAAATTCGATATATCTCTTTATCGGTTATGGTGTGTCTATTAGTAGGACTCATTGCCTCAATTGTCACGCAATCTTCTATAGATACGTGGTACTTTAATTTAACCAAGCCAACTTTTACTCCTCCAGCTTGGTTGTTTGCTCCTGTATGGATGTTACTTTATATTTTAATGGGTGTGGCAATGGGTTTGGTTTTAAATCGAGGCTTGCATCATATTTGGGTGAAAACAGCGATTTATCATTTTGGATTTCAACTTTTACTTAATACTGCCTGGTCTATTGTCTTTTTTGGGGTACAAAGTCCGTTTTTTGCTTTTATGATAATCTTAGCTCTATTTGTAGTGCTCTTATTTACTTTTAAATGGTTTAAAATTGCAAGTCCGTTGGCAGCTTATCTATTAATACCTTATATCGCCTGGGTGGGTTTTGCGGCAGTACTTAACTTTGAAATATGGCGCTTGAACTAAGATTTAGAGGTCATTTGTTTATCAGCTATATAGGCTACAATAATTAACTGGCTTATATGATAAATCATTAGCGGGAGTAACCATAAGCCTAATAAAGGACTACTAGAAAAAATGATTTTTGCCATTGCTGAGCCATGAACCAGTGACTTTTTTGAGCCGCAGAAACGAGCTGTAATTTGATCTTTTATAGCAAAATTTAAACTTCTTCCGAGTGCGCCTAAGCTAAAGTAGATTATAAAAAAGAGTAGCAATACCAGCAGCATTATAATTGCTAACTCAGGAATAGTTACGCTATCAAAAACACCGGCTAAATAAGAAGTGCCAAAACTTTGATAAACCAGAAGCGTAATGATAGTTTTGTCAAATAAAGGCAAATAGTGTAAATAGGGCGCTATTTTTTTCTTTACGGATTGTTGAATAAGAAAACCTAGGCAAAGGGGGAGTAAAATTTGAACAACCAATTTTACTATTACTTCATTAAAAGATATGCCTTGCGCTGAGTTAGTTAAAAATAATTTTATCCATAAAGGTGTGACGAATACCCCAATAATTCCTGAAATACTGGCATTAAAGATTGCTGCAGGAACGTTTCCTCGTGCCAAAGAAACCATGACCACACTAGACGAAACCGTAGAAGGTAAGCAGGCCAAAAAGAAAAATCCAAACCAATAAACCTCAAAATCTGTTCCTTTTAAAAGAGGATGAAAAGCCAATACTAACAAAGGAAATACAAGAAATGTAAAACTTTGAATTAGTATATGTAATCGGGTATTTTGTAGTCCTTTTTTTAATGTTTGAAACGGTAATTTTAATCCGTAGAAGAAAAAAATTAAACCAATACCGTAATTGATGACACTTTCTAGTCCATTGCTTCTTGATGCGTCAGGATGGATAAAGCTTAAACCGATAGCTGATAACAAGGCAACAACAAACCAATTAACTTTCATGGGCAATATGTTTGGCCGCAATATATGCTGTAGTCCAAGCGTTTTGAAAATTGAAACCGCCCGTAATAGCATCTATGTTTAATACTTCGCCAGTGAAATACAAGTTCTTGTGAGTTTTGCTTTCCATGCTTTTAAAATTCACCGTTTTTAATTCCACCCCACCGGCCGTAACAAACTCATCTTTAAAAGTACTTTTTCCTTGTATGTTAAATTGGCTTGCGGTAAGGCATTGGGCTAGGGTGTTCAATTCCTTTTTGGTGATTTCTGCCCAAGAACACTCTTTATCGATTTGACAATAAGCCACCAAAGACTGCCAAAGTCTTTTGGGGATATCAACCACGCTGTGAGTATGAATTTTTTGCTTTCCTAAAACTTGCTTTTTACTCAATAGTAATTCTAAGCAAGACGAAGTAGAGGTATTTTCTAACCAGTTTACTTCAATTACAAATTGATAGTTTTTCTCGTGAAGGTGACGCGCACCCCAGGCCGATAACTTTAAAACGGCAGGACCACTTAGTCCCCAGTGCGTAATTAATAAGGGGCCATAGGCGTCAAGCGGAAAATCTCTTAATTTAATGTGTGCTTGTGTGCTTAAGCCGGCTAAATTAAGAATGCGATTATCTTTTACATTAAATGTGAACAAAGAGGGTACAGGGGGAACTATTTTTAAATTTAATGAGCTAAGAAGCTCCCAAATTTTTGGACTGCTGCCCGTTGCCACCACAATTTTCTTGCAGGTGTACGTGTTGCGCGAAGTCTTTATCTGCCAAAAATTATTTTCAAAACTTAATCGGGTTGCAGCTTCTTGGGTTTGCACAGGAATTCTGTACCGGTTTAATGCACTTAAAAAACAATCAATGATGCTTTGGGAGTCGTCGCTAGTAGGAAAAATACGACCATCTTCTTCTATTTTTAAAGCCACTTGATTCTTTTCTAACCAAGCCATCATATCTCCGGTCATAAACTGATGAAAAGGGCCTAGTAATTCACGCTCACCTCTAGGATAGTTTTTGATTAAATCTTGTGGTATAAATTCTGCATGGGTTACATTGCATCGCCCTCCGCCCGAAATCTTAACCTTGTTAAGTAATGTTTTGGAGCGTTCGAGAATCAAAGGTCTAAGCTTGCTATTCATTTCGGCTATTTGAATGGCTGTAAAGACCCCAGATGCGCCACCTCCTAGAATAATTATATCGTGATGCATAGGTAGATTACTTATCTTAAAATAAGTAAGGGTACTGTAGATTGATAACTGATCTCACTGGTTTGAGATTTTTGTATAAAACGATCTATAAAGCTTTCTTCTTTAACAAATAATGCGTGTAAATCTACCTTAAAAAGCTGACAAAAAGCCTGAATAGCATAAGGAGCAGGAATACCGGTCAACCGATGAATTTTATAGTCTACAAATTGTAAGCTTGTTTTTTCGAGTACGTTGTGTTCGCTATTAGTGATGTTTTTATTTTGATTGATTTCTAATACGTGAAGCTGCGGCTGAAATTCTCTAAATATAAAAGCCAACTCATTTAAATCTTTTTTGCTCAAATCGTCATTTTGGTGTTCGCTAAACAGAATACTGCTCATTTCTTTGTAATTAAAATGCTGAGGTATAATTAAAGAGGTTACCTTCACTTGCCGAATTACCTTAAGCGCATTGCTGCCAAATAAGGTTTCTTCTAAATTACTAGCACCGTTTGTTCCTAAAACTACGGTGTCTATTTTGTACTTTTCAATACTGGTTTCAATAGCCGAAATAAATCCGTCAAAAAGAACATGACAATGAAAATTTCCGTTAAACCCGCTAATTTCTTTTTGGAGTTTCTCGGCTAGCTTATTCAATTTGATTTTGTTATCGGTTATTACGCGACTATAAATACTATCCTCAGGATTTGCTGCCAATAGCTCGCCCGTAATATAAGAGGAAGGTTTCTCTATGGTTAATAAATGAAAATTACAATTGCTTTTACCTAGTAAATTTACAGCATATTTTAATGCATTATAGGCATTGTCAGAAAAATCGGTTAACAATAAAATAGATTGCATGCACTAGAATTTTAAAATATAAAATTACGCATATTTAGCGATAACACATAGGCAATTGTTTTTTATTTAAGCTAAAAAGCCTTGGACTCAATTTCCAAGGCTTTCGCTGATTTTGATAGTGTTAATTTATCATTAGTTTCTTAGTGTATTGATGCTGTATACCTATAAATTTTATCAAATACAAGCCTTCTGGTAAGCCGAGATTAATATTGTTTTCGTGCTGCGAGAGCTTAAAACTTTTAATTTTCTTACCCATTAGATTGTATACCTCTAACTTATTAAAATCAAAATCGTTTTTAAAATTAATATGGCCTTCTGTTGGGTTGGGATAAACTGCAAAATTTAAAACTTCGGTATTTGGTGTGCTCAAATTACATCCGTAAAGACTAAAGTTTACCAAACCTAAATTAGGATCGTCTGTTTGGTGCACTATAACATCTTCGACCTGTGTATTGGTGGCATTTGGGTTAGAACTAATCCAGCAATTACCTATGGCATTTATGTTGTTTGAAGTATTGTTATACAAGGCATAGATAGTACTGTTGTTACCATTGTTATCAAAACTGTTTTCTCCTAAATCTTGGTTGGTTCCTAAATTAATACTAGCATTTCCCAAAAGGGTAACTCCCCATAAATTTCCTGTAATGGTGTTTTTACGTGCAATTATATTTTGAGTATTGGTGTTGCTATTTAAAGAAATACCGCTACCGCCTGAATTTGGTAAATTTTGACTATCGTTATTAAAAATATTGTTTTCTCTTATAAAAGCGAAGGCATTTGGTCCTGCAATGGTGATTCCGTAACGGTTGTCTTCTATAGTATTTTTATCTATAATCACTCTAATCTCTTGGTTTACAAAATTAGAAATGGCAATACCACCAACTTTGTCTAAACTACGGTCGCCTATGATAGTATTTTCGATTATTTTTAGTGTGTCTTGGGTGCCTCCTGTAGGTCCCATATTTATTTGAGGTCTATTTTGATTGCTTTGGCTGTTCTTTTCTATCCAGTTGTTTAAAATACTCGCAGGAACGTTTTGATTGGCACCAGAGGCAACAGCAGGTAAATCGTTTAAAGTAATGGTATTGTTGGCTATAACAGGAGCTCCTCTGGATAGAGAAATTGCCGCCCCTGTTGCCGCTCCCGAAATATGATGCGCAATATAGCTGTTGGTTATAGCAAAATCTTCTGTTAAAACACGCAAGCCACCGCCATAGGTGATTTTGGTGTTGTTAATGGCTACCTCGGATCCCTGTTCGAAGCGAATACCATCAAAATGATTTTGAGGATTTTCTGCCGAAATTACAACAGGATCTGATGCAGAATCAGTAAAAAAGCTGCCCGATACCGTGATGCGTACACCTGGGGCAACCATAAGTGAATCTGCGGAACTAATTTGTAAAGTGTCATTAGCCGAAATGGTAAGCGGTTGAGCCAAAATATAGCGTGTACCATTAAAACTAATGGTGTTTGGGCTAGCCGTCACAAGATCTGATAGCGAGTAATTTATGCCACTACCTGGGGTCGTAAATTGAGCCTGTATATTTAGGCTAAAAAAGATTGAAAGGATAAAAAAGGAAAGTTGTTTCATGGTTTTTTAAACAAAGTTAAAAACTATGATGGGCAAACAAAGAAAAACGAGCTTAAATAGGCAGATAATTATATATGCATAAAAAATGAAACAAAGATCCTAACAAAACAAAAACGTGGAAAATAGCATGATGAAAAGGTAATTTGGGAATGCTATAAAGAATAGCGCCTATGGTATAAGCGGCACCACCAGCAAACAACAAAAATAGTCCTTCTTGACTCAAGGCTGCGTTTAACGGCTCGAATACTAGCAGAATAATCCAACCCATACCTACATACAGCAAGGTGGATACAATATTAAATCTACCTGTAAAAAATAACTTTAGGATTACCCCTAAAAGTGCAATACCCCAAACAAGGTATAAAATTGACTGGCCTGTACTCTCGGGCAGTGCCAATAGGGTGAAGGGAGTGTAAGTGCCAGCAATTAAAACGAAAATTGCGGCGTGATCTAAAATATTTAGTTGGTACCTTAATTTACGATCTTTTGCATAATGGTAGGCTGTAGACGCGGCATATAGTAAAATGAGACTAAAACCATAAATAGTGTAAGCTGCCAAAATATCGAATTGGTTCAATTGAATGCTTTTATGTAATAAAAAGCAAAATCCTATTAAACTTAAAATTAACCCCAAACCGTGTGAAACTACATTGAGTTGCTCTTCTTTCTTACTGTAATATGATGGATGATGAAGTATATTTCTAGAAGATGTTTTCATGCCGTAAAGGTAAGTTTTTATGAGTAAATATATAGTTTTTAGTAACTATTAATGATACCATTACTGTTTTTGAAAGTTGCTGTAAATTAATATAAGTTTAACATTTTTAGAAGTATATTTGTTTTAAATATAAGTTTAATGTTAAAAATAATAGTATCTGATAAGGTGGAGAGGTGGGGCTTTATTGGAGAAAATATCAAAACTGTTTCAACAAAAGATTATTTGGTTAACCCTCAATATGCTAATCTTAAAAATATACGCATATTCAATTTAAATTCTTCTTACAAGTACCAGTCAAAGGGTTATTATGTTTCGCTTTTAGCAGAAGCTAGAGGTCATAAGGTCATACCCTCGGTGAAAAATTTGGTCGATCTAAAAGCTCCAGTGTTGGTTAAAGCAATCTCTCTTGAATTTGATGATTTGCTACAAAAAAAACTAAAAGATTTAAAATCTACCGAGTTTAGCCTAAGTGTTTACTTTGGTCAAAACTTAGCAAAAAAATACAAAGACTTGAGCAATATGCTTTTCAGGCAATTTCAAATCCCTTTTTTGAGAATCAATTTCGAATTTCATAATAAATGGGAGATAAAGAGTGTGAAAGCCTTATCAAGTGTTGATATCCCGACTGATCATTGGGATTTTGTGGAGGATGCGGCTGGAGCTTTTTTTAATAAAAAACGTTATCTTTTACCTAAACCTAATATAGCAAAGTATGATTTAGGAATTTTGATTAACCCTCAAGATTTAGCTCCTCCTAGTAATGCCGGAGCAATAAAGAAGTTTATAGAAATAGGTGAAAAGTTAAATTTTTATGTTGAATTGCTTAGTCCAAAAGACCTCGCTAGACTTTCGGCATTTGATGCGCTTTTTATTAGGCAAAGTACAGAGGTTAATAACGAAGCTTATGCTTTTGCTCGAAAAGCCCAACAAGAGGGCATAGCTATAATTGATTATCCTGATGCTATTTTAAAATGTTGCAATAAAGTTTATATGGCAGAAGCTTTGTCGGCCGCTCAAATACCTACTCCCAAAACCTGCATAGTTCATAAGGAAAATAAACAAAATATTGTTAAAGTTACCGGTTTGCCAGTTGTGTTAAAAGCACCCGATTCTACTTTCAGCTTTGGCGTAAAAAAAGCCAATACAGAAGAAGAATACAATAAAATAGTAATGGAAATGCTGAAGAAGTCTGATTTAATTATCGCGCAGGCTTTTTGTCCTTCAGATTATGATTGGCGTATAGGCGTTTTAGACGGAGTACCGTTTTACGCCTGCAGATATTTCATGGCTAAAGGTCATTGGCAAATCTACAATTGGCAAGCCAAAAATAAAAAGCACCAAGATGGTAAAGCTGAGGCAATTGCACTTGAAGAAGTACCTAAAAAAATATTAGATCTTGCGGTTAAATCGGCTAATTTAATGGGAAAAGGATTATACGGAATAGATTTAAAAGAAATAAAAAATGAGGTATTGGTAATTGAGATTAATGATAACCCCAACATTGACACTAGTGTAGAAGATGCAATATACAAGGATAAAATTTACCAAGATATTTTTAATGCATTTTTAAGCAGACTAGAATTATGAAGTACCATTTATTTGAGGTAGTAGGCATAGAATTAGAGTATATGCTTGTACAAAAGCAGAATTTAAATATTTTACCAATAGTAGACCAATTGTTTAAAAGGAAAACTGGTGAACTATTGAGTGATGTTGACAACGGTTTGATTTCTTGGAGTAATGAATTGGTAACGCACGTGGTGGAATTAAAGACAAATGGACCACAGGTGTTAGATATTCATTTAGCAGATCAATTTTATGAAAATATATATGAGATTAATAAATTGTTGCATGAACATGGAGCTTGCTTATTGGGCACGGCAATGCATCCTTTTTTAAATCCCGACCATACGAGTATTTGGCCGCATGATTATAATGAGGTTTATAATTTGTACAACCGTATTTTCAATTGCAAGGGCCATGGCTGGAGTAACGTACAGAGCTCTCATTTAAACCTGCCTTTTTATGACGATTCAGAGTTTGAAAGGCTGCATGCTGCTGTACGAATATTGTTACCTATTCTCCCTGCCTTATCGGCTAGCTCACCGATTGTCGAAGGTAAAGTAACCGGTAAAAATGATACAAGATTGTGGTATTATAAAAGCAATCAAGCTAAAATACCGCAGCTTACAGGCAAAGTTATACCAGAAGCAGTATTCACAAAAGCCGACTATGAAGAAAGTATTTTTAAACCCATTAATGTGGCTATAGCTCCTTTTGATGACAACAAAATTTTGAGTCACCACTTTCTAAATTCACGTGGGGCGATTGCTCGATTTGATAGAAATGCAATTGAAATTCGTATTATAGATAATCAAGAATGTGTAAAAGCCGATGTTTATCTAATTGTATTCCTTACAGCGATTTTAAAATCATTGGTTCAAGAAAATATAGCCCCACTTCAAGAACAAAAAAAACAGCAAGAATCCAAACTTTATAAGCTGTTTAATGAAATTATTGAAACCGGTGAAGATACAATGATATATGATGAGGAATACCTTAAATTGTTTGGATTTTCAGCACCTATAACGGTCAAACAATTATGGCAACATTTGTTCAAATCGGTACAAGAAAAATTACCCGCGGGAGTGGTAGATTATTTAAATATAATTTTTGATCACGGTAACTTATCCAGGCGAATTTTAAACAAAATAGGAGCCGAAACTAGCCAAAAACGTATTACCATGGTTTATAAAGAACTGGCATCTTGTTTGGCAAGAAACACTTTTTTTGTATGAAATTAGTGCTTACAGCAGAACACGTAACAGCGCATATTCCTAAATCTTATATTAATCTTTTTAGAAATGATTTAGAGGTCTTAAGCACACATAAAGCGGTCGATTTTGGAAGTCTTTTCTTGTATGAAACTTTAAAACCATTGGCTTTTTATGCCAGAAAGCAAGTAGTATCACGTTTATTGATAGAAACAAATCGCTCTCTGCACCATAGAAACCTGTTTTCAGATTATTCAAAAGTTCTAAAAGCACATCAAAGAGAAGAATTAATAAAGCAGTATTATACGCCATATCGAGAAACTATACAACAGGTAATTTACGATGAAATTAGACAAGAAAAACCTGTGCTGCACCTCTCTTTACATACTTTTACTCCAGTTTTAAATGGGCAAGTTAGAAATGCCGATATTGGCCTTTTGTATAATCCCAGTCGCTACCAGGAAAAAGAGTTTGCTAAAGGCTTTAAAAACCAAATTAAAGCAATTTCACCTCAATATACGGTAAGATACAATTATCCTTACCGCGGTACTGCCGATGGTTTTACGACGGCATTGCGGAAAGAATTTAATACTTCGTTGTATTTGGGAATCGAATTAGAAGTTAACCAAAAGATTTTTTTACAGAATTATTTTGGTTTAGGTTTAGGAGAAACATTATACCGTATAATCGCTGGTTTTATTATTCGTTAATTATTTGATTGCTAGATAAAAAAATACTAGTTTATACTATAAAAAAAATATGTCAAATAATTTTAAGCCAACAGGTAATTTATTAGCGCTACAGCTTCCCGTAAAAATACCAAAACATTTAATCGAAGAACGTATTAAAGAGCTGCTAATAGGTTTTCCGATAACTAGTGGTGGTCAAACTAAATGGGCTGTAATTAAGGATTTGTTTTTTGATATAGATGACAATGAAAAACTGATTTTAGATTTTGTAGTACAACTAAAAACCAAAATCCGTAAAGATAAAATACTTAGAATCCAATTACAAGCAGGTGTTCTTTTTGATTTTAAAAGACAAGAGCTTCAATTAAAGGATTATCTTGTAAAACCACAGCAAGAATCCTGGGTAAGTCAACAGCTTATCCGAAGCATAATAAAAAAAGCGATTAATAAAAAAATGGGTCAACCGCCAATTGTTGCGATAAATCAATTTACCAATACCTTTCGTAATAAAATTAACGCATATTTAGAAAATATTATCCCCGTTGATAATAAGCTAATGCTATTTGGAAATTTAGAGGTTATACAGATAAACGCAATTCAGTTTCACTCCAATAACGTGATAGTTCATCTAATGGTAGAAGGAAATTTAGCCGTGCAAATGATATCTTTAGATACTTTCTAAAGTTTTACAAAAGATGCAATAAGGTTAATTAACATTTTATTAGATGTGATTAGTCATCAGTTTCAAATAAAGGCCATTACTCTTGCTTTTTTATAAAAAAAGGCCAGTAATAATCTTTCAAAATCTACCTTGTATTTAATGAGCGCAGCGGCAGGTCTAGTTGTTGCGAACCTGTATTACAACCAACCATTACTATATGAGATTTCGGTTGACCTTAAAGTAACAGAGGCTGCGGTAAGCAACGTGGCTTTAGCTACACAATTAGATTATGCCTTCGGGTTGCTGTTTGTAATTCTCTTAGGTGATAAGGTAAACAATAAGAAGATTTTGAAACATGATTTTATTTTAATGGGTCTGGCGCTACTAGCAACGGCCTTATCAAATTCTTTATTATTGTTAATTGTGAGTAGTTTCTTTTTAGGTGCTACCTCGGCTATACCGCAGTTATTTGTCCCCATGGCGGCGCAGCTCTCCGCTCCAGAACAACGAGGTAAAGCGATAGGAATTGTAATGAGCGGATTGTTAATAGGAATTCTTGGTAGTAGAGTAATCAGTGGGGTGTTGGCGCATAGTTTTGGATGGCGGTTTATTTACTATATCGGTTTATTAATTATGGCGTTATTGTATGTTTTACTTCAGCGAAAGCTACCCGCTATTTCGCCTAATTATAAAGGAACGTACTTTAATTTACTGCAATCGGTTTTTAGGTATTTTAGAAAAGAGCCAGGTTTAAGAATAGCGGCGCTTTATGACGGATTAGCTTTTGCAGGATTAAGCGCTTTTTGGACTAGTTTGGCGTTTCTCTTAGAAAGCAATTTTAACCATAGCAGTGATGTTGCCGGGGCATTTGGTTTATTTGGCATAGCAGGTGTTTTAGCCGCAGCGGTGGTAGGTAAACTAAACGATAGAATGAGTAAAAATAAAATTATCACTTATGCAGGGCTGGGCCTTTTGGTCTCTTGAATTATTTTTTATTTCTCAGGTTTTTCTATTACAGGGTTAATTCTAGGAGTAATCTTAGTGGATTTAGCAGAAAAGTATGACATTCCAGTTGACTTTCATTTAGATTTTGATCTTAACCCCAAAAAAATCAAGTATTCCAATTTTGGTACAAGAAACCTTAAATCGTAATTGCGAAGGACGAGTAGGCATAGGGCATGTGACTAATCCAAGTGCAATGCAACCTCAAAGCAGATAAAATTTAATTCAAGAACTTACCAAAGTAGAAATCAGATTAACCGTTTTGCCCGCAACTGATGTGTTTTTAAACGGTTGAGATTATTCCTTTTTAAAACCAAGAGGGATGACAGACGCTAATGAATTGACAGATTCCTGTGTGATTACAAGTTTGTCAAGCAATAACATTCTTAATGCCTTTACTCCCTTTGGTGATGCTTCTTTAATCCGAATGGGCAATATGTACGCTAATATAAATCAGCTGGCAAAAAAAAGATATGCAAGTTACTTTTGACATGGTTCATAAACAAGCCGCAACAATCTTAAACAAACAAAGCGCTAATAAAATAGATGTCACTGCCAATTTTGAGATTTTAGAAGCAAAAAAGGTGATGAGACTATTCGAAAAGTGTTTTAAACCTTGGCTGGCTTTAAAGTAGATATGCAAAAATTTGAAAATACTCCCGGTAAACTTACATTTCTATAAGATAAATAAATTTTAACATAGGTTTAGTTTGATCTAGTTTGAAATTAACCAAACTGAGGGTAGATTTGTGTTTTTTAATCTAATAATATGATAAATAAATTCGCTTTATTTTTATTAATCGCAATGGGGTTGGCAAGCTGCAAATCGAGTCAATCTAGCAAAAATAAAAATAATATGGTTCAGCTGGAGCAAAATACTACAACTACATGGCAGCTTATAGAATTAAATGGTGAAGAAATTAAAGCTGGAGATCAAAAACCTGTTCGGTTTACCTTAGACGTGAATAATCGTGTTTATGGTTTTACAGGTTGCAATAATTTCAATGGTAACTTTGGCTTAGACAAAAATTACGCCTTGTCTTTTTCTCCGCTTGCTACTACCAGAATGGCTTGCCCCGATGCTAAAATAAACGAACAACAAGTTCTAGATGTATTTAATCAAAGCAAATTTTACACGCTTGAGGGTGATTGGTTATTCCTAAAAAACAGTCAGGATAATTTGCTAGCAAAATTTAAAAAAATTGAGCAACAAGAACAAATTGTAGAAAAGTATTGGAAATTAAAAGAGCTTAACGGAAAAAAGATAGAAATGCAACCCAATCAGGATAAAGAGATTTATTTTATGCTTAAAACCGATGAAAATAGGTTAGCAGCTTATGGCGGTTGTAATACTATAGGTGGTAGTTTCGAGTTGAAAACTGGTCAACGTATAGATTTTTCTAATTTACTGAGTACCATGAGAATGTGTGAAGAGGATATCTCAAAAGTAGAGAAGGAGTTTTTTAAGGTTTTTGACACCGCAGATAATTATAGCTTAACAGGCGATCGTTTAACTTTAAATGTAGGGAGAAGGGCTCCATTAGCCGTTTTTGAAGCAGTGTACTTTTAATATTCTTATGTAGTGTTCTATTGCCAGTCAAACCATCTTGAGACTCCAACAAACCAATTTTGCCGTATTTAGATTTATTTTGAAAAATTAATTAGAATTGGAGATTTTCTTAAATTAATAAATGGAAGGGAAAGCAAAAAGAAAAATTCATTTCCAATGTTTAAGCGGTCTCAGTACTCGAGCTAGTAAAATAAATAGAAATTTTTCTATTTAGATTGATTATATTTTTAACTCTAACTAGCATTCAGGGTTGATTTATTTATTGTTGCAGATTATTTGCTAAGTTGAAACATATAAACGCCATAGTATTGTCGAATCATAAGCGAATTAAGCCCATACTGAGTTCACTGAATAGTGAGCTAAGTTAGTTTCATAACATATTTGATGTAGATTTAAATTAAAGGCGATATGGTTCAAACCTTGCTTAACTATAATGTTAGTATATTTAAGTATCAAGTCAACTTAAAAAATTAATCTGGTTTTCGAATAAGCCTTTCATAACATATCGATAAATCATAATACTAAGGGGTTTTTATAGCTTTTAGATTTTCTTAAAGAACAGTGTAATGAAGGCATTTTACCTTTACCAGTTCTCTTCCACGCTTTGCTTTCAAGCCTAGATGAATTCGGTTTACTCCAATTCAAACGCCTATCATAAGCATATTGAGTCCACACTGAGTCCACACTGAGTCCACTATTTAGTGGACTCAAGTAAACTCATAATCGATTCAATATAGATTTAGAATAGAGACAATTTGGTTTAAACCTTGCTTTGATAAAAAGTTAGTATACTTAATGACTAAGTCAGCTTTAAGCAAGTAAGATTTAAAGAGTAATAAGATTTAAATACCGCCTAGTGTTTAAAATACAGTACTTTATGAACAAGCCACCTAATTGAAATTTAAAAGCTTTTAGGTCTCAATTTAGAGGAGTAAGAAGAACTGAATTCTTCCTGTATAGACTTGAAAAATTATTTGCTTAAAAACTCAAAAACTCAGAAAATGGTCTTGATCCTTGATCCCTTTGATTCTTGATAAATAGAATTAAAGAAAATTATGAAAGAAATAAAAAAAACCGACTTAATAATTTAAGTCGGGTTTTATGCTGTGCGGGCGGAGAGACTCGAACTCTCACGCCGTGAAGCACTAGATCCTAAGTCTAGCGTGTCTACCAATTCCACCACGCCCGCAATTGTTTTATTAGAACTTTGCTAAAGTATATTTCCTTAGCGAGTGCAAATATAAACAAAGACTGGAATAATCAAAGAATAACTTTAAAAAAAATTTCATTTTTTATTCTAGTATGGCTATCTTCATCCCAATTAAAAAAACAAGGAATGAACAAGTCAAAAGCCTATTTAGAAGAAAATAAAGAGCGATTTCTCGAAGAGTTAATAGATTTATTAAAATTACCATCCATCAGTGCCGATCCTAGTTATAAAGATGATGTTATAGCTACAGCGCATATGGTGAAAAAACGTTTGGCAGAAGCGGGTTGCACCCACACCGAAATTTGCGAGACGCCTGGATACCCTGTGGTCTATGGAGAGCGCATAATAGATGAAAATCTACCTACCGTACTGGTTTACGGTCATTATGATGTGCAGCCGGCAGATCCCATTGAATTGTGGGACAGTCCAGCTTTTGAACCGGTAATCAAAAAAACCGATAAGCACCCAGAAGGAGCTATCTTTGCTAGAGGGGCTTGTGACGATAAAGGCCAAATGTATATGCACGTGAAAGCCTTGGAATACATGGTGGAGAATGACGACCTACCTTGCAACGTGAAGTTTATGATAGAAGGTGAAGAAGAAGTGGGCAGCGAAAATTTGGGTTGGTTTATTCAACGCAATCAAGAGAAATTAAAAAATGATGTTATCTTAATTTCTGATACCGGTATGATCTCAAAAGATGTGCCTTCGATTACTACAGGTTTACGCGGACTAAGTTATGTAGAAGTTGAAGTAACTGGGCCCAATAGAGATTTACATTCAGGACTTTATGGAGGTGCTGTGGCCAACCCTATAAATATTTTAAGCAAGATGATTGCTTCTTTACACGATGAGAACAATAAAATTACCATTCCAGGTTTTTACGATAAAGTGGAAGAACTTTCCCAAGTGGAGAGAGCTAAAATGGCTGAAGCGCCATTTGATGTAGAGCAATATAAAGAATCTATAGGCTTACACGATATATATGGAGAGAAGGGTTATACTACTAATGAACGAAATTCTATACGTCCAACTTTAGATGTAAACGGTATTTGGGGAGGATATATTGGAGAAGGTGCAAAAACAGTTATTCCTAGTAAGGCTTATGCTAAAATCTCTATGCGTTTAGTACCACATCAAGATTGGAAAGAGATAACAGAATTATTTCAAAAACATTTTGAATCTATCGCTCCAGATGGAGTATATGTTAAAGTGAAACCGCATCACGGAGGTCAGGGTTATGTTACGCCTATAGACGGTATTGAGTATAAGGCTGCCAGCGAAGCTTATAAAGAGGTTTTTGGAAAAGAGCCTATTCCTCAGCGTAGCGGAGGAAGTATACCAATTGTAGCTATGTTTGAGAAAGAACTCAAAAGTAAAACTATTTTGATGGGATTTGGTCTCGATAGCGATGCAATTCACTCTCCTAATGAGCATTTTGGTATTTGGAATTATTTAAAAGGCATTGAAACTATACCATTTTTCTACAAGCATTTTGCTCGATTAAAGCAAAAATAAACTTACAATTTCAGAGAAGCCTCTTTACTGCTAAGAGGCTTTTTTATTTGAAAGAAACGCTAAGCACGATTATATTTTAAAGGCTGTAGACTACAATTTGAAAAATAAGTAATGCATCAATGGCAATGAATCAATTAATTGTACCTTTGCAAAAAAATAATAGTAATGACTAAAAGACAAGGCAAAAAGAAAACGAAGAAAGAGTATGTTGTGCCTAAACCCAATAAGAAGCCTGCAGCTAAGAAAGTAGCTGTAGACAAACAAGTTAAAAATCCAGATGCTAAAATGCGTTTGAATAAATATATAGCAAACTCCGGTATTTGTAGCCGTAGAGACGCAGATATTTATATTAAGGCAGGAAATGTTCGGGTAAATGGAGAAGTAGTTACCGAAATGGGTTATAAGGTACAACCCGATGATGAGGTAAGATTTGACGGTCGTAGAATAACTCCAGAAAGAAAAGAATATGTATTGCTTAACAAACCTAGCGGATTTTATGTTACTGGTAGCTTAGAAAGGAGTAATCGAACAGTAATGGATTTGGTGGCTAACGCATCAAAATCTAAACTGAGTCCTGTAGGTAAATTAGAAACCAGTGCTATGGGATTATTACTATTTACCAATGATGGCACTTTAGCTATGAATTTAGCCAATCCCAAAAAGGGAATAAGGCAAATCTACGATGTAGAACTAAATCGTAACCTCGACTTATCTGATCTAAAAAAAATAGAAGAAGGAATAGTTTTAGAAGATGGTAAAGTACATGTTAATGCCATCAGCTATGTTGAAAACCAAAGCAAACGTAATGTTGGTCTCGAAATACATAGTACAAAACCACATATTGTCCAACGGATGTTTAAAAAACTAAACTATGAAGTAGTTCGCTTAGATCGTGTAGTATTTGGTGGGCTTACCAAGAAAGATTTACCCAGAGGCCATTATCGCCACCTTAACAAACAAGAGGTTATTAACCTAGGGATGATTTAAAAAAAAAGCTTGGTAATTACACCAAGCTTTTTTTTATTATATTTTCTTCACAAATTTGGTGAGAATCACAATTTGCTGCCCATCTACTTTTCCCTCTATTTGTTCTTCATTGTCATGTACAAGAGAGACACGCCTAACAGCAGTACCTCTTTTAGCGATCATACTTGAACCTTTTACCGGTAAATCTTTAATGAGTACCACGCTATCTCCAGCTTCAATTTTTACCCCATTACTGTCTCGGTGTACTAGGCCCGTAGTTGTTTCTTCTGTGGCGTTTACTCCTTGTTTAGCATAATCCAAAACCTCATCTTCTATATACATCATTTCAAGCAAATCCTGTGGCCAACCTTCATCTTTTAAAGCATTTAACAATCGCCATACTACAACTTGAACTGGTTTATCTGTGCTCCACATACTATCATTGAGGCAACGCCAATGGTTTGGATCTAATTCTTGCTCTCCAGTAATTTGCAAATGGCAAGTCTCGCAACACAAAATACTATTGTCTATACTGGCCGTATTTTGTGGAGGTAAATTATATATTTCTAAATTCTCCTTACTTCCGCAAAGTTCACAACTAGAAGTAGCACGCTGCATTAAATCTTGATCTAAACTCATAATTCTGATTTTTGAATGCTGCAAAAATACATTTTTATAAATGCAGAATTGCTTTTATTTTTAAAAGACTGATATAAATCAATATTCTATTTTTATTTAAGCTTTAATTTGTAAATTATAAATTAACTTTGCTTTGTTATCTAAAGTTATGCGCAGATTTTATACTATCTTTTTTAGTTTTTTAGCCTTGTGCTTTTTAAATCCAGTATTTAGTAATAATACAGAGGTTTTGTTTTCTAATGTACTGTTTCAGTTACAAGAGATCAACAAAGTTATTATTCGTATAGAAGGAGAAAGAAAGATTATTGTTAACCAAGAAGTGGTACAACCAGAAAATTTGGTGAGGGTGATTAATGCTATAGTTGATAGTTTAGATGAAGACAGTTTGTTTAGAGATTCAGCTACCTTGATTATAACCGAAAATTCAGCCCCAGAGATTATCCAATTCGTGAAGCAGTCTCTTAAAAAAACAGAAATAAGTATTCTTAATGTGCAACAGCGTACTGAAATCAATAAGGAGAAAACTAAAATAGGCGAGGACCAGCTAGCACTGTATGACAGCCTTGTGAAAAACTGGAAACATAGTAAAATTGAAGACCGCATTTTAAAAGCTGACGATTTAGCCCAAGTTGAATACATTTATCAAAATATGACTTTTGATCAACGTATTAAAGCCGAAAAGCTTCCAGATTTTTTACCTTTTGTAGAAGCCTTAACCCAAAAGCAAGACTTGAGTGCACAACGGCTAGACCTTTTTACTTATGATATGCAATACCGCATTTTCCTAAACAACAACCAGGTTAAAAATGACACTTTAAAACATTATTCTGTGCAAGACTTTGTAAAATTTTATACCAATCCTGTACCCGATGATAGCCAAATCAAACAACAAGTAAATCTCTTTACAAAAGATTAATTTCCTTGTATTCTAGTAATCAACTCTTGAATTAATTTTTTACCATCTCGCATATTCTTTTCTCTTTCTTCGATAGATACAGAGCCATCTTTATTTTTTTTGATAGTATAGCTAAAAACAAAATCTTTAGCCTGCGGCGATAAACTTAGTAAACCAAAACGCAAATCATTTAAAACAATATAGTCTTCTTTTTGCTCTATATTGTACCAACCTTCTGTAATTTTAATGAGTTTTCTCACTTGTGGCTCTTGCTTCAAGGTGTCAAGCAACAAATGGTTTTTTAGGTACTTTGAAAAATGTATAGGCTGCGTATCAAAAATGGAGTAGTGCCCTATTAAGTAATGACTATCGGTATCTACATTGGCCGTCCATAATAAACTATTAAAAGCCGTTGGTTTAGTCTCAATAGCTGTATACGAAATCCCTTGATCGTTTAAGGCTCTTTTAAAATGCTGATAGGTGTAAAACTTAAGTAGTAAGGTGATACCTAAATAAGTGGTACTCAGAATTAAACCCCATTTGTTTAAGTTTTTACGTCGGGCGGATTTTTTAGGTAAACGCATAGCTGCTAGAACACAAATCAAAAAAGGTAGCGTATAAAGCGGGTCTATCACAAAAATATTTTTATAGGCTAAGCGTAGGTCTAAAGGCCAAAAAAGTTGCGTACCCCAAGTAGTGTGAGCATCAAGTAGGGGATGAGTTAAAAAACCCCAAAAAAATAACCAAGACCAGTCTTTAAAATTGGCAGCTTTTTCAAAACGTGAGATGAGCCAACCCATAATAGGTGCAAATAAAACAGCAAAAAAAATAGAATGTGTAAAACCGCGATGAATAGCCAAAGCATCAACGGTACTTACAAAATGCGATGCAAAGGTATCTAAGTCGGGTATGGTGCCAGCAATAGCCCCGTAAAGCATAGCTTTGTTACCTACTTTTTTACCTAAAACTACTTCGCCTACAGCAGCGCCCAATACAATTTGTGTAAGTGAATCCATTAATCGACTATTTGCATTTTTTTAAGTAAAAAAGAGGCGTTCATATTTTGGCAAATACCCTTTTTAAATTTATAATCAAAATGAAGCTCTTCGTTAATAATTTGAGCATCAAAATAATGGTTTTCTACTTGTGGTAAGCTTTGGGCAACTTCACATAAACTCAAATCGTGGGTCGCAATAATTCCCGTGGAGTGAGAATTTACTAGTTTTTCAACAAATTTTCGCGATCCAATGGCTTTATCGGTGCTGTTGGTACCTTTTAAAATCTCATCGAGAATAATAAAATACTTATTCTTTTTAATTTGGTTAACAATAAATTTCAACCGGGTCAATTCCGAAAAGAAATAAGAGGCATCGTCGGCTAGAGAATCTACTGTCCGCATACTGGTAATGAGCTTAATAGGGGAGTATTCGCAAGTTTTGGCGCAAACAGGAAGTCCTACATTACCCATAACTATTTGTAGCGAAATGCTGCGTAAAAAAGTACTTTTTCCCGCCATATTAGCTCCAGTTATAATAAAGAAATCTTGTTGATTGATCTTATAATCATTTGTCACTGCATCTTTTGGGTTGATTAATGGATGCACAGCCTCGGTTGATTTTAAAACCACTTCGTTTTGCGTTATTTTAGGATAGGTGTAGCTTTGGTGATTAAAAGCGAAACCTCCTAGCGAGTTGTAAGCGTCAAAATAATCAATCGCTGTAAACCAATTTTCGGTGCTTGGAGCGTATTGCTTGATCCATTGTTCTATTTCATAAGCTTTCCATAAATCCCATAGCATAAAACCACTGATTAACTGCCCAAAAATCATATAGTTCTTCCGCTCTAAAGCATCAATAAGTCTAGAAAAATCTTTGACCAAAGCGGATGCTTTTTTTTGATCGATTTGAATTTTGTTTTGCTGATTCTTGTTCCAATCCGATTGAAAATCGGTAACTTCAATTAATCCCAGCAATAAATGGTATTGTTGAAAAGTGCTTTGAATCTCACTCACATAACCCGATAACTCGTTTACTTTTTTTGCAAACCTCCCGATGATAATCCAACCTAAAATAAACCAGCCTGCTACATAAAACCAAGGAATTAAATCTAAAGCTAGGCTAAGAAATAACAAGAATGAGACGGCTGTAAAAACCTTAGGCAACCATTTATAGACAGAAGGAACAAAAGCTTCGTAGTTTTTAAACCAGTCTAAAACAATAGGCGGTTTAATTTTTACTTGAGTCATTTTAGCAATCGCCGTGAATTCTTGTCTAAACTTTATTTTTTTCGCAAGGTCTCGTATACTATCTTGTTTTTGCTTGATCTGGTCAATATTGTTGCTGCTTAGTAAATGAGCTAAAGTTCTTTTACCCGAAGCTAAGGCGGTACGGTTGAGGTATTGAAAAAATGATCGATTGCCAAACAAATCGATATCTTGACTAAACTCGTGCAGTGGATCAACATATTCTTCTCCATTTGGTAAATGATGAAAATCCCGTTTTAAAACGCTAAGCTCAGTTTCATTAAGTTCAATAAGTTGTAGTAATTTTTCTTTTTGTTGTTGAAGATCACTGTGTCTGGATACCAGAAATAAGAAAGAAACAATTCCTAAAAAAATAAAAAGAAATATAAGCGAAGTTGAGCTTGAATTAAAGTAAATTAAAAAAGCAAAAACTAAGAAAACCACCAGCCTCAACATACTCGAAGCAAATAGCCGTTGTTTTATTTTTTTTAACTCAAGTTGAAATTCTTCTATATAAGCGCTATATGTAGTTTTGGGGTCTTGCATTAAAAATAAGGTTAGGAGGTTAAAGTTTACTCAACTTTTCTTTTTGCTTTTTAGTTAATTTGCTAACTACCAATTCATAGCTGTGATTGATAAAATGCAATATCTTTTCTTGTGTTAAATGCGGTCCGTTAATAACAACCGTATTCCAATGTTTTTTGCTCATATGATAACCGCCATAAATTTCATCGGGGTAGCGCTCTCGCAATTCGATGGCTTTTTCGGGGTCGCATTTCAGGTTAATGGCAGGATTTCCTGCTTCCCATTTTTCTAGTCCTATCAAAGCATACATCTTCCCCATAACTTTAAAAACTAAGGTATGCTGATCAAAAGGAAAACCCTCTGTTGTACCTGGTTTATTTAAGCAGTATTGGCGTATTTCATCAATTTCCATAAGTTATTTGCTTATTCGTTTGGTTCTGGTAGTTGTGGGACTGTTTTCAAGAATTAAAGCAGAATAATCGAGTTTCCAATTGATGGTTTCAACTAGTTTTTCCATTAACTGTATCGTTTCCAAAGCTTGATTTTGAGCTTCGTTAAGCAAGCCGCTTTGAGGTATTTTTTCTACAATATAGCGTTTTGCTTCAGTGTTGATATCAGTCAAATCAGTTGATGTAAACGGGTTGGCCCATCCTTCCCGTTTATCGTAATACTTAAAATCGGTTTCAATAGAGAGCAATTCCGGTTCGGGAAAATTGGTGAGCACTATTGTTTTTTCGGCTGTTTTTGCCTGCATTTGAATTTTGGTTAAATCAAAGCCAACGTGTGCTTTCGCTTCGATTAAGATAAGGGCTTTCTTACTTCCTAAAAATATATTTAACCACTTGTCTTTTACATTTTTATAATGATAAATTTCGGCAAAATCACCTTCTACCGTAATGAATTTACAAACCGCTCTAATTTTCTCCATTATAATGAGCGATTGTTGATCTTGCGATTGTTTATTTTGATCTTTGTGGGTAAATCGGTAAACAAAATAGGCAGCCACGGCACCTACGGCCAAACCTAAGAAAAGTAGCTCCATTGTACTAAAAATCTAAAAAAGTTCATACAAAATCGGTTTACTGGGGGAAGCGTCGTTATGAAACGAGCTTATTTGTAAATTTAATAAATACTGTCCGTCTTTTACAGTATTTGGCACATAAATCAATTCGGTAATGCTGGCATCTAGGCGAGGCTTAGCAGGGTAATTCCAAAAAGCTTTATGAGCCAAAAGTTTTCCATCATCTTTTTCGCGATCTATAGAAGGTAAATCAATTAATAAATGCTTCACCTTTAATTCCCGCAGCAGCAAGGCGGCTTCTTCTTTTAAATAGGGCCAGTTGGTATGACTATATTTAAAACTTTTCTTGGTCTCAGGGTTGGGTAGGGTCCTTATTACAAGGGCTTCTGGGTTTTTATAGTTTAATGCTTTACGGATTTGGTCTGCGGTAAAAATATAATCTCCATCGCTCAATTCTGGCGTCAAACTTATAAGCTGAGCTTCAAAAAAAAATTGGGTAAGGCAATCGTTAATGCTATAAAATTCTTTAGAAATATGACCTACACACTCGGTATGAGTCCCGTGGGCGTGCGGATTAAAACTAATATCATTAAAATTCACCGAAGCCCCTTGTTTTACGCTAGCCACCCAGTTGCCGTCTTGCACCGGCTTAATACTTGGCACATCTTTATACCAAGCGGTTACATTTTGTTGATCACCATACAAGGTTAATGAAATATCTATGGGTTTGTTTAAATTAACCGTATAGTTTTTTTTAGAAATATTAATTTGTGCACGCATCAATACAAAAAGCTTTTAATTAACCATAAACTGCTTAAAAAAACGAGGAAACCTAGCAAGACGAGCCAACTACGTTTGTAATATTTTTGATGCAACTTTAAATCTTTACGGTAACTATAAAGCAATAAAAGGGCGAAAGCCACAATGAAAAAAAGGGTAAAAGTAATTTGACCTTGCGTAAACATAGCGTTGTTTTTCACAAAATTAGGTATAAAAAGCCAAATGCTTTCGGCTAATCGAAAAAAAAGAAAACAAAAAAGCGCTCTTCAAAAAGAACGCTTGAAAGCTTTATTATAGAATGTAAAATTAATCTAATTTTACTTCGTATCTCCATCCAAAAGGATCTTCGGCACGGTTGTACTGAATATCTTGAAGTCCTTTTTTGAAGCGAACACTGTATGGATTTTCTATTTGAGGTAAATCGTGGTATTTGTCAGCATATTCAAAACCTTCGATAAAGGCAATAGTCGCGGCAGTTCCCGTTCCAAAAACTTCTTTTAGTGAACCATCCTCGGCAGCGCTTACCAATTCTTCTACAGTAATTTTTCTTACCTCTACATCAACACCTTGATGTCTAGCTAAATCTATAATGCTTTTACGGGTTACCCCATCTAAAATACGATCGCTTGTAGGGGCCGTGATTAATTTATCGTTTATTCTAAAGAAAAGGTTCATAGTTCCTGCCTCTTCAAGATATTTATGGCTGTTAGAATCGGTCCATATAATTTGCTGATAACCTTTTTCCTTGGCTAGATTAGTAGGGTAAAATTGTGCGCCATAATTACCCGCTGCTTTTGCGAAACCTACACCACCATCTGCAGAACGTGAATAATGATCGGCCACTAGCACTTTTACTGGTGAGTTGTAGTAGGCTTTAGCCGGACAACAGATGATCATAAACTTATATTCGCTAGAGGGTGAAGCCGAAACACCATTTTCAGAAGCAATAACAAAAGGTCTTATATAAAGCGAATTTCCATCTCCTGGATGAACCCATTTTTCATCTAGCCTAAGTAAGGTTTCTAAGGCAGCGAAAAAATAGTCTTTGGGAAATTCGGGTATTGCCATTCTCTTAGAAGAAACATTAATTCGATTAAAGTTTTCTTCTGGTCTAAAAAGCCAAACTTTGTTATTCTCATCTTTAAAGGCCTTCATCCCTTCAAAAACGGCTTGTCCATAATGAAAAACTTTAGCAGAGGGCTCAAACTCCATAGGACCATAAGGCAAGATTTTAGGTTTTTGCCAGGCGCCATCTTTGTAATCGCATACCATCATATGGTCGGCGTAGTTTTTTCCAAAGGCTATATTGTCAAAATCAACTTGATCAATTTTTGATTTTTCTACTTGGCGTATATCTAAAATATCGGATGTGGAGTGCATAATAAAAAATTTTCACAAAAGTATTAAAATAAAACAACTTTTATACCGATGCTTTTTTTAATTTTGACTAATCTAAAATTTTAAAAAAAATGAAAAAGTTTTCTTTTCTAATTTTGTTGGCCTTTATGGCTTGTAAACAAGAAAATAATCCGGCCCCGACCGAAAGCCAAGAAACGCTAGAAGCGGTTGAAAAAACCGAAGTTAATTTTGTGAACTTTGGTGAAGAAATAGGAGAGACTAACGTCTTAACAAGAGCCGAAATGAAAGCTCAGTATGAGCAACTGGCCGAAGGAGATACGCTTAATGTTGCCTTTAAAAGTGAAGTAGAAAAAGTATGTAAGAAAAAAGGATGTTGGATGTCTTTAGACCTAGGCGAAGATGAAGCCACTTTTGTTCGCTTTAAAGACTATGCCTTTTTTGTGCCCTTAAACAGCGAAGAGCGTGAAACCGTAGTAAAGGGGAAGGCTTTTATTAGTAAGACCTCTGTCGAAGAGTTAAAGCATTACGCGAAAGATGCTGGGAAATCTCAAGAAGAAATAGATGCTATTACTGAGCCTAAGGTAGAGTATGCCTTTATGGCTGATGGAGTTTTAATGCAAGAGTAAATGAAAGCTAAATCTTTACATACGCTTTTATTGTTACTGATTTTAATGGCTTGTAAAAATGAGCAGTCTAGCGAAACCAGCAAACCAACTCCTTTAGTTGATGAAAAAGAACCTATGCAGATGTATCAAATGTCTGAAATGGCTGCCTATATGGAGCAAATGTATGCCGCGCATCAACAAATGAAACAGCAAATTTTAGACGGAGAGGAGATTACTAAACTGAGTTTTGATTTAGAAAACTTGCACTCTGCAGCATTTACCGACCCTAAAGACTATGATGCTTTTTTTAAAACTTGGGCTAATCGTTTTAAAAAGTATGAAATACAGATAATAGAAAATCCTGAGCAAGCGCAGCACTATTATAATCAAGCAATTCAGGCGTGCATTAGCTGTCATGAAGTAAAGTGTGCAGGACCGCTGCCGCGGATTAAAAAACTAATTATTAAGCCGTGAAGCGCCAAATAGTTACCACTGCAGATGGTTCAAAGACCATCCAGATTATTGATTGGAACGAACAATATCATTCTAAACATGGGGCCTTGCAAGAGGCCTATCACGTATTTATAAAGATGGGTTTTCAATTTATATGCAAACCTGAGTTATCTATTTTAGAAATTGGATTTGGTACGGGCTTAAATGCTATCATTACCGCTATTGAATCAAAAAAAGCAAATCGAAAAGTTCATTATACAGGGGTAGAAGCTTACCCTGTAAGCTCAAACGAACTGGAACTTTTAAACTATAGCGACCTGTTTAAAACCGAATTTAAGCCACTGGTTAATAAAATCCATCAGTCAACTTGGGAGTCCCTACAACCCATAGAACACAATTTTCACTTACACAAAAAAAAGTTATTTTTCCAAGAAATTGAAGATAAGTCAGCGTATGATTTAATTTATTTTGACGCTTTTGGAGCAAGGGTGCAACCTGAACTTTGGGACAAGAATATTATGGCAAAAATGTATAGAGCACTTAATTCTCAAGGAGTCTTGGTCACCTATTCTGCGAAGGGCAGTGTTCGCAGAGCTTTGCAAGAAGTAGGATTTCAGGTAGAACGGCTTGCTGGTCCGCCAGGTAAACGCGAGATGCTACGCGCCATAAAAGCTTGTTAAACCCTTGCAAAACCTTTTATAGGTTTGTTTTTAAATTGTAAATTTAAAATAAAAAATGAAGGTTTTAATTACGGGGGCGACGGGGCTTATTGGTTCACAAATTGTTAGTCTATGCCAACAAGAAAACATAGCGGTGAATTATTTGACTACCAGTAAAGAGAAGCTAGAAAACCAAGACTATTACAAAGGCTTTTATTGGAATCCTGAGGAAGGAAAGATAGATGAATCTT
>CATQIB010000017.1 GCA_958296185.1 uncultured Mesonia sp.
TGTGAAATTCTAACCCAAAACTTTTTTTAAAAAATCAATAACTTCACTTGATTTTGCTAAATAAACTGTTATATGGAAATAAATATGGAATAAGCAAAAATTAGTTTTAAGAAAATATTAGCACTTATCAACAAAATGAGTGAATTATTAATTGCTTTAAGCTGAAGTGTTTACCATTTTTAATTAACACCCGTGTAAATAGTTATTCTGGCTTAAAAACTTCATACCTTTGCTACTATCAACAACACAAAAATTTTATTATGAAAATCGCCATTGGGAACGATCACGCTGGTACGGCTTACAAAAATGCCATTATTAAACATTTAAAGGATAAAGGATTAAAAGTTATTAATCATGGTACAGATCTCGAAGAAAGTGTAGATTATCCAGATTTTATTCACCCTGTAGCTCAATCAGTTAGTGAGAAAAAAGTAGATTTTGGAATTATTATTTGTGGTAGTGGTAACGGTGCTGCTATGACCGCCAATAAACATAAGCAAGTAAGGTGTGCTTTATGTTGGACCAAAGAGATAGTAGCACTAGCACGAGCACATAACGATGCAAATATATTAAGTATTCCTGCTCGTTTTACCAGTCTGCCGCAAGCAATTGAAATGGTAGACACTTTTTTAAGTACTCAATTTGAAGGGGGAAGACATCAAAACCGGGTAAATAAAATCGCTTGCCAATAATATGAGTCACCACCACGATCATAAGCATCCAGTACTTTCAGGAAGAAATTTAAAAATATCTATTTTTTTAAATATACTCATTACGGTTTCGCAAATTATAGGAGGCCTCATAAGCGGTAGTCTTGCTTTATTATCTGATGCTTTACATAATTTTACAGACGTGGTGAGTCTCATTATAAGTTTTTGGGCCAACAAAATGGCTTCAAAAAGTGCCTCTTTTAACAAAACATTCGGGTATAAAAGGGCAGAAATTATTGCAGCTTTTGTTAATGCCGCTAGCCTTATGGTTATTTCTGTCCTTTTAATAAAGGAATCTATAGATCGATTTATAAATCCACAAAGTATAGATTCCACTATAGTAATCATTTTGGCTGCGGTAGCCATATTAGGAAACGGATTTAGTGTTTTACTGATGAAAAAAGACAGTAAAGCTAATATGAATATGAAATCGGCGTACTTACATCTATTAACCGATATGTTAGCCTCTGTAGCAGTATTGTTAGGAGGATTATTGATGCGTTTTTACGGATTTTATTGGATAGATAGTTTGCTTACTGCCGGTATTGCTATTTACCTAATTTTGATGGGGTATGATTTATTAAAATCCTCTTTTAATATCTTGATGCTCTTTACCCCAGAAGCGATTCGAACAGAAGAATTAGTGAAAACAGCTTGTAGTTTACCCGAAATAAAAAATATGCATCACGTGCATATTTGGTCACTCAATGAAACCGAAATTCATCTCGAAGCTCATCTTGACTTTCATCACGACATTTCACTTTCAAGTTTTAATGAAATATTAGAAGAACTAAAAGTTTTACTGAACCAAAAATACGGTATTAATCATTTTAACCTTCAACCAGAATTTAATAAGGAAGATACCAAAGAAATAATTGTACAAGACTAAATATGCCTATTACTTTTTATCAAAAAACTTTCAATCAACTTTCTTTAAATCAGCTGTATGCGCTAGCCAAACTTCGTGCCGATGTTTTTGTGCTCGAACAAAATTGTTTGTATCCAGATTTAGATAATAAAGATCAACAAGCTTTGCATATACTTGGTTATGAAGATGATGAATTGGTAGCTTATGCGCGTTGTTTTAAACCCGGACTTTATTTTACTGAAGCTAGTATTGGTAGGGTTTTGGTTGCAAAAAATCAACGTAAAAAAGCTTTTGGTCAACAACTTATGCACCAAGCCATAAAGGGAATAGCATCACATTACTCTACCTCTTCAATTCGAATCTCAGCACAGCTTTATTTGTTAGAATTTTATACCTCCTTAGGTTTTAAAAAACAGGAGACTCTTATTTAGAAGATGGAATCCCGCACATCAAGATGCTTTACTATAAATAGCTTAAACCATTTAGGCCTTTAAAGTCATCTATTTTTTCTACTTTTGCAAACTATTTTGAAAAACGAGCTTTTCAGATTGATTTTCAAGTGATAAAGCATATTATTTTATGAAAAAAGTACTCAATTTATTTGACTTTAAACAAAAAGTAAATTATAAAACAGAAATATTAGCGGGATTAACCGTAGCTATGACAATGATTCCAGAATCACTGTCTTTCGCCATTTTAGCAGATTTCCCTCCGCTAGTGGGTTTATATGCGGCTTTTATAATGGGATTAATTACCGCCATTTTTGGAGGTAGACCAGGTATGGTTTCTGGGGTGCTGGGGCAACTGTAGTGGTATTAATCGCATTAATGCAATCGCACGGTTTAGAATACGTTTTTGGAGCGGTAGCTATTGCAGGTATTATACAAATTTTGGTAGGGCTTTTTAAATTAGGTAAATTCATTCGATTGGTTCCACAACCCGTGATGTTTGGTTTTGTAAATGGTTTGGCGGTGATTATTTTTATGTCACAACTAGAGCAATTCAAAATTAAAATGAATGGAGAATATACTTGGCTTACTGGAACTCCTTTTTTAATTATGGCTGGTCTTACCGCACTAACCATTGGTATTATCCTAATTCTACCAAAAATAACAAAAGCAGTTCCAGCTTCTTTAGTGGCTATTTTGGTTGTTTTTATATTGGTACTAGTCTTCAATATAGATACTAAACAGGTTGTAGATATTGCCTCAGTAAGCGGTAGTTTACCCCCCTTTCATATTCCCGATATTCCATTTACTTTAGAAACACTTAAGATAATTTTACCCTATGGACTAATAATGGCTGCAGTAGGTTTAACCGAAGGGCTCCTTACTTTAAACCTTGTAGATGAAATCACCAATACTAAAGGAAATAGCAATAGAGAGTGTCTAGCACAAGGGGCTGCCAATATTACCAACGGTTTTTTCTTTGGAATGGGAGGTTGTCCAATGATTGCTCAAACTCTAGTAAATCTATCTTCTGGATCTAGAGCAAGATTATCGGGTATTGTGGCGGCCTTAACTATATTGGTAATAATATTAGTGGGAGCTCCTGTAATAGAATTAATACCAATGGCGGCTTTAACTGGCGTTATGATTATGGTGGCTTTTGGTACTTTTGAATGGGCAAGTTTTAAGGCACTTTCAAAAATGCCTAAACACGATATATTTGTTATGCTCGTGGTAACTTTTATAACCATTATTTTGCATAATTTGGCTTTAGCTGTACTTATTGGTGTAATCATATCGGCATTGGTATTTGCTTGGGAAAGTGCTAAACGCATACGTGCCCGAAAATATGTAGATGAAAATGGAGTGAAGCATTATGAATTGTACGGCCCTTTGTTTTTTGGTTCGACCACGGCTTTTACAAGTAAATTTGATGTAGAAAATGATCCTGATGAAGTGATTATTGATTTCGCCGAAAGTAGAATTGCAGATATGAGTGCAATCGACGCCGTAAACAAATTAACCGAACGCTATTTAAAACAAGGTAAAAAAATACATCTCAAGCATTTGAGTCCAGACTGTAGAAGACTTTTATATAATGCAGAGAAAATTATACAGGTGAATATTATTGAAGATCCCTCTTATACCGTAATGGGGAGTAGCGAAGTAAGCTAATTTTTAGCCAATAGGCCACCAAACTACAAAGATAAGCTCGATTTGCTCGAGCTTATTTTTTACCCATAAGTAAGATGATTTCTTGTTTTGAGCAAGATATTCAACTTCTTCTAATTGTTTGTTGTAATCTTCCCAATTTACCTCCAAATGAGGAGCTATACTCCAGTCTTTTTTAAAGGGAGAATAATACAGTTTATCTCTAAAGTACGTATCACTTTTAAAGCTATTTAAATCTACGTAAGTATCCGAAATACAGTTAGGATTTAAATATGGTAAAATGGGCTTATTATATCCCTTTGGTAAGAAAAGATGGGCTTTAAAGTGGGCATATTGATTTTTAATTTGCTTGGGATTGATACCCAATTGGTTTAAAAAATACTGAACACTAGGCTTTTGTATAAGCGGAAGCTGATGTTTTTTAAGATGGTTTAATTTTCGCCATAGCGAATCTTTTCGGTTGGCTCCTACCCAAGCTTCAAGCGGATTTTTAATACGTGCATCAAGCAAATAAAATTTATAAACTAGTTCTACGTGTGAAATATCACCAGATCTTAAATCTTTTAGTAAAAAATCGATCTCACCTAGGGTTATTTTATTATCGATTATTTGAAGATTACTAACTAGTACATCATAGCGGTTAGATTGATTTATCTCTGCCTCAAAAAAAGCTTCTGCTCGTTTACCTAAGATCAATTTATCGGGAAGTGCTGCTAATTCTTCGGCTTGAATAGGGTTTTCTTTAGCGGGAAGTTTAAAAAAATCTAATCCGTAAAAGCAATCTGGTAAAATTAAATGATGAGCTTTTTGATAACCCAAGAATTGTAATTGATTTTTATACCTCTCGCGCATATTTATACATTAAGCTTTATTTAAAATATGGGCGTAAGCCTTAGGATCATTTAAAATGCGTTTGGCTTCTAAAATTTCTGGGTTGTGTTTTGAAAAATATTCATAGGCTCCTTTTTCATAGAAATAATTCGATAATAACTGTTTATTTATCCAGTATAATATTTCTTCTTTTTGTCTTTCAATGGCTTCGGCTTTTGTGTTTTTAAGTTGCAGTTCTAAATTGCTTAGTGCTTCATTTAGTTTAGTAGCCATTCCTTCTTTTTCGGCTTGTTCTCTTAGCTTTTTTAAATCTTTTTCAGTGTTGGTCTCGTAATTAAATTCAACCTTTTTAAGAAATTGGTCAAATGCTTTAAAAATAGCAGCATTTTTAGGGTAAGAATCCATATTTACCCCTTTATTATTAAGGAAATATTGAGTGCTAAAATCAAATATCAAATCTTGGTCTAGTAGCGCCTGGGTGACAGGACTTACTAAAGAAGAAGCTAAACTAACGTCTGGTGTTATACCTCCTGCATCATAAACTATTCTACCTGCTTTGGTTTTAAATGCTTTGTGCTTCTTATTCTCTTTAGCCTGTCCGTTTTTGCTATAATCTAAGGCTTGAATACATCTTCCGCTTGGGGTGTAATACCGCGAAATGGTTATTTTAACTTGAGAGCCATAGCTCAAGTTTTTTGGACGTTGTACCAACCCTTTACCAAAACTTTTGCCTCCAATAATCACTGCCCGATCTAAATCTTGTAAACTACCTGCAACAATTTCGCTTGCAGAGGCACTTTTGGCATTGATAAGAATTGCTAAGGGTATTTGAGTATCTAAAGCTTCATTTTTGGTTTTATAACTCTGATTGTATTTATCAATATTAGACTGGGTATAGGTAATCAAGGTGTTTTTGGGGACAAATAAATTAGCAACATTTACCGCTTCACTTAACAATCCGCCTGGGTTGTTACGTAAATCTAAAATCAATCTTTTTGCGCCTTGATCTATTAAATCTTTTGCTGCCATTCCTACTTCAAAAGAAGCAGTTCTCGTAAATTCTTTAAGTACAATATACCCGTTGGCTTCTTTATCTAAATTATAAAACGGTACCGCCTTTTCTTTTCGAGCAGATCTTTTTATTTGCGCCTCATAAATTTTACCCTGGCGTTTATAGGCAATATTCACACTGGTATTAGCCGCCCCGTTGAGTAAATTAATTGCATTTTCTGCATATTCACTTATTGTAATATCATTTATTCGCACCAATTCATCGCCGGGTTTTAGACCGGCTTTTTCTGCCGGGGCATCTTGGGTTAGGGCTACAACAGTTAATTTGTTTTTGTTACTTTTTATACGTGCCCCAATACTGGCCACCTCACCAGATTGATTGATACGGGCTTGTTCAACCTCTTGCTGATTGTAGTACTGGGTGTAAGGGTCTAATTCACGCAACATAGCAGTTAAAGCTGTATCCATTAATTCTGCAGGATTGGTTTCATCTACATAATTCATGGTTATTTCTTTAAAAACAGAAGTAAAAAGTTCTATTTGCTTGGCTATAGCAAAAAAATCATTTTTAAATCCAGATGTGAGTATAAAAATACCTACCAGCGTTATTCCTATTATTCCTTTTTTCATCAATATTTTGCTTTAAAAAGTTGATTGCAGGAGTAAACCTGTCGGGTAAATATAAGCAAATAAAGTTCAAGTATAGGTTAGAATTTTAGTGGCTCTTAAGACTATTTTTTTTGTTAAATTCGATTAAAAGCTGCTGCATTGCTTTTGAAATAGTGGTAGATGTCTGCTTTCTATTACCTAAAAAAATAAACAGAATATTATAGTTTTTAGGAAGTTCAAGCTGGACTTTTTGCAAACGATAAGCTTCTCGAATTTGTCTTTTTATACGGTTTCTATCAACTGCAAGTTTAAAGTTACGCTTAGGAACGCTAACCATTATTTTTGGAGCATCTTGATTTTTTTTAAAAGCAGGATTATATACCATTCTGAGCGGAAATTTTTTCTGCGTTTCTCCATTTTCAAACAGCGCCTTTATAGCTGTTTTACTTTTTAAACGTTGAGCTTTTCCTAAGGTTTTTTTCATGCTGTAAATATAACAAGTAAATAAGCTACCTAGATTAAAATTCAAATTTAAGTTGTTTACCCATAAATGTTGTTGGTTCTTGCTTTACGGATGCGTGTCCGGCTTTTTTTAAATTAGTAATCGAAATTCCTACTAAACGTACCGAGTTATGCAATTTTTCTTGGTACAACAGTGACTTTGCATTTTCGAGAATGAGGGCTTTATCTCGAATATAAAAAGCCAGGGTTTTACTTCGGGTTTGTACACTAAAATCGCCATATTTTATTTTAAGCGTAATAGTTTTACCTGAGAATTTATTTTTGTCTAGGCGCTGAGCTACTTCTGCAGCAATTCGGCTTAAACGTTCTTCAAGAAAAATTTCAGAACTAATATTGTTTGAAAAAGTGCGCTCGGCACCCACAGATTTACGTATTCGCTCTGGCTTTACCTCACTTAAGTGTACTCCTCTTACAACTTGGTAATACAATTTACCGCTTTTACCAAAATGATTTTCTAAAAATTCGAGCGATTTTAATTTTAAATCTGAACCCTTAAAGATTCCAAGTTGATACATTTTTTGAGCGGTAACCTTACCAACACCAAAAAACTTTTTAATTTCTAAGTCTTCTAAAAATTGTTGTACTTCATTGGGAGGTACTGTTTTTTGCCCGTTAGGCTTGTTTATATCACTAGCAATTTTGGCAACAAATTTATTAATTGAAATACCTGCAGATGCATTTAGTCCGGTTTTATCTTTTATTTCTGCTCGTATTAAGCGGGCGATTTGTGACGCACTACTTAAGCCTTTTAAGTTTTCAGTAACGTCTAAATAAGCTTCATCAAGCGATAAAGGCTCTACTAAAGGCGTGTAATTTAAAAAGATGCTACGTATTTGCGCAGATATTTCCTTGTAACGTTCAAATCGTGGTTTTATAAAAATTAAATCCGCGCAAAGCTTACTAGCTAACCTACCACTCATAGCGCTTCGTACCCCAAATTTACGGGCTTCATAGCTGGCAGCGGCCACCACACCTCTTTTACCGCCACCGCCTACTGCAATGGGTTTACCTCGTAAATCTGGATGATCTAGCTGTTCTACAGAGGCGTAAAAGGCATCCATATCTAAATGTATTATTTTGCGCTCTTTTACCATGCTACAAAGTTAGAATAAGAAATAATGATTTGCTAACAATGCATTTAGCAATACCTTTGTTGCTTCAAAGTATCATTAAAAGCAGTTCACACCAATGCGCGAAATAGAACGTAAATTTTTAGTAAAAAACAGTCGGTATAAAGCTTTGGCTTTTGAGAGAAAATATACCATTCAAGGTTATTTAAATACGCATCCTGAACGCAGTGTACGTATCCGAATTCAAGAACAAAAAGCATGGATAACCGTTAAAGGTAAATCTGATGAAAAAGGCTTGAGTCGGTTTGAGTGGGAACAATCTATAGCTGTAGCTGATGCAGAAAAGCTTTTGAAAATCTGTGAGCCGGGTAAAATTGAAAAATATCGCTATTACGTGAACTATGAAGATCAAGTATTTGAAATAGATGAATTTTTAGGTAAAAACAAAGGATTAGTGATAGCTGAAGCCGAATTAGAAAATGTGAATCAGCCACTTGTTTTACCCGATTGGATAGGAGAAGAAGTAACGGGTAATAAGGCTTATTATAACGCATCTTTAATGCAATTACCTTTTACAAACTGGTAAAAAAAAGCAAATCGAAAAATTCGATTTGCTTTTTTGCTTGTTATACAATTCTCTCTATTGCCATCCGCCTCCTAAGGCACGGTATAAATCTACAACGGCTTTTAGACGACTGTACTTTGCATCAATCATTCCTAATTGAGAATTTAAAGCATTTTCTCTAGCGGTAAGTACTTCTAAATAGTTAGCAAATCCATTATTCAACAACTCTTCAGAATAATCTGTAGCCTTTTGGTTAGCGTTAAATTCTTTTTGTTTTAAAACTTGTTTTTTTTCTGCGGCTTGATAGGCATACATAGCATCCGAAACCTCTTTACTGGCTTGTAATATCGCTTCTTTAAAGCGCAATCTAGCTTGTTCTTGTTGGGCTTGAGCTACTTCATATTGCGTTTTAATTTGGCGTTTGTTAAAGATAGGTTGTGCTAAGCCAGAAACTACATTTGCGAATAATGAGTTGGCATCAAGCAATTCACTTAAATCTAAACTTTGAAAGCCAGTATTGGCGGTTAAAGTTAAAGATGGGTAAAAGTTGCTACGTGCAACATTACTTAGCTCAAAAGCATTTCTAAAAGCCATTTCGGCTGCGATTACATCGGGTCTATTGCTTAAAAGTTGTGCTGGCACTCCAGTTTTTAATTCGGTTGTAATTTGTTGCTCGCTTAACGCAGATCGAGGAATAAATTGTGGCGCCTCCCCTAAAAGAATTGACATACTGTTTTCTAATAAGCGTACCTGTTTTTGCAAGTCTACTAATATTGCTTGAGCGGTATATAATTGCGCTTCGGTTTGCTGAACCCCAACTTCTGTTAGATTTCCCGCTTCTTTTAAGGCGTTGGTAGTTGATAAGCTATTTTGTCTGTTTTCTATGGTTTGCTCGGTTATTTTTATCTGCTCATCCAATGCAAGCAATTGGTAGTAAATATTAGCTACAGAAGCAATTAATCGGGTTTTTACAGCCTTGTGTGCAGCAACACTTTGCAGGTAAGAAGCTTCAAAAGCTCTTTTTTGGCTTCTTATTTTTCCCCAAATATCGGCTTCCCAAGACAAGCCAGCACTCAGTTCATATTGATCTAAAGCTCCATTAAAAAAACTACCAAATTGACTGTTTCTAGCCAATTCTTGATGGGTCCATTGTGCATTAGCATTCAAACTAGGTAAATAACCTGCTTTACCCTGTTTTAAATAAGCTTCTGCAGCGATAATTTGCTGCAAGGCCACCCTAATATCGATATTGTTTTTAAGTGCCGTATTGATATGGTCTTGCAAAACACTATCAGTAAATAAATCTTGATAGGATAGCTGAGCCAAAGATATAGAGTCTTTAGCTATTTGATCTGTTCTATAATGAGTTTCTTCAAGCACTTCTGGCTTTTGATAATCTTTTGCTGCAAAGCAGGAAACCAACAAAAAGGGTGTACTGGCAATTAGCAAAAGATTGTATATTCTATTTTTTTTCATTATGCATTTTTTTCGTTTAATTCTTGTGCTTCTTTTTCTTTTTCAAGCATGGTTTTACCCACTACTTTTTCTTGTAACCACTGAAAGAAAATATAAAGTATAGGAATAATAAACACCCCTAAAATAGTACCTATTAATAACCCGCCTACTGCACCTGTACCAATAGAACGGTTACCTTCTGCACCGGTTCCAGAAGCAAATACTAAAGGCAATAAACCAATGATAAAAGCTAATGAGGTCATTAAAATTGGTCTTAATCTTACTTTTGCACCTTCTAAAGCCGCTTCCACAATGGGCATACCATGTTGCCTACGCTGCATAGCAAATTCTACAATCAAAATGGCATTCTTTGCTAATAAACCAACTAGCATAATCAATGCAATTTGAAAATAAATATTGGCTTGCAATCCTGCAAAATAGGTAACCATATAGGCTCCTAATACCCCAACAGGTAATGATAGTAGGACCGCAAATGGTATAAAATAACTTTCGTATTGTGCTGCTAAAATAAAATACACAAAAACAATACTTAATAAGAAAATGAAGAAAGCCTGTGATCCTGCATTTACTTCTTCTCTGGTTAAACCAGAGTATCCAATTCCGTATTTTGTTGAAAGTTGACTAGCTTCTTCTTGCAGGGCTGCAATAGCATCACCAGAAGAGAATCCTGGAGCCGAAGCTCCACTTACGCCTACAGAATTAAATAGGTTAAAACGAGTTACCTGTTGCGGACCATAAACACGCTTTAAATCGATATAGGTAGTAATTGGTGACATTTCACCTGTATCGTTTCGTACGTATATAGAATTTAAATCTTCAACACTGGCTCGATCTTCCGGAAGTCCCTGTAAGAAAACGCGATATTGTTTACCGTAGCGCGAAAAATCGGCGGTATAAATACTACCAATATAACCTTGTAGTGTATTAAATATGTTAGCAATTGAAACCCCTGCTTCTTTTGCCTTAGGTACATTTATATTGAGCTCATACTGCGGATAATTAGTGTTAAACGAACTCTGAACGTACTGGATTTCTGGTCGCTGATTTAATTTACTCAAGAAATTTTGCGCAGCTAAGTCCAAATCATTGAAGCTTCCCCCACTTTTATCAAGTAATTTAAACTCAAAACCAGAGGAAACGCCAAATCCTGGTATACTAGGAGGTGCAAAGAATATCATTTTTGCCCCTGGAATTTGAGCACCTATACCAAATAGTTGTCCGGTAATTGCGTCAGATGATAAAGCATCATCTGTTCGCTCATCCCAGGGAGCTAGGCGTACAAAGGCAATTGCAAAGTTACTCCCTTGTCCGCTAATTAAACTAAAACCATTTACAACAGTTACTCCCGTTACTCCTGGAATTTGATTGGCCTTATCTTTTAATTGATTGGTAATCGCTACAGTACGGTCTAAAGAAGCACCTGCGGGCAACTCTATATTGGCAAAAAGTACCCCTCTATCTTCATTAGGAACAAAGCCTGTTGGTGTTTTTTCTACTGCAAAGTAAATTCCGGCTACAGCCAAAACCAATATGAATGGGGTAATCCATTTGTGTTTGTAGAGAAAAGATAAACTTTTAACGTAGCGCTGGGTAGTAGCTTCAAAAGCCGTATTGAATTTATGGTAAAAACGCTGTAACCAAGATTTATTTTGGTGCTCTTCGTGGTTGGTCTTTAAAAATAAAGCACACAGCGCCGGACTCAATGTCAAGGCATTTACGGCCGAAATGGCGATAGCTACAATCAAGGTAATACCAAATTGCTCATAAAAAACACCTGTAGGACCCGTTATAAAGGTTACCGGAATAAATACCGCGGCCATTACTAGGGTAATTGAAATAATTGCTCCTGTAATTTCATCCATTGCGGTACGTGTAGCCGATAAAGCTGACTTTGCCCCTTCTTCTAATTTGGCGTGTACAGCCTCAACTACCACAATCGCATCATCTACCACAATACCAATAGCTAAAACCAAAGCAAATAAGGTAAGTAGGTTAATAGAATAACCAAATAAATTTAAAAAGAAGAAGGTACCAATAATAGAAACAGGTACTGCTATGGCAGGAATTAACGTTGATCTAAAGTCTTGTAAAAAGATAAAAACAACGATAAAAACTAGAATAAATGCTTCAATTAGCGTACTGATAACCTTGCTTATGGAAGCTTCTAAAAATTCGTTTGAATCTAAGTTGATGTAAACCTCTAATCCTTCTGGGAAACTTTTCTCAAATTCATCTAAATTCTCATGTACTTGCTTTATAATCTCTTGTGCATTTGAACCTGGCGTTTGGTAGACTGCCATATTAACTGCTGGGTAGCCATTTGTGGTAGCTTGAACATTAAACCCTTCGGCGTCTAGCTCAATTTCGGCTACATCGGCAAGTCTTAGATACTCCCCGTTGTCTAGGGCTTTTATAATGATTTCGTTGTATTGCTCTTCTGTTTTATATCTTCCGCTATATTTAATAACGTACTCAAAAGACTCGGCATTGTTTTGACCCAAACTACCTGCAGCTGCCTCAGTACTTTGCTCGTTAATCGCAGCACGTATATCTGAAGGCATCAAATTATAAGCAGCTAATTTTTCAGGTTTTAACCACACGCGCATCGCATAATTACGTGTTCCAAAAACCGTTACATCTCCCACTCCATCAATTCTTTTTAAAGCAGGTAGCACGTTGATATTTAAATAATTTTGAATATACGTAGCGTCATAGTCTTTATTTTTAGATAGAACAGCCAAGAACATTAATGCACTTGTTTGTTGTTTTTGCGTGATAACACCAGATTGTACTACCTCTGCCGGCAATAAAGGATTAGCTCTCGCTACCCGGTTTTGTACGTTTACTGCAGCGATGTCTGGGTCGTAACCTTGCTTAAAAAACACTTGGATTTCTGCCCTTCCTGAATTACTGGCGGTAGAGGTAATATAGTCCATACCTTCTACCCCGTTTACCTGCTCTTCAATAGGAATAATAACACTTTCAAGAACGGTCTCTGCATTGGCACCTGGATAATTAGCGGTAATCTGTACGGTTGGAGGTGCGATATCTGGATATTGTGAGACAGGAAGGCTTATAATCCCTAAAATTCCTAAAATCACAATTACAATGGAGACTACTGTACTTAATACAGGTCTCTCTATAAATTTCTTTAACATAATGAGCTGAGCTATTAATTATTTAAAAATAGTTTCAATAGGCTTGGCAATACTATCAAATGGCACAAGCATAGGTTTAATAGGCATATTGTTTCTTAACTGTCCGGTACCTTTAGCAACAAAAGCCTCACCTGCCTTTATTCCCTGTTTTACCACAATCAAGTTAGACACGCGATCTAACACTTCAATCGGTTTTTCAACCGCTATACTATCTCCTTGCATGCCAAACACGTAAACTTTTCCTTGTCTTTCAAAACTTGACAATTCAGGAATTACAACTTGGTTTTCGTATTTTTGAGGAATTAATATTTTCCCGCTGTTACCGTTGCTTAAAATTCTATTTGGGTTTGGGAATTGAGCTCTAAAACTTACCGTACCTGTTTGTTTATTGATTTGCCCTGAAACCGTTTCTATTTTTCCAGATTCGCTATACATTTCATCATTGGCTAATCGCAATTTTACAGGTAAAAAATTGTCTATTTTGTCTTGTAAATCTGCTCCTTCCGCATTAGCGATAAAATCTAAGTATTGTTTCTCATTCATACTAAAGAAAGCATAAACATTATCGGTTTGAGAAACCGTAGTCAAAACATCGTTTGGTGAAACTAAGGCTCCGTTTCTATAATTGATAGAGCCTACATACCCATCAACCGGACTTTTTATCGTTGCATAACCTATGCTAGCCGTTACACTGTTATAATTGGCTTTTGCTTGTGCTAATTTGGCTTTTGCGGTTTCTAATTGTACCGCACTAATAATGTTCTTTTCAACTAGTGGTTTTAATTTATCTACTTCTACTTGTGCAGCATTTACATTTGCTTTAGCTGCTTGGGCATCTTGTGATAAACTCTCGGTCTCTAACCTAAAAAGTACTTCTCCTGCTTTTACTTGCTGGCCTTCATCAACTTTTACTTGGGTAATATATCCTGTTACCTTTGGTCTAACTTGGCTATTTATTGTGCCTTCTATGCTAACGGGATACGTTTGGTAGCCTGTGAGCGATTTAGTGATTGCTTTTGTAACCGGAACTTGCTTAGGGCCCATCGCTCCGGGTCCAGATGATGTATTTTCTTTACAAGAGCCCAGTAACACGGCCATTAATATTGCAAAACCGAATGGTATTTTATTATTTTTCATAGTATTATTTTTCTTGACTTAGATTTTAGATATTTTCTTTATAGCTTCTTTTAAATTTTCTTGTTGAGATCTGAGATATTCTTGGTATAACTGCCGTATTTTTCGCTTTTCTGACTGGTCATCTTCATATTTTCTATTGAATTGATCAATGCTATCGATAATCTCTAGTTCTCGGTTTACTTTCAAGAGGTTCTCATTTAAGTTAATCTCTAAATGATTCTTTGTTACTTTAAAATAACGTTTACGATCTCCTGGCTTGGTGAAATAGTCTATATTCTTTAATTGAAGCAGTAAATTTACATTGGTTGAAATAGAACTCTTGCTGGCTCCTGTAATTTGAGTAATTTCATCGAAGGTAAGTCCCTCTGATGGAGTTAAAATTAGCAAAGCTAAAATGCGCGCAGCTAAAGGAGTGATGTTTGACTCACGCTCAAAATGAATTCCTAAGTGCTCTACTAATTTTTTCTTTTCTTCACTACAGCTAATCATAATAAATAAAATTTAGAGCGCAAAAGTATAATTAGTTCAGTTGATACTGAACTAATTTAATGTTAAATTTTATTTAAATGCTATTTAATTGTATTGAATGACGATTTTCTGCGATAATTGATTGCCCAATTCATCTAAAACTAGTAGTTGGTAATCACCTACTTGAGCAGGAATTTGCATTTCGTGAAAATGCTTCGTTTTACCCATATACTTCTTATTTAAATACCAATACACTTCTTTTTCTGGAAAACGATGAGCTAATTTTAAAACAAGAGGGCTAGGTTTTTCGTCAAATCCTTTGGGTAGCAGTATACTTTCTTGGTTTACTGGAAAAATAAAATGCATGACATCTGCCAATTTTTGAGAACATTCAGGTAAGAAACTTGGTAATTCCTTATAATGAGGATTAAACTGTTTGTAATAATGTGCCCATAGGGTGGGCAAAATAAACCATGGGAGCTGTCGAATTTTCTGTTTGTCGTAACAATTTAAATTTACTTGATATTTTAAGTTTGAATCTAAATTTACCGTTCGGTGGAAGCTACATGTGCTTGTTTTTTCTCCTTGTCTAGGAATATATAGTTCTTCGGTTTCAGGGCACTGCAAACCTGCCAACATACCACTATGCCTACAAATATTCTTTTTTATTAAATCATCATAAGGAATTTCAAAATCTTCAGATACTGGTAATTTGGAGAAAATTTCAAACATAATGGGAGCAGCGGCTTTAACTCCGGTTAAACCGGGTCTACCTTCTCCATCTGTATTACCTACCCAAATACCTACTGCAAACCTTGGGGTAACTCCAACAGCCCAAGCATCTTTAAACCCGTGACTTGTTCCTGTTTTCCAAGCAATGGGTTGCGCACCGGAATAAAATTGCCAATTCAATTCAGACTGGGGGCGGTTTACTTTTTTTAGCGCTTTAAAGGTGTGATAAAGTGCGCCAGCTCCGAAAACCGGTGATTCCTGTGTTAGCGCTCCAAAGTGTTCAGCCTTTTCAGGAAGAATTGTATTTATTTTGAACTCATTAGTCCTATAAGTGCTAGAATTTTTTGAATAGAAGTTTAAGGTATTCGCCATACTGGCATAAGCATGGGTTACTTCCCATAAACTGCATTCGGCGCCACCTAAAGTTAAAGAGAGCCCGTAACTGGCAGCAGGCCGATTGACTTTATGCTGATTGAGCTGTTGTAGTTTCTTATAGAATTTTTCTACACCATAATTTTGTAAAAGTCGAACGGAAGGCACGTTTAAAGACATCGCCAAGGCCTCATTGGCAGGTACTGCACCACGGTATAATTTATCAAAATTTAAAGGGGAATACCCGTTAATATTGGTCGGTATATCGGCTAATAAGGTATGGGGTAGAATACTACCTTCATCTAAGGCTGCGGCAAACAAAAAAGGTTTAAAAATACTACCCGCACTCCTGGGTTGTTGTATAACGTCTACATAAGGATCTTGAGATGAATTAGGATTGTTACCCATATAAGCGATTACTTTTCGCGTGGGCACATCTAATACTAAAATGGCTAAATTTTCAATTTGATTATGCGATAAATGTTTAGCGTGTTGTTTAGCAATTTGATTGATTTGCTGCTGCAAGGCGTAATCGATATCACTGGTTACTGGCTTATTTGGTTTATGTCTTTTTATTCCTTCTACAAAATGAGGAGCCAGATCTGGAAGTGCTAAGGGTTCTTGAGGCAGATCTTCGGCTAAAGCCAATTTGTAAGTCGGTTGGTCTATTATTTCGTTCTCTAGTAATTTTTTAAGTAAACGATTTCTTTTCTGTCTTAAAATATTTTCATTTTTACCAGGAAAAATAAGTGCTGGCGCATTAGGTAAAACCGCTAAAGCCGATGCTTGTCCCCAACTTAAATCTGTAGCCGATACACCAAAATAACGCCAAGCTGCTGTTTCTAGGCCTACTACATTTCCCCCGAAAGGGGCATAACTAGCATAAAATTTTAAGATTTCTTTCTTTGAGAATTTTAATTCTAAACGCAGTGCCTTGGCAAATTCAATAATTTTTTCGGTATAGGTTCTTTTAGTCGAACCACGAGAAAGTCGTATCACTTGCTGGGTTATGGTACTGGCTCCTCTTCTTTTATCATAGACTACATTATGATAGGCTGCTTTTGCTATGGCTACTGGATTAAACCCAGGATGCTTATAAAAATAGGCATCTTCAAACTGCAAAATAGCTTTTTCAAATTTGTAGGGAATTTTTTCGTTAGGAGGAAACCTCCATTGTCCATCTTTAGCAATACGAGCACCGAGTAAATATCCGTTTTTGCTATAAACAACCGTAGAGATAGGTTTATCAAATAATTTCTGGGGTAAGCAGTACCACCAGACTACACCAACTCCCAAAAACAGAAGCAAAAAAACACTTTTACTTTTTAGCGGGTACAATCGTCTATTTTTGAGCAAACCGATTTTTTTAACGTATAACTTCAACCCATTTTCCTTTGTTTCTGGCAAAATAATTTCTGTCATACATGGCAGAAACTTGCGTGCCCGGCAAATAATACTTACCCAAATAAGAAGCGTTTAATTCAATTTCAAAAGTCTGGGTTTCGCCAGATTTTAAATCGAAATAAAAATACACCCTGTCGTCTCGAATATCCCGGTAATTAGCAGCAGAGCGGGCAGCGCCAAAGTTGGTAAAGCTGGTATTTATAATTTCCCATCCGCTGGGTAAAAATTGACTAAGGGCAATATGTTCAACCCTATCTATTCCTTGGTTTTGTATGCTTATTTTAGCTTTAAAGCTGGTACCTTGTTTTATTTTAGTTACCGCTATACTTTCATCATTGGTATTTAAAAACTGCAAATTTAATTGTAGATTTCGCTTTTCCTCTAGTTCTTCGCCTATAGGCAAAATGCCTTGTTGATTTAAATTTACAAATACAAGATTTTTTGCCCTATTGGTTATATTAATTTTCGTGCGGTCTTTAGCTTCGGGTAAAGGAATCGCTATCATAGTCTTATTTGTGCTTACTTTTTTAGACTGGCCTTCTATTTCATAAACTATAGAAAAAGGTTCTGTAGCATTGGCAGCAGCCATTTTTGCCAGTGACAGTAAGGCATAAGCAGTTTCTTGCGTATTAAACCAACGATCTGAGGATAAGTCTTTGGCTATAGATTGTGCAAATTCCATTTGATGCTCTGTTTTTTCAAGTAACACTAGTGTTTCTAAAGCCATTGCTTTATCTCTAAATTTTGATTGAAAGCTAGAGCTGATTTGTTTTTTACTAGTAAAATTGTCTTGAACAGGTTTCATTAAATCTTCGGCTATAGATTTTTTGCCAATTACGGCATATGCTGCCGCCAATCGCCAAATTGCTGTATTGCTCATTTCTTCAGATTCTCTAAGCCTATTCATCGCCGCCAGTTCTGCATTACCAGATAATGCCAAAGCATAAAGTCGGTAAGCTTGATTTAAACTAGTATTATAAGAGGTTAAACGGTTTCGCCACCTTCTAGCCTCTCGTCTTTGGTAGTTCATCCAATTATCTAATAAGCCTACGGGTATAGCATAACCTTGTTTTTTGGCTTCAATTATAAAATGTCCTGCATACGTAGTTGCCCAATCGTGAGCCTCACTTTGTCCTGGCCAATACGAGAAACCGCCGTTGCTCAACTGGTAGTCTTTTAAACGGTTTAAAACACCTTGAACATTACGTTTTAACTCTCCTTTACGATGAGCAGGTAAGTCTACCAAATCATTTAAAAATAATTGTGGAAATGCACCCGAAGTAATTTGTTCTAAGCACCCGTGAGGGTAGTCAATTAAATAATCTAACCTGTTTTCTAAATTGATACTAGGCAGGCTAGAAAAAACCAACTGACTCGAATTGTTTCGCGATTCGCCAAATGATCTATAATCTAAACTTAATTGGCCAGCGGGGTTTAATAAACTACTACTAGTTTTATAACTAACAGGGTTGGGATTAAAAATATCTAATTCGGTTTGGCTATAAGCTTTTTCACCCTGTCCTTCTGCAAAAACCTTAATAGTTTGGGGTTTTGAGGTGGCTTTACTTTTAAAGGTAAAATACACTATTTGCTCACCCGGTTTGTCAAAAGATACGCTCTTACGGGTGGGCCCAATAGCTTGCAATGCTTCGTCAAGTTTAAGACTCACTTCAACTTGTTTAATTTTGTTTTCCATGGCAAAAACGGTTACCGGTAAATTTATTTCTTCACCAGGGCTTAGCTTCCGCGGAAGCGAACTAAGTACCATTAAGGGTTGAGCCACTCGAACCGATTTTTCGCTTTTACCGTAGGCTTCGGTTTTGGGGTTACCGGCCACCACCATTACGCGAACTGCCCCTACATAATTAGGCATATAAAGCCGATGTTTTGCCTTTTGACCCGCTTTTAACGTAAACGGACCCAAATAGGAAACAACCGGTTTAAAACGATCTGCTTTTCGGTTTTTGGCACCTGCAGCCAAGTCGCCGCCACCAATTTCATAAACGTTATTAACGCTTCCGCCATAAGCTCCAATTACTTGGTCATATACATCATAAGTTTTTACTCCAAGCGCCTCACGAGCGTAAAATGCTTGATGAATATCTGGTGTATTGAAACGGGTTAAATCAAGTAAACCTTCATCTACCACTGCCAGTGTATAGGTCATTTCTTTATTGGCTTTTTCGCTTATGCGGATATCATATTGTTGTTCTGGCTTTAGTTCTTTTGCTACTTGAATCACAGGTTCTAATTGCGTTTTAACATCTGTTATTTTTAAAGGTAAAACGCCATACAATCGAATAGGAAGATCGTTTTGGGTTTGTGCGTGCGGCTGTAATAAAGTAATATGTGCATAAATATTTGGTGCCATAGCTGAAGTAATAGGTACTTCTAGCTGTGTTTTGCCTTGACTAGTAGTTACCCAGCGTTGTGAAATCACTCGGCTGCCATTCTCAAGGCTTACCAATGCTCTGCCTCCCTTACTTGAAGGGAAACTAATAAGTGCTTTTTCTCCAACTTCATAACTATCTTGATCTGATTTTAAAAGAAGCATCTTTGCGGCATCTGCTGCTGCATTTGATCCTAAAGAATAATAATCTTTAAAAAAGTAGGTAGTTGCTCCGGTAGCATGACCAGAGATAGGATCTACCACCCTAATTAAATATCGACCAGCTTGGTTTTCGGGTACATTTATAAAAAGAGTACTTTTTCCTGATGAATCGGTGGTTATTGTTTTTTCTAAAAAAGGAGAGTGTACCTGCGTATTTTCGTAACGTGAAAGGTTTGATTTATCTCTACTCCACCACCAACGCCACTCTATTTTGTAAACGTAAACATTAAGTTCTCGCGATGGAGCTATTTTTCCTTCGGCGTTTAGACTTAATATTTCAAAAGGAATTTGAGCGTCTGTCTTATGGGCACCAAAAGCCTTTGATTCGGGAGTTTTTATACCGATGAAATGCGTGTACGGCGCTAATTTTTTAGTTATAACATCCATAGAGAAATCTCCACCACCTTCATAAACTTTGGTTAAAAAATTTGCTTGCAGCATTCCAGCTGCATTTTTATTTAGACTTATCTGTTCTTTAATATCAAGGCGTCCATTATGATCTGTTTTAGCTTTTATCCAAGGTTTGGTGATGCTTTCAAATTTGCGAACGGGATCCTGAAACGTATAGAATTTATAGTTAGGGAAAGGTATAGCTGCAGGACTAAGTTCTACTTCTATCTCTGCTTCTAAATTTTTGGCTACCGCACCGTGTAGCCATTTAGATTGCAATGAACCTATTAAGGGTTTATTGGTGCTTAAAATCTTATCTTCAAAATCTAAGTTTATCTTTAATCGATTCGGTTTTACCGTAGCCACTTTTAAGGTTTTTGAAAAACTTGCTCCACCTACTTTTATTTGTGCTTTCCAATTTCCAGTAACATCTTGTTTTTTGGTATGTATAGGAAAATAATAGAAATTATTAATGGCTTGCTTAGGGTGCGAATACTCGCTCTTATTTTCTTCTAAAACCAATTGGCCTCTCGCATCGAAAACCGATAATTGTACAGGATGCTTTTTAGGTAAAGGATTTTCTTTATCGTTTAAAACGAAGTTTAAGTGTATAGTATCTCCAGGGCGATGTACGTCCCGTTCCGTATAGATGAAGCCTTTTAATCCGTCTTGAACTTCTTCACCGCTTATATCAAATTTACTAAGAGAAAGCGCATTGCCGCCTCCCAATTTAGCATAAGCATATTGTTTTCCTTTTTGCGCCACAACAAAAGCGGCTTGCTGTTGCGTTTTTAACTTAACTTGGCCGTTTTGATTGGTGAAAGCCTGGCTAAGTAATTTTGTTTGATAGTTGTACAAGCTAACCTTGGTTTTAGCTTCGGGTTGGGTATTTAGCAAATTATTTACTGCTATATGGTAGGTTTTATCTGTACCTTCTTTAACCATTAAGCCTAGATTAGATCCTAATATATTAAGGCTAGCAAAACGATCATCTTCATAATAAGAAAGGCTGCAAGGATTATCTCTTTCTCTCCAGTTATAAGGGGTTTTACGCCAGTTGTAGAGTTGGTTATTCCAATATTGTTCTTCTCTGTAATTTTCTTCGGGATAGCTAACTTCTGCTTGCAGAATTGGTTGTTGGTTCTCATTTTCGCCACAACTATAATTGCAGTACTCCTTTCTAAAACTTATCTCAATGCTATAGAGTGCACCCGGGTCTGATTTAAAAAAATCAGATAAATTCAACGCATGTGCTTTCCAATTTTTTAAGGCAAATGGAGTATTGTTCTCAAAAACGATTGTTTTTTGGGCTATTTTTCGCCCTACACGTTTTAAATTATAATGAGCACCTAGAGAAGCATCTTGTAAATGATCGAGAACGTTGTCTTTATAAATTTTGATCACACGAACATCAACGGCACGTAAATTTACCGTTTCAAAATAAATAGGTGTTTTGTCTGAATCGGGCAATATGTTCCCTTTAGAGATTAAACGTACCGCTGGTTTGAGTTCTTCAAAAGATATATTTTTGGTATAGGTGTTTTTAAGTTTAAAGCCCGCTGAATTTTTTATACCGGTAAAGACTTCTAATAAAACCTCTCCGGCAGGTCGCATGTTTGGGTAGACATACAAAACATTACCTTCTACTTCAAATTTTAGGTTATTGCTTTCTGCCAATTTTACCAATCCTTGAAAATTTTGGTTAGGATCAAGTTGGTCAGAAAAATTTAGACTTAATGCAGCTTCGGCTCCAGAATGGGATTGTATATCTACAATTTTAAAATTATCTTTTCCAGGAATCAAGTATTCATCTTTTCCGCTATAATCTGCTTGTATTGGGGTACCATCATAAGTAATTGCTAGTTGAGAGTCTTCTATATATCGGGTGATATTATCAATTTTAAAACGGAAGTATTGGCTACTTTCTAAATTCTCTTCCCAAATTATGGGGAGCTCCTGATCTTTTTGTTTTACTTTAAGAATTTGCTTAACCTGATCAAGCTGGGCAACATCAGCGGTTTCTATTTGACCGGTTAAATATTGCTGAGAATCATTGTAAGATTGAAGGTTGCCTAAATTTAATTTGTAATTCTGCTCAATTGTTTGAAAGCTAAAAGTGTAGTTTTTTAACTCATCTGGAATATCCTTATAAATTAGGTCTAAGGGTATAGTTACAAAATAGGTGGTATTCGCTTTTAATTTTTCCTGAGGTTTAAAAATTAGCTTTTTTCCGTTTTCTAAATAAAGTTTTCCCTTAATGGCCGGAGAAATTTTCAGGTATTTTTCTGCCAGCTCTTGATTAAGTTCAACTTCTGGCCAAGGCTTATTAAAGCTTATTAAAATGGGTTGGTTTTTAGAGGTTTTTCCGTAAGTATGTGTACTGATGTATGCCTTATAATCAAATAAACTATCTACTTCTAGTTCTTCTTTTTGTGTATTACAACTCACTAAAATAAATGTGAAAAATAGAAAAAAATGAAAACCACTGGCCTTACAAAATCTCATGGTATTATAGGTTTAAGTTTGGGCCAATTCTGTAAAATTAGCTCCATTTAAAATTAAGAAAAGATGAATTACGCTAAAGATAAACAAAGCTTAATTGAAAACAATTTAATTTTTTTAATTTTCGAATATACCGGGCAAAAGTATTTAATTTCAAAACATAGAATGGTATGTTATTGAATGAAGTGTACTGTAATCAAAATGGGTTTAAAAATAAAAGCCTTTACACGCAGGTAAAGGCTTTTATTTCAAGTACTATTATTATTTACTTATTGATCTTGGTATTTCTCATCCATTACAAAATCTTCCATAAATTTGGTGGTGTAATTTCCATCAAGATAATCAGGATGATCCATTAATTGTCTATGAAAAGGAATCGTTGTTTTAACCCCTTCAATGACAAATTCATCTAGAGCACGTTTCATCTTATGAATAGCTTCTTCTCTTGTTTGAGCCGTAGTAATTAACTTGGCGATCATCGAGTCATAATTTGGAGGGATAGAATATCCACTATAAACATGCGTATCTATTCGCACACCATGTCCTCCAGGCGCATGTAAATTGGTTATTTTACCAGGAGAAGGTCTAAAGCCATTGTACGGGTCTTCGGCATTGATACGGCATTCTATTGAATGTAGTTTAGGGAAATAATTTTTTCCTGATATTTCTACACCAGCGGCAACCAAAATTTGCTCTCGTATCAAATCGTAATCAATAACTTGTTCTGTAATAGGGTGTTCTACTTGAATACGGGTATTCATTTCCATAAAGTAGAAATTTCTATGCTTATCAACTAAAAATTCTACTGTACCAGCCCCTTCATATTTTATATATTCGGCAGCTTTAACTGCTGCTTCTCCCATTTTTTCGCGCAACTCATCGGTCATAAAAGGAGAAGGTGTTTCTTCGGTAAGTTTTTGATGTCTTCTTTGTACCGAACAGTCTCTCTCAGAGAGATGGCAAGCTTTACCTTTACTATCACCAACTACTTGTATTTCAATATGTCTAGGCTCTTCGATAAGCTTTTCCATATACATGCCGTTGTTACCAAAAGCGGCACCAGCTTCTTGTCTTGCCGAATCCCATGCGGCTTCCAGATCTTCTTCCTTCCATACGGCGCGCATTCCTTTTCCGCCACCTCCAGCAGTTGCCTTAAGCATTACAGGGAATCCCATTTTTTTTGCTGTTTTGAGGCAATCTTTATAATCTTTTAATAAACCATCAGAGCCTGGGATACAAGGCACTCCTGCGGCCATCATAGTAGCTCTGGCCGAAGCTTTATCGCCCATTCGCTCAATCATTTCTGGCGATGCACCAATAAATTTAATACCGTGCTCATCACAGATTTTGGAAAATTTTGCGTTTTCTGCTAAAAAACCATATCCTGGATGAATAGCATCTGCATTGGTAATTTCTGCCGCCGAAATAATATTGGGTATTTTTAAATAAGACTCGTTACTAGGAGCCGGACCAATACATACGGCTTCGTCTGCAAAGCGCACATGTAAACTTTCTGCGTCGGCTTTAGAATATACCGCCACAGTTTTGATTCCCATTTCACGGCAGGTTCTAATTACACGTAGTGCAATTTCGCCTCTATTGGCAATTAATATTTTTTTAAACATACTGTTTATATTTTTTTGGACACGAAAGACTTTTTTATTCTAAATAGATTAAGACGGGTCTACTAAGAATAAAGGCTGGTCAAATTCAACTGGAGATGAATCGTCTACCAATACTTTTACAATTTTACCAGATACTTCGCTTTCAATCTCATTAAATAGCTTCATTGCTTCAATAATACAAAGTACATCTCCTTCTTTTATACTATCTCCTACTTCTACAAAGGTAGGTTTGTCTGGTGAAGGCTTTCGGTAGAAAGTTCCTATAATTGGAGATTTTACCGTAATGTATTTTGAGTCATCTTCATTTGCAGCATTTTCTTGTTTTGCTGGTGTAGCTGTAGTTTCGGTTGGTGTAGCCGGTGCATGAGCTTGCATTTGCGGCATTTGCATTTGTGGCATTCCTTGCATTGGCACTTGCTGCACGATGGTAGTCTCTTTATCATCGCCAGATGTTGTTTTGATTGTAATTTTCACATCATCGGTTTCTAATTTTACCTCGCTAGCACCAGATTTTGCTACAAATTTTATTAAGTTTTGAATTTCTTTTAATTCCATAATATTGTGGTATTAATCGTTATGATTTTAAGAATTATAGGCCCATTTTAAATAAATGGAACCCCAAGTAAAGCCTCCGCCAAAAGAGGCGAAAACTAGGTTATCTCCTTTTTTAAGTTGTTTTTCATAGTCACTTAGCAGCAACGGTAAGGTAGCCGAAGTTGTATTACCGTAGCGCTGTATATTCATAAGTACTTTATCTTCACTTAGCCCCATGCGTTTTGCAGTGGCATCGATAATTCGCTTATTGGCTTGATGTGCTACTAACCAGTCAACATCTTTCTCTTCAAGTTGATTGCGTTTCATTATTTTCTCGCTAACATCGGCCATATTGGAAACTGCAAACTTAAAGACGGTTTTACCGTCTTGATGAACGTAATGTAATTTATTTTTTACCGTTTCTTCAGAGGCAGGTAATATAGATCCTCCTGCTTCAATCTTTAGAAAATTTCTTCCTATGCCGTCACTACGTAAATATTCATCTTGCAATCCTAAGCCTTCTTCATTGGGCTCAAAGAGAACAGCGCCTCCACCGTCACCAAAAATAATACAAGTCGCTCGATCTTCATAGTTGATGATAGAAGACATTTTGTCTGCACCAATAAGCAATACTTTTTTGTATCTGCCAGACTCTATATAACTGGCAGCGGTAGACATACCGTAGAGAAAGCTAGAACAGGCCGCCTGTAAATCAAAAGAAAATGCGTTTGTGGCGCCAATTTCACTCGCGGTAAAAGCCGCTGTTGAAGCCACAGGCATATCGGGTGTAGCCGTTGCAAAGAGAACCAAATCAATTTCTTTTGGGTCAAGATTGGCTTTTTTTAATAAATTTTGGGCTGCTTTTATACCTAAATAAGAGGTGCCTTTATGGGCATCTTTTAATATTCTGCGCTCCTTTATTCCTGTTCTTGTGGTAATCCATTCATCATTGGTATCTACCATTTCTTCTAACATTTTGTTAGATAACACATGCTCAGGAACAAAAGATCCTACAGCGGTTATAGCTGCTTTGATTGTATTCATACAATTGAAATTATTTCAGCAAAATTACCGCTAAATTATATTAAAATTTGATAGTGAGTAAATTAATAAAATTTAGCAGATGCAAATTAAGGTGTTTTTGTCAATTTATCAACTTATATAGAAAAACTATTATGCGCTCATAGCATTCTAGAAGTAAGATAAAACAAAAAAACTCTCGCACAGCTTCACTGCGGAGAGTCTTATAAAAAAAATTTTAGTGCTTATTAAGCTTCAACTTCTTCTGTATTGTCAATAAGTACTTGCCCTCTGTAATAGAGTTTTCCTTCGTGCCAATGTGCTCTGTGATAAAGGTGAGCTTCTCCCGTAGTAGGGTCTGTAGCAATTTGTGGAGCTTTTGCTTTATAATGCGTTCTCCTTTTATCTCTTCTGGTCTTAGATATTTTTCTCTTAGGATGTGCCATAACTAAGTTATTTATTGTCGTTTAACAGGTTTTTTAATTTATTCCAGCGAGGGTCTACCTCATTATTTTCATTTACTTCCTTTTGTACAGGTTGCAATTCTTCTAACTTATCTAATATTTCTGAATTTAATGTACCGTCTTCAATGCCCGGGTGCAATCTTTTGTAGGGTAAAGCCAAAACTATAGCTTCATAGATGTATTGGTGCACCTCAATTTCATAGGCACCATGCGGAAGAATTAATAATTCTTCGTTCTCATCATTGTACTCTTCACCAAATTTCACCACCAAATGCAATTGATGTTCAACAGGTTGATCGTAGGCTTCATTGCTAACATCGCAATTAAGATTTACAGTACCTTCAATGCTAAAGTGTAACTCTAGCATATTGGATTTTTTTTCTAAAAGTAAATCTACCGAAACCTTTACGGAATTAAAATCATCATATTCAAAGAACTCAAAGAATTGATTATCTATTTGATAATCAAAATGATGTTTGCCAACCTTCAATCCTACAAAAGGAATGATATATTCTTTTAGCTTTTTCATTACATCATTGATTTCAAGCGTGCAAATATAAAAAAATAAATTCGATACAAGTATTTATTAACAAGAAATGTTTATAATTTTTCACCTTGCTTTTTTAGCGGATTTTTGGTGAGCTTTTGATATTCTTTTCGGTTTTTAAAAATAGTGATTGCAGCGTGCACCGCTTCTTGAAAAGATTGGTGGTTAGCTTCATTTTTACCTGCAATTTCAAAAGCTGTACCGTGATCTGGCGAAGTTCTTACGCGAGATAAGCCCGCGGTATAATTTACGCCTGAACCAAAAGACAATGTTTTAAACGGGATTAAACCTTGGTCGTGATAAGCCGCTATAACGGCGTCAAAATTTTCATAATTTTTGGTACCAAAAAAGCTGTCGGCAGCGTAGGGACCAAAGACCAAATGTCCTTGCTCACGTAATTTTTCTAAGGTTGGCTTGAGTATTTTATCATCTTCATCTCCAATTACTCCATTGTCTCCGCTGTGAGGATTGATACCTAGAAAGGCAATTTTTGGTCGCTGTACTTTAAAATCCGCTTTAAGCGAATGGGTAATGAGTTGAAGTTTTTTAGTGATGAGTTTTTCGGTTATAACTTGGGGTACGTCTTTTACAGGAACATGATCGGTTAAAAGGCCTACTTTTAAATTTTCTGAAATCATAAACATAAGACTTTCACCTTCTAAAGCTTGAGCTAAATAGTCGGTATGGCCAGGAAATTTAAACTTTTCAGATTGAATCACTTTTTTGTGAATTGGTGCAGTAACCAAAGCATCTATTGTATTTGCTTTTAAAGCTGCTGTAGCGGCTTCAAGCGATTGGAAAGCAAAATCACCTAAAAAGGTATCTTCTTTACCAAAATTTATTTTTAAGTGATTTTTCCAGACATTTACCACATTAAATTTTCCTTCAATAGCTTCACTAGCGTCATTAATGCCTTGAATATTTGTGGCTACATCAAAATGCTTTTTGTAAAAAGACATCAGCTTGGTGTTGGCAAATACAATTGGGGTGCAAAACTCAAGCATTCGATTGTCGGCAAATGTTTTTAGGATAATTTCGCTTCCAATTCCGTTTAAATCGCCAATGCTTATGCCTATTTTTATATTCTGTTTTTTCACTTTTGTTGCAGTTTTAATTCGTAAAGAAAGATAGGTCAATTCTAGTGGGTAACATAAATTTATACCTATTTTTGCGCTACAAAGGTAAGTATTTAAAAATATGTTTACAGGTATCATAGAAGAATTAGGCGTTGTAAAACGAATTGAAAAAGAAGAAGGTAATTTGCATTTCTTTATAGAGGCAGGCTTGACACCTGAGCTTAAAATAGATCAGAGTGTGGCGCATAATGGTGTTTGTCTTACTGTAGTAGGATTATTTGATGATCATTATCAAGTTACTGCCATTCAAGAAACCATAGCCAAAACTAGTTTAGGTTCTTGGGCGGTAGGAGACGCTGTAAATTTAGAGCGAGGCATGTTGATGTCTCAACGCTTAGATGGTCATATTGTGCAAGGGCACGTTGACCAAACAGCAGTGTGTACGCATATTGAGCCGCAGGAGGGGAGTACCTTGTTTACATTTGCTTATGACTCTAAACTGAATAATGTGACTATAGAAAAAGGCTCTATTACCGTTAATGGGATTAGTCTAACGGTGGTAAACAGCCGGCATAACAGTTTTAGCGTGGCTATTATACCTTACACACTTGCGCATACCAATTTAAATCAACTTAAGGTTAATGATACCGTTAATTTGGAGTTTGACGTGATAGGGAAATACGTTAAACGACTATTAGATTTAAAAAATTAAGCCTTTTGATTTCTTTTGCGGAAGTAAATAATTCCTATTCCTCCTGCTGTTAAAAATAGCAACCAAGTCTGGTTGTCTATGTTTAAACCAGGTGGTGGGGGTATTCCTTGAGGATTAGCTCTTGTGGCAGCATCATTTGGTGGTGGCGGTGATTTTTTTGCTGCAGAGTATTGAAAAGCAGAACTATCTATTGCCCATAGTAAAATGGCTACAATGGCGATAAGTTTAAATATTCTTTTCATTCTACACTAGATCTATAGGCGGTAAAATTAAACATTATTTGAACAAAATTCAGCAAAGAATGTTAAAATAAATCAAAAAAATCGATGAGAGGGAAATATTTTCGAGCTTATAGAGAAAAAGTGGACCCAGATGGGCTCGAACCATCGACCCCCTGATTATGAGTCAGGTGCTCTAACCAGCTGAGCTATGGGTCCTGATTTTCGGTAGGCAAAACTAAATAATACTTATTTATTGTGCAACAAAAAACCTATTTTTTTATTTCTTGGCATAACTCTACCAGTACCCCGTTGGCTGATTTAGGATGCAAGAAAACCACCATTTTATTATCGGCGCCACGTTTGGGTGCATCATTGAGTACTACAAATCCTTCCTTTTTTAATCGTGCTACTTCTGCATTTATATCCGCTACAGCGAAGGCAATATGATGAATACCTTCGCCTTTTTTGGCGATGAACTTGGCTATTGGGCTGTTTTCATTGGTTGCTGCCAGCAATTCTATTTTGCTTTCGCCAGTTTTAAAAAATGAGGTAACTACGCCTTCACTGGCTACTCTTTCTTCTTTGTAAGGGGCTACTCCCAACAAAGCTTGATAGATTTTATTGGCTTCTTTTAAATCTTTGACGGCAATACCCAAATGTTCTATTTTTTGCATCATATCTTTATTATTTTTGTACACAAAAATACAATTCCTTTTAAATAAACTACTTTTGCAGTATGGAAGAAACAAATAGACAGAAGAAAATTGCGGGCGTATTGCAAGAAGACTTGGCTCGTATTTTACAGCAAGAATTAAAAAATGCCGGAATTACACATATCATTATATCGGTATCTAAAGTGCGGGTAACTACAGACTTATCTTTAGCGAAAGCTTACTTAAGTATATTTCCGACTAAAGATGCTGCCGGCTTGTTAGCTGAACTGAATCAGATTAAGCCAAAGATTAAACACCAAATGGCTCAGCTCACAAAAAATCAGTTGCGTAAGATGCCTGATTTAGCTTTTTATTTAGACGACTCACTCGATTATATTGAAAATATAGATAAAGCAGTGAACGAAAAAGAAAACCCTATTGAAAATAGAGATTTATTAGATCGTCGTAAAAAGTCATAAATGGGGTTTTCCTTATACATCGCAAAGCGCTATTTAGGAACAAAAAGTAAGACCAATGCTATAAATATTATAACCGGTATTGCAGCATTGGGCGTTTTTGCTGGTGCAGCAGCTTTGTTTATTGTATTATCTGGTTTTGCTGGACTCAAAGCCTTTAGTTTATCTTTTACCAATGAGTTTGACCCAGATCTCAAGGTGATTCCCTATGAAGGAAAAACGATAAGCCTTAATTCATCTCAAATTAATAAACTGCGAAGTATACAGGGCATTAGTCAATATACTCAGGTTATAGAAGAGAAAGTTTTACTGCAATATAACAACAAACATTTACCCGCATTTATTAAAGGGATAGATGATAATTACTTAAACGTCAATGCGGTAGACAGCAGTTTGATAGGAGGAACTTGGTTGCACCCTAAAGAAAATCAAGTGGTAATTGGTAGTGGCATATCCCGTAAATTGGCTTTGGGTTTTGCGGGTTATGGCGATGTATTAAAGCTAATGGTTCCCAAGCCTGGAGTGGGGCAACTTAGTAGTGCGCAAGAAGCTTTTGAAAGTGTAAACACCCTTGTTATTGGAATATACAGCATTAATGAGGATTTAAACCATAAGTATGTTTTTGCGCCAAAAGCTTTGGCACAAGAATTATTGGGCTATGAGCCGAATGAAATTAGCGGTATCGAATTAAATTTGCAACCCGGCACCGATGAAGAAGAGGTAAAAGAGCAGCTTTATGAATTATTCGATTACCCCGTAAAAATTAAAAACCGAATTGAGCTTAATGATAAGTTGTATAAAATGCTGAATACAGAAAATTTGGCGGTTTATATGATTTTTACCTTGGTGCTCATCATCGCTTTATTTAATGTTGGAGGTGCCATTGTCATGGCTATTCTAGATAAGCGCCAAAACATCAATACGCTCTATGCTTTGGGTGCCTCATCTAATAAAATTAAGCGCATTTTTTTGTTACAAGGTAGTTTACTTACCCTTTTTGGAGGAATTTTAGGTTTGTTTTTGGGCTACCTCATAATTGTTTTACAGCAGCAATTTCAATTGATTATGATTACGCCTACCTTACCTTATCCAGTTGAGATTGAGTGGCAAAACTTGGTTTTGGTTTTGGTAACTATTATGGTTTTAGGAGTTACTGCATCTTATATTGGTGCCACCCGAATAGGCAAAATTATTAACGGCTAAATTGAAAATCTCCAAATTCTGCTTCGGCTAAATCAAATGCTTTAAAAACATCTACCGCCTCATCACTGGTGACCATACGCGTACGGTGTTCTTTAAAATGAGGAATGCCTTTAAAATAATTGGTATAATGCCTGCGGGTTTCAAAAACACCTAAGCGATCGCCTTTCCAATCTATAGCCATCTGCAAATGTCGGCGAGCGGCATTAAGACGCTCTTGCATAGTGGGTGGAGCTAGATGCTCTCCTGTTTTTATAAAATGCTTTACCTCTCTAAAAAACCAAGGATACCCAATGCTAGCTCTACCAATCATAGCTCCGTCTAAGCCAAATTCATCTCGCATTTTCACCGCTTTTTCTGGGGTGTCTACATCGCCGTTTCCAAATACAGGAATGTGCATACGCGGATTGTTTTTTACTTCGGCAATGGGGCGCCAGTCGGCTTCTCCTTTATACATTTGAGCGCGTGTTCTGCCATGAATAGAGATGGCTTTGCAACCCACGTCTTGTAAACGCTCGGCTACTTCTACAATTTTAATTGAGTCATGGTCCCAGCCCAATCGGGTTTTTACTGTTATGGGTAAATTGGTATGCTTTACCATTGCCTCGGTTAAGGAAACCATAAGGTCGATATCTTTTAAAATGCCGGCGCCAGCACCTTTTGAGACTACTTTCTTTACCGGGCAACCAAAATTAATATCGATAATATCTGGACCAGATTTTTCTACAATCTCTACAGATTCTAGCATCGATTCTAAATTGGCTCCAAAAATTTGAATGCCTACCGGGCGTTCTTTTTCATAAATATCTAATTTCATGACGCTTTTGGCGGCGTCACGTATCAAACCTTCAGACGAGATAAACTCGGTGTATACTACATCTGCCCCTTGCTCTTTGCACAGGGCTCTAAAAGGGGGGTCGCTCACATCTTCCATTGGAGCCAATAACAATGGAAATTCTCCTACATCTATATCGCCTATTTTTGCCAAAATTGAATTTTAATACGTTTGTGCTGCAAAATTAAGAAATAAGTAGCAATTGTAGTATGCTGTGCTGGTGTAGAATTTTTTAATGCAAAAGGGATAGCAATGAAAATACTTTTTTTGCTTTGATAAATGGCAAAAAAAGATTGTAATGTATAGCCCGGGCCGTAGGCTATGCCCAAAATATTAAAGTTTATAAGTTAGTTTAAATAATGCTGTTCTGGGCTGCACATAAATATTTCTGTCGGTTACCAAAAACTGGTTAAAAGTGTTTTCTCTTTTATACTGGACATCAAAGATATTGTCTACCGCTAGCTCAAAACCCCACGGGCTGTCTTCTTTGTTGTAGTAAAGGGATAGATTTCCTAGGTTAAACCGATTGATTTGACGAGAATTTTTATTCTCGTAATAACTAAAGGTATAATTGGCTTTAAAAATAAAATCGTTTAAAAAATCCCATTCTAAATAGGCAAACGGATTGATTTGGGTAAAGCTATTTTTAAAAGTACTGGATGCAAAATTATTAAAACGCTGTTCCCACCCTAAAGTTAAATTGGGCCATTTTTTATAACGTGTAGAAGTTTCAAAAGTGTATCGGTAATTTTGAGACTGGTAATCGTTTGTATTATTGTTTATTATTCTTGAATAGTTTGATAGGCTAATGTTTGCACGTAGTCTAAAGCTATATTTAGGTATTTTTTTGTTTATTGCCCCGTTAAGCGTATAGGTATTTTCTGGTAAACTGGTGTAAATAGTAGTGCTTACTTGATCTATGCCTTCTAATTGTGTGCTGTTTCTTTAAAACCTATAATTCACTTTTAAAAGTAAAAACCTAGGCAAGAGTCTATATTCTGTAGTAGAAGAGCCAATATCGCTTACCGAGTAACTTCTAAACGTTTTTGTATTAAATAAGTTATTTCCTGATATTCCTAGGCTTAGCTTATTCTTAATTAATTTATAGCGTGCATTAAAATCTAAAAAATAATAGGTGTTATTGGTTGTTAGGTTGCCAAAATAATAACGTTCTGATTGAAGTTGAATGTTGAATTTGGTACTGAAAACAAATGATAAGTTTAAAAAACTCATATTGTCTGTGAAAGAGTTGGCAATGGTTGTTCTTATAGCTGTGGTAGTCCATTTTGTTCCTATATGATAGTTGAAAATTCCGTCATATCCAGAGCGTAACGCGATGCCATAGTTGTAATTTTTTGAGACTACTTCTCGAAGATTTGAATTGTTTACTACATTTTTAAAATCGCTTTTAGAATAGCTTATATCTAATTTTATATTGGAAGAGATTAAATTTAAATAATAATCTAAAGATGAGTTTACACTAAAATATTCGCGATCTTTTATTAATATTTTTTCGGTTTGAGTAAAATTTTGATTGATTAAAGTGTTTGAGGATAAAAAATTATGATTTTTGATGTACACCAAATATGAATGAGCAAAAAACTTGTCGGTCCAATTGCCTAATTGATAATTTAAATTAAATCGAGATGCATCAAGTTGATTAAAACTACTGCTGCCACTTTCAAACGAACGAAATCCTGTTAAAACGAAATTGCTGTATACGTCTAGGATTTTTGCATTGGTAGTATTATAACTGTAGGCAGTAGCAACCTTATTTTTATCGTTTATTTTCCAATCTAACCCAATGCTAGGGTTTATAAAGAAGGGGTTTTGTTTTGAAGAAAATTGTTTGTTTTCCAATTTATTAAAGAGTTGATGTGTTGCAAATTTTCCGATTACACCAATATCATTATACTCTAGACGATATTTACCTTTAAAATATAAATCATTAACCAAATAGGTTAAATCATTTTGATAAGCTTTAGGTTGCGCTACTACATCATTATCTTTTAATAGAGAGAAGGTACTTCTTAACACATCTTCTCTGTATTCGTTACCTAATTGAATAGCTAACAAGTCATTATTTTTTTTGCGGTTTAAAAAATTAAGATTTATTCCTGCAAATTGCATTTGATTTTCGCTGCTTTGCGCAACACTACTAGCATCTCTATTTTCTGGAAATAGATCTTGATAAAAGAAACGGTTTATACTATAATTTTGAGGTGCTTTTTCGTCTATAAAACGGCCTGTAAGTACTATTGCTTTTTTATTTTTAAGTTGTTGGGTGTAGCTTATTTTTTGATCAAAAAGCGTTTTAGAGTGCTTTAAATCTTGAATAGTTGAAGTAGTGTTGAATTGTAGATTAGAGCCATCGTTAAAACGGGCATTATTATATTTGGTAGTAGCTTCTAATAAAGTGGTTTTTGAGCTATTATAAATTAGTTCTAACTTACCAAAGGCTATTGATTTTTGATTTTTTAATTTATAATTCTCTATATTGGTAAAGCTTGTTCCTTCAGTTTCTATAACATTTACATTATTTTTAAAAAAGTCTAATTCGTCCCAATTAAAAAAACCTAAGGCTTTAATTTTTAGCTTTTTAGTAGGATTAAAGATTGCGTTTAAAGAAGCTAATTCTGCATTATTGATATTGGTTCGATTTTGATTGAAATTCGTTGTGCTTGGCGACAAATTTAAGAGCTGCTTAGCGCCTTGGTTATTACCGATACTGGTAACCTCACCACCCCCTATTGGACTTATTAACTGTTGTAAATCTCCTGTGCTATCGTAACCGATATTATTCAAATTGGTTAAAAAATAAAATTTATTCTTTTTACCAAAGTTCATCAGGTTCCCTCTAAATTCATAAAAATTATCATTTCCTAAACCGGCTTCAAGGTTGCCAAACCAAACGCGTTTAAATTTATCGGCTACCTTTAAATTTAAAGCAACTTTTTTACTCTCCTCAATACCCTTTAAGAGGCTATTATTCGAAAAATTTTTTAAGATTTCAATCTCCTCGATGGTGTAAGCGGGCATATTTTTAGACAATACTTTATAGCCTTTCTTAAAAAAATCATCCCCATCAATCATTAACTTTTCAATTTCTTGATTACCTACCTTTATTGTTCCTTCATTATCAATTTGTAGTCCTGGAATATTCTTAAGTAAATCTTCGACCGTTTCTTCTGTTCCTACTTTAAAAAACTTTGATTTAAACACTATAGTATCATTATTTACTTTTATAGCTTTTTCGGCTTGAATAACCACTTCATCTAATCGCATAGACTTTTCTATAAGTACTACGTTGGTATTCAATTCTGTTTGCTCCTTTGTAATTGTAATTGGTATGGTTTTACTCTTAAAACCCAATGCAGTAAAAACTAAATTGAACTTACCAATTTTGTCTATTGTAAGCTTGTACTTATTATTATGATCTGTAAAGGTATAGGCGATGATCGACTCATTTAGGCTGTCTTTTACTTTTACGGTTACAGGAGTTTCTAAAGTTGATTTACTCGATATTGTACCAACTAATTTTATCTGGGCAGATGATATTGTAGAAATTAAAAGGAGTAAAGTAAACGCTATTTTTCCCATTCATAAACCAATTCAATTCCTAGTCGTCTAATTTTTGTAGATTCAACAGCCGTGTCTTTTGGGGCTCTAGCGTCTAGAACCTTCACTTTGCTCAAATGTTTTCCATCAATAATTCCTACGTATTCTTTTAAAGAGATAGCTTTATCATTAAAATTATTAGGCAATTGCAAATCTATTTTTGCGTTAAACGGCAATACTATTTTTTTTACCTGCCAAGAATAAGTGAGTGTTCCAGAAGTACTTTGAATAAACAATATAAGGCCAGGTAAAGCTTTAAATTTATAAGGTCCCGCTGGTATGGGTATTTCTTCTGTAAAATAAGCTATATAGTCTCTTCCTCTAAAATTGAGTGTTGCCTTGGTGCAAAGATAGTCACCAATTTTTAGGGTGTCTTTAGGGTGAATCTGCCAATCTAAATCACCTAAAGAATCTTTTACAAAATAGGTTTTTTTCTTAGAAGGCATGATAATGCTATAGGTATTGTTCTTTAAATTTCCGTAAATGGATTTTTTCTTTAAACTGATTTTTTTTTGACCTATTAAATAATTGCCGGCTTCATCTTGGGCAACATTATCTTCGTTTGTTAAATTCAATTCATCATTTGTATAAAGAGTCGTGTTATTTTTTACAACTAAAGTTTCTTCATTACTATAATAGTCGTTTTTAAAATGGTATTCAACCAATAGTTGATTAGCATTTTGGGCATAAGCATTAACGAATAAAAAAATGCTAATAATTTGTAAGATTTGCTTCATAATTTTTAAATGCAAGCTACGCATTCAAAAATGTGTAGCATTTAATAAAACTTATTTTAAGGCGCTTCATTTAAAAAAGCGGCATGTGCTTTGGCTATTTCTCTGCAATGCGACTCACTAAAAGCAAAAGTAGTGTACTTTGTTGTGGTTTCTGTAACTCTACCATCTTCTTGAATAGTTATTTGCGTAACATAATAAGTGCAAGTGCCATAGCTTTCTTGCAAATTATGGTTTTTTGAATTATTAGCACTATCTGCAAAGCCAAAATTTGCTACTTAAATCAAGCAAAAAATGAACAATTATTTTTTCGTAATTTAAAATTAATCAAACCTAAAAAAAAAAACGATTTAACCAAATTTTTAGCATTTTAATCGGTTGTTTTTTAAAAGTAGGTTGTTAAAAGCAGAATTGCGGTTATAAGGCTGCCTCAAAAAAAGAGGTGTTATTTACGAGCCAGTAGGCTTATGATATAGCTAGAAGGTAATTTTAATTTAACAGCCACTGTTGTTTTATTAGGAGTAATTCTATCCGCTTTAAGCGAAATTAATCCAGGCGTTCGCGTTCGCTTTGGTCTATGGTTCTTTGGTTGTCTTTAAGTAAAGTATTTCCAAAATTATAAGTAAAGCCAAGTTGTACATATCTGTTTTCTGGCAAGGCATAGTAACCGTTATTTTGGTTGAGATAAACCGATTTTAATCGGGACGCATATTGATTAAAGATATCGGCAATTTGAAGCGATAATTCACCTTTATTGTTCCATAAAGACTTGTTCACTCCTATAGTGAGATTATTTAAATTATCAACTACAAAAGAACCACTTAGGTAATTTGAAATATATAAAAACGAGGCATCTGCGCTCCAAGATTGGTCTTTTGATAAGGTAAAACTGCTATATAAAGAGCTGTAAAAACCGTTCACCTCATTAGTATATGCGTTTTCTATGCTTAAAAGTGCGGGAAAACGTTCTTCTTCATGAAAAACCGATAGTATGGCTTGTGCATACCACCAATCGATTAAATAGCGCCCGTGAAAAACATCTAATCCCCAAGATTTACTGTCAATTGCATTTAAGGGTATGTTTTGTAGCAGCCGCAAACGGTTGTCTTGAAAAGTCAACTGAGTGGTGTTTCTGCCGTTATCACGATAATATAAATCTAGGCTATAATTATTTCCAAAAAGATATTTAAAAGAAAAATTACTGCTTATTGCTGCCAAAAGCTTTTCGTTACCGGTGCGTAAACTATTTTCATTGATAAAATAAGAAAACGGATTTAATAATTCATAATTGGGCCGATCTATATTACGGGAATAATCAAAGACTAGTTGCTGCTTTTCGTCGATGGCGTAGCTGAGGTTTATTTTAGGAAAAAGACTGGTGTACTCGCGTTTAAAATTGTGCGTGTTGGCAATATTTTCTCCTTTTCTATAGGTGTGTTCTACACGCAGTCCGCCTTGAGCGGTCCATTTTTTTAAATTTGTTTTTAGACTGGTATAAGCTGCCCAGATATTTTCTCTATAATCAAAGGCGTTGAAATTGGGTACATTCTGTACTGCCTGAGCATCACTTTTAATATTGGTATAAGCTAAACTATTTTCAGAATTGATATGCGATAGTTTTATGCCGGCAACAAAATCTATTTTTTTGAAATTTTGCTCGAAGTCTAACCCCGTAGCATAAATATCAATTTTTTGGTTGGCAGCTGTGGTAAAACTATTTTCATTGAGCACTCTTAAATCATCTGCTTTATAAATAGTTTGTATGTCTTGATTTATGCTTCGGTCAAAAAAAGTTTGGTGGTAATGAGCTTTAATTAAGCTTTGCTCATTTATTTGGTAATGATACGCCAGATTTAGACCTAAATTTAAGCGCTCTGTATCTAAAAGACTACGGGTGTTAAATAAAGAGTCTCTGGTTTTCTGGCTATTAAATATTTGAGTTTTTCCTCGTATATTGTCTTCTTGAAAAGGGGTGAAATTGGTATTTAAGCTCAACAAAAGCTTTTCTTTGTTACTCAAAATATAATCAATAGCTGTATTTAATTGGTAACTTCTTGCTTGCGTTGTTTTTTCAAAGTCTGTTTGCCAATTCTCATAAATTAGGTCTTGATTATTTAAAAAATTGATATAACTTTCATCTTGCTTGAGCTTTTTTTCTGGCGAAAACGATAGGTTGGCAAAAAGATTAAGCTTTTTGGTTTTATAAAAATGGTTGCTATTTAATTGATATTTGGCATATACTCCTTGTTTATATTGTGCGGCAACACTGCCTTTGTAACCAGGCAACCATAAAGAATTGGTTACAATATTTAAAATAACACGTTCGTTGGCATCATAAGCCGTAGAGGGGTTTGTAATTAATTCAATTTTATCTACGGCCTCTCCGCTGTAATTTTCGAGCATGTTTTGCACTTCTTCTGGGCTTAAATAAACCTTTCTATTGTTTATGTATACGCTTGCTTGAGCACCTTTAACCATTAGTTTATCGCCTAAGTTTACTACTCCAGGAGTATGCTTAGCAATATCCCAAGCACTACTGGTTGAGAGGCTGGTGTTGGCTACCTCAAAAATAAGTCGGTCTGCCAGCTGTATTAATTTAGGTTTTCTTAAAGTAATAGCCACCTGCTCTAAAAGCGATTCATCTTTTTTTAATATAAATGTTTCCAGGTTTACATTTTTATCTAAATTAATTGTTTTGGTTATTGGTTTGTATCCGATGTAACTAACCTCTATTTTATATTTACCGCTGCTTAGGTTATCAAAATGAAAATCACCAAGATTGTTGCTGCTGGTGCCTTTTACAAAGCTAGAATCTGCGGCTTGATACAATAAAATATTGGTGAAAGCTATGGGATTTTGATGGTTATTAAGAACCTTGCCCCTTATATGTAATTGAGCGTTAAGATTGCTCCCAAACGCTAATAAAAAACAAGTATAAATAAAAAATCTAACCAATTAATAACCAATTACATCGTGTGGATACGAAATTACTTAATTCTATTTAACTTTTGCAACTTATTTTTGAAAATCAAAATAGTATATTTGCAATTACAAGTAAAAAATGACTTACGAGTCACCCATTTTTTAGAATATTATTTATGAAGCACATAAGAAACTTTTGTATCATCGCTCATATAGACCACGGTAAAAGTACTTTGGCCGATAGGCTTTTAGATTTCACTGGTTCGGTTACCGAAAGAGAGAAGCAAGCACAACTTCTAGACAGTATGGATTTAGAGCGAGAACGCGGCATTACCATTAAAAGTCATGCCATACAAATGCGCTTTCCTTATCAAGGAGAAGAATATGTGCTTAATTTAATAGATACACCTGGTCACGTAGATTTCTCTTATGAGGTTTCGCGATCTATTGCTGCCTGCGAAGGAGCACTGTTGGTGGTAGATGCGGCGCAAAGTATACAAGCGCAAACCATATCAAACTTATATTTAGCGCTTGAAAATGACCTGGAAATTATTCCTGTTTTAAACAAGGTAGATTTACCCAGTGCCAACCCCGAGGAGGTAACCGATGATATTGTTGATCTATTGGGTTGCGATGCATCGGAAGTAATTCCTGCAAGTGCAAAAACCGGTATAGGTATAGAAGAAATCTTAACCGCTATTATTGAGCGTATTCCTGCACCTACAGGAAAAGTTGATGCTCCTCTTAGAGCGCTTATTTTTGATTCGGTTTATAATCCTTTTCGTGGTGTAGAAACCTATTTTAGGGTAATTAATGGAAGCATTAAAAAAGGTCAACACATAAAATTTGTAGCGACCGGTAAAGATTATTATGCCGATGAGGTAGGTACTTTGCTGCTAAAACAGAGTCCGCAAAAAGAAATAAAAACGGGAGATGTAGGTTATCTGATCACGGGTATTAAAGACGCGCGTGATGTTAAGGTAGGAGACACGATTACCGATGCTAAAAATCCTACCACCGAGGCTGTTGCCGGATTTGAAGATGTAAAACCAATGGTATTTGCGGGTATTTACCCGGTAGACACCGAAGATTACGAAGAGCTGCGCAATTCTATGGAAAAACTACAGCTAAATGACGCTTCGCTGGTTTTTACTCCCGAAAGTTCTGCCGCCTTAGGTTTTGGTTTCCGATGCGGTTTCTTAGGAATGCTACACCTCGAAATTATTCAAGAACGACTAGAGCGCGAGTTTGATATGACCGTAATCACCACGGTGCCTAACGTATCTTATCACGCGTTTACCAACAAGGAACCCGATGAAGTTATTTTGGTTAATAATCCGTCAGATTTACCCGAGCCCTCAAAGCTAAATAGGGTAGAAGAACCATACATCAAGGCAACTATTATCACCAAAGCCGATTTTGTTGGCCCAGTGATGTCTTTATGTATAGAAAAACGAGGAGAAATCGTAAACCAAACGTATTTAACTCCAGAGCGCGTGGAGCTTACTTTTAATATGCCTTTGGCTGAGATTGTATTTGACTTTTATGATCGTCTTAAAACGGTATCTAAAGGTTATGCTTCGTTTGATTATGCCCCAATAGGTCTCAAGCCTTCAAAATTAGTTAAGGTAGATGTTTTGCTTAACGGGAACACGGTAGATGCTCTTTCGGCTTTACTTCACGTAGATAACGCCTACGATATTGGGAAAAAAATGTGTGAAAAATTGAAAGAATTAATTCCGCGACAGCAATTTGATATTCCTATACAAGCGGCTATAGGAGCTAAAATTATTGCACGAGAAACGGTTAAAGCCCTGCGTAAAGATGTAACGGCAAAATGTTATGGAGGTGATATTTCTCGAAAACGTAAGCTTTTAGAAAAGCAGAAAAAAGGTAAAAAGCGAATGCGACAAGTGGGTAATGTAGAAATTCCACAAGAAGCATTTATGGCAGTACTTAAATTAAACGACTAACTTTTATATATAAAACCCCTTTCATAAGGGGTTTTATTTTGAAACTATATTACTTACAGTTCATTCCTGTTTGCTCCATAGTGGAGATATATTCTTGAAAGCTCATTCCCTCCAAATCTACAATAGTCTCGTCACCATCTTCATCTATTTGGGTAATTGTGCCATCTCCATTGTCACAAAACTCACTACTAATAGACATATCACCAAAATCTAAAGAGCAAGTCTGGCAATCGCTTGATGAGCCCCCATCGTCATCACTTGAACAAGAGGTAAATGCAAAAACTCCAGCCGTTAAGGCCATAAAAATAATTTTTTTCATTTTAATATGTTTTGTTAATAAAATGTGAAATTAAAAGTTTTTATTTAAAATGCAAATTGTTGTGTCATTTTTATTAAAAAAATACTAAAATTTAATGTAAGATGCCTCAATTCCGTTAATTACAGTAATAAGTAGCTCTACAAGTATACCATCTAGAAAAGTTAATAGACAGAATAGTAATCAAGTTAGAGCCTAATATTTCCTTTTAGTTATAATTAGCTTTTTATGGGTTGCTTTTTAAATTAAAAATAGCTATAATCTCTTGTTTTAATTTTAAAATTCAGAATTATGGCAGGTCATAGTAAATGGGCCAATATAAAGCATAGAAAAGGAGCGCAAGACAAAAAAAGAGCCAAGCAATTTACACGGGCAATTAAAGAAATAAGTGTGGCAGTTAAAGAAGGTGGAGGGCCAGACCCGGATGCCAACCCAGCCCTGCGCAATGCAATTGCCAATGCCAAAGGGGTTAATATGCCTAAAGACACGATCAACAGGGCCATCAAAAAAGCAAGTGGCGCAGATGCCGATAATTATGAGCTGGTGAGTTTTGAAGGTTATGGACCATACGGCATTGCAATTTTTGTAGAGTGCACTACAGATAATACCAACCGTACCGTGGCTTCAATTCGATCTATATTTTCAAAAAATGGAGGTAATCTAGGCACCAATGGTTCATTAGAATTTTTATTTGATCGCAAAGGTGTTTTTGTAATAGAGAAAGATAAGCTAAGTGTAAATTTTGAAGATATAGAGTTGGCACTAATTGAGGCCGGGGCCGAAGAATTTGAGCAGACCGATAATTTTATTTACATCTATACCAATTTTACCGATTTTGGGAAGATGAATGAAGCGCTAGAAAGGTTAAACGTAGAGGTTAAAAACTCAGAATTACAGCGCATACCCTTAAACACGACAAGTCTGCCAGTTGCGCAAGCCCAAGAAATTCTTGATTTAATCGAAAAATTTGAGGAAGATGATGATGTGCAAAACGTATATCATACCCTCGAAGTTACCGAAGAACTTTTAGCCAACATAGCCGATTAGCTTACTCGCTTTTTGTCGTTTCTTTTGGCTCCACAGTCTCTTTTAAGTCGGTTTTTTCTTGCTTGGCCTCTGTTTCAAGGGTTTTTCCTAGATAAACCAAAATGAAATCTTGCTCAATTTCAACTTCTTGGCTGTGCGATGGAATAATGCTTAATTCGCCTTGCTTATCTTTTACAAATAGCGGAATAATATCTGGATCTGTTTTTGTGATCTCTATCAAGCCGCTATAATGCTCTTGAGAATTAAGCTTTATTTCTTTTATTTGAGGGTATTTCCTTGCCGTTTCTGTAAGTTTTATGAAATCATCGGTAGGTGAAAACAAGCCTTCTTTTGGATTGTTTTCGGGGTCTGTCATCTCATCTGATGATACCAATCTGAATGAACCATGCTCACCAAAATGGTTTTGAAACTTTTCAATAGCAGTCTGGTTAATTTCAGTATTTCCGGTGAGTGCCATTAAATAACCCACATCGTTAAGTTCTATATTGTTGGTTAATTCATCTGAATATACACTCACTTCCATCGCTTCTAATCCTAGATTTTTAGCTTTACGGATATTGTTTCGGTTATTGTCTACCAACACTACGTGACGGTTGTTCTGTTTTAAATAACTACCAATAAGTCGGGACACCGAAGAAGCGCCAACTATTAAAATTCCGCTACTATGGGTAAGAAATACACCTACCAATTTAGCAAAACTTCTTGCTGTGGTTGCATTGAGTAAAACGGTGCCCAACACAATCATAAACACTAATGGGGTGATGTATTCTGCACCAGCTACCCCTTGACTGGCTAGCTTTAAGCCAAATAAAGAAGCAATACCTGCTGCAACAATACCACGTGGCCCCACCCAACTGATAAAGATTTTTTCATTGGTTTTTAAACTTGATTTGATGCTGCTTAGAAATACTCCTAAAGGTCTTACCGCAAAAACTACGATAGCAAATAAAATTAAGGCATTCCAGTTATAAACCAGCAGTAAATCTTCCATATTTATATTGGCCGCAAGCAAAATAAAGAGGATAGATATAAGCAATACGCTTAAAGACTCTTTAAAATAGAGTATTTCTTTAATATTAGGCAAATTAATATTACCCATTACCAGCCCCATAATTACAACCGCCAGTAATCCGCTTTCGTGGGCAAAAGCATCAGACAGTACAAAAACTCCCAAAACGGTCGCTAATGTAAATACGTTTAATAAATAATGCGGTATTATGTTTCTTTTAATCGCAAAAGCAAGTGTATGGGCAAAAGTGAACCCGAAAGTAAATCCGAAAAGAACTATTTTACCAAATTCAATCAATGCGGTTTGAGTAAACTCCTTTCCTTCACCTGCACTTATAAATTCAAAAACCAAAACGGCGACTAAAGCACCAATTGGATCTATTAAGATACCTTCCCACTTTAAGATAGCCGAAACGTCTTTCTTCAGCGGAATGTTACGTAATATAGGGGTGATAACTGTAGGTCCTGTTACAATAATTAAAGCTGCAAAAAGAAATGATATTTGCCATGAGAGCCCAAAGATTAAATGGGCCGCTATTCCGGCGCCAATAAAAGTGACGACAACGGCCACGGTAATTAACTTTACGATAACCGGTCCTACGTTTAAAATTTCATTCCGCCGCAAGGTTAAACCACCTTCAAATAGGATAATGCTTATGGCTAGCGAAACAAAATAAAATAAACTCTCACCAGGAAAAAGACCAGAGGTTCCATTCCATATAGGTTCGATTAGTTTACTCCCATCTTCTGTAAATAAAGTAGCAATTGGCCCTACAAATAAACCAATAAGAATGAGCGGTAAGATGGCCGGTATTTTAAATTTCCAAGCTACCCATTGGGCTAATATTCCTAAAATTATAATTCCGGCTAATTCTACCATAGGTTTTATTTTTGAAACGAAAATACTACTTTTTTAAAAAAAGCCTTCGACTATGTTAAGAAAGCTGTGTTAAATATACTTTTAAACCCATTAAAACCTAATGAATTTATTATTTTGCAGCAAAAATAAATTCTATATTTTTTATGAAATTGTATCCTATAGAAGCGGGAAACTTTAAATTAGATGGGGGCGCCATGTTTGGAGTGGTACCTAAAAGTTTATGGTCAAGAACCAATCCCGCCGATTCAAACAATATGATAGACATCGCTGCACGCTGTCTTCTGATTGAGGAAGGAGATAAATTGATTTTGATTGATAATGGCTTGGGTGATAAGCAATCTGAAAAATTTTTTAGTTACTACTATCGCTGGGGCGATGACTCTTTAGAAAAATCCTTAAAAAAAGCAGGGTTTCATCCAAATGATATCACCGATGTTTTTATGACTCACTTGCATTTTGATCACTGTGGGGGTTCAATAGCTTGGAACAAAGACCGCACAGGATATGAACCCGCCTTTAAAAATGCAAAATTTTGGACCAATGAAGAGCATTGGAAATGGGCAACCAACCCCAATGATAGAGAAAAAGCTTCTTTTCTAAAAGAGAATTTATTACCCATGCAAGAAAGTGGGCAACTAAGTTTTTTACCTCGTAATGGTCAAGAATTTCAACATAGTCAAGAACTTAATTTTGGAATAAGATTTGTGAATGGGCATACCGAAAAACAAATGATTCCGCATATCAGTTATCAAGGTAAAAAACTGGTTTTTATGGCCGATTTGTTGCCTACAGCAGGGCACGTACCTTTACCTTATGTAATGGGGTACGATACAAGACCTTTGCTAACTTTACAAGAAAAGAAAGCTTTTTTAGAAGAAGCGGCAACTCAACAATATTATTTGTTTTTAGAGCATGATGCCCATAATGAAATCATCACGCTTAAGCATACAGAAAAAGGAGTGAGAGTAGATAAAATATACACCTTTAACGAAGTTTTTAATAATTAAATAAACCATGAGAAAACCATTTTTGAAATCGGCATTTGCAGCGACAACCGTTGCCTTAATTGCCGCAAGTTGTGGGACAACTAGCCCCGTAATTACTTCTACGCCCATAGAAAACATCGATCAACAACCCTTAAAAAATATTGCGCTTACAGATGTTGAGCTTAAAGGTTGGGGAGGCGCAGATTTGGTACAAGATACCGTTCCGGGTATGAGTGTGCAAAAGGCTTATGATGAAATCATTAAAGACTATCAAGGAAAAACCGTAATTGTAGGGGTTATAGATAGTGGTATCGATATAGAACACGAAGATCTTAAAAACGTTATCTGGGTAAATGAAGATGAAATTCCAGGCAACGGAATAGATGATGATAAAAACGGTTATATAGACGATATTCACGGATGGAATTTCTTAGGTGATGCCATTGCCGAGAATTTAGAGTATGTGCGAATTATCAAAAGACTGCAACCAAAATACGAAGGTAAAACCAAAAATGATATTGCAGCCTCAGATTTAGCCGAATTTGAAATGTATCAAGCGGCGCAGCAGGAGTTTGAAAAGGAATATAACGAAACCACACAAAACCAAAACTACTACCAACAATTGTTGGCCAGCGTAAACAACTCGTCAAAATTGGTTAGTGAAAAGTTAGGGAAAGAAGATTTTAGCCGTAAGGAGTTAATGGCTATGGAAGCTGATACCCCAGAGTTGCAGCAAGCACAAGCTTTTCTTAATAATATCATGATGAATATTGGTGATTTAGACGAAGCTAAAGAGCAATTGCAGGAGGGTATAGATTATTTCAATACCCGTTTAGAGTCTCACTTTAACTTAGAATTTGACGGTAGAGCCATAGTTGGCGACGATCCTTATGATATTACCGATGTAAATTACGGAAATAATGATGTAGATGGTCCAGATGAGAAAAAAGAAGATGCCAAGCACGGTACCCACGTTGCGGGGATCATCGCTGCCGAGAGAAACAATAACATAGGGATGAATGGAGTTGCTAAAAACGTTAAGATTATGGCTTTGCGTGCAGTTCCAGATGGTGATGAGTATGATAAAGATATCGCTTTGGCTATACGCTATGCAGTTGATAACGGAGCTAAGGTAATCAATACCAGTTTTGGTAAATACTTTTCTCCAAATCCAGAATGGGTGACAGATGCTATCAAATATGCGGCCAAGCACGATGTACTTATCGTAAACGCAGCAGGAAATGATGCAACAGATTTAGACACCAAAATGGTATACCCAAACGATCAGAAACCAGGTGAAAGCATCGAAATTAGCGATAACTTCCTTACCGTGGGTGCTTCTAACTACGCCTATGGAGACAAGCTAGTGGCTAGTTTTTCTAACTACGGTAAACAAAACGTAGATGTTTTTGCACCGGGCACCAAAATTTGGGCCACCACACCTTTAGATCAGTATGAATACTTACAAGGTACTTCAATGGCAGCTCCAGCAGTAGCAGGAGTAGCGGCCTTAATACGTTCTTATTACCCTAAACTTACTGCAGCGCAAGTAAAACAAGTAATTATGCAAAGTGGTTTATCTTCAAATGCAGATGTAATTGTAGGTGGTAATCCAGAAGATGTTAGACCATTTAGTGAACTTTCTGTTTCAGGAAAAATGGTAAACTTGTATAACGCCTTTATCTTAGCCGATAAAATGAGCAAATAAGATTAATATTAATTTTAATTAAGTGTTCTCTAAAGAGGCGATAATTTTATTTGCTGCTCATAGAGAACACTTTTTTTTAACCCAATTATAATGATATCCAAAAAAACTATTTTAACTTTTTGTATTGCTTGTTTAAGTTGCTTTTCTGTTTTCGCTCAAGGCGGAAATAGTTCCTACTGGCAACAACATGTAGATTATAAAATGGAAATCGATGTAGATGTAAAAAATTACACCTATACCGGTAAACAAGAGTTGGTATACACCAATAACTCCCCAGATACTTTAAAACAAGTGTTTTATCATTTGTTCTTCAACGCTTTTCAACCGGGAAGTGAGATGGACGCACGTTTGCAAGATATTCCAGATCCCGATGGTAGAATGATCGAAAATCAAGGCACTAAAGAAAACCCTAAACCAGTAAGCCGCATTGCTCTGCTAAATGACAAAGAGATGGGGTATATCAAAGTAAATACCTTATCTCAAGACGGAGTAGCGGTGAAGCATAAAACCATAGGGAGTATTTTGCAAGTTAAGCTGAATCAAGCTTTATTGCCTGGTGCTCAAACCACTTTAAAAATGACTTGGAAGGCGCAGATACCAGAACAAATAAGAAGATCGGGGCGTAATAGTAAAGAGGGTGTAGCTTTATCAATGGCGCAATGGTACCCAAAATTAGCCGAGTATGACTTTGAGGGTTGGCACGCTAATCCATACATCGCAAGAGAGTTTCACGGGGTGTGGGGTGATTTTGATGTTAAAATCACTATCGACAAAGAATACACATTAGGCGGAACAGGATATTTGCAAAATCCACAAGAAATAGGTCATGGCTACGAAGCCGAAGGTACTCGCGTAAAGCACAAGGGAAACAAATTAACCTGGCACTTTGTAGCGCCGCAAGTACACGATTTTACCTGGGGAGCAGATCCCGATTTTGTACACGATATACGCGTTACCAAAGAGGGTGTAATCTTGCACTTTTTATATAAAGATAATCCGGCATATGAGCAAGAAAACAATTTTACCGCTAACTGGAAGAGATTACAGCCCGATACAGAAAAGCTATTAGATTTTTTTAATGAGCACATTGGTCCTTATCCTTACAAACAATACTCTGTAATTCAAGGTGGCGATGGCGGAATGGAGTATGGTATGAGCACTTTAATTACTGGAAACCGTACCTACGAAAGCTTATTAGGAGTAACGGCGCACGAATTGGCTCATTCTTGGTTTCAATTTGTGTTAGCTACCAATGAGTCTAAACACGAATGGATGGATGAAGGCTTCACAACCTATATTTCTACGCTAGCCGAAGATCATGTATTAAATAAAAACAATGAATTTCCGCTAAAGAACGCTTACCGCGGATATATTTACTTGGCCAATTCGGGTGCAGAACAACCGCAAACTACACACGCAGACAGGTATGCTCTAAACCAAGCTTATGGTCTTGCTGCTTATTCGAAAGGAGCCGTGTTCCTATCACAGTTGGGTTATTTAATAGGCGAAAAGAACCTAGATAAAACCTTAAAACGATATTACCAAGATTGGCAATTTAAACATCCTACACCAAATGATTTTATACGTGTAGCAGAGAAGGTTAGTGGCGCGCAATTAGGCTGGTATTTAAATGACTGGACACGAACAACCAATACCATTGATTACGGAATTGGGGCGGTGAATGCTATATCAACAGAGCGCACTAAAATCAAGTTAAAACGCTACGGTTTAATGCCTATGCCCATTGAGCTAAAGGTAACTTTTACCGATGGCAACAGCAGAATGTTTTATATCCCTCTAGAAATGATGTATTGGGAAAAGCCAATAGATGCAGAAAAAATAACTGCCTGGGCTTGGGGTCACCCTACTTATGAAATCGTTTTGTTTAACAATAAAAATCAGATAGCGAAGATAGAAATAGATCCTTCCCAAAAAATGGCCGATGTAAATAGAGAAAACAATACCTACAAGCCATAATGGTGATTAGAAATTATAATTTACAAATAAAAGGCGGCCTTCAAGGGCCGCCTTTTTTTGCTTTATAGTTTGGATTTTAAAATCTTTAAAATAGCTTCTTTATTCTCGGTAAAAAACAGCTGGGCTTTTCTTCTATTTAATTTTAGGTGTATGTTATAGGCGCTATCACCAAAAGGTGTTTGCAATTCAAGTAAACTTATTTGTTGATAGGGTATGGCCAATTCTTGATTACCCTGCCAATAAATAAAGTGCTGGTCTGTAAGCTTAATGTTGGTTTTTTGCACAGACATGTAGGCGGGAATATAAGCAATAGTTTCTAATAAAACCCGTTCGTCTGCAGCCAAATTATAAGACTTGTCTTTACGGATTTTACGGATAAGAGCAAAAATAAGCGGTGTAATTATTCCAATAAAAATTACAAAAAATACAGTAGTGAGTAGGCTACCTGATAAATCTTCTTGCTTGTTAAAAATAAAATAGTGAATTATAAAGTAAATAACCGCGCCGATAAGCGCTTGCATGGCAATGAATTTAAATATACTTTTTCTCATAAGCTATCTTTTTTGCGTTAGGGATTAAGCGGTTTGTTTGAGCTCTTTTGCATTTTTTTTTGCAAAAAGCGAGTAGCGAAAGCCCGACCCAGCAAGCCATTGAAAGGGTTACTAGGAAACGCCCAGCATAATTTATTTAATTTCTGAAACCCTTAAAGTGTTTACCATACCTTTATTTTCTATTGGCATGGAGGCCAAGTTGATTACAAAATCGTTTGAGGCTACCAGCTTTTTATCTTTTGCAATAAGATTTACATCTTCAACAGTTTTATCTGTACTCTCAAATTTATCATAATAAAAGGCATTTACGCCCCATAATAAACTCAACTGGGTAAGTATGCGCTTATTGCTTGTAAAAGCTAAAATATGTGCGCTAGGACGCCAAGCTGAGATTTGAAAGGCGGTATACCCTGAGTTGGTTAAAGTACAAATGGCTTTAGCGCTAATTTCATTGGCCATAATAGCGGCGTGGTAACAAACCGCTTTGGTGATATACCTGTTGGTACGAATATGCGGTGGGTCATGGGGTACGCTAATGAGTTTTGAGTTTTCAACACTTTTAACAATCTGGCACATTTTCTCGATAACTTGTACTGGGTATTTTCCTACTGAGGTTTCTCCGCTAAGCATAACCGCATCGGCACCATCCATAACAGAGTTGGCTACATCATTAACCTCTGCTCGGGTAGGGGTGAGGCTAGAGATCATGGTTTCCATCATTTGTGTGGCAATAATTACAGGAATACGTGCTTTTTTCGCTTTTAAAACCAATTGTTTTTGAATAAGAGGTACCTCGTGCGCAGGAACCTCAACACCTAAATCGCCACGTGCAACCATTAATCCGTCACAGGCACTTATAATTTTATCTATATTTTTAACTCCTTCTGGCTTTTCAATTTTTGCAATTACCGGTATTTTGTGATCGCTATGCTTTTTAATAAGATCATTAAGCACTTTCAAATCTTTCTCATTACGAACAAATGAAAGGGCGATCCAATCTACCTCCTGCTCAATGGCAAATTGTGCATCTTTAAAGTCTTTTTCGGTTAAAGCCGGTAATGAAATATTAGTATTGGGAAGATTTACCCCTTTTTTTGATCGTAGCGGCCCACCTTGAATAACCTTGGTAACTACTTCATTTTCTAGATTAGTATTTACAACTTCAAAAATTAACTTTCCATCATCAAGAAGAATGCGCTCTTTGGGTTTTACATCTTTTGGAAATTCGCTGTAATTCATGAAAACCCGGTCTTTTGTACCTTGAAACTCTTCGCCCGTAGCAAAGGTGATTTGATCTCCTTTACTCACAACAATTTCTTCTTTCATGATACCCACGCGCAATTTAGGACCTTGTAAATCGGCTAGAATGCCCGCGTTAAAACCGTATTTTTCATTGAGTTCTCGAATGCTAGCAATTCTTTTTTTCACATCGTCATAATTGGCATGAGAAAAGTTTATTCTAAAGATATTCACTCCTTTTTCGAGCATGCTTTTTAAAACACTTTTATTGCTAGTTGCAGGCCCTAGGGTGGCTACTATTTTTGTTTTTTTTATGTTATTCATTAATTAAAAATTAAATGATGTTTTGATTTTAGTTTTGGTGCATCTACCGTATATGCCGTCAATACTTGGTTTATTTTTTTAAGCTTGCTAACGAATCCTAAAATTTCATTTTCGTCAGATTCATTTTCTATTTTCAACCAGAAGTCAACTTTCGGATATTCGGGTATCAAGTTGAGGTTTCTGGTATTCGCTGGTAAATCCTGAAATAAAGATCCTGCGGTTGGTTTGTTTTGCGGTAGATAACTGATTTTATTCTCGACTAAATAGTAATCTACCTCGCGATAGATATCTTGGTGATGAAATAATGCAAAATAAGCCAATTGTTCATCTGTTTTAAAATCTAAATCGCTCGCACAACGTTTAAATTGTAATTGCAGGTATTTATTGGCAAAATAAGCTAATCGAATATGCTCTAAAGTGGTGTGAATGCCTATAAGGTAAAAATCATCTTCTAACAATTCATCGACAAGCAATTTATAGGCCATAATTCCTTTTGATTTTTGGTGTGCCAACCAAAATCAAAGATAACAAAATCTCTGCACAAATACACGTTAACTAATTGTGAAGAATAGTAGGTGGATAGTAGCTAGTAAAAGCACTAACCAATCTTATTTTGTAAGGCAAAATAGGCTCTTTTTGCTGCTTTTTCTTCTGCTTTTTTCTTGCTGGTCGCCCGTGCTTTAGCACGTACGTTATCATTTAACCATAATTTGACTGCGAAATGTTTTTGCTCGGCTACCCCTGTATCTTCGTAAGACTCAAAATTAAAAACAATTTTTTGTTTTTGGCACCACTCTATGAGTAAACTTTTGTAACTGATAACGAAGCCTTCTAGCTCTTCAATGTCTACATAGGGGTCAATTACACGGCGCTTTACAAATGCCTTACAGCTTTTATACCCTTTATCTAGATAAATAGCTCCTACAAGAGCTTCAAAAAGATTTCCATGAATGTTATCGCCAAAGTTTTGTTTGGGTAAACTGGTTTTAACTAGACCGATGAGGTTAAGGTCTTTACCTAATTCATTTAAGTGTTTACGGCTTACTATTTTTGAGCGCATTTTGGTTAGATAGCCTTCATTTCCTTGAGGGGCTTCTTCAAACAAGTGGGCGGCTATTATTGCGCTTAACATAGCATCACCCAGAAACTCCAAGCGTTCGTAATTTATATCGTTACCCTGCGGATCTTTTTTATTCATAGATCTATGGGTAAACGCACGTTGGTAAATTTCAATGTTTTTGGGTTTGAACCCGATAATTTTCTGAATAGCCACAAAAAAATTCCCGTTCTTTTTTGAACGGGAATTCCATATGTTTTGAATAATGCTCATATAATTACAAAGGCTTATTCAGTTAATTTCTTAAATAAAATACAAGCATTGTGACCGCCAAAACCAAAAGTGTTGCTCATGGCTACATTTACCTCTCGTTTTTGCGCCTTATTTAACGTAAGGTTTAAACTAGGGTCAATGTTTTCATCGGCTACCTCGTGGTTAATAGTGGGTGGCACTATACTGTGCTGCATAGCTAAGATAGAGGCAATGGCTTCTACCGCACCAGCTGCACCTAGCAAATGCCCGGTCATCGATTTGGTGGAGTTGATATTGATATTCTTTGCGTGCTCTCCAAATACATTAGAAATAGCTTTGAGTTCGGCTACATCACCAAGCGGTGTAGAGGTACCATGTGTATTGATAGCATCTACATCTTCTGGTTTTAAATTAGCGTTTTTTAAGCAATTTTCCATCACGGCCATTACGCCAATCCCATCAGGGTGTGGAGCCGTCATATGATAAGCATCAGAAGACATTCCTCCTCCAACTACTTCGGCATAAATCTTAGCTCCGCGCGCTTTAGCGTGTTCGTACTCTTCGAGAATTAATGCTCCTGCACCTTCACCTAGAACAAATCCGTCTCGTGTTGCATCAAAGGGTTTTGATGCTTTGGTTGGGTTTTCATTGTTGGTTGATAGTGCGTGCATCGCATTAAAACCTCCCATACCTGCTTGGGTAACAGCGGCTTCGCTACCTCCGGTAACAATTACATCGCTATGGCCTAATCTTATATAGTTAAGCGCGTCGATCAATGCGTTGGCCGAAGAAGCACAAGCTGAAACTGTCGTGTAATTTGGCCCCATAAACCCATGTTTAATAGAGATATGCCCTGGAGCTATATCAGCAATCATTTTAGGGATAAAGAATGGGTTAAACCTTGGCGTACCGTCGCCATTGGCAAAATTTTTAACTTCTTCTTGAAAAGTTTCTAAACCGCCAATACCTGCACCCCATATTACCCCAACACGGTGTTTGTTAATGGTATCAAGATCTAGTTTTGAATCGGCTATAGCTTCATCTGAAGCTACCAAAGCATACTGTGCAAATTTATCAAGACGTCTTAACTCTTTGCGATCAAAATACTCATTAAAAGGGAAGTTTTTAATCTCACAAGCGAACTTCGTCTTAAATTTATCAGTATCAAAATAAGTGATGGGTGCTCCACCACTTCTCCCGCTTACCAAACCATCCCAGTATTCCTGTATATTGTTACCAATGGGGGTAAGGGCACCTAAACCTGTAACTACTACTCGCTTTAACTCCATACTTGAGATGTATTATTTTTTTGCTTCCTCGATATAAGAAATAGCTTGACCTACAGTTGAAATGTTTTCTGCTTGGTCATCTGGAATTTGAATATCGAACTCTTTTTCGAATTCCATAATTAATTCAACGGTGTCCAATGAATCAGCACCTAAATCGTTGGTGAAACTAGCGTCGTTTACTACTTCATTCTCGTCAACTCCTAATTTATCAACGATAATTGCTTTTACTCTTGATGCAATGTCTGACATAATCTTCTAATTTTAAAATTTGATTAAGTGGCAAAAATAAAAAACTTTAGGTTAAAACAAGTTTTCTTGCCAAAAATGTGTGCCCAATTTACATAAATTTATACAAAGTAACTATTTTTACTACCTAATAATTCACCAAAAAAGCTTTGTTTTGATAGATAAATCCCTTCCGCAGACTAAGAAAATAGTGGTATTTGCCTCAGGTAAAGGCTCTAATGCCAAAAAGATAATACAGCACTTTGATGGCCACGCTGAAGTAGAAGTAAGTCACGTTTTCTCTAATAAAAAGACAGCTCCCGTCTTAAAAATGGCCCATGAGCATGGGGTGCAAGCCGTACATTTTGATAAAGCAGCTTTGTATGAAAGTAATGAACTTTTGCAAATGTTGCAGCAAATAAAGCCCGACCTTATTGTGCTGGCCGGTTTTTTATGGTTAATGCCTAAAGCGATTATCGAGGCCTTTCCTAATAAAATAATCAACGTTCATCCTGCTTTGTTACCTAAATATGGAGGTAAAGGTATGTACGGTAGTTTTGTACACCGAGCGGTTTTACAAAATAATGACACCGAAACAGGTATAACTTTTCATTATGTGAATGAGAATTATGATGAAGGCGAGCATATAGCGCAATTTAAAGTACCCATTAAACCCGATGAAACCTTAGATTCTTTGCAAGAGAAAATTCACGGTTTAGAGCATGAGCATTTTGTTCAAGTAATAGAAAACTTATTGCAATAATGACTAAAAAGCAAAAGTATTATGTTGTTTGGCAAGGAAGAAAAACCGGCATTTTCACCTCCTGGGAAGATTGTAAAGCACAAATCACAGGTTACCAAGGAGCGCAATACAAGAGTTTTTCTAGTTTTACTGAAGCACAAAAAGCTTTTAATAAAGCCTACGATGAGGTAAAGGCAAAGGCGCATAATAAAAATGAGCCCAGTTTAGAACAACTTGAACGCAGAGTTAAAGAAGTAGATTTTAATGCGCTGGCGGTTGATGCCGCTTCAAGCGGAAACCCGGGAAAGGTGGAATACCGGGGTGTTTGGATAAAAAACAACAAGCAAATTTTTCATAAAGGTCCTTTTGAAGAAGGAACCAATAATATTGGTGAATTTCTAGCACTTGTACACGCACTGGCTTTACTTAAAAAAAACCAATATACTCACGCCGTTTATTCCGATTCAAAAATTGCGATTGGCTGGGTGTATAAAAAGAAATGTAATACTAAATTAAAACGAAACCCTAAGAATGCCGCGATTTTTGAGTTGGTAGATCGTGCCGAAAAATGGCTGGCAACGAATTACTTCACCACCAAAATCATAAAATGGGATACTAAAAACTGGGGGGAAATCCCAGCGGATTTTGGGAGGAAATAAAACGGCTTTATAAAGCCGTTTTATCAATTATATTAGTGCGTTTTAGTTTTTCTGTTAAAAAAAACAGTCGCAAAATATAAAGCGAATTGAGTTATAGATATTATAAATAATAACTGATAATATTCAGTACGTCTTTCCAAAACATTGTAAACGCCTAATGTTAGAAAAATAAATGATAATAATAGAAATTTATTTTTTGACTTATACAATTTTACTATTTTTTTCATATTTAAATAAGGATTTATTTGTTGCGCATAGCATCTAGTTGTTTTTGTTTTACCATAAGTCCTTCTTTTTCCAATAAACGTAAAATCTCTTCTAGCTCGATTAAACAGGAGTCTTTTTTCTGAATATTCAAAGAGTACACCTTAAATTGCTTTTTCTGGGAATATAAATCTAAAACGGAATCTAATTGTATATTTTTCTGGTTAGCAAAAAAATCGAGATCCATTTTATTAAACTGCAAGGCTTTATGAAACCCAGTGTTTAAGTGAAGCGTTTTCCATTGCAGGTGTTTTTGAGAAATTTCAAAATCAGCTAAATTATCCAATACTCCAGATTCTGCTACGCTTAAGGTATAACATGAGGTAGTATGCGTTATAGGCGTTTCATTAATCTCAGATGCTGAAAATTGGTATGAAAATAAAATTGCGTTGAACACAAAATGAAAAAGAAAAGCCCAAAATAAGCCGTAATTTATACGTAAATAACATAAAATAAAGCTGACGCCTATGAAGTTTAAAGTCAAACTAATGCTCGCAATATCTGGCGTATCGAATAGACGCAAAGGACCGTAGTGAAAAAAGCTGAAACTTACCGAAGTAAGTATAATCTGAGCGAGGCTAATCTTAAGTGTCGAAAAGGTTTTGTTAAAGAAGTTTAAAGAATAACTAATGCCTAATAATGATAAAAAGAAAAATTCAATTTTAGTTGCAGATTGAAAAAGAATTAAAATTGCCAGAAGACTAAAAATAGTAATTACTATTTTAGTGCGCTTTTTTTTATGTGCTACACCAACATGCCACCTATGAACCACCTCTTCTATAAGGGGTAGAAAAAGGAGGATGAATAGCCAGGTATGCAGATTACTGCTAAAAGAAAATGCTTCTGGTTTTGCTTGTACTTCTTTAAAGAGATTGTTATCTAAACCTTGGTAAACAAAAATAATGAAAAAAGTAATGAAAAGCTGGACCTCCAAAAGAAGGCCCAGTAAAAAAATAGTATTAAACTTATTTTTTTTAAAGTGTTTTATTATTCGCATTTGTTAAATTCAACCTCTCATTTTTATTATAATAAATCTTTTTATTGAAACTTTTGTTTTAAAAAGTCTTTATCTTTTCTGCTCCATATTTCTATATCTTTAAAAAAGTTTTTATCACACAATAAACAGGATTTATTTGCAAGAACTTTGAATTTTTTAAATTCTCTTAGAGTGTCCAAATTTTTTGCTGCGAATAATTGATATTTAGGTGACATATAAGCCCAATATAAAACTGAAACCACGATGTAAATAATTGTTGTTGTTAAATAAGGGAAGACGGTATCTTTTAATATTGCAGCTGCATAGAAAAAAGCAAAAATCAGCATAGGTAAGTTTATCCATAACTGCCCTACAATTATCATCTTATTAATTCTCATAATATATGGTTTTATTATATTTTTTTGTTTTAAAACCCTCAAAGTGTTGCACGTGCAGTATTGGCAGGTATACAACTTCACAAATCAAAAAAAAAAACGATTAAAACAAATTTTACCAGATAAAAATGTTAAATAAAATTAATTAAGCTACAATTTATTAAGGGTTTTTACAGAGAGTAGTCTACAAATTAAGCTAATTTTTAATGGTATTTATATTTCAAACCATGGCTTAACCTTACTGGTAGTAGCTCAAAGTTTGATTTTTTAGCATAGCTGGTTGTTTCTAGAAATAAAAATTTTTAAACCCCCATGCTTTGTAACAAGTCAATAAAAAACTTAGTATGACGGGAATAATAAAAACTTAATGGCTATCAATACCATGGTATAAACACTTAGAGTATAAATAATCTTGGTGGTTGAAGGTTTTAATTTGTACAGCCGGTAGTTTAAGTAGAAACTGAGTATTAAGGAGGGGATAAACAGCAATAAAATCTTTACGCTCATTAGTTTTAAACTTATGAGACCTATGAATACCATGGAGGCCATAAATTGTAAAAAAAATAAAATTTTACCGTGTTTAACTGTAGCCAATGCTTCTTTTTGGTGCTTATATTCTTTCAAAAAATACACTATTGCCAAAAGAAGTAATAATCCGTTTAAGTAAATATCGTTCATAAGTAAAAAAAATAACCCATTAGTCTTATTGCGGTACCGCGAGCTTGTCTTCTATTGTTAGTGTAATACGTAGATAAGGTTTTAGCATAATCTATACAACATAAATCTGTTAGCCTTAATTTCCCTGTAAAGGCAAATATAAAAAAATACAGCATTCAAAATCATATGCATTTATAGTGTACTTGGGTAGCACTTTTCATTTGTTCTTTAAAATCAAGATCATTCACATTTTTTACGGCGCTGTAAATCGCTGCTTTTGTTCAAAAATATAATTTTTTTTAATTAGCTTAATTGGGCTTAAATAATTAGAAATTTAAATAGACATCTGTTTCTTACTGCTAAAAATTGTATTAAACACCTTATATTTGCCGAAAATTTAAAAAGCATGAGTAAACTTTTAATTGTGGGAACGGTAGCTTTTGATGCCATTGAGACTCCCTTTGGGAAAACAGATAAGATTTTAGGTGGTGCGGGAACCTACATTGGTTTAGCAGCACAAAAGTTTGGCGTAAATAGCGCTATTGTTTCTGTAGTGGGAGGCGATTTTCCTCAAAAATACATAGATATCTTTCATGAAAAGTCTATCAATTTAGACGGGCTAGAGGTAATTCAAGATGGTAAAACCTTTTTTTGGAGCGGTAGATACCATAATGATATGAATACTCGCGACACCCTAGACACGCAATTAAATGTTTTAGAAAATTTTGATCCAGTAGTACCCGATGCTTTTCAAGATGCAGAGGTGGTAATGTTGGGTAATTTACATCCTGCTGTACAAATGGGGGTGATCAATCAGGTTAAGCAACCTAAACTGATAATTCTAGATACCATGAACTTTTGGATGGATCATACGCTATCAGAGCTTAAAGAGGTGATTGCAAAAGTAGATGTTATTACTATAAATGATGAAGAAGCAAGACAACTTTCTGGCGAATATTCACTGGTAAAAGCTGCACGGGCAATCGAGGAAATGGGACCAAAATATGTGGTGATTAAAAAAGGAGAGCACGGAGCTTTATTATTTGATAAAAATGAAATGTTTTTTGCGCCTGCCTTACCCTTAGAAGAGGTTTTTGATCCAACTGGGGCGGGAGATACTTTTGCGGGTGGTTTTGCCGGCTACCTTGCTAAAACACAAGATTATTCGTTTGCCAATATGAAGAAAGCTATAATTTACGGCTCTAACCTAGCTTCTTTCTGTGTAGAAAAATTTGGTACCGAGCGCATGCTAAATCTTGAAGATCAAGAAATTGAGGAGCGACTGAAAGTTTTTAAATCCTTAACTCAATTTGAAATAGATTTAAATTAATTTTGTACCCTGCCCGCTTGGCAGGGTTTTTTAATACAACAACACAACACACATTATGAGCGACGCGATTAAACATGAATGCGGAATAGCGCTACTTAGACTAAGAAAGCCATTAGAATTTTATAAAGAGAAGTACGGTACGGCTTTTTATGGTATAAATAAAATGTACCTGATGCTCGAAAAACAACACAATAGAGGTCAAGATGGTGCTGGTTTGGCGAGTATAAAGTTAAATACGCAACCTGGCGAGCGCTATATCAGTCGGGTGCGTTCTAACCAGGCCCAACCCATTCAAGATATTTTTGCTCAAATTAACGATCGTATCAATACCAGTTTAAAAGACAACCCAGCTTACGCGGATGATGTTGCAGCACAAAAAAAGAATATACCTTATATAGGAGAGTTATTCTTGGGGCATGTACGCTATGGTACCTTTGGTAATAACAGTATAGAGGCGGTACACCCGTTTTTGCGTCAAAACAATTGGATGCATAGAAATCTAATTGTGGCAGGAAACTTTAATATGACTAATGTAAGTACCATGTTTGAAAACTTGGTAGAGCTGGGGCAACACCCCAAAGAAAAAGCCGATACCGTTACGGTAATGGAAAAAATTGGTCATTTTTTAGATTCTGAAGTAGAGAAATTATATAAAAAAGCAAAAAAAGAAGGCTACTCTAAAAAAGAGGCTTCACCTTATATTGCAAAAAAATTGAATGTCGCTAAAATCTTAAAACGCTCTTCAAAAGATTGGGATGGCGGTTATGCGATGGCCGGTTTAATAGGGCATGGTGATTCTTTTGTACTAAGAGATCCTGCGGGAATAAGACCCGTTTATTACTATATCGATGATGAGGTGGTGGTTATCGCTTCAGAAAGGCCGGTAATACAAACCGCTTTTAATGTTCCTTTTGAGTCGGTTAAAGAATTAGAGCCCGGTCACGCTTTGATTACCAAAAAAGATGGTAAAACCCAAATCAAAAAAATTATTGAGCCTTTAACACGTAAAGCTTGCTCGTTTGAACGGATTTATTTTTCGAGAGGTAGCGATGCAGAGATATACCAAGAGCGTAAAAACTTAGGTAAATACATTATGCCCGATGTGCTTAAAGCCATAGATTACGATACGATTAATGCTGTTTTTTCTTTTATACCCAATACAGCCGAAACCTCATTTTACGGAATGGTAGAAGCTGCACAAGATGAACTCAACCGCCAAAAGAATGAGGCAATCTTAAAAGAAAAAGAAAACTTAACCGATGAACGACTTACTCAAATTCTTTCTCATAGGTTAAGAACAGAAAAAATAGCCATTAAAGATGCTAAGTTGCGTACCTTTATTACCGAAGACAGCAGCCGAGACGATTTAGTAGCCCATGTGTATGATGTTACTTATGGCGTAGTAAAGCCTACAGATAACCTAGTCATTATAGATGACTCGATTGTACGGGGAACAACTTTAAAGAAGAGTATTTTAACCATGCTCGATCGTTTAAATCCCAAGAAAATAGTAGTAGTATCGTCGGCTCCTCAAATAAGATACCCCGATTGCTACGGTATAGACATGGCTAGACTAGAAGATTTTGTGGCTTTTCGCGCTGCCTTAGAGCTTTTAAAAGAAAACAATCAATATGCTATTGTAGAACAGGTGTATGAAAAATGCAAAGCCCAAACCGAGTTAGAAGACCATGAGGTGAAAAATTTTGTAAAAGAGATTTATGCGCCATTTAGCGATGAAGAGATTTCAGACAAAATAGGAGAATTATTAAAAAATGATGCAATTACTACAGAGGTAAAGGTAATTTATCAAAAGATTGAGCAATTGCACAAAGCTTGTCCTAAAAATTTAGGCGACTGGTATTTTACAGGAGATTATCCTACTCACGGGGGTAATCGCGTGGTCAATAGAGCATTTATTAACTTTTATGAAGGCAATAAAAGCCGAGCGTATTAAATAAAAATGCTAATAATTTAATTATTTAGCTTTTTTATTGATTTTATTTAGGTTTATTGTTTCAAAAAATATATATTTGAGTATCCATAATCTAAGTAGGTTAAGTTTATGGTAAAATTTGGGGCAAAAAGGTGGTGTTTACCACCTTTTTTTTTGGCATTTTTAAAACGCTAATTCTTTTAGTTTATTATAAAAAAAAACTGCCTACATTATTATTTTTTCAAATGCCGAAATGATCGGGATGAAAAAAAAGTTAAAACGTAGGCAGTTAACCAAAGACTTAATGAGGGTTATTTATTTCCCGTCACTGTATCTTTTTGCTACTTCTTCCCAGTTAATTACATTGAAAAAGGCATTCACGTAATCTGGTCTTTTATTTTGGTATTTTAAGTAGTAAGCGTGTTCCCACACATCTAAACCTAAAACAGGGTGTCCTCCACAACCTACACCTGGCATAAGCGGGTTGTCTTGATTAGGGGTTGAACAAATCTCTAATCTACCTCCTGGATGTACGCATAACCAAGCCCATCCTGATCCGAATTGACCACCGGCAGCATTAGAAAACTTCTCTTTAAAATTGTCGAAAGAACCAAATGCTTCATCAATAGCTTTGGCCAAATCACCTGTGGGTTTACCACCTCCGTTAGGAGACATAACATCCCAAAATAAGTTGTGATTATAAAAGCCACCTCCGTTATTTCGCACAGCCTTATTATCCATATCTAGATTCTTTAAGATATCTTCTATAGATTTATCAGCTAGATTGGTGCCTTCAACTGCATTGTTTAATTTACTCGTATAACCTGCATGGTGTTTTTCATAATGAACCTCCATGGTTGCTTTGTCGATATGTGGTTCTAATGCATCTTTTGCATATGCTAAGTCGTTTTGTTTAAAAGCCATATATTTAAGTTTTTTTAATTTATTTCCATCAAAAATAATTATAACAAATCAGTAAAGCAATAATAATATGTTATAAATTACTTAAATGCTTAGCACTACTTTGCATGCTTAAAAGCAGTTCAATTTTTACTGTTAATAATTGTATTTTCGCTTAAATTCTTTTCTATGTCTATACAGCAAGCTCAACCTTCTTTTATCATTTATAATGCTTCGGCCGGATCGGGTAAAACCTTTACCATGGTCAAAGAGTATTTGCAACTGGTTTTACAAGCGCCAAAACCAGATTATTACAAGCATATTTTAGCCATAACTTTTACCAATAAGGCGGTTAGTGAATTAAAATCTCGAGTGCTTAACGCTTTAATCGATTTTAGTCAAGAGGTGACCCCAGAAAATAGTCGGGCTCTTTTTGATGCTGTAGCTGAATCGGTACAACTAGAACCTCAAGTAATCCGTAAAAAAAGTAAGGCCATAGTAAACCATATTTTACACAATTATGCGGCTTTTGAAATATCAACTATAGATGGTTTTACGCATAGATTACTACGCACTTTTGCAAAAGATCTTGACATCAACATAAATTTTGAAGTAGAGCTAGATAGCGACTTAGTGATTGAAGAAGCGGTAGATCGTGTGATAAATAAAGCGGGTAGCCAGCCTCAAATTACCCAGGCATTAATCAATTTTGTGCTCAAAAAGGCAGACGATGATAAGTCTTGGGACATCAGAAAAGACTTAACCAAAATGGCTAAGCTGTTACTTGCAGAAGACAATTTCGCCTATTTAGATCTATTGACAGAATATGAATTAAAAGATTTTGATGTCTTTTATAATCAGTTGAAATCCGCCGAAAGCGAGCTAATCAAGCAAAATAAAAAGCATGCAGAGGCCTTTTTTGAATTGCTTGAACAAAATCAAATTCCAGAAAAATGTTTTAGTAGAGGTTCTGTGCCTGGTTTTTTTAGGAAAAATTTAAACGGTGAATTGCCTACGGTTTCGGGTGCGGTTTGGCAAGAAAAAATAGCCGATAATCCGCTTTATACTAAGGGTAAAACCTCCAGCGAAGAGCAAGCGCAAATAGATGCATTACAGCCCCAAATAGCCGATCTTTTTTATGCGATTAGAGACAATTATTATCAAGTGAAATTTTATGCGGCCTTGGCCAAAAATGTCGATGCTCAATCGTTGCTGTTTGCCATTCAAAGTGAAATAGATTTGATTAAGGAAGAACGGGATATGTTGTTGATGGTAGACTTTAACAAAAAAATAAGCGAAGAAGTTAAAAACCAGCCGGCTCCTTTTATTTATGAACGCCTGGGTGAACGTTATCACAATTTTTTTATAGATGAATTTCAAGATACATCAGCCTTGCAATGGGAAAATTTGCAGCCCCTAATCAATAACAGCTTAAGCGGATTTAATACCGAAAATAAAACGGGAAATTTGTTTTTAGTAGGTGATGCAAAACAATCTATTTATAGGTGGCGCGGCGGTAAAGCAGAGCAATTTATTAATTTATACGAGGGGTACTCACCATTTTCTGTATCGGGGAAAACCCTCAATTTACCGGCAAATTACCGCAGCTACCAAGAAATCATTGATTTTAACAATCAATTTTTTACTTTTTTAAGTGATTATTTTGCATTTGATACTTATCAAAACTTATATGCTCAAGCCGAACAGCAAAAAGTGAAAAATGCGCAAGGTTATGTTCAGCTTGACTTTATAGAAGGTAAAAACAGCGAAGAACAAAATTTGGCCTATGCAGCAAAAACCACTGAAATTATTCAAGAATTAAGAAAAGAAGGTACTCCTTTAAGCGATATTTGTTTGCTTACGCGGAAAAACAAACACGGCATCTTGTTGGCCAATCATTTGGTTGAAGCGGGCATACCGGTAATCTCATCAGAAGCCTTATTGCTTAGTAAAAGTAAAACGGTAAATTTTGTGCAGCAAATATTTGAATTAAGCCTACAGCCAGAAGACAAAGAAATCAGGTATGAATTGCTGTATTTTTTAAGTCAACAAATTACATTTCAAGAAGAAGAACTCGCATTTTATAAGACAAGGTTATCGCTTTCTATAGAATCATTTTTTGATTCTTTACAAGTTTTCGGATTCCACTTTTCTTTGCAGCAGTTCCAAAAATTGCCTTTATATGAAGCTGCTGAGTATGTGATAAGATCATTTAAAATTGTAGAAAAAGCCGATGCTTATCTGCAGTACTATTTAGATTTTGTTTACGAGTTTACCCAAAAAGGCCATGCGGGTTTAATGCAGTTGGTTGAGGTATGGAATAAGAAAAAAGATAAATTGAGTATTGTGGCCGCTCAAGGAATAGAAGCGGTGCAAATTTTAAGCGTTCACAAGTCTAAAGGACTAGAGTTTCCTGTGGTAATTTATCCGTTTGCGCAACAAAAGTTAGACGATTTTAGTAGGGATAGTCTTTGGGCATTAATAGATGATTTTGAGCTTCCCTTAGGCTATTTAAGTGTAAATAAAGAAACACCTCATTACAGTAAAAAATTAAAAGAAGATTTTGACGTGTTAGCCCAACATAAGTTATTAGATGAAATAAATGTGTTGTATGTCGCATTAACACGAGCAAAAGAGCAGTTGTATATCATCAGTAAAATAGAAACTTCTAAAACGGCTCAGCATGAAGAGAATACTTTTGGTGTGCTATTTCAACGATTTTTAGAAAAACAAAACAAGTGGGAGGCAGATGCTTGGCATTACCATTGGGGACAAAAGCCAAAGCCCAATTCAATTGAAGACAAGAAGGGGGGTATGCAGGATTTTAGCTTTATTTCAACGCCGCCAGAAAATCACCAAGCAGCTTTGATGACCAAAAATGCGAGTATGTGGCTTACGTCTCAAGAAGAAGCCATAGCTTATGGAGATATGGTACATGAAATTTTAAGTCAAATCATCACTGCAGAAGATATTCAGCCTGCTTTGACTAATGCTATAGAAGAAGGTGATTTGAATCACAAAGAAGCTTTAGCCTACGAGCAAAGTTTCATAAAGATGGTAAATCATCCAGAATTAAACAGCTATTTTTCTGATGCTTATACCGTTTATACAGAAAAAGAACTCTTGGTAGATCATGCTTATAAACGTTTAGATCGTCTCTGTCTCAAAAACAGGGAAGCGGTAATTATAGATTATAAAACTGGGTCTTATAGTCCTGATCATAAAATACAACTGGATGAATATGCCGAAGCAATTAAGAAATTGGGGTATACTGTGAAGAAAGGTGTATTAATATATTTAGAAAACAAGCAGAACATAAAGATTGTTTATCTTTGATTTTTAAAACAAAACACTATGTATAGCAAAGAAATTAAAGCACATTTACAAGCTCAATTAGATGAAATTAAAGAAAATGGGCTGTATAAGAAAGAACGCGTAATTACTTCACCACAAGATGCAGTAATTAAGATTGAAACTGGTGAAGAGGTTATTAACTTTTGTGCCAACAACTACTTAGGTTTGTCATCGCACCCAGAGGTGATTCAAGCGGCAAAAGACACTTTAGATGAACGCGGTTTTGGTATGAGCAGTGTACGTTTTATCTGCGGAACGCAAGATATCCACAAAAAACTTGAGCAAAATATAGCAGACTTTTATCAAACCGAAGATACCATTCTTTATGCGGCAGCTTTTGATGCCAATGGAGGGGTTTTTGAGCCTATTTTAACTAAAGAGGACGCCATTATTTCTGACTCGTTAAATCACGCTTCAATTATAGATGGTGTGCGCTTATGTAAAGCGGCTAGATATCGTTATCAAAATAACAATATGGCCGATTTAGAAAAACAACTAAAGCAAGCCAATGAAGACGGGGCACGTTTTAAAATTATAGTAACCGATGGCGTGTTTTCAATGGATGGTCTAGTGGCTCCACTTGATCAAATTTGTGATTTAGCCGACAAATACGATGCTTTGGTTATGATTGACGAATGCCATGCCACTGGTTTTATTGGAGCCAACGGTATAGGTACATTAGAAGAGAAAGATGTAATGGGTAGAATAGATATTATTACCGGTACTTTAGGTAAGGCCTTGGGTGGCGCTATGGGCGGATATACCACTGGTAAAAAAGAAATTATTGAGTTGTTAAGACAACGATCTAGACCTTATTTGTTTTCAAATTCTTTGGCTCCTGCCATTGTAGGCGCCTCAAACAAAGTATTTGAGATGCTTAATTCAAGCACGCACTTAAGAGATCAAGTGATGGAAAATACTGCTTATTTCAAAAAAGAAATGAAGGCTGCGGGCTTTGATATCATAGACGGCGATTCGGCAATTGTACCAGTTATGTTATATGATGCTAAACTTTCTCAAAAAATGGCCGATAGGTTACTGGAAGAGGGAATTTACGTAATAGGTTTCTTTTATCCTGTAGTGCCTAAAGAGCAAGCCAGAATACGTGTTCAACTCTCTGCAGCACATACAAGAGCTCATTTAGAAAAAGCTGTTGAAGCATTCATAAAAGTGGGTAAAGAATTAGGAGTTATTTAGTCTAATTATTGATGAATAGGCGGTTTTCATTAAGAAAACTTTATTATTTTAATTTTTGTAAATGTTAAAGAACCCTCTATTTTTGCTTCAATAACACTAAAAAAAATATTTGAATATGAAACATCTTGGCAAATTATTATTGGCATCTTTATGCTTGTTAGGAGTAACTAGCCTACAAGCACAAGATAAAAACAACCCTTGGGCGGTTGGTATTGGAATTAACGCTGTTGACGCTTATCCTGTAGGTGAAGATGCACCACGTGGGGGCATGTTCAGCGAGTTTTTTAATGTAAAAGATCACTACAACATTTTACCTTCAGTTTCTAAATTAACTATAGGTAGATACATCGGTTCTGGCTTTTCTGCAGAAGTAGCAGGTTCACTTAACCGTATCGACAAATTTGGTGATCAAAGTGTAGATGATTTAACTTACTACGCTGTTGATGGTGCTGTACAATACAGCTTTAGAGAGATGATTAACGAAACTGGTTGGTTTGATCCTTATTTAGGAGTAGGAGCAGGATACAATTGGTTAGATGATGAAGGTTTTGGAACAGCAAACGGTTCTTTAGGATTTAATTTTTGGTTTACAGATAACGTTGCTTTCAACATCCAAAGTACTTATAAAAAAGCTTTTGATGATATGGAAGGACCAGACCATTTCCAACATTCTATGGGAATTAAAATCGCCTTTGGAGGAACCGATACAGATGGTGACGGTGTTTATGACGACAAAGACGAATGTCCGAATGAGCCAGGTTTAGCCGAATTTAACGGATGTCCTGATTCTGACGGAGACGGAATTCCAGATAAAGATGATAAATGTCCTAACGAAGCAGGAAGTGCAGAGTTTATGGGTTGCCCAGATACCGATGGTGATGGCATTGCCGATCCAGAAGATGATTGTCCGAATGAGGCTGGTGTAGCTTCTTTAAACGGATGTCCTGATGCCGATGGAGACGGAGTTAAAGATGCAGATGACAATTGCCCTAACGAAGCAGGTCCAGCAGAAAACAACGGATGTCCTTGGCAAGATAGAGACAATGATGGTGTTTTAGACAAAGACGATCAATGTCCAGATGTAGCTGGTACTACAGCCAATAATGGTTGCCCAGAGGTAACAGTTGAAATTATCAACGAATTGAATGAATATTCTAAAACGATTCTATTCGATCTTGGTAAATCTTCAATCCGTAAAGAATCTTTTGAAGCTTTAGAATCTATCGCTGATATTATGGAAGAGTATCCTAATACTGTTTTCCATATTGAAGGGCATACAGATAGCCAAGGTAGTAATAAACTAAACCTAAGACTTTCAAAAGAACGTGCAGCTTCAGTGAGAGATTACTTAGTAAACCAAGCAAATATTGATAGCAGCAGAATTACTTCTGAAGGTTACGGTGAAGAAAGACCAATAGCTACCAATAAAACTGCTGCAGGTAGACAGCAAAATAGACGTGTTGAGGTTTCTTTAGAGAAAAATAGAGACTAATTAAACCAAAATAATTATATTGAAAACGCCTCTGAAAAGAGGCGTTTTTTTATTTTTAGGCTATGCAAACATTTATTGAAGAGACAGTATCTAAAATTTTAGAGCAGGAACCCAGGCTCGAGCGTTGTAAATTTATTTTACCCAGTAAGCGAGCAGGGGCATTCCTTAAAGAAATCTTACGCAAAGAGGTAAAGGATACAATTTTTGCTCCAGAAGTATTAAGTATAGAAGAATTTATACAAGAAGTAAGTGGGTTAAGCCAGTTGCCTGCTAACAAGACTTTATTTAAATTCTATGAATCCTATGTAGCCGTAATGCCAAAAGAGAAAAAGGAAGATTTTGAAACATTTTACGGATGGGCACATACACTTTTGCACGATTTCAATGAAATTGACCGTTATTTAATCGATACCGATAGTTTCTTTAATTACCTGAGCGATATTCAAGATATCAACCATTGGTCAAAGCAAGAAAGAAAAACCAGCTTAATCCAAAATTATTTGGCATTTTGGAATGCTTTGCCAAGCCTTTATCAACATTTTGTGGCTAACTTACTTCAACAAAAAAAGGCCTATCAAGGATTGATTTACCGCGTTGCAGCCGACCGAATTAAAGATTATATTGAAATTAAAAAACAGACCAAACATTATTTAATTGGTTTTAATGCCTTAAATAATGCAGAGCAAACCTTGTTTCAAGAATTACTAGCGGGAGCACAAGCCGAAATATTTTGGGACATCGATCAATACTTTTTAGATAAAAATTACCACGCTGCAGGGCTTTTTATAAGGCGTTATAAAAGCGAATGGCCTTACTACCAAAACAACAGCTTTCCTAAAATGCCTGAAAACTATAATAATTTTGACGAAATTCACTGTACGGGTATACCTAAGAATGTGGGACAAGCTAAATATATAGGGAACCTACTTCGTGGTTTCTCAGAAGAGAAAATTCAAAATACGGCTCTGGTATTAAACGATGAAGGCTTATTGCCCGTACTTTTAAATTCTTTGCCAGATAATGTGCGCGCTGTAAACATTACCATGGGATTAAAATTAAGTCAAACCCCATTGGCAAGCTTTTTTGAAACGCTTTTTGCAATTCAACTTTCGGGAGACAAGAAGATTTATTACAAGCAATTTTTAGAAATAGTTAAGCATCCTTTTATGCAACAACTATTAGCTAAAGACGTGGCTAAATTACAGCATTATGTAACCCAAGAAAATAGGGTATATTTTGTATTAGAAGAATTACGCGAGTTATGTAAAATAGAATCATTTGAGTTGCTTAATCTTTGCTTTACGCAAAAGAAAAAGCCAATAGAGATTTTAGATAACTTTTTACAGATCATTAAAATTTTTGAAAAGTTCTTTACCATCCAAAAAGCTCTGGAGCGGGAGTACATTTATCACTTTCAAAAATTGTTTAATCAATTGCAAAACCTACTCGATGAGGTAGATCAAATCAAAAGCATCTCGGCACTGCATCGCTTTTATAGAGATAGTATTAATCAACATCAACTTGATTTTACGGGGGCTCCATTTAAGGGGTTACAAATTATGGGAATGCTAGAAACACGTGTATTAGATTTTGATACGGTAATTATGGCCGGTGTAAATGAGGGTATCCTACCAGCAGGAAAAAGTAATAATTCTTTTATTCCCTATGATTTAAAACACCAGTACGGCTTGCCTACCTTCAAAGAAAAAGATGCTATATATACCTATCACTTTTACAGATTACTACAAAGGGCCGAAGATGTACACTTGTTGTTTAATTCTAATTTTGAAGGCTTGAATGCAGGAGAAAAAAGCAGATTTATCGCTCAATTAGAATATGAACGGCAGCTCAAGGTTTCCCATTGGATGCCAGAGGCACGAATCAATAAAGAAGCACCTAAAACGAGTAAAAAAACCGCCTTAATGTTAAAGGAGTTGACCAGTATGGCCAAAAAGTTTTCCCCATCGGCACTTTCAAGCTATGTGCGGAATCCTCAAGATTTTTATAAACAATATTTATTAAAAATTAACGATCAAGAGGAAGTCGAGGAAACAGTAGCCTACAATACCCTTGGAAGCATCATTCACGACACACTCGAAAATTTATATGATCCATTTAAGGGGCAATTTTTGAACACAAATAGCATTGATCAAATCGATAAAATTTACGAAAAAGAACTGCAAAAACAGTTTGCCAATACTTATGCCAATTCCAAAAACCTATTTGGTCAAAACTTGTTGATATATGCTGTGGCCAAACGATATATAAAACGGTTTTTAGCCCTAGAAAGAAAAGAGTTGAAAGACAATAAAATTGAATTGATCGGACTTGAAGTTCCTCTCAAAATCAAATTAAATACCAAAAACGATTATGGAATAGGAGGGAAGATTGATAGAATAGACCGTAAAAATGGGGTTTTGCGTATCATCGACTATAAAACCGGCTTAGTAACTCCTAGCCAGTTGAAAATTAAAGATTTTGATACCATTATCAACGATTATCAATATAGCAAAATTTTACAGGTTTTATGTTATGCGTTAATGGTGCACCGCACTCAAGGTTTCGACCAAGCTCAAGGCGGAATAATTTCATTTAAAAATTTAAAAAATGGATTTATGCCGGTTAAGCAAGATAAAGAAACTTTTATTGATGCAAAATTATTAGCCGATTTTGAAGCGACTTTACTAAGTTTAATTGAAGAAATACTCAATCCTAAAATAGATTTTGTAGAAAAAGAGGTGTAAAAAGCATTGATTTTTAAGATCTAGTAAAAGGCGAAGAATTCAATAAAAAATGATGTACATTTAAATAAAAAAATTATATTTGTACCCAACAAAGTCAGGGGAATTAGCTCAGCTGGCTAGAGCGCTACGCTGGCAGCGTAGAGGTCATCGGTTCGACTCCGATATTCTCCACTTTTTTTTCTTCTTTTATCTACCCCTCAAAAAATAACTTTATTCATCTAAGTATTTCTTAGAAATTGCCACGACGGCTCTTTCTTTAATTTTTAGTGTCCTATTCAGGCAAGATTGCTAATTCTAGTTAAAATAGAAGATTCTCGTGAGATTACAATATTACAATTTACTTACATCTTATAAATCCATAAAGAAGGATCTAAATAGGTGGTATTTTTAAAAATATAAAAATTTAATGTGGGTCTTTGCGTTGCCGTTGCTTTTCCTACCTGACCTATCATTTGCCCACGCGAAATTTTTTCGCCTACCTCAACCCGAATATCATTAAGGTTATTATAAACCGATATAAAGTCACCGTGCCTAATCATAACGGCTTTATTGGCGCCTTTTATAGCCTGGATTTTAAATACCTCACCTTTAAAAATGGCATTCACGGGTTCATTCTCGTTAGTTTCTATACGAACACCATTATTCATTATCTTAACGGTATGAATGGTTTTTGAAGGGTGTTCGCCAAATTTCATAGTAACCACTCCAGATTTTACAGGCCAAGGTAATTTACCCTTATTGGAGGCAAAGTTGGCTGCAAGCTCCTTAGCTTCGGGTGTTAAAGCAAATTTGTTTTTACTAACTTTAGCACCTTTTTTCTTGTTTTCTGCAGCGATGGCTTCACGAATTAGCTTCTGAATTTGCGCATCTATTTCGCTAATTTCTTTTTGTCTCTCTGCAAGTTGAGCTTTAAAGCTGCCTGTTTTTTCTCGTACTTCAGCAATGAGTATTTCTTGCCTTCGTTTATCTTCTTTGAGTTTTTGTTGGATTTTTCGGTTATCGGCTAACAAAGACTCCTTGGCTTTACGCTGTTCGATTAATTCATTGTTTAGTTCTTTTAATTCTTGGGTTTGTACTTTTATTTCCTCCCCTTGCTTGTGTCTGTAGTCAGCATATTGTTTCATATACTGCAACCGCTTATAGGCCTGCAAAAAGCTTTCTGATGAAAGTAAAAACATCACCCTGCTTTTTTGCGATTTGCTTCGATAAGATTTGCTAATCATTTTTGCATAATCAGCTTTTAGCTGCTCTAGATCTTTACGTAATTTAGTGATTTTACTCAAATTTTCATTTATCTCACGGGTAAGCAAATTAGCCTGTTGGTTGGTCACTTTTATCAGTTGTTGAGTTGAGCTTATTTTACGCTCAATATCTTCAACTTGAACCAGTAACGACCTACTTTTTTTCTGATTGTTTTCTAGTAAATTATTGATTTGCGCAATTTCTTTTTTTAATGCGATACGTTTTGCTTCAAGCCGTTCACGAGTCGTGCTTTGTGCTAACACCGGTGTGGTTAGCAGCAGGCATAAGAAAAACATAAAAAAGGTAAAGTGCGTTTTATAAATCATGGTAATTCTATGGCTTTATATCCTTTTGGGATTTCAAATGGGAAGCTTACAGGCTTATTCACTTCTATACTTCTGTAATCGATTTCAATTTGTGTGTTTTCGTTTACTTTGTTTGCTTGTATATCAATTTTCTTGGGAAACCAAAAATCGTTAATTTTTTGATATTCGGGATAATTTATGCGAATACTTTCGGCCTGACCTAATTTATGATAATGTTGAGCATTTAATCGGAAATGAGCTGGATTTATTAATAAAGTTTGGCTCAAAAAAGCATTGAGTTGAGCGGTAAGCTTATATTCTTTTTCTTGATATAATAAATCGTATTTACCTTTTGTAGCAGTAAGCATTGCTTGTCCCAACAAAAGATTTTGTACTTGATCAAAATCAACTGGTAAATTGAGCCATTCACTAAGCAATTCAAAATCACCATCAAAGTAAGTTTGGTCTATTTTCTCATAGTATTGTACTCTATTTGGAGTGATATAAACTTTGGCTAAAGGAATAATCCCTGCCAGTTTTGCACTTAACCAAATGGCTTTATCTTTTTCTATTCGTGCACTAATAGCAATAGATTGTGATTCTTTTTTGCTGGTGTAGCTTCCGCGTAAGCGTGCTTGTAAAGTTTTGATAGCGGGAAAAGACTTCTCGTGAATCTTGGTAAGTTGCCTAACCGAGACATCTTTTGAAACCTTTCCACTTAGGGGTTTACTGGTTTTACAGCCCAAGAGAATAAGGCTAACCGCAAACAAATAAATTATATTTTTAAGCATGCCACTAGCGATTTTTTAAATTTTGAAGTTGATTTTTGTATGATTGAACTTTTTCTGAGTTATTCATTTCTTGATAGTAATTGATTAAGGCCCTATAAATATCTGCCTGTAAATTTGGGTTATTTACTACCAGATCTAAACTAATTAGAAGGTTTTTCTCTGCAGCTTCAAGTTTAAGCGTGTTTAACTGCCCCCAACCGAGGGTATAATAAAAGAATGCTTGAGAGGGGTATACATCTATTGCTTGTTGGCTAACCTCTAAGAGTACCTCATATTTATTTAGCTTTTGAGCTAAAATAAGCACGTTTTTAAGGGTTTCAAAATGGTAAGGATCTTCTTGTAGTTTAGAGGTATAATGTTTAAAAGCAGCAAGCTGGTTTTCATCGACCATATACTTGGCTACTAGTTCGCTATTTGCTTCATGCTCGATTTCGGTTTCAACCAAAGCCAAAAATTCATCTTTATATTGCGGTTGTTGCTGGACAAATTTTGCAAAATCTTGTAATACCCGCTTCTTTATTGTTAAATTATCAACATTTTTGATCACTTTTTTTATAGATGCGATGGCTTGATCAAACTTTTTGTCTTTGAGATATTGCTTATATAGGGCATAATGTGCTGCAGGGGCATTGGCATTTACTCGTAGTAATTTTTGGGCAACTTGCATCATTTTATCAAGTTCATTCTGTTCTTGATAAAACTGCATTAAAACCAAGTAAGCATCTTCTTCTCCCGTATGTCTGTCGATGTAATTGCGCAGGTAAATTTCTTTAAGGCTAGCGGGAGCCTTTTGAAATATCTTTTTTTTAAAATTTTCTCTATATTCAGAATAGCCCTCTTGCAAATTTAAATAGTCTAAACTCTCTAATGCGGCTTCATAATTTTGCGTAAGGAAGTATAAATTGGCTAAATCTTCATAAAATAAATTATTTTTTTTGGCAAAATCTTGTGCTAGCGGTATGGCCTTTTTGTACTGATTTGTTTTTAAGTAAACTTGAAAAAGTAAGCTTTTAGCTTCGCGCTTTTGCGGATATTTTTGAAGTAATAATTGAAGTGAATTCTCGGCCTCTTTATAGTCTTTTAGCGCGAAATAGTTTTTACCAAGTTCTAAATCTACCGCTAGGCTACGGTTAAACTTTTTGGCTTCTAATAATAGATTTATAGCCTGCTCATGGTTTAAAATAGCTTTTTGCGCCAAGGCATCAAAAAAAAGTTCTTGAAATTCGTCGTTTACTTGACCCAAGTTAGCTTGATTAACTGAATCTGAAACAATAGGACTTTCTTGCGCATAAAACTTTTGCTGTACTCCAATAATGGTGAACAGAAAACACATAAAAAGTCCTATTGCATACTGCTTCATCTTAATCTAAAATTGAATAATCGCCAATGCTAATTTTTGTGAATTTACCATCAAATGTAGCGTGATTCCCAATCATAGCCTCATCGAGTTGTGCATTTCTAATGTTGCTATGGGTTTGTATTAAACTGTTTTTTATCTGGCTGTTTTCTATGCTACACCCCTCTCCTATAGAAACATTTGGACCAACCGTAGTGTTCACCAATTTAACGCCTTTACCAATATAACAAGGAGGAATAATGGTTGATTGTTCTAAAATAATATCATCAGAGACAAGTTGCTCCTTTTCTTCTTGATGCAAAAAGTTAAGCATGCGCTTATTGGTTGCTACCGTCACCGTTTTATTTCCGCAGTCCATCCATTCATCTACCTTCCCAGGCTTAAAGACTAAACCTTTTTGCTTCATTTTTTCTATACCGTCATTGATTTGATATTCTCCGCCGCGCATTAATTTCTCGTCAAGAACCAATTGCAATTGATCTTTAAGTACGCTTACATCTTTAAAGTAATAGATACCGATAACGGCAAGGTCTGATACTTTATCTTTTGGTTTTTCAACCAAATCTGTTATTTCATTTTTATCGTTCAATTTTACCACTCCATAAGCTTCAGGGTTTTCAACTTGTTTTACCCAAATTACACTATCGGCTTCTTTATCTAACGTAAAATCTGCTTTGAATAGCGTATCCGCGTAAGCGATAACAGCAGAACCACTTAAAGAATCTTGTGCGCACATAATTGCATGCCCAGTTCCTAATGGCTTATCTTGAATATAAATACTTGCCTTGGCACCTAAATTCTGGGCAATATGCTTAAGCTTTTCTTCTATCTCTAGACCAAAATCTTTTCCTATTACAAAGGCGATTTCATCGATTGGCGCATCGAGTACTTGTGCAATATCTTCTACAAGACGTTGCACAATGGGTTTACCCGCAATGGGTATTAGTGGTTTTGGTACAGTGAGGGTATGCGGTCTTAAACGCGAGCCTCTGCCCGCCATAGGTACAATAATTTTCATAGAATTTTTTTAATATCGTTTTAACTTATTTTCCGGTGCTACCAAATCCTCCGGCGCCACGTTGGCTTTCCTCGAGAACGCTAACTTCTTTTAGATTGGCTTGCTCGTGTTGTGCAATAATCATTTGTGCGATACGCTCACCGTCTTCTATAACAAAAGATTCTTGCGAGAGGTTCACCAAAATAATGCCTATTTCTCCTCGGTAGTCGGCATCGATTGTGCCTGGAGAATTAAGTACAGTAATACCTTTTTTTAAGGCTAAACCGCTACGAGGTCTTACTTGAGCTTCGTAGCCTATTGGGAGTTCTATAAATAAGCCTGTTTTGATTAGGGTGCGCTCTAGCGGACCTAAAATAACTTTGTCTTCTAGATTGGCGCGTAAATCCATTCCTGCTGCTCCTTGTGTAGCATAATTGGGTAATGGATGTTTAGATTTATTAATGATTTTAACGGTCATAGGACTAATTATAAGAATTGAGCGATAAATTTTCTCTCTTTTATGTAAATGATTCCCAAAAATAAGAAAAGTAACAAGCTTCCTATATATAAATCGCTGTTAAATATGTAGAATGAAGCAAATGAAAAACCAATTCCTAATCCCAAATAAATTAAAATATTGGTTAAATCGTAGGGTATGTGGTAGTATTTTCTTCCGTAAAGATAAGAAATCACTACCATAATGGCATAAGCAGCAAGAGTTGCGTAAGCGCCGCCCATAAAACCGATAACAGGAATAAGGCTGTAATTGAGTAGGATGGTAATTCCTGCTCCTAAAACTGAAAAATACATTCCATAACGGGTTTTATCGGTTAGTTTGTACCAGTAGGCTAGATTAAAGTAAATACCTAGGAATAAATTAGCCAGCAAGACGACAGGTACAATGTTTATGGCTATCCAATAAGAATCATCTCTAACGATTAATCGCTTAAAGAGATGCAAATAAACACATACAAATACCAGCATTAAACTACCTAATATCACAAAGTATTTCATTATAACAGCATATGTTTGTTTTGCGTTTTTTTGTGCAGCGTGGTTAAAGAAAAATGGCTCGGCGCCGAGACGAAATCCTTGAATAAAAATGGTCATGAAAACCGCAATTTTATAGCAAGCAGCATAGGCTCCATTTATATCCTTATTTAGCAATTGAGGTATAAGCCACTTATCAAAATTTTCATTGATTACATAGGCTAATCCAGCCACCATTATAGGCCAACCGTATTGTATTAACTGCTTAAATATTTTCGTATCGAATTGCCATTTTATTTTAAAGAAATAAGGCAACAGCATAAGCAGCGTGAACAAACTAGCCACTAGATTAGCTACGAAAACATAGGTAACTAGATCGTGAGAATAATCTAGAAAACCCAGAGACCAATTGGTTTTGGGGATAAACCACAAAAAAAAGTAGTTAAGACCCACATACAAAGCGATATTTAAAATTTTAATTACAGAAAATTTTATGGGTTTCCCAGTGGCCCTCAGATAAGCAAAGGGAATTACCACAAGGGTATCTAAAGCAATTACCGCAATGAGTAGATTAAAGTATTCTTGTTTTAAATTGACCCATTGTGCTAAAAACGTACTGTTAAGGTAAACGCCGACTATAAAGGCGAAAGTAGTAAAGGTAAGACTTATAAATGCCGTAGAAAATACCTTTTCTTTTTCTTGATGTTTACTAAAAAACCTAAAAAAGGCAGTCTCCATTCCATAGGTGAGTAAAACATTAAAAAAGGCAGCATATACATAAAAAACGGTGTTGTCTGAGTAATCTTCGTTTTCTAGCGTAACTGTTAGTAAAGGAACCAATAAAAAATTCATTAATCGTGGTAGGACGGTGGCCATACCATAAATTAATGTGTCTTTAAAGAAGTTATTTAGTGTGTTCAAGGCTCTATAATTGAGGTCTTAAAAGTAGGTATTTATTGGCAATCTACCAATGCAGTAAGTTTTATATAAGCGGTTTATATTAGGCTTAAAGCGGATAAAAACTGGGTATAAAAAAAGCCTCGGGAACCGAGGCTTTAATATTTTATTTATATAGACTAACCGTTTAGTGCTTCCGCACCTCCTACAATTTCTAAAATCTCGTTGGTAATCGAAGCTTGTCTTGCTTTATTATAAGATAATTTTAGAGCGTCTCTAAGTTCGGTAGCGTTGTCTGTAGCTTTGTGCATAGCGGTCATTCGAGCTCCATGTTCAGAAGCAAATGAATCGCGCAATGCTTTAAACAATTGCATTTTTAGTGACTTAGGAATAAGCTCTTCTATAATTTCGGTTTTATTAGGCTCAAACTTATAGTCGGCTAGCGAATTTTCCTCTTGCTCTTGATCTAGCGGCTCAATAGGTAAAAACTGTTCTGTTTTTACAATTTGGGTTGCAGCATTTTTAAAAGAATTGTATACTAAAATAACACGATCGTATTTCTTATCGATGAAATCTTGCATGATTTCTTCAGCAAGAAGAACAACCTGGTCAAATTCTAAATGATCAAAGATAGCGGTATCGTTTTTAGCGATAGTAAAATCTTTTTTCAAGATATCATTGGCTTTTTTACCCAGAGTAAGTAAGCTAACTTTTTTACCTTTTAAATCGTTTTGAATTAGATTTTTGGTTCCTTTTACGATGTTTGAGTTAAAAGCACCAGCCAAACCTCTATTTGACGAGATAGCCACGACCAATACATTCTCTACTTCACGCTGTTCAGCAAATTTACTATTTGCACCCTCGTCTAAAGACGCGCTTAAGTTTTGAAGCAATTCTGTCAACTTATCTGCATAGGGACGCATAGCGGTAATGGCATCTTGCGCTTTGCTCAATTTTGCTGCCGATACCATTTTCATGGCACTGGTAATCTGCATAGTTGAAGATACCGAACTAATTCTGCTGCGTAACTCTTTTAAATTTGCCATTATAAAATGATGAATTTAAACTTCAGCAGCACTATTAAGCTAGTACTGCTGAAGTTCATTTTTATTTTTTATATTTTCCAGATAACTCTTTCGCTACTTTTGTCATCACATCTAAAGTCTCATCGGTTAACTTACCGGCTTTCAATGTGTCTAAAACATCTCTATGTTTAGCATCTAAGAATTCGAGGTATTCTTTTTCAAATTCTTTTACGCGATCAACAGGAACTTCTTTTAGCAAGTTTTTTGAACCAGCATAAACAATAGCGATTTGATTCTCTACTGGGTAAGGGTCGTTTTGAGCTTGTTTTAAGATCTCAACGTTACGCTTACCTTTTTCGATGGTGCTTAGCGTTGAGGCATCAAGATCAGATCCGAATTTAGCGAAAGCTTCAAGCTCTCTAAATTGCGCTTGGTCTAACTTTAAGGTACCAGCAACTTTTTTCATCGATTTTATCTGGGCCGAACCTCCTACACGAGAAACCGAGATTCCTACATCAATCGCAGGACGTACACCAGAGTTAAATAAATCTGAAGTTAAGAATATCTGACCGTCAGTAATCGAAATTACGTTAGTTGGAATATATGCAGAAACGTCACCTGCTTGGGTTTCGATAACGGGCAAAGCAGTTAAAGAGCCACCACCTTTTACACGATCTTTTAAAGAATCGGGTAGGTCGTTCATGTTTTTTGCGATATCATCATCATTGATCACCTTTGCCGCACGCTCTAATAATCTTGAGTGTAGGTAAAATACATCTCCAGGATAAGCTTCACGTCCCGGTGGTCTTCTTAATAATAAAGATACCTCACGGTAAGCCACGGCTTGTTTTGATAAATCATCATAAATAATTAAGGCTGGTCTACCAGTATCTCTAAAATACTCACCAATAGCAGCACCAGCAAACGGAGCATAAACCTGCATAGGAGCAGGATCTGATGCATTTGCAGCTACGACAGTAGTGTAGGCTAATGCGCCTTTATCTTCTAAAGTTTTAGCAATTCCGGCAACGGTAGAGGCTTTTTGCCCTACAGCTACATAAATACAGTAAACAGGTTCTCCTCTATCGTAAAATTCTTTTTGGTTAAGAATGGTATCAATACAAACAGTAGTTTTACCAGTTTGTCTATCTCCAATTACTAATTCACGCTGGCCTCTTCCTACTGGAACCAAGGCATCAATAGATTTGATTCCTGTTTGTAAAGGTTCTGTAACGGGCTCTCTGTAAATTACCCCAGGAGCTTTACGCTCTAACGGCATTTGAACGGTTTCGCCAGAAATAGCTCCTTTACCATCAATAGGTTTTCCAAGCGTATCTACTACTCTACCAACGATACCTTCTCCTACTTGAATAGAAGCAATTTTCTGAGTTCTTTTTACGGTATCACCTTCTTTAATTGCTTTTGAAGCACCTAAAAGTACTACCCCAACATTATCTTCTTCTAGGTTAAGTACCATTCCTTCTAGACCTCCTTCAAACTCAACGAGTTCTCCGTATTCTGCATTGGTAAGGCCGTAAACATTGGCAATACCATCACCTACGGTAAGTACGGTTCCCACTTCATTTAAGGAAGCTTTTCCCTCAAATCCGGATAATTGTTTTTTTAAAATTGCTGAAACTTCAGCAGGATTTACTTCTGCCATAATTATTTAGTATAAATGAATACGTGCACGTATCGTTTTTATTTCTGTTAAATATATGCGTTTTGATTAAACTTCTTTTTAAGCGAATTTAATTTGCCTGCTACACTAGCATCGTATTGTAAATCGCCTACACGTAAAATAAAACCACCTAAAATGCTTTCGTCAATAGCATTGGTTAGGGTGGCCTCACTACCAGTAAGTTGTTTTACCTTATCCAGTAATTTAGTATGCATAGCCGGTGTTAATGCGGTTGCGGTAGTTACGTGAGCTACCTTGATATTTTGATCTTCGTCATACAAACGAATAAATTGCTTTACCACATCTTGTATAAGAGCTATACGACCATTTTCTATAAGCACACCAAAGGTGTTTTGTGTGATGGTATCAACGTTTGTAAAAATTTGATTTAAAATGGCTTGCTTATCACTTGCCTTTACCACAGGACTTTTAAGAATATTGGCTAAATTTTTATTCTCGTTTAGCGTGTTCTCTAGTAAACGAAAATCTGAATTCACCTCTTTTAATACCGCCTTTTCTTTAGCTAATTCTAAAATTGCTTTGGCATAGCGTTGTGCTGCTCTAGTATTGGCCATAGTTTTTGTTAATTTAGCTTCACATCGGCTAGCATGTTATCAACTAACTGCATGTGATTTTCTTGGCTGTTTAATTCTTTTTTTACTACTTTTTCTGCGATTTCAATTGACAATTCGGCTACTTGCTGTTTAATTTCGTTCAGTGCAGCTTGTTTCTCTTGTGCAATCGCCTCTTGTGCAGCACTAATCATTTTGCTTGCCTTTAGCTCTGCTTCTGTGCTGGCTTCGTTAATCATTCTTTCTTTAATCGCACGTGCCTCTTTAAGCATTTTATCACGCTCTTCACGCGCTTCTTTTAATAACTTCTCGTTATTAGCTTTTAAATTTTGCATTTCTAAACGTGCTTTTTCGGCAGCGTCTAGGGCATCATTAATAGAGTCTTCTCTTTTCTTTATGGAATCAAGGATAGGTCTCCAAGCAAATTTAGCTAAAAGAAATATTAAAATTAAGGTGACAACCGTTTGCCACACAAATAATCCAAAATCTGGTTTAATTAAATCCATAGGTTTTTATACTATCTAAAATTAATTTAATTTTTTTAAAAACACTTCTTTTTAACCAACCGTTAAAAAGAAGTGTTTTTTCAATAGGCTTATTTTAACACCCCTAATAAGGCTGCTACTACACCAAATAACGCCACCCCTTCTACAAGAGCTGCCGCAATAATCATTGCTGTTTGGATTTTGTTTGCTGCTTCTGGCTGACGAGCGATAGCCTCCATTGCGGCTGCACCAATCTTACCAACACCAAATGCTGCTCCAAAAACTGCTAATCCAGCTCCTAAAGCTGCCAATCCTACATATAATAATTCCATAGTAAAAAAAATTAAAAAATTAAAAAATAAAAATTAATGATGTTCATGTTCTTCAACGGCCACTCCAATAAATAGGGCCGATAGCATGGTAAATATAAAAGCTTGTAAAAATGCTACTAATAGTTCTAATACCATTATAAATAAGGCGAATGGAACCGAAATTCCGGCTACGCCTACATTTTCTAAAATAAAAATTAAGCCTAATAAACTTAAAATAATAATATGTCCTGCCGTGATATTTGCAAATAAACGTATCATTAAGGCTATTGGTTTAATGAATAAACCAATCAACTCAATTGGTGCCAATAATATTTTAACAGGTACTGGTACACCAGGCATCCAAAAAATATGCGCCCAGTAGTCTTTATTACCGTTGATTAAAATTAAAATCAGAGTAAATAATCCTAAAGCAACTGTAACCGATATATTTCCAGTAACGTTTGCTGCGCCAGGTAATAAGCCTAATAAGTTGGTGATCCAAATAAAGAAAAATACAGTTAGTAAGAATGGCATAAACTTCATATACTTTTTCTTACCTATATTTGGTATGGCAATGTCATCACGTACAAAAAGAACTAAGGCTTCCAAGGCATTATTAAGACCCTTTGGCGCTTTGTCACTCTTTTTATGATGACGCGCTAGGCTAAAAAAGAAAATCAGCATTACTATTACCGTTAAAAACATAGCCGCTACGTTTTTAGTTACCGATAAATCAGTTGGAGCTGTAGCATTATTGGGGTAATGGTCTTCACCAAAACTAAGTTTTTCTTCACTCGCATTAAGTTGATAAATCGTCTCGTGATAATTTACAAAGCGCTTACCGTCTTTCTCTACCACAACTTCACCTTCAATATCGTGATGAAATTCACTAGACATAAAAGAAACCACTCCGTCTTCAGTATAAAGAATTACGGGTAATGGCAAAGTGTATGAATTATCACCACTTCCTAAAAAGTGCCATCCATGCGCATCGCCAATATGATGCATTATCATGTCTGTAGGGTTAAACTGCTCTTCAGCTTCAGAATTTGATTCTTTAGCCAACGAGTTAAAAGGGATCGCAGTTAAGGTTATTGCTAGTGCAATTAGAAACTTAAACGATTTAAATGTTGTCATCATAGCTGATCAACTTAATGGATTGCGCTTAAAAAATTTTGTGCAAAGATAGTCTTTTATAACTTATTTAAAAGACTTGTAATTAAATTTTTTATATAGGCTGTAAGACAATTCTAGATGGAGCGTATTTTTGGCTTAAGCACTTCGTTTTCAGTTAACAAGAATTAAGTGGTGCTACAGGTTGGGCTAATTCTTGAAATCGAAATCTCTTAGCTTAAGTTGCAGGGTGGTTTGACCGTTCCATTCGTTTTCTTCTAGACTATAAACAGCCGAGCAACTTTTAGCGCGGAGTAGATCTTGTAGATGCTTACCCAAGTTAAATCCTATCCCAGAAAAAATATGCTTACTGCCCCTCTGTTTAAGACTGCATTTAAGGTGATTTTTATCTGCTCCTACTTGTTTAGAAAAGCCGTTTTCTTTCAAATTATCAGTCATAAAGATGGGGGCTGGATTTCCTGGACCGAAAGGCGCAAATTGGCTCAGGATTCTATAAAATTTTGGAGTTATTGATTTGAAGTCTAATTTTAAATCGATGTTTATTTCGGGTTCTAGTAGTTTGGGGTTGATTTGTTGTTGTACGACTTGTTCAAATTTTTGTTTAAAAAGGCTGTAATTCTCTTCAGTCAAGGTGAGGCCAGCAGCATACTTATGACCTCCAAACTGCTCAATTAATTCTTGACAGGCTTCTAAAGCCGCATATAAATCAAATCCTTTTACAGATCTTGCCGAAGCAGCTAACTTTTCTCCACTTTTTGTAAACACTAAGGTGGGTCTGTAGTAGGTCTCGGTTAAACGCGATGCTACTATTCCTATTACTCCTTTGTGCCAATCTTTTTGATAAACTACTGTGGTGGTTCTTTTTTCTTCTTTTAAACTTTTTATTTGGCTTAGTGCCTCTTGAGTTATATTTTTATCTGTTTCTCGACGATCTTGGTTAAATCTATCAATGGCATGAGCCATTTCTTGTGCTTCTTTGGGGTCGGTGGTAAGCATTAGATCCACCGCGCGTAAAGCGTGTTCCATTCGTCCAGCAGCATTTATTCGGGGTGCAATGATAAAAACTACATCGGTTATGCTTAGTTTTTTTTTATTGATTTCTTTTATAATGGCTTGAAAACCAACACGAGGCAAGGTGTTGATTACCTGCAATCCGTAAAAAGCTAAAATTCTATTTTCTCCTGTTATAGGTACAATATCTGCGCCAATGGCTGTGGCTACTAGATCTAAATAAGGGGTTAAAAACTCAATACCTCTACCTTGATTTTTTTCTAAAGCTTGTATTAATTTGAAACCAACTCCACATCCGCAAAGTTCTTTGTAAGGGTAGTTACAATCGGGTCGTTTAGGATTTAAAACGGCGACTGCCTTTGGTATTTCGGGTCCTGGTCTGTGGTGATCGCAAATAATGAAGTCTAATCCCTTCTTTTGCGCATAATCTACCTTATCTACCGCTTTGATGCCACAATCTAACGCAATAATTAAATCGAATTCATTATCGTGTGCAAAATCAATGCCTTGATAAGAAATACCATAACCTTCTTTGTATCTATCAGGTATGTAGCAAATTACATTTTCTGTATAATTGCGTAAATAAGAACTCATTAATGCAACACTTGTTGTACCATCTACATCATAATCTCCATATACAAGAATTCTTTGATTACGCTGTATGGCTTGTTCAATTCTGTTTACAGCGATATCCATATCTTGCATTAAAAAGGGGTCGTGCAGGTCGGCTAGGCTTGGTCTAAAAAAAGCTTTTGCTTGCTCAAAATTTTCAATTCCGCGCTGAACCAATAAAGTGGCAATATTCTGGTCTACTTGAAGTGCCTCTTGTAGGTGTTTGACTTTTTCAATATCGGGTATTGGTTTTAATGTCCAGCGCATTTTTTATGGATTTGAACAGATAAAGTTACAAAACTTTATGTTGTATATATTGTCTTATATAAGGAATTGCTTCTTTTTCGAACCAAGGATTCTTGCTTCTCCAAAATCGGTTTACGGGGGAAGGATGCGGTAAGGGTAAGTATTGAGGAAGGTATTCTTTAAAATTCTCAACCTGCTGGGTTAAACTTTTTTTACCGTCTAAATAATACTTACAAGCGTGCGCCCCAATGAGTATTTTTAAGGGTTGATCTTTAAACGCGTCTAATATGCTTTTGTGCCATAAAGGCGCACATTCTTTTCTAGGAGGTAAGTCACCAGTTTTGGCTTTGCCAGGATAACAAAATCCCATGGGCATAACGCCAAAGTTATCGGTATTATAAAATTGTTCATCTGTAACGCCGAGCCATTCTCTTAATTTTCTTCCGCTAGGATCATTCCAGTCAATACCGGTGTTGTGAACAGCCCTTCCTGGGGCCTGACTTATCAATAGTATTTTTGTATTTTGATTAAAACGTACTATGGGTTTAGCACCAAGGGGTAAATTCTTTTCGCAGAAGGTACAAGAACGAATATCTTTTAATAAGTCTTTCATAAAGCAAAGCTATTTAATTACTTTTGAACAACCATAAACAATTATGCAGCAAGATACCTTAGAATTTAAGCAAAATAACCTTTTGATTATAGGTTTATTGATAGTAGTAGGCGCCTTGCTTTTACTCATTGGTTTGTCAGGTTATATGCTTAGTGAAGGCACTATTTACTTTTACCTTATAATATTAGGTAATCTATTATTAATTACTAGTTTCTTCGTCATGAGATTGCGGAAAAATCAATTTCTTTATGACCCTGTTTTTATCCGCTTTAAGCTGAAAAATTACCCAAAACAAAAAATTAAAATAACCGATATCAAATCTGCATATCTTCAGGGAGATGAGCTAGTTTTGATGTTGAATCAGGAGAAGAAACATTTTCTTTTAACATCTTATTCAAAGCAAGATCGGCTGGCGCTTTTAAATTTAATAGAAGCACTTATTGAGCAAGCAAATTAAGTGGTTTTTCCTGCCACTATGAGAACTATTTCGCCTTTGGGTGGTTTCTCGGTGTAATATTCCATCAATTCTGTTAATCTGCCTCTTTGAGTTTCTTCGTGCATTTTTGAAATTTCTCTCGAAATACTGGCTAGTCGCTCTTCTCCTAGGTACTCAGCAAGATGTTTTAGGGTTTTAAGTAATTTATGAGGTGATTCATAAAATACCATGGTTCTAGTTTCTTCGCTTAAAAACTTTAAGCGGGTTTGTCTTCCTTTTTTGACGGGTAAAAAACCTTCGAAAACAAACTTGTCATTTGGTAATCCGCTATTGACTAATGCGGGTACAAAAGCCGTAGCTCCTGGTAGGCAGTCTACTTCTATGCCGGCCTCAATACAAGCTCGGGTGAGTAGGAAACCAGGATCAGAAATGGCAGGTGTACCCGCGTCGCTAATGAGTGCGGCGGTTTCACCATTTAAAATACGATCAACTATTTTGGCTGTAGTTTTATGTTCATTATGCATATGATGGCTATGCATAGGCGTGCTTATTTCGAAATGTTTTAGAAGTTTACCGCTTGTTCTTGTGTCTTCGGCTAAAATAAAATCGACCGTTTTTAAGATCCGTAAAGCTCTTAAAGTAATGTCTTCTAAATTTCCGATGGGGGTAGGAACTAGAAATAATTTACTCATTATATAAATTTATTTTCAATTGCATTCATGAAGCGGGTTTCAATTTCTTCTTTGTTTTCCCAATGATTATAGTCGGGTTTTACTTGTTCTTGAAGAAAACTATGCGCTTCTTGCCAATGCTCTAAGGTGTTAAGCTGAGAAATCACGCGATTATAGTCGTTGGCATCACCGTTAAACAAATGTTTGATGTAGGCCAAACGGTCATTTAGTCCAATCTGAATGCCTTGTTTCAAACGTTGATTGAGTGATTTTTTCTGTTCAACTTGGTCGTTGTGTGTTTTTTTAGGTTCAAATTCGGCTAGCTCGCTTCCAAAAAGCATTTCTTGTTTTGGTAAAGACTGCTCTTTTTTTGTAGTAGCTGGTTGGCTTGGTTGTTCTTGTTCTTTTGTGGAGCCTATTGGTTCAAATTGAGGTAATTCATCAAAATGAACTCCAAAATCTGTGGTGTTTTCGTCTTTTTTGACGCTAGCCTCTGTTTCAGTTTTCTCTTGGTTAATTGATTTTGGAGTTTCAGGTGTTTTTAAATCTGATATAATTTCTTCTTTTTTGGTGTCTTTTTTTTGCTCAGTAACATCCTTATGGTCAGATTCTGAAATTTTCTCAATAGCCTTGTCCTGACTTGTTGGGATGATTTTTGTTTGAGTGTGGGTAGATTCATCAAAACTTGCCAAACGTTTTTCAATCTGGGATTTACCAATTGTAGGTTGGTTACCTTCAAAATGTTTTTCGGTAAAAGAAAGCACGCTCAATTTTTCATGCAATTCTGCGCTAATTGCTTTTAACTCGTGCACTTCTGCTCTGTTTCGTAATTGTAAAATACGGTGTGCAAGACTCATTAACTCGGCTTCTAGTTGCTTTTTCATAACTTTCTTTATAAGTTTATTTACGCGGTGGTATTTTTATTAATTTTACTCTAAGAAAAAAGACAAAAATATATCCCATTAATTAAAGGCTGAAAAATACAAAATGTTTCTTGAAAATACAGTAAATCACGAAGAGCAATTTGGTTGGATTGAGGTTATTTGCGGTAGTATGTTTTCTGGTAAGACCGAAGAGTTGATAAGAAGACTAAAGCGCGCTCAATTTGCCAAACAAAAAGTTGAAATTTTTAAACCTGCCGTTGATACGCGGTATGATGACCATTTTGTGGTTTCTCATGATGAGAATGAAATACGTTCTACCCCGGTACCTGCAGCTACGAATATTCGCCTACTAGCCGATGGCTGTCAAGTAGTAGGCATTGATGAAGCTCAATTTTTTGATGATGAAATTGTAAGCGTTTGCAATGATTTGGCTAATAAAGGCATAAGAGTGGTAGTTGCTGGGTTAGATATGGATTTTAAGGGTAATCCTTTTGGTCCAATGCCTAATTTAATGGCCACTGCAGAATATGTGACCAAAGTACACGCGGTTTGTACGCGTACGGGAAATTTAGCGCAGTATAGCTACCGGAAAGCTGCTAGTAAAGATTTAGTGTTATTGGGAGAAACGCTAGAATATGAACCCCTAAGTCGTGCGGCTTACGTCAAAGCGATGCGAGAACAAAAGAAAAGAGAAGATTCGGCTATAATAAATAAAAAAATAAATACAGATCAAGCGCCTTTAAAATAATGCAGGTATGATAGGAGAAACAGTATTAGAAATAAATTTAAAGTCATTAGCACATAATTTTGATTATTTAAAAAGCAAAATCAAACCTGGTACAAAGGTTATGGGGGTTGTTAAGGCTTTTGCTTATGGAAGCGAGGCGGGGCAAGTAGCGCTTAAATTGCAAGATTTAGGCATAGATTTTTTTGCTGTGGCCTATACTAATGAAGGGGTTAAATTAAGAGAAGTGGGGGTTACTCAACCTATTCTTGTGCTGCATCCCCAATCTATGCATTTTGACACCCTAATTCAAAACTGTCTTACTCCTAGTATTTATAGTAGATTTGTGCTTGATCACTTTATCGCTTCCGCGGAAGCGCTTAAACAAAAAAACTATCCTATACACCTTAAATTAAATACCGGCTTTAATCGCCTAGGCTTTGCCAATCAAGAATTAGATGGGGTGATTGAAAAATTAAAAAGCACTCGAGCTGTTCAGGTTGAGGGTGTATATTCTCATTTGGCGGCAAGTGAAGATTTAAAAGAAAAAGAATTTTCACTCTCGCAAATTAAAAACTATGAGGCTATGAGTGGCCAATTAATCCATAAATTGGGATACAAGCCTTTAAAGCATTTATGCAACACTAGTGGTATACTTAATTATCCAGAAGCGCATCATGATATGGTTCGTACAGGGATTGGGTTGCATGGCTATAGCAATGACTTTGCAATTGATGCTGCACTTAAGCCTGTAGCTACTTTAAAGACAATAATTTCGCAGATTCATGAGGTGCAACCGGGTGAGTCGGTTGGCTATAACCGCAAATTTATTGCCGAAAAATTTACTAAGACAGCAACCCTCCCTCTCGGTCACGCCGATGGGATTAACCGTATATATGGAAAGGGTAAAAATTATGTTTCTATAAATGGCGAGAAAGCACCAATTATAGGAAACGTTTGTATGGATATGATTATGGTAGATGTTACCCACATTAATTGTAAAGAGGGCGATGAGGTAATTGTTTTTGGACCCGAATTAAGCGCCGAAGTATTTGCTAATTTGGCAGGAAGCATATCTTATGAACTGATTACTTCGGTTTCTCAACGTATTAAGCGAAAAATTATACATTAAATTCATAAATTTTACTAAATTGCTAAAATAACCTTAACTAAATATTATGAGTTTTTTTAGCGATTTTAAGAAGTTCCTTATGAAAGGAGACATTGTAGCACTGGCCACAGCGGTGGTTATTGGTGCTGCATTTAAAACCATTGTTGATTCTGTGGTTAAAGATGTTATAACGCCAATAATTGGTGTAATAACGGGAGGTACAGATTTTACCCAAAAATTCATTGCCTTAGACGGTGCAAATTATGCGAGTTTAGAGGCTGCCAATGAGGCCAACGCGGCAGTAATTACCTACGGTAATTTAATACAAGCAATTATTAATTTTATAATCGTAGGTTTGTTTATTTTCTTGTTTTTAAGAGCTTACGAGAAAACAAAGAAGAAAGAGGAGGCAAAACCAGCGGCACCTAAAGGCCCTACTCAAGAAGAATTGCTTATTGAGATAAGAGACGAGCTGCGTAAAAAATAAGGCTTATTTGCTATTAAACAACAGGTAATCCGAAACCCTAAAAATCAGATTTTTAGGGTTTTTTATTTTTTAAGAGTACGCGAAAATTTGTAAAATGGTATATTTGCTGGCATAACCCCAAATAGAAAACAATGAGAATAGCTGTTGTTGGTGCCACTGGTATGGTAGGCCAAGTAATTTTAGAAGTTTTACAAGAACGCAATTTTCCCCTTACCGAATTGATTCCGGTAGCCTCAGAAAGATCGGTTGGAAAATCTATTGTTTTCAAGAAAAAAGAACATCCTATTGTAAGCTTGCAGACCGCTTTAGAGAAGCAACCAGACATTGCTCTTTTTTCTGCCGGTGGTGATGCTTCGTTACTTTGGGCGCCAAGGTTTGCCGAGATAGGAACTAGAGTTATCGATAACTCTTCGGCTTGGAGAATGGACGCCACAAAAAAACTTATTGTTCCCGAAATTAACGCTAGCCAGCTTACCAAGGAAGATTTTATTATAGCCAACCCTAATTGTTCTACGGTACAATTGTTAATGGTATTAAGTCCGTTACATCAAAGATTTAAAGTGAGACGGGTAATCGTTTCTACCTATCAATCTATTACAGGAACTGGTGTAAAAGCGGTTCAGCAGTTGGAGAACGAGATGCAATTTAAGAAAGGGGAGATGGCATATCCTTATCCTATACACCAAAATGCTATCCCGCATTGCGATGTGTTTTTAGAAAACGATTACACTAAAGAAGAAATGAAACTCACGCAAGAAACCAAAAAAATATTACAAGATGAAAATGTTTTGGTTTCGGCTACTGCTGTGCGAATTCCCGTTGTAGGCGGCCATAGTGAATCGGTTAATATTGAGTTTGAAAAAGCGGTTAGTGTGGGCGATATTAAAGCTGCTTTGCAAGAAACACCAGGCGTGCAACTCAAAGATAACCCAGATGTTAATGCTTATCCTATGCCGGTTTATGCACAAGGTAAAGACGAGGTTTTTGTAGGCCGTATACGTTCCGATCATTCTCATTCAAAAGCGATTAATATGTGGATTGTTGCCGATAATTTAAGAAAAGGGGCAGCAACTAATGCAGTGCAAATAGCCGAGTATTTGATTGACCAAAATTTGGTCTAGAATATTAGATGCAAAAAAAGATCGCTGCCTGATAAAAGTTTTCAATACTTTTGAATTTAAGTTAATTTTATAAGTATTGATTTTTTATTGTTTATTTTTGCAACAAGATGAGTGATCGTGTCAAAAATATAGTAACTACATTTTTGTTGGGAATTTTTGTTATGCTCCAGTTAGGAGTATTGCATAGCGCTTCTCACGATGATGACATAAGCACCAGCCACGATTGTGTTTGGTGTCAGCTTTCTCACGCACAAAAAACACCAGTTGCTAGTCAAGATACATTTTTCGAATATCATCTTGAATCTCCCGTCTTCCGCCTTGAGCGAGAAAAAATAGTGGAGCACGCAAATTTGCTTTATCAAAAGCTACCGGTTTGTGAATTAAAAAACAAACCCCCTCCTTATTTAATTTAATCTCTGTTTAGAACTTTCTTATCAATACACCGGACTTCGATTCGGTTGTGTTGCAGTACAATTTACGCTAACTTATTGTATGAATGGTGCTCTTGTATTACCACCAATTATATACCGTAAATTAAATCAAACAAAATTAATTAAATATGAAGTTTTTTGTTCAACTACTTCTGTTCTCTGCAAGTTATTTTGCTTATAGTCAATCTTGCTCATTCAATTTAGAAGGAAAGGTTATTGATTTCCATGACGGGCAAGCCTTAGCCAATGCAAAAGTAGAATTGTTAAACACCAATCAAATAATATACACTAACGCTAAGGGCGAATTTAAATTTAAAGAGGTATGTGAAGGAGCTCAAAATCTGCGCGTTAATCATCCTGATTGTCAAGAATTAATCTACCCTATTTTGATAGAGCGAAATACTAAGACTACCATTTACTTAGAACATCATTTAGAGGAGTTAGAAGTGGTAAGCTTGGTAGGAAAAATTAATAGAGATCAAACAAAATCTAACCCTAGTTTTGTGGTAGATCGAGCCGTTTTAGACAAACATAAGGGAGGGAGCTTAGGAGATGCTTTGCAAGAAATAGTGGGAGTTTCTTCTTTAACTACAGGAAACAGTATTGTAAAACCCGTTATTCAAGGATTACATAGTAGTAGGGTTTTATTGATGCAAAACAACGTACGTTTAGAGAACCAAGATTGGGGGGTAGAACACGCACCTAGTATTGCTATGCAAGCCGCCCAAGAGGTAGAGGTGGTTAAAGGAGCGTCTGCATTGGCCCTTGGAGGGGATGCTTTGGGAGGAGCCATAATTACTTCACCAGCAAAGATACCTGTAAAAGATACCCTTTACGGTTATACTGGTCTTGTAGCTGCCAGTAATGGTAGAGGAGGAGGTTTATTCTCCCAGCTTACCAAATCTTTTGAGAACGGGTGGTATGCCCAAGCAGATGCCTCTTTTAAACGCTTTGGCGATGCAAAGGCGCCAGATAATTTTTTAGCGAATACGGGCCATTTAGAAAAGGCTCTAAGTTTAAGAGGTGGTTTAAATAAATTTGTACAAGGCTTTGAGGTTTACTATAGCTACTATCAAAGTGAAAACGGTATTTTAAGAGATGCGCATATTGGTAATGTGTCTGATTTAATCAGAGCTATTAATCGGGAGAAACCTTTAGAATCGAACGATTTTTCTTATAAGATAAATGAACCCAAGCAATCGGTAACCCATCATTTAGCCAAGCTATCTTATTACAGAAGGTTGGAGAATATAGGTAAAATAAAAATGCATTATTCTTATCAGGAAAACAATAGATTAGAATATGATATCCGTCGAGGTGATGATGCAGGAAAAGCCTCACTAGATCTTAATTTGAAAACCCACGAGTTTCAAACAAATTTGCAGGTTGATTACGACAAAAATTATGATGTCAACGCGGGAGTGGCTCTGACCTATCAAGATAATTTTGCCAATCCGCTTACTGGTGTTAAACGCTTAATTCCAGATTACAAGCAATACAAAATAGGCGTTTATGCAACAGGGGATTATAAGTGGAACAAGAACTGGACTGCAGAGGCAGGTTTGCGTTTTGATTATACACATCTCGATGCTCAAAAATTTTACCTGAAAACGAGTTGGGATAAAAAGGGTTACCAGCAAGATTTTTCTAATATTATAGTAGAAGATTTTGGAACACAATACTTAACTAATCCTAAATTTGATTTTCAAAACTTTTCGTGGATTGGAGGGGTAAAATACGAACAAAATGATTTTGAAGCCGCTTTTAATTATACAAGAGGGCAGCGTGCACCAAATGTAGCCGAATTATTTTCGGATGGATTACACCATTCAGCAGCCATTATTGAATTGGGCGATTTGCGATTTAAACCCGAAACCTCACATAAAATAAGTCTTAACTTAGCGCAAGACCTAAATGCGTTTAGTTTCGTGGCTAATCCTTATTTAAATAGGTTTACAGATTTTATCACCTTAGTTCCAAAAGGCTTAGAAACCACTGTAAGAGGGGCTTTTCCTGTCTGGGAATACGAACAGGTAGATGCCTTGTTGTGGGGAATGGATGCCCAGGCCAATTACAGAATAGCCAAAAATTTTGAAAGCCAAGTTAGTTTTGCTTATTTGGTAGGACGCGATTTGGATGCAGATAATTATCTAAACGAGATGCCCGCGCCTAATTTTTTGTATCAGCTAACCTATAAGCGGGAGAATTGGAAAGATTTACGAATGACTGTCCAAGCTAAACATAGCCTAAGACAACATAATTATCCTAATAATAATTTTTACTACGAAGTGCTTAACGAAGGTAATTATGAGCAGGTACTGGTCGATATAAGTACGCCGCCAGAAGCCTATATCCTTTTTGGCTTTGAATCGTCTGCACGCTTTACACCTTTTAAAACAGGCAGCCTAGAAGTAAACTTCCAAATTCAAAACATATTGAATACTCAATACAACGATTATTTAAACAGATTGCGTTATTACGCCTATCAACCGGGACGCAATTTTATTCTTAACCTTACCTATAATTATTAATTTTAAATTTAAATACCATGAAAACAATTCAGTTTACCCTATTCAGTCTATTATTCCTAACTATATTTACCAGCTGCTCAGATGATGATGCGCCAGAAATCATTAATGAGGAAGAAGTAATTACCGATGTGACGCTAACATTTGTAAATGAAGCTAATGAAACTCAAATCTACACCTATACAGATCCTAGCTACCGCGATGAAAATTACCAAGAACCGGTAATTATGCTTAAACCAGGATCTACTTATCAAGTGGGGCTGCAATTTTTTAACAAATCAAATCCGCAAGATATCGAAGATATTACCAATGAAGTTCGTGAAGAGCGCAATGATCATTTTGTTACTTATGCCTTTGGTCAAGTAGCGGTAGATTTAACACGAAATGATAGCGCTTCGGGAATAGATGCTGCAGGTATTCCCATTGGGTTAGATACCATTTGGGAAACCCAAACAGCAGGTAACGGTACATTGGTCGTGAAATTAATTCATGAACCCACTCTTAAAGATGTAACTAACCCAATGGGTTCATTTACTGGAGGAGAAACCGATGTTGAGGTGGCTTTTCAGATTCAAATAGGCCTTTAAATTATAAACCTTACTTTCTCAGATATAATTTGTTATTTTTGAGGGGCAATTAAACAGCAGTAGCATGAAAAAAATAATTTTACCACTTTTGGCGGTAAGCGTAATGGCTTGCAAAGAAACGCCAAAAGAAGACAATCAAAACCAACAAAAAGATATTGCTTTGACATATCCTAAAACCAAAAAGGTAGATAGCGTTGACACTTACTTCGGTCAGGAAGTAAAAGACCCCTACCGATGGCTAGAAGATGACCGAAGTGCTGAGACCGAAGAATGGGTTAAGCAGCAAAATAAAGTTACATTTAATTACTTAGATCAAATTCCGTACAGAGATTCATTAAAAAATCGATTGGCAGAATTATGGAATTACGAAAAAGTAGGCGCGCCATATACAGAGGGTGATTACACTTATTTTAGTAAAAATGATGGTTTGCAAAATCAATATGTGATCTATCGTCATAAGAAAAATGAGGAGGCGTCTAAAGCAGAAGTTTTTCTTGATCCTAATAAATTCAGCGAAGACGGTACTACTTCTTTAGATGCATTTAGTTTCTCTGAGAATGGCAAAATTTTAGCTTATTCTATTTCTGAAGGAGGTAGCGATTGGCGAAAGATTATAGTGATGAATGCAGAAACTAAAGAGATTGTAGAAGATACATTAGTAGATGTGAAATTTAGTGGAATCTCTTGGAAAGGTGATGAAGGCTTCTTTTACTCAAGTTATGATAAGCCACAAGGTAGTGAATTATCGGCCAAAACAGATCAGCATAAGCTGTATTATCACCAATTGGGTACAGCCCAAAAATATGATAAACTTATTTTTGGTGGAACCCCTGAAGAAAAACATCGCTATGTGCGATCTGCCGTTACACAAGATAATAAGTATTTGTTCATTGCAGCAAGTGTAAGCACATCGGGAAACAAACTTTTTCTTAAAAATTTAGAAAAACCGAATAGTGCATTAGTAACCATTTTAGATCACACCAAGTCAGATACTTATTTGTTAGATAACCAAGGAGATAAGTTGTTTTTAACAACCAACTTAAATGCACCCAATAAAAAAGTAGTACAGGTAGATGCTAAAAACCCACAACCAGAAAATTGGAAAGACCTTATACCTGAAACAGAATTTGTTTTGACTCCTACAAAAGGGGGCGGATATATATTTGCCAATTATATGAAAGACGCCGTTTCAATGGTAAAACAATATGATTACAATGGTAAATTAATTCGTGAAGTAGAACTCCCTGGTGTGGGAACCGTAAATGGATTTGGAGCTAAAAAAGAAGATAAAGAATTGTACTATTCTTTTACTAATTATGTTACCCCAGGTAGCATTTACAAGTATGATATAGAAAATGGAAATTCGGAAGTTTTCAATACGCCAAAAATTGATTTCAATCCAGAAGATTATGAAAGTAAGCAGGTGTTTTATACCTCTAAAGACGGGACTAAGGTTCCTATGATTATCACCCACAAAAAGGGTCTTGCTTTAGATGGGAAGAACCCAACAATACTCTATGGTTATGGCGGTTTCAATATTAGTTTAACGCCTTCTTTTAGTATTGCCAATGCGGTGTGGATGGAGCAAGGCGGGGTTTATGCCGTGGCCAATTTACGCGGAGGTGGTGAGTACGGTAAAAAATGGCATAACGCAGGTACTCAATTAAAAAAACAAAACGTGTTTGATGATTTTATCGCTGCAGCGGAATTTTTAATCAATAAAAATTATACTTCTAATGATTATTTGGCTATTCGCGGTGGTTCAAACGGAGGCTTATTGGTGGGAGCTACAATGACGCAAAGACCAGACCTTATACAAGTGGCATTGCCAGCCGTAGGCGTGTTAGATATGTTGCGCTACCATACTTTTACCGCTGGGGCTGGTTGGGCTTATGACTATGGTACAGCCGAAGATAGCGAAGAAATGTTTACTTACTTAAAAGGATATTCTCCTGTTCACAATGTAAAGAACGGGGTTGCCTATCCGGCTACCATGATTACTACAGGAGATCATGATGATCGCGTGGTGCCGGCACATAGTTTTAAATTTGCAGCAGAATTGCAAGAAAAGCAAGTAGGTAATAACCCGGTTTTGATTCGGGTTGAGGTAAACGCAGGTCATGGAGCAGGAACGCCAGTAAGTAAAATTATAGACCAATATGCCGATATTTACGGCTTCACGCTGTGGAATATGGGTATAAAAAACCTATAAACACAACTTTAAATAGAGATAAGGCTGTTTAAAAACCTGTTTTTAAACAGCCTTATTTTTTTAATACTGGTCTATCAAATATTTAATTAAATCTGTGGTGGTTACAATTCCCACTAGCTTTTCGTTTTCAATAACCGGTAGCGCGTGAAATTCTTTTTCAGCTAAAATTTCTGCAACCTCTTTGATGCTGTGATTGGGTGTTACAGAGGTCAATGCTTTTGCCATTACCTGTTCAATGGTAAACATTTCGTAGACAACAGTATCTACACTTTTATCTTCATCGTCTACTGCATCAGCAAAACTAATGCGCAGCAAATCGGTATAGCTCAACATACCTTTAATTTTATCCCCGCTAATAACTGGGATGTGCCTAATTTTATGTTTTTTAAATAGGAGTTCTGCATCGGCAAGACCTTGTTGAGTATTTAAGGTTATAACCTCCTTGCTCATAATTTTTGAAATGGGTTCTCTTTTTTTCATAACGTTTGGTTTGATTTAAATTCTACCTTAAATTTCATAAAAATTTGATAAATAAAAACTGATTTAAATCAGCTTACCATAGCTTCTATTAACTTTACGTTATTATGCTCCAAATACAACAAATCAGCTACTTACATCGAGGTAATTTAGGTGTGCAAAATATTAGTTTTAGCTTACAAGCCAATCAGCATTTAGCCATAATAGGGCCTAGTGGTTGCGGAAAGAGCACACTATTAAAATGTATATATGGCTTATTCGATTTACAGCAAGGGAGCATTTATTTTAAAGCTGAACGTGTTTTAGGGCCAGCTTATAATTTGGTACCCGGTCATGAGCAGATGAAGTATTTAGCTCAGTATGATAATGTTATGCCCTATACGAGCGTTTCAGAAAATATAAAAGAGCATTTGAGCAGACAGCATCCGGAAGAAAACGAGCGCCGTTGCCTTGAATTGCTAAGGGTTATAGGTCTAGAAGAATTTGCTCATACTCAAGTGAAAAATCTAAGTGGTGGTCAGCGTCAGCGAGTAGCTCTTGCCCAAGTCTTGGCCAAAGCACCTCAATTACTATTGCTCGATGAGCCTTTTAACTTTATAGATAATTTTAAGAAGAATACTTTAAGAAGGAGTATTTTTAATTACCTCAAAAAAGAAAATATTGCTTGTATTTTTGCCACCCATGATCGAGATGATATGTTAGCTTTCGCTGATGAGGTCTTAGTATTAGAGAAAGGTAAAACAATAGCCCAGGGAAATCCTAAGACATTATTTGAAAATCCGAAGAGCAAAGCCGTGGCAGCCTTATTTTATGAGGTAAATGAATTGCCAGCCTCGTGGTTTAATGAGGCTTTAAAAGGTTCTTTTTTAGTGTATCCTTTTGAATTAGAGTGGCACCGTCAAAAGCAAAAGAATGGAGTTGCAGTACAAATAGAGCAGTCTTTTTATCAAGGGACACATTTTTTAAACCAAGCTAGGCATCAAGATGAAATTATATTTTTTGAAACGCCAAATCAATTGAAAACAGGAGAAAAAGGCTGGTTAGAACTTAAAGACGATTTACTAGAATCAAGACTAATCTAATTCTATAATGCGGTAAGTAAGCTTAGCATATTGTATTTTATCATTCTGTTTTTTGCCTAAAAAGGCTTGAGCAAGAGGTGACTGCAATCCGATGGAATAAATGCCTTTCTTTTCGAGTTTTGGATTAGATAAAGGTATACCAATTAAAAAACTAGCTTTTTCTGTTTTTATATAACTACCCCACGCAACCACACTTGATGGTTGCTGTGTTTTTAAGCGCTTTAGTTGTGTACGTTGCCGCAAAAAATGGTTACGACTGATTTCTAATTGATTTAGCCGAGTCGAAAACATTTCTCTACTAGTCTCAAACTTATCACCTGCAGAAGATTTTGATTCTCCAGCCATATCGCTATGCAGACTTTCTATTTCGTTTTGAAGCAGATTGAGATGCTGCTCTAGCTGATTTTCACAAAGCTCGATAAATGCGGTTTTACTTAACATTTAAACATAAACTTAAGCTTGGTCACTAGCAAACCATTCAGCAAAACTGGTTTCTGTTTCTTGCAGTCTCAAACTAAAAAGCTCAATATTTTTAGGAAGTCTAGCTTTAATTTTATCGGCAAAATCGGTAATCATCTTCTCGCTGGTAGGCTGGTAATCTACTAAAATAACGTTGTGATTCCGTTTTATTAATTCTTCGGCTAGTTCAATGTGTGGGGTGTTTTTATTGAGTACAGTAGCATGATCAAATTGATCTACAATCTCTTCTTTTACTATTTTTTTTAGGTCGCCAAAGTCAATTACCATTCCATTTTTCACGTGATTGCTATCGTGAATAGGGATGCCAATTACAGTCACATTCAGTTTATAGCTATGACCGTGCACATTTTTACACTTTCCATCATATCCGTAAAGCGCGTGTCCGGTTTCAAAATTAAATTGCTTGGTAATTCTTATCTTACTCATTACTTTTTAAATTTATTATACAAAACCACACCAATAAGAACCAATCCTAAAATGACAAAAAGGCCATTACCGCTCAAAAATTGTAATATATCCATTTGTTTGATTTTCGGACAAAGTTACAATTTAAAAGCGAAAAAAATGTTTTAGTAGGATGCAACTAAGGAAAGAATAATCTATTTTTGTTAGGCTTTTATTAGAATTGAAATATTGAATACAACCGAATTATTTGAGCAGCTCGATTTTCAAGAGAACCCCCTATTTGAAGAAGTTATTGCCAATCTTGTAGCGCAGCAATATAGTATTGTAGATGGGTTTTTTAACCAAAGTGAAGTAAATACCTTACGTAAAAGGTTACTGGAACTTTACGATCAAGAACAGTTTAAAAAATCTGCCATTGGTAATAAAACCAATGAATTGATTGAAAAAGAAATACGTGGCGATTTTATTTTATGGATAGATGAAGCCCAAGCTTCTCATCAAGCCGAGCAGGTATTTTTTAATAAAATTAATAATCTGGTGCACTACTTAAATAAAACGTGCTTTTTAGGCATACTGCATAAAGAGTTTCATTTTGCAGTTTATCCTAAAGGAACTTATTACCAAAGGCATTTAGATACTTTCATGAATGACCAACGCCGTAAACTATCTGTAGTATGCTATTTAAATGATAGCAATTGGAAATCCGAAAACGGTGGCGAATTGATTATTTATACACCAAATGGAGAGGTGAGTGTTGTACCGAAGCCAGGTAGACTAGTTGTTTTTGAAAGTCAAGTTTTAGAACATGAAGTAAAAAAAGTAACCCACGATAAACGATTGAGTATTACCGGTTGGCTAAAGACAAGATAAAAAAAGGCTGCTGCTTATGGCAGTTATTATGTTTTTAAGCAAGATTCAATGCTTTCTTCAAATTTATAGCGAATAATGTTGATTATATTACCGAGGCCAAAATCTTTGGCGAGCTCTATTAAAGTGCCTTGTATACACGATTCACCTTAATATGTATTTTATCGAGTTAGCGCCAGAAAGACAAGACTGCCCCACTGCTGGTGCGGCCCCTCCAATATTAATCACCTACTCCCTAGAAAGGGTAAAATAATTTTCATAGGAAATATAAAACCTTGATTGTCTTTCTATTGGAGAAAAAAGTGTACTTGGTCCTATTTTCTAAAATAATGGTGGCCAATTCGGTTTTAGAAACGTATTTTTTATGAGGGTTCCTTCAAAGCTAATGCCATTTTGCAATTCTGCAAAATAAATGCGCGCTAAGGTATGTAGTTCTCTTTTTTAAAGATGAATTTACTGTGGTGTTTTGATCACAACCCAGGCAAACCAATGTTATCAAGGTACAGGTTCAAACTATAAAAAATCATAGATGTAATTTAAATTTAATTGGTTCAATTCAATTATTGTTTATTTTTTTTATTCACATAAATAAATAAACCTACAATAAAAACAAGAGCAATAATATACAACCAATTAGCCGTTACAAAATCGGTTAAGCTGTACCAACCAAACTGCTGTTGGGTACCTGTGTTTTCTTGGTTTGGGGTAAAAGTTTGTTGCAGTAAAAACATAATTTTTTAAAATTAGATACTTTAATTTATTCAAACTAGCCAAAAATCAAGCTTGCTTTTGATTTATTATAGTATTACAATCCGCTAAGGTAACTGCTGTATAAATCTTGAAATTGAGTTCCGTTGTTATATTGATGCTTGCTCAGCATATTAAAAGCGGTAAGACCCCATAAAGCAAACTCAAGTGTAAAAGCTAGATCTTTCTCTTTAAGTTCTGGCAAGCACTTTTGCACCAGATTTACCAATGGTTTTATTTGAGTTAAGGTCTGCAGATATTCCTTGTTCTGCAAAATCTTCATCTAAGTGAATCCCATCATTCGTTGCAAACCAAGCAATCACCTCATCATAGGGGCTGGCTTCCTCTTTTTTTTTAAGTTTTTTAATCTCAGGCAATAGTTTAGGATAAATACTTTTAACTGCATTTTCAATAAGGTGTTTAGCGACAAAATCTGGCCCTTCTTGTTCACCCTCATATTGCAACTCTACTTTACCGGTAAGAGCAGGAATAATACCCATAAAATCGGCAAAACGCAAACTGGTTTTATTTTCATCATTCAACAACATACGCCGCTCTGCTGTACTTATTAAATTTTGAAATGCCGTAATACTCATACGGGCACTTACACCAACTCTTAGCATCAACATACTCACTTTTGCGTGCTTCAAAACCAATTTGTTCAATAAGATCGCGAGCCAATTCTGGTATATAAATGGCAGCGTCTAGGCCCTCTTCGATACCGCTCTCTTGCTTTGTAATTTGTTTTGCTATAGTTATGTTTTGCGGATAATGTGTTAGAATTTGTGAGCCTATGCGATCTTTAAGCGGAGTAACAATACTTCCCCTATTAGTATAATCTTCTGGATTGGCCGTAAAAATAAACTGTAAATCTAGAGGTAATCTGAGTTTAAAACCGCGTATTTGTATATCGCCTTCTTGTAAAATATTAAAAAGTGCCAACTTGAATTCGGGCTTGTAAATCGGGTAGCTCATTTATTACAAAAATACAACGATGCGCACGGGGTATCATACCAAAATGAATCACTCGGTCATTTGCATAACTTAATTTTAGGTTAGCTGCCTTTATCGGATCTATATCACCAATCAATCTCGGCCACACTTACATCTGGGGTGGCTAATTTTTTCTGCAAAACGATCTTCTCTATGCAACCATGAAATAGGAGTTTTGTCACCTAGCTCGACTATTCTTTCTTGTCCGTATCTAGATATAGGATTTAATGGGTCGTCATTGATTTCTGAGCCTTCAATTACGGG
>CATQIB010000018.1 GCA_958296185.1 uncultured Mesonia sp.
CGATGGTTTGCGAATAGAAACTACTTTAAACAAACCTATGCAATTAGTTGCCGAACGAGCTATGAAAAAACATATGGCGCGTTTACAAAGTCAATTTGAAAAAGGCTATGGCAATAATGCACCTTGGCTCAAAAACAAAGCAGCCTTCAATTGGGCCTTACAACAATTACCCTATTATAAGAAACTAAAGAGTCAAAATTTAAGCTCGGCCCAATTGAAGGATTCCTTAAACAAAAAACAAAAAGTTAAGCTTTTCGACTGGAAGGAATCAACCATTAAAAACCTTAGTATTTTAGATAGTATTGAGCATTTTCCAAATTTTTAAATATGGGTTTCGTGGCTTTAGAACCTAATACCGGCGAAGTAAAATCTTATCTTGGAGGTATCGATTACACTTATTTTAAATACGATCACGTGAGTCAAAGCAAAAGACAAGTAGATCTTTATTTAAACCGATTGTATATACTGCAGCTATCGAAAATGGCTTAGACCCCTGCTCCTACTATAGCCCTAATGCGGTAACATACACCGACATGAAAATTGGACTCCGAAAATGCCTCTAAGGAAAATAAAGAATCTGAGCAACATATTAATTATTCTTTAGAAAAAGCCTTAAGCGAATCTATTAATACGATTGCCGTAAAAATACTGCAAGAAGTAGGAATTGAAAAAACCATTGAACAAGCAGAAAAGATGGGAATTCAACAAGAGTTGCCTAAGGTACCTTCAATTGCTTTAGGGGTTACCGACATGAAGCTTTGGATATGGCGCAGGTTTATTCAACTTTTGTAAATGGTGGGGTGGCACCAGAGCCTGTGTTTATAAAAACAATAAAGAATAAAAGTGGAGAAGTTATTTGGACCCACGATAAAGAAAATAAACCAGACACACAAAAGGTTGCTTTTTTCAAGCTTTACAAGACAAGTTATGCTTTCATTTATGCAATCAACCGTAAACAAAGGAACCGCCTCACGATTGCGCACAACTTACAGATTAAATAACGCTATTGCGGGAAAAACAGGAACCACTCAAAATAATAAGGACGCTTGGTTCGCCGCAATTACACCAAAATTAGTTTGTTTAACTTGGGTGGGTAACGATAATGCAAAAATTAATTTTAGTTCTACCGCTATTGGCCAGGGTGCAAATGCTGCTCTACCTATGTTTGCTGAATTTTATTCGGCTTTGTCAAAAAATAAAGAATTTGATGAGATAACACAGGCGCAATTTGAACCCATATCAATAGAAGTGAAAAAATGCTATTGAATGTGATGTGAAAAAAAAGACGGACTTTTTAAACGAATATTTGGGAAAAACAAAGATGAAAAATCCTTTCACGAAGACAACAAAAAAAGAAAAAAGGAATTTTCTCTTGGTTTAAAAAGAAATAAAGTTTTTATTTCTTTTTGGTAGCCTTTTTGTTCTTTATTTCAACCTGATGAATGGTGGCTGGCTTCCACTCCCCCTCATTAGATAAAAATATTTTACCATCGGGACTAAAGGTTATGCCTCTGGTTGCGGATGCTGATCAGGATCTAAAAACAATCAGTTTTTCTGCTTCCCAGTTACGATTTAAAATCAAGAGCTTTGGAATTTTAGCATCCAACATATATATATCTTTTGTTTGAGGGTGAATGGCAATTTCTGATGTTCTAAAAGTTTTCTTACTACCCACATTTTTAAGTTCTTTAAAAATAGGGTTATCAAACTTCAATTTAAATATCGGTTCTTCTATAAACCTTTTCGAGGTTAGATCAAAAGCATAAACACCCTTATATTTTTCATCCTTGTCCCCATTTTGTTTTGCTGCCAGCCATAACTGATTTTTAGCAGGGTCATAGGTAAACCCTTCAATATCATGTTTTGGAGATAATTTAGTTTGATAAGTATTAATAGCAATGGAGTCTGATAAATAGCTTTTGATTTCAAATATTTTACCAGCACTAGTAACGGTGAAAAGATCATTACCATTAAAAGCTATACCTTCATAATCATCTTGCGGACCAAATTCAATGGTTTGTTCAACCTTACCGGTTACTATATTATACAAATAAATGAGTCCCATTTCATCTTGTACACAGGCTAATTGTTTCTCGTTAATATAAACAATGCCAGATACTTCTTCTAACTCTCTTGGTAATTTCCATGTATTCTTAATAATTACCTCAGAAGGGTTGTCGTAATCAATTTTGTAGTGATCTTTAAAATTGAAATAAATGATTCCTACAAAAGCTAAGATACCGATGGTAATAAAAAATGGCGGACTTTTAAAATAAGATCCCATACACTAGCTAATTTTTTTTAGTTTCTCAGAAATCTCATAAAGCCATTTTATTTGCTCAAAAATTAAAATAGCCTCTTGAATTTTTTCTGTTTCGTCTTGTGTCAAAGTTAATTTATTTAAAGAGTAACTTAAATCGTTATAAGCATTTTTTAACGATTTGGTCTCTTCACCACCAGGTAAAACCGTTGACTTCCCTTCTAAATTAGCTAGGGTGATGTTTAAATTATCTGATACGGATGCCGCGATAAAAGCAAAAGAATCAGACATTTGGGTTGTCTTATGGGTATTTATAAAATTACCCAAGCTAGCTAAGGAAGAAATAAAGGTTTGGTTTAAAGCACTATATTTGTATAATTTTTGATAAGCGTCTTGTTTAGACTTAGGTTCTTGCGCCATACGCTGTAAGGCTGCGCTAAGATTTCCTTGCGCCAGAAAAGCTGATTTTCTTGCCAGTTTATACTCATCATCAACCTTCTTCTTGGTAGAATACAAAATCCTAATTTGATTAAAATAAGCTAAACTACCTTTTATTGCTTCTTTAACCTCTTTTTGATAATTAGCGTGCTCCCAAGTAGGCCATAAAAAGAAGTTTCCACAAAAGGCTAAAGTTGCACCAATTACGGTATCTAATAACCTATATTGAATTACACTTAAAACATTGGGTTGCAACAGCGCATAAAGAAAAACAACATTAAGCGTTATAAAAGCTGCGGCCCCTATATAATTTTTTTGAATTAAAGTGAATGCTACCACTAAACAAAGCATGCTAAGCACCAAAAATAAAATTGGATCTTGGAAAAGAAAAACAATTAAAAAAGCAATAGCACCGCCAAGCAGCGTGCCTAGAATCCTTTTTATAGATCTTTCTTTTGTGAGGCCGAAATTAGGCCTTAAAATAACCAGAGCGGTTAAAACAATCCAATAAGCATTCTGCAGGGCAAACAGCTTCCCAATTACGACCCCAACCACCATCAAAACAGCCAGACGTAAAGCGTGCCTTAAAATAATATTCTTAAAACTCAGTTGGTTTTTATAAGCCTTAAAACTGTAGTCTACCGGTGTTAGAAAACGATTTATGCTTTTAGATGACATTTTTGCCAACTTATCCTTACTTTTAAGGTTTAGAACTATACGCTCAATATGGCTAAGTTTTTCATATATGCTAACTTCTTGATTAAACCATGTCTTAAGGGTTGCTTTTGATTCTATGTCACTTTTTAAAGATGAATCACTTTGCAAAACATCTCTCAATTTACTGATTTTTAAACGAATACCATCTTTCTTTTCTAGCTTTACTTCAGATAAAAAATAAGATGAAAAATGAAATAATCGTTTTGCTAAATCCGCTTGGAGTTTAGAAAATCGTTTTATAATTTGAGGAGTAGTTTTTTTAAAATCGGTAAGCCAATTATAATCAATCGGATTGGCTAATGCTACCTCAAAAATATCAATAAGCTCTGTAAAAATTAATAAATTACGCCTATTGGTGTTTGACTGTCCATAGATTTTTCTATTGCTAATTAAACTTTCACGTAAACTCTCGTGCAGTTCATTTATTTGTATGTGAAGTTGGTTTTGCTTCTCTAAGTACTTAGTTAGATTTTTTGGCTTTTCAACTATTTTCTGCCGCAAAACCAAAAATTGAGCCGTTGTATTTGCCAGGTTACCTAGCTGTCTTTTTATGTAACTATGGGGCCTAATGAAAATATAAAGTGTACTAACTAAAATATACCAGCAACACCCTAGACCTAAAAATAGAAGATGCAACCCAAGCCCTGTTTCTTTACTAAAATTGGCATAGCTTAAAACAATAGCTAAAAGCCCTGAAAAACTAACCAATGATGCTCTAAAACCATATACCGCGACACTCGCCGTAAAGAAAACAAAGAGAAAAAGACAAATTAAATTCAACGTTAAATTGAATTGAGTTACCTCTCCTAAAAGCGAACCTAAAACAGCCAAAATTGCCGCTGAAACCATACCGTAAAACCGATGTTTTAAATTCCCCTGTACATCACTTGGAGCAATTAGAAACACCCCTAAAGCCATGGCTATTCCATAAGGCATAGCATCAACCAAATAAAAGGAAAAAACCGGTACAAATAACGAAAATAGTAACAGCCAAGCTTTTATAAAGTCGGTATCATTAATAATATTTTTAATTCGTCTAAACATTGCCCTTAATCCAAAGAATCATTTTTTCATTGCGTTTAATTGATGTCGCAAACTTATTATAAAATATTGGTTATGTACTTGTTTAGCGATTAAAGTACTAGTATTTTTACATAAATTTAAAATTTGATGCAGCATAAAGAAACAGCGCGTTGGGCGTACTATTGGTTAAAGGATTACAATTGGACTGACACTATGGCGCAATATGGTAATTTTACGTTCAATCTTATTCTTCTTTTAATTTTAGGTTATCTTTTTAACTTCTTAATCCGTAAAATTCTAATCACAAGTTTTGGTAAACTGGTGAGAAAAACCAAAACCGTTTTTGATGATTTTCTTTTTAAAAACAATGCGCTTACCCACCTCACTCATTTAATTACGTTGTTGTTTTATCGCTCAATGTTACCTTATCTTTTAATCGATTTCCCTGCATTGAGAGATGAATCAATTATCTTATTAGATCTTGCTAGTATTATCATTAGCATTTGGTTCATACGCAGTGTTCTAAGAAGTTTAAGAGATTTTCTACGAACACTAAATAGTTTTAAAGATAAGCCTATAGAAAGCTACCTACAAGTAGTTATGATTTTTATTTGGCTTTTTGGAGGCATAATAATTTTCAGCTTGCTAACAGGAAAATCGGTTTGGCAATTTTTAACCGCATTAGGAGCTTTATCTGCCATAATTTTACTGATTTTTAAAGATACCATTCTAGGATTTGTAGCTAGCATTCAAGTAGCTGTTAATGATACAGTTCGTATTGGTGATTGGATTACTATGGAAAAGTATGGTGCAGATGGAGATGTCATAGAAATAAATTTATCATCTGTTAAAATAAGAAACTTTGATAAAACCATTACCAGTATACCCACCTATTACTTGATTTCTGATTCTTTTAAAAATTGGAGAGGAATGAGTGTTTCGGGTGGTCGTCGAATTAAGCGTGCCGTAAATATCAAAACAAATTCTATTCGATTTTTGAGTTCTGAAGATATAGCAGATTTAAAAAATATTCAATTAATAGCTCACTATTTGGATGAAAAATCTAAGGAAATTGAGCAATACAACAAGCAATACAACATTAATAAATCGCAGGTAGTTAATGGGCGAAACCTTACCAACATTGGTGTTTTTAGGAGGTATATAGAGTTGTACCTTGCCAATCATCCGAAAATTAATCATGAAATGATAGCAATGGTAAGACAGCTCCCTCCTACGGCACAAGGAACACCCTTAGAAGTATATGCTTTTTCGGCAGATAAGGTTTGGTTGAACTATGAGGGTATTGTCTCTGATCTTTTTGATCATATATTAGCAGCATTACCATATTTTAAATTAGAAGTTTACGAATTACCTAGTGGTTCAAATTTTGAAAAGCCTGAAAAAGATTCTTTTATCCCACCCCAAAATCAATCTTAAAAACTTTATTTTAACTTGTAGAAGCTAATATTTGAACCTACCTTTGCAACTTTTAATATTTGCCTCAAATAAATGTCAAATAACAAGAATTTTAAGAAAAAACCCCGTTGGAAATTACTGCACCAGTATTATTCATATACTGGGTTTTACTCGTTTGTAGGAAAATCATTACTTAAGGCGGCTATTCCTATTGCTGTATTTGTGGTCGGACTTATTGCAGTACATTTTTTTGTAATTGATATCAACGATGTATTGGCTTACATCACTGCTAATTTTCCGCCCATTGGAGTGTTGAGCGTTTTCTTTTTGTCTGAATCTATATTAGGACTCATCCCGCCTGAGATCTTTATTGCTTGGGCAGGTAAATCGCTACATCCTAACTGGTATTTATTTACCTTGGCCTTATTATCTTATTTAGGCGGAATAGTATCTTATTTCGCTGGACGCGGAATTGCAAGTATTCCTTCGGTTTTTGTTTACCTTGAAGTGAAAATGGCCAAGCATATTAAAAATATGCGAAAATGGGGAGGTTTTTTAATTGTGGTAGGAGCTTTACTACCTGTTCCGTTTGCTATTTCAAGTATTGCCGCCGGTATAATTAAGTTTCCTTTTGGAAGTTATTTGCTTTTCGGTTTATTGCGCTTTTTACGTTTTTTCATTTATGGTGTGATGATTTTTGGTGCGCTAAACTAAGTGATAATAAAATTACTTTAGAGAAAAATTTATATTTAAATAAAAACTAGCGCAAGAAACGCTAGTTTTTTATTTTATAATATGTTCTATTGGTTCTTTCGTTAGTCAATAAATAATTCATTGATTCTAGAACGCAATTTGCGGTTGTAATCTTCATACAACCAGTCACGGTAATTTTTGGTATTATTGATAATGCAATACGAGTAACGTTTAACACGATCTCTAATATCATCGGCTAATTCTCTTGCCAAAATTCTAGCGTCAAACACATCTTCACTATTCTCTATACACATTTTGGCATGCTGCTCTATTGAAGCTTCTAAAACCTTTTTTGATTTCTCTCCATTATTCACCGCCTTTTCATATGCTGCTTTAATATCAAACTCAATGTCTTCTGAGTTTTTGAACATTTCCCTTATTTCAGCGGGCATCTTGTACTTAAACTCTCTTTCTATCTCCTCATCACCAGTAATATTCTCTAAGAAATAGTCTGGATTTTTAAATATAAGCTGCCAATCTACTGGTGCATCCCAAAGCCCAAAACGCGCAGCATTATTTCCCAAATCAATAACATTAAAAGTATCTTTCCCTGGTAATTTACGAGAACCACGACCAATCATTTGGTAATAGAGCGTTAAAGATTTAGTAGCTCGGTTTAAAATAATATTTTCAACAGTAGGCTCGTCAAAACCGGTAGTTAAAATACTCACTGAGGTCAGGATAGCATCGGGTTTATTTTTAAACCATTTTAAAATTTCTTTTCTTTCTTTTTTAGAATGGGTATTGTCTAAGTGCTTGATTTCATACCCAGCATCTTTAAAAGTTTGATAGACGTACCACGAAGTATTTATCCCATTGTTAAAAATTAAGGTTTTTTTACCTTTACAATGCTCTTCATAAGCCTGAACAAGCTTATTTTGCATTGACATATTCGTATAAAGGTCTTCAGATGATTTTACGGTGTAATCTCCGTTAATACCTACCTGCAAAGAGGTTAAACCTACATCATAGCTATAAGTTTTTGCTCGCGCTAAGAATCCTTGCTGTATTAATGATGGAATTGAATTACCCACTATTAGTTCTTGGTAGTTGTCTTTCATCGGCAACTTAATGTTAGAACTTAAAGGGGTGGCCGTAACACCTAAAATAAATGAATCTTCAAAATACTTAAATAATTTTGTGAATGAATTATAATGTGCTTCATCTATAATTACCAAGCCAACATCGGCTACTTCTAATTTATCATCATTCAAGCGGTTATTTAAAGTCTCTACCATCGCAACAAAGCATTGATAATCGTCCTGATCGGGAAGTTCTTTTACTTTTGAATTAATGATTTTGTTTTTTACCCCAAATCCTTTCAACATTTTTGAGGTCTGCTTACATAGCTCAATCCTGTGCGTTAAAATAACAACCTTTTTGTCTGTTTGATTAATATAGCGCCGAACAATTTCTGAAAATATAACGGTTTTTCCCCCACCTGTTGGTAATTGATATAGCAAATTAAAGTTGTCTGGTGCTTCATCTAGATAAGAAAATATTTTATTCAAATCTTCTTGTTGGTAGCCATACAATTCTTTTTCAGTATTGCTTTTTTCAATTTTGTCTTTCGTATTCTCCACCATAATATCGGTCATTAAAGAGGTCTTAAATGTTAATCTTGTTAGAAATTTAATCCTGCAAAATTAAGCAGTTTTAAAGGAATTTATAGCCTAATTTAAAAGAATTTCTACTTTTAAATTTATCGGTTTGTAAATCAAAACATTAATATACACCGAAAAAAAATTAGATGATAATTTTAAGTCTAGCATGAAAATTTTTAGACATAAACCCTTACTTTTGCAATTCTAATAACTTTAAAAACTAGCTACATTGAATAATCCAAAAGCACAAAAACTTATAGCCAAAATTTTAGATGAGCTTAATCAAGTAGGAATCATTGCCAACACTTTAGTAGCCGATTTAAAAGAGCTACGCCCTTTTGCGGTTGAAGAAAAAAGACCAGTTGTGGCCAAAGCACTGCGTTTGGCTTATGAGCATATTGAAGAAACTTTTACTTTTGATATTCCTATTCCAGAGGAAGAACCTTTAGAGGCTTTGGAAGAAGATGAGCTAGAAGAAATAGAAGAAGAGACTGACGAGCGTCTTGAAACCGAAAATGAATTTGATGCCGATCAAAGCATGATTTATTTCATAAACCTTATTAAAGATAGCGATAATAAGTTGAATATAGAAGAAATTAGAGAGTATAATGAAGCTTTACAGAATTACGAATTCTAGTAATTTTTTAAATTTATAAGATAAAGCCCGTTTAACAAACGGGCTTTATCTTATAATTATATTTCATTTTTTTCCGCTTCAGCTAATCTTTTTTCCCAAGCCCAAGCGCTGATTAAAGCCTCTTCAAGACTGTGCTTAGCCTTCCAACCCAATTCTTGATTTGCTTTTGTAGTATCGGCAAATGCTGCCTCTACATCTCCTGGTCTTCTACTCGTTAACTCGTAATTTAAAGGCTCTCCCGTTACTTTTTCAAAAACTTTTATAACCTCCATTACCGAGCTTCCTTTACCTGTACCAATATTAAAAACCTCGTAGTTTTTTGCTTGTTTCCCTTTAATTAAACGCTCTAAAGCCACCATATGTGCCTCTGCTAAATCCATTACATGAATATAATCTCGAATGGCCGTACCATCAGCTGTTTGGTAATCGTCTCCAAATACAGATAATTTATCTCGTTTTCCTATAGCGGTCTGTGTTATAAAGGGCACTAAATTTTGGGGTATTCCCATTGGTAACTCCCCAATGCGCGCGGAAGGGTGTGCCCCTATTGGATTAAAATAACGCAAAGCGATAGCCTTAAACTGTTTTTCACTTTTACTAAAATCTTTTATAATTTCCTCCCCTATTTGTTTGGTGTTTCCATAAGGTGATTCTGCTGTTTTCACAGGAGCATTTTCATCTATCGGTAACAAATCGGCTTGACCGTAAACGGTACAAGAAGAACTGAAAATAAAATTATTAAGGTTTCTTCTTCGCATCTCTTGCAAAAGAAAAACAAGTGTATTGAGATTGTTCTCATAATACAATAAAGGCTTTTCTACACTTTCGCCCACAGCTTTTGAGGCCGCAAAATGAATTATGCCCTGAATGTCTTGGTGCTCATCAAAAAACTGCTGTACCTTTAAAGGGTTTCTTAAATCTAATCTTGAAAATTTCGGAGATTTATTAGTAATACTACAAATTCCTTCTAAGGTTGTAAAGCTAGAATTTGATAAATTATCAATAATTATGACTTCATAGTTGTTTTGAAGCAATTGAACAACCGTATGTGACCCGATATATCCAAGACCTCCTGTTACTAAAATTTTCATTTTTTTTATTTTAAACAAACATACTAAATTATCTAAGTAATTATTTAGTTTGTTTTACGAATTGTACTTTATGATTATCGTATCTTTGCCTTAAAAAAATTATGGATAAATTTATTCGGGTTTTTAGATGGGTTAGCACGTTAGAAGCTATATCTTTTTTGGTCTTATTATTAATTGCGATGCCTTTAAAGTATATGTTTGATAGTCCAGAAATGGTTAGAACCGTTGGTATGGCTCATGGTGTGCTTTTTGTTTTATACGTAATGGGTGCCTATTGGATGTATGAGAAACTAAATTGGTCTTTAAAAACCTTAGCAATTGTTATTATTTGCTCTATCTTACCTTTTGGTCCATTTTACGCCGATAAAAAATATTTACCCAATAATAAATAGGTTATTTTGATTTAAGCCGATCGCGTACAAACTCAACCTTGCTTTTACCGTGCGGGATTGGCTTACCATCTTCTCCCAAATTAACCATGATTATTTGGTCAACTACCAGAATAGTTTCTCTAGTCATCATGTTTCTTGCTTCACTTCTTAGTGTAATTGATGTTTTTCCAAACTTCACTACTTCAATTCCTATTTCAATAATATCTCCTTGTTTGGCAGAACTTTTAAAACTTATTTCGCTCATATAAGCTGTAACCGTTTTAGAATTTTCTAATTGTACTACGGTATATAGTGCCGCTTCTTCGTCTATCCAACTTAAAAGTCTACCGCCAAAAAGGGTGGCATTAGGGTTAAGGTCTTCGGGTTTTACCCATTTACGTGTATGAAATCTCATTTTGTATATTTAATTTTAAAATTGCGTCTTCTATAATTTGCTGGTGATCAAAGGCTAAAGAAATATCTTCCTTTATGGGTAAGATTTCCCAGCTTACTTCTTTTGCATCATCAGCTGCTTTTGCGATAGGTCTTTCTGTTAATAGACTAGCAAAAGCGATGCTGATAATTCTTTTTCTGGGATCGCGTTTAACGTCATCATAAATCCCTGTTTGTGTCCAATTTTTAATTCTTAATCCTGTTTCTTCTTCTAGTTCTCGTGCGCAAGCATATTTCAGGGTTTCTTTAGGTTCTAAAAAACCACCAGGTAATGCCCAGGCATCTTTAAATGGTTGATTCTTTCTTCTAATCAATAAGACATATATGCCAGAATTAGATTTGTGAAAAACCACAGCGTCGGTTGTAATTGAAATGTCTTCGCTCATTTTAATACAATAGGATTTTTAATATTAATATTATACCGCTTGTTCAATTTTGTAATAAAATAGGATAATAAAACCCCCTTATTTTCTTGATCGCCTTGATGCATGAAAAAGTATAATTTCTTGAGTCCTTTATTATACCAGTCTTCTATCTTATTCGCCCATTCATCAATCCGCTCATAATCGATAGCCTCATTTAAAGCATTAAACCGAATAAAGGCTGTATTTGTGGTTAAGCGCATATGTAAAACGGCTCTTTCTCCTGGCGTATCGGTAATTACACTGCTTATATTATAAGCTAAAAGTAAATTATTTAGCTTGTTGGCATAGTCCTCATCTTTAAACCACGAAAAGTGTCTTAATTCTATCGCTAGCGGTAACTCGTAAGGCCATAATTTAATAAAATGAGCAAGACGTATTAGATTGGTTTCATTGGCTTGAAAGTTTTCTGGCATCTGCATAAAGCTACAGCCTAATGTATTGCCTAGGTTTGAAATATTCTCGGTAAAATGCTGGGTAGCCAATTCGCAATTTTCAAGTCTTTTATAATGTGAAATTTGCCGAGGCACTTTAGGACAAAATTTAAAATTATTATCTACTTGTTCTTGCCATTTTTGATATTGATTGGCCGACCAGTTTCTATAAAAAGAAGCATTCAATTCTACGGCATTTAATTTTTCTTGATACTCGGAGAGCTTTGTTTTTTTATGATTTGGCTTTAAATTCGTCCAAGTTGAATCTCCAACCCGAATTTCTTCAAAGAAGTGGGGTTTAAACTTATGCAAAACATTTTGTGTTTGCTTATGGTCTTGAGGAAGATACAACTTATTAATTTCCGATAATTTTACTTTACCAAATTTCATCTCATTTATTCTGGATATTCTATCCTAAGATGGTAAATATTCTTGAGCTTTCGTTTTAAAATCTTCTTAATATTCTGTATTTCTTTAAAGGTGATATCAGCGTTTAAAAATTGACCTTGATCCATTTGTTTGTTGATAATTTTTTCTACAAAATCATCAATAAGTTGAGCGGTGGGTTCTTTTAAGCTTTTGCTGGCAGCCTCTACACTGTCACTCATCATTAAAATAGCTGTTTCTTTGCTGAACGGTTTAGGACCAGGATACATAAATCTTTTTTCATCAATATCTTCTAGATTATTTTCAGCTTCTTTTTTTGCTTGTTGATAAAAGTAATACACCAAGGTGGTCCCATGATGCGTTCTTATAAAATCAATTATGCGATCGGGTAGATTGTATTTTTTGGCAATTTCTATTCCGTAAACAACGTGATTTATAATAATATCTGCACTTTCACTTGGAGGCAATTCATCATGTGGATTAACAGAAGTAGTTTGATTTTCGGTAAACATGGTCGGGTTGGTCATCTTCCCTATATCGTGATAAAGAGCCCCTACCCTAACCAATAATGCATTTGCTCCTACTTCATTTGCTGCTGCCTCGGCTAAATTGGCCACGTTTAAACTATGATGGAAAGTTCCTGGAGCCTTATTAGAAAGTTCTTTAAGTAAATTACTATTAGTGTCTGATAGCTCTAAAAGTGACATATCTGAAACCAATCCGAACAATTTCTCGTACGCGTAAATGAGTGGCTGAACAAATAGAGTAGCTAATCCACTTAAAAGAAATATCAATAAAGTTTGGTAATCTATTTTGCTTAAATCACCTTCTTGAATAATGGTAAAAGCCGAATAAGCAAAAATATACACTGCGGTAATTTGACCAACAGAAATAAATAAATTAGCTCTTTTATATAATTCTGAAATGGTAAGAATGGTTACAATACCAGCTATTATTTGCAAAAACATGTACTCGTAGCTGTTGGGTACAATAAAACCTAGAATTAAAACGGTTATCACGTGAGTAAATAAACCCAACCTGGCATCAAAAAAAGCTTTTAAAGTTAACGGTAGTATACATAGTGGCACCACGTAAATATAATTTACATTTAAATGTAATACTGTAACCGTAAGAAAAACACTGATTAAGATATTGAAAATAATAAAGGTAACTTTCGTATTGCTTTCAAAAATTTCTTCTCTGTATTTTTTAATAAAAAGAAATAACATTAATAAGGCCAGGGCTACTAATAAAGTATGACCTATTAATACAATATAATAACTTGTAGCGCCCCAAAAATTAGATTCATATTCTTTACGCAAGGAAACTAGTATCCTAAACTTATCTTGATCAATAACTTCTCCCTTTTCTATAATTTTGCTTCCTTTTGAAATACTACCCTTGGTAAATGAAAAAGCCTCTAATTTTGACTTTAAGTCGTCTTGGGTTAAACTTTCATTTAAATGAACATTAGGTTTAAGTATATTGAAAAATAGTTCTTTAAAAAAAGGTTGGTAAGTTTCTAACTCAGCTTTTTCTATTTGTGTATCGAGAAAATCGCCCAAATTTTCTTGTCGGAGAATCTTTTTATAGGCTACTTCTTTTGCTTCATTGCCTTTTTTTAAATAAACGAGACTATTGCTATTGAATCGAACATTTTGAACAAGTATTCCGTGACGATAGATTTTGTTTAATATCTGAATACCAGAATTTTGCAAGTACCTTTGTTTTGCAGCATTAATTGTGTCTGGGAAAACCTTACTGAATTGCTTTTGAAAATTGTTGTAAACGCTTTGTGTGGCTAAAGAGTCGTAATCGTAATAAGGTATATGATTTGTTCTAATTTCATCTTGCTCAGTAGCAATTTCATCTTCTGTTTTTAAGATAGCAAAATCAAATGGAGCATATAAATTTTCATACTGCCATGGCTTCCCTTTGATTAATTCATACTTAAATTTATTACCCTTAGGAAACAAATATACAATAAGAGAAACAGCAAAAATATACAAAAACAATTTATAAATCAGTGCCTGTTTCTTATATATAGTGTCAACTATTTTTTCCATTATTTATGCTTATCCTTCAAAAGTAATAAAAATAAGCTTGTATGCTTAAAAAGCATTGTGTTGTTGACCAGAAAATCGTTAAATTCGTGACTTGAAAATAAAATACAGGAATATGAGTAAAGAAGTTGTTATTGTAAGTGCGGTAAGAACCCCTATAGGTAGTTTTTTAGGAAGTTTGTCAAGCATTCCGGCTACACAATTAGGCGCTATTGCCATTAAAGGAGCTTTAGAAAAAATAAATTTAGATCCAAAAGAGGTGCAAGAAGTTTTAATGGGGAATGTTGTACAAGCAGGTAACGGTCAAGCACCAGCTAGACAAGCCGCTTTAGCAGCAGGTATATCACAAAATGTACCTTGCACCACAGTGAACAAGGTTTGTGCTAGTGGAATGAAAACTGTTATGCAAGCTGCACAAAGTATCGCTTTAGGTGCTGCGGAGGTAATTGTAGCTGGAGGTATGGAGAACATGAGTCAAATACCACATTATTTACACTTAAGAAAAGGAACAAAATTTGGCCCTGCACAAATGATTGACGGAATGCAAAAAGATGGTTTGGTTGATGCTTACGATCAAAATGCAATGGGGGTTTGCGCTGATTTGTGCGCTACCGAATATGAATTTTCTAGAGAGGACCAAGATCAATTTGCCATACAATCTTATGAGCGTTCTAAAAAAGCTTGGGAAGAAGGTAAATTTAAGAATGAGATTGTTCCAGTTGAAGTGCCGCAGCGTAAAGGTAATCCAATAATAGTTAATGAAGATGAGGAATACAAAAACGTAAGAATGGATAAAATAGCAGCGCTAAGGCCTGCTTTTACAAAAGAAGGAACGGTAACAGCCGCTAATGCTTCAACTATAAATGACGGAGCAGGAGCAGTAATACTAATGAGTAAAGAAAAAGCCGCAGCACTAAATTTAAAACCTTTGGCCACCATTAAAGGTTATGCTGATGCAGCCCAAGAACCTAAATGGTTTACAACTGCACCAGCTAAAGCTCTACCAAAAGCCTTAGCAAAAGCGGGAGTAAGTCAAGATGAAATCGACTATTTCGAATTTAACGAGGCATTTTCTGTTGTTGGCTTGGCCAATATGAAAATTTTAGGTTTACAGAATGATAAAGTTAATGTAAATGGTGGTGCAGTATCATTAGGACATCCCTTAGGCTGCAGTGGTGTAAGAATTCTTATCACCTTAATTAATGTTTTAGAGCAAAATAACGCCAAACTAGGTGCAGCTGCCATTTGTAACGGTGGTGGTGGTGCCTCTGCCATGGTGATTGAAAGAAACGCTTAAGAATTAGTGAATGCATTACGGTATATGTGCTTTAAATAGCGTTGCTGTTAGGTTTGAACCTAGCGAATCTAGTGAAATGGTCACTCAACTTTTGTTTGGTGACCATTTTAAGCTTATTGAAATTAGGAAAAAGTGGGTGAAAATAAGAATTGCCTTTGATGGATATGAAGGATGGCTTGATACACTTCATTTTCATGAAATTAGCAAGGAGCAATTTAAAGAAATTGAGAATCAAAGTCCTGAGTTTGCAGCCGACTTGATTGATTATATTCAAGATTCTTTTGGCCAATTGACACCAATAACCTTAGGGGCCAGCGTGCAAAACTTACACTGGTTCAAAAGTAAATATGAAGGCCAAAGAATCACAGGAATTCAACCTAAAAAAAAATTGCTTTCAACGGCAATGTTATACCTGAATGCTCCTTATTTATGGGGCGGTAAAACACCATTCGGGATTGATTGCAGTGGATTCACTCAAATGGTATATAAGTTAAATGGGTATTCATTAAAGCGAGATGCCTCTCAACAAGCCAAACAAGGTGAGGCTTTAAGTTTCGTCGAAGAAAGTGAACCTGGTGATCTAGCTTTTTTTGATAATCACGAGGGTAATATTATACACGTGGGAATTATAATGCCCGATAATTATATTATTCACGCCCATGGAAAAGTACGGATTGATAGAATTGATCACACAGGGATTTTTAATACGAATACCAATAGATATTCCCATAAATTAAGAGTGATTAAAAAAATCATATAAAAAAATCGGGCCTTAACGCCCGATTTTTTTTACATGATTAATACATTGAAATGTTAATCTTGTAATGCTTTCGCTTTTTGAGTTTCTCCTAATAAGCTATATATCTGTTTTAAAGTTTGAGTAGCCTGTTGACGTAAGCCCGTCCCCTTCTCTTCTTTTTCTAACACCTTTTCTAAATAAGGAACTGCCTCTTTATATAACTCAAGGCGTTGTTCTTGTAATTTATTATACTTTCTAGTGTCGGCATCAGACATACCTAACTTGTTCATTTCCTCAACAATTGGCTTCTCTTGATCAAGAATAGCTGAAGCAAGGTTTACATAAGCATTTGTAAAGTCAGGATCTAACTCAATAGCTTGTTCATAGTAATTAATTGCTTTTTGGGTAGCTCCCATACTCATTGAACTTACCCCTAAATTATAATACAATACAGGGTTATTTGGTTCAATTTCAAGAACTTTTTCTACCGTTTCAGAATATTTATCCATTTTATCCATTTTATGGTAAATATCAGCCTCAGAGAGTAATAATGCGGTATCATTAGGGCTTTCTTCCTTTGCTTTTGCAATAGCAGTCATCGCTTTTTCTTGATTACCTTGCTCAACATAAATAAGTGCGATATTCTTTATAATCTCCGGTCTTTTAGATTCAGATTGCTTTGTTTCAGGTTTAATATGAGATCCTGATTTTAAATAAATATCACGTTGATTTTTATTTGCAAAAGATTCTACTTCATTGGTTTCTTTATTTACAGCTGTATAAATAGTACTAGTACCTTCATAACCCATTTTGTCAAGCTGTAAGTAATATTCTAATGCCTTATCATAATCTTTTCCTGCCACGGCTAGACTGGCTGCATTATACAAGCTCAATGTATCACTTTTGTCTAACTCATATAGAGCAATCAATTTTTTAGAACCTTCACTAAATTTTGATGCTTTCTGATCTTCAACAGCCGAATTTATCATTTTAGCTTTTAATAAGGCTAACTTCTGTTCTGCATCTTTTTCACCTAAGTCAATTGCTTTTTTATATGCCTTGGCAGCCATAACCAATTCTGATGTATTATCGGTAGTGGCCTTTGGATCTCCCATATAAGCATTTCCTTTTGCTAAGTAAAAATCTGCTTTCACCTTATCTTTTTCGGTTGCCACCATGCTTTCTACAGATTGTAGTAAGTTTTTTGCTTCACTATACTTTCCAGCTTCGGTAGCTTTAAGCGCATTTTTTATCTCTTTTTTCTGAGCAAAAGCGCCCACGGTTAAAAAGGCTAAACCTATAGTAATTATACTCTTTTTCATAATTAATAAATTGCTAATAAATTATTTTTCATCATCCGATTCAATAGTTGTGCCATTTTCATTGGCACTATCTTGAACTTCATTGTTAATCCCAGATTCATTTGGGTTGATTTCTTCTAAAGTTTCTTCTTCCTCTTCATTTGCCACCTTAGCCACGGCAGCAATAGAGTCATCGCCTTTTAGGTTAATTAAACGAACCCCTTGCGTGGCTCTACCCATAGTTCTTAAATTCTTAACCTCAATACGAATTGCTAATCCAGATTTATTAATAATCATTAAATCGTCATTATCGGTCACGCTTTTTATGGTAACCAACTCACCTGTTTTCTCAGTTATTGAAATGGTTTTAACTCCTTTTCCACCTCTATTGGTAACGCGATAAATATCTTCACCGTTTTCAGGATCTTGAATAAATGTTCGTTTACCATATCCGTTCTCTGAAACCACTAAAACAGTTTCTTCGTCAGGATTTTCAATGGTAATCATGCCAACCACTTCATCTTTATCGTGACCTAGGGTAATTCCTCGTACACCAGAGGCATTTCGGCCCATAGGTCTGGTTTTACTTTCTTCGAAACGAATACATTTACCGCTTTTTAGAGCAAGCATTACGTGACTGTCTCCATTAGTTAATTTTGCAGAAAGCAATTCATCACCTTCTTTAATGGTTATGGCATTAATACCGTTGGCTCGAGGTCTTGAATATTGCTCTAATGATGTTTTCTTAACTTGACCTTTTTTAGTTGCCATTATGACATAATGACCGTTAATGTAATCTTCATCTTTTAGGTCTTGCGTACAAATAAAGGCTTTAATTTTATCCTCTGGATCAATATTGATTAAGTTCTGGATCGCTCTACCCTTAGAAGATTTGCTACCTTCTGGTATTTCATAAACACGCATCCAATAACATTTTCCTTTTTGGGTGAAAAATAACATATATTGATGGTTGGTGCCTACAAACAAATCTTCTAAGAAGTCCTCATTACGTGTAGTACTAGCTTTTGACCCTACACCACCTCTCTTTTGGGTTTTATACTCAGATAATGAAGTACGTTTTATGTAACCTGCATGAGAGATAGATATCACCACTTGTTCATCGGGGATCATATCTTCGATACTCAAATCACCTCCAGCAAAATTAATCTCAGATCTACGTTCGTCTCCATATTTTTCTTTTACCTCAAGCAATTCTTCCTTAATGATTTCCATTCTCTTTTCTTTGCTAGCTAATATAGCTTTCAATTCTTCAATGGTTTCCATTAAATCTTCATACTCTGCCCTTAACTTATCTTGTTCAAGACCAGTTAATTGTCTTAAGCGCATCTCAACAATGGCCTTGGCTTGGAGTTCACTTAACTCAAAACGATCTATTAATTTTTGTCTCGCTTCCTCGGCATTTGATGAGCTTCTGATTAAAGCAATAACTTCGTCTATATTGTCTGATGCTATAATTAACCCTTCTAATATATGAGCTCTATCTTCTGCTTTCTTTAGTTCAAACTCTGTTCTTCTTACCACTACTTCGTGACGATGCTCTACGAAATACTGAATCATATCTTTTAAATTCAGCATTTGCGGTCTTCCTTTCACTAATGCGATATTATTCACACTAAAAGTAGACTGCAGAGCCGTATGTTTATATAGTAAATTAAGAACTATATTCGGGATTGCATCACGTTTAAGCATATACACAATACGCATCCCATTTCTGTCAGACTCATCTCTAATTAGCGATATACCTTCTATTTTTTTATCGTTAACCATGTCTGCAGTTTTCTTAATCATATCTGCTTTATTGACTTGGTAAGGAATTTCGGTAACCACTATGCACTCACGTCCTTTAACCTCTTCAAACGTAGCTTTAGCTCGCATCACTACGCGCCCTCTACCAGTTTTAAACGCTTCTCGAACTCCATCATACCCATAAATAATCCCACCTGTAGGAAAATCAGGAGCTTTTACATGTTCAATAAGTTCGTCTATTTCTATTTCAGGATTATCAATATAAGCCACGGTCCCATCCACAACCTCGGTTAGGTTATGCGGTGGCATATTTGTAGCCATACCCACGGCAATACCACTTGCTCCGTTCACCAATAAATTTGGAATACGCGTAGGTAATACAGTAGGCTCTTTAAGCGTATCATCAAAGTTGAGAGAATGATCAACCGTATCTTTATCTATATCGGCCAACATCTCTTCACTAATCTTTCGCATTCTTGCCTCTGTATAACGCATCGCTGCTGGGCTATCTCCATCTACAGAACCAAAGTTACCCTGACCATCTACCAACATATAACGTAAACTCCACTCTTGGGCCATGCGCACCATTGTATCGTAAACTGAAGTATCTCCGTGAGGGTGATATTTACCCAATACCTCACCCACAATTCTTGCTGATTTTTTATAGGCTCGGTTTGACAGTACACCTAACTCATACATTCCAAATAAAACTCTACGGTGTACGGGCTTTAATCCGTCACGCACATCGGGTAAAGCACGGGAAACAATAACCGACATAGAATAATCTATGTAAGCCGATTTCATTTCTTCCTCTATATTAATAGGAATTAACTTTTCTCCTTCAGCCATAAATCTAGTATATTATAGTTTAATTTTTCTAACGTGCCAATGTAAGCAAATTTGGCTTGTTTTTAAAGCCTTTTACATCAAAATTATTAACAAAGTTTTATGGGCTTTCGAATGTAATTTTATATCGTATTTTTTTGATTTCTGCCATTTATTTTGTCTATTAGCATGTAGCCTAAAAAAGGAATGCTTTTTGAAATAGGTATATTGAATTTTTGAGAAAAGGAATATTTTAAATTATGGACGATAATTTTTCACCCCGAGTAAAAGATGTAATTACATACAGTAAAGAGGAAGCGCTGCGCTTAGGCCACGATTTCATAGGAACAGAGCATCTAGTCCTAGGCTTGATTCGTGATGGAAACGGAAAAGCTATAGACATTTTAGAAGCATTAGAAATTGATTTAGAATTACTTCGGCGTAAGGTTGAGATTTTAAGTCCGGCAAATCCCGATAATGCATTTATTAGCAACGAGAAAAAAAATCTTCATCTCACTAGGCAAGCAGAACGCGCTTTGAAAACCACTTTTTTAGAAGCTAAACTTTTTCAAAGCTCAACAATTAACACCGCACATTTATTGCTGTGTATTTTAAGAAATGAAAACGACCCGACCACCAAATTATTGAACAAATTAAAAATTGACTATGATAATGTGAAGGGAGAATTTAAAGCTATGATAACACAAGATAACGATTATATAGACCCCACCCCCACCGCAAATTTCCCCAATGAGGACGCAAATGAGGGCGATGCTTCCCGTAAAAACCCTTTTGACACAAATAGTGGATCAAAAACAGGTAAAGTAAATAAAAAATCGAAAACACCAGTTCTCGACAACTTTGGACGCGATTTGACCGCTATGGCAGATGAAGGAAAATTAGATCCCGTAGTAGGTCGTGAAAAAGAAATAGAAAGAGTTTCGCAAATATTAAGTAGACGAAAAAAGAATAATCCATTACTTATAGGTGAACCCGGAGTGGGTAAAAGTGCTATTGCAGAAGGTTTAGCTTTACGGATTGTACAACGTAAAGTTTCTAGAATCTTATTTGATAAACGGGTAGTCACATTAGATTTAGCGAGCTTAGTGGCGGGCACAAAATACCGCGGTCAATTTGAAGAACGTATGAAAGCGGTGATGAATGAATTGGAAAAAAATGACGATATCATTCTGTTTATTGATGAAATTCATACCATTGTGGGAGCTGGCGGAGCCACAGGAAGTTTAGACGCTAGTAATATGTTTAAACCAGCTTTGGCCCGTGGTGAATTGCAATGTATTGGAGCTACAACTTTAGACGAATACAGACAACATATAGAAAAAGATGGCGCACTAGAACGTAGATTCCAAAAGGTAATCATAGAACCTACTACGGTAGATGAAACCATAGAAATTCTAAATAATATAAAACCAAAGTATGAATCACATCATAATGTGACGTATACTCCCGAAGCAATTGAAGCTTGTGTTAAATTAACAAACCGTTATATGACTGACAGGTTCCTACCCGATAAAGCCATAGATGCTTTAGACGAGGCAGGATCGCGTGTACATATCACCAATATTGAGGTGCCTAAACGTATCTTAGATCTCGAACGCCAGCTTGAAAAGGTACGTGAAACTAAAACCTCTGTGGTTAAAAAACAGAAATATGAAGAAGCTGCTAAACTTCGGGATGATGAGAAAAACTTAGAGCAAGAATTACAGGTTGCTCAAGAAAAATGGGAAGAAGAAAGTAAAAAACATAGAGAGCTTGTAAATGAAGAAAATGTAGCTGATGTAGTCTCAATGATGACGGGAATACCAGTAAATCGTATAGCTCAAACTGAAAGCAATAAATTAGCCAAATTACCAGACCGAATCAAAGGAAAGGTTATTGGCCAAGATCAAGCCGTAATTAAAGTAGTTAAAGCCATACAACGTAACCGTGCAGGCTTAAAAGACCCTAACAAACCTATTGGATCATTTATCTTTTTAGGACAAACAGGCGTAGGGAAAACGCAGTTAGCGAAAGTCTTAGCAAAAGAACTTTTTGATAATGAGGACACCCTTATTCGAATTGATATGAGTGAATATATGGAGAAATTTGCCATTTCACGTTTAGTTGGTGCTCCTCCAGGATATGTTGGTTACGAAGAAGGCGGCCAACTAACCGAAAAAGTACGAAGAAAACCTTATGCCGTTATTCTTCTTGATGAAGTTGAAAAAGCACATCCAGATGTATTTAATATGTTGCTTCAAGTTTTGGATGATGGCTATTTAACCGATAGTCTTGGACGAAAAATAGATTTTAGAAATACCATTATCATCATGACGTCAAATATCGGAGCACGTAAATTAAAAGATTTTGGTCAAGGAGTTGGGTTTGGTACTAAAGCTAGAAAAGAGCAAGCCGATGCTAATACAAAAAGTATAATTGAAAATGCGCTAAAGAAAGCCTTTGCTCCAGAATTTTTAAATCGAATCGATGATGTGGTTATTTTTAATGCACTAGAGCGACAAGATATTCATAAGATTATAGATATTGAGCTTGCTAAACTATTTACTCGCGTTAAAGATTTAGGTTACAATCTAGAGCTCACAGAGAAAGCCAAAGATTATATCGCCGATAAAGGTTTTGATCAGCAATATGGTGCCAGACCATTGAAAAGAGCTATTCAAAAATACGTTGAAGATGCCTTAGCGGAAGAAATTATAAATACCAAATTAGAAGAGGGAGACCATGTAGTTATGGATCTAGATGAAGACAACAAACAACTTGTTGTACAAATCACTAAAAAAGAAACACCAGAACAACAAGAAGACTCTTAGTTTAAGGTATAATTAAAATTAAAAAGCCTCAACTTTAAAAGTTGAGGCTTTTTAATTTTAAACCTTACATAACCAAACTTAATTGGTTTGTTTTTTATGGGATTTATAATCGGATTCTGTAAGAATAACTGTATTAATTTTATTATATAAAAATTCCTTCAGCTCCTCACCTCGTAAAATCTTAAAGTTAATATTTTCTTTTAACTTTAAACTGTCTATATAATTATCAAATTGATAAAATTTATTATTATGATAAATTAGGATTTTAGAATTAACATTTTCTCTATTTTTCTCTACGAATATCATATTTCCTAAACTAGAGTTATCTATTAAAACCGCATTTTCTATCGATTTATCAAATAGAAAAGATGTCTTGGTTGAGTCTATTTGAGAGAATAAATTGTAACTCACAAACGAAAAGCCTAACATTAAAATAATTTTATTTTTCAAAATATATAATTTTACAACTAAGCTCTAAGTTAATGAATATTTTTAACTGCAAAACAACAATTCTTCATCGATTGTAAACTGATTTATAAAGTCTACTGCTTTATGAATCTCATTTGCCATTACCTTATCTTGTTTAACCACGGGCACCTCAGTTCTAAACGCCGTGATTAATTGCTCTACAAAAGGAGAAGATTTTAAAGGCGCTCTAAAATACAAGGCTTGAGAGGCGTTAAAAAGTTCAATTGCCAACACTGTAGCTAGATTATCAACCACTTTAATTAGTTTTGTAGCTGAGTTAGCCCCCATACTTACGTGATCTTCTTGACCATTTGAAGAAACGATAGAATCTATACTTGCCGGGGTACAAAGTTGTTTATTTTGACTCACAATACTAGCTGCAGTATACTGCGGAATCATAAAACCGTTATTCAAGCCTGGGTCATTCACCAAAAACATAGGAAGCTGTCTTAAACCCGAAACCAATTGATAAATTCTTCTTTCAGAGATATTAGCTAATTCCGCGCAAGCAATAGCTAAATAATCCATTCCCAATGCTAATGGCTGTCCGTGAAAGTTACCTCCTGAAATAATTTCATCTTCTTCAACAAAAATATTCGGATTATCGGTTACACTATTAATCTCAGTTTTTACCGTTTTGTGTACAAAACGCAAGGTATCTTTACTAGCTCCGTGAACTTGCGGGATGCATCGAAAAGAATAAGGATCTTGTACACTTTCTTTGGTTTGTTGTGCAATTTCACTTCCGTCAAGGAAATCAAGCATACGTTCGGCCGTTTTAATCTGTCCTCGATGTGGTCTCACATAATGAACCAACTCATTAAACGGTGATAAATTACAATCAAAGCCGTCTAAGGAAGCAGCACTTATGGCATCTGCCATATAACTTAACTTATAGGTTTTTATTAAGGCATAAACAGCATGTGCACTCATAAACTGGGTTCCGTTTAGCAATGCTAATCCTTCTTTTGACTGTAAAACTAGTGGTTCAAGATTATGTTTCTTTAAAATTTCTTCACCTGTTAATCGTTCGCCCTTATACCAAGCTTCTCCTTTACCTAAAAGAGGTAAACATAAATGCGCTAAAGGTGATAAATCTCCAGATGCACCTAATGACCCTTGTTCATAAACAACGGGTAGAATATCATTATTAAAGAAAAAAATCAAACGTTCTACCGTAGCCATTGAAACACCAGAATGCCCGTAACTCAAAGATTGAATCTTCAGCAAAAGCATAATTTTCACTATTTTAGAATTGATAATAGCACCGGTCCCGCAAGCATGAGAAACTACTAAATTCTCTTGCAACTGAGCCAATCTTTCTTTAGAAATTTTCACGTTGCAAAGAGAACCAAATCCTGTATTAATCCCATAAAACGGTCTTTCGCTTTCAGCTAGTTTTTCATCTAAGTATTTTCTAGCCTTATTTATAGCACTTTTAGCTTCTTCGCTAAGATCTAATTGATAAGATTGAGTTATAATTTGCTGTATTTTAGGTAGGTCTAAAATATCTTTACTAATGTAATGTGTTTGTTTCATTTTAAATTTTAAAATTAACCCATCGCTGGGTTGTAAGGTCAATTATTTTGAATTCTTTACTTCTTGGGGTTTTTCAAACAGATAACGTAAGGCTTTACCTTGGTGGGCAATTATGTCTGAGGCCAAAAGCGCATCTGGTATAGTATTTTGTATGGCTAAATCTCCAGCTAAAGCGTGGATATAGACTCCAAAAACACAACTAATAGCGGGGTCATAACCTTGGGCTAATAAACCGATTAAAATACCCGACAACACATCGCCACTTCCTGCCGTTGCCATGCCAGGGTTACCGTTCGTATTAATATAAACGTGGTCACCACTTACGGTTAAAGTATAAGTTCCTTTAACTATCACACTTACTCTGTATTTTTTCGAAAAAGTTTTTACTTTACGGATTTTATCAAAGTCATCATCCAGTCTCCAATTAAATTCACCAACTCCTTAGGGTGCGGGGTTAATATAGATTTCTCTGGAATTAATTTTAATAGCTCAGGAGCTTTACCTAGCATATTAATACCATCTGCGTCTATTACTATAGGAGTTTTTACTTGATGCAGCAAGGTTGTAAACATTTCGATAGATTTCTCTTCTTGCCCTGCTCCTACACCAAAACAAATCCTATCCTTACTTGAAAACTCAAAATTATCCTCTACAAGATATTCATCGTGCGCTACGGTTTTCACCATCACCTCTGGATTAACGGTTTGCAAGGGTATGTAAGCACAAGTAGGTACTACCGCAGAAACTTTTCCAGCCCCCATTCTTAGGGCTGCTTTTGTGGCTAAAATCACGCTTCCAATCATGCCGTATTTACCACCTATTACATAAGCGTGTCCATAATCTCCTTTATGCGAAAAACGAGACCTAGGCTGATATAAAGCAGCCGCCTGTTCTTTAGTAATTAAGGTTGCTACCGCTTTTTGATTATGTAAAAATTGTTGATCTAAACCAATATCTATAATTTGAATATTGCCGGCATAAGGTGCGGTTTCGGGTAGAAAGAAAGGTAATTTAGCAGCTTGAAAAGTAAGGGTGTAATTAGCCCTTAAAATAGGTTGTTTTGAGTTATAACTATCCAACTGCATACCCGATGGCACATCTATAGCAAAGGTGTAAGCACCAGCATCATTTATATGAGTTATAATTTTATTTACCCAAGAAGCTAAGGGTCGGTTTAAGCCAATTCCAAAAATAGCATCAACTACTACATCATTGGCTTGAACTATGGGAAATTCAGATTCTTCGTTCACCATTACGGGCCATTTATTCAATAATTCTTTAATGGCATTATAATTAGATAAGAATCCTGCTGTTCTTTGTTCAGAATAATTTATGATAAACACCTGTACGGCATAACCTTTTTCAATCAATTTTCTGGCTATGACTAAGCCATCTCCGCCATTATTTCCAACACCACAAAAAACCTTGATTTGTACAGCTGCTTTCCCCAATCGGGCATGGATTTGCTCAAAAGCACTAGTACCTGCTCTTTCCATTAATTGTATCGCATCAATATTTTGGTTTTCTGAGTGATTTCTTCGGCTTGATATAATTGTTTTGCGCTAAAAATTTTCATAATCTGGTTTTGTACAAATATACTATTCTTTATAGGAATTCATATTTATTACTAAGCTAATAGGAGCGCCAGATGCTGATATTTCTTAAAGCTAAATACTTGGTCATACTGCTACAAACAACTACCTTTGCTAAAATTTTAAACCAATGAAAAAAAACAGCTTTAAATTCAATACATAAAGATTTGGGAGCAAAAATGGTTCCTTATGCTGGTTTTGAGATGCCTGTATCTTATGCTGGAGTTAATGAAGAACATCAAAACGTACGCGAAAACTTAGGTGTTTTTGATGTATCCCATATGGGGGAATTTTTAATTAGTGGACCAAACGCTTTAGACTTAATACAAAATCTTACCACCAATGATGCTTCTAAGCTAGTAGATGGTAAAGCTCAGTACTCTTGCCTGACCAACCTCGAGGGCGGTATCATAGATGATTTGATTATTTATAGGTTTAATAGTGAAAAATATCTATTGGTAGTAAACGCATCTAATATCGAAAGAGATTGGAACTGGATAGCAGAGAATAACACCGTAGATGCAGATATTAAAGATATTTCTGATGAGTATTCTTTATTGGCTATTCAGGGGCCTAAGTCTATCGAAGCTATGCAAGCACTTACCCCTATTGATTTAAACGCTATAAAATTTTATAATTTTGAAGTAGGTGAATTTGCCGGCGCAGAAAATGTTATTATTTCGGCAACTGGATACACCGGAAGCGGTGGGTTTGAAATTTATTTTAAAAACGAAGAAGCTCCCGAAATATGGAAACGTGTTTTAGAGGCAGGAAAAGATTTTGGCATTCAACCAATAGGTCTGGCTGCCCGAGACACTTTAAGATTAGAAATGGGCTTCTGTTTATACGGCAATGATATAGATGAAGAAACAACCCCTATAGAAGCTGGCTTAGGTTGGATTACAAAATTCAATAAATCGTTTAAAGGAAATGAAGTGCTTAAAAAGCAAAAAGAAGAAAAACCAGGCCGTAAATTAATTGGTTTTGTATTATCTGAAAAAGGTATACCGCGCAAAGGCTACAGCATAATTGATGAGCAAGGTGAAGAAATTGGAGTGGTAACTAGTGGTACCATGTCTCCTTCAACAGGTAAAGCAATAGGGATGGGATATGTAAAACTTGAACACGCCAAAGAAGGCACACCCATAAAAATTCAAATAAGAAAGAAAAGTGTGGCTGCTGAAATAACCAAACCTCCTTTTTACAAAAAATAGTAGGTATTTCATATTACAATCAAAGCTGTTTATTTTTTGTTTATGCCTTTGAGTCTTCAAAGATTACGCAAAGCAGAGATAAACAGCTTTTACATTAAATAGACTTTTTAGTATTAAAAACAACAAGAACATATTAATTTTAGGAGCTAGCGGCTTTATTGGTAGAACACTTTACAAAGAACTATCCCCTTATTTTAACGTTTACGGTACTTATCGAACGCCTCTACGAATCTATAATGAAAATCAGCAATACATACATTGGAATTTTCATTATGATGACCTACAAGATTTGCTCAAGCAAATTCAACCTAAAATAATAATACATTGTTTAAAAGGTGACTTTAAGGCTTTGCACGAAAACTATCAAACTTTGTTGTTTTATCTCCGTAAAAACGAGGCAAAATTCATTCAGTTTTCTACCGCAAATGTATTTGATGCATTTACAAATTATCCTAATTACGAATACGATAAAACTTTTTCTACCAGCATATACGGCAAGTTTCAAATACAAATAGAAAATGCCCTTTTAAGACTGCCTACCTATAAGTATATAATTGCCAGAGTACCTATGCTTTACGGATTAAATTCGCCTAGAATTCAAGAAATACGGAATAATTATAAAGACAAGGAGGCTATTGAAGTTTTCCCAAAGGTTATAATAAATGCGGCCAGCGTGAATAGGCTTAGTCTTCAAATCCATTTTATGATCAACCAGCATTATGGCGGAGTTTACCACTTGGGCAGTAAAAATTTAATTCACCACGAAGATTTAATTTTAGAATTATGCGAAAAATTAGACTTAGACAATCCGTTACTAAGAAGAGTCTACAATTCAAATCAAGATAGGTATTTAGCCTTATTAACTAAAAACAAATTACCGCAACATCTTCGATATGAATTAGATAAGGTTATAACAGATTCTACTAATGGTATAAAGTTTTAGTACAAATTTAAGCTACGCTAATTATTTCCGCTTTAAGCGAAAAAAATTAAACCTGTGTAAAACTATTTTTACACAAATTAAAATCAATTTACCTATTTATAATGCTTAGCCTTTCTTATTTTTAAGGCAAATAAAAAACCTGAAGCGATGAGAAAACTGAATGAGCAAGAAATAAAAGATAAATTAAAAGATTTAGAAGGTTGGCAACATCAAGAAAATGCGATACAAACCAAGTTTGAGTTTGAAAATTTCAAGGAAACATTTTCTATAATGACTCGAATTGCTTTTGAAGCCGAAGCTTTAAATCATCATCCTGATTGGAGCAATGTCTATAACGAATTGAGTATTACACTTTCTACACACGACGCTGGCGGAGTAACAGAAAAAGATATACAATTAGCACAAATAATAGAAGCTATAATAGACACCGAGTAATTTTAAATAAAATTTACCTAGAATTTTTAGATTTTTTTAAATTTGTCGTCAAGAAAAATGAATACAAATTATGGGAAGAGCATTTGAATTTCGTAAAGCACGTAAAATGAAAAGATGGGCGGCAATGTCTAAAGCCTTTACACGTATAGGTAAAGATATTGTTATGGCCGTGAAAGAAGGCGGACCCGATCCCGATTCAAATGCCCGCTTGCGCGCCGTTATACAGAATGCAAAATCTGTAAACATGCCTAAAGACAATATTGAACGAGCAATCAAAAGGGCTAGTGATAAAAATCAAGGCGATTACAAAGAAGTTTTGTTTGAGGGCTATGCTCCACACGGAATTGCTATTCTGGTTGAAACAGCAACCGACAATAACACAAGAACGGTGGCTAACATTCGCTCCTATTTTAATAAATGTAACGGCAATTTAGGAACTTCTGGCTCTGTAGAATTCATGTTTGATCATACTTGCAACTTTAGAATTAAAGGAGAAGGGTTAGATACCGAAGAATTAGAGCTTGAATTCATTGATTTTGGTGCAGAAGAGGTTTTTGAAGATGAGGATGGAATATTAATCTATGCTCCGTTCGAAAGTTTTGGTGCCATTCAAAAAGAATTAGAGGATCGCGGTATTGAAATTTTGTCTTCTGGTTTTGAACGGATTCCCACTACTACTAAAAGTCTTAGTCCAGAAGAACAAGCGGATGTAGAGAAATTAATAGAAAAAATAGAAGAAGATGATGATGTACAAAACGTATATCATACCATGGAAGAAAATACCGAAGATTAGTTGGTTATTATAAAAAAAGGAGTCAAAAATTGACTCCTTTTTTATCTACATCAGTTTAGTTTAGTTTACTTCTCTATTGTAACTCTTTAAATATAGAATGCATTAAACGCTTCTTATCATTTAAACTTTCCTCCATAGAGATCATTGTTTCTGTACGGTAAACCCCCTCGATATCATCTATCATAAAAATGATCTTCTTTGCGTGCTCAGTATTTTTGGCCCTAATTTTACAGAAGATATTAAACTTTCCTGTTGTAACGTGTGCCACGGTAACAAATGGTATTTCGTTTATACGCTCTAAAACAAACTTAGTTTGCGATGTTTTTTGTAAAAACACACCCACATAAGCAATAAAAGAATAACCTAATTTTTTATAGTCTAGTGATAATGACGAACCCGTAATTATACCTGCTTCTTCCATCTTTTTAACTCGTACATGAACCGTAC
>CATQIB010000019.1 GCA_958296185.1 uncultured Mesonia sp.
GCCTCATTAATATCTGAGTCATTTATCCATAAACAGTACCTATAATCGCCTTTTAAAAATTCATTAGCCCCAATAAATTTTTTAATATATTTTAATATACGGTCATCAGTTTCTTTATATTTTTCAAATTCTGCGTGGCTAATGAGTAAGGCTCCCCCATCTTTAGGTGCATTCCCCAAAGAAATATTAGGTATATTTGATAATGTTTTATACCTATTAGTTATAATTAAGTCTTTAGTGTCAGTCAAATAAGGGCTTATATTATCCACATATTTAACCCCTAATTCTGAGTAAAGCCTTTTTTGAAAATATTTACTATTGCTAAGACCAATGATTACAACAGAAACACCAGCATTTCCTTTAGCACTATTACTCCATTTAAAAGATTGATGTGCAAAAAAAATTGCTATTTCATTTTCTAATAGATATGGCCATAAGAGACTTACTTGTGTACCCTGACAAATAGAATTAGTTGATACAAAAGCTAGTTTAGAGTTTGAGTTTTTAATAAATTTTGATCCAATTAAAAACCAACACGTTATATAATCCAAGTCTTTGTAATTCTTTTTACTTTTAAAAACAACCTCCATATCACTTTGTTGTTGCTTATTCCTAAGACTTCTACCCAAATAAGGCGGATTTCCTAATAAATAAATTTCATCGTCTTTTTGTTTAGGACAAACTTCTTCCCAGTCTATTCGGGTGGCGTTGGCACAGGTAATATTCCCCGAAGCTTTTAATGGTAATATGGGTTTTGCTTTCCCGAGTTCTAGTTCGTGTTCAAAATATTTATTCATTTGGTGTTCTGCCAACCATAAGGAAAGTTTAGCGATTTCGTGGGCAAAGTCGTCTATTTCTATGCCATAAAATTGGGTGAGTTGTATTTCAGAATAAATAAAACTCTGTTGGCTCTCGGTTTCTAATATAGCCTGCCAAATTTCTATTTCGAGTTTGCGGAGTTCTTTATAGGCAATAATCAAAAAGTTACCACTACCACAAGCAGGGTCAAAGATTTTTAGTTTACTAATTCGTTCTACTAATTTTCTTAGTTTTTTGGAGTTTCCTTTGGCATTTTCTAATTCATCATACAATTCATCTAAAAACAAAGGTTTAATGACCTTCATTATGTTAGGCACAGAGGTATAATGCATTCCTAAATTGCCACGCTGGTCTGGGTTAACCACCGCTTGAATCATAGAACCAAAAATATCGGGATTAATATGGCTCCAATCTAACTCGCCGCTTTCTTGTAAAATACCCCGTGCTTCTTTATTAAAATGAGGAACGCTTAATTTATCTTTAAACAAACCACCATTTACATAAGGGAATTGGTTTAAATGTGCAGGCACATTTTTCCTTTCGGTTTCTTTTAGGTTCAACACCTGAAAAAGCTCATCTAAAAAATGATCTACATCTTCACCATCTTTCTGGGTATGCTGCATTAAGGTATTGGTAAACATTCCCTCTACAGGAAAAATATCGGTATCTTCTGCAAAGAAACAAAACAGCAAACGTGAGAAGAATAGGTTAAGATCGTGAACGCCATTTTCTAATATAGTTGGATTTTCCTCTATAAGAATATCATATAGTTTAGCCATACGATAAGAAGCTTTACGGTCTGCTTCATTTTCATTGGTGGCTTGATATACTTCTTGACCTGCCCAAGGCAAGAAAAAACTATGATTTTTAGGTAGATCTTTAATAGCTACGTGCAAGTTTTTACCTGTACGCGTATCTTTTGCTGCTATTTCTTTGTAGTTAGTGGTAATGACAAACCTAGGATTATGCTTTAGGTTTTCTTCTTGGCTTAAATCTTCTACCAAAGCCATTAACTCATCTTCACTCGCTTCTTTAAATAACAGTTTCTTTTTATATAAGATTTCACCTTCATTTTTAGCCAAATTAAAATCTCCCTTTTGCAAGCGTGTTATCGAGGCTTTAGAAATGCCATAGGCACGCAATAAGTCGTATATAAAAGTTTCAGGATTAAAGTTGTTTACCAATTCCTGTACTTTTTCTTGAATTTCTGTAGAGGTCATTCTTTAGGTTTGCTGTATTTGCTTCAAATTTAAGGTTTTTAGTATATGAAATGAAAAGTTGCTTATAGAATTTCGTTAGGCTTTAGGGCAATCAATATGGTTTAGGAATACTGATGCGACTCAATTAATAGCTCACTCACTTTTGCTCAAGAGATTATTGGTACTGATGAGGTTAGTGATTATATAGGACAGGAAGATACTGATATTACCAAACATATAAAGATAAACCGCAAATGATTGTTAGTGATCCTGAACAGATTGAGGTTTTGGAGTAGGTGTATTTGGTGACGTGTTTGTATATGGTTTGTTGTGTATTTTCACGCACTAACTTTTCGGTTAAACACAGACCTTTTTTATATTTACTTACTTTGGTTTTAGCGATTAAACCGCTATTATTTTTATACATTGTTGTGCATAGTGCTTTTCACGTTCTGCTTGGTTTTCCGATGTTTCATATTTAGTTCGGAATGAGCGTTGGCAAGACATACTCTTTTGCAATTTTTGGCGCAGTGTTGGCTTTAGCGAATTGCAAATGTGTATGGCTTTGAGCGTTGACGTTTAGCTTATCGTATGTTCAAGTTTATACCAAATCTTTTTCCGCTCCCAAATTCAATCAACCCCATTTCATTTTCTGTAATCTTACTGCGTTTAAGATTGCCAATAATGCTACGCCTACATCTGCAAAAACGGCTTCCCACATTGTGGCTAATCCACCTGCCCCTAAAATCAGTACAATTACTTTGACACCAAATGCCAAACCTATATTCTGCCATACGATGCGTCTTGTAGACCGACCTATTTTTATTGCCCTTGCAATTTTAGAGGGTTGGTCGGTCTGGATAATGACATCCGCCGTTTCGATGGCCACATCACTACCCAAACCACCCATTGCAATGCCAACATCACTTATCGCCAAAACCGGGGCATCGTTAATACCATCGCCTATAAATGCTACTTTGGTTCCGGATTGCTTTTTGAGTTCTTCGACTTCGTTCAATTTGTCTTCAGGCAACAATCCACCTTTTGCCCAATCGATATTTAACTCTTTTGCAACTTGCTGTGTAATAGAGTCCTTGTCGCCTGATAGCATTATAATTTTTGAAATTCCGGAATCTCGAATTTGTTTAATGGCCTGGTGCGCATCATCCTTTAGTTCATCTGCAATGGTTACATAACCTGCAAAATTTCCATCAATGGATACCATTACGATGGATTCTACAATACCATCTGTTTCCGAGGGGACTTCTATGCCATTTGAGGTCATCAAAGCTTTATTACCTACCAATACCGTTTTACCATTGACCGTTCCTTTTAAACCTTTTCCTGCAATTTCAGAAACGTCTTGAGCTTCAAAATCTTCTCCTTCTGATTTATACTCTAAAATTGCTTTAGCAATTGGATGCGTGGATTGTTCTTCCATCGCCATTAAATATTGCATAAATTCGGTTTCTTTCCAATCAATTGCTTTTACTTCTTTGATTTTAAAAACACCTTTAGTTACGGTTCCTGTTTTGTCCATTACCAAAGTATTTATCTTGGTCATTGCATCTAAAAATGAAGCACCTTTAAATAAGATTCCATTTTTTGAAGCTGCTCCCAATCCACCGAAATATCCTAATGGAATTGAAATCACTAACGCACAAGGACAAGATATTACCAAGAAAATTAATGCTCTGTATAACCAATCTCTAAACACATAATCATCTACAAAAAAGTAAGGTATAAAAGTAACACCAATAGCTAAAAACACTACAATTGGTGTGTAGATACGAGCAAACTGTCTGATGAATAATTCTGTTTTAGATTTACGTGCTGTTGCATTTTGAACCAAGTCTAATATTCTCGCAATAGAACTGTCTTCAAACTTATTGGTTACCTCAACTTCAATAACGCTTTCCAAATTAATACTACCCGCGTAAACCTTTGCTTCTTTTTGAATGGAATCTGGTTTGCTTTCTCCTGTTAACGCAGCTGTATTTAAAGATGCTTTTTCGGATAATAAAATGCCATCCAATGGAATTTTTTCACCTACACGAATTTGAATTTTCTCTCCAATATTGACAACTTCAGGCGAAACACTTTTATAATCTCCCTCACGAAATACATTGGCTTCTTTAGGTCTAACATCTAATAATGCTTTTATATTTCCTTTTGCACGATTTACAGCAGCACTTTGAAATAATTCGCCTACTGCATAAAATAGCATTACTGCAACACCTTCGGGATATTCACCAATAACAAATGCACCAATGGTTGCTATAGACATTAAAAAGAATTCCGTAAAAAAATCACCTTTTTTAATACTAATCCAACCCTCTTTTACAACAGGAAACCCTACAGGAAGATATGCAATACCATACCAAGCAATACGAATCCAATCCTTAAAGAAGGAAACATCAAAATAATCTAAACCTATACCAATGATAAGCATTGTAAAACTTATGATTGCAGGTACATAGGTTTTGAATGCACTACCATTACCGTGGTTATGGCCATCGTCGTGACTGTGCTCGCCTTGTTGTTTTTTTGGTTCTAAGTCACGTAAGTTTATTTTTTTCTTTTTCATATATTCAAATCAAGTTTGATATCATTTTAAAAACTACTTCGATAATTTCAATATTCTCAATGCACCGCGCATTACAAAAGTGAAAACGATGCCGCCAATCACTAAATCGGGCCATTTACTATTCAGAAAATAAACCAGCACCCCAGCTACTATAACACCACCATTAACAATAATATCATTGGATGTAAAAATGGCACTTGCCTGCATATGAGCCTCTTGACTCTTTGCCTTGTTGATGAGCCAGAGCGATATCAAATTACCTGCCAATGCGAAAATTGAAACGATAACCATCCATTGAAACAAGGGTGTTTCGGTATTGCTAAAAAACCTTCTCAAGACCTCTGCAAACCCAAGTGTTGCCAATGCCATCTGAAAGTATCCGCTGTATTTCGCAACCTTCTTTTTTCTTGAAATGGCACCGCCTACCGCAAATAGGCTTAATGCATATACGATGGAATCTGCCAGCATATCTAATGAGTCTGCCACAAGACCCATCGAAGAAGAAATCCAACCGGTGGTCACTTCGATGACGAAAAAGCCAAAATTGATTCCCAGCACCCACCATAGGATTCTTTTTTGTTTGGATTGGTCTTCCATTACGGGTGGTTCGGCTTCTGTGGTTCCTTCTAAGGAATCCCCAAGTTTTAAGCTGGCTATAGACGTTTTTATCGCCTTGACGTCGTCCACGTGATATACTTCCAATTTTCTGTTTGGAATATCAAAATCCAAGTGTTTTACTTGAGCATAAGACTCTAACTTCATCCGAATCATCTGCTCTTCTGAAGGGCAGTCCATTTTAGTTATTATAAAAGTGCTTTTTTTCAAAATCAATCTAATTTGTTCGTTTGTTTATTAAAGTAAATTACTGCTGCATTTTTCGCATATTCCCGTAACCACGAGATTAACATCCTCTGCCAAATATCCATCTGGCAAATTGATATGCGGGATTTTTTGTTCCGTTAAACAAACTGTTTCGTCACAGTTAGTGCAATGAAAATGTAAATGCAAATCCTGTTCTATTTCACAATTACAGCCTTCTTCACAAAGTGCGTATTTAGAGATTCCAGTTCCGTCATCTATGTGATGCACCACGTTTTTTTCTTCAAACGTTTTTAGGGTTCGGTACAATGTGGTTCTATCCGCTTTTGCGAAAGCATTCTCAATATCAGTCAGGGCGATGGCGGCATCCCTATCGGCCATATACTTATAAATCAAGATGCGCATTGCGGTGGGACGCACGTTATGGTCATTTAATGTTTTTTCAATTTCAGTCATTTTGTGCGGTGTTATAATTGATATTTTTAGCTTTATTGTAGGCTTCATAGCCTTCTTTTGCAGCGTACGGAACGATAAGTAATGCCGAGACAGGATCTGCCCACCACCAGCCCAGCCAGTTTACCAATAGTAAACCGGCAAGAACAACTACGGTTTGGTATAGGCAGATAAAGGTATCCTTGGCATCGGCAAGTAAAGCTGGGCTGTCCAGCTTATGTCCATATTTTCTTTTGAAATAAATCAAGATAGGGTTCACGACTAGCGAGACTAATAATATGACTAGTCCCATAGTGCTCCAGTTTGCGGTTTCCTGACTAAGGAGTTTTGTGATTGAATCATACGAGATGAATATGCAGACCAACGTAAATGATACTGCAATTACATAAAGGGTGATCTTCTTGCGTTTTTTGACTTTTTCTTCGTCAATGCCCTTGAGCTCGCCGTGCAGCCGCCAGCCTAAAGTGGCCGCACTTATCACTTCTATTGTACTGTCCAGTGCCCATCCTATAAGAGCAGAACTATTGGCAGTTATTCCTGCAATTAGAGATACTATTACTTCAATGGTATCATAAATGACATTCCATATTTGAAGCGTTCTTGCCTTTTTTAAATCGTTTTTTCTTTCGGTTTCCATAAGCTGATTTTGGTAATCTCCATACTATATAGTTCCATTTTCACCTCTTTTTTATATGCTTCCTTCCTCTTCAAAAATTAAACACCACTACATTTCTCACATATTCCCTTTACTACCAGGTTTACATTTTCTGCCATATATCCCTCTGGCAGGTTAATATGTGGAATCTTATGATCGGTCAAACAAACAGTTTCATCACAATTATTGCAATGAAAGTGGATGTGTAAGTCCTGTTCTACCTCACAACTACAATTACTTTCACAAAGCGCATATTTTGGTATACCTGTGCCATCATCTATTTGATGCACAATATTCTTTGCTTCAAATGTGCGTATTGTTCGAGATAATGTAGTCCGATCTGCTTTTCCAAAAGCATTTTCAATTTCGGTAAGGGTTACAGCCCGATCTTTTTTAGCCATAAATTTATAGATCAGTATACGCATGGCTGTTGGACGAACTTCGTATGCCTCTAAAATTTTCTCAACTTCCTTCATTTTCATCCTTATTTGAGTCATATCGTTTCAAAGATTCCCCGGTTTTTATCTGGAAAGCATCTTCAATATCGGAAAGATAAATTATGCCATCACCTGGATCCGGTGTTTTCCCGTTTTCCAGCATGATATTGATAGCTGATTGGGCTTCTTCATTTTGACATACCAGTTCTAACTTTACCACCGGACTGTCGGTTACACGGAAATCTAAAGAAGGTGATGCACCTTTTGCTTTAAAAGCCCCCGTTCCTTCTCCCTGGGAAAGGGTCATACTCTTAAAACCACTATTACTAAGTGCTTCGATTACTTTTTGAACTCGTTTCGGTTTTATAAATGCTTTTATTTCTTTCATTGCTGTTACTGTATTTCGTTATTAAAGATAGACTCTCTGGATTTTAAATTAAGACAAACATTTTACAGAGAGCCCATCTATCTAAATTTTTAATTTAATGACTATGGGAAGTTTGGCTTTTTTGCATTTCGGAAATCAAATAATAAGATCCGTTGTAAGCCACCTGGGTACCTTCCGGCAGGGGTTCCAAAAGTTTAATTTCCACCCAACCACCTTCAGTCTTCCCTGTCCTGATTTCTATAGGCTTGAATTCCCATTCGGTTTCACCATCTTCCTGGTGTTTTTGCGCGGTAAAAATGTAAGGGTTTCCCTCTTCTTCAATAATTGCTTCTTCCGGTAAAGCGGAAACCTTCTTTTTTTCTGTCAAAATTCTCCCGTTTATATACATGCCCGGGATGAGGTAATCTTCTTTATTGTCTATTTCCGCGTGAACGTGTACCGCCTTGGGATTTTGCTCAAATTGTTTACCAACTGAATATATCGTTCCCGTTAAATTACTACCGGGAACTGATTCAAGTGTAAAAGATATTTTTTGACCTTCTTTTACTTTATAGATATCTTTTTCGAAAACCATTAGATCGGCGTGAACATGCTCATTGTCAACCACCATAAACATTCCGGTCTGTGGTTCTACATATTGTCCTATTTGCACCAAAACTTTTTCTATATAACCTCCAATAGGGCTTACTACTGGGATATATTCGTAAAGGTTACCACTTCTAACCTGGGAAGCATTTAGGTTTAACTGACGCAATTGGGATTCATAACTTTTCACTTCACCTTTTACAGACTGATAGTTTGATTGGGTTTGTTGAAATGTTTTTCCTGAACCCACTTCCGCTTCATACAGTCGTTTCTGTCTATCAAATTCTTTCTCCAAAAATTGCATTCTACTATACGCATTAATATAATCAGACTGCATCCTGGTCAAATTTGGGTGGGAAAGATAGGCTAGTACCTGACCTTTATTTACCTTATCCCCCTCAATAACTTTTATAGAAGTTATATTACCGCCTAAAATTGCCGTAACGGTAGCTTCATATTGAGGCGGCACTTCCAGTTGTCCATTGGCTTTCACTACGCCAGAAAGAGCTTTGGTAGGCAGGGAATCCACTTTAATCCCTAAACTATTGAATTTCATCTCTGAAAGATGTACCGAGCGCATCCCGCCTTCTTCTTCATTGTGACCTTTTGTTTCTTTAGAATCCGATGCTTTAGTCTCCTGAGTATCTTTTTCCGAATTAGAATTTTCTTCACACCCCAAAAACAATGTAAGTGATAAGGCAAGCATTAAAATATTTATTGATCTTATGTTCATATCGTTTTCTTTCTTAGTTTTTAATTTGAATTCTTAAGGTAATATTCCAGTTGGTAACGGCTGTCGAGATAATCATTAAAAGCACTCCAGGCATTTACCTCAATTCTAATGGCATCCCTTATATTTTGAAGGAAAGTTATATAATCTATAGCTCCCTCTTTAAATGCTAATACTGACCCTTCCTGTTGTTCCTGTGCTAAAGGAAGTGCTTCATCCCTATAATAATTCCATGAGTTTCTCCATTTGATATAGTCTTCACGCATATTTTTATAGGCGGTTTCCAGTTCGATTTTATCCTGATAAAAGTTTTGCTCTGCAATCTGTCTATTTACTTGTGCTTCCTGTGTACGGCCTAATTCCGGCCCAAAAAACAGCGGAATTTGAATTCCTATTTGATATTGGAAGAAACCCGATTGCCCGGCTATTTCCTGCCTACCGTACTGACCCTGAAATTTGGGCAAAAATTCAGATTTTCGTTCTCTGGTAACCGCTTTGGCAACATCTATCCTTTGTTCCGAAACCTGTAGCAACGGATGATTTTCAAGCGACTCTACCAGAAAGTTTAAAGGTTCGTCTAAAGTTTCAACAGGCAAATCTGGTACATCATAGATTGTGTCACTAACGAACCATAGGTTTAAACGCTGTATTGATTTCAGGTAATCTCGGTACGATTGTTCCAGCTGTATTTTAACCTCGTTCGCCTGGTTGGAGGTAGCAAGATATTCCAATTTGGAGGTGGCCTCTGTTTCATACCTGATTCTTGCAGCCCTTTCAATATCTTCAAAAATTGAATCCATTTTTCTATAAACCTGGAATGTCCTTTTAGTTGTATAAACCGAGGCCCAGGCCCTGCTTACTTCACGTTCAATTTCAATAGTAGATAACTCTAAGGCACTTTCAGCAAGGGCAACCCTTTCTTTCTGCAATTTTAACCGGGGGGCAATTCCAAAAATATCAATGCCTTGCTGTTGGACGCCAATTTGAGTATAGACCCCATCAGAGCCATTTCCTACTTCTTCTTTTCCTGTAAAGATTTGGGTATTTCCAAAATCATAGGCGGTTTTACGCAATACTTCCTCACTTTCAATTTCAAGTTGAGCAGCTTTTAATTGCGGAAAGTTTTGGATTGCCATTTCTTTAGCCTCTTGCAAACTAATAGTTTGTAAAGAATCCTGTTGTGAATATTCAGATGACATTGCATCAGATTGTGCATTTACAGAAAAGGTTCCGCCTAAAACAAAGCCAATTATCAAAATCGTAGCTAAAGATCGTGAATTGGAAGAACCAAGCTTGTTCTGTTCCTTTTTCTCCCGTCTTTTCTCTACAAATGTATAAAGGACAGGAAGAACCACCAGCGTAAGCAAGGTAGCCGTAAGCATACCACCTATAACAACTGTAGCAAGTGGTTGTTGAACTTCTGCACCGGCAGATGTGGAAAATGCCATTGGTAAAAAACCGAAAATATCTGTTGTTGCTGTTAACATAATAGGTCGTATTCGTTCTTTGGTTCCTGTAAAAATTCTATCTCTTATACTGGTTACTCCTTCTTCTTTTAAAGAATTGAATCTATTTATTAGTACCAGTCCGTTTAAAACTGCAACACCAAACAGAACAATGAAGCCTACACCTGCGGAAATGCTAAATGGCATACCTCTTAACCAAAGGGCAAAAACACCTCCGATAGCAGCCAATGGTATCGCCATATAGATCATGATAGATTGGGAAAAAGATTTTAAGGCAAAATATAGAAGCACGAAAATCAGGAATAAGGCTATCGGTACCACAATCACTAATCGGTCTTTGGCACTCTGAAGGTTTTCGAACTCCCCTCCATAAGTAATATAATAACCTGGTGGCAATTCTAATTCCTCATCTAATTTTTGCTGAATGTCGTTCACCACAGACTCTACATCCCTTCCCCGGGCGTTTACACCCACATAGGTTCTTCTGTAGGTATCATCTCTTGAAATTTGCATAGGCCCCGGAACATACTCAATATCTGCTATTTCTTTTATAGGCACCTGAGTTCCGTCTGGAAGATCGATATACATACCACGCAAATCATCAATATTCTTTCTATGATCTTCATCAAATCTTACTACCAGATCAAATCGTTTTTCTCCTTCAAAAATGACTCCGGCTGTTCCTCCTGCAAAAGCTGTACTTATGTAATCATTGGCTTTTTGGATATCCAGTCCATATTGCGCAATTTTATCACGGTTAAATTTAACGGTCATTTGTGGGAGGCCTGATGTTCGCTCCGCGTTTACGTCTCCTGCACCAGGCACGGTTTGGATAATACTGGCCATTTCCTGTACCTTTTCCGACAACACCCCCAGGTCCTCTCCATATAGTTTAACCGCAATATCTTCTCTAACCCCCTCTAATAATTCGTTGAACCTTAATTCTACAGGTTGCGTAAACACAAGGTTTACCCCAGTAAGTTCTTTATTGAGTTTTTCCTTGATTTGCGCTATAAGTCCTTCTTTAGTTTCAGCGGTTGTCCAATTATCCTTATCTTTTTCAAGAATCAGGTACATATCTGCTATATCCATCGGCATTGGATCTGTTGGGATGTCCGCTACTCCAATTCTTGCTGTTGCTGTTTTAATTTCAGGAAAATTTTCTAGAAGGATATTTTCTATTTTTTTGGAAACTTCAATAGACTCTGTTAATGAACTTCCTGGTCTGATTAAAGCCTGCATTGCAATATCCCCTTCATCCAGTTGAGGCACAAATTCTCCTCCCATTCTGGAAAAAAGGAAACCGGCTAATACAAGTAGAACAGCAGCAGCACCTACAACAATGAGCTTCAGTTTTAATGCCCCTTTCAGTAAAGGCATATACACTTTTTGGATTCCACCAATTATCTTATCACTTAACCTTTCCAACCAGCGTTCAAACCTTCCAAACCAGTTCTTTTTATTCTGAATGGGTTTCATAAATAGGGCAGACATCATAGGGACATAGGTAAGACATAAGAAAATAGCTCCAATCATCGCAAAACCGAAGGTATAAGCCATAGGCTTAAACATCTTTCCTTCTACCCCCGTAAGAAAAAGTATAGGAGTGAATACAATAAGAATTATAATCTGTCCAAAAAACGCGGAACTCATCATCGTACTTCCCGCATCATAGGCTACTTTATCCATTACGCCTTGATTGAATTTTAGCTTTCCAGACCTAATCCGTTTTTGGATCTCATACACCGTTCCTTCTATAATAATCACGGCACCATCTATAATAATCCCAAAGTCAATAGCGCCCAAACTCATTAGATTGGCCCAGACATTGAATTGTTTCATTAAAATAAAAGCAAAAAGCAGTGATAAGGGAATAGTGGTAGCAGTAATAAGTCCACCTCTTAGACTACCTAATAACAATACCAGGGCAAAAATTACTATTAATGCACCTTCCAGTAAATTTGTTTTAACAGTATCGGTTGTTCGTGCTATTAATTCACTCCGATCAATAATTGGCTCTATGGTCAAACCTTCAGGAAGTGACTTTTCAACTTCTGCCATCCTATCTTTAACATCCTGAATTACAGCATTGGGATTGGCATCTTTTAGCATCATAATTATCCCACCTACGGCTTCTTCTCCATCCTGGGTGAAAGCCCCATAGCGTACCTGATTTCCAAACTGAACATCTTCCGCAACATCTCCAATAGTTATCGGAATAGAATTTTCGGTAGTAATAGCAATTTTCCTTATATCCTCCAGTGAACGGATTAAACCTTCACCTCTAATAAAATTTGACATTTTATTTTTCTCAATATAAGCTCCACCGGTATTCACATTGTTTCGGGCCAGCGCCTCATAAACCTCAGAGATACTTATACCCATACTGTTTAATTTCTCAGGATTGATTGCTACCTCATATTGTTTTATGGAGCCTCCAAAAGAATTTACTTCCACCACACCTTCCAGCAAGGTAAGTTGTCGCTTGATTATCCAGTCCTGAATAGTTCGTAGTTCCATGGGAGAATATTCAGTTTCGTATCCCTCCTTTGGCTTTATGGTATACTCATAAATTTGACCCAATCCGGTTGAAATAGGTCCCATAGCAGGACTTCCAAATTTATCGGGAATGGTTTCTCCCAATTCATTAAGTTTTTCCCGTACTAGTTGACGAGGGAGATAAGTTCCCATATCATCTTTAAAAACAATAGTAACTACCGAAAGTCCAAACCGTGAAATAGAGCGAATCTCTGTAACTCCAGGTAAATTACCCATCGAAAGTTCTACGGGATAGGTTACAAATTGTTCAATATCTTCTGTGGCAAGATTTGGCGACTGGGTGATCACCTGAACCTGATTGTTAGTAATATCTGGCACCGATCCCAGGTTGACGGTCATCATGGACCAAATACCCGTCCCTATCAGCGCTAAGGTAAGTAGTCCAATAATAAATTTATTATTAATGGAAAATGCGATTATCTTATTAATCATATAAATAAAAATTTAATTCAGTTAAAATTCTTGATAATAATTTTGTGCCTAACAAAATCTATCAATAGGACCAAGGATCTAGTATGAGAACCAGGATTTGGTCAAAAAAGGATATAGCTATCCTTTAAAAAAACTGAATTATGCCTGTGGTGGCTGTAAAATGGAAGTGGTAAAATCTTTTTTTATACCGTTTAAGTAGAGAAAATCTTGAGAAGAAATGTATTTAAACTCAAATTTTATTTCTGCGAATTTGAAATAAGTTGCGTTTATATGGCAACATTGGCAAATACAAAATGGGGAACATAAATCTGCATCTTGATGTTGGTGGTTATCACCTAAATCTTGAGAAATTTCTGTTTTAACTTCATTGTCAAAAGTACCTGTATCTTCACAAGGCACTAAATTTAGTGTGAAGATATAGATTGACAATATGAATGCTAAAAATTTCATTAAGGCAAATATAAGAATTTTTTTAATGCAATGGTTGTGCAAAGAAAAAAGGCTTCGGATTATAAAAACCATAAGGTTTCTTGACCAAAAGGTGGTATTTCCTTGCTTTCAAAACGAGGTGCTATTTCTGCAACCATTTCAGGATATTTAATTGTTATTGGTACGTTTTGTTGACGTAAGGATTTCCAATATAGCCTACTAAATTGATACACTTGCTCTATTAGCTTTCTAATCATTTTACTATCATTTAAAGCCTCTGGTGTAGGACTTGATATTTTAAGTTTTATTGGAAATGAATAACTTGAATGACTTGGGTATTTTACAGTATTGTTATACCTCAAATTATTAAAGAGTAAATATTTATATACTCCTTTGGGACCAATATTTATATATGTACCACTTATTGGAATTAACTCACCATTCCAATTTTGGTCAAAAGCAATAATATCTTGTGATTTTGTTTTATTAATATTAAGAACAAAAAGAGGATTAAGGTTATGATATACGGTGAAGCTTTAGACTTCGACAACATTGATAATCCCCTCTCTTTTCTACACAGATTTCGTACATCCCGATAGCTATCGGGACTGTGAGGCTTTAGACCTCGTTTTCAAGTTGTTGTGATCACGGTAGTATGCTCTTTCATAAAACCAGTTCTTATGGATAAATATAAAGAAACTTTTGGAGTTGATATCAGTAAAGATGTTTTTGATGTTTATGGCAGTGAAGGAGGTCATTCTCAATTTAAGAATGATTCTTCAGGATTTAAATTATTTGTCAGCACACTATCAGTAGACACTTTGGTAGTGATGGAAGCTACAGGGTATTACCATTATCGACTTGCACAGTTTCTTTACAAAAACGGTATACCGGTATCGGTAGTAAATCCTTTGTCAGTCAAGCGTTTTATTCAGATGAAATTATCAAAAATAAAGACCGATAAGAGCGATGCCAAGGCTATTTGTGATTATGGGTTATCTACTGAAGTGGCGCTTTATAATGCACTTAATGATGTACAGGCAGAATGTCTTCAGCTTTTTCTTTTTCCGTATAATCAAAGCCTTCAATGGTTCCTCCTGTTGTAATAATATGTATCATAATTTAATAAATTTAGTGGGCTGTATAAGTTCTTGGAATTCTCTTAATTATCAATAAGTGATTTTTGAGTATTTGTCATTGGAAGATTTATAAAAATAAAGTAATCCAATAAAGGTAATTATAATGATGCCGGCTATAATGAAGGGATAATAAAACCCACCGGCAATGAGCCAGGTTCCGATGATCGGGCCTAAAATCTGTCCGACACTGTTTGCCGAGGTCTGTACAGAAATATTACTGCCCGCCTTTTCTTTTGAAAGTAAGGAAACGGCTGAAAGTAGGTTTGGGGTCACCATAGCAGCTCCTGCGGCGAATATGATGATTAATAAATAGACGGCAAATTCATTATTAAAAAATGGGAATGCAATCATTGAAATTCCTGAAATAAACAACCCGGCTGCAATTTGCTGCTTTGCCGTTAATAGTTTTTCCCCATAGGTTGCAAATACTGGCTGTAATACGGCCATTACCACTCCACAAAGCATAAAGCCAATGCCTATTTGATTACTAGAAAATAACAACTCATTTTTTCCGTAAATTGAAAAAACCGTTTCAAAGAGGGTCACTACAAACTGCATAACAAAAGAGAGCAGTAATAGGACAATAAAGAACCTACTAAAACTAAAATTTAATTTTTGTTTTCCTGAAACAAACCGACTTATAGGTATTGTGTTCCCAAGCCATTTTATGAGTATGCTCAATATAACAAAACCCAAAAGAGCAACCAGGAGAAAGGGGATTGAAAAGCGATCCAAATGTAATATTCCCAAGGAATACTTGAAATGTAGATTGGTTTGGGATAGAAGGCTACCTAAAACAGGGCCAAAAATAACCCCTGAACTTATCGCTACCCCAGACCAAGCCATAATTTTAGTCCTATGTTTTTTAGAAGTGATATCACTGAGAAATGCGTTACTGACAGGAATAACAGCCGAAGTGAATATACCTCCGAGAATACGCGCTATATAGAGCATTGTAAGGGAGGTTGCCAATCCAGTAAGCAGTTGCATTACTATAAACCCAATTAGACCGATTAATATAATTGGTTTACGTCCATATCTATCTGAAAGCTTTCCCCATACCACAACAAAAATTAATTGAAATAATGGATAAATGCTTGTAAGCAGTCCAATATGAAAATTGATCGAATCAGTATCGAGGTTAGCTCCTAAAGCAAGCCTTTCGGTATAGTAAGGAAGGGTTGGCAATAAAATACCATAGCCTAACATCACTACAAATAAACTCAACAGGATTAAAAATATCCTGTTGAGTTTTTCTTTTTTGTCCATTTATTTTTTACCGATTTTTCGCTTTAATAGTTGCGCATTAATGGCCACTATAATCGTGCTCAAACTCATAAATACCGCTCCTACAGCTGGTCCTAAAACAAAGCCTGAAGAATATAATACACCGGCTGCTAAAGGAATAGCCACTACATTATATCCTGTAGCCCAAATCAAATTCTGAATCATTTTATTGTAGGTAGCTTTTCCAAAGAGAATTAAGTTGGCAATATCCTGTGGGTTACTGTTGACCAGAATGATATCTGCTGTTTCGGCGGCAACGTCAGTACCTGAACCAACGGCAATACCAACATCAGCTTTTGCAAGTGCAGGCGCATCGTTTACACCATCGCCAGTCATAGCCACAAACTCTCCCTTACTTTCCAATTCTTTTACTATTTCCACTTTTTGATGTGGCAAAACTTCGGCGTAGTATCCATCCAAGCCGAGTTTATCGCTAACAGCTTTGGCAGTTCTTTCATTATCACCGGTAGCCATTAAAACTTTTATATTATTCTTTTTAAAGACTTTTATGGCTTCGGCAGATTCTGGTCTTATTTCATCGGCAAGTGCAATATATCCTGCCAGTTTTCCATCAATCAAGACAAAGACGACAGTTTCAGCGGCGTCACTATAGGCATCTTCGGGAATAGTTATTTTTTCATCCCTTAAATAACCAGGACTAACCACTTTTACTTGCTTACCTTCTACATTGGCCTCAACGCCTTTACCTGTAATTGCATTAAAGTTTTCAGGCTTTGGGATGGTCATATTATCTTCTTTGACTTTTTTAATAATACCTACGGCGATAGGATGTTCCGAGCTTTGCTCCAAAGCACTCGAAAGCCTTAAAATTTCTTCAGATGAATAAGTTTCGCTAACAGACTCAATTCGAGTAACGCCAAAATCGCCTTTGGTCAATGTTCCTGTTTTATCAAACAATAAAGCTGATATTTTTCGGGATTCTTCAAAAGCTGTCCTATTTCGAATTAATAACCCGTTTTGAGCTGAAACAGCAGTAGAAATAGCAACCACAAGTGGTATGGCAAGACCTAATGCGTGTGGACAAGCAATGACCATAACGGTAACCATTCTTTCCAATGCATAAACAAATGGAAAGCCCAATATGAGCCAAACCGCTAATGTGCCAAATCCAATTCCCAATGCAACGTAAGTCAACCATTTTGCAGCTCTATCCGAGAGGTTTTGCATTTTTGATTTAGACTTTTGTGCTTCCTCGACCATAGTGATGACCTTGTTGAGATAGCTGTCCTTTCCGGTATGCTCTACTTTTACTTTTAAACTGCCATTACCATTTACCGAACCACCAATAACCTTATCGTTTTCATCTTTTTTTACAGGTTTGGATTCGCCTGTAAGCATAGATTCGTTCAGGTAACTTGAACCGTCTACTATAATCCCATCAGCAGGAACTTTTTCACCTGGTTTTACAAGTATTACGTCATCTTTCAGTAAATCTTCCAGAGGAATATCTTCAATAGTGTCTCCTTTAACACGATGTGCCTCGGCAGGCATCATGCTTACTAACAGCTGCAAGGCCTTAGAGGCGCCTAGAACGCTTTTCATCTCTATCCAATGACCTACAAGCATAATAGCAATAAGCGTAGCCAGTTCCCAGAAAAAATCGACACCTTCTAAACCAAACACCGTTGCCGAACTATAAACGTAAGCCACGGTAATGGCCATAGAAATAAGGGTCATCATCCCTGGCGCACCTTTTTTGATTTCAGACCAGAATCCTTTTAAAAATGGCCAACCACCATAGAAATATACGATTGTGGAAAGTGCAAAAAGGATATATGGATTTCCGGGAAGCAAAAACTCATATCCAAAAAAGTCCTGAATCATCGGCGAGAAGAACAGTATGGGAATAGTAAGTACAAGGGTTACCCAAAACCGTTTTCTAAAATCGGCAATCATCATTTTATGATGGTCGTGCCCGTGTTCTCCGTGACCCGGATTGTGACCCGAATGGTCCCCACCTTTGTGGTTCATTTTAGAATGGTCTTCTTTTTTGTGTTTCATCTTCGAATGGTCCATTTTAGAATGGTCCATTTCATCGTGATTGTGGTGTTCGTGATTTTCCATTATTGTCTTGTTTAAGTGTTATCGTAATTTTTTTCTCATAGCTTCCGAAATGTTTTCGGCATAGACGCCATAGGCATCTACCAAAAGTCCTTTAATCCCATTTTTTGATGAAATAGCATAAAGCACACTATTATCGTCGGTACTGCTCATACCCTCAAAACGATGCATCTCGTCAACATTAAAATCTTCTGGGTGTATTTCAATTTTTAGTGAGGCACACTCCAAACATTCTGGTTTTAGGTTAAAATCATATGTATAGCCATTTCCCTGTAAATCGTTTATGGCTTCAGAAAGTGTATCGTAATTTTTCATCTGTCTTTATTTATAGTTTATTGTAAAATAGCTGTTATCTGCTTCTGAAAATTTCTGAAAAGTCAATAAACCTTTTTCATTTAATTTTTCAATAACAGTATAATTGAATTGCTTGATGCGAATACCCCAGGCATAGGCCTTAATATTTATTTTTGATTTAATAGTGTTTTTGCCAGCTTCTAATTTTCGATCGTAAATTTTTATGATGCTTTTTGAACCGAAAAAATTCAACAAGCCCGAGTCAAAACTCATTTCCAATTCAATATTTTTCAGATTATCCAAATTGTATAGTTCTTTAAATTTCTTTGAAGTGGTGTTGATTTCTGTTTTCTTTGATTTTGGATTGGAAAACGGGAAAGCCATTACCACTACACTTGCTTCATCAGGCTTGCAACGATAGGTTGTGGTGTATTTATCGGTCAATTTTTTGTCTTTATCAAACAATTCCGTAACTACCTCAATTTCATAGTATCCATTTTTCTTTATTGTTTCACTGGCTTTGAAAGTTTGTTTATTTAAAAAAGAACCATTTTCATCAAAGTTTTCCCGAATAACAACTCTGCCTGAAATCTGCCCAATGAGCATTTCGTTTTGAGCATTTATACCTGTACAGCCCAAAATAAAATAGAACAATGCTGCCGTGAACATCATAGCTGTGCTATATGTTGTAGGATATTTTCTATTGAATTTTCTAAACATTTTCTTTATAAATTACATTTAGATACTTGATCGTGTATGCTATTCTATGTTTTTTAAAATAAATTTTACCCGTTCAGTTGGTGGCAAAACTGGAACAGAAACAATTGGAAATCCCAAGGAAGTGTAAACATCTATTATTAATTGGTGTATTTTCTTTTGAGCCTCTTCATCCTCAGTACGGGCATAATCTTTGGTGAATGGTAATCGGTCTAAAATGAATATTTTTTTATAGGAAGTGTTTTTAACTGCGGTGAGCAGCTTCTCATCATAATCAAGCTTTAAAAATTGATAGTATGCCATAGCATCTGGAATGGCCCTATCTAAGAAAACCAAGTCTTGGGGCAATATGGAAGCTTCTTGTTCTATTTGCATATCCAAGACCCCTATTTGAAATTTCTTACGATTACTTCTTAATTCTTCAACCGTTTGACCTTCAGTACGCATAGTGTCTATATAGTGCCTTGCATGCTCAATGGTTGTTTTATAACCTCTCTCAGCCAGCATATTAATTACAGTGGTTTTTCCAGTACTAGGTCCGCCGGTAATCACTTGCCAGTTCGTGCTTGCTTTTTTGGTTTGCATTTTTATATGATTAACAAATTATACATTTTCTATACTATATAGCTGTGGGATTTCCGAATCCCATTGATAAGTTTCTTTAATTCCTTTCTGCAATGCTTCCGCACTTTCTTTTTCACCGTGTACTATGAAAATGCGCTCTGGCGTATTTTTTATTTTGCCCATCCATTCTATAAGTTCTTTATGGTCTGCGTGTGCCGAAAGCCCTTCAATTTCTGCAACTTCCATATGAAACGGCACCCATTTTCCATAGACTTTTAGTTCCTTATCGCCTTCCAATAATTTTCTGCCTCGCGTACCTTCAGCTTGATAACCCACAAAAAGCAAGGTGTTGTTGGGGTTTTGTGCCTGTGTTTCAAGGTAGTTTAGCATTCTTCCGCCTGTGAGCATTCCGCTTCCTGCAATCACGATTTTCGGTTTATTATCTGTTCGTAATTCCATTGTTTCCCGATAACTGTTTACGACCGTAAAGTGCGAGCACATTTCGTCACATTCATTCTCATCTAGTCTGTGCCAATCTCTTGTGCGATGAAACAATTCTAATACACTTGCTCCCATTGGGCTATCCATTATCATTTGTATTTTTGGTATTTTCTTCTCTTTCAATAATTTCCAAAAAATCAGCATCATCAATTGGGCACGTTCTACTGAAAAACTTGGAACAAATAGGCTGCCACCTCTGTTGATGGTGTCATTGACCAATTTTTCTATCTGTGGAAGTGCTTCTACTTCATCAGGATGAAATCTTCCTCCGTAGGTGGATTCAATAAATAATACATCTGCCTTTTTTGGCTTTAATGGCGGAAACAGTAATAAATCGTTTGTTCTGCCTATATCGCCAGAAAACACAAAACGTTTCCTGTGTACATCCAACTCAATGTAAGTTGCTCCCAGAATGTGTCCATTATATTGAAATCGAGCCCTTATGCCATCAAACAATGGAATCCATTGTGATTGCGGAATTCCTTTAAAATGAGGGATAGTTTTTTCTACATCATTTAAATCGTAAAGTGGTTCCGCGGGACTGTGTTTGGAATAGCCTTCTTTATTGGCACGTTCGGCTTCCTGTTCTTGTATTTTGGCACTATCATTCAATATGATTTTTGCGATGTCCAAGGTGGGATTGGTGCCGTAAATGGGCCCTTTGAAACCTTGCTTTACCAATCTCGGCAAATATCCTGTATGGTCCATATGGCCGTGGGTAAGCAAAACAGCGTCAATATCAGCAACATTAACGGGTGGATACTCCCAGTTTTTAAGGCGTAATTCCTTTAGCCCTTGAAAAAGTCCGCAGTCTATCAGTATCTTTCTATCTCCTGTGTCCACTAAATATTTTGAGCCGGTTACTGTGCCTGCCGCTCCTAAGAAATGGATGTTTATTTTATTTTTTTTCATTGGTATCTATTTAGGTTGTTGTACATAATTTACTAGAAGAGCTGCTCCCCAAATTTGTGACCACCACAGCAGGAAGGTGTATTTCCTTTATCTTGTTTTGATTTGCTCAATTCCACTATTTCTTTATATAGATTACGAGAATCCTCTTTAATAAAAAGAGCCAATTTCTTTACTGATTTAGGTTCAAAGTGAACCATTTCCAATAATATCTCAAGGGCTTCTTCAAGTAGTTTTGAGTCATCTTCCAATGCCTGGTAAAATGGTTCTAAATCTATGTTGCCCTGTTTTTGCAATTCTTCAGTTTTCATTTGTATTATTTTTAAAAATTAGTAATTATTCATTATTTGAATTAATGAGATCTACATAATTCTCTTGAATCTTCGAGTATCTTATTTTGCCTTAGCTTACTGATACCCATTTGTTCCAAAAAGTCTGGATTTTCGTGTAGCTCCTTGCAGAGTATGATGCCTTGATCCAATAATTTTGTTTTTTCAGCTTTGGTAAGTGTTGTTAAAGCGGTTAAGGGATGTAGCCCCGATTTATCTATTCTGTCCTTGAGACCATTTCCTCTTGGATAATCCCAACTGGTCATAAGCATTCCAACACATTTCCCGTACTGAATGGCATCGGTTGTGAAACGCGTATTGGTGTAAACCCCGCCTTTATGAAGTTTAGCCTCGTGACCTTTTTGGTGTTTCCATTGCTTTTCCACGTCCAAAAACCGTGAATGGATATATAATGGGATTTTTACATTGCAAAACCTGCCTTGGTCACTATGGTATTTACATTCAATCATATAATGTTTATTTCCTTTTTGCGCTATCACATCCACTTCGTGCTGAACGCAATTGCCTTGAACTATGACACCAACCTGTGTTGAAAATCCTTCGTGTGCCAATAGTTTGCCTACTAACTTTTCAAATGGAAAACCGGTTGGACCTAGTTCCATTAAAGCTTTTTTGAGCTTGTACTTTGAGGCACTTACCCTAGATTTTCGTTTTAGCATCTTGAAAGCCAACTGATAGATTTTTTTGGTTGTCATTCCTTCTTCAATCTGCTCTTGTACTTTCCGGGCTACATCCTGAATAATATCCTCATCTGCCCGTGAACGCCGCAGGGAGTTGATGAGTTTGTTTACATCAAAGGCTTCGTACTCACCAGAGTATTTTTTTATTAAGACTGATTTATTCATTGTTACATTTTAATAGTCATTACTGGTAATTCGGAGTGATTGGTTACACCCTCTGCGATGCTTTTAGAGAATAAAGTTAAAAAGCCTGTACGTCCGTGAGTACACATTGCGATTAAATCGGCATTTTTATATCGTAAAAAATTGTTTATCCCTGTTTCTACGTCTTGTTCGTTATATACATTCATTGAGAAGTTATCCAAATCGGGGAATTTTTTCAGGAACTCCTTGATGGGATCCAACCCTTGTTCTATACTGTTAAAATCGGTCTGAGTATTGACCCTCAATAAATGGATATGTGCGCCGCATTTTTCAGCAATCAAAATAACCTGCTTAAATGCATCGCTTACATCTTGAAGAAAATCTGAAACAAAAACGATATCCTTAAAAGGAAAGGATACTTCTTCATCCTTGACTACAACAACTGGTACATCAGCTTTCCTAACAATTTTTTCTACGTTGCTTCCCATTAACTCACGTATACCGCCTCGGGTGCCACTACTTCCCGTAACTATAAAATCGTGATAAAAATGACCCGAATGTTTAAGGATATTTGCCTGACCACCATCAAATTCAAGAAAAGTCCTGCACTCAAGGCCTTGTCGTTCTGCTTTTTTCTCCAGTTCTCTCAGGTAGGCTTTTGCGATGCCTATTTGCTTTACTGTTTCTGGGTACTGTTTTTCTTTTTGTTTATCCAACTTTACCCATTCTACGGGGGTTTTCATCAAATGGAAAAAATGGATTTCGGAATTGTAAAGCTTTGCCATTTCAATTCCGAGTTCTTCTGCTTTATTGCAATTTTTTGAAAAGTCTGTTGGTACGAGTATGTTTTTCATAATATTTGTTTTTAAATTGTTTTCGTTATAATTAAGCTATGGTTATACTATCTTCCAGATATACCTGTTGGACGGAGTGCAGTAACTCAATCCCTCTAATAAAAGGCTTTTGAAATGCTTTTCGACCCATAATCAATCCAGAGCCGCCAGCTCTTTTATTGATTAATGCTGTTGTTACCGCTTCGGTCAAATCTGATTCACCTTTAGAGCCACCGCCGGAATTGATCAATCCTATTTTGCCCATATAGCAATTGGCGACTTGTAATCGACAAAGGTCAATGGGATGTTCTGTGGTAAGGGTTTTATACATTTCATCATCATATTTTCCAAATCCTATCTCTTTGAAACCAAAATTATTGGTAGGTAATTTTTGTTTGATGATGTCTGCTTGAATAGTAACACCCAAATGGTTTGCCTGCCCAGTTACATCGGCAGCTGCGTGATAATCTTCCTTGTTGGTTTTAAATGCCTCGTTCCGTGTATAGCACCATAAGATGGTGGCCATTCCCAGATTGTGTGCTTCTTCAAAAGCTTCAGCTATTTCTTTTAGCTGTCTGTTGCTTTCTGCTGAACCAAAATAAATCGTAGCTCCTACGGCAATTGCTCCCATATCCCAGGCATTTTTTACCTTACCAAATAATGTTTGGTCATATTTATTTGGATAGGTAAGTAGCTCGTTATGGTTAATCTTGACGATAAAAGGGATTTTATGGGCATATTTTCGGGCGTTCAATCCCAATACACCAAACGTGGATGCCACACCATTGCAACCAGCTTCCATAGCAAGTTTTATGATGTTCTCTGGGTCAAAATAATCTGGGTTTTTATAGAATGAAAAGGCCGCGCTATGCTCAATACCTTGGTCAACAGGAAGGATACTTAAATAACCAGTTCCTGCCAGATTTCCGTGATTGTATAATTGGGAAAGGCTACGAAGTACCTGTGGATTTCTGTTGCTACTGCCAAATACTTTTTCTAAACTATTTTTGCTTGGCACTTGCAATTCATCCTTTGTTATTTTTTCACAAACGTGTTCTAAATAGAAGTCTGCTTTTTCTCCTAAAAGTTCTACTATATTCTTGTCTGTTTTCATTTTGATAGTATTTAATGGATTCCTAAACTTTCATTTGTTTTGGCTATGGATTTTGTACCATCTGTTTCAATTCCAGTTAATGCCCTAATAGCATCAATTGTTTCCGGGATTACAATAGCTTGGTTATCGACCACGTAGGCATAAAAGAGTTCGTCTCCCTGTACCTTCAGCATATCTTCCCATAGGGCTACTTCATACATATCGCCCCAAGGTCTTCCCATATCCAGAAACATTTCTTTAATGGTGTTGTTAGAAACCAAGCCTTGGTCATATTGAATTAATTTAATACGACTTGAAGTTTTGAAAGCATTTAGCACTTCTTCCTTTGTCGCCTGCTTTTTCAATTTCACATTCCAGTAGTGCATATGGCTCAATGTTTCGGGTACTTTTACCGCTGCGGTGATGACATCCAGTTCTGGGTCAACACTTTTAGCATCTGGACCTTGATGGCTTGGGATATCTTTTTCGGGAACCATCGTATTCATAATACCACCCAAATGACTTTCCCAAGGGTCTGTAGCTCTTCTTAAAAGTGTACCTCTGGCATAATCCAATAAATCGGCTCTTTTTAAAGCGGTCAAGGTTCTTAAAATAGACGTAGTATTACAGGAAACTACTCTTGTCGCATTCAAGTTTAGAGCCGATTTGTAATTATTTTCTGCACTAAAGGAATGCCCTGTGGTTTCGTGTTTTTCGCCACCGTGTAGAATAAATTTGATGTTTTGCTCCTTGTAGATAACGACATTCTGAGCGGCAATTTTTTTGGGTGTACAGTCCACAACAAGATCTGATTTCTTTAAAAGTTCCTGTAAGCTTCCTTTTACTGAAATTCCTTTTGAGTCCATATCATTGGCTGCTTCTTCGGTAGCTGCATAAATATCATACTCCTTTCTTACGGCATTTTGAATGCGCCAATCGCTAATGATATCGCATACGCCCGAAAGCTTCATATCGTTTTGTAAGTTGATGGCATCTGCCACCCTTTTTCCAATGACTCCATATCCTATAACTGCTATGTTTTTCATATAAATTGATTTTTATTAATTATGTTTTATTGTTTGTAGTTTCCATTCCCATCGGCATATTACCTTCATCGTCTGTATGTGAAATCATAAAAAGACGTTCGGCAACAAGTATTAGAACAATCCCAATCGCTGCTACGATAAGCACCAATGGATCGTTCAGATATTTTATATAAAGAAAGGCTGCTAATACTGCAATGTCCAATACGATGGCTATTAATGGGATAATAGGCCGAAAATTCACTTCGTTTTTAAGGTGCCGGAACAGCCCCCAATGGATAGCGATATCCATAATAAGATAAAAGATAGCCCCAATGGATGCTATCCTTGTCAAATCGAAAAGAACCGTTAGTAATATAGCCAGGGCAACCGTGAATATAAGTGCAGGATTTTTAAAGTTCCCCATTCTTTTTAAAGATGGGACTTGTTTCATAATGCTCAACATTGCCAATAAACGTGATGCCGAAAACACACTGGCTATAACCCCTGAAACGGTTGCTACAATCGCTATTGCTATGGTAATCCAAGAACCCCATTCCCCAAAAACGGGACGTGCAGCGGCAGCCAAAGCATAATCCTTTGCTTCAATTATTTCAGGAATACTTAAACCTCCCGCAACAGCTAATGCCAAGGCTACATATATCAGTGTGCAGATAAGTATGGAAAACACGATAGACCTACCAAGATTTTTATGCGGGTTTTTAATATCGGCCCCTTGGTTCGTGATTGTTGTAAATCCTTTATAGGCAAGGATTGCCAATGCCAATGCAGCCACAAAGCCAAAGCCCTGTGGTAAAGCTTCGGTATTTTGAGGAATATAGTTTCCTGTAATGTCTGCAAATCCAGAAGCAATTAAACCAGCAATGGCGAGCAATGCAATACCAAAAACTTTGATGACTGCTGTAAAGGTAGCTGTTGCACCTATTACCCTGTTTCCTAATATATTCACGATATATGCGGTTACCAAAAGTAGAATACCAAGAACGGATGCGTACCCAGCAAAACTTTCAGGGAACAACCGAAGCGTATATGCTCCAAAAGTGCCTGCCACCAAACTTTCTGAAACTACCATTGATGCGTACATCAGCAAAGAATAAAACCCAGTTGTTGTTCCAGGCCCATAGGATTTGTTAAGGAATTTGACCACACCTCCAGACGATGGAAAAGCATTTGAAAACTTGACATAGGAATATGAACTGAACCCTACCACAACGGCACCTGCAATAAATGCAATGGGAAATAAATCGCCTACTAACTCAGCTATTTGTCCCATAAGGACAAATATGCCAGCACCAATCATTACTCCAGTACCAAGGGATATGGAACCGATTAAGGAAAGCTTATTATTTTTATCTGTGGTGTTTTTCATTTCAAAATTATTTTTCCCTGTTTTTAATCGAAGATTTCGGTTTAAAGTTTCTAATAATCAGGCGGTTGCTCTTTTCATAAGTGAAATAACTTACCGCCCAATTAAAACCAACCATCAATCTATTTCTAAATCCACTTATGGACATCAAGTGAACAACGGACCACAGCAACCAGGCGAAATAGCCTGCAAATTTAAATTTGCCCAAATCGGCAACTGCCTTGCGTTTTCCTACAGTGGCTAAGGAACCTTTATCTTTATATTTGAAAGGTTTTATGGATTTGTTATTTATGATATTTAATATCGAATCGCCCAGGTATTTACCTTGTTGAATAGCGGTCTGTGCTACTTGTGGATGTCCTTTTGGGGTTTCTTTGGAAATGAGTGCTGCGATATCACCTATGGCAAAAATGTTTTCGTAGCCTTCTACTTTTAAATTAGCATCGGTTTTAATCCGGTTGCCCCTGACTATGTGTTTTTCATCAATACCATTTGGGAATTGTCCTTTTACGCCAGCCGTCCAGATAAGGTTTTTAGCCAATATGGTCTTATCACTTTTGGTAGTGACTTCGTTGCCGTCATAATTGCTTACAGCTTCATTTAATAATACCTTTACATTCAAATCCTCTAAATATTTGAGGGTTTTCGATGATGCCTTGTCTGACATTGTGCCTAACAACTCATCAATGGCTTCTATTAGATAAATATTCATAATGGAAGAAGGGTACTCTGGGTAATCTTTGGGAAGGATGTATTTGCAAAACTCTGCCAAAGCTCCTGCCATTTCTACGCCTGCTGGACCACCACCTACTATTACAAAATTTGTCAGCGCGTCGCGTTCTTTATCATCACAAGTAATAGCTGCCTGTTCCAAATTTTGCAACATCATATGACGGATGTTGAGGGAATCGCGAATATCCTTCATCCCCAAACTATTTTCGGCCACAGAATCCATCCCAAAGAAATTGGTGGTCGTGCCAGTAGCCAACACTAGATAGTCATAAGAAACACTTCCCTTATTGGTCAATATAGTATTTGAATCAGGTTGAATTTCCTCAACTTCAGCCAAACGAAAGAAAACATTTTTATAGCCATTGATTTGTTTTCTGAATGGAAATACAATACTGTCAGGCTCCAGGGCACTCGTTGCCACTTGATATAATAAAGGCTGAAACTGATGGAAGTTATTTTTATCGAGTAAAACCACTTGAACTTCTTTGTGTTTCAGTTTCTCAACCAATGCCAAACCTGCAAATCCTCCACCAACGATAACCACACGAGGTAATTTAGTATCGGGAAGACAGATTTCATCTGTTATCTTACAGGTGGATTCCAACGGAATGCTATGTGTTTGCTTTTCTTTCATTTTTTATTTCTATCTCTTGCAATGAGTACTGAACATTTGGCATTTGTGGTCAAATATTGGGATACAGAGCCCAATACTAAGCGTGAAAGTGCACCGTGACCCTGAGAGCCTACTACGATTAAATCTGCACCCCAATCTTCTGCTTTTTCATAAATAGTACTTTTGGGCAGGCCACTAACAACACTTGTGGTTATGGAAAGTGCCTTGTTTTCGGCCTTGATTTTATCGAAAGCTTCTGAAACGATTTTGTTTCCCAATTTTTGAGCGTTACTTCTAATTTCTTCTATGTAATTTCCTATCCTGCCGCCCATAGTATGCAATCCCAGGCCGGTTGTTTTCGGAACTTCATAAACATTTATAATATGAATTTCACTATTTGAGGATAGGGTCATTTTTATAAGTTCGTGAATGGCTACTTTACTGAAATCTGAACCATCTATGGCCAATAATATTTTCATAATTTGAATGTTTTAGTTGGTTGACATTTCTTTCGATTTTATAAGTTTTCTCCAATACAAGTGTTCATATAATCCAGACCAATACATACCAAAGGTGAAAGCGAACAGTAACTCTTCAATTGGGATTCCCAAAACAAGAATATGGGTCAGGTTGTCCAGATTCCAGTACAGCTCCACATATTGCGGATAAAACGGAAGGATGCTTCCGAAATAAATGAAGTACAGTATGGTAAACAAGATTCCTCCAACCCATATCTTTCCTTTTAAATCTGGGCGACAGTACAATGTTGCCAAACCACCAAAAAACATTGCAATGATGCCACAATAGATGTGGTTAAGCGTGGTGAAAAGACTAAATATGACGAATACAATGGCTGGAACAAAAAGTATATAAATATGTAGCTTATGTCTTTGGTGGCTCCGTTCGGTATGAGGCATATCTATATAGCCTTTTTTGAATATCAGATTATACAATACCGTCCCTATTCCGCCAATGGCAAAAGAGAAGATAAGGCTCTCAATATCAAAACCTGTTCTTTCCGCTAAATGGAATAAGGAAGGTGGCATCCAATATTCTGGTACAAATAATGGTTCTGTTAAACCAAAGGGCATCGTAATAAGGCTCATTTTGAGCATTTCTTTTCTATACCCCTTTTTTGACAAATAAATTATTGCCCAAAGAGCAAGAATTATAAGAGACCATATGAACCAGACATATTGCATAAATTTTATTTTACTCTCTTATTTTTTGACTTTTATTTGCGCATTATAAAAAGCCGCAATACAGGCACCTATTAGCCATCCTAAAATGAATATCTGTACTATTCCCAAACCAGCTTCCCATAGTGGCACATCCATCCTGATAATGCTTGTGGTATCTAAACCGTGCAATAGGCTGTTGAAAAAATCGATAGTGGCTTCTCGACCTGCTGTTGACATAACTATCATACAGCCTAAGTAAATTAGTGCCGCCGTAAGACCGAAAGCAAATCCGAGTTTTTTTACGTTTAATCGATACATAATTTTAAAGTTTTGAGTTAGTTGTCTGATTTTAATATCTTTTTTGATTCCTCAAATTCTTCCTTGGATATTTCGCCTTTTGCAAAGCGGTTTTTAAGAATATCCAGTGGGCTGTCCTTCTTTGTTTTTTGATAAGGGATATCTGCTGGGATAAAGAAAATCCAAATGATAAACGCCATCCAAATAATCCACCATATCAGGTGCATACCTCCGAAACTTCCGTCGTAATAGTGCATAGTGCTGAGTTTTAAAGTTATTTTTTAATTTCTTCAATAGTATAGCCCTCTATGTTGTCTAGTTGCTTTTGTAGTTCATCAACTGTTAGGGTTTCCTTCATTGTGATAATTGTGGCTCCTTTTGGGTTCAGAAAAACTTCTGTTTTTTCCACAGCTGGGAGCGCCTATAAAACTTTCTTAACCCTGTTAACGCATCCACCGCAACTGATGCCATTAATTTGAAATTTTCGTTTCATATCTTAAACTTTAGTGATGATGATCTCTTTTTTCATCCTCTTTTTTGTTCTTCTTATTTAAGTTCTCATCAGATAATCCGTGCGTATGGCTCCCGTGTTGCATTGGCATCAGTAAGTGTATGGCGAACATTATTATGATAAATGTAAAAAGCCAGGTCCCGCCTCCAATTCCAATGGATGGTGCTAAAAAAATGAATAACAAGGGAAGCCCGCAACCGAGGACCATCCATAACCAGTGATTTTTCATTGTTTTTTGTTTTAATTAATGTTTATTCCTCGCCTTTTTAAGACCTGAACTGGCTTATGTTGTAATTGGGGGATTATCAACACAAGCCTTAGGGAGTTCAGGCTTTAGGGTTTTTAATATTATAATTAACACGAAAGCTATCTGTTTTTATGCTACTTCATCTGCATAACTTTCGTTGATATCTATATAATTTCATCATAGAAATTTCGTTTCCATTTTTCTGTGTTTTTGTAATCGGTCATACTCATTCCCACCACTTCCTTAAACTGTCTAGACAGGTGGTTGACACTACTGTAGTCCAATAAATATCCTATATCTGAAAAGGAATGTTGTTTAAGCTGAATGAGCTCTTTGACTTTTTCTATTTTTAATTTGATAAAGTACTTTTCAATGGTTGTCTGTTGATTTGCTGAAAACAATCTGCTCAATGTCTTGTAATCTTTATGAAGTCTTGAAGCCAATAGTTCAGATGTTTTTACCTTAATATGTAACGGTAGCTCTTGCAATTGTTCTATTAGAATAATCTTGATTCTTTCTGTGAGCATTTCTTCTTCATTCTGAACAATTTCAAAATTATTGGCGTGAAGCACAGTTGTAACAGCTTCGACAATTTCATTGCTGGTTTTTTTTGGTGCTTCTACCAATAATCTTCCTAATTCTAATGAAAGCACAGTAACTCCCAATTCTTGTAGTTCTTGCTTAATAACTTTTAAGCAGCGGCTACAGACCATATTCTTAATCCAAAATTCTTTGGGTCCTTTCATAATAATCGATGTATTGCTATTAGGCATTTTGCCAAATAGTTTGAATTTTCTTAATAGTACAAGGTTAATAGTGTTGTTGAGAATTGGGTACAACAAATGTTAGCCAGAAGTGAAATATTGGCTATAGAGGCAATGCAGATTAATTTTAACCTGCGAAGTAGAAAATCAAATTAAAAAGGACTCGTTGAGGATTACAAGGTCTGTGGATAGCAAAAGTGGCCTATAAGCCTTAAAAGAATCTGTGTTTTTCTCTAAACCTTCAAAAAGGTTGATATAAGAATAGACGAAGTTGTTTAAGAAAACTAAAGTTTCAATCTCTGAAATTGTATTGGCCTTCTTGAAGGTGTCATCTCCTTCTTTCAAGATGGTCTTATTATCGCAACAGTCTTTCTCTTGTATTGTAGTACATTGCTTGGAATTATTATCTTTTTTCTGTGCAGTCTCCATACAAGATTCTGCTTTACTAAAAAAAGCCAAATCCACCATTTTATTACAGCAAAAGTGCATATTTACCGTAAAGGATGTGGTGGAAAACAGTATAAAAACTGCTAAAAAGAAGGACAGTATTTTAGTAAAAAAAGATTTCACACTATAAAATTAATAAATTTTGATTAACATTAAAGGATTTTGGAAAATAAAATTCAACTGTTCAATTATTTTATTATCAGTTTTTTACAAAAAAACAACAAAATTAATCAGTACAAATATAATTCTAAAAGTTCAACAGAACTATGATTTATATCATATAAAGGAAGCTGCAAAAGAATTTTATTTGCAAATAATATTTAAGCGGTTTCGTGCAAAATAAACATTGATAAATCAAAAAAAATTGTTAAATAAACAAATTGAGATAAATTTTTTATAAATTTGCAACATTAATGAAAAAGATTTTCTACAAAATATCATCTTTTAGTATGGCACTTATCGTGCTATTGTCAACAGTTTCTTTTACTATTGATAGTCATTACTGTGGCGATACTTTAGTGGATTCTTCTTTATTTGGGCACGTTGAAACTTGCGGAATGGATAAACAACTATCCAAAAATGATTGTCAAAGTGAAGTTCAGGATGATTCCTGCTGTTCAGATAAGCAATTAGTTGTTGAAGGTCAGGACGACCTGAAGATGTCTTTTAACACCTTAAATTTTGAGCAACAAGTCTTTGTTGTCTCTTTTGTACATTCTTATATCAATCTCTTTGAGACTCTTGATTCACACATTGTACCATTTAGAGATTATGCGGTTCCCTTTCTCATACGGGATATACAAAAACTGCACGAGACGTATTTAATTTGATTTTAAACAGTTTCCGATAAATATCGGAATAATTAGCCCTATGGTCAATACTATTTTGGGCTCAATTTCTTGTGTTTAATGTTTTGATTTTATCAAGATATTATTCGATGTATAACTGTTTAATAATCATTGTAATGCTGAATAAAAGCATCAAATTTTTAATCGAGAACAAGCTAGTAGCCGTTCTACTACTTGCACTTTTTATTGCTTGGGGAGTCGTAAACGCCCCGTTTGAATGGAATACAGGCTCACTTCCTCGAGACCCTGTAGCCGTAGATGCCATACCAGATATTGGCGAAAACCAACAAATTGTATTTACTAAATGGGATGGTCGTTCCCCTCAAGATATTGAGGATCAAATTACTTATCCTCTAACCACATCGCTTCTTGGTATTCCAGGGGTTAAAACAATACGTAGTTCATCTATGTTCGGGTTTTCGAGCATTTATATCATTTTCGAAGAAGATATTGAATTTTATTGGAGCAGAAGCCGAATACTTGAAAAATTAAACTCATTACCAGCCGGACTTCTACCAGAAGGCGTTAATCCAGCTCTAGGTCCCGATGCCACAGGATTAGGGCAAATATATTGGTACACCCTTGAGGGACGTGATAAAGATGGTAATGTTACAGGTGGATGGGATTTACAGGAATTACGAAGCATTCAGGATTTCTACGTAAAATACGCACTATCTTCGGCGAGTGGTGTTTCCGAAGTGGCTTCCATCGGCGGATATGTTTTGGAATATCAAGTGGATGTTAATCCCGAATTAATGCGGCAATACAACATAGGCTTGAGTGAGGTTGTAAAAGCAGTAAAACAAAGCAACAAAGATGTTGGTGCACAAACGCTTGAAATCAACCAAGCTGAATACCTTATAAGAGGATTGGGTTATATTAAGAAACTATCTGATTTAGAAAACGCGGTAGTTACTTCAAAAGATTTTACATCCATCCGTATAAAGGATATTGCGAAAGTAACACACGGTCCTGCTACAAGAAGAGGCTTATTGGACAAGGAAGGAGCCGAGGTTGTTGGTGGTGTTGTAGTGGCTCGTTATGGGGCCAATCCTATGGAAGTCATCAACAATGTTAAAGAAAAAATAAACGAGTTAAGTTCTGGGCTTCCATCAAAAACATTAAGCGATGGGAGGACTTCGCAATTAACCATCGTACCCTTTTATGACAGAACAGAACTAATCCAAGAAACCTTGGGCACACTTGATGAAGCGCTAACTTTAGAGATATTGATAACCATTTTTGTGATTATCATAATGGTCTTCAATTTAAGGGCTTCCGTATTGATTTCCGGATTATTGCCTGTTGCGGTTTTGATGGTCTTTATTTCTATGAAACTGTTCAATGTAGATGCAAATATTGTCGCCTTATCTGGTATTGCAATTGCTATTGGAACTATGGTCGATGTGGGCGTTATCCTTTCGGAAAATGTCTTGCGGCATATTGATGAAAATGAAGAAAAGCTACCTATGAATACGGTAGTTTATAATGCGACTGCCGAAGTTTCTGGCGCCATCTTAACGGCAGTAATGACCACTATTATTAGTTTCATTCCTGTATTTACTATGATTGGTGCAGAAGGGAAATTGTTTAGGCCATTGGCATTTACAAAAACGGCAGCACTCACCGCAGCTCTTATAGTTGCCCTATTTTTACTTCCACCATTTGCGGCCTATTTATTTAAAAAGAGAAATTTAAAAACTTCTTTTAGTTATATGCTAAATGGAGCATTGATTGTTTTTGGCGTTTTATCTTTAATTTTAGGCTATCCGCTTGGATTAATATTAGTTGCATTTGGCGTTGTTGGCTTCCTTTCACTAAAGGAAAAGATTACGTCAAAACGCGCCAACATCATCAATATATTTGTTTCGGCTTTTGCTATCATATTCCTATTGGCGGAATATTGGAGACCACTGGGAGTAGATAGAAGTATCCTTATAAACTTAATCTTCGTTGGTCTTATCTGTTTTGGTCTTTTGGGTGTATTTACACTTTTTAGAAATTATTATGTTCGGATTTTAAATTGGGCATTACGCAACAAGCTGTTGTTCCTTTCTGTACCTACAACCATCGTAATTTTTGGAGTTATGATTATGAATAATACAGGTAAGGAATTTATGCCGTCACTTAATGAAGGTTCTTTTTTGTTAATGCCCACATCAATGCCACACGCCGGCGTTGAAGAAAACAAACGCGTATTACAACAATTGGATATGGCAGTAGCCAGTATCCCAGAAATTGAAACCGTAGTAGGTAAATCTGGGCGTACAGAATCAGCATTAGACCCTGCACCGTTATCGATGTATGAGAATGTTATTCAATATAAATCTGAATATATTTTAAATGAAAATCGCAAAAGACAACGCTTTAAGGTAAACGAAGACGGCTTATTTGTTTTAAAAGATGGCAGTTTAGTAACCAACCCTAATAGCGAAATTGAAGTAGAAGATGATGACTATAAAGCCTCAAAAATTACAGACCCATTCTCTGTGACAAGTTCACAGCTCATTCCAGATGACGATGGAGAGTACTTTAGAAATTGGCGACCTGAAATTGAATCGCCAGACGATATTTGGAAAGAAATCGTAAGGGTTACAAAGCTTCCAGGTATTACTTCAGCACCCAAGCTACAACCCATAGAAACACGCTTGGTGATGCTACAGACTGGTATGCGAGCACCTATGGGCATTAAGGTGAAAGGACAGGATTTAAAAGAAATTGAGGCGTTTGGGGTACAATTGGAAGATATCTTAAAACAGGCCGAAGGCGTAAAAGAAGAAGCGGTCTTTGCCGACCGTATTGTGGGGAAACCCTACCTACTTATTGATATTGACAGAGAACGACTTGCGCGCTATGGTATAACCATAGAACAGGTACAGCAAGTTATCCAGGTCTCTGTAGGTGGTATGGTGCTCTCGCAAACGGTAGAAGGAAGAGAACGCTACGGCATTCGTGTTCGCTATCCCAGAGAATTACGTGCAAATCCAAATGACTTAAAAGACATTTATGTGCCTGTAGAAAAAGGGAGTCCGGTTCCGTTAAGTGAGTTGGCTACTATAAGATACGAACAAGGGCCGCAGGTCATTAAAAGTGAGGATACTTTTTTAGTTGGCTATGTCCTTTTTGATAAATTAGATGGTTTCGCCGAAGTAGATGTGGTGGAAAATGCCCAAGCCCTTATTCAAGAAAAAATTGACAATGGCGAATTGAGCGTTCCAAAGGGTATCAATTATCAATTTACGGGAACGTATGAAAATCAGTTACGAGCAGAAAAAACATTGAGCGTGGTAGTACCTCTGGCTTTGGCTATTATTTTTCTAATCCTATATTTCCAGTTCCGTTCTGTTGGAACGTCATTAATGGTCTTTACTGGAATTGCTGTCGCCTTTGCGGGAGGTTTTTTAATGATATGGTTCTACGGCCAAGATTGGTTCTTAAACTTCAGCTTTTTCGGAGAAAATTTACGAGACCTCTTTCAAATGCACACCATTAATTTAAGTGTCGCGGTATGGGTTGGTTTTATTGCTCTATTCGGTATTGCTACCGATGATGGCGTAGTAATGGCTACCTACCTTACGCAAACCTTTGACAAAAACAAACCTAAAGATAGAAAAAGCATTAGGGCATCCGTAGTTGAGGCAGGAGAAAAACGTATCCGTCCGTGTTTAATGACAACGGCGACAACTATTCTTGCTTTGTTGCCTGTATTAACATCAACAGGTCGAGGGAGTGATATTATGATTCCAATGGCTATTCCTTCTTTTGGTGGGATGTTAATTGCACTTGTAACTCTATTTGTTGTGCCAGTTTTATTTAGCTGGAAAGAAGAATTTCAATTAAAACGAGCTACAAAATGAGATATATAATTTTAATAGCACTTGTTTTTTTCGCTTTCGCGGAAGTAAATGCACAAGATTTAGCATCCTATATTCAGGAAGCTGAAAAGAACAATCCAGAAATCCAAGCTTTTGAATTGCGGTACAATATCGCCGAAGAAAAAGTAAATGAAGTTAACAGCTTACCAAATACTGAATTTAATTTTGGCGTTATGGCTATAGCTCCTGAAATGGATATGCCTATGGAGCAATTTAGTGCCTCTGTAATGCAAATGTTACCGTGGTTCGGGACCATTTCAGCAAGGGAAAATTATGCATCATCTATAGCAGAAGCGCAATATGTTGATATAGCAATTGCGAAAAGAAAACTTTCATTGTCAGTATCCCAGTCATATTATAAACTTTATGCCATACGTGCAAAACAGCTTATTCTGGATGAGAACATTGAACTTTTACAAACCTATGAACGCCTAGCATTAACTTCATTGGAAGTTGGTAAAGCATCAGCTGTTGATGTACTTCGCCTTCAAATAAGGCAAAACGAATTAGTTCAACAAAAGGAAGTGCTAGAACAGGGTTTTCAGGCAGAACAGACGCTGTTCAATAACCTTTTGAATCGTGAAGAAAATATGTCGGTGGATGTTGTGAAAGAAATGATGATTCCGGACGTTGACCCTCTGGTTTTAAATGAGAACCTTCAAATACACCCGGAACTTATTAAATATGATAAGTTATATGAATCTGTTGAGCAGTCAGAGCTGTTAAACCAAAAGGAAAGTGGTCCTATGGTAGGGTTTGGAGTGCAGTATATTAACCAAGAAAATAGTCCAATGATAACTAGCTCTTTTAAAGATATGGTTATGCCTATGCTTTCTATTTCTATTCCCATTTTTAATAATAAATATAAGTCTGTGACAAAGCAAAATGAATTGAAACAATTGGAAATAAAATCACAGAAAGAAGAGAGGCTCAATAACCTTGAAACACGTCTTGCACAAGCTATTTATAATAGAAATACAATGAGAATTAAGTTTAATGTACAAACCGATAATTTGAAACAGGCCATTGATGCCGAGGAAATTCTTATGAAAAACTACGAAACTGGAACTATAGATTTTAATGATGTGTTAGATGTACAGGAATTGCAGTTAAAGTTTCAAATCAATTTAATCGATTCCATTAAAGGGTATTTTACAGAATATGCTTTAATAAATTATTTAACAAGATAAAAAATTGAACTAGGCCAAATTGGCTTGTGAACACTAAAATAAAGAATTATGATTAGAAAGATAACAATACTATTTGTACTTCTCGTTTCATTTGAAAGTGTTGCCCAAGTAGGAACCAACGGACAAGATAGAAAAGAAGAAGGACGACCTATTAAAGAGTATAACCTTACCATTGAAGAAAATAAAATGACGCTTGGTGGTGTTACTGCTAATGCAATGACTATCAATGGAGGTATCCCTGGGCCTGTTTTGGAATTTAATGAAGGAGACCTTGCTATAATCAACGTAACCAATAAAATGGATGAAGAAACTTCAGTGCATTGGCACGGATTGATACTTCCCAATTTTTACGACGGGGTTCCCTATTTAACTACCCCACCGATTGAGCCAGGAACAACTTTCCAATACAGGATTCCAATCAATCAGTCTGGAACCTATTGGTATCATTCACACACAATGTTACAAGAGCAAAAGGGTGTGTATGGCTCCATAATCATTCAGCCTAAAGACAAAACATTGGATTATGATAAAGATTTGGTAGTGGTATTGTCTGATTGGACCAATGAAAAACCAATGAATGTACTACGTAACTTGAAAAGAGGCAACGAGTGGTATCAAGTTAAAAAGGGTACAGCAGTACCATTGAGTAGGGTAATTAAAGAAGGTGCTCTGGGAGCACAGTTCAAATTTTGGCGAGACCGTATGGAAGGTGCAGATATTGCAGACATTTATTATCCCACATTTTTGTCCAATGGTAAAAAATTGGTAGAGTACCCAGAATTTAAACCAGGAGAAAAAGTAAGGCTTCGTTTCATCAATGCATCGGCATCCACCTATTATTGGATAGATTTCGGAGGGGGTAACCCAATGGTTGTTTCAAGTGACGGTATTGATGTGGAACCTATATCAAAAAGTCGCTTCCTTTTTGGTATTGCTGAAACCTACGATGTAATTGTCACCATTCCAGAAGGTACAGTTGAAATTACTGCCACGGCACAGGATGGCTCTGGTGATACCTCTTTACGTATAGGACAAGGAACACTTTATCCCGCAGAAAGAATTGACAGACCAGACAAAGTGGAAATGATGAAGCAAATGGCTAAAATGGATATGAAAATGGGAGCTCCTTCTATGATAGGCAACAAAAAGAAAAATACACCCAAAGTTTTGATGCAGAAGTACGGGATGAAGATGGATATGAAAGATGGGCAAATGAATATGAACGATAATATGTCTATGAAGGATGGCGCAATGAATGATAAAATGAATATGGATGACCATATGAACCATAATGACCAAATGATGCAAAAAGACACTTCTTCGTTTGATTACAACACCCGAAAGACCTATTTCAACTATGATTTTTTAAAGGCAAAAGAAAACACCACATATAAAGCAGATTTACCGGTAAATGACATTTTATTGAACCTCACTGGAAATATGCAGCGTTACGTCTGGAGTATGAACGGTGTACCCTTATCGGAAACGGATAAAATAAAAATCAAGGGTGGCGAGGTAACAAGAATTACCCTCAATAACCTGACAATGATGCACCACCCAATGCACCTTCACGGGCATTACTTTAGGGTGATTAACGAAAATGGAGAACGTTCACCGTTGAAACATACGGTTAATGTGCCGCCGATGCAAAAAGTTGTTATCGAATTTTATAACGAAGAGTATGGCGATTGGTTCTTCCACTGTCACATACTGTATCATATGATGGGTGGTATGGCACGCGTATTTAGTTATGACACACCAAGGGACAAAAGAATGGCAGATTATCCGGTTCAAAAACTAATTGATGAGACTGACCACTATTATTCCTGGGGAATGGCTCGATTAGGTTCTAATTTTTCAGAACTTTTTCTAACAACAAGTAATATCCGCAATGAATTTGGTTTGAGAGCAGAGTTGGACTACGACCAAAACCTTGAAGCGGAAGTAAATTACAATAGATACCTAAATGATTGGGTACGTGTCTATGTAGGAGTAAATACCGAAACTGAAATTCCAAATTCGTACGATGAGTTCAATACCGTTGGACTGGTTGGGGTTAAATACTTTACACCTTACCGATTTAATGTAGATGTGAGTATAGACCACCAATTACGCCCAAGAATACGTCTGGACAGAGAGTTATTGATTTTCCCAAGAGTTTTTTTAGAGGGAGAATATGAATACAGAATTGATTTTGGCTGGGTAAACGATTTGGAAAACAACAATTCTTATGAAAGTGAGACTCAATGGTTGGTAGGAGCTTCATATATCCTTTCAAGAAATTTTTCAATACAAGGAAATTATAATAACCGATATGGTTGGGGCGGTGGATTATTGGCAAGATTTTAACAATTTAAAAATACAAAACTATGGACTATAAATGGGATTTTATAATTGTTTTCTGAGTAATATTTCTAGGCATTCTCATCTATGCAGGAGGAAAAAAAATAAAGGGCTCTAAAAGTTCAAAGGCTATGGACATATTGAATGAGAGATACGCAAAAGGGGAAATATCGAAGGAAGAATATGAAGAAATAAAACAAAAAATCAACTCAAAAATCGAATGATTAACAATAATTGATCACGATTAGAGAATAAATAACTGAAATATTAACAATAAAAATATCAAGTATGAAAACAATTGCAAAAACAGTATTGATTATCGTAACAATTGGCACATTGGTCAGTTGCAAATCAGCCTTCAATGCCAGCGAAACATTACAGGTTGAAGAAAATAGAAATGCCATTTATCAAGAAATCATTTCAAATCCTATTCAGTTTGCCGATTTTATCAAGGAGGCACAAAAAAATAAGGATGCAAAAAAAATAATGATGAAAACCCATATGGAGCAGATGGATTCTGGAAATACGAAAATGATGATGGAGAAGAATCCTGAAATGAAACAAAAAATGCAATCACATATGCAAATGATGATGGAGAAAAATCCGGAAATGATGCAAAAGATGCAATCCAAAATGCTAGACAAAATGATGGGTAGTGAGAAAGGCCGTAAAATGCTGATGAAAAAAATACACAACAATGAAGAAATGAAAAAGGCAATGAAAGAACGGATGAAGAAAATGATGGACGAAAACCCTGAAATGATGAAGGAAATGATGCAAAAAATGATGAACGATCCAAAGATGAAGGGAAAGATGCAAAAAATGAAGGGCAAGAAGAAGAACGCACAAAGCCATAAGCACTAAAAAGAACTGGATATGAACAATAAAAATTTTCAATTATGATGATGTGGTGGTGGATATTGATACCGATTGTACTGGTATTGGGCATATTTCTATACAATGGAAAAAACAGACAATATACTGTAAAGAAAGAAAATCCTCTGGATATTCTGAACAGCCGATTCGCCAAAGGCGAAATATCCAAAGAAGAATACGAAGAACAAAAACGAATGTTGAACAAAAAATAAAAGCTAATGAAATACTATTTTAATAAAACGATCAATGGAACTTTTGAAGATGTTATTGATAAAGTTACCCAAGGATTGAAAGACGAAGGTTTTGGCATACTCACAGAAATTGACGTCAAAGAGACCTTAAAAAACAAACTGGATATAAACTTCAAAAAGTATAGGATTCTAGGGGCTTGCAATCCTCCCTATGCTCACAAAGCTTTGCAAGCAGAAGATAAAATTGGAACGATGTTGCCTTGCAATGTCATAGTTCAGGAAATTGAAGCAGGCACCATTGAAGTAGCAGCAGTAAACCCAATGGCATCGATGCAGGCAGTGGAGAATGAGAAGTTGAATGAGGTTGCCAATGAAATAACTGCAATGCTAGAAAACGTAATTGAAAAACTATAAAATACATTTCAAAAAGTAATACAAATAAACACAAACATAAATTAAAACAAAATGAGCAAATTAAAATCAACATTAGGTATAGTTGCAATAGCATTTATAACCTTAACAGCAATGTCTTGCAAAGACAACAAAAATGAACAAAATAATGCAGATGGGAACCATTCTGAAATGAGTGCTGATGAAGACCATTCAAAAATGAATCACGATAATAGTGATGAACACCACGATGGAGATAAGAAGGAAATGGCAATGAGTGGCGATGGTAATTCACAAGCTGTATTAAAGGACTACTTTAATCTTAAAAATGCGTTGGTTGCAGATGATAATGCTAAAGCAAAAACACTTGGTGCAACTCTGGCAACAACTTTAGGGAATTTTGATGTTTCATCAAATTTTTCCGACACTCAAAAAGCCGAATTAAAAGAAATTATAGAAGATGCCGTAGAGCACGCAGAACATATCTCGGAAAGTGATATAGATCATCAGCGAGAGCATTTTAAAATATTGAGCAAGGATGTATCTGATATGGTTGCAATTACAGGAACTGAAAACACCCTTTACCAACAGTTTTGCCCAATGTACGATGGCGGTAGTGCTTGGCTGAGTTTGAGCAAAGACATTAAGAATCCCTATTACGGAAGTCAAATGTTGAATTGCGGGAAGGTACAAAAAGAGATTAACTAATGAGGATTGTAAAAGTAATAGCAATAATACTATTGGTGGCGTTTGTGGGAATTCAATTTATTCCCACAACACGAAATCAAAGTGATACGGTACCCGAAACTGATTTTATGTTGGTTAACAATGTTCCGGAGAACATTCAAAATAAGTTACAGGTTTCCTGCTATGATTGCCACAGTAATAATACGCAATACCCTTGGTACAATAAAATTCAACCCGTTGCTTGGTTTTTGGAAGACCATATCAAAGAAGGAAAGGCCGAGCTTAACTTCAGTAAATGGGATTCCTTGTCTAACCGACGAAAAGCCAGTAAATTAAGGTCTATTGTCAAACAGATTGAAGCTGGCGAAATGCCTTTGGATTCTTACACTTTGATACATAAAGAGGCAGCCTTTTCAGAAGAGGAAGCGAAAGAGGTAATTAATTTTATGACACAATTAAAAGACAATTTATAAACTATAATTAAATATAATAAAAATGAAAAATTTAAAAATGAGTATAGCAGCAGTGCTATTGTTAGCAGTTTCTTTTACCAACGCACAGGAAAAGAAAAAAATGAACCACGATCACGAAGATATGAAAATGGATCATTGCAAAATGACAACTATGAAAAATGATGCAAAAACAGAAACAATTTTAAGTGATTACTTTAATTTAAAAAATGCTTTGGTTGCAGATGACACCAAAAAAGCAGCCCAAGCTGGGTCTAAATTGGTAGTTTCTCTTAAAGCTTTTGATACGGACAGTTATTCAAAAGAAAATCAAGAAGAATTAGAAGATATTATAGAAGATGCCGTAGAGCACGCAGAACATATTTCTGAAAGTGCCATAGACCACCAGCGCGAACATTTTAAGACCTTAAGTAAGGACATAACAGATTTGGTAGCTATTACGGGAACAAAAAACACGCTTTACCAACAATTTTGCCCAATGTACGATAAAGGTAGTGCGTGGTTGAGTACCAGCAAAGAAGTAAAAAACCCATATTACGGTAGCAGAATGCTTAAATGTGGAAAAGTGCAAAAAACTATTCAATAAATAATCCCCTGCCTTTAATACTCTTTTAAATATACTGGTTTATTAGTTAACAGTAGCTTAGGAGATGACAGTGTTACCTGAATAGTTGTAAAGTCCTGTCGTGGGAAGGAAAACAATGTTGATGATTAGTGTTAGTTCCTTCCCAAGTCAGGCACAATGAACTTTTGAAAAAGAGAAGTTGATTTGGTTAATAGCAGCCTGAACTGGGAGAGAGATTAAATCCCTAAATATAGCGTCTCTCTTCCTAGGTCGGGTAATTAAAAACTTATGATGAAGAGAAATTTAGTGAAGAATGCTTGATTTTGAGGGGTAAATATTTTGGTTGGTTGATTAAAATTTACCTCTCACTTTCAAGTATTATTTATAGGCTTTTGTAAGTAACAATAGGGAAAAAAATAGATAGTAATGAAAGAATGTTGCAAAGATGGTTGTCACCAAACAACAGAAAAATCTGTTGTTAAAAAATGGCTCAATTATATAGTATATACAATCCTAATCTTAATAGTTGGTGGTGCATTGGCGCTTCAGTTATTTAGCTAAGAAAGTAAGTTAAAATGGCTAAAGAAAACACAATAGAAAAATCTAAAAGAACAGGCTTTTACAAGCAACTGTTTAAAAAAGTATTGCTTACTGCAAGTATTGTGATTGCTCTATCGTTAAGTTATATACTATGGGCAGGTGTAGATTCCAACAGCCTGTTTCTACCTTTCTTAATTGTTGGTCTAGCATTGGTTAAAACAGTATTTATCGTTAGGCTCACTTTTATACAATTAAGTAAAATAATAGGCGAAAGTCATCAACTAACCCACGTTCTTACCTTATTTGCAGTCTTGATTATTTTGATTGTCTTATCGTTTTCAGCAGATTATCAGGCATTATATCTTTTGAATTCAGAAAATTTTAAATTCGCTACGTTGTCCAGTAGCTCATTTTTCCTACAATTTTTTGAATTTCTATATTTCAGTTTAATCACTTTTTCATCGGTTGGCTTTGGAGATATTGTCCCGTTATCTATTTCAGGCAAACTATTGGTAATGATGGAAGTTTTCTTGAGCTTTTTGGTATTAGTATTTGGTATTGCAAACATTAATAGAATTCACGTCAACACATAAGTGGCTAAAATAATGAAAGTACTAAAATTAACAATTATCAAAATATGAATGACTTTTTAAAACATTGGGGAGAAGCTGCCTACACTACCACCGGATTTTTCTGGATGGCACTTTGGGCATTCGTTTTAGGTTATATCATTAGTAGTATGATACAAATTTTTGTAACCGAAAAGAGAATGCAGAAAACTATGGGAGAAAATGAAGGCAAGAGTATGCTCTTGGGCACTTTTTTTGGCTTTATAAGCAGCTCTTGTAGTTTTTCGGCTTTGGCTGGCACAAAATCAATTTTCAAAAAAGGGGCAAGCTTTGTATCCTCTATAGCTTTCTTGCTTGCATCCACCAATTTGGTTATCGAATTGGGAATCATCATTTCCATATTTCTTGGCTGGCAGTTTGTAGTTGGCGAATACGTAGGCGGAATTCTTTTAATTCTTATTTCGTGGATTCTCATTCGCCTTATCAATCCTAAAAAGCTTATCGAAAAAGCTCGGAAAAACTTGGAAAACGAGGATGATGATGGGATGGACGATTCCAAGGATTGGAAAAAGCAAATCAAGAAAGAAGACAATTGGGCGCGCGTTGCCAAAAAATATAAGATGGAATGGCAAATGGTATGGAAAGATGTAACTGTAGGCTTTACCATAGCAGGTATTGTTGCAGTCTTTGTTCCTGATGCTTTTTTTCAGACCTTATTTATCAATAGTGGACAAGGCAATACAGATTTTACTTTTCTTGAAATTTTGGAACACATTATTGTTGGTCCAATAGCTGCTTTTCTAACCTTTATCGGTTCTATGGGAAACATTCCTTTAGCAGCACTTTTGTTTGGGAAAGGGGTGAGTTTTGCAGGGGTTATGGCATTTATCTTTAGTGATTTGGTTGTTTTTCCTGTATTGCGCATCAATGCAAAATATTATGGTTGGAAGATGTCTCTCTTCATTCTGTTCCTGTTATTTACCGCATTGGTCGGCACATCCTTGGTGTTGCATTATACGTTTGACCTGTTTAGTATGTTACCAGACCCTTCACAGGTTAAAATTCAAGATAGTGACTATTTTAAAATTGACTATACGTTCTTTTTGAATATGGCTTTTTTAGCAATTACGGGCTACTTAATTTATTTAGGGTTCTTTAAAAAGAAGGACATCGAAAGTAAGATGAGCGAGATGGCACCTAAAAGCCCATTGCTTGAAAAGGTTTTAAAATATGTTGCCTATATCTGTTACGTATGGTTGGCTGGTGGAATCATTGTCAAATTCTTTGTGAATTAAATTATAGAAAGTATGGTCAACAGAAAGACAGCAAAATGGATTCGAAAAGCGCACCGATACTTGGGTATATTCCTAGGCATTCAATTCTTGATGTGGACTGTCAGCGGAATGTATTTTAGCTGGACGGATATTGATGAAATACACGGCGACCAGTTTAAAAAGGAAACACCAAAACAGACGGCTTTTTTCAATTTATTGGGAACAGCAAAATTAAACAGTGAGAAACCTATTCAAACTTTGGAATTATTGGAAATAGCCAATGAGCCGTACTATTGGATTAACGAAGCTAATTTATTTAGTGCTAAAACGGGTAATGTAAAAAAAGGTATTACTAAAGCTGAAGCAAAAGAGGTAGCCAACAGATATATGCTGCCCGATTTCGAAATAAGTAGTATAAAACGAATTGAGAAGGTAGATGAGCATCACGAATACCGTGGCCGTCCATTGCCAGCTTATGAGATTTCATATAAAACCCCACAAAACCTGAAGGCTTATGTCGCCATAGAAAATGGTGCATTTCAGACCGTTCGTCATAGAAACTGGCGCTGGTTCGATTTTTTGTGGATGACCCACACTATGGACTATCAAGGCAGGGACAACTTTAATACCATAATCCTGCGGGCGTTTTCATTGTTAGGGTTAATTACAGTATTAAGTGGGTTCTTACTTTGGTACATATCATCGCCCACAATTAGAAAATTGATTAAAAAGAAACGCAAATAAGTAACACTAAAACCAACATAAAATGGAAAATTCAAATCAAAATTCAAAGAAAAACAACTACACAAAATTTGTAGGTATGCTCGTGGCATCCTTCATAGCAATGTACGTTACAATGTACTTAAACTCTTATGAAATTGACCACGTCTATTTTAGTCTTACCCGATTTTATATGAGCTGTTTGGGTATTGCCGCTATGGCCATTATTATGTTTGTGGCAATGCGTAATATGTACCAAAACAAAAAGAAGAATATAGCAATTGTTCTTGGAAGTATTGTCCTATTTGGTGGTGCGTTAGGCCTTGTGAGGGCACAGGCCCCAATTATTGGCGATGTGCTTTATATGAAGGCTATGATTCCGCATCACTCTATCGCCATTTTAACCAGTAAGCGAGCGGATATACAAGACCCGGAAGTGAAGAAATTAGCAGATGATATAATTAAAGCACAAGAAAAGGAAATTGCAGAAATGAAAGCAATGATTAAACGATTAGAAAATAACAAATAAAAACAAAAACAATGAAAAAAAACATCATTTATATAGGTATTGCCTTGATTGTTGGCCTTCTAGGCGGCTTTCTGCTGTTCGGTGGAGATTCTACTGATAAGGCAACTAATAGTGCTAAAGACAATCACGAACATTCAGAAGAAATTGCTGCTAATCAAATGTGGACCTGTTCAATGCACCCACAAATTATGCAACCAGAGCCTGGCGACTGCCCAATATGTGGAATGGATTTAATTCCAGCTGAATCGGGTGCCGATGGCCTCAATGCCAATGAAATCAAAATGACCGATAACGCAATGGCTCTAGCCAATATTCAAACGTCACTTGTGGGACAAGGACAAATAGGAAATAATTCCCTAAAATTATCTGGAAAGATAAAAGCAAATGAAGAGTCAAATGCCGTACAGGTCACATATTTTGGAGGAAGAATTGAAAAACTATACGTTAATTCAACAGGAGAACGTGTTGGCGCAGGACAACGCTTGGCAACTATTTATTCGCCAGAATTAGTTGCGGCACAACAAGAACTGCTTACCGCTTCATCATTGAAAGAATCGCAACCAGAATTATATAAAGCTGTTAGAAACAAGCTCAAACTTTGGAAACTTTCAGAAAAGCAAATCAACGCCATAGAAAACTCTGGGAAAGTACAAGAAAACTTTCCTGTGTACGCAACCGTATCAGGAACGGTAACACAGAAAATGGTAGAAGAAGGTGACTATGTAAAACAAGGACAACCCTTATACAAAATTGCCAATCTCAATACAGTATGGGCAGAATTTGATGCTTACGAAAACCAAATTGCGTCCTTAAAAGAAGGACAAACCATTAAAGTAACCACCAATGCCTATAGAAATGAAGTGTTTGACGCCAAGGTCTCGTTTATTGCCCCCTTATTAAACTCTGCTACAAGAACGGTGGTTGTGAGAGCTGTTTTACAAAATAAAAAAGACCTCTTTAAGCCGGGAATGTTTGTGGAAGGAAAAATCGAGGGTGCTCGAACGAGCACAGAGAACACCGTTTCTGTACCGTCAACGGCTGTTATGTGGACGGGCGAACGTTCTGTGGTCTATGTCAAAACAGACCCTAATAAAGCTGTTTTTGAGATGAAAGAAGTTTTATTGGGCAATGCCACTGGCGATAGTTATACCGTTCTTGAAGGTTTAAAAAATGGAGATGAAGTGGTAACTAACGGCACGTTTACAGTAGATGCCGCGGCACAGCTTCAGGGTAAAAAATCAATGATGAATCAAGAAGGAGGTAAAACTATGACAGGACACGAAGGACATTTGGGAATGCAAGAAGATGGTTCTGGAGAAAATATGGATGTAACCAATCATTCTCAAATGAAGGAAAGAATTAGGGTTTCAAACAAATTTCAGAATCAGTTAGAACAGGTTTTTGATGATTATATTCTTTTAAAGGATGCATTGGTAAACGATGATACCAAGGGTGCTCAACAAGCAGGAGAACAAATCAACCAGTCCTTGAAAAAAGTGGATATGAAGTTATTATCTGATAAAAAGGCGCATAACCATTGGATGACCATTCAAAAGGAACTAAAATCATCTGCAAATGCTATTGAGAACAGTTCAGACATAGCAGCACAAAGAGGGCATTTCAAGCATCTTTCGGCACATATGATAAGTGGTGTACAGCTTTTTGGGGTCAACCAAAATGTATATATCCAGTTTTGCCCAATGGCCAATAACAATAAAGGTGCCTATTGGATAAGTTTGGAAGAAGAAGTGCGAAATCCATATTATGGAGAGGCTATGTTAACCTGTGGAGAGGTAAAAGCAACTTTAAAATAAAACGAATTACGGATTAATCAAGTAATCTACATAAGGCCAAAAAATAATCTTGGTTTTATAATGGCGAACGATAATGAGTGAAAGCAGAAGAAATAGACGAAAAAATGAAAGGAAGAAGCATCAACCTAAAAGTGATATATCAAAAAAAGACAAAATCATTGCTGTGGTTGTGATAGTATTAATTTTTATAGCAGCGGCAATACTAGCTGTTTATTACTCTCTATACAAATCCGGATTGACATTTTTTTGATACAGATAAAATATGAATGAGACTATCCACATAAAAAATATGGTCTGCCCAAGATGTATTTCGGCAGTATCCAATACTTTGGAACTTCTTGAAATACCGTATGTTTCTATAAAATTGGGGGAGGTCAAATTACTTTCAACATTGAATGCCAAAACCAAAAATAATCTTTCCAAAGCTCTTCAAAATTCAGGTTTCAGTTTGATTGACGACCGTAAAAGTCAACTTATTGAGCAAATGAAAACTTTGGTTGTTGAGAAAATACATCATTCCAACGACGAAACCGATTTAAAATGGGCAGATATTATAAGTGGTGAACTTAATTTGGATTACAAATATTTAAGTTCCCTATTCTCGTCAGTAGAAAGCATCACGTTTGAGCAATATATCATCAACCAAAAAATTGAACGAATAAAAGAACTCATAGTTTACGATGAACTAACCTTAAGTGAAATAGCTTTTCAACTACATTATAGTAGCGTTGCATATTTAAGCAATCAATTCAAAAAAGCAACCGGAATGACACCTACGCAGTTTAAGAAGTCCGTGGACAAAAACCGAAAATCCTTGGATGAGATTTAAGGTGTGTTTACCACTATTAAAGGGATATTTAAATCAATAGATGATATATTGATTTACCAATGAACCGAATTTAGATATCAAAATGAAATTGGACAGAAAGAAACATTGGGAAACAGTTTACGAAACTAAAAATCCAGACCAAGTAAGTTGGACACAAGAGATACCAAAAATTTCGCTGAAGATTATACATTCGTTCAAACTAAATAAGGATGCAAAAATTATAGACATTGGTGGTGGCGACAGTAAGCTTGTTGACTATTTACTTGAAGAAGGGTATAATAATATTACTGTACTTGATATTTCAGAAAAAGCAATTGCGAAAGCTAAAAAAAGACTGGGAGAAAAGGCAAGTAAAGTAAATTGGATTGTAAGTGACATTACCGAATTTGAACCAGATACATCTTTCGATGTTTGGCACGACAGAGCAACTTTTCATTTTCTTACAACAGATGACCAGATTAAAAAATATACTAACATAGCGACAATATTTGTAAGAGGTTATTTAATAATAGGAACCTTTTCACAAAACGGACCAAAAAAATGTAGCGGACTTGAAATAAAACAATACAATGAAGAGGAATTAACATCGGAATTAAAAAAAGGATTTGACAAAATTCAATGTATAACAGAGGACCACTTAACACCATCTAATACCACACAGAATTTTCTGTTTTGTAGTTTTAAAAGATAATTAACTGTTAAGCCACTAATACCTTTACCTGCAAGCTAAAAAAAACAGATGCACATTTTGGCACTTTAAGTTTTTACAAAAACACAAATCAAAACAAAAGGAACATAATGATCAAAATTTACATATCATTCTTTTTTGTATTTAAGTAATTGCTTAAATAAGAAATAATTGTAACTTTGCCTTATGAAAAATAATTCTTGCATTAGACAACAGGCAGATATTGAACAGATAAACCGTTGTAAAAAGACAGTTTCAGAATTAAATGAATCGTTTGACTATTTGGCAAATGGACTTTCTTTAGTCGGAAATAATGTTCGGCTAAAAATTCTTTACCTACTCTTTGAGGAGAAACGACTTTGCGTTTGCGACTTAAGTGATATTCTCGAAATGAATATTTCTGCTATCTCTCAACATTTGAGAAAAATGAAGGACAGAAATTTATTGGAAACCGAAAGAGATGCTCAAACGATTTTTTACTCACTAACCCCTGAATATTCAACATTATTAAATCCGTTTTTTGAAATACTCGATAAAAACAAAGTTTTAGAAACGATATGAAACGTGAGAACAAATTAATTGGTGCAGGTTTACTTGCTGCTATTACAGCTTCATTATGTTGTATTACACCCGTTTTGGCTTTAATCGCGGGAACAAGTGGAATTGCCTCAACATTTTCTTGGCTTGAGCCTTTTAGACCTTATCTAATCGGGCTAACAATTTTAGTGCTCGGCTTTGCTTGGTATCAAAAACTAAAACCTCAAAAAGAAATTGACTGCGAATGTGAAACAGACGAAAAACCAAAATTTATACAATCAAAAAAGTTTTTAGGAATTGTAACTGTATTTGCAATTATAATGCTGGCATTTCCATATTATTCATCCATTTTTTATCCGGATAATAAAAAAGAAGTGGTCATTGTAAACCAATCAAATATTCAAACTGTAAACTTTACTGTTCAAGGAATGACTTGTGCTGGCTGTGAAGAAAGCATAAAACACGCTGTAAATGAATTGGACGGGATTATAAATGTAACCCCTTCGTATGAAAAGGGAAGTACCGTCGTAGAGTTTGATAAGTCTAAAATCTCTAAAGTAGCTATTGAAAAGGCAATTAATTCAACAGGATACAAGGTTATAAAAGATAAATAAACGCAAAATTACCCATTATGACAAAACTATCGATAGTACCTATTTTAGCTTTAATGCTGTTTTCTGTTCAGGCCAAATCGCAAAGCAAGGAGGTTATAAATCAAGTTGTGGAAGTAGCTTCAATGAAACAAAATGCAACCACCGTGAAATTTAAAATTACAGGCATTACTTGTGCTGGTTGTTCCAATTCGATTTACAATGCATTAAAAGAAGTAGATGGTGTTTTGGAACATTCAGTTGAATATCCAGGAGATATTGCTGTTATTGAGTTTGATGGTTCAAAAACAAGTATCAAAGCCTTAAAGCTTATCATAGAAAAGAAAGGGTTTAAGGCCGAAGTAATTAAAGGGAAGGTCTAATTTTTAATAAGTAAACAGTACCGATTTCAATGAAAAATACAGCTAAAATGAAAATCAAAATGCCTCAAAATAGAGAAACCATTACATTGGAAATCGAGGGTATGACCTGTAAAGGTTGTGCAACACATATCGAAAAGGATATGAACGCAACTGAAGGAGTTTTAAGTTCCACAGTTAACCACGAAACCGGAAAAGGCGAATTTAATTTTGATGCTGATAAGATGAGTAAGGCAAATGTAATAGATGCTATAAACAGCGTTGGTGATTATTCGGTTGTAAATAATGTCGACGAGGAAGAGGTTTCCGCTGTAAATTCCAAAGGCCAAAATCAATTCGATTTAATAATTATTGGTGGTGGTTCAGCTGCATTTTCAGCAGCCATTAAAGCTGAAGGTTTAGGGCTCACAACACTTATGGTAAATGCAGGATTAGATTTTGGTGGCACTTGCGTAAATGTGGGTTGTGTACCGTCTAAAAACCTTATTCGGGCTGCCGAAACGGTACGTCTCGCTACGCATTCCAATTTTAAGGGTATAAAACCTAAAGGAGCAGACATTGATTTTACTCAAATTATAAAAGACAAGAAAGCATTAGTTTCCACACTACAACAACATAAATATATGGATGTGGTAAGTGATTTCAAAAACTTAACAATGCTTAAAGGTTGGGCAGAATTTGTAGATAATAAAACCATTCTTGTAAATGGAAAAGATACATACACAGCAGCTAACATCATTATAGCAACAGGAGCAACTACCAATATCCCAAATATTGAAGGACTGAATGAGGTTGGTTATTTAACCAATGTGACCTTGTTCGATTTAGAAGAAAAACCTGAAAGCCTGACCATTATGGGCGCAGGTTATATTGGTTTGGAAATAGCGATGGCTTACAACAGATTGGGTGTAAAAGTACGTATCATTGAATTTACCGACAGACCTTTACGCAGTCAAACCAAAGACATCACAGACGTGTTGGAAACTCAAATGAAGAGTGAAGGTATTGAGGTTTTACCAAACTTTAGAGCCTTTAAATTTGAAAAGGATGGAGACAATACAATTATACATTGTAATTGTCCTGATGGTTCCACAACTCAAATTGTTGAAAAAGGACATATTGTGGTGGCTACAGGGACGAAGCCTAACACCTCTAAATTAGGGCTTGAGAATATCGGCCTAAAGTTAACAGAAAGCGGCCATATTATTGTAAATGAAAAAATGGAAACCAATATTTCCAATATTTATGCAGCAGGAGATGTCACCATTACACCGGCATTTGTTTATACAGCAGCAACCGAAGGTAGTACAGCAGTGAACAATGCGTTTTCATCAACAAAAACAAGTATTGATTATTCATCATTGCCTTGGGTAGTATTTACAGACCCTCAAATCGCAGGAGCAGGTATAGATGAAATTGAAGCAGAAAAAAAGGAAATTCCTTTTGAAGTCAGTAAACTTGATTTAATTCACGTTCCAAGAGCCTTGGCAGCTCAAGATACCAGAGGGTTCATAAAACTGATACGCAACACTGAAACCGATAAATTAATAGGCGCAAGAGTAGTTGCACCTGAAGGTGGTGAACTGATACAACAATTGAGTATGGCTATTAAATTTGGAATCACTGTAAAAGATTTAGCAGAAAGCTTTTATCCATATTTAACTTTAGGAGAATCTGTTAAACTGGCAGCGATTACCTTTGGGAAAGATGTTTCCAAATTAAGTTGCTGCGCGAGTTAAGTTTGAGTTATGAAAGGAGAACAGTACAAATTACCTACTGATTTAATCTTGGATATTAAATCCAGATTAAAAACTTTGAGTGGTCAATTAAACGGCATTGTTAAAATGCTTGATGAAGGAAAGGACCCCGAACAAATAAACATACAGTTCAAATCCATTGATAAGGGGATTCAAAAAGCACATTACTTACTGCTGGATGAAGTCTATCGAAAAGCACTTGCTATTGGAATTGTAAAGGCCGTGGACTCTTGCCCAGGCAATTGTGGCAATGAAGATAAAATTGAATATTTAAAAAGTGAATTCCCAAACTTAGAATTATCCGATTTAACTAACAAGTTAAAAGAAATTCAAGCCATTGAAACTCGATTAAAAAACTACAACGAAAAAAAAGGTTAAAAAAAGTTTGGTGACCCCCTACCTAACGTTCTCATCTTTGTTCCATTATTAATTTAAACATAACATAAGATGAAACGACAAATTGAGATTTTTACAGCAGGTTGCCCGGTATGCGAGCCTGTGGTGCAATTAGTAAAAGAGACAGCAGGAAAGGACTGCGAAATCACACTTCATAATCTGTCCGAGCAATGCGAAAGTAAAATCTGTGTTTCAAAAATGAAGGAATATGGGGTTACAAGAGTTCCCGCCATTGCTGTGGACGGAAAACTACTGAATTGCTGCACCAAAATCGAAATCACAAAAGAGGATTTGGTAAACGCGGGAATAGGAAGTTGTTAGGTATGGCAATTACTAAATGGAACAAAAAAACATCTATGGGGACTGCTGTATTTTCAGCAGTTTCCCTTAAACTATGCTGCTGGGGTCCTTTGCTACTTACAAGTGTAGCTGGTATTAGTGGAAGTTCTGTCTATTTTTCTTGGCTTATTGCCTTGAAACCTTATCTGTTGGTTATAGCATTTTTGTCATTGGGACTGGCCTTTTATCAGGTTTATAAAAAAAAGAAGGTGGACGATTGTGGTAACTGTGATATGGCTAAGCCATCATTTTTTAAGTCGAAATTCTATTTGTGGTTGGTTACAGTGTTTGTTGTTGTAATGACATTGGTTTCTTATTATCCACAAATATTTCATCCAACGGAGAAAGTAGGAATTGTTGCAACAAACAATACCGATATTCAAACTGTAAAGTTGAATATTGAAGGGATGGTATGCTCGGGTTGTGAAGAAAACATCAACCATTCGGTAAACAAAATTGACGGGGTTACAAATGTATCTACGTCTTTTGAAGAAGGGACTTCAATTATAGAATTTGATACCACTAAAACGAATGTCGATGAGATAAAAAAGGTCATTCAATCAAAAGGGTATTTGATTACAAATAGTAGAGACTGATAGACACGTATCCATTGCGGTGATAAAAGATAAATTAAAAACGACTTATCCAATTGGAAGTAATAATTCGTGAAGAGTAAATTCTACAAATCATTCAGCATATAACGTAACACATTACAGTCTTTTAATCCTGAAATTTGTAACATACAAATAAGAACGGATTTATGGAGACAATCAACATATTTGAAACCAAAAAGAAGAATCATAAACAGGGTGTGAAAGAATCATTTCCAGTTACGGGAATGACCTGTGCCTCTTGTGCAGCGAGTGTTGAATCTGTATTAAAACACACAGAAGGTGTGTTTGATGCAAGTGTTAATTTTGCCAATAGTTCCGTTCTTGTGGAATATGACAAGGAGTTGAGTCCAAATCAACTTCAAAACGCGCTTCGTGAGGTCGGTTACGATATTATAATTGATGCCGAAGACCCTTCGGAAGTACAGCAAGAACTTCAGCAAAAGCATTATCAGGACATAAAAAACCGAACCATCTGGTCGGCGATACTTACGCTACCCATTTTTGTGTTGGGAATGTTCTATATGCAATGGGAACCAGGCAAATGGATTTCATTGGTATTGGCCTTTCCAATTCTTTTTTGGTTTGGGCGCAGTTTTTTCATCAATGCCTTCAAGCAGGCCAAACACGGTAAAGCAAATATGGATACCTTGGTGGCGTTGAGTACCGGAATCGCCTTCCTCTTTAGTGTATTCAATACCTTTTTTCCTGAATTTTGGTTAAGTCGTGGCATCGAGCCTCACGTATATTACGAAGCGGCTACCGTGATTATCACCTTTATTTCCTTGGGGAAACTATTGGAGGAAAAGGCAAAGTCAAATACATCTTCAGCCATAAAAAAATTAATGGGACTACAGCCTAAAACGTTGAAAATTATTGAGAATGGTGAAGAAAAGGAAATTCCTATTTCGTCTGTTCAAGTAGGTCAGACCATTTTGGTGCGTCCCGGAGAAAAGATTCCCGTGGATGGCGAAGTTTCCAAGGGAAGCTCATATGTAGATGAAAGTATGATTACTGGTGAACCCGTTCCAGTTCAGAAATCCCAAGGGGAAAAGGTATTCGCTGGTACCGTTAATCAAAAAGGAAGTTTTCAATTTACCGCTGAAAAAGTAGGTGGAGAAACCCTGCTTTCCCAAATCATTAAAATGGTTCAGCAAGCGCAAGGGAGTAAGGCACCCGTTCAAAAACTGGTCGATAAGATTGCCGGTATTTTCGTTCCTGTGGTATTGGGTATTTCCATTGTAACCTTCATTGTCTGGATGTCTTTAGGAGGTGATAATGCCTTTTCACAAGCCTTATTGACCTCTGTAGCAGTATTGGTAATCGCCTGTCCTTGTGCTTTGGGATTGGCAACACCTACCGCCATTATGGTGGGAATTGGTAAAGGCGCAGAAAATAATATCCTTATAAAGGATGCCGAAAGTTTAGAACTCGGTCATAAAGTGAATGCTGTCATTCTTGATAAAACAGGTACAATTACAGAAGGAAAACCTTTAGTAACTGATATATTTTGGAAGGATAAACTCGAAGATATCAACGAATACAAAAAAGTTCTTCTAGCTATTGAAGCACAATCAGAACACCCTTTGGCGGAAGCTGTAGTCAATCACTTAAAAGATGAAAATATTGAAAAAGCTGAAATTGCTTCTTTTGAAAGTATTACAGGAAAAGGTGTGAAAGCTCAAACAGAAAATGGTTCACCATACTATGTTGGAAACCATAAACTAATGCTTGAGAAAAATATTCAAATCGATGCTTCCTTGATGCAAACAGCAGAAAGTCTCGAAGAGCAAGCGAAAACCGTCATTTTCTTTGGCAATGAAAAACAAGTGCTGGCGATACTCGCCATTGCAGACAAGATTAAGGAAACTTCAAAAATGGCCATAGCAACACTTCAAGAACGAGGCATTGAGGTCTATATGCTTACTGGAGATAACAATAAAACCGCATCTGCTGTCGCAAAACAAGTAGGAATAACAAATTACCAAGGAGAAGTGATGCCTTCGGACAAAGCGGCTTTTGTCGAAAAATTACAGGCGGACGGAAAGATAGTAGCAATGGTGGGCGATGGTATCAACGATTCGCACGCCCTGGCGCAAGCCAATGTGAGTATTGCTATGGGCAAAGGTTCGGATATCGCAATGGATGTAGCAAAAATGACCTTGATAACATCAGATTTACAATCTATCCCAAAAGCATTGGAACTATCAAAAAGAACCGTGTTGGGCATACGTCAGAACTTATTCTGGGCATTTATTTACAACATTATTGGCATTCCAATTGCAGCGGGAGTTCTTTATCCTGTAAATGGGTTTTTGTTGGATCCGATGATTGCAGGTGCAGCAATGGCATTCAGTAGTGTATCCGTAGTTGCAAATAGCTTAAGACTTAAACGAGTAAAACTTTAATAATAAATAAATTCAATACTATGAAAACTTTAAAATTTAAAACAAATATCAATTGTGGTGGTTGCGTATCAAAAGTAACGCCTTTTTTAAACAAACAAGAAGGTGTAGAAAGCTGGGAAGTGGATACGAACAATCCCGATAAGATACTGACCGTCGAAACTAATAGTGCTACCGAAGAGGAAGTGAAGGCTACTTTGCAAAAAGTAGGGTTCAAAGTGGAGTCCATAGATTAACACTTCTGAATAAGGATGGTTTACGTAATCCTCTTAGGTGTCGTCATTTTTTTTGCCGTTCATTTTTATAGAAAAGCGAGGCGACGGAAGGTCAAGCCTTTTCTAGAACATTGGCACGGGTCGTTGTTAGAAAATGTGCTCTATTATCGCAATCTTTCAGAAGAAAAGCAAAAGGTTTTTCAGCAGCGAATAACATCTTTTTGAAATCTCGATTTTCTATAAGCCAATTAACAGCTTGGTTTTCACTATCAAAAGTTCTGGTAACACTTACATCTGGCTTGGGATTGTTTACGAAAAATGAAATGTTGGAAGAATCATCAAGAGGTTGTCTGTCCGAAAATACATATTCTGTAACCTCATATTCCAGTGGTGGTTCATTTCGGAAAAATTGAACTATTCTATTTTTAATGTCTGCTATTATTCCCATATGTTAAAATGGAAACATTTGGTCAGTAAATTGTTTAAATATGTCGCTGGCCAAAGTCTTGTCAAAGGCTTTGGCTGCGACCAAATCACCAAGTTTTGACTTCAATAATTGGCCAAACGATTTTTTGCTTAGATGTGGAATGTCATTTCGTAACTCTTCAAACTCGTCAAAAATGATTTGTTGACCATATCCTGATTTTTTAATCTCGGATAATATCTCTTTCAAAAGTTCTTTTAATTCTTCATCAGAATCGCTAATTTTTGAGTAGTCGGGCACTTGGGATTTTCTGGCTTGTTCAATGGCATACTTTCCCTCAAGTTTTAGTTTGGCATTTACTGTATTATACTGAAATAGGTTGACCTTTTTTACGGTCTTTTTTGGTTGATTAACTACTACTTTTAGATAGTAAGTTCAGGTAAATTTACATTATTTTTTCGATAGGATCTGTATTTGATCGTTGGATTTTTGTGGACTTCAGCTGGCTTTCTTAAATCCAGGCTAAAATGTGTTCTTAGGTTATTGTAAATATACACTGTTTGTGCTGTCATTTTCTGCGCAAATTTGGAGTTTTTAATCATTGTTTTTAATCGATATTCATATTTAAGAGTCTTGTTAATTCGCTCTGCAACTGCGTTTTCATAAGGGTCATACTGTTCGGTCACACTCATAATAATAATGAAAAACGATTCTATAGGACGTAATAGAATGCTACACCCAAAATCAAGAATAACTACCAAAAATGGTAGCCATAAAGGATTCAATATTCAAGAAGGTGTAATATATAAACACTTTGAATATACTAAGCCTAGCGATAAGACAAGAAGTGTGTTTAACCTTCCCTAAAAGAGCAGCACAGCAATAGATTAATCCCCATAGTACCAAGCGACAAACAGCCGGATTAATCAACACGGCGTTCATGTTAGGCTCCCGAAAAACAGAAGTCGGGTCAAGCTGTACGGGTCACACATAGGTTTAGGTATTGAACGCACTGACTTTTCAGATAGCAATATACTCAATTAAATACAATAGCGGTTCGAGTTTACACCCGAACCGCTATTGCGCTTATACATTGTTGGCTGCTGGCTTTTTTTCTACGCTGAAAGATAATCCTTCGTGTTTTTAACATCGGCAGAGAAAAAATCTAATGCAGCTAAAATGGCGTGATGTACATCATCCGCTTTACAGTCTTGCCGTTAATTTCCAAATCTCTTGATGCACAAGCATCTCGATTACCGTACAATTAAAACCAAAATCAAATGCAGCTCTTGTTGTTGCGTCTACGCACATATGGGTCATCATTCCCGTAATAATAACTTCTGTTACCTCATTTTCTTTTAGATATTCCAACAGACCTGTATCTCTAAAGCTATTCGGGAAATACTTTTGGAATACTTTTTCTCCGTTAATTGGCTTTACGTTTTCGTGGATTTCAGCACCATTTGTTCCCTCTACAAATATTGGCATTTCATCAGGGTTTGCTGAGAGGTGTTGAAAATGTGCTATTGGTAAATCATTTGCTCTAAAATGGTCAAGCATTTTTCGTGCGTTTAAACTTGCTTCTGTTGGGTTTACCAAAGGAAGGCCTCCATTTTCAAAATATTCATTTTGGATGTCAATAACAATTAATGCTTTTTTGCTCATAACTTTTGTTTTTAATGATGATACAAAGGTCGCGAGATAAAAGAGGTCTTATGATACCAACTTGTCAGGAAATGATACCATTTTGATAATTATCTAAAAATTCCGTTGTCGTTTTCCCTGTTTGAGATTTAAAGAATCGCATTAAATGGTTTGGTTCTGAAAAATTCAATTCGTAAGCTATTTCTTGAATTGTCCTGTTCGAATGAATTAGTGAATTCTTAATTTCAAATAACAAACGTTGTTTTAAGAGATTGGTAGCTGTTACATTAAACTGTGTTTTTACTGCCTTATTCAAGGTAATTCGACTAATGTTGAGCAAATCCGTGTAATCACTAATTCGTTGTTTCTCTTTGATATGAACTTCAAGTAATCTCTTAAATTCAAATGCATAATTATTAGCCAAACTTTCAATTGATAAGTTATTTGCTTGAGCATATTGACGATTCAATTTTTGAAGTAAGTAGTACAATAAAGACCTTATGATGTGAACACTGTCCGCCTTGGTGGCAATAAGCTCTGTTTTAATTTCGGTTAGTTGTTCGCAATACTTCTCAAATGAATTTTTGTCGATTTCCATCAACAAGGGATAGTCCAATTGATAAAAGTACAAAAGGCGAAATGTAAACAGTTTGTCCGCAAAAAAGTCGTTAAGGAAATCTTCTTGAAAAGCAAGTATCTTAAAATCTAATTCTTTCTCATCTAAATTCCATTTTCTTTTTTGAAAAGGTGATATAAAAACAATGGAACCATCCTTAATAGCAATTTCTTGTTGGTTGAGGATGACTGAACCACTCGCAGATTTGAAAAAAACTATTTCAAAAAAGTCTGTATTAAAAGTTTCTTTTGTTAAGTAGTTTTCCTTTATTTCTTCTGAAGGCAAAACATTTAATAGGAAATCAACTCCGCAATCTGTCTTATGAAATTTTATCGTTTTCAATTGTCTGTTTCGTTTTTTCAGCTTGCAGCTAACTAGTATATAACCTCAAAAATATATAACTTTTTCTATATAATTTAATATATACCGTGGTATTTATCAAATATCGCTAGGTTTTGTGCGTATTTAAGAAGCAGGTGATATCGTTTTCGAGGTCTTGTTTTAAATATGCTATTGGCTCCCCTACCCCTGGAAATGGTGATTTCACAAAGCTGAAATCAAGTATTTTCTGGTAAATGAATTGTTCGCCCAGGAAACGAACTAAGTGTTCATAAATTTGATTGATAAGGCTTGCTGTGTCTTGGATAAAGACATATTCTGGGCAGTATATCATTACGGCATAACGTCTTGATTCTTCACAGAATTCATTTATAAAATAAGTGAGATCACTGAACTGGAATTTTATATTATTTGTTTTGATGCTAATAGCGTTGTTTACAATGTCATCTGCTGTGCTATCGGCTTCTTCAAAGGCTTTAATTGCGAGTACTTCTACCTTGTGGTGTTTTATGCAGCAGAGCGATACTAGTTAGAATTAATATTGAGTATGCTTTGGTAAATAAATTTACGCGTTTACCTAACTAACGGTAAAGAATAAATCTTTACAATGACAGGTGTAGAAAAATTAGCCTAAGTGCAATCTGATAAAAAAAATGGGGCCGGATTTATTTCTTGTTGTTTCAATATCAATTGGTAAATCAATAAGGTTCTCTAGATTTGTCAGGGTTTCCTAAATAAAATCGTTATTGCGGTACATAGTTTTTGTTCATTATTTTTAAGTGTACAGTGACAATGAACATTTGTATATAATGAACTTAGAAAGTAGAAGAACGTACAGTCTAAATAGTGGATATTTATATTGTAGGCTCCCCAAAATCAAGAATAACCGCATAAAGTGGTAGCCATAAGGGATTCAATATTCAAGGAGGTTCAATTTATAAGCTTTTTGGGTATCCTAAGTCTACCGCTAAGAAAAGAAATGTTGCTAATCTTCTCTAAAAGAGCAGCACAGCAATAGATTAATCCCCATAGTACCAAGCGACAAACAGCCGGATTAATCAACACGGCGTTCATGTTAGGCTCCCGAAAAACAGAAGTCGGGACAGGCTGTACGGATCACACGAAGGTTTAGGTATTGGCTGTAGTTTTTTACTTAATACCCTTAAATAAAATCATATGTAAATTTTCTTCTTTATTTTTAAAACTTAAACTAGGTTTGAAATCATCGTTTTTTTGCATTTCTATTTCTGCTTTAAGAATACTTTCTTCGATTGTAATCAAATTTTGATTTAGCCAATTAATAAGTTGGTAGAAATTTTCAGCGTATCTAGTTCCATATTGTTCATTCAAATGCGTATTTAAATCTATAGGATAATCTCCGCTAATTCCGGCTTTTATACCACGAATAATAGCTATCATAATAATATATACATCAAATTTACCGTCGAAAATAATTGGTTCTTGGCGTAACCCATATTGAATTCTAATTTTTTTAGAGTGAGAATAATATCTATTAATATTTAAATTTATTCTGTCTAAGTATTGATTCAAAATATCAGAATGAAAATAGTCTTCAGAAATATTCTTTAATTGTTCAAACGTAAGTAGCTCAATATTTGAATGTGCAGAAGCGTCAATTGCACCTGATTGAAAACCATTTTCAGATATTATAAATGCTTTGTCCATACCAGTATCATCAACTATTTGTCTTAATGCTAAAACATGTAGTTTTGAAACTTTTTCTTTCCATTTTTTTGCTTCTATTCCCCAAGTAATGTTGTGTCCAAGGAACTTGCTTTTTATTAAAACATCAATATCATGATTAGTTCTAGTCCCTTTTATTCTAACGTTCGTTTTAGCGTCACATCCTAATTTCTTAAAATGATCCTTAATCTTTTCTTGGAATTGATACCAATCTTTACCCATATCTTACAAAAAAATTACAGCTAACTCGTTATATCAACTCAAATATACACATTTGATACCATTTTTTACTAGATCAAGGGCGACGAGGTTATGGGGGCGAAAATCTGGTAGGTTCAGAGGCTGACCTGATTTATAAGGCAAGCAACGCGATGCAATCGCACAGCAGCGGGGGCTTAAAGTCCAAGCTGTACTGGCCGCACTAAGGCTTAGTTGTTAGCTTGCGTAATTATTCCTCCTATTTCTTTTAAGTTAGATTCAATTCGTTCTACATCAGATAAAATTACATCAACGATGTCTTTAATTTTTAAATTAGTTCCTAGTTTAACTGATTTATAAAAGAACGTTTCTCCATATTTATTAAATCCTTTTTCTGGCTTTGGATATACTCTTGCCTGGGGAAATGTTTTAGTGAAATCAAACCACAAATTATTTTCAAGTTCATTCTTAATTTTCTTAGCTGTTTTTCCTGTTCTATCTTCGACAACCATCCTATAATGCTCTCCTTGTATTTGAATTCCTAATGCAATGTTGGGAGAAATTAAATATTTCAAATCCATCAAGCCAAGACTTCGTGTCATTCCGTAACCCATAAAAATAATCGGAGTTTCATTATTCCAGTTTAGAGGCAAACTAAATTCAGTCAAATTCTTTCCAAGTTTACTCAGTTTCTTATAAATCTCAAATGCTAGTAACTCATATTTCTTTTTTAGATAAAAATCGTGTAACCGAATATCAATAAGTTCCCGATATAATTGATTTGTTTTAATTGAGTGAAAATCAAATAATTCTTCCTCGTCAATTTTACAATGCTCATTAATTTTTATTAAACAACTTATAAATTCACAGTAATCAATAATTATTTTTCGGTGATATTCATTATTTATCTTTTCAGCTATCGATTGTAACATTAATTTTAAATCAGCATAGCTCAAATAGTACCAAGTTGCTCCATTAATTTCCAATTCATCTTGCGATTGAAAAAACATAGGTTCTGATAAGGATAGTAATATATAGTTCTTCCAATTTGTATGCTTTTCTGAATATTTTGCTAATTGTCCAATATAGGGAACGCTTTTAACTTTATTCTCAATTAAAACTTCTTGTCCGTTAAAATAATTAAATGATAAATCAATATTTTCTTTTTCCCTAAATATTTCTTTAATCCTTAAATTTTCAGGTTGTTCATTTAAAAATTCTGAAAAAAGTTCTCCAAATTCAGCTGGGTAATTTTGACCAATCCAATATAGAAAGTTACTATGAAATAATTCTTTCGAACTTAACGATAAATTAAAAATTGGTGAGCTTTTAAGTTTTTCTATTGTTTCTATCATAAAGCAGTGTCTTTGTTTTTATGCAAGCTAACGTTTCGCGCATAACGAAAGTGGCGACTTAAAATGCACAAGTTTTTCGGTTAAACTTTTTACCTTCTAAAAATACGCAAAACTCTCATTTCAGCAATAAATTCGCCATTTTTGTTATGCGCTGTTGGCAGAAGTTTTTTATTCAGCAATTTCAATTTCTAATTTTAAATCTTTATTGATTATGAATTCAGTCTCTCTCAATAAGTTTGGGTTTTCACCAATTAAAGGTTGAATCTTACCTTTTAAACGACTAAAAACTTTTTTTACCATAACGATACCTTTCTTTATTTTCGTTATACATATCAATTAACTTTATACCAGATTCTTTTTTCAATGCATATCTTTTTAAAAGACGGTCAATTGAATCTCTTTCTGTTTCATTTGTTGCATCTTCAATTAGGTTATTTATATCATCTATGGACAATATAGGATAAAGATGGTTTATATGTTCTGAATCAATAAAGTTACTTTCTATATCTACTCCTTTTGTAGTAAAAAAAGTAAACCCTTTATTTTCAACTTTTTCTTTGATTATTTGTATTGTCTCTTCATCTAAATAATCTCTATCTCTATGAATAATAATTTTAGAATCTGGATTTAGATTTTTTATGTAGTTTCCAATTACTAAAGCAGAACCAATTGTATCACAACCAAAATATGAGATGTATTCTGTTTCGTCTTCATTATAACCGTGAATCTCAAAATATGATTTTATAAGTTTTATATTTTCATCTTCTGATATTACATAATTTCTTATTCCTTGTTTTTGGTTAATATCCAGCAACTTAGCTGATAATTCATTCTTTATAAAATCAAATGTTTCTTTTGAAGATTTATTGACTTCCCCGAGTTTTTTAATTTGGTCATTAATAAATAAAATGTTACCCTTTTCAGAAACACTATCTATCAAATTTTCATTATGCGTAATGATAAAAACTTGAATATTCTCTTCATCCAAAAGTTCATTTAGTAAATTAACTTGTAAGTTAGAATGAATATGTGAATCTGGTTCATCAATAAGAATTACATTTAAACAGTTCTGTCTATTGCTAATAAATTGTAATGTTGAAAAAATCTCTAAAATCTGTAAAAATCCACTACCCATAAGCGATATGTCAACTTCTTTTGTGAATGGTGGTTTTATTGATATTTTTACATACTCATCATCAGTTAAATTATTGTTTTTCCATTTGATTTGAAAGTCAGCTTCGAGGATGTTTTTTAATTTAGTTTCTAAGTATTTAAATTTCTCTGTTACAATAGTATTATTTCGAGTTTTACTTTTTAAAATTTTGTTTCTAATTAACTCGTGAGATTTACCCAATGATATTTTTTTTAAAATTTGTCCATTATTATAAAAAGGTTCATTTTTTACTATTTGAGAAATCGGTTTAGTTTGATAAGTATAAAATATATTAGTGTAATTCAAGTTTTCTTGAACAAGAAAACTTGATAATTTCTCAAAGTCATCACAAGAATTTTTATAATTTACCTTGAAATATGAATCTTTTATACTCTCTGGTTTTCCAATATTAAATTTAAGAAAATAATTTTCATCACCATTTTCTAGGTTTAAACAAACTGACGTTGATTTTTTATTACTGAAAAATAAATCAGAATCATTAGAAATTCTTAAAAAATAAAGATTTGAAAATCCTAAATATCTGTCTTTTGTGCCGATATATAGTTTTTTATTGTTTCTACCTTGGATGAATAATTTTAAGCATTCTTCCCAAAGTAGGATGGTTTCTATTATTGTAGATTTACCAATATTATTTGGGCCAATTATTACATTGAAACTTGAGTCACAATTAATACTTATTTTTTCAAAGGTTTTAAAATCTTTTAGTTGTATTGATTTTATTCTCATTATTTTTTTTCAAATTTCTGCCAACTCGTTATATCATCTCAAATATACACTTTTCATACAATTTTTTATTGGATAAAGTGTAACAAGGTTTTGGGAGAAAAATCTACTAGGTTTAGCATTAACCTATCTAGGCAGACTTAGTTTATGAGGCACGCAACGCGATGCAATCGCGCAGCAGCGGGGGTTGGCATTAGTTTTTTTGTTTCAGTGTTTCAATTTGGTTTATCAATTTGTTTATTCCGTCGAATTCTACTCTACAAAATCCAAATTTTGTTTTTTCATCATTTATTTTTAAATTAACTTCATACATTGTTCCACCAGAAATTCCACCACATATTAATTTTGAGTCTTTACCTTTTTTTTCAAAATCAATAATGAAATCAATTAATCCATTGTTTTTTCCATAGAAATACTCAAAGTTTGCTTTTTCTTCAGTGGGTATATGACTAAAAACAAACTTTTCATCATTTGTTTTTATATTTATTCTGCCAATTCTTAAATCTATGCAGCCGTTTAATTCTTTGTAAACAATTTGAATGTTTAAAGAATCGATGCTTTGAATTTTTTGACTGATTATTTCTAAATTGTTATTTTCAGAATTTGAATTATTTTTCAGTCCACCACAACTTATCAAAATGAGCAGAAATAACAATGATAAATATGTGTGTATTTTATTTTTCAAATTACTGCCAACTCGTTATATCAACTCAAATATACACTTTTCATACAATTTTTTACTAGATAAAGCGCAACAAGGTCATTGAGGAGAAAATCCATTAGGTTCACCAGTAGCCCGTCGAGATTGACTTAAATTTTAAGTCAAGGAGAACACTTTAAAATCGGGCACCAGTAAGAGCAATTTGATTGTATTTATAAAAATATGTAACTTTTTCGAAATATGTTATTTACAGAGATTTTTATTAAATACCACTAGGTTTTACGTTTATTTAAGAAGCAGGTGATATCGTTTTCGAGGTCTTGTTTTAAATATGCTATTGGCTCCCCTACCCCTGGAAATGGTGATTTCACAAAGCTGAAATCAAGTATTTTCTGGTAAATGAATTGTTCGCCCAGGAAACGAACTAAGTGTTCATAAATTTGATTGATAAGGCTTGCTGTGTCTTGGATAAAGACATATTCTGGGCAGTATATCATTACCGCATAACGTCTTGATTCTTCACAATATTCATTTATAAAATAAGTGAGATCACTGAACTGGAATTTTATATTATTTGTTTTGATGCTAATGGAGTCGTTTTTGATATCATCTGCTGAAATATCGGATTCTTCAAAGGCAGTAATTTCAAGTCCTTCTAACTTTGGTGCTTTTTGAACTAAAGCGACAATAGCTTCTATAAAAATTGGGTTTCCTCTGGCATAGAAATTTATAAAAATTTGCTCATTTACAAAACTAACGGTAAAGGACAAATCTTTGCAGTAATAGTTAAGATGTAAATTAAAAGCGTTCATAAATTCCTTTATTGCACTTTGAGAGGGGTAGTTTTGAACCATGTATATATGCTGGCGGAACCAGCTCCAAAAATGTTGTGGATTGTTATAAATGACTTGTTTTTTTAATTCGGTTTTAATTGATATCTGTATCATTTTCTTTGATTTTAGTAGTTGGCTAATAATTATCTTTTGTCTTGGGTATGGGGATGAAATGCGATGAGGTTGAGCATTTCTCTGAGCTTTGATCGCACGCGTTTGCCATAGCGCTCTTCTATTTCACTAGCGTTTAGGTTGGTGGTAATATGCGTCATTCTCTTGGTGAAAAACTTAGGTTTAGTTCTGTAGTTGGTATAAAACTCGTGTCTACTAAGCAGCACCTCAGCCATTACGTTTGTATCTTTACCATAGAAACGACCCGTTGGCTCTAGGCCGAGATCATCAAAGCAATAAGTCTTTTGATTGCCGTATTGAGAGATGATCTTACTCCCATGTTCATTATAAGCGAAGGTAATTTCGCGCGCCGTTACCATTTGGTATTCGGGTTTTTGGTAGCATATTTCTGGCATAAGCTGCATAAGCGAAGTTTTGCCCACACCAACGGGGCCAGACAGCAAAACACCTTTGTTGAGGTTGAGGTGTAACCTTTTGGCGTTGCGCTTATCTTGGATCATAAGTACGCAGAGTTTGTAAATCAGTTCGTAATCGGATGAATGAATTTTAAAATGGCTCCCAAAGCGTTCTTTGCCTTTCGCGGTTAAGAAAGCAACCACTTGTTTTAGGCTATAATGAAAATGATTATCGAGTTTTACGGCAAGGCAAAACTCTTGGTTATTGGCCGCCTTAATAAGTTTACCGATAGGATTAGAGTGGTTCATTGTACATTTTGTTTTGGTTGAGTTGATGATTATTATCGATACCTTTTTGATTAAACTGCTGAAAACCTTTGGCCGAGGTCAGCCACTTTCTAGCCAGGGGTTGCCAATTTGTGATTGGCTTCACCCCTGCTATGTTCCAGTTGAGCTTCTCATAATACGCGATAAACTTTTCTGCCTCCATTATTAAATCAAGCTTGCTTGATTGATCTTCTTTTTTAAAAAATTGGATGACTTCATTTTTAAAATTCAGCTTAAGCTGTTTATAAGATTTATAATCTTTATATAGTTTATATATGTTTATATATGGTGGTAGTACATGTTTACCACTTGTTCCCTGCTTGTTTATCGCTTGTTTAGCTTTTGGGTAAAAATTACCTAAGCTAAAGCGACTGCTTTGATAGACGTTCTTGGACGGATAATAGCGGATGTAGTTCCACTTCTGAAGTTCGTTCAGGCATTTGTAATAGGTTTTTGTAGAACCTATTTTTGAATACTGCATAAGTTCCTCTCGCCCTGCTTGGAATTCGGTTTTGAATCTGCTTGCATTGGCAAACTGAAACAGGGCCATATAAAGTGAAATATGCGTGGGCCTGAGCTTGGTATCATCATGAATCTTCCGGAACGCCTGGTTGAGGTGTTCGATGTAGTTCATGAGACTAGATTTTATTATCGGTTAAAAGTTTATCAATTTGCTCAACATCATAATAATACGAGCCACCAATCTTACTAGAAGGAATGACATTATTCACTCTGTAATTCAGCAAAGTAGGTTTAGAAATATTGAGGTACTCCGCTGCTTCTTCGGTTCTTAGCCAGCGTTTTTTAATCCCTTTTTTCTGATTGAGCTCAATTTCGTTTAACTTCTTGAGAAGATCATTTTTCAGATCTGTTAAGTGTTTTGTTGTTACAATTTCTGCGTTCATAGTGTTTGATTTTGATTAATACTTGTTTTGAGACTTTCCAAGAGTAAAAATCAGCAGGAAGCAGCAACAAATCACCCGATATCAGGTGTATATCGGGTGAAAATTTAACATTAAAGTAGGCTTATAAATTGTTCTTCAGCGCGAATTCAAGCTTATTGATGAATTTTGTAAGGTCTTTTCGGTTTTTAATATCATCCATGGTTTGGTAGTAATTTTTAGGAAGTTTGACGTGAAAAGCCGCGGACAGGGCTTGGATAATTTCCTTAATGGTGGTATCGCCGTTATTAATTGCTTTTGAATAATAAAGTGCGTAAGCGAGTTCGACAATATCGGTTGTACTAGCGGTCCAAGGATGTTTCACTTCGAGGTTTGCTATTTGTATTTTTTCAAATTGTTTTTGATGTTGCCTTTTATGTAGATAAGATTTAAATTTTTCTATTGCCAGGCTCTCCGCATAAATACCGCTATAGGAGCATTCATAAAAGTCATATGAAATGGACTTTACATACTTTTCATTTTTTGTAGCCATCAATCTTTTGCCGGTAAAATATAGCTCATCCACTTTATCGGGATTGTATCTTAGGTCAAAAACAAACTCTTTGTGTTTATCATAAAACTTATCTATTTTCTTTAATTGCTTAGCATAGATTTTATTTGCTTTTGAAGCTGATTTACCTAAAAGCTCCAGTTCGAAGTTTCTTACTTTCTTATAAAAATAAATATGCTGCGTTATATTCGGTTTTAAATACCTAAAGAATCTTGTTCGTTTTTGAACAGATTTGTCTTTATCTAAATAATAGTTTTTCTTAAGCTTGACAAGATATTCCTTAGACATGGATAAAACCTTGATTGCTTCACTCTCAATTTCTTTAGACTTTTTCTGGATCTGACTTAATTCCTCGTGAAAAGAATCGATTATTAACTGATAATCCATTGCAAAATGTATAATTAACATAAATATTTGTAAATATATATTATTAAATAACATTTGCACTAAATAAATACACCCCCCTAACGACTTATGGTTTTTCTTGATTTATCGGTTGAATCTAAACATCTCAAATCATCAGCAACCTTTGTATCAAGGATTCTAGCATAGATTTGAGTAGTAGAAAGCTTGGTATGACCTAAAAGTTTAGAGACTGTTTCAATGGGAACACCATTAGACAAAGTGACCGTTGTCGCAAAAGTATGTCTAGCAATATGTGAAGTTAAGGCTTGTTTAATGTTGAGCTCTTCAGCAATTTGCTTGAGGTATTTGTTCATTCGTTGGTTGGTAAAGACCGGTAGTAAATTATCGGTTTTACAAACGCGCGGATGATCCTTATACTTCTGAATAATTTGCAATGGCAATTCTAAAAGCGGAATTCTTAAGGAAGTATTTGTTTTTTGTCGGCGTGTATAAATCCACTTCTTACCATCAATCCCTAGTGTTATTTCATCTTTAGAAAGTTTCTTTAAATCTGAATATGCCAGGCCGGTATGACAAGCAAAAAGAAAAACATCTTTGACCACCTCTAAAGTCTCATTTTCAAACTCTGCATTCATGAGCTTGGCAAGATCGGTTTTAGTAAGATAACCTTTATCAACTTGATCGAACCTCAACTTAAAGCGTTTGACCGTATTCTTTTCAATCCACTCTAAATCCTCTGCAAAATTAATGAGCTTCTTTAGCCTTTCAAGATGCTTCATCAAGCCATTGTTGTTTAGACCATCCTGCTCTCTCAGGAAATCTTCAAAATCAATCATAAACTTATAATTGACTTGTTTGATATAGACATCTGTAGATTTGTGTTTTAGCCTTACAAACTCGTTTAGATACCTTTGGGTAGTGTAATAGTTTTTAAGCGTTCCTTTCTTCAAAGTCGCTTTCATTTTTTGCTGATGGTAGTTTATAAGCTGATTGAGTGTTTCATATTTTACATCAAGACCAAGATATTTATTCTTAACCAGTATTGGTGTGAGAAATTCGCCTTGGCGCTCAATTTCCTCACAGATTGATGCAATTTTAGATTTGGCTTTATCGATTGCATTATTGATTTTTCGCGAATCGATAGAATTGCCTTTAGCTTTTTGAGCTTTGGCGTTCCATTGCTCTAGCTTAATTTTAATCCCTAAGCTGATCTCTACTCTTTTTCGATCTTTGGTGATTCTTAAATAAATCGGAACTTGATTTAAAGAGTCTGGTTTTGCCTTTTTAACCCAGGCTAAGGTGGTGACTTTTGGTAACATAACTTTTTCGATTAGAGGATTAATCGAAAAGTCTCAAAACAAGCAAAAGAATTTATAGAAATAGGTTGAATGGAAAGTCGGCCTATTTTTAATTCAATTGTAAATATATAGATTTTTTGATAAATAGAAAGTTGTTGTTTTTTGATTTTAAGTTGTTTGACGCAAATGGCATCATTAAAAATAAATCAAAAAGAGGTAACCGAATAGGTAACCGAATAGGTAACCGAACAGGTAACCGAACAGGTAACCGAATAGGTAACCGAATAGGTAACCGAATAGGTAACCGAATAGGTAACCGAATAGGTAACCGAATAGGTAACCGAACAGGTAACCGAACAGGTAACCGAATAGGTAACCGAATAGGTAACCGAATAGGTAACCGAATAGGTAACCGAATAGGTAACCGAATAGGTAACCGAATAGGTAACCGAATAGGTAACCGAATAGGTCACTTTCTATTTATTACTAAATAGAAAGTTCTTAACTTCACCAAAACAGAAAAGACCTGTAAATCAATGACTTACAGGTCTTTTTAGTACTATTTATAATTATTTATAAATATGAAAAGTCGGGGTGGCAGGATTCGAACCTGCGACCTCCTGCTCCCAAAGCAGGCGCGATGACCGGGCTACGCTACACCCCGAGTGGTGTATTTGGGTTTGCAAATATAAAACTATTTTTTAAACTCACAAACATTTTTTTGCGGAGAGACCGGGATTCGAACCCGGGCATCCAAAAAGGATGACAGCTTAGCAGGCTGCTGCATTACCACTCTGCCACCTCTCCAATATGTATGAACGTTGCAACCTAAATTGCGATTGCAAATATAGAGTCTTAATATGTTCTTACCAAACTTTTATCAGGCTTTTTCTTAGTAATTTTAAGACAAAAAGCTAGCACACTATAAACTAGCTAATTATATTTTAAATAAGATAATTATTTAACTTAATTCAATAGAAAAAAATCCTCTTGTTGAAATATTTCAATTTATAAACAAAGCTTTCTCACGCTAAAGCGGATAAATTTTAACCCAAAAAGTCAAGCTTGCTTAATTGAAAAACTATTGTACTTTTAAAAAGTAAAATAAAAAAATATGATTGAAGAATCAAGTTTAATTGATTTTGGAGCTGAAAAAAAATTTTATGCCAAGGAGGAATATATTTTTAAACAAAACCAGCCAGCCTTATTTTATTTTCAAATTGCTTCTGGAGAGGTAAAAATGAATAATTACCAGCCAGATGGTAAGGAGTTTATACAGGCCATTTTTTCGGCGCCTAGAAGTTTTGGAGAGCCTCCTCTATTTGCCGATATCGTATATCCTGCCAATGCTATGGCGACCCAGAGAAGTTATATTTGGAGACTTCCTAAATCGGCTTTTTACAATTTACTTCGTCAAGAACCTGAAACGCACCTTAAAGTAAGTCAGGCTATAGCCAAACGATTGCATTATAAAGCCTTAATGGCAGCAGAATTGGCACAACAAAGTCCCGAAAATAGGATTTTGAAAATTCTCGATTATTTAAAGTTTGAGGTTAATCATATTGTCACTCCATTTGGATATAAAACCGATCTTACAAGGCAAAATATTGCCGATTTAACCGGACTCAGAGTTGAGACGGTCATAAGAACGCTTAAAGAGCTAGAACAAAAAAACGAGGTTAAAATAATAAATCGAAAAGTATATCGATAAAACACTTATGATTACAGTCATAAATTAGTGGCGACTCCCCTTCTTATTTTTGTATAAAATTTAATACTATGAGTTTATATAAAAAATTTTATGAAGAATTTAAAGGTGGTTATTATATGCACGCCACTTTAGGCATCATTGCATCTAGTTGTTTGGGTTCTGTCGCCGCATTGCTTATACTTAATAGTGGCAGCCGAGCAGTTGAAATGGTAGAACTTTTTTGGATTACCAGTGTTTGTATGAGCTATAACGCTGCCGTTCTATCTAACCTCAACAAAAGCTGGGTATTTAATCTACTCATCATAAGTGTTTTAAGTAGTACTCTCTTAACTTTTTACCATTTAGCCGTATTATAAAGAGGAATAAGTTAACTTTAATTTCTAATCCGCTTTAAGCGAATAAAAGTTGTAATAATTAATGGTGATACTAACAAATCTGTTTTTAGAACCAATATTATAAGACCACTCTAAGCGCTTTTCTTTATTATAGGAGACAAAATGAATAAAAAGATAGCTACTCTAAAATTCCTTACCTATATTTAAGGTATGAAACGTATAATTATCAAACGGATTTACGATACGCCCAACAAACAAGATGGTTATAGGGTTTTAGTTGATAAAATTTGGCCCAGAGGCATAAGTAAGGAAGATGCAGAGCTTGATGAATGGCTCAAGGAAATTGCTCCCTCTACAGATTTAAGAAAATGGTTTGACCACAGAGATGATCGTTTCGAAGAATTCAGTAAAAAATACCAAGAAGAGCTGAGTGAGAATCATGAGAAGGGTATAAAAGAACTTAATAAGAAACGAGAAAAGCATCAAATTTGTTTGCTTTACGGAGCTAAGAATACCCAATCGAACCACGCGAAGGTTCTTAAGAAATATCTAGAAAACATTTAATTATGTCACCTTTGAAAAGAGTAGAACAGATACAAGATTTTAGTAGAGAGCATCATTTTGGTTTATTATTAGGATGGAAAATCAAAACTGGTATAAATAAAGGAATAGATCCTAATCGTATTCTAGAGTATGTGAAATGGTTCTGGGAAAATCATCTCATACCTCATTTTGAAGAAGAAGAACGTTTATTATTTCCTTTATTACCCGAAAGCAATCCGCTAAGAAAAAAGGCAGTAGAACAGCATGAAGAAATTTACTCGAAAATTACAAATCTAAAAGCAGAAGCTTCAAGTTTACTAGCTTTTAAAGACCTTTTAGATGCTCATATACGCTTCGAAGAAAGAGAACTCTTTATGGAAATTCAAAACAGAGCCACACCTAAACAACTCGATCAAGTCGCAGAACTGCACCAATCAACCGGTTTTGTTGAAAATACCGAAGATATGTTCTGGAAATAATTTTTATTACATTTGCCTAAAAATATAGCATGTCTAGCTTTATCAAAATCAGTTTAGTAAAAAATATCATCTTCGGATTGCTTTTTGGGGTAATTTATCTTCTATTAGATTACTATTCTGAATTAGAACCGACATACAACTTAATAATAGCCTTGTGCATTGGATACTTTATCTCACCAAGACTGCGCAAACATAAAACTCAAATGGGATATGTGACACAAGTTTTTTGGTTGGGTAAAAAAGTTTATCAAGAATAATAATCTAGGTTAAAAATTCTTTTAATAGCTTTCGTGTAGAAGCATCTAGTTGCTGATTTATTTCTTTCTCTTTAAGTTGTGGTATAATTTTTTTTGCCAATTGTTTTCCCAGCTCAACACCCCATTGATCATAACTAAAAATATTCCAAATTACTCCCTGAACAAATATTTTATGCTCATAAATTGCCAAAAGTTTACCCAAAGAACTTGGGGTGAGTTTATTTATTAAAATACTCGTACTAGGCTTATTCCCCTTAAAAACCTTGTAAGCTGCTTGACGTTTTTTAAGATCTGGTGTTAATCCAGCTATTTCTTTTTCAACCTCTTCGGCGCTTTTCCCCGTTAATAAGGCCTGACTTTGAGCAAAGAAATTTGCCATTAAAATACCGTGATGTTCTTTATTGGGATGTAAAGGTTTCTTAAAACCAATTAAATCTAAAGGAATTAACTTGGTTCCTTGATGTAGTAACTGAAAAAAAGCATGCTGTGCATTACTTCCTACTGCTCCCCATACAATGGTACCAGTTTGATAATTCACTGATTCTCCAGATCGATCGGTTTGTTTTCCGTTGCTTTCCATAACGGCCTGTTGCAAGTAGGGAATCAATTTCTCTAAATAAGTAGAATAAGGCACCACCGCTTCGGTTTCCGCTTTAAAAAAGTTATTATACCATACACTTATCAAGCCCATCAAAACGGGAATGTTTTGCTTAAAAGATGCCTGTGAAAAGTGCAGGTCCATTTTTTGAGCTCCAGCTAACAAATCCGTAAAATTATTATATCCAAGAGCACAAGCTATTGAAAGCCCTACCGAACTCCATAACGAAAAACGACCGCCAACCCAGTCCCACATAGGAAAAGTATTTTCTGGTAAAATACCAAAATCTTGAACAGCTTTAAGATTGCTCGATACCGCTACAAAATGATGCTCAACTGCCTCTTGACTCGCTTTTTCTACAAACCAAGACCTTATAGTAGAAGCATTTACAAGCGTTTCTTGGGTGCCAAAACTCTTACTTACCACTATAAAAAGGGTTGTTTCTGGATTTATTTTTTTAAAAAGCTCTGCTGTATGGTCGCTATCGATATTTGAAATAAAATGTGTTTGTAAGTGATTTTTATAATGTTGTAATGCCTCTACAACCATTTTTGGCCCTAAATCACTACCACCAATACCAATATTAACAATATCTGTAAAGGCTTTTCCGGAGTAGCCTTTTTTTTCTCCAGTAATTAATTTTTGTGAGAAAATTTTTATTTCCTCCAGATTCTGCTGCACTTCTTGAGGTTTTTCCGCAGCACGCAAGGCAGTATGCCATACCGCTCTATTCTCGGTTTTATTGATTTTTACTCCGTTGAATTGCGCTTTTATAGCTTGCTCTAATTGCATCTCATGCGCTAAATCAAGCAACAGCTCCAGCGTCTTTTCTTCAATTCTATTTTTTGAAAAATCGACATAAAAATCCTCCCATTCTAAACTAAGCTGCTCTACCCGTTTTGAATCCTTATTAAACCAAGTCAACATATCGGCTGTCTTAATTTTCTCAAAGTGGGCTTGAAGTTGCGCCCAAGCTTTTGTTTCTGTAGGATTTTTTGCAATTAATGCCATTACATATTTTGTTTATGAAAATCAATAAGACCATCAATAGGATGCCTTATAATTTTTCCGGGGGCTAAATTCTTATTTTTTAGGCAATCTACAAGGATTTCTTTAAAAAAATAAGCTATTGAACCAATAAAATGCACAGGGTAATCGCGCGTGCGTTCATCGGGTAACAAACGATTGCCGATAAAAAGATTAAAACCTTCTTCCAATAGGCTTTTAAAATAAGTTTTTTCTTCGCTGTAAAATTCAAAAATGAATTTAGAAAACTGAGCTAAGTAAACATTTGGTGCTTCCTCTTTATACAATCTATTTTTCAAGATATCTGGATTTAACTCAAAACTATTATCAAAATGAATTTTTAGTTTTTCTGGCATTCTCTTGTAATAATAATCCTGCAAAAGTTTTTTACCAAAATAACTCCCCCCGGCCTCATCCATCAAAGTATAACCGAGTGCCAAAAAAGGCAAATCAACTTTATTACCGTCAAAAAAACAGGAATTAGATCCGGTTCCCAAAATGCAGACTACTCCTGGTGCATCGGTTACCGCCAAACAAGCGCCAAGCATATCTTCTTTTACTTGTATTTTAGCCTGTTTAAATACATTTTGCAAGCAACGCTTAACCAGGGCTTTTGGTTCTTTCGTGCTGCACCCAGCACCATAAAAATATACCTCTTGAATTTGTGAGGCATAGGCCAACACCTTCTTATTTTCTAAAATTATAGTTTGAAGTTGCGACACACTTAATACGGCAGGGTTTAATCCTGCCGTATTGGTTTTTAGTACTGTATTTTTATGGTTATCTAATAATGCCCAATCGCATTTGGTCGATCCGCTATCAGCTATTAAAATCATTTTAAACTTGCGCTATATTCGGCTAAATCTACTAACTTACTGGCATAGCCATACTCATTATCATACCAGGCGATTAACTTAAAAAAGTTATTATTTAACTCCATACTAGCATTGGCATCAAAAACGCAGATATTTGGTTCAGACACAAAATCTTGTGACACCAATTCTTCTTCGGTATAGCCCAAAATGCCTTTCAAGTCATTTTCGGCTTGGTGTTTAAATATTTTTCTAATTTCTTCTAAACTAGTTGATTTTTTTGTTTTGAGGGTTAAATCTACCACCGAAACATTTGGTGTGGGTACCCTAAAGGCCATACCCGTTAATTTACCTTTCAATTCGGGTACTACTTTTGTAACCGCAATGGCCGCTCCTGTTGTAGTAGGAATAATATTATTTAAGGCACTACGCCCTATTCTATAGTTTTTACGCGATGGAGAATCAACTACAGACTGCGAAGTGGTTGAAGCATGAACAGTGGTCATAAGTCCTTCTTCTAAACCAAAATGGTCATTCACAATTTTTGCCAATGGCGCCAAGCAATTTGTTGTACACGAGGCATTGCTAATTACTTTTTGATCTTCTCGCATATCTTTATGATTAACGCCCATAACAAACATAGGGGCATCTTTAGATGGTGCCGAAATAAGTACTTTTTGAGCACCAGCGGTTAGGTGAGCACTAGCACTTTCTACTGTTTTAAATAAACCGGTACAGTCTAAAACCAGTTGAGCGTCGACTTCATTCCATTTTAAATTTTCAGGATTTTTTTCTGCGGTTACCCGGATTTGTTTACCGTCTACCACCAAATCTCCGTTTTTGGTAGAAACTTCTGCGTCAAATCTGCCGTGTACAGAATCGTATTTTAACAAATAAGCTAAATGATTTACATCAACCAAATCATTTATTGCCACTACCTCAAAAGCATCATTTTTACTGGCAATTCTAAAAGCCAATCTTCCTATTCTACCAAAGCCATTTATAGCTATTTTAATTTTATTCATATTTTTATTATTAGATTGATGTTATTAAATGGATGTTATATCGGCTACTCGTAACAAATCCGTATCAATTTCATTACTTCCGGCCAGAGCCTGCTCAAAAGGTACATTCACTATTTTCTTATGCGAAATACCTACCATTACTGCTTTTTGCTGATTAATCAAAGCGTCAACAGCGCCAATTCCTAACCTGCTAGCCAATACCCGATCGTAACAACTAGGTGAACCTCCACGCTGAATATGCCCTAACACCGTCACTTTCACCTCGTAAGAGTCTAGATTTGTATCGATATAATCGGCTAATTCAAAAATGTTTTTTCCAATTTGATCTCCTTCCGCCACGACGATAATACTAGAGGTTTTACCTGATTTTCTACTGCGTTTCAAAGATTCTAGTAAGCGCTCTTTTCCTAAATTTTCCTCGGGTATTAAAATTTCTTCTGCCCCCGCTCCTATTCCTGCGTTTAAAGCAATATCTCCCGCATTGCGCCCCATTACCTCAACAAGAAACAAGCGGTTGTGCGAATTGGCTGTATCTCTTATTTTATCTATTGCCTCTACAACGGTATTCAAAGCTGTATCGTAGCCTATGGTATGGTCTGTACCGCGAATATCGTTATCTATAGTTCCAGGTACGCCCACAATAGGAATTTGAAATTCATTGCCAAAAACTTCGGCTCCTTTAAAGGTTCCATCTCCACCTATTACCACCAGCGCATCTATAGAATTATTCTTTAAATGCTCAAAAGCTTGATTTCTACCTTCTCTAGTCATAAATGCTTTAGATCGAGCCGACTTTAAGAAGGTTCCTCCTCTATTGATAAGGTTTTTTACCGTTCGGGGACCTAATTCTTTAAAGTCTCCTTCGATAAGACCTTGATAGCCACGATAAACTCCTGTACATTTAATTTCGTGAAAGGCACAAGCCCGAGAGACGGCCCTAATGGCGGCATTCATCCCGGGTGAATCACCACCAGAGGTGAGCACGGCGATATGTTTTATTTTGTTTGTCATAAGATCAAAGTTATTTGATTTATACTTGAAATCCTATCTTTTAAAAAAATTGCCATTAGAATTCTGATATTTCTCAATCTTTAGGCTTATTCAGCTTCATTGGTTTGAGGTATATAATCAAATTCAATATAGGAATCTCCAAAAATCGTATGCTCTTGAGCTTCAAAATCGCTTTCTTTAGCTTTGAAAATATTGTCTACATAATTTTGCGGATTGATATCTATAAGCGGAAACCAAGTGCTCTGAACTTGTATTTGTAACTTATGACCAGGTTTAAAGGTGTGGTTAATGTCTTGAATTACAAAATTTACATCTGTTTTTTTATTAGGCACAAAGGGTCCTGGCTTGGCAAAACTATTTCTAAAACGACCTCTTAAAACTTCACTTCTTACCATCATATGGTAATTCCCCATGGGCCTAGCCTTATTGTTTTCTTTGTGATTTTTGGCTTCAGGAGGGTGAACATCGATTATTTTAATCACCCAATCAGCAGTAGTACCTGTGGTAGACACCTTTAATTTAGCCATTATTTCACCGCTTAATTTCAGCTCTTCTTGAAGTACCTCGGTTTCAAAGACCAATACATCTGGTCTTTTGGCTGCAAAACGCTGGTCACCCGTCATATAAGGGCGAGGTGTGAATCTAAAGTTCAAGTCTTCTGTGTACGGTACGGGTTTTAAGGGGTCGCTTATAAAAGTTTGCTTTTTTTCGGGTTTTGGGTTTGAGCTTAAGTGATTTTTATCGGCTAAATAAAATTGCATTTTTTTAGTTTGCTTTGGGGGCCAGGCGCTTAAACTATCCCATTTTTTTAATCCGGTGTCATAAACTAAAGCTTCTGGTAAGGTATTTCTTTTTTTGTTATCGGTTTTTAAATGCTGCTCAAAAAATTGCGTCTCAACCTTTTCTTGATAAAATTGACTGATGTTTTCTCCGAAAAACACTTCCCCTACAGCTTGACGTTTTTTACTACTCGCCCACCCGCCGTGACTCCACGGACCAAAAACCAGGGTATTTTTATTTTTTTGATGAGCCTCAATGGTCTTGTAAGTATTAAAAGGTCCGTACAAGTCTTCTGCATCAAAAAGTCCGCCGACAGTCATAACAGCAGGTTTTATTTTTTGGCTTTTTAAATGCTGAATGATGCCTCTTTTTTGCCAAAAAGAATCGTAATTTGGATGTTCTTTTAGTTGCTGCCAAAAAAAATTATCTTCATAATAAGGATCTAGCTTACTTATTGGTGTATGATCTAAATAAAATTGATACGCATCTGGAGTATCGGGTTTAGGAAAATTGTACCAAGCCTTTTTTGTAGGACCATCGTGCTGCTCTCCAAACAAGGCTGTGGCCATCCAATAACTAAGCATATAAGCTCCGTTATGATGAAAATCATCAAAAAAGAAATCACCTATACAAGCCTGAGGTGAAACAGCTTTAAGAGCCGGGTGATTCGCTAATAGAGAATATGTAGCATAAAATCCAGGATAGGATATACCCCAAGTACCCACGCGCCCGTTATTATTCGGCACATTATTTACCAACCAATCAATAGTATCATAAGTGTCTGATGCTTCATCAATTTCGTTTTTCTTTTTTTTCGGAATAAAAGGACGCATATTATCATAGCTACCTTCACTCATCCATCTACCCCTTACGTCTTGATAAACCACTATGTAGCCCGCTTGCATCATTTTTTTATTGGGGCCTATTTTTCTAGGAAAATTTTCTTCCCCGTAAGGCCTACAGCTATAGGGAGTTCGCTGTAAAAGAATAGGGTATTTTTTAGAAGTGTCTTTGGGGGTGTAAATGCTGGTATGCAATTTTATACCATCGCGCATGGTAATTTGCACTTCTTGTTTATTATAATTTTCTTTTACTGAAAAGTTATCGGTTTGACCGAAAGCAAATCCGTTGAAAAACAAAAAAACTAGAAGTAGTTGAATAACTTTTTGGTGTATCATAAATTTAAATTTGACCTTAAAAATATAAAAAAGCACAAGTGCATCCTAGTATTTAGCTTATGGATTAAGACTAAACCAAAACCTAAATAAAAAAGTACAATTTAAACAATAAAGAAAATAGAGCCAAACAATTTGACTATCAACTACTTGAACTTAAAATCTAACTTTAGATCCTTAATATAACAAAAATAGATTTGCTAAAAAAACTTTACGTACCTTTGCAGCTTATTTATACTATATGAACAAATTTGAAGAATTAGGGCTTGATGCCCAAATAGTGAATGCTGTAAATGATATGGGTTTTGAAAGCCCAAGTGAAGTACAAGAGAAAGCTATACCTATTTTATTAGAACAAGATACCGATTTAGTGGCACTTGCCCAAACAGGAACTGGAAAAACCGCTGCCTTTGGTTTTCCACTTATCCAGCGTATAAACGCAAACTCAAAAAAAACACAAGGATTAATTTTATCGCCAACACGCGAACTTTGTTTACAAATTACCAACGAATTAAAAAATTACTCTAAATATGTTAAAGGTTTATCTACCGTTGCTATTTACGGAGGAGCCAGCATAAGCGAACAAGCTAACCAGATTAAACGTGGTGCCCAAATTATTGTTGCCACTCCGGGTCGAATGAAAGATATGGTAGGCAGAAGAATGATTGATATTTCTACCATAGACTACTGTATACTAGATGAAGCAGATGAAATGCTAAATATGGGTTTTTACGAAGATATAACCGACATTTTATCGCATACTCCAAAAGAAAAGAAAACCTGGTTGTTTAGTGCAACAATGCCAAAAGAGGTTGCTACCATTGCATCTAAATTTATGCATAAACCGGTAGAAATTACCGTAGGAACCAAAAATGAAGGTTCTAAAAATGTAAACCACGAGTATTTTTTAGTAGGTGCAAGAGATCGTTATGCCGCCCTAAAAAGATTGGCAGATGCCCACCCAGATATATTCTCGGTGATCTTTTGCCGAACCAAAAGAGATACCCAAAAAGTTGCTGAAAAGCTAATTGAAGATGGTTATAATGCCGCCGCTTTACATGGAGATTTAAGTCAGAATCAAAGAGATCTGGTTATGCGCAGCTTTAGAAGTAGACAAATACAAATGCTAGTAGCTACCGATGTGGCCGCACGAGGGATAGATGTAGACGATATTACCCATGTAATTAATTATCAACTTCCCGATGAAGTAGAAACTTATACTCACCGAAGTGGACGTACGGGAAGAGCGGGTAAAAAAGGTACCTCTATGGTAATAATTACCAAAAGTGAAATGCGTAAAATTAAAAGCATAGAGCGCATAATAAAGCAATCTTTTGAGCGTAAAGAAGTACCTAGCGGAGAGGAGATTTGTCAAGTTCAACTTTTGCATTTAGCAAAAGACATTAAAAACACTACAATTAATCATGAGATTGAGGAATACCTACCTCAAATCGAGGCGCTTTTAGCGGATTTCTCTAAAGAAGAGATTATCAAAAAAGTTTTTAGTGTAGAATTTACACGTTTCCATAATTACTATAAAAATGCAAATACCATAAACTCGCCTAAGCCTGGAGATCACGCTGCCGAAGATAATGGATTTAGCACTCGTTTCTTTATAAACGTAGGTGAAAAAGATGGTTTTGACTGGATGTCTCTGAAAGATTTCTTGAAAGAACAACTCGATTTAGGTAGAGATGCTGTTTCACGTGTGGATGTGAAAAATAATTTTTCTTTCTTTAATACCGATACTGCCGAAGTTGAAAAGGTATTGAGTACCTTTAAAGAATTTAGCTATCAAGGAAGAGCAATTAACGCCGAAGTAACCAAAGCTAACGAAGGAAGGCCCGATAAATTTAAGCGTAAACGTGGTGAACGCAAAGGAGGAAGAAAAAAGTTTGACGATCGAGGAGGTGATCAAAAAAGGTCTTCAAGACGATCAAAACCCAGAAACGCTGGCGGAAAACGTTCTGCAAATATTAAAAGTTCTGTAAATAGAAGACGTAATAAAAAATAATTTATTTACTTTACAAAAAGTAGTAAAATGAAGCCCCAAGCTGTACGTTATATACTCTTTTTACTGCTGGCTACCTCTTTTTATACGGTGCGAGCACAAAAAGATTCTTTACAAACCATTAAAGGAAAGGTGTTAAACGCAGCTAATGATGTACCGCTTGACAATGTAAATATCATCAACCTAAATGAGGTAAAGGGCACTACTACAAACAAGGAAGGATATTTTGAAATAAAAGCTCGAGTAAACGATACCCTGTATTTTAGTTTCTTGGGCTTTAAATCTATTCAAGTAAAGGTAACCAATGACTGGACTCGTTTTGGCGATGTAAAAGTTAAAATGACCGAAATAGCCATTGCTTTAGAAGAAGTTACACTCTCTCCATTAAAACTTACGGGATTTCTAGAAATAGACGCTAAAAATATACCTATTTACGAAGATTCTAGGTATAGCATATCTGGACTTGATTACGGGTATGAAGCAGGAAATAACACTCCGGGTGCCTTTGCTAAGACCCTACAAGCCATCACCAATCCGGCTGATTTGCTTTATAATGTCTTTGGAAAAAAACCTAAACAAATGCGTAAATTACGCAAAATGAAGCAAGATGATGAGATCAGAAACTTGCTGCAAGATAAATTTAATCGCGAAACTTTAAGTGCTCTGTTGCAAGTTAGGCGAGTAGATATCGATGAAATTTTGCAAAAATGCAATTACTCCAAGCAGTTTATCAAAACCGCTAATGATCTTCAAATTCTTGAAGCCATTAGTAGTTGCTATGAAGAATACAAGGTTTTAAACAGAAATTAGTTATTCTGCTTTTATTTGACGCAGGTAATTTTCTATAATTTTATCGCTGCTTTTTATACTATTGCTAGCCCATAACATACGAGTTTCTAATTGTTCCTCTGAGGTGAGTCTCCAATCAATTTCTGTGCGTTTAATCGCGCTGGTTACACTTTGTAAAATAATAGCCGCCGAAACCGAAATATTTAAACTTTCTGTAAAACCAACCATAGGTATTTTTAAGAAACCATCAGCTTTTTGCATTACTTCATCACTTAGACCAGCTTTCTCGGTACCAAAGAAAAAAGCAGAAGGTTTATCTATATTAAAATCGGGTAATAAACAAGCGTCGTTATGCGGCGTAGTAGCTATGATTTGATATCCATTCTGCTTTAAACGAGTAATACAATCAGCTACTTGATTATATCGATTCACTTTAACCCATTTTTGAGCACCCATAGCAATCTCCCTGTCAATTCTCTTTTTATTTCTCTCTTCAATAATATGAATATTCTGTAAACCAAAAACATCGCAACTTCGAATAACGGCGCTAGTGTTGTGTAGCTGGTAAACGTCTTCTGTAGCTACAGTAAAATAATTAGTGCGCTGTGTCAATACTTCTTGAAAACGTTGTAGTCTCTCTGGTGTTAAAAAACTTTCTAAATGGGCAAGGAGATTCTTATCTATCATGAATTTATCTATAAAGAAAAGGGCAAAATTAGTGTAATTTTTGTATACTCGTAGCTTATTCTCGATTTTATGACACAAGATGAACTGGTTGCGTTAATCAACAAAAAGGATGAACAAGCCTTTGATTATTTGTATGACATGTATGCTCAAAGCTTGTTTGGTGTCATAGAAAATATAATTAAAAATAAAGCACAATCTGAGGATGTATTGCAAGAAGTGATGGTAAAAATTTGGAAAAATTTACCCCAATACGATCCCGAAAAGGGTAGGTTTTTTACTTGGATTGTGAATATAGCGCGTAATTCAGCGATTGATAAGTATAGATCTAAAGCATATAAAAAAGAAAGAAAAAACCTAGATGCTAATAATTTCGTACATAGTATAGCAACGCATGCTTCTTTAAACAGTCAAACGAATGCAATTGGGCTTGAAAGGTTTATTAAAAAGTTGAAACCCACTTGCATCAAAATTATTGATTTGTTATTTTTCAAAGGCTTTACACACAAGGAAGCCTCGGAAAATTTAGAAATTCCTTTGGGTACATTAAAAACAAGGAATAGAGCTTGTATTCATGAACTAAGAAATTTATTGCAAGTAAAATGAACATAAAAGAATACATAGAGTCAGGAATACTAGAGTTATATGTTTATGGCGCTTTAGAAGAGTCTGAAAGCAAAGAAGTAAAAAAGAAAATTGACTTACACCCTGAACTTCAGGCTGAGGTAGAAGCCATTGAGCTTGCCTTACATAGGTTAGCTTCGGGAACCGCATCTTATTTACCGGCCACCAACTATGCTAAAATTAAAGCCCAGTTATTTAAAAGCAATCAATCAAAAAGCAAAATAGTACGGTTATTACCAGTTATAGGTTACGCCGCTGGACTCAGCCTTTTTATCACCCTTAGCGGAATTTTTTATGTTGAAAATCAATCCGTAAAGCAAGAATTAGAGCAAATTGTAAATACCAAAGAACGTATTGAATTAGAGAATGAACGGTTAGTTAGTCTTGAGCAGGAATACCAATCTAAAATAGAATTTTTAACCGATAAAAACACGAAAGCAATCTTTCTATCTGGACAAGGGAACTACCAAGAAAGTTTTGCCCAAGCGTTTTTTAATACAAAAGAAAACAAGGTAGTTATTGACCTAAAAAATCTTCCCGAAGCTCCGAATGGTATGGTGTATCAACTATGGTCTCTAAAATTAAATCCTCTAACCCCTACAAGTCTTGGACTTTTAAAACCCGCTACAAAAAATAGTTTTGTAGCTATTAACTTAAAACCAAATTTAACAACTGAAGCATTAGGAATTACCTTAGAGCCAGCTGGCGGAAGTGCTACACCCACCCTCGAACGTTTATATACTTTAGGAAAGGTGTAAAAAAGAAAAGCTGCCCAATTGGGCAGCTCTCATCAAACAAAACAAATCACATATTAGTTACTATTTGAACCAATATTTCCTTGAGCAACAATAGTGGCTAAATCGGCCATACTTTTGTGAATATTGATATATCCATCAAAGGTAAGTGCGTCATCATAACCAAAAACAGCGTTGTCATCTTTCATAGCAATATTTGTTTTTGATATTCCTGTATCTCCCATTACCTGGTTTAAGCTAACTGCAATAGCTCCGGGGTTATTAACATCGCCCATATGAATATGTGCTGGATGCATATCTCCTGCCATTGTACCCATTAGTTCAATTACTAAAAGTGCTTCGCCATTCATTCTTTCATAAAAAATAGCATCGCCCATTACACCTGAGCCAGCAACAGTATTTAGATTATAACTCATCATCTCACCAGTCAACTCATTCTGCCCAATATCGCCCTGAGCAACTAAAGTAGCCAAATCGTCTGCACTTTTATGGATGTTAATGTATCCGTCAAAATTCAATAATTCATCATAAGTAATCATATCTCCGTTGTCTAACATTCCCGCTTGTGTTTTACTCATTCCGGTAGCCCCATTAACTGGTGTTAAACTTAAAGCAATGGCTCCGCCTTCTGCCGCAGTATTCATATGAATATGACCTGGGTGCATTCCATTAGCTGGGGTATTTTCTAGCATAACTTCAATAAGAGCCGTACCGTTTACACGTTTTGTAAAGGTAGCTTCACCCATAATTCCTGGTACGTCTACACTGCCTAAAGCATAGGTTTTTGAAGTCATTGTCAACTCATTCTGACCTATATCGCCCTGAGCAACTAAAGTAGCCAAATCGTCTGCGCTTTTATGGATGTTAATGTACCCATCAAAATTCAATAATTCATCATAAGTAATCATATCTCCATTGTCTAACATTCCTGCTTGTGTTTTACTCATTCCAGTAGCCCCATTAACTGGAGTTAAACTTAAAGCAATGGCTCCGCCTTCTGCCGCAGTATTCATATGAATATGACCTGGGTGCATTCCATTAGCTGGGGTATTTTCTAGCATTACTTCAATAAGAGCCGTACCGTTTACACGTTTTGTAAAGGTAGCTTCACCCATAATTCCTGGTAGGTCTACACTCCCTAAAGCATAGGCTTTTGAAGTCATTGTCAACTCATTCTGACCTATATCGCCTTGAGCAACTAAAGTAGCCAAATCGTCTGCGCTTTTGTGCACATTTACATAACCATCAAAATTGAGTAAATCCTCATAGGTAATAGCCATACCGTCATTCAATTGGTTAAAAGTGGTTGTGCTCATACCAGTAGAACCATCAATAGGTTCTAAACTTACGGCGATGTCGCCTCCTTCTGCAGCGGTGTTCATATGAATATGCGCAGGATGCATATCTCCTGCTTGTGTACCTTCTAAAGCTACTTTAACTCGGGTCATATTATTATTCGTTTTTTCAAAAGTTACCGTACCCATAACGCTTGGGTCTGACACTGACATAAGCGGATAGGTTTTACTTTCAGGCATTATAGGTGCCATTCCAGAGTCGTCGTCATCGCTACAGCTTGTTAAACATAAAAAGGCCAGTACTAAGGTTGTCAAAATTTTTGTTTTCATAATTTCTTTTATTTGATTAAACATTTTTGATTCTACCTTACTTACGAGCAAAAATGTACTTCGGTTTTTAAAAAACTGATTTATTTTTAAAAAAAATTGACAACAACTGCTAAATCATTGATTATAAGCGACTAAATAAATCAATAAAAATTTAATTATTTTTTATTTTTTTTAAATTGCTATATATTTATTCAAATAATATGAAAAAAAAGCTAGTGGTTTTAAGTGGTGCTGGAATATCTGCAGAAAGCGGTATTAAAACTTTTCGCGATGCAAATGGTTTATGGGAAAACCATGATATTATGCAAGTAGCCACTCCCGAAGGATGGGAAGAAAATCCCGATTTGGTCCTTTCATTTTATAATAAAAGACGGCAGCAGCTAAAAGAAGTACAACCCAATGCGGCACACTTCGCTTTGAAAGAACTAGAAGAATATTTTGAGGTTAGTATTATCACCCAAAATGTAGATGATCTTCACGAACGTGCTGGAAGCAAATCGGTGATTCATTTGCACGGTGAACTATTAAAAGTCAGAAGTTCTGTAAATGAAAATGAAGTGCTTTACTGGCCAAATGATTTAAATATTGGCGATTTTTGTTCGCAGGGAAAACAACTAAGGCCACACATTGTTTGGTTTGGCGAGGCTGTACCTATGTTGGAGTTAGCCATTCCAAAAGTTACTCAGGCCGACATCATAATTATAGTAGGAACTTCAATGCAAGTCTACCCTGCGGCAGGTTTAGTTGATTATGCCGCCCAGAAAACTCCTATTTATGTAATTAATTTAAATCCGCACACCCAGTCAAAAGGCAATATTTTTGTATACCCAGAAAAGGCGAGCCTGGCTTTACCTAAACTGGTCAAGGAACTCAAAAAACAAGCTTAACTCATCTTCGGTGATTTAGGTTTTATATTATTTATTCTAATTTTTCTGGATAAACTCCAATTGATTTTATTAAAAGGAATAAATGTAATCCCAATACCACTCAACAATATGAAGCTACCTACAAGCATTTGAAAGCTTATAGGTTCATTTAAAAGCAACCAAGCTAAAAATGCTGTTAAAACCGCCTGACCTAGTAAAGCCAAGCTAACTCTTGTGGCCCGCATTTTACTAACGGCATAATTTAACGCTAGCCAAGCTATTAATTGACACACAATGGCCTGAGTCAGTAAAACAAACCAAGCTTGTGGGGAGTGATTGATTAAGTTCTCTTGCGCGATTAAATTTAGTATTCCTAAAAATACTGAAGAAGCGGCTAGGTTAATCAGCATGAAACTGGTAATATTCATATGATCTAATACCCGTTTAGATACTAAGAAATAGATAGAATAAAAAACACCCGATAAAATTCCGAATAAAAAGGCTCGATCAAATTCAAGATTTAAGATAAACTTAAACCCTACAATGGTTACCATACCCAATAGAGCTACTACTGTTCCTACCCAAAAATTTGATTTAGGTTTATCGGCTAAAAACAAGAAGGCTCCTATGCCAACCCAAATGGGTGATAGATTGGTGAGTAAGGTGGCTTGTGTAGCCGTTGACTCCTCAATGGCAATATTCCATACCGCCACATCCGCGCCAAACAGTGCACCACAAAGTAAAGCTAAAAATACAAATTTTAAAGATGGCCATCTAAAAGTCTTGGTAAACAACACAATAGGAAGTAAAATTATAAAGGCAAAAAACATGCGGTAAAAAGCCGAAACTAAACCCGATGTATAACCCATTTTGACTAATATAGGAAAAACCGATATACCTAAAATACCGGTAACTAAAGCTAACTTTGCCCGTTGCATAACATCAAATTTTAAAACGCCAAAATTAGTTCAAATTTCAATACAAATATTTTTTTAACAAAATTATAATTCACTCTTTTTAAGCGTATTAGAGTGCGTATTTATTTAATTTTATTTGCAAAAGTTATACTGCTATGCTTTTCGGAATTATTTCCTGTATTGCTTCCGCAAATTAAGCTTAATAAATTTTAAGCTATCAAAAAAGAAATTATCTTTGTTTGCTTATTGAAAACAACACAACTATTTTTTATGAACGCACTACAAGCCATAAGTCCGATTGACGGAAGGTACGCTTCAAAAACGAAAGAATTAATCCCTTTTTTTAGCGAGGAGGCTTTGATTAAGTATCGGGTAAAAATTGAAATTGAATATTTTATCGCTTTATGCGAAATACCTCTACCTCAACTGAGTCATATTGAAGCAGACTTGTTTCCAAAATTACGCACCATTTATGAAAACTTTACCAGTGATGATGCGCAGGCAGTAAAGGATATAGAAAAAGTTACCAATCACGATGTTAAGGCCGTTGAGTATTTTATAAAAGAAAAATTTGATCAATTAAAACTAAGTGAAGCTAAAGAATTTATTCATTTTGGGCTTACCTCTCAAGATATTAATAATACGGCAGTACCCTTAAGTTTAAAAGATGCCTTAGATCAAGTCTATATTCCAGAAATAGATGCGGTTATTGAAAAATTAAATCAGTTAGCACAAGAATGGCAAGCAATTCCGTTGTTGGCTAGAACTCATGGTCAACCTGCTTCTCCTACTCGATTAGGTAAGGAAATCGCCGTATTTGTAGAGCGTCTTGATCAACAGCGCAAGCTTTTATTAGAGCTACCAACCGCAGCAAAATTTGGAGGGGCTACCGGAAATTTTAATGCACATCACGTTGCTTACCCTAATGTAGATTGGAAAACTTTTGCAGGCAATTTTGTTGAAGGCTTAGGGATGAAACATTCTTTTCCTACCACCCAAATTGAGCATTACGATTATCTAGCCGCGTGTTTTGACGCTCTTAAGCGAATCAATACAATTTTAATTGATTTAGATAGAGATATATGGACCTACGTTTCTATGGAGTATTTTAAACAAAAAATAAAAAAAGGAGAAGTTGGATCATCGGCAATGCCACATAAAGTAAACCCTATTGACTTTGAAAATAGTGAAGGTAATTTGGGGATTGCAAATGCTTTGTATGAGCACTTGGCGGCAAAACTACCCATAAGCAGATTGCAACGTGACCTCACCGACAGTACTGTACTGCGTGCAATTGGTATGCCTTTGGGGCATAGTTTAATCGCATTTAAAGCTACCTTAAAAGGATTAAACAAGTTACTTTTAAATGAAGAAAAACTTCAAGCAGATTTAGAGAGCAATTGGGCCGTCGTTGCGGAAGCAATTCAAACCATATTAAGAAGAGAAGCTTATCCTTCTCCTTATGAGGCATTAAAAGGTCTTACAAGAACCAATGAAAAAATTAATGCAGAGAGTATTGCTGCTTTTATAGAGACCTTAGAAGTGACAGATGAGGTTAAAAATGAACTCAAACAAATAACACCACAAAATTACACGGGCATTTAAGGAGTCAAACACCTACTTCGTTTTACTTTTACAACCCAGTTTCAAAGCTAATAAAAAGGCTTTGAAATGTTTAACAATCCATTTACCATGAGAAGAATCTATATTTTACTTAATCTAGTTTGCATATTGAGCTTAATAGCTTGCCAAGAAAATGCAAAAAAGACAGGAACAAGTTCAGAAAAAACTGAAGTAAACACTAAGAATAAGGAGACCAATATAGTTGATTTTGAAAACAATCAAACCCAAACAGACTTTAAGTACTATTTGGCCCTGCAAGAACAATTGGTGGCTAGCCACACAGAAAAATCTAATGCGATAGCCGAAGAGTATATCCAAAATGCCATCAATAAAGACACTGAGGTTTTTGAAATATACCAAGCTATAAGTAATACCAGCGATATAGAGTCTATGCGTGAGCATTTTTTTAAATTATCTATTGTTTTAGAACAAGAAATCGATAAACAACTAAATTCTGGTACTATTTATAAAATCAACTGCCCTATGGCATTTAATAATGGAGGTGGCTTTTGGTTTTCTAAATCTGAAGAAGTGCTTAATCCATATTTTGGCGATAAGATGCTTCGTTGTGGAAGCGTCATGGCTACTCTCAAAAAATAAGACAAAATAAATCGAGTTTAGCCCTAGTTGCACTTATAGAAAAATATGGTTTACCTTGTTGTTATAATTAGGTAAACCATATTTTTGATTTAAATCCAACGTTCTTATTTTTCTCGCCTATTACCAAAAAATTCACATTTAATGTTAGTATTCTAATGCTGCACCTAATTAAACACCGACTAAAGAGTATTTAATACGCAAGGTGAATTAGTGGTCTAGAAAGAGCATACCTACAAAATTTTTAATACTCATAAGATTTAAAGGGTCTTAATTACTTAAATCCTAAAAATTAGTGCTTTGTAAATAAACCCTACTACCCTATTAATTATTAAATGATGATTAAAATGCACTATCTTAAAAGTAAAAACTGAAGTCAACATTTCGTGTCTCTACTAAAAAACCCTAAGCTTTAAATTGGTATTTAAATAAATAAATGTACCTTAAGCACAATTTCGCTAATTTGTTATTCTTCAACATTCGAAAAGAAATTGTACTTTTACAAAAGCAACTAAACTAAGTTGGCTGAAGATCGTAATTAATAGGTAATATTACAACTATCAGTTCGGAATAAGATTAAACTAGTTAAAATTAAGTAGGCCGTTGGAGATTGAAAATACGATAGCTCTCAGCAATATTTTGTATAGTATAACCACTAGCTTAGCAACAGTAAATTAATTTTCCAGTTTCAGGAATTAATTAAAATGTATGCTAGTAATAATAGTGAGAAGTTACAGTACATATACAGAAAATAGCAAAGGAGTACTCGTGTGCCCTTTGAACTATCGAAATATTCTTTTATGAAAAACACCATATTATTTGTTATTTTATTGGTAGCAGGAGGTTATTTAGCCTACATCGTTTTCAACAAAGAAATGCCTAAACCCAGAAGTTATTATACTGGAAACACAACACAAATTTCTCAAGATAAGAAAATTATCAATCATAGTCATGTAAACTTAAGAAATCAAAATAAATGCTTGGTTTGCAAACAAGATATAAAAAAAGACCAAGAGAATTCAATTCAAATAAAACCGGAACAATTCCTTGTTTCTACTAGTTTATTTTCTAGTGCAGAGATAAAAATAAGAAGCATTCAACCTGATTTATCTAATCATTATCAGCTTAAGATAAAACCCCAATCGTTTAAACCTACTTATTATCGTCAAGCTAGACCTTCTGCAGGTTTTTTTAAATTGAGCCCAGCACTAGATACCTCAACATTTATACAACCGGGAGAGGTAATTGGAAAATTTTATCCTGAAAACTTTGTTGGCTACCAACTGGCTTATTTAAAAGCCTTAAAATCTCCAAGTGAGATAAATAATCTCATCTCTTTAAAAAATAATTTATACCGTGTAGGATTAAAAACAGAAGATCTTAAAAAAATTGAAGAAACGGGTAAACTCTTACCGCATATTGAATTTAAAGCGCCAGATTACGGTAAAATAAACTTAGTTGACTCTAGTATTAGGAGAGAATCGAAATTGGATTTACCACTATTTGAATTTAGTAATAAAAAGCTGAAAGAAATAACGTTTAAGTTGCCAGCTAATTGGGAATTAGCAAAAAACTTCACCAACAATATTTACGTTTCCATAACTAATGATAATATTCCTCTAACCTACCTTGAGTATCATGCTTCAATCGTAAAGAAACAAAAAGGAATATTTATTAAAATACTGGTTGATTTTAAGAATATTCCTGTTGAAGACGATTTATTACTCAGCGTTTTTCTACCAAAGCAAGAATTCGAAAAGCAAAAAAATAAAATTTTAATTCCTCAAGAAGCTTTAACAACAAATACAAAAGGAGAACAAATTCTTTATGTGAAAACCTACCCCAAACAACTTATTTTTGAATTGCGTAAAGTGAAGGTAAAAAAACACTCTGAACTTTATTATGAAGTTTTACAAGGTCTTAAACCAGGTGAGTATATTGTAACTCAAAACGTAGAAACCTTAAGTGCATTGGAAAGTATCTACCAATCAAATTACCAACCTTAAAATTATACCTAGTTTTAAAATACAATAAATAAGCTTTATACTAGTTCTAAATATAGCATAGTAAAATTAAATTTATGTCGGCTATTATACAAAAAGCTTTAAATCATTGTTTACGTATCTTAAGGGAAAGTAGATGTAATTTCCTAGCATTTCATAATTGCCAACACACGCAAGATGTTTACAACAATGTAAAAGCAATTGGAAGCTATGAAAAACTTAATCAAGATGATTTGGAGATCGTCTTACTGGCGGCGCTTTTTCATGATACAGGAAACACCCAAGTTTTCCAAGGCCACGAGTTGCTTAGCGCCCATACAGCTCGCTGTTTTTTGAATCGGAATAATTATCCTAAAGATAGAATTGAAAAAGTAACCAATTGCATCTTAGCAACCAAAATGCCGCAACTACCAAAAACCCAATTAGAAAAAGTGCTTTGCGATGCAGATTTAGCACATTTAGGATCAACGGCTTTCCAAGAAAAGAATAAATGCTTGCGTTTAGAGTGGCACAACCAGCTCAATTTATCTTTCACAACCAAAGAATGGCTAGAGCTAAATTGCTCTTTTCTAGAAAATCATACTTATTTTACAAGTTTCGGAAAAAAGTTTTTAGAACCTCAGAAACAAAAAAATATGATACAAATTAAAAAATTATTAGACCAAAACAACAATCAGAAAATTGCTTAAGTAATATAGATTCCCATAAAATTTAAGTAATTTTGTTTTATGAGGTTAGTCGTTTTCATCTATTCTTTATACCTACTGGGGCTCAATTTTGTCCCATGTGGTGACAATCTACAAAGCAAAGATAACTTTAGTAATTCAAATTTAATAGAACAAACGGCTACTGAGTTTTTATCTCATAAAGAAAGTCAAGAGCATAATGAGTCAGAGCATCACCACGAGCTTGATCTTTGCTCTCCTTTTTGTCAATGTCATTGTTGTCATATTCACATCATTCAATCGCAAAATTTTAATTATGAGTTAAGTGTGAGGCAAAATAAACAGCAAAAGCATAGACTCACCCAACAATTCCTAGAAAACTATCAATTAAACCTATTACAACCTCCGCAGGTCTAAAAATTAATCCGTAAAGAAAAGTTTAGCTACTTTTTGACTAAGCCTTAAAGTTTAATTTTTTATACCTAATTATATGATTAACCGCATTATTGATTTTTCAATCAAGCATAAAATGCTTATTGGAATATTCATACTAATTTGGATAATATTAGGATTTTATAGTGTTAACCAAGTCCCAATAGACGCCACTCCAGATATAACCAATAACCAAGTTCAAGTAATTACCGAATCGCCAAATCTAAGCACTGAAGACGTTGAGCAATTTGTCACCTACCCTATAGAATTGGCCATGAGTAACCTCCCAGATGTCGAGGAAGTACGCTCTATTTCTCGTTTCGGCTTATCGGTAGTAACCATTGTTTTTAAAGATGAATTGGGAACCTATCTCCCCAGACAGTTGGTAAGTGAAAAACTAGAATTGGTACGAGAAGAAATACCAGAAGGCTTTGGCAACCCTAATTTAAGTCCAATTTCCACAGGTTTAGGAGAAATTTATCAATACACCTTAGCCGTAGACGAAAGCTTTAAAAATGAATACACCCTTACCGATTTAAGAGTTGCTCAGGATTGGATTATAAGCAGGCAATTGGCTTTGGTCCCCGGGGTTGTTGAGGTAAATGCATTTGGTGGCAAAGAAAAGCAATTTGAAGTAGCCGTTGATCCGCGCCGATTAAAAGCTCTTGATTTAACCATCGCTGATGTTTTTCGCAGTTTAAAATCAAACAATCAAAATGCAGGAGGTGCTTATATCGAAAAAAATCATCAAGCTAATTTTATTAGAGCCAAAGGCTTAGCTAAAAATGTCAAAGATATAGAACAAATACTCATTACCACCAAATCAGGTGTACCGGTGCGCGTTAAAGATGTAGCTAAAGTAAAAATAGGACACAATTTACGTTATGGAGCACTTACAAAAAATGGTAAAGGCGAAACGGTTGGCGGTATGATCTTGATGCTAAAAGGAGCTAACTCTAATGAAGTCATTCAAAACGTAAAAGAAAGAATGGTACAAATAGAGAAAAGCTTACCAGAAGGCATTAAAATTGAGCCTTATTTAGATAGAAGCAATTTAATTGAACGCACTACCAGTACCGTAAAAAATAATTTATTAGAAGGAGGCTTAATCGTTATTTTTGTCTTAGTCTTGGTTTTAGGAAACTGGCGAGGAGGACTCATTGTTGCCTCTACTATTCCATTATCTTTACTTTTTGCATTTATTTTAATGCATTACTTTGGAGTTTGGGCCAATCTAATGAGCCTAGGAGCAATTGACTTTGGTATCATTGTAGATGGCGCTGTAATAATTGTAGAAAGTAGTGTTTTTTACCTGAGCGCCTACTTATTAAAGCATAAAAAAATAACGCCATCTAATAAAGAGAAGCTGGTATCAAACTCCTCAAAGAAAATGATGAATGCCGCTTTTTTTGGTCAGCTCATTATTATCATTGTATTTATCCCTATTTTAAGCTTAGAGGGGGTTGAGGGTAAGATGTTCAAACCCATGGCTTTAACATTTATCTTTGCCATGCTCGGCGCTATGATTCTTTGCCTCACTTACGTACCTATGATGACGGCCTTGTTTCTTAAAGCAAAGCCGGCAAAAGAAAAACGATTTAAAAAAATAAATCACGGCATTAAAAAGTTAGAATCGGCTTACACTAAAGCCCTTAGTAAAAGTTTAAACTGGGGGCGCTGGTTTGTGGGTAGTTCCATAATTTTGTTAGTGCTTGCCACCTATACTTTTATGCAGATTGGTGCAGAATTTATTCCGCAACTCGATGAAGGTGATATTGCTTTTCACACCATACTTAAACCTGGAAGTTCGCTTAGCGAAACAGTTGCCACTACCACACAGGTAGAGAAAATAATCTTAGATAAATATCCAGAAGTCAAATCTGTAATTAGTCGTATTGGTGTAGCCGAGGTAGCTACAGATCCTATGCCTATGGATATCGCCGATACTTTTATCATTTTTCATAATGATCTTGATTGGACAACTGTGCCCAATAAAAAGGCTTTTATAGCCGCTGTAAAAGATGATCTTAATCAACTACCCGGTATTTCCTACGAGTTTACACAGCCTATAGAAATGAGGTTCAATGAGTTGCTTACAGGAGTCCGAGAAGATGTAGCCATTAAAATTTTTGGTGAAGATTTAGATATTTTGGCGCTTAAAGCGGATGAAATAAATGAACTCATAAAAAACGTGCCGGGAATAGCTGAAGCTAAGGTTGAAGCTACCACTGGATTACCTCAAATAACTATCGATTACAAGCGGAATAAACTGGCACAATACGGCTTGAGTATTGAACAAGTAAATGACCTCATTACTACCAGTTTCTCAGGAAAAAAAGCCGGGGTAATTTTTGAAGGCATTAAAAAATTTGATTTAGTAGTGCGGCTTCCTGAAAATCAACGCGCTAATGCCGAAAGTCTTGAGAATTTATTTATAAAACTACCTACAGGTAATCAAATACCCTTACGAGAAGTTGCAGCGGTTAAGTTTGAAACTGGCCCTATGCAAATAAGTAGAGACAATACCAACCGGCGCACCTATGTGGGTATAAATATAAGAGATCGAGATGTGGCTTCGGTAGTACAAGACATACAACAAATTTTAGACAAAAACCTAGTACTCCCACCTGGGTATTATTTAGAATATGGAGGAGCTTTTGAAAACTTAGAACGAGCAACAAAGAAACTTAAAACCCTAGTACCACTCGCTTTGTTACTTATTTTTATACTCATTTACTTTGCCCTAAAATCCGTAAAGCAAACCTTGATAATTTATATGGCTATTCCTTTGGCAGCCATCGGTGGTGTGTTTGCTCTAGTTCTTCGTGGGATGCCCTTTAGTATATCGGCGGGAATTGGTTTTATTGTACTTTTTGGGGTGGCCGTTTTAAACGGACTTGTTTTAATTAGTAGTTTTAACGCGCTCAAGCAAAATAAAGAGTTACCCTTACGTGAGCGCATACTAACCGGAACCAAGCAGCGTTTGCGTCCTATTATGCTTACCGCGTTAACCGATATTCTTGGTTTTTTACCTATGGCACTATCTACATCGGCAGGTGCCGAAGTGCAGCAACCACTAGCCACGGTGGTCATAGGTGGACTTATAACAGCAACTTTACTAACCTTATTTATTTTACCTATTTTGTATCAATGGATTGAAACAAGAAAACATAAGAATACTAGTAAAAAATGGGCTTTAGCTACAATAACATTGCTATTAGTAAGCTTACCAACACAAGCACAAAGCATTGATAATCTACCGACGTTAAGCCTAAAAGCCGCAATTGATACAGCAGTAACGAATTTCCCACAAATAAAAAATGATTTGCTTACTGTAGAACAGAGTTTGCAAGCAAAAACAGAAGCTTATAACTGGGGAAATACACAAATATTCACGGGAGCCGAAGAACTTAAAGATGGTCGCGGAGTGTATAATCTTATTGGTATTAGTCAAAACAACATTGAACTTTTAGGTATAGGCCGAAAAACAGCTTGGGCCAAGGCAAAACTAGAACAGGCACAAGGTTTAAAAAAGCTTTCTTTTGAAAATTTAAAAAAGACTGTAAGCGAAAAATGGACAGAAGCACTAATTGCCAAAAAAACGCTTGAAGTATATTTAGCTCTTGACAGTATCTACCAAGAATTTGAACGTGCTATAAATATGCAATATGAAGTTGAAGCAATATCCACCATGCAAAGGGATGCTGCAAGAAACCTAATCCTACAAAAAAATATAGCCTTACGCCAAGCGAAAAGTAATGCAGAGACCAAGCTTTTAGGCTTAAATCTATTTTTATTTACCGATACAATTTATGATGTAGCCGATCAACTAAACACAATAGATAACTGGTCAACAAAAAACTTCGAGGAAAAAGAACATCCAGAATTTATTCTCAGTCAAAAAAACGAAGCCTTGGCCCAAGCAGTGTGGCAAAAAGAAAAAAGTAAGCGCCTGCCTAGCTTTAACTTAGAATATGTTTTTCAAGAAGTAAATAATCAGAAAGGTTTTGCCGCCTATCAAATTGGTTTAAATATTCCTATTTTAGATGGCACCTTAAAAAGCCGCATAAATCAAGCTAAACTTGCATATCAAAAACAAAAAAACAATCTCGATTTTAAAAAACGAGAACTAGATCTTAAGTTTAAAATGGCTTATAATAACTATTTACAAGCAAAAAGCAACTGGGAAAGTTATCAAAAAACAGGTTTAAACTTGATTAAAAAACAGAAAGAAGGGGCGCTTTTTGCTTTCAAAGAAGGAGCCATTAACTATATTGAATTCACACAATTGGTTAACCAGGCAATCGAAACCGAACTAGATGCATTACAAAGCTTACAAGCTTATTTAATGGCAGTTCACAATCTTAATTATTACAATCCTAATTAATCATGAAATATATACTACTATCATTATTGTTGTTTGGCTTTACCGCTTGCCAGAAACAAGATAAACCTAATCAAGAAAAAAACGTAATTGCAACCGATACCGAGCACCACGATGATATTTTTCTTAGCAAAAAACAGGCAGAAGTATTAAATCTTAAATTAGAGCGTTTGCAAAAGCGCAATATGGGCCAAACCATCTCGGTAAACGGCACCTTAGAAGTTCCTCCACAAAATGAAGCTAGTGTAAATAGCGCCATAGGAGCTAATGTTCAAAATATTCTAGTCATTGAAGGGCAACAAGTAAAAGCCAATGAAGTAATAGCCTATTTGCAACATCCCGACATTATCGAATTGCAAACTACCTATCTAGAAAACTACAACGACCTAATTTACTTGCAAAAAGAATATGAACGTCAAAAAAAATTATACAAAGCCGGTGTAGGATCGGGAATGAATTTTCAAAAAGCTGAAGCCGATTTTAGAGCTAAAAACGGTCTAATAAAAGGCTTGGAAGAAAAATTAAAACTGCTAAGTATTTCGGTGACCAGCTTGCAACAGGGGACAATACAAAATAAAGTAGCCATTAAAAGTCCACTTGATGGATATATACAAAAGGTAAAAGTCAATATAGGGCAGTTTGTAGCCCCTCAAACTACTCTATTTACTGTTCTTAATGATCATCACGTGCACGCAGATTTTTTGGTTTATGAAGACCAAGCGCATTTGGTAGAAGAGAACCAGAAAATCAAATTTAGAATCGGGTCTAGTGAAAAAGAATTCGAAGCGATTATCTTTGCCACCTCAAAATCACTTGAAAAAGAAGCCAATGCTATTCACGTCCATGCCGAAATTAAAGAAGATGACTTTAAATTTATCCCAGGAATGTATTTAGAAGGCCGTATATATTTAGAAGAAACAATGCAATGGGCTTTTCCCAATGAAGCTATTGTACAAGAGGGTACAAATGCTTTTGTTTTTGCGGTAAATCCTAATAAAGAAAATTATAGCTTTGAACCAATATCGGTAATTCCTCAAACTAACGACGGCAGCTATACTGCGGTAAAATTTTTAAATGAGCAATCAGAACAAGCGCTTTATGCTATGAACAACGCTTATTATATTTTGGCCGAATCTAAAAAAGGAGAAGCCGATCACAGTCACTAATATCAATTCATATGAGAAATTCAGACACTTTTACATTCTGGGTAGCAGCCATTATAATTTTACATTTTATCATTGGCTTTATTTGGCTTATTATCAAAATGTCACCTAAAAAATCAGATAAAAAAGAAAAAATAGACCAAGATAATGAGTAAGCGGCTTTATAAAAAGCATAATTATTTCTTAATTTTGCCTAAAAATAAATTAGATGCTAATAATTGGAATTGCTGGTGGTACTGGCGGTGGTAAAACAACAGTAGTAAATACCATTGTAGATGAATTGAAACATGATGAGGTGGCTGTAATCTCACAAGACTCTTACTATAGAGACACCAGTGAACTCAGTTTTGAAGAACGTACACAAATCAATTTTGATCATCCACAATCAATCGATTTTGATTTATTGGTTAAACATCTTAAAGCTTTAAAAAAGGGAGAAGCAATAGATCAACCCATCTACAGTTTCACAGAGCATAACCGCACAGGAGATACTATTCTCACCCATCCCAAAAAGGTAATGATTGTAGAGGGAATTTTAATTTTAACCAATCCCAAATTGCGTAAAATGTGCGATATTAAAATTTATGTGCACGCCGATAGCGATGAGCGCCTCATAAGACGTTTAAAGCGAGACATGAATGAAAGAGGCAGAGATCTTGACGAGGTTTTAAACAGGTACCAAACCACATTAAAACCCATGCATCAACAATTCATTGAACCTACCAAAGAATTTGCCGATATAATTATACCCTACAACCGCTACAATACAGTGGCGGTAGATATCGTGCAAACTATCATAAAAGAAAAATTAGCTTAGTCTAAAAATCCTTATTCAATTCTGTTGGTAAGGATTTTTTTTCAAAGTCAAGTCCTTAACTCAGCAATCAGATATTTTGTATCTTCGTACTATGCGATTAAAAGCCTTATTTCAAAATCCTTGGTTTAAATTCTTGAGCAATAAATATGTGCTCCTGCTTTTGCTATTCGGAATTTGGATGCTTTTTTTAGATAGCAATTCTTGGTTGGTTCATCAAGAACTAAATGAAGAAATTCATGAATTAGAAGAGAACAAGGCTTTTTATGTAGAAGAAATTAAAAAAGACACCAGCATTTTAAGGAAACTCGCTAAGCCAGAAGAGTTAGAGCGCTTCGCACGCGAAACTTATTTTATGAAAAAAGAAAATGAAGAGGTGTATATCATCGAATATAAAACAAAACATGAGCAAGAATAATACTACGCTTTTAGCGGATTTTAATTCGGTTTCGGCAAAAGAATGGAAAACAAAAATACAAGCCGATCTTAAAGGAGAAGATTATAACAATTTAATTTTTCAAGATAGAAACGGTATTGATATAAAACCTTTTTATCACCAAGAAGAGACTGAAATTGGCTATATGCCAAGCTCTCCAAAAAAATGGTTCATTACAGAATCTTTCGAAATTACTGAAAATACAAATATAGATGATGTTCTTAAGGTTTTAGAAAAGGGAACACAAGCACTTTGGCTCAAATTTAAACAAAATAGCCCCAACCCCATCCCTTTTGTTGAAGCTCTTTGGTCTAAAAACATTCCGGTTTATCTAGATTTTGAATATCAAAAGGAAGAAGAAGTTAATGCCTTAATAGAATTCCTAACAGGTAAGAATCACCAGTTCTCTATAGGGGTAGACTGTATTGGTCATTTAGCTAGCACAGGAAATTGGCATCAAAACCTAAGAAAAGATTTTGAAGATTTTAACTGGTTGATTAAGGCACAAGAAACCTTCCCTTTATTTTTAAGTATACGTACAGAAGTTTATGAAAATGCAGGGGCAAACCATATACAACAGGTTGCTTATGCTATGGCTCATGTAAACGAATACTTGAATCATTTAAGTGTTCATTTTCCAGAAAAATCGAAAAATTTTAAACCCCTATTTCATGTAAGCATAAGCGGAAATTATTTTGCAGAAATCGCCAAATTAAAGGCTTTACGAATAATATACAGCGAGATTGCCAAAGCCTATGAAATACCGCAAGAAATAGAAATCTTAGCTTTTCCCAGCATTAGAAATAAAACCCTATACGATTACAATGTAAATATGTTGCGCACTACAACAGAAAGCATGAGTGCCATCTTAGGTGGTGCAAATTGGGTGGCAAATACAGCCTATGACTCCGTTTTCCACCACGATAACAATTTTGGCCGACGTATTGCTCGTAACCAGTTGCTGGTTTTAAAAAATGAAAGTTATTTTGATAAAGTGAGTAATCCTGCAGATGGCAGTTATTACCTTGAAAGCCTAACGCAACAAATATCCGAAAAGGCATTAGGCATTTTTAAATCTATAGAACAAGCTGGTGGTTTTATAACCGCCTTAATGGATGGAACCATACAACGTAAAATAGAAGAGGTTGCACAAGAAGAAGTAAAAACATTTGAACAAAAAGAAAAAATACTAGTGGGAACAAACAAGTATTTGAATCTTGATGATAAAATGAAAAATGAACTTGAAAAAACACCTTTTCTTGAGAAATTTTCTCGCAAAACCTTAATCAAACCGATTATTCAAAAACGCCTTGCAGAAGGAATGGAACAGGAGCGTTTAACTAACGAATAAAGCAGCCATCAAGATTATGAAAAGAAAAGATTTACAACATATTCAAATTAAAAAGCAGTCGGGAAAGGCCACAAATACAAACGAAACTTTTCTCACCGCCGAAAAAATAACAATAAAAAAAGTATACAGTCCACAAGATATTGCCAGTTTTAAGCACCTCAACTATGCAGCAGGAATACCTCCTTATCTAAGAGGTCCTTACAGTACGATGTATGTAAAAAGGCCGTGGACCATTAGACAATACGCAGGATTTTCAACTGCCGAAGAGAGTAACGCCTTTTATAGACGTAACCTAGCGGCTGGTCAAAAAGGACTATCGGTTGCCTTCGATTTACCCACTCACCGAGGCTATGACTCCGATCACGACCGCGTGGTTGGAGACGTAGGAAAAGCTGGGGTTGCTATTGATTCGGTTGAAGACATGAAAATACTCTTCGACCAGATTCCATTAGATAAAATGTCGGTTTCAATGACCATGAATGGTGCCGTACTGCCTATCATGGCTTTTTATATTGTCGCCGCAGAAGAACAAGGCGTAGCACCTGAGCAATTGGCAGGTACCATTCAAAATGATATTTTAAAAGAATTTATGGTGCGTAATACCTATATATATCCACCTAGTCCTTCGATGAAAATCATTGCCGATATTTTCGAATACACCTCGCAAAATATGCCTCGTTTTAACAGCATTAGTATATCTGGCTACCACATGCAAGAAGCAGGTGCAACTTGTGATATCGAGTTGGCCTATACCCTAGCCGATGGTCTGGAATATATCCGTAAAGGATTAGAAGCAGGAATGGATATTGATAGTTTTGCACCGCGATTATCATTTTTCTGGGCCATAGGGATGAACCATTTTATGGAAATAGCTAAAATGAGAGCAGCTAGAATGCTATGGGCAAAACTTGTAAAACAATTTAACCCTAAAAACCCAAAATCGCTGTCTCTACGTACACACTGCCAAACTAGCGGATGGTCGCTTACCGAGCAAGACCCTTTTAATAATGTAGCCAGAACCTGTATTGAAGCTGCCGCAGCAGCCTTTGGCGGCACCCAAAGTTTGCACACCAACGCACTAGACGAAGCCATTGCACTCCCAACCGATTTTTCGGCACGCATCGCTCGTAACACACAATTATACTTACAAGAAGAAACACAAATCACCAAAACAGTAGATCCTTGGGCAGGAAGCTATTATGTAGAAAGCCTTACAAATGACATCGCCCATAAAGCTTGGAAACTCATTCAAGAAGTAGAAGAATTGGGAGGAATGACCAAAGCCATTGAAAAAGGTATTCCTAAAATGCGCATTGAAGAAGCTGCTGCACGTAAACAAGCTAGAATTGATAGTGGGCAAGATATTATTGTAGGCACCAATCAATACCGGTTAGAACAAGAAGACCCAATTGTGACGTTAGAGGTAGACAACCAAAGTGTGCGTAAACAACAAATCAAACGCCTAGAATCATTACGCAAAAATCGTGATGAAAACAAAGTGCAAGAGAGCTTAGAAAAATTAACTCAAGCCGCAAAAACCGGCAAAGAAAATTTATTAGCTTTAGCGGTAGATGCAGCAAGAAACAGGGCTAGCATTGGCGAAATTAGTTTAGCTCTCGAAAAAATTTACGGTAGACATAAAGCACAAATAAAATCATTTAGCGGCGTGTACAGCAAAGAAATAAAAGACGACAAAAGCTTTAAAAAAGCGAGAGAAATGGCCAATCAATTCGCTACACTTGAAGGTAGAAGGCCTAGAATTATGATAGCCAAAATGGGGCAAGATGGGCATGACCGTGGCGCAAAAGTAGTAGCCACAGGCTATGCAGATGTAGGATTTGATGTAGACATCGGACCCCTTTTTCAAACCCCGCAAGAAGCCGCCAAGCAAGCCGTAGAAAATGATGTACACGTTTTGGGCGTGTCTTCCTTAGCGGCCGGACATAAAACTCTGGTTCCTCAAGTTATCGAAGAGTTAAAGGTCTTGGGACGAGAAGATATTATGGTTATTGTTGGTGGGGTGATCCCTTCGGCAGATTATGAGTATTTATTCAATGCTGGTGCCGTTGCCGTTTTTGGGCCAGGAACAAAAATCAGCGATGCAGCTATTCAAATACTAGAAATTCTTATCGATGAAGAGTAAAATTAGTTTGGTCTTCCTTTTTAGGGCGTTACCCTAAAGGGTCGGGCTTTTGTTGCAATCTTTGAGGTGAAAAAACACCTCAAAGTATTTTCACGACAATCCCTAACGCAAGGCCACAGCATTTCTATTTTTAAATTATATTTTATTAAATTAACGCATATGAATACTACTAAGACGCTTATTTTAACTGTATTTTTAATGTGTGGCCTCCACGCTATTGCACAAGATAAAATTGCCAATCCAAACTTTGATGAAACTTTAGCTCAAAAGTATGAAGCTGATGATTATGGAATGAGGTCATACTTCTTGGTAATTTTAAAAACCGGTAAAAATAAAAGTCAAAACCAAGAATTATTGGCCAAAAGTATGCGTGGGCATTTAGATAATATTAAGCGATTAGTTGAAAACGGCAAGTTGGTGTTAGCTGGCCCTTTAGGAACCAATCAAAAAAATTATCGCGGCATTTTCATTTTTCAAAAGGTAGAAAGTCAAGAAAAACTAGAAGCCATCTTAGCTACTGATGAAGCTATTAAAAATAATTTTTTGGCTTATGAGATTTATCCGTGGTACGGTTCTGCCGCCTTGCCAGCTTATTTACCAATATCCGACAAAATTTGGAAGAAAAAGCCTTAATATTTAAAAAACAATCCCGAATGGCTGCGCCTATTCGGGATTGTTTTTTGCTTTATTTTTCGCTTATCATTTTTTGATCAGTTTCTGAGTAAATATAATGTCATCAGCTTGAAGCTGAATATAATAAAATCCGTTTGGTAAGCCTTTCAAAGCATAAATCGATTCCTCTCCGCTAAAAGAATCAAGTTTTAAATCCTTAATTCGTACACCCAATTGATTATAAATCGATATGCTTAGATTTTGACCGATAAGTGATTCGGCTTTGACCTGAAAATAATCCGTAAAGGGATTAGGGTAAACAAGCCAACTAGACTTTTTCAATATCGGGTTGGCTAAGTTTTTTTGTTTGAACAACAAAGCAAACCGATTGGCAGCTATGCTCTGTGGTATATCTTCATCGATCGTGAAATCTACTTGATTTGCTCCTTTTGTGAGAGGAGTCTCTTGGTGTAGGTATCGATCTAATAGAAATACACTAACACCACCAAATGCTGGTAGATCAAAATTAAGTCGGTAATCGCTAAATCGGTAATTATTTACAAAGAGGTCTAAAGTGTCTCCTTTCACTGGCATTTCTCTCCGTTCTATACTTAAGTAATCGTTTTGATTGATTATTGCAATATTCTCATCTAGATTCCCCATTTTAGCAGCATCTGCATCATTCACTTGATTGGTATAAGCAGCATCAAAGCGTATAATAAAACTATCGGTTAATTGCATATTAGAAGCCTCATTGGCATACAACTGACCGATTAAAGCCAAATCTTGCGGTTTATTCGATCTAAAAACCTGTGTGAAATTTTGATTTACTTTATCCGCTTGATTAAAAATTATTTTTGGATTTGCTCCCCCTGTACGCACAAAAAATGCTTGATTTACCTGAATAATAGCATTTGCCTCTGAGCCGTCTGAATTGGTACCCGAAGGTAAATCTACCACAACAAAACCACCCCGCACATTCTTATTAGGATCCCAAATATAATATTGGTTCGGATTAATGTCTACAGATCGCGAAAGAACCTGATTTAAGTCAACTTGTGCTTGATACGGATTACCGACAAAATTAAACGCGCCCGGTGTTGTGTTTAACACACTGCTAGGCACTTCAAAATTGCCAGTTTGTGTCAAATTACCACGCATACGCAGGCGCGTGGTGTCGGGCTGACTGGCGTTTTGGGTCACATTTATGTCTCGACTACCACGCACCATTAAACGATGAGGAGTTCCTGCTTGCAAAGAAGTATTCAAAGTGCTGCTAACAGCAAACCACTGTTGGTTCGCATTATCAAAACTCCATAAAGAAGGGTTACCCGAAGGCGTGGCATCAAAACCGTTTTGACCAGTAGTTGAACCTGTAATATGCGTGCCGTAACCTGGATTAGGATTTAAAAAATTTGAATAATCCAAGTTGTTTGCCCCTTCCTGCCATTGTTCGTGAATAGTTCTCGTACTGGTTACCGAACTACTTAACAATCTGTACGCCCTCTTTGGAGGGATAATTCTCTCTACTTCAACTTCCCCCTGTATATTCATAGTATTTGGAATGGGTCCTAAAGTACCCATTTGGGCGGGGCTTTTGCTTCCAAAAATTAATTCTCCATCGATTTGCATTTTGTTACCGCTCAATTGTAAATAATGGTGATTGATTAATTTTTTATTTGGAGCAATAAATAGATTCTTACCGCTAAAATCATTTTCACTCATCCAATTATCACCAATAAGTATATCTTTAATATTGGTTACATCTGGCGTCAATTGATTTACCCACTCATCGTTCATAAATAACAAGTAGTCTAACTCGCCAGGATTTGCTTGTGCACTATCAGTATCAATAAATTCGTTGGTAAGTATATTTTGGTAATTTCGCCTATCTTCTACTGCAACATCGGTTTGCGTATCATCTAATAAGCTGCCATCTGCGGTATTCACTGTACCACCAATGAACATTCGCCACCTTCTTGCTGTACCTGTTCCAAAAAACATATTTTGACTACCAGCAATAAACCGAGTATTGGTATTGATTGCCCCAAATTCTTGTTCAAAGGCTGCTTGTGTGGCTCCGCGTGAAATTAGCATAAAAGCATTTGGATGAATGTACGTATCAGCATTAGATCCTGCCGCCAAGTCGCCAACGCGCCAAACCTTATTATTGTCCATTACCAATTTTATGTCCTTCATTTCAACAATTTGGTCTGAGGCATTAAAAATCTCGATAAATTCATTTTCATAATTAGTCGCATCGCTTATTTCGGTAATATAGACAGTTCCAGGAGTAGGAGCAACCGCAGCATTAAATACAGAAAAGCTCAAGCTATTTTGCACGGGAAACAAACCATCGTCAACACTTAATTGTAATCCTGTACCACTTTGAGTATGCGATATATTGGCAAATGACACCATCCCGTTTACCGCGGTTTCGGTTACAGGACTACCTGCTAAACTACCTGTTGAGGTGAGGTTAACACTGAGGTTATAATCGGTGTCTATATTTCCGTTGGTATCGGTAGCAATAACCTGCACAGGTGGACTCATAGTTTGATTTACAAAAACATCACTAGGTTGTTGAAAAAAGCGTAATTCGCTGGCGTCAACAGCAATTGTAAAAACATTACTCGTAATGTCTCCCAACAAAAATGGATCTGAAAAAGTTGAACCATTGTTTGCTGCTGTAAATCCGTGATTTGCTGCTGAAATTTTAAATTGAAGATCAGCTCCGTCTACTATATTTTGCTCCTTTAAATAAACACCCATCAAAAATTCTAAAGACGCACCATCGCCTATGCTAATAGGTGGATTAAATCCTAAAATGATTTCTTGGTTACTAATATTGATTGGATTAATGGTATAGGAATTTAAATTTTCATCGATCAAGGTAATACCTGCTAAATGGTCTTCCCACAAAGCCGTATTACCAGCAGCGGGTACAAAGCGCATTTGGTTTACATAAGTGGGTAAATTATCGCCGCTACCTTGATCTTCTATAATAAATCCGAAAACCTCCTCTGCATTACCAGAAGATGTAGCGTTTACAGCATCGATAATGCCCGCTGTAACTTGGTTTAAAGGAGCAAAAATTTCTGTGGTGGCATCACCATTAATAGTGGGTGTACCGTATATTTCTATATGATCTATAGCAATATCTTCATCTTCACTGTCTAAATTGAATTCAATTTTCAAGTTTAAAGATTGTCCTGTGGCAGGAATACCTTCCACGAATTGTTGAAAACTAGGACTCAATGCAATGCCATCTCCTACCCCATCAAAATTGGTATCTATAGCTGGTTCTGTATTTGTACTACCCCCTCTAGACTCTATATGCAGTAAAGGAGTATAGCTACCGCTATTATCAACCTCATAAGATATATGCACATAATCAGACGAGTCCCAATCTTCATCGCCGTTTGAAGCATCCTCTTCTGCCAAGTGAACTCGAAATTCTAAATTGGTATAGTAGGCGATATTGATATTTGACAGCATTAAGCTTTGTTGAGCCGATGCTCCCTCCCCATCAATATCTTGCGCGGCAAAAAAGAAATTACCTAACTTACCTAAATAGCTCGGATTTATATTTGTACCGTCAGTGCGGATAAAATAATCTTCATTATTATCTGTAAACTCGGGGATACTAGTGCTATATCCCGCATTGGTTTCAAAATCTTGCAGATAAATCTGTGTTTGGGCTTTTAGCGAAAAAGTTAAAATAAAAAAAACAACAATAGAAAAATAGGTCGGATAACCGTTGAAGGAAGCAAACATAATTTTGAATATTTAAGAAACTAAAAATATACAAATTATTATGCTTAAATGTTAATTTAATTTAAACAGAACATTACAAAGTATTAACCAATTCAACTAAAAAACCTAAAAATTTAAACGAATAGTAAACTAACTAAGTGATATAAAAAACCCCAAACCATAAAAGCAATTTGGGGATTATTGGTTTAAAGTATTTATTTTTTAATGATTTTTTTACTGATAGAACCTCTATTGGTATTGAGTTTTACAAAATAAGTCCCTTGAGAAAGGTTTGAAATATCTACCCCTATTGATTCCTTTGAATGTAGAATTTGTTTTCCAGCTAAATCAAAAATTTCAAGCGTTCTAATTGCTATTCCTTTGGGCGTTTGAATTTTTAATTCGTTCACCGCAGGATTTGGATATAGTTTAACCTCGACTAACTCTATTTGATCTACAGAAAGACTTCCATTATAATAGGTCATATTATCGTAGTAAGCATCCTCTCCATAATTATTATGCAACATATTAAAACCTTTAATATCTATTTGAGAAAAATTATTGGCGGTGTAAATTAAAGTATTATCTAAATAGTACTTTACGGCAGAAGCACTTACTTCTATACGTACATTGACCCAGCTTTGAGGAACCCAGCTAGCGGTTGTATAATCTGCAGAATAATTTTCATCGATAATAATATACACCATTCCACGATTTTCCATACCTATACCGGCAACGGGCACAAATGTATCATTCGCATCAATTCCGTAAAGCGTAAATTCAAAATCAGAGCCTAAGGTATCGGTGATGAAGATATCATAAGAAAATGTAAAATCTTGAAATGATTTAGGGCTATTAAAGGTCTTCGCCGCACCAAAAATAGGTAGCCATTGCGAGTTGAAACCTGAATCATAGGCATTTTTAAAAGAATAACTTCCTTGGCTTGCTTGTTCGTCAGAAATTATCTGGCTTTGCAAAACGCCGTTACTACCCTCGGAAACTTCCCAGGCATTTTGACCGTGTAAGTTTCCCAACTGAAAACCCTCTGCGGTTTCAAAAGAAATGTTTGTTTGCTGAGCAAAAAAGTTTAACGTTGCTACGAATAGTAACACACTTAAGTAAATTTTTTTCATATCTATTATTTTAAGAACCGACGAAAATAGAACTTAATATCGGACAAAAAAGTTAATAAAACTCTAATTAACATCTGAAAACCCCTACAAACACTAGCCTGACCAAAATTTAATTTTGTGTTTCTTTTTATATTTTTTCAAAAACTCTTTCAATACCTATTTATTTTAAGAGGGTTGTGATCGTTTTAAATAAAAAAGTAATGGAATCTCCTGGTAAACTAATACTTATTTTCAATAAAGAAATTATTCTTAAAATCAATAAGAGCATTCTGATAAATATTAATTACCCTTTTTAATTATATCACTGATTTTAACCATAAAAAACCTACCTTAAATAAGATAAAAGGCGTGATTAATAGATTAAAGTAGGTGATTTGTATTTAAATACTTATTTTGCTCCAGTAAATCAATTGAATTAAAATTTATAAATGTCCCAGTTCTTCTTACTTCGATTATCATTATTCTTTTTATTGATGGCGACTTCTGCATTTGCACAAGTTGGAATAAACACCTCGACCCCTCACCCCTCTTCAGTGCTCGACGTGGAATCTAATTCACAAGGTATGTTAACCCCAAGAATGACCAGTGCCCAAAGAAATGGTATTTCCAACCCAGCTAATGGTCTTCTTGTATTTGATACTGATGCGCAGGCTTTTTTTTACTACAGCAATACCAATTGGATAAAATTAAAATCAGCCGTAGATAATAGCCTATATTCTGGATGGGCAGAATATAGAGACGATACCTACACAAACGCTAATCCCTTTGAAATAAATAAAAATACCAAATATACTTTACCCAACAACGCTAACATAAGTAATGAAACTCAGTTACCTATTGATATACCTACATTTTATGATGCCTCAACATCTAAAATTTTAGAAAAAGATGGTGACGCACTAAATGTGGTTATAGAATTTAAGGCGCGACCAACGGCGGGAAGTTTCGCTAGGCTATCGGTAAGTTTAGATATTGGTGGAGCTGTAGGGGAGATATATCCTAGGGATTTTAGTATGGCAAAAGGTAAAAATGAGGAACATTATTACTTGAGTTCTTTTCAAGTCTTTACTTTAAACACTTGGTCTACAAATGGAGCAAAAATTAAAGTTTCCTGTACAGAGGATACCGAAATTTATGATATACGATATGTTATCTCCCGAACCCATAAAGCCCGCTAATTATTTAGTTTTAACAAATTGGAAATAAAAAAAATTTAACCTAATTTGCTTATATACCAAGGGCATTTAATTATGGGCAAAATACTGCTTATTTTTAAATGAAGGTAAAACCTTAACCGCTTAAACTAAGTATTCTAAAAACTATTAAGAAAGGTTTAAACCTATAAATTCTGGTTAATCCTATTTATCTTATCAACTAAAAAATCCGCTCTAAGCTAAAGCTCAAAGCGGATTTTAAAATAAATTTTGCTATTACGACTTAATTTTTACTTGCTTTTTTAAACCAATTGAACTGATTGAAAGCATAGCCAACCTTAATTCCGAATGAGGTTAATCTGGCCTTTTCGGCAAAATCAGACTCCAATATACTGTTTAGCTTAAAATCTTGAGGTTGCTCAGCTTGATAACCAACCAATTGTTTTTTAGATTTTGACTCAATATGCGCCAATCCATAATTTACAAATAGGCCAATAAAATAGCTAGAATGAGCATTTATTTTCTTTCTCCATCCGATTTCAGCTACGGCCGAAACACCGGTTTTTAATGCTAATTTTTGCTCTCCAGACTGTAGTTGGTTAAAAGTTCCAAATCCCATAAAGGCTGGGCCAAACAATTCAGCATTATATTGTTCATAATAACCACTGGTATTTAATTGCTTAATTGAGGTATTATACTGAGCTTTTAGCATTAAGTCTAATTGAAATCCCGCCTGTGCGTACCAGTTAATTTTACCTTTATTTTGATAACCAATTGTTATAGGGAGGTGCAATAGATGTGCGACTTGTTCTTCATTCAATCCCTTGGTCTGATAACGAAACTCAAAAGACTCATCTTCAAAATCACGGGTTTGATAACTAGATCGCAGGTTTTTCACTTCAGCCGATGAATTAAACCTTTGATAAACCAAACCTGTATTCAATGTCCAATCTTCTTTGATTCGGTAACTATAACCTATCCCAAGACCATACGCTATTTTGGCATCTACCTCTCCTTGTTTTACCTCATAATTAAGAGAATTTAATCCACTACGAATTTCTAATGAAAATTCGTGAGGTGTTTCTTGAGCAAATGCGCTTGCCCCCATTAAACTAATTCCTGTTAAAAACAAACCAACAATCTTGCTGGCTTGTTTTTTACTATTAAATGCTATCATAAATCTACTTATTCAATTATTAATTTAGTATTGCTTGAGTTTTTTGCAGTTCGGCAGACCACTAGATATAAACCACTGGCTAGATCTTGTGGAAGGTTAAGAGCAGCAATTGGAGAAAAACTTTGTTCGTGGTGAACTTGGTGTCCGTGCAAATCGTAAATACGAATATCCATAGGAAGTTCTTGTGAAACACCAAAACCAACGCGTACCGAAACAGGAGTTCCTAAAGCTGTAGGGTTAGGGATTAATTGCGTTTCAAAGTCATGAACTAAGGATACTTTACCTAAGCAAGTTCTAATAATTTCTCCTTCTGTCGTAGTCATATTCACGCTATATTCTGTTTCAGGATTTAGTAATTCTGTTGATTTATCTCCTGCAGAATAGTATGGATCTGTACCGATTAAAACTCCATCAGCATACCACTCATAAGAAATAAATGTATATCCTCCATTGTTAGATGCATTGTTATTTACCAATAGAACATTATCAAACTTCTGCTCCACAATTGCAAAAAAGTCAAATTTCTTCTCAATTATAATTTCATAGGTTTGTTCGGTCGAACCGTCTTGAGACTCAATGATCACCTCTTGAGTATATATACCGGGCTTTGGTACATCAATTGTAAAAGAACGTGATGGACTCACCAGCGCATTAGTTTCTGCTTCAATAGTAATATTAACAGTACCTAATTCTTGTCCACATGGAATTTCATATTTTACAACATCAGCAGGGTTAGATTGATATACATCTTCTATTTGAATTCCATACATCTTACTATCTCTACTCATGATTTGTAGCTCTTGATTTACCTTCGCTGCAGGCTGATAATTGGTATTTCCGTCTTGATGGGCGGTAATATTAATTAAACCTGAAGTTAGTAAAGTCACCCATCCGCTTGTACTTACGGTGGCTGCTGGTGAATTAGTAGTATAATTATAAGTATAACTCACTGGTAAACCTGAACTTGCTGTGGCTTGCAATTGAAAATCTGCATCGTCCTCAATATATAATGTATCTAAATCATCAAAGATTATTTGTTGAGGAGCTCGATCAATTTGTAATGTGGCATCTAAGGTGATTGATGGACAGTTAGGCGATTGTGCAGAAGGGGTAATTACCGCAGTAACTTGATAAGTTCCTGCATCTATGGCTCCATTTACACTCACACCACTCGGTGAAATAGCGTAAGATACGCTTGCTCCTGTCGGGAGATTATTCACCACTAAATTATGCTCTTGTCCGTTATAAATAACTTGTAAATCATCCAAAGTTACTTGTTCAATCGGAGATGATTGCACCATAACATTCTGGGTTTGCTGACTGCTATTGCCTTGAGCATCGGTATACGTCCACGTGATTACTGTAGTTCCTTGTGCGGTGATCGGGAAATTAGCATCGTGACTAACACTTACTGTTCCTCCACAATTATCGGTAGCGCTAGGTACGGCTACATCGCTAGCCTTAACTTCGCATTGTGCGGTGATATCGGCTAAAGTAGCCACATCAGCTACAGGCGCTTGATCATCATTAATTACAACATTCTGGGTTTGCTGACTGCTATTGCCTTGAGCATCGGTATACGTCCACGTGATTACTGTAGTTCCTTGTGCGGTGATCGGGAAATTAGCATCGTGACTAACACTTACTGTTCCTCCACAATTATCGGTAGCGCTAGGTACGGCTACATCGCTAGCCTTAACTTCGCATTGTGCGGTGATATCGGCTAAAGTAGCCACATCAGCTACAGGCGCTTGATCATCATTAATTATAACATTTTGGGTTTGCTGACTGCTGTTGCCTTGAGCATCGGTATACGTCCAAGTGATTACTGTAGTTCCTTGTGCGGTGATCGGGAAATTAGCATCGTGACTAACACTTACTGTTCCTCCACAATTATCGGTAGCGCTAGGTACAGCTACATCGCTAGCCTTAACTTCACATTGAGCGGTGATATCGGTTAAAGTAGCCACATCAGCTACAGGCGCTTGATCATCATTAATTACAACATTCTGGGTTTGCTGACTGCTGTTGCCTTGAGCATCGGTATACGTCCACGTGATTACTGTAGTTCCTTGTGCGGTGATCGGGAAATTAGCATCGTGACTAACACTTACTGTTCCTCCACAATTATCGGTAGCGCTAGGTACAGCTACATCGCTAGCCTTAACTTCACACTGATCGGTGATATCGGCTAAAGTAGCAACATCAGCTACAGGAGCTTGATCATCAAGAATTACAACATTCTGGGTTTGCTGACTGCTGTTGCCTTGAGCATCGGTATACGTCCACGTGATTACTGTAGTTCCTTGTGCGGTGATCGGGAAATTAGCATCGTGACTAACACTTACTGTTCCTCCACAATTATCGGTAGCGCTAGGTACAGCTACATCGCTAGCCTTAACTTCGCATTGTGCGGTGATATCGGCTAAAGTAGCCACATCAGCTACAGGCGCTTGATCATCATTAATTACAACATTCTGGGTTTGCTGACTGCTATTGCCTTGAGCATCGGTATACGTCCAAGTGATTACTGTAGTTCCTTGTGCGGTGATCGGGAAATTAGCATCGTGACTAACACTTACTGTTCCTCCACAATTATCGGTAGCGCTAGGTACAGCTACATCGCTAGCCTTAACTTCACATTGAGCGGTGATATCGGTTAAAGTAGCCACATCAGCTACAGGCGCTTGATCATCATTAATTACAACATTCTGGGTTTGCTGACTGCTGTTGCCTTGAGCATCGGTATACGTCCAAGTGATTACTGTAGTTCCTTGTGCGGTGATCGGGAAATTAGCATCGTGACTAACACTTACTGTTCCTCCACAATTATCGGTAGCGCTAGGTACGGCTACATCGCTAGCCTTAACTTCGCATTGTGCGGTGATATCGGCTAAAGTAGCCACATCAGCTACAGGCGCTTGATCATCATTAATTATAACATTTTGGGTTTGCTGACTGCTGTTGCCTTGAGCATCGGTATACGTCCAAGTGATTACTGTAGTTCCTTGTGCGGTGATCGGGAAATTAGCATCGTGACTAACACTTACTGTTCCTCCACAATTATCGGTAGCGCTAGGTACAGCTACATCGCTAGCCTTAACTTCACATTGAGCGGTGATATCGGCTAAAGTAGCCACATCAGCTACGGGAGCTTGATCATCATTAATTACAACATTTTGGGTTTGCTGACTGCTATTGCCTTGAGCATCGGTATACGTCCAAGTGATTACTTTAGTTCCTTGTGCGGTGATTGGGAAATTAGCATCGTGACTAACACTTACTGTTCCTCCACAATTATCGGTAGCGCTAGGTACAGCTACATCGCTAGCCTTAACTTCGCATTGAGCGGTGATATCGGCTAAAGTAGCCACATCAGCTACAGGCGCTTGATCATCATTAATTACAACATTTTGGGTTTGCTGACTGCTGTTGCCTTGAGCATCGGTATACGTCCACGTGATTACTGTAGTTCCTTGTGCAGTGATTGGGAAATTAGCATCATGACTAACAGTAACTGCGCCTCCACAATCGTCTGTAGCATTGGGAACAGGAACATCACCAATTTCAACTTGGCATTGGGCAGTAATATTAGGTAAGTTTGATGAATTTGGTGTGGGTGCTGTATTATCAACATAAACTTCATAATTGATATTAGTCGATTTAGTTGAGTTGTCACTAAATGTCACATCTAAAATTACATTATAAGTTCCTGAACCCGAATAATTATGGGTTTGAGTTTGTCCTTGAGCAGTAGTACCATCGCCAAAATCCCAATCCCATTGTCTAACAGAAACTGGTCTAACAGCTGAAATACTTATATCCTCTAATCCCCAGTTATCAAAATTAACCCCTGAATTCCCAGGTTGGTACCATCTAAATAGTGTTTGAGTAGTTTGCGCTGCTGCCGGTATACTTATAGAGTTGAAATGCCAGTTATACCAAGGGTAATTCCCCTGGCGGGTAGTATCCCATTGATCATAAATAGTTACCCAAGTAGCTCCATTATTCACACTATATTGTAAATAAACCTCTTCATTGGGTGCATCAGGTTGTTCACATCCTGACCCCTCGTTGTTACCATAACGAATATAAAACTCGATATTTCCCCCTAAACTGACATCAATGGAATTGGTTTGCACAAAACGCTTTCCATTGCTATCTAATTGGGTAGCCCAGAAATAAGGACTATTATCAGGTGAATTTTTTCCATTACAGGTGGTTGAACTTACTACATAAGGAGATGAAACCCATCCTGCTGGTAAATTACCACCGTTAAAAGTAAAGGAGGTGGCAGTGGTGGTTGAACTAGCGTTTCCTGTAAAATCAACTTGAGTGTTATTGCAACTGCCTGTCGCTGGATTGGTACTTATACTAATTGTTTGAGCTTTAACCACAACAGATAATGCCAAGCAGCACAACAAAGCGGTTAAGCCTTTTAATTTAATTTTCATAGCTTTTGATATTGGTTAATTTAAATGGTTCGCCTTGTTCGGAGTTGCGTTCTCTGTAGAACAATTGCAAGGCCGATGAACTATTACAAGTACCAACGACACGTTCTTCGGGTGCTAATCGGTACTGCTGAGTAGCTTCCTGTTCTCCTGCACCCAATTCATAGCGCAACAACAAAGAATTTGAAGTTTTGTTGGTTAATTTTAAGACGTAGTAATCAAAGTTCATGTCATTTGCAGTGTCTTCACACGTTAAAACACGATACGCAATTGAAAAATCTTCGTTTTCATAATGCGTGGTCCAATTTGACTGAGCCTGTGATTGGGTTAAGTAAAAACCGCAAAAAGCCAAGCTTAGAAATAAGTAATTTTTAAACATAAAGATAAAAAGGGTTAAAAAAGTTAGTATTTTAATCATTGCCTTTTAACTGAAAAAATTTTCTAAATAAATTGAAAACCTTTTAAGTAAAAGCGATGGTAAAACTAAATTAAATGCAAAAAAATTCGATTAAATGTATATAGACAAATTATAGACACTAGACATTTAAGCCTGTAAGCCAATAAATACCAAATGATTACGAGTATAAAATTAGCTATTATTTTAAAACTCAAATTTTTATTGTCTATATACTTTTAACAGATATTAACGACATTTCATCCTATTAAGAGAAATCTTGTGACTAAAAATCTAATTGAATGCGAACTCACAACCTTATTGAAAGGAAATTAATTACTATAATTTAAATGGTAATTTGATTATGCTAAAAACGGTAAGATTTAGCGCAAAAATGGCTCAACGGGCCAGTACTAAGAAGTGTTTCAAAGGATAAATTTGGGCTGATTTTTATTTAAAAGGAAATAATATGATTTTTACCAATTGTAATTTACCGGCCGTTTTTCCTTTTGTGGACTTTATTTTTAACGTAAATTAATTTGTGTCTACTTTTTGAGGTTTCTCGTTGTTCTATTTCAAATTGCTGAGTGGCTTTTATTAAAGGAGTTAGTTTTTCAAAACCGTAATTTCGGGAATCAAAATTTGGTCTTTTTTTCTGGATTAATCCGCCTACGTCACCCAAAAAAGCCCAACCATCATCATCAGACAAATCGTTTATAGTAGATCTAATTAAACTGATTTCCTTTTCGGTAATTTTATCTACATTTTCTCCCGATTCACCTTTGTCGATAGACTTATTTTGATTTTGATTTTTAAGAATTTCAATATAAATAAACTTATCACAAGCCACAATAAACGGATTGGGGGTCTTTTTTTCTCCTATTCCTATAACTTGCATTCCTGCCTCCCTTAAACGAGTAGCCAATCGTGTAAAATCGCTATCGCTAGAAACCAAACAAAACCCATCAACCTTTTCACTATATAAAATATCCATCGCATCGATTATCATAGCCGAGTCGGTGGCATTTTTACCCGTAGTATATCCATATTGTTGTATGGGAGTAATCGCATTTTCTAGCAACAAACTTTTCCATCGGTTCAACCCTGGGCGCGTCCAATCACCATAAATCCGTTTGATTGTAGGATTGCCGTATTTAGCAATTTCTTCCATCATTTCCTTTACGGGAGAAGAAGGTATATTATCACCATCTATTAATACGGCTAAATTAATATTTTGACTCATAAGTTATTTTACATTTATAAAACGCCATGCGCTACCGCTGGCGTTACAGGCTGAAAGTTACGGTTTCTGGAGGTAAATCCAAAACCAACTTTAGCGTTTTAGTTAATTTTGAAGGAACAATGATTTTTACAAACTTTTATTTGCATTTTGCATTATACTTCCTAAAAAATCAAGAAATACTGCGCCCTAGGATTTAACCTTTAAATCTTAAATTTATTTTAACTTTGTTAATTGTAAATTTTATTTATGAAAAAAATACTTGAAAATTACTTTTTTAGCATCTTACTTTTATTACTGGCAACCCATAGCGTATCTGCCCAAATAAAGAAAATAGATACCAATCAAACCCCCAATGCTCTTCGCGTAGGAATCGCAGGAAGTCAGCCTTTTGTTTTTAATAATGAAGACCAAGATGGAATTGCTTTAGAAATTTGGGATCGAATTGCGAACAAACAAGAATGGTATTACGAATTAAAGAGTTTTTCGTCTATAGAAAAAGGACTCCAGCAACTAAATAGCAACCAAATTGATATGCTTATCGGCCCTGTAAGTATTACTTCAAAACGAGTAAAGAGTTACAAATTTACACAACCTTTTTATCAATCTAGTTTAGGTATTGCTTCTCGAAATGACGAAAACGGGCTTTGGCAGCGAATCAAGCCTTTTTTTAGCATAGAACTTCTTTTAGCTGTAAGCGGATTTTTACTCATATTAGCGGTAGTAGGTACGTTACTTTGGTTAGCAGAGCGTCATGAATCACCAGATCAATTTCCTAAAGATCCTGTAAAAGGGATCGGAAACGGTATGTGGCTTACTATTGTAACTATGAGTACTACCGGTTATGGCGATATGGCGCCTATTACTTTAAAAGGGAGAGTCATTGCTGGTATATGGATGGTCATCACATTAATTTTTGCTGGATCAATGATTGCGGGTATCGCAAGCACATTAACTTTAAGTGGATTAGGTACCTCTACAATCGATAAGATTGAAGAAATTTCAGGAAAAAATACGGCAACAATTACCGGTTCACCTGCAATAGCATTTATAAAAGAACACAAGGCTAAAGTTACTCAGGTAAACAGTTTACCTGAAGCAATGCAACTGCTTAAAGACAAAAAAGTAGATGCCGTAGTTTACGACCGCCCACAACTACTTTATTATCAAGTCAACCGCCCCGATGAAGAGATTTATGTGGCTAAAGCCGAATATTATAAACAAGGATATGGTTTTGCTTTCCCAGAATATACCAATAGACTAAGTACGATAAACTTGAAGCTACTCGAGCTAGCGGAAGAACAGGAAATACAAGAGATAGTTGACCGGTACCTTGGTAAAGACGACTAAGTTTTGATCTTTTTTAATTAGGATTTTGAACAATAAATAAAAAACAACTTAAAATACAAGTACTCATTTAACTAGAAAACGATGTGTTATTCAGACTCAATCATAAGCGTTTATAGTCCTGTTTACATTATCGATATTAATTTAAAGATGCTTATTAATTTTATTCAAAGCTATTGTGAGAAACTACCTTAAACGCTAAGTAAATGTTATAACCGAAGGCTTTAAAAATCATACTTGTTGATAAATTGCATAAAGAGTTCAATGCCTCTAATTTAAACCAACAAAATTCTGGTAATTTTTGTTGCGCTAAAATTATAATTGTCTGTTAATTCATCATTTCAAAAAGCCTCTCCCCCAGCAACATTTTAGACCTATTATAGAAAAAACAAGCATTAATTTGAATAAGCTATTATTATATTCCTGTTGTATAGCACCCCCTGCGCAAACGCTTAATCCTTAAAGGTAGAAATTCATTTTATTTTTTTGAGTTCTCTAGCCATTTTCCAAACGGTTCGTTTTCCGAATTCGCTGTAATAAGTAATAAAATGTCCTTCAGTATCTAAGACCACACAACTAGCACAAGGAAAATGATATTTAAAAAACATTTTTTCGATGAGTTGATTTTTATCCTTTTTCCATCCTATTTTGTTTTGGTAATAATAGTTTAAATTTTCGTCATTTTTGTAAATCCAATGATGACTAACATTGCTAATTCTTTTGAGTCTTTTTAAATAATCTTTATCAAAAATATTCCAAGTAGAATAATTTTTAACATCATTGCATCTGTCTTTCCCAGGGTAATATATTATTACAATTAACCCATCATTTTTTTTGTTCTCTATAGATAAAGACTTTTTTAGCTTATTAAATTGGTTTTCGTTCAGTTTGCCTATTGATTTCTTTCTTACTAATAAACCTTTCACTAAGGAATCATTTTCAAAATATAAATCGAGAATCCCCTTAGCGGATCTCCCCTCTTTAAACTCATTTTCACTTATTTCTTGATAAAATTCATTAAGATAAATAACTTTCTTCTCCTGTGATAAAAGCTTAAGGCTAGATAGAATGCAAATGATGATTAAGTAATACAATTTCATAGTTCTTTTTTTATGCTTTTTGCTTATAAATATTTGCGTGTTTAGCACCTAATTTAGCAGAAAAATACCAGATAGAAAATCCGCGAGTCTAGACGCTTCAAGATACGTTAATAAACGCTATCAGTCAGGGAGATATACACGTTAAAGTAAAGGTTTTAATAAAATCATTAAATTAAGATAAATAAAAAGCTAAAACAAATAGAAGAAAAAGTTTATTTTATATTGTGAAAGACAATCGTGAAACTTCGGCACCCCCTCCTCCTTTTTACAGACATTTTATAGTTATACTTAGCTTTTAGTCCGCTATTTTTAATCGCATAACTTCGGGTAAATTGTACCGTCAAAAAACATTTCCTTATTCATGAAGCTATTAGATATTTAAAAATATACTTTGGTTATTTGGTTTTTGACCTTACAAAATCGGATGGGAAATACAACTAGTTTAAAAACACTATTTCAGGCTTCAAAAAATGAAAAAATAAAATGCAGGATGAAGCTGTTTTAGGCCATCTCAGTAAAGCAGTCGCAAGTTCTGTCAAGCGTAGGATAAAACAGGTGCAAAAAGAAACAAAGGATTTGAGAGATAAACTTTTAATATTGATTTAAATAATACCTCATGAATTGATGACTCTTAGGTAAACCTCACCAAGAATTAAATCGAAAACCTCCCTGATATTAGTACTTCTTTTGTATGGGTTCGAGCAATATATAAGCGGAAGTGAATTGTATAGTTATGCAAGATTAACTAATGTGATTCGCAAGAGTAAAAAACAGTTAAAATAGACGTAGTAAATTAAGCTATCTAAGAAATCAGAAACTAATTAAGTTACTATTTATGGCAATTTTAATGCTTATAAAAGTAATAAGGCCTGCATAAATACGTATGAACGTATACTAATAAAAGAGAAGTTTAAAAAACCAGCTCTGACTGCTAGGAGTAATAGGTTGCTAGAACAGATTTTTGCTATTGAAAAATCAAAACTAGTAGAGAAGGATTATTACAGAAATACTATGACTAAAAACTAATGCATTTCTATTGGTTTTTCACCACAGACTATTTGTAAAACCTACTTACTTATTCATAAGTTTGGTTGCCGTAATAACATAACCCCTCGAATGTTCCCCAAAATAACTAATAAAATCGCCATCCTTTGAAATCACCACAAAGCTACTACAAGGGTAATGATGTTTAAAAAATAATCTTTCGATTATAACGTTTGGATCTTTATGATAAATTGAATCAAATCCTTTTTGTAAACCACTATGATCCTTATAAATATATATGGGTTTAGTTTGTCCTACTTCATAGATAGCATGTTCAAAGACTTTGCGCCAATTTATACGGCTATCATTTTTTGATTTATTTCCACTTGAATTGCAAGGATCTTTTCCGGGATAGTACATGATAACTAATGGTTTTTCGGAATCTAATTCCCGATTGATTGCTTTTTCAAGTGTAGATTCCAATAATGCCCTATTTTTTATTTTACCGTGCCTTTCTCTTAAAGTTAGTTTCTTGTGATGCGCAGAATCACCTGGAATATCTAATAACCTATTGGTTTTCCGTATTCGTTCAAACTCAGACTTGCTAATTTCAGTATAGTTTTCGTCAAAGTATTTAGTTTTAACTTTTCTTTTCTTAGTGGAAGAACAAGAATAAAAAAATAATACGATAAGAAAAAGAAGTAGAATTTTTTGCATTTTCCTGAAATAATTTAGTTTTTTTAGCTTTTTTTGGTTGATTAACTACTACTTTTAGATAGTAAGTTCAGGTAAATTTACATTATTTTTTCGATAGGATCTGTATTTGATCGTTGGATTTTGGTGGACTTCAGCTGGCTTTCTTAAATCCAGGCTAAAATGTGTTCTTAGGTTATTATAAATATACACTGCTTGTGCAGTCATATTCTGCGCAAATTCGGTGTTTTTAATCGTTTGTTTTAGTCCATATTCATATTTAAGGATTCTGTTAATTCGCTCTGCAACTGCGTTTTTATAGGGAGGATACTATTCTGTCATACTCATAATAATAATAATAATAATAATAATAAACGATTCAATACGCAAAGAGGTTCAATTTATAAGCTTTTTGGGTATCCTAAGTCTACCGCTAAGAAAAGAAATGTTGCTAATCATCTCTAAAAGAGCAGCACAGCAATAGATTAAACCCCATAGTACCAACCGAAAAACAGCCGGTTAGTCAACACGGCGTTCATGTTAGGCCGTACCGGCCACACGAACGCTTAGTTATTACCCACAGTATTTATTTCAAAATCTTGTTCATATATATGTTGGATATCATTAGAATTCCCATAAGGATTACAAGTAAAAGCATAATAAAGATAGAATCCTTATGTTTGATATGCGCGATTAAAGCCGTTATTAAAAATAATCCAACACCTGCATAAGTCCATTCTTTTAGTTGCAAAGAAGCAAATGGTATTGGTAATATTATTGCAGCTATCAATTTTAAAATAGCTAATTCTATCCTGAAAAAATCAGGAAACCCTAAGGCTTTAATCCCTTGAATTGTGCTTTTACTGAATACATAACTATAAGAACTTAAGAAGAGGAAAACCGATATAATTACTGTTGAGGACCAATAAATTGCTTTCATACTATAAAAAACTATCAGTAATTTTTTTCACCAATTTAGTGCCATCTGGGTCTGCTTTTGTTTTTAGCTCACAAAAATCTTCTGCCCATTTTGAAGTTCGTATTCTTAAAGGTGGGTTTTCATTTTCAGAAATATCCAGAATTACTTCGGCTACTTCTAGACCTGTTTGGTAAACTTGTTCTTTGCCCTCATTTGCTCTTTTTTGGTTTCCAGCCATATATCTTTCAAATATTGGTAAGTATTCGCCTGTTGCAAATTGTCCTTCAGTCGCAGATTTTTCAATAGCAGAAGTCATAAATTCGGTAGCTATTCCACCTGGTTCAACACAAGTAACCTTAATATTAAAGGCATCACTAACATAAGCAGTAAGTCCCTCCATAAAACCTTCTACTGCAAATTTAGCACCGCAATATAATTCGTTAAAAGGTTGTCCTACTAAACCACCAACTGAGGTAATACTAATGATCTGACCAGATTTTTGTTTTCTCATATAAGGCAATACGGCTTGTGTGCCGAACACAACTCCGTGATAATTTACGTCAGTAACCCATCTAATTTCTTCCTCAGAAGCCTGCTCTGTTGTTTTCGCAAAACCAGCACCTGCGTTATTCACTAATACATCTATTTTTCCATCTTTTTCTATAATAGTTTTTACGGCTGATTCTATTGAATCTATTTTAGTTACATCTAAAGGGAGTATTTCTATATTCAGATTTTCTTCCTGAATTTTCTGTTTAAGTTTTTCCGATTTTTCAAGATTTCGCATTGTAGCGTAAACTTTGTAGTTGTTTTTGGCGAATAGAATAGCACTTTCAAATCCTACGCCTGTTGATGTTCCTGTGATTAATACATTTTTCGTCATACTTGTAGTTTTATGGAACGAACGTTCATTCCAGGTTATTAATAAATTTTTTTTATTCTTTGATGGCGTCCCAAACCATTGTTACTTGATTTTTAAGAGAAGCTTGTTTTTTCTCTGTTTGTGTTTGATTAAAATACCATCTTAAATAGGATAGAATAGCACCACCTATGAACATTAAAATTTCTTCAATGTCAATGTTTTTGATAATGCGTTGTTGTTTTCCCAACATTAAAAGTTCAAAAACAGGAGTAATAGATTTCCGACCTTCTTCTTTGCTATTTTCCGTTATAATAGGAGATGCTTGTAGTTGCTCCATAAATCGGAAATAGTTAGGATTATTAATGAAGAAAGTAATAGCAATAGTAAAATAGTTTTCAAATTGAGTTTTGATTGGCTTATCTGATTCAAAATTCTCAAAGAGTAATTTTTCCTGCTTTTTTATATCAGTGTAAATTTCATTAATTAAGGCTTCTTTGTTTGGGAAATAGTTATAAATAGTTCCCATTCCAGTTTTTGCCGCTTTGCCAATAGCAGACATTGGAGTATTATGAACTCCTTTTTCTACAAGTAACTCAAGTGCAGAAGCTAATATGATTTGTTTCTTATTCACTTTGCAAATATAAAATAATTGGAATGAATATTCCAATTATTTTGTGATTTTTTTTAAAAAGTAGTGGTTTTATATTGTAGGCAACGGCAGTCAGTCTCAAAACTACCACTTAATGCTCTTAAAAATACTATTTTTCTGATTTTTATGAAATTTATCGAGGAGTCAATATTTTTTGAAAATGATTTTTAGGGGCGTAAAAACAGTTTAAAATGAGTGCTAGTTGCATTTCTAGGTGATTAATAGCGGTTTTGACATTGGTGAAGCACAATTTCTTCTGCTTAATTAACTTCAAGATCCTTTTCAAGTTATAAGCTAACATCATTAGCCCTAAATCTGCACTGGCTGCCTTTATTCCTTTTTTGGTCATAATATGGTCAAATCCCCATTGCCTTTTTAATGTGCCATAAGGATGTTCTACCAAGGCCTGTCGTTTTTTATAAAGGCGCTCGTTTTTATAAACGCGTTGCGCATTGTTTTGAATATTCTGCGTGAACTGGCTTCGTTGTATCACTTTTCCATTTGTTTTAGCCCTGGTACATTGGTCTCGTACCGGGCACTCTTTGCAAGCCTTAGTTTTATATTGTTTGAAAGTGTAATTACGTCCTTTGTAACGCGTGCCATTGGAGGTTAACTGTTTTTCTTGTGGACAGGTATAAGTATCATCATTAGAATTATATATAAAATATTCAGCATTATAATCAGGGTTTGGAGCTTGGCTTTTTCGTCCTATCACAGGAATAGCAACCAAGGTGTTTATTCCCAGTTGGTCTGCTATATGAAATTCACTGCCCGTATGGTATAGGGCGGTAAACGAACTGGTCCTTAAAATAGATTTTGCCCTTCTAAGCATTGTTCCCATTGCTTTCTTATCGTTTTGGTTGCTAAGCTTATAATCTATTAGTAATTTGTATTTGGCATCTACGGTGGTTTGTGCGGTATAACATACTTCGGTAATCATCCCACGCACAATTTGGTGCCTGCTGTCTGGATCTGATGTAGATAATTGGGGGTTTTCTGTACTGGTGTTTTCTTTCAGTTCTTTTTGAATCTGTTCGTATTTCACACGTTGTACCTTACGTTGGGCAATCTCTTTTTTTATCTCAGTTTTAGTATCCTTGTCGGCTTGGGCTAGAGCTTTGTTATGGGCAGCGAGCTTTTGATCTATATAATCTAGGTGGCGTTGCACCTTCTTGTTATTATAGTTATTCTTCTTACTGTTCTGAGCTCTTAATTTTGTTGAATCTCCAGCGATAAGTTCGCCGCCTATAAGGTTAAAATTTTTGGCAATGCTAACACTCGCCCTAAACACACGAGCGATTGCCTTTGGATTGTTTTTTCTAAAGCGTGCAATGGTATTATGGTCTGGCTTTAGATTTTTCAAAAGCCAAATAACTTCCAGATGGCGGTGACATTCTTTTTCTAGGTGGCGTGAAGAACGCATCCGGTTCATATAGCCATAAATATAAAGCTTGAGTAAATCGCCTGGATGGTAGGGCGGACGTCCTTGAGTTGCTAAGCTGTTAAAGCCTAGTTCTTGCAAATCTAACTGCTCGACAAACTGATCGATAAAACGAACGCTGTTATCGGCAGGGACCATATCGTCTAAACAAGTGCTGTATAAAGTTAATTGCTCCCGGTCTTCTCCTTGTTGATATTCCATTTTTAAAGATAAAAAAAATTAAAAATATATCCTTAAAAAAAGACTGCAATGATGGCATGGTTTTGAGACAGTCTGACGGTCTCGTATAACCGTCAGTTACGGGTTAAATTAGCGTTTATTTTCGTTTTAGCACTGACTTTAGCAATTCCGAGTGGATTCGGACGTAGTCGAATCCGCCGTAATTGCGGTTATACATTGTTAGGCAACGTATTTTCATTTCCCAATTAGTTTTTCAATCCAACTTTTCGGTTCGATTCCGAGTTCTTTTTCCAATTCGGCAATTTCGTTTTTTGTCGGTTGAAATTTTGGTTCTAATTTCTTTGCTTGTTTAAAGTCAGATAACACTTTTTCTAATTCTCCATTTTCTTTTCTCAAATAAGCTCGACATCTCCAAAAGGTTGCGTCTTTTGGGTTTAACTCGATTGCTTTTCCGTAATCATTTTCAGCGTCTTGATTTTTATTACACTTTTTATTCAATTCCGCACGATTTGAGTAAGCTATGGAATTCCGCTTATCAAATTCAATTGCTAAATTCAGATTTTCAATTCCTTTTTCAAATTGTCCAATCTCAAGATGAGCAACTCCTAAATTATTATACGCATTGCTATTTTTCTCCGTTTTCAGTTTTTCATTCAATTCCGATATTGTTTTTTCATATTCCCACATTTCGTCGAAGAATAGAATTCGGAATGATTTATTATATAGTTCTGAAGTCGGTTTCATATGTTGCCTAACGGCAGTCAGTCTCAAAACTACCAATTAATGCTCTTAAAAATACTATTTTTCTGATTTTTATGAAATTTATCGATGAGTCAATATTTTTTGAAAATGATTTTTAGGGGCGTAAAAACAGTTTAAAATGAGTGCTAGTTGCATTTCTAGGTGATTAATAGCGGTTTTGACATTGGTGAAGCACAATTTCTTCTGCTTAATTAACTTCAAGATCCTTTTCAAGTTATAAGCTAACATCATTAGCCCTAAATCTGCACTGGCTGCCTTTATTCCTTTTTTGGTCATAATATGGTCAAATCCCCATTGCCTTTTTAATGTGCCATAAGGATGTTCTACCAAGGCCTGTCGTTTTTTATAAAGGCGCTCGTTTTTATAAACGCGTTGCGCATTGTTTTGAATATTCTGCGTGAACTGGCTTCGTTGTATCACTTTTCCATTTGTTTTAGCCCTGGTACATTGGTCTCGTACCGGGCACTCTTTGCAAGCCTTAGTTTTATATTGTTTGAAAGTGTAATTACGCCCTTTGTAACGTGTGCCATTGGAGGTTAACTGTTTTCCTTGTGGACAGGTATAAGTATCATCATTAGAATTATATATAAAATATTCAGCATTATAATCAGGGTTTGGAGCTTGGCTTTTTCGTCCTATCGCAGGAATAGCAACCAAGGTGTTTATTCCCAGTTGGTCTGCTATATGAAATTCACTGCCCGTGTGGTATCCTTTATCATAGAGGGCGGTAAACGAACTGGTCCTTAAAATAGATTTTGCCCTTCTAAGCATTATTCCCATTGCTTTCTTATCGTTTTGGTTGCTAAGCTTATAATCTATTAGTAATTTGTATTTGGCATCTACGGTGGTTTGTGCGGTATAACATACTTCGGTAATCATCCCACGCACAATTTGGTGCCTGCTGTCTGGATCTGATGTAGATAATTGCGGGTTTTCTGTACTGGTGTCTTCTTTCAATTCTTTTTGAATCTGTTCGTATTTCACACGTTGTACCTTACGTTGGGCAATCTCTTTTTTTATCTCAGTTTTAGTATCCTTGTCGGCTTGGGCTAGAGCTTTGTTATGGGCAGCGAGCTTTTGATCTATATAATCTAGGTGGCGTTGCACCTTCTTGTTATTATAGTTGTTTTTCTTACTGTTCTGAGCTCTTAATTTTGTTGAATCTCCAGCGATAAGTTCGCCGCCTATAAGGTTAAAATTTTTGGCAATGCTAACACTCGCCCTAAACACACGAGCGATTGCCTTTGGATTGTTTTTTCTAAAGCGTGCAATGGTATTATGGTCTGGCTTTAGGTTTTTTAAAAGCCAAATAACTTCCAGATTGCGGTGACATTCTTTTTCTAGGTGGCGTGAAGAACGCATCCGGTTCATATAGCCATAAATATAAAGCTTGAGTAAATCGCCTGGATGGTAGGGCGGACGTCCTTGAGTTGCTAAGCTGTTAAAGCCTAGTTCTTGCAAATCTAACTGCTCCACAAACTGATCGATAAAACGAACGCTGTTATCGGCAGGGACCATATCGTCTAAACAAGTGCTGTATAAAGTTAATTGCTCCCGGTCTTCTCCTTGTTGATATTCCATTTTTAAAGATAAAAAAAATTAAAAATATATCCTTAAAAAAAGACTGCAATGATGGCATGGTTTTGAGACAGTCTGACGGCTCTGTATAAAGTTTGTTGCGTGTTTTCAAGCTAAAAGTAAGCAAATTATTACTGATTAGAAAGTTCGCAAGAACTTTCGCAAGTAAGCTAAAAGCTAGCAATAAAATTTATACTTTGTTGTACACAGTTTTATTCATATACTACAGCTCCTTTCATTATATCTGCAAATACTTTCCAACTTGGAATATCAGCATTTTGGTCAGGTTCCACATTTTGATAATAGCCATCTATATCTGCTGTGTACCTTGACATTGCTTCCAAAAACAAATCAAGTCTGTTATTTTCCCAAGCTTTATCGTTGTTTACTTTTTTGTAAAAGTCAGCAAGAAGTAATTTCACAAATTCCTCAAAACTCTTTCTGTCTGTAACTTTTATATTCCAAGCATCTATTTTCTTTAACATTAATTTATTTTTTAGAATTCTGATTCCATTGTTTTGTCAATCCAATCTATAAAATTTTTCCATTTATAATTTGGGTCAGATTCAATTCCATTTGAGTTATGGTCAAAAATTACCACAGGAAATTCATATTCAGAACTTCGATTATCAAAACACCAAAAATCTCCATTTTCTTGTTTAAAAGGTGTTAAATATTCAGGAAATTCTAATTCTGAATAATCTTTTAAAACTTCTTCCAAATTCATATAAGGTTCAAGTTCTTTGTTAGCAAAACCAAATCCCTCAAAAGCGAAATCTCCTATTGGAATTTCTTTACAATATTTGAGTTGAAATTCAATAAATGATTTTGGAAACTTACAACTATATTTTTCAATTAAGTCATTCAATTCCTTTTCATTTGGTTCAGGCAGATTTTTGGGAAATGCTGGTTCTCGTTCAGAATATTTCTGTTTTATTTCTTCAAATGTCATTTCAGGTTAATTGTGTACAACGGCAGTCAGTCTCAAAACTACCAATTAATGCTCTTAAAAATACTATTTTTCTGATTTTTATGAAATTTATCGATGAGTCAATATTTTTTGAAAATGATTTTTAGGGGCGTAAAAACAGTTTAAAATGAGTGCTAGTTGCATTTCTAGGTGATTAATAGCGGTTTTGACATTGGTGAAGCACAATTTCTTCTGCTTAATTAACTTCAAGATCCTTTTCAAGTTATAAGCTAACATCATTAGCCCTAAATCTGCACTGGCTGCCTTTATTCCTTTTTTGGTCATAATATGGTCAAATCCCCATTGCCTTTTTAATGTGCCATAAGGATGTTCTACCAAGGCCTGTCGTTTTTTATAAAGGCGCTCGTTTTTATAAACGCGTTGCGCATTGTTTTGAATATTCTGCGTGAACTGGCTTCGTTGTATCACTTTTCCATTTGTTTTAGCCCTGGTACATTGGTCTCGTACCGGGCACTCTTTGCAAGCCTTAGTTTTATATTGTTTGAAAGTGTAATTACGCCCTTTGTAACGTGTGCCATTGGAGGTTAACTGTTTTCCTTGTGGACAGGTATAAGTATCATCATTAGAATTATATATAAAATATTCAGCATTATAATCAGGGTTTGGAGCTTGGCTTTTTCGTCCTATCGCAGGAATAGCAACCAAGGTGTTTATTCCCAGTTGGTCTGCTATATGAAATTCACTGCCCGTGTGGTATCCTTTATCATAGAGGGCGGTAAACGAACTGGTCCTTAAAATAGATTTTGCCCTTCTAAGCATTATTCCCATTGCTTTCTTATCGTTTTGGTTGCTAAGCTTATAATCTATTAGTAATTTGTATTTGGCATCTACGGTGGTTTGTGCGGTATAACATACTTCGGTAATCATCCCACGCACAATTTGGTGCCTGCTGTCTGGATCTGATGTAGATAATTGCGGGTTTTCTGTACTGGTGTCTTCTTTCAATTCTTTTTGAATCTGTTCGTATTTCACACGTTGTACCTTACGTTGGGCAATCTCTTTTTTTATCTCAGTTTTAGTATCCTTGTCGGCTTGGGCTAGAGCTTTGTTATGGGCAGCGAGCTTTTGATCTATATAATCTAGGTGGCGTTGCACCTTCTTGTTATTATAGTTGTTTTTCTTACTGTTCTGAGCTCTTAATTTTGTTGAATCTCCAGCGATAAGTTCGCCGCCTATAAGGTTAAAATTTTTGGCAATGCTAACACTCGCCCTAAACACACGAGCGATTGCCTTTGGATTGTTTTTTCTAAAGCGTGCAATGGTATTATGGTCTGGCTTTAGGTTTTTTAAAAGCCAAATAACTTCCAGATTGCGGTGACATTCTTTTTCTAGGTGGCGTGAAGAACGCATCCGGTTCATATAGCCATAAATATAAAGCTTGAGTAAATCGCCTGGATGGTAGGGCGGACGTCCTTGAGTTGCTAAGCTGTTAAAGCCTAGTTCTTGCAAATCTAACTGCTCCACAAACTGATCGATAAAACGAACGCTGTTATCGGCAGGGACCATATCGTCTAAACAAGTGCTGTATAAAGTTAATTGCTCCCGGTCTTCTCCTTGTTGATATTCCATTTTTAAAGATAAAAAAAATTAAAAATATATCCTTAAAAAAAGACTGCAATGATGGCATGGTTTTGAGACAGTCTGACGGTCTCGTATAACCGTCAGTTACGGGTTTATATGCGTTAATTTTCGGTTTAGTACTGAAATTAGCAATTCCGAGTGGATTCGGACGTAGTCGAATCCGCCGTAATTGCGGTTATACATTGTTGGCAACTGGCTTTTATTCATTCAGTAATTTTATTATTTCGTCAACTTCTTTAGCATTCAAGTCAAACCATTCTCCACGAACTCTTTTGTGAGAGTAAAAATCGTGAAGATGATTTTCCAATTCTAATGCTAATTTTCTGGTAGCATATTTTCTTTTTGCAACTGTTTCAATTTTTGGGTCTTCGCTACGCAATGTTTTTTCGCGATAGTTTGGGTTGTTTGAAACTCCTATTTTATGCAATCCAGTTTTTTTGTCGAGCATTAAATAAGTGTAGCAATATTTTTTTTTCGTAGAACTGGATTTTTTAATTTGTCCGCTTGTTTTGTTTTCATAAAAGTGTTTAGAAAATTCTAAACATTCCGAGTAGTGTTTAGATTCCAAATTTTTGAATTTTTCGGTTTTTTTCAATTCAATGTCCCAAACTCCGTCCGTACACGCTAAACCACGAGCCATAGGTAATCCGTTTTCTGTGTCGAAAAGATTTACTTCGGGACACATTCCAGTAAACATTCCGTTTGTTTTTCCTTTCGACCAAGTTGGTGGTTCAGAAACGATATTTATTTCTTTCTCTTCGTAGTCAGACGGAATTGCGTTCTCTCTCCTTAAAGCTTCGTAAAAGTTGTTGTTGTAATTAATTTCGGAATAGTCTGAATAAAAATAAATTGTTAAAGCGTGTCTTCTACAATATTCCAAAATCGGACATCTTGATGGAAGTCCAATTTCTCTACTTTGCTTTAAATATTCTTGTTTGTTCATTCGTTTTTTTAGCTTGTTGCCAACGTTAGCGTATAAATTTCAGTTGCGGAAAATCGGCACGATTTTCCGTTGAAGCTGAAAGATAGAAAATTGCAATGAATTTCCGCAGGAAATTCAGCCGCAATTGAATTTATACATTGTTGGCAGTAGTGTTTTTCCACTCACTTATCTTCGTTTACTTTCAAGGTTTTCAATTGCCTTGATTATTTTTTCCGCTTTTTGGTCGTCCGTTGCAACAGTCCAGATTTCATTTAGAATTTCTGTCTGTTCTATTTTCTCCAGTCGTTCAAAAATTTGCAAAACTTGTGCATCTTTAAAGCATTCCAAAATTTCAGAATTGTCATTTGTTTCGGCTTGATTTTCGAGATATAATGTCACGATTACAGTATCTCCTCCATCTTTGTTTATTGCGTTTCTAATTTCCGAATTAACAGACATTTTTTTGTCAGAATTTTTTACTGGCCCTAAATTCTTATTCTTTATTTTATAACCATCTATTGTCCCAGACACTTTCAAATCGCCCCATTTTCCTTTGATATTTTTTGTGTTGGGGATTATCAATTGATAAGTCCAAGCTCCATTTCCTGGAATATATTGAAGGGTTAATTTTTCATTCTCAACAATGTAATTCATTTGTTTTTCAATCTTTCAATGGTCTTTAAATTTCGATTTTGTTCGTTTTTTACATTACTGCCAACGGTCTCGTATAACCGTCAGTTACGGGTTAAATTAGCGATTATTTTCGGTTCAGCACAGGCTTTAGCAATTCCGAGTGGATTCGGACGTAGTCGAATCCGCCGTAATTGCGGTTATACATTGTTGTGTGTAGTGTTTTTATTTCTTTTTATTTAATCAGTTTGAATTGGTCAATTCCGATTTCAAACACAATTTTGTCATTTATCTCAATTTGTTTTCCATTCAGGTCATAAAATTCAGCGAAAACATTATTTTTATCAATTACTTCAAGAACGGCTCCGTTCATTCCACTTTTCAGTCCATTATTTAGGTTTTCGGTCAGCCTTATTTTCTTATAAAGTATTTGTTTCTCAATCTTTTTTAATTCCGCTTTTTGTTTGTCTTTAATTCCGAATAATTTTTCCTTTATCCAATCGTATAAAGTTCGTATTGCGACATAAATTCCGCCAATTATCCACTCAAAAATTATTTCTCCCATTTACAGAATTCGGATTCGGCTTTCTCACATTACACACAACGGCAGTCAGTCTCAAAACTACCAATTAATGCTCTTAAAAATACTATTTTTCTGATTTTTATGAAATTTATCGATGAGTCAATATTTTTTGAAAATGATTTTTAGGGGCGTAAAAACAGTTTAAAATGAGTGCTAGTTGCATTTCTAGGTGATTAATAGCGGTTTTGACATTGGTGAAGCACAATTTCTTCTGCTTAATTAACTTCAAGATCCTTTTCAAGTTATAAGCTAACATCATTAGCCCTAAATCTGCACTGGCTGCCTTTATTCCTTTTTTGGTCATAATATGGTCAAATCCCCATTGCCTTTTTAATGTGCCATAAGGATGTTCTACCAAGGCCTGTCGTTTTTTATAAAGGCGCTCGTTTTTATAAACGCGTTGCGCATTGTTTTGAATATTCTGCGTGAACTGGCTTCGTTGTATCACTTTTCCATTTGTTTTAGCCCTGGTACATTGGTCTCGTACCGGGCACTCTTTGCAAGCCTTAGTTTTATATTGTTTGAAAGTGTAATTACGCCCTTTGTAACGTGTGCCATTGGAGGTTAACTGTTTTCCTTGTGGACAGGTATAAGTATCATCATTAGAATTATATATAAAATATTCAGCATTATAATCAGGGTTTGGAGCTTGGCTTTTTCGTCCTATCGCAGGAATAGCAACCAAGGTGTTTATTCCCAGTTGGTCTGCTATATGAAATTCACTGCCCGTGTGGTATCCTTTATCATAGAGGGCGGTAAACGAACTGGTCCTTAAAATAGATTTTGCCCTTCTAAGCATTATTCCCATTGCTTTCTTATCGTTTTGGTTGCTAAGCTTATAATCTATTAGTAATTTGTATTTGGCATCTACGGTGGTTTGTGCGGTATAACATACTTCGGTAATCATCCCACGCACAATTTGGTGCCTGCTGTCTGGATCTGATGTAGATAATTGCGGGTTTTCTGTACTGGTGTCTTCTTTCAATTCTTTTTGAATCTGTTCGTATTTCACACGTTGTACCTTACGTTGGGCAATCTCTTTTTTTATCTCAGTTTTAGTATCCTTGTCGGCTTGGGCTAGAGCTTTGTTATGGGCAGCGAGCTTTTGATCTATATAATCTAGGTGGCGTTGCACCTTCTTGTTATTATAGTTGTTTTTCTTACTGTTCTGAGCTCTTAATTTTGTTGAATCTCCAGCGATAAGTTCGCCGCCTATAAGGTTAAAATTTTTGGCAATGCTAACACTCGCCCTAAACACACGAGCGATTGCCTTTGGATTGTTTTTTCTAAAGCGTGCAATGGTATTATGGTCTGGCTTTAGGTTTTTTAAAAGCCAAATAACTTCCAGATTGCGGTGACATTCTTTTTCTAGGTGGCGTGAAGAACGCATCCGGTTCATATAGCCATAAATATAAAGCTTGAGTAAATCGCCTGGATGGTAGGGCGGACGTCCTTGAGTTGCTAAGCTGTTAAAGCCTAGTTCTTGCAAATCTAACTGCTCCACAAACTGATCGATAAAACGAACGCTGTTATCGGCAGGGACCATATCGTCTAAACAAGTGCTGTATAAAGTTAATTGCTCCCGGTCTTCTCCTTGTTGATATTCCATTTTTAAAGATAAAAAAAATTAAAAATATATCCTTAAAAAAAGACTGCAATGATGGCATGGTTTTGAGACAGTCTGACGGTTTTGTATAATGCGCGTTCTGCGCTCTTAAAATTAGTTATTTTTCAGTTAGGGTAGAGAAGTGACGTTTCTAGTAAGCCTTTTCAACAGTTTGACCATCTGCGCAGTTCAATGCGCATTATACGTTGTTGTACACCGTTTTTTATTCAGTTAATAATAGCTTTTCGTCATACCAAACATCTTCGTAACTGTTTTTGTCAATTAAAAATCGATAGCCAATATCAAGTCCGAAATACTTAATTAGTTCAGGTCGTATTTGAAGTAAATGTTCCGCACACATTGGTTTGAAAAAATTATCGGATTCCGAATATTCGCCAGTCCAAATGTACCATCCTGTAGTTCCTTTTTCTTTTGGGTGTCTCAATCCGTGAATTGGGTCAGCATTTAAGTCAGAACCGATTCCGATTTTCAATTTTCTATTTATCGGATTCCATTTTGATTGGTATTTTTTACAAATTCCTTTTTGTCGGTCGATATGAACGTTCCAGTCATTATAATCGGCTAGCAAATTCTCATCTGTTTTCAGTTGGTGTTTCCAAAGTCGAATATTTATCTGGTTGATGGGAAAATTTATTGTTTGATTATCCCATTGGAAAATCACATCAGAAATTACATCATCGTCCCATTCATAAATATCACATTCCCCCATCATTAATTCAGAGGCGTAATTTTCTAAATCCACTTTATTAAGCTGTCCGTTTAAAAATTGGTCGCATTTAGCGATTAAATCAGAACGTGATATTTTAATTTCTTGGTTCAATCTGTGGTTCGGTCAAAATGGTGTACAACGGTCTCGGTTATCGCCAGTTGGCGGAGTAAGGGACGCGGATTTGTCGGCTTAGTGTTGGTTTGTTGGTCAAGTTAATTATTTTCTTTTTAACGGTGCCGCTTATTGGCGATGAACCGTTGTTGGCAGCATGTGTCCTTGCTTCTTAAATTTTTAGTTCCACTGTTCAAATTTATGTAGTAAAAAATCTTCTTGAGCGATTGAGTCTTCATACTCTCTAATCCTATTCTTAAAATTTAAAAGAGCTTTTTCTCCAGTAAAATATGAACCTTCTTGTGGATCATAAACTATCCCCTCAGTCAAATTAGCTAAAATTGCTCCAAAAAGTAGGCTTATTCTTAACTCACTTTTATTTTGTGATTGCCAATTTAATGTCACTTTTTTATCACAATTTTTGAGTTTTTTATCAATTTCCTTTTCTACTAAATATGTTTCTGAATCGTTGGTTTTTTTAGCACTTTTGAATAGGTTTTTAATAAAAGAGGATCTATTCTTCTTTTCTTTTTCTTTAAATTCTTCTTGATAATTATAATCTTCAAAATATATCTCAAAACCAGTCAACACATCATATTTGAAGCTATCGTAATATTTTGATTGACCATTTTTCAATTTGAGTTTTATAGGGCAAAATCCCTCATCATTCTCTTCGTCAAATTTAAAATCAGGATGAAATTCTACCTGCATTGAGTTAGTCTCAAATTCTTTTTCAATTCTCGAAATTAAATCAGGAGTAAGGTTTTTTGTGTAAATATTTAAATCCATATCAATTTCTTATCAGTTCAATTTTGGTTGGGCATTGCTGCCAACGGTCTCGATTATCGCAAGTCACGGGATTGAGGACGCGGAGTTGTCGGCTTACCGTTTTTCTTTATTGGTTTCTAAAATTACACTTTTTCGGCAATACCCGTTATTTGCGATGAATCGTTGTTACCTGCAGTTATTTTGACTTTTTTATAAATTGCACGAATTCTTTTCCAAATTCACTTATACCCATAGCTTGAAACGGTAAACTTCCAATACGACTGGAAGGATTATCAATCAATAAACCTTTTGAAAATAATCTTTGTTTATAGAACATAAACTTTCTTTCATCCAGGTTGTAATAGTCCGCTTTCCGATATTTGGTTTTACATTTTACTTTTTCTTCCAGGTCGGAAAACTTATGTTCAGCTGCGACGTATTGGTCTTGATATTTGGATTTATTGTTTACTATAACCAACTCATCCTTTTTTAGGTTTTCGACTTTTTCTAACTCCTGTCTTGCGTCATTCATGCTATCAATTAATTCTTCATAGTCCGCATCAAAAAATCTGTGATGATAAAGTATTGACAATTCTTCTTCTGAAAGCGTGCTTATTAAGTCAAGATAAAGATCTACAAGTTCTATCTGTTCAGTTGGATTTTTTAGTTCGTTAATCAAAATTGTTCTAAACCTCTTTAATTTTGATTCTGATTTAGTTTGAACAACTCTTTTTAAAACTGCTTCAAAAATATCTGCAAAATGCTCAGTTTTTATATTTTTAACTGGGACGTCTTTATGTTGTTCAAAGTATTCGGCAAGAATTTCAGTGAAATTATTTAATCTATTCTGTTTTATTCTTGAGTGATAATCAAAGAATACTTCATTTAAAGCAGTTCCGGCATATGGTATTCCACCGAAAAGTGCTTTGACAGTTGATTGTATAACTTCTTTACTATTCGCTTTCATAAAATAATTGCAGGTAACTGGTTATATCGAGTCAAATATACACTTTATTGCATAAAATAATCCGGATAAAGATACTTTTTAATAATTAATATCAGAGTAGTAAAACAATTTAATTTTATAATTATCAATAAAAAAACAAGTAAAAAAGGCTTTATTTTTTCTAAATCACCTCGTGTAAATAACCAAGTACATACACCTTGAGCTCCTGCTAAGCAAGTCTTCTCTCCTGCCCTTCGCTTTAAATTTAAAAAAATAACGTGCTTAACTGGTTTTACCTCATCGCATTATTTTTAATAACCAAACAAATCAGTGCAAACCCCGCAAACAAAACCTTTAATCTCATAATATTGATTCAGAAAAAAACAACAGGCCCAAATCTAGCTGTATTGCTTGTCAGGATAAAATCAGCAATAACAAAACCTCTACCCTTTACTAAAGTATAATAACCAAGTCGTCTGCCCACGCTACTGAGAATCCTAAATCAATAAACCGATAATGATAAAATAAGCGGGGCCTCAAAAAATCGTTCTAATTGCTTTTTTAGGCTATAGCTTACAAATGTTTTCTGTAAATAATATTTAAAATTATAAAATGAAACAAATCTAAAGGCCAGGTGAAGCGAAGTTTAAGCTAAGTGCTCGGTACAGAGAAAAATTGACTATTTTTAATTTTTAATAAAAAGTAGACGTTTAATTATGAAAGAGGCTAAAAACCAACTTATTTGCGATCCGCATACAGGGGTCTGTTCCATACAATCCGATGAAAAATCTTACCCCACCCCTATTCTTCCGCTTAAAGCGGACAAAAAAATTAAGGTGATCTATTTTACAGATCCTATTTGCTCGAGCTGCTGGGGCATAGAACCTCAATTGCGTAAACTAAAATTAACCTATCCTCACCTAATTGATATCGATTATAAAATGGGCGGATTGTTACCCAATTGGAACTATAATGCGGGAGGTATTAGCGGTCCGGCCGATGTGGCCAAACATTGGGATGAAGTAAGCCTTCACTATCAAATGCCAATAGATGGTGATGTATGGCTAGAGCAATCTTTAGATTCATCTTACCCTCCTTCTATTGCATTCAAAGCTGCACAAGCCATAGATCCAGATAAGGCAATTGCCTTCTTACGCTATTTAAGGGAAGCAGTATTTCTAAAAAAACAAAATATAACCTTAGAGATCACTTGGCTCCAAGCTGCACAAAAAGCAAATTTAGATGAGCTTAAATTAAAAGCCTTAATTCATTCCGGTCAAGCCGAAAAAGCATTTCAAGAAGATTTGACCTTGGCACAACAATTAGGTATTCGCGGATTCCCTAGTTTGCTCTTCCTTAACCAACAGCAGCAACAAAAAATGATTTATGGGGCGCAAGATTTTACTGTTCTTGAAAATAGCATTAAAGCTTTAGTTCCTCAAGCTAAAGCACAGAATTACTCCAAAGATCTGGCAAGTTTAAGCGCAATATTCCACTCGCTTTGCCCTAAAGAGTATGGAGTTTTGGCCAACATTAGTTTAGCACAAGCTCAGGACGAACTAGACCAGGCTTATCAACAAGAAAAGATGCATCGCTATATTACAAAAAATGGCAATTGGTATGCTAAGAAATAAGCCGCACCACAGCTATAAAAAAAAGCTGCTTTCATCACAAAAGCAGCTTTTTTTTTGAAGATTTTAATCTTTATACTATATCAAACAAAGTGCCTTCGCTTAATCTAGATTTGGGTAAAGCAGCGTTAAAATCGTCTTGTGCTCGATATCCTAATCCAACCATAACCAAAGCCGTATAACCTTGCTCACGTAAACCAAATTCTTCGTCTAAGGCCTTCATATCTATTCCTTCCATAGGCACGGCGTCTATCCCTAAACTGGCGGCTCCCAATAAAAAGCTACCTAAATTGAGATACACTTGTTTTTCCATCCAATGCTGGGCATCTTTTAATTCGAACCGATGAATATCGGTAAATAGTTTTTTGGCGCCTAAGTTTTGAGCTTTTAAATCGCTATTGGCAAATCGGCCATCGTTATCTTCTTTGTCGGTCACTTGCTCTAAGTAACTGTGATCAATATCGGTTTTAGCACAGAATAATACCACATGCGAGGCTTGCTTTACCTTGGCGGCATTAAAACTAAAAAATCCTGCAGTGGCTTTAGCCATGCGCTCCTTACCTGCATCGGTCTTGGCGATAACAAAATGCCAGGGCTGCGAATTGATAGACGAGGCGCTCATACGTAGTAAATTCTTTAACTGCTCTTCATCTTCGGCGCTTATCTTTTTATTTTCATCGAATGATTTGGTGGTGTAACGCCAATTTAACAGGGCTTCTAAACTCATTTCTTTTTGCATAACAATTTTTTATCTTAACTATAATTTTTATAGTTGCAAAACTAAATATAGTCAACTACATTTGCAATACCGGTCAAAAAGTATAGTATGAAAAATAAAAATAATCAACACCAGCAGGATTTTGTTTATCAGGGTAAATCTTACCCCTGCTGCACCAGTTTAACTATGGGACTTATTGGAGGCAAATGGAAAACCGTAATTCTTTACCATTTACTACAAGGCCCTTTACGCTATAGCGAATTGCGCCAACAAATGCCACAGGTAACCGAGCGTACATTAAGCTTACAGCTTAAAGCGCTAGAAAAAGACCAATTAATCAAACGTAAAGTATACCACCAAAAGCCACCGCTAAAAGTGAGCTACAGCTTAACCGATTTAGGAAAAACACTTGAGCCCCTTATTCTGCAGTTGGCCCAATGGGGTGAGCTGGTCATGCAAAACCAAGCCTCAAAGACTCAAGCCCAAACAGAGAAATAAACGGCTTATAGCTCCCCTAATGTTAAGTTGAAAAATACCTTAAAACACCCTATGATTTAAGCTAACAAGGCTTGTATTTTAAGTAGGCTGCGCCAGTTTCGGGCCGTGCATTTACTGCCCAATTGTTTTTCTAAAAATTGAAGATTCAATTTAGAGCGATGCGAGACGCCGTCGTAGCGGATATAAAGGGCACGATTACCACACATCAACCGATCAGGAGCAAATTTTTCTTTAAACGGATTTAAAAGCGCTTGAAGCGGAACAGATTTTTGAACAAAACAAACGTGCAACTGCTTGTGATCAAAATCCTCATCTACAAAAGGATTTTCGGCCACGACTTGATTCCACATAGCGGCATCACGCACAATCACCGGTATATCAAATGGGTAATGAGCGGCTAGGCTGGCACTTAAGTCTTGCTCTATTTGAGCGTTAGAGGCATCGGACTGAAATAGCAAATTTCCGCTTTGCAAGTAGGTTTTAATGTTTAAATATCCTAAATCTAAAGCAATTTGCTTTAAATCTAGCATACGCACAGGGCGGTGGCCTCCCACGTTGATACCGCGCAATAGCGCAATCTTTTTATCTTCTACCCTACTCATAGAAAGTTCAAATTTTTAAAATTCTTTATTTTCTTCGGTAATTAGCCTCGGCAAAGAGCTGATACGCCTCTTTAATTTTGATATAATCTTGAACTACCCAAGTGTCATCCTCTGGCTGGTAACGGTAGTGGCTTTTCCCTTGTTCTCCGCCTTTTTCTTTCCAATAAACCAAAAGTTCGTTTTCATGCAAATGCCCAGCGAGTTCTAATTGCTTGCCTCTGCTATCAAACCACTGCCCGTTTATTTTACCCGATTCGTCCCACTGGTAAAAGGCCTGAGCTGCCATTCCGTTTTGAACCTCATTCATTTTATTTTCAAATGCTAAACTATAGAATTTACCTCCCCAATGCTTTTTCCAATTCATCTTAAAAACTGCTGGTCTTCCCATGAGTTTTCCAGTTCCCTGCCATTCTGTATCACAAAGCGCATCTAACCATAGCTTTTCAGATTGGTTTTGAGCTTGAGCCGATAGCCCCAAAGTGAATAATAATACTAAGATCAAGCTGTAGGTGCATTTCCACATAATAACAATTTTTTACCCGCATTTGGCTAGCAAAATACAACTTTTAGTCAAAATGGCTTTAGTTTAATTTTTATTTCAATAAAGCCGAACTATTATAACAATTAAGACTCAATCACCTAAATTTTAGCCTTTCTGTTTAGCTTGTAAAGCCAATGCCCAGCACGTAAATTAGCTCTTATAATCGCTAACCATTTGGTTTTTAATAGCCTTAGCATATAAAAGCCTGGTTACAAACAACTCCAGAGGCTTTCCCAGATGCTTTCAAAGCACTACAATTATGGATGCAGCAACTGCGACGCCTGCTTTTACAAGAATCCGATCAACCAGAAAAAGCACCTGGCAGTACTATCTAGCTAATTACAACAAATTAATATTGCTTCGGCTAAGCAACAAATGTTATAAATTAAGTAGATTTATACTTTAGCGATAGTTCCTCAATTTCTACTAGTCTCAGGCTACCCTAGAATAGGCAACGCATATATTTTTTCATGAAAGTTATGCTTACCGCCCGTGCTTTTAATTGCCTAGCAGACTTGCATCGGCTATCGTAAAAGATCAAGAGTATACCACTTCAAGCCTAAACCTATTAAAAAGGTCTAGGCAACACCTTTAACTTGTGGTTTCATTTTTTCGCTTAAAGCGGAATTTTTGTCAGAATTCCAATCCGCCTTAGCCAAATAGCATATCAAACGCAGAAAATACTTTGCCTAAACTCCCAGCCTATTGATTCATAACTGCGCAATGCCTTCTATTTAATCATTCACAATAAAGGCATGAATCACCCCTGGCAACCAACCAATCAAGGTTAAAACTAAGTTCAAGAAAAAAATTCCGCTTAAGCCATGTTTTAAAAATACGGCTAATGGCGGAAGTAAAATATTTAAAATAATGGTTAATAAAGACATAATTATTTCTATTTAGTATAAAGAATTAGCAATTTTTCACCAAAATAGAAAAGAATTTAGGTCTAATATGTTAAAATTTAGCCTATTAAGATTATATTAGCATTCTCAAATCAAAACTATATTGGATTATAAAAGAACTTCGACATTAAATGTCGTTCTCTTGCACTAGTTTTACGCCTATGAGTAAATACATTATATCCCGGCGCATACAATATATTATGCAATTTATTCGAGACCGTCACTATCCGAACAAAGAGACTATTTTAGAATACTTGGCGCAGCGTGATTTCGAAATTTCGGCGCGTACCTTAGAACGCGACTTTGAAAAGATTAAAACAGATTTTGGCCTAGAACTCTGCTACGATAAGCAAAAGCAGGGTTACTATATCGATGCCGAAAAGAGCGTTAAAGCCGATTCTTTTTTTAAATTTCTCGAATTGCTTAATTTGGGTGATGTTTTTAGGGATGGATTGCAAAACCATCAACAACTTTTAGATTATGTGGTTTTTGACGATTCGAGCCAACTTAAAAACATCGAGAATCTAGCGCCTATATTACAAGCTTTTAAACTCGATTGCGATCTGCATTTTACCTACAAAAAATTCAACCAAGAACAGGAGAGTCAAAAACACATCAGGCCCTTATTGCTTAAAGAATACCTCAACCGTTGGTACCTCATTGGGGTGCCACAAGGTAAAAAGCAAGTGCGTACCTATGGAGTCGAACGTATGCAAAACCCAAGTTTGGGTCAGTTGAGCACTACTCCAAGAAGCCAATATCAAGATCAATTGCAAAAGTATGATCGGGTGATTGGGTTGTTTGCAACAGATGAGCAACCTCAAGAAATAAAACTCAAGGTAACCAATAAGCACGCTCAATATCTTGCCAGTTTGCCACTTCATCATTCGCAACGTATTCTACCGGCAACAGAATCGGGTTACCAATTTGTTAACCTTACACTGGTGCCCACCCACGAGTTAGATGGTCAAATACTAAAAATGAGTATGTACACAGAGGTGGTTGCTCCCAAAAGCTACCGCCTACATATACAGAAAGAAATTGAAAAAATCTATAATAAATACCAGGACTAATGAAACTTTTATATCTCCACGGCCTCGAAAGTAAATTAAGTGCACCTAAACGTACCTTTTTAGAACAATATGCAGCAGTAATTGCTCCCAGCATCGATTACCATACAAATGCAAGGGTGATTGACTATTTGTACAACCAATACCAAGACCAAGATATAGATCTTGTAGTAGGCAGCAGTATGGGTGGTTTTGTAGCTTATCATTTAAGCGCCATGCTTAACAGGCCCGCTCTTTTATTTAATCCGGCTTTGGTACAAAGAAGTGTGCCTCAAGAAATTCCGCAAGAAATACCCAAGCATGAATCTTTATTGCATTTTACTTTAGGAGCCGCCGATACGGTAGTGTCTGCCCAAGATAGCTTACAATTCATCGCTCAAAAACTTCCTAATAAGACTTATTTTAGACTACAGCTTATAGCCGACTTAGCCCATCGTATTCCATTGAAGGTTTTTCAAAGTTCTGTTCATCATTTCTTTACGGATTTGCGTTTTACTCCCAAAAAGCATTTGTTTTTAGATGATAAACGCGATCCACAACATGTATACCCCGCACCGCTTTGTAAAGATTTTGCCGTAGTACGTAGTTTTGAAGCTTTTAAGCAACACCTGCTTCGGTTTGGTTTACCCGAATTTATCAGTTTTGATAACGATTTAGGCCTAGCCGATAACGGTCAAGTGGCCCCCGATGGCTATGCAGCGGCCAAGTGGTTGGTTTATGAATCGGGTATAGACCTAAGCGAATTACAGTTTGCAGTACACTCGGCCAACCCCATTGCTGCCGAACAAATTCAGGGCTTACTAGACAATTATTTAACTTTTATCAAAAAAAAGCAGAAATTATAAATTATTGCTAAATAACAACACATAAGTATTAATTTATTATTAATAAGTATAGGGTGAACTCCTTTTCTGGTTAACTTTCAACAAATAAAAATCAAAAAAGATAATCCTATGAAAAGCTGGTTCGCAACCGATATTAAAACCCTAATCGCCATCGGCATTAGCACTTTAGTAATTTATTTGGTAGTAATTGCCTTCACAAGAATTTTTGGTAAACGCAGTTTTTCTAAAATGTCGGGTTTTGATTTTGCCATGACCATCGCCGTGGGTTCGATTATTGCCTCTACACTACTCTCCCAATCGGTGAGTTTACTCGAAGGTATTTTTGGGTGTTTTTTTATTTTCCTTTTTCAATTTCTTATCGCACAATTGCGGCGCAACCCATCCGTGCAAACGGCTATAGACAATACGCCAATATTGTTGATGGATGGACAAGAAATTTTAGAAAACAACTTAAAAAAAGCAAGGGTAACCAAAAGTGATTTACGTGCAAAATTACGTGAGGCGAACGTTTGCCGGCTGAGCCAGGTTCGGGCGGTTGTTTTTGAAACTACGGGAGATATTTCGGTATTGCACACCAATCAAGACGATTTAGAATTAGAGAATTGGTTGCTTAAAGATGTCAAAAATCAGTAAATATGTATTATCCTAAAGCTTACCAGAAAAAAGACAAAACATACATTTTTGACTTTATAAAAGCTTATCCTTTTTCCAGTATGGTTATTCATGGCGAAGAATTACTGGCTACCCATATTCCCATTATGCTTGAGGGAAATGCAGATGCGTTTAAGCTAATTGGGCATATAGCCAAAAGCAATCCTCAGTTTGAATATTTAAAAGCGGGCACAGAGGCACTATTTATATTTCAAGGTCCACAAGCCTATGTCTCTTCTTCTTGGTACCCGCATAAAGACATCAGTACTTGGGATTATAGTGCAGTTCACATCAACGCTAGACTTATTCCTCGTAGTCAAAAACAGTTAGAAAAAGATTTAAAAATACTGGTAAACCATTTTGAAAGTCAACAAGAAAATCCTTTGTACTATGAAGATTTACCAAGGAATTTAATCGAAGAACATTTGCCTTTGATATTAGGCTTCCAAGCCATTCCGTCTAAAATACAGGCTATAGCCAAATACCATCAAAAGCAATCCCAAAAGACTCAAATAAAAGTCTGTAAACATCTCGCCAAACAGAAAGACAACAAAGAGGTAGCCAAGGCCATTAGAAATGAAAACCATTTAAAATAAAGGACTATGCAGCATTTTATCAGTAAAAATAAAAGACCCATAAGTGGCGGTTTAGTTGCTTTTATCTTTATTGTTTTGGCGGTATTTGTGCTAGGTAATCTATCGGGGTACGAAGCCAAGCAGCTGTTAAACACCTCGATGTCTGGCATTAATATGCTGTGCAATACCATTATTTTAGCTTCGGCAACTATTTTGGCTTTATTGCTTACCCTTTTAGGTATAAGTACAAGTACCAAATCGCGCTTAAAGAATCAACACTATGTACAAGTTTTAAATATTGCTAAGTTGGTAACGGTATTGTTTGTGGTCACTCTAATTGTTTTTCAGTTGTTCAATATTCCCATCACCGAAGCAGAAAATTTGCCAACGGCTTGGTTTAGCTATATTTATTGGATCAGTTTGTTTTTTTCTTCGTTGCTGAGCGGTACCTTAATCACGGTAATCCTTCTCTTGTATAAAACCGTAACCAACATCATTAAAATTGTGGGTTTAGGAAAAGATCATTACTTATTGTCGGATGAAGAACAAGAAGAAATTGAAAATACGAATGAGGATGCTTAAGCTTTAAGTTTACTTATTTTTTTTAGCCGACTTCTTTTTATCTATTTTTCTATTCAATAAACCAAAAACAAGATTCACCAACACTACCATAATAGTAAAAACGCCTAGTACCGCATATAAGCCTAGCCCTGCTAAACATCCTGCAGCCGCGCTACACCAAATGGTAGCGGCTGTAGCCAATCCTGCTACTTTATCCTCTCCATTTTTAGGTAGAATAACACCAGCTCCTAAAAATCCTACCCCTACAATAACTTGCCCCAATACCCGGCTAAGATCGGTTCCCGAAAAGTCAGCAAACACCAAAGAGGCCATTATAAAAACATTAGCGCCTAAGGCCACTAAAACATTGGTCTTTAAGCCCGCATGTTTCCCCTTTAACTGGCGTTCTAAGCCCATTAAAAAACCAGCTAAAATAGCCGCCAGACCATTTTTTAAAAATAGTAGAACATCTAATTCTAATTCTAAAGGCATAGGCAATCTAATTTAATAGGGTATTTTAAAAACCAAATAGATTCTTCATCTGTTCCCAAAGCGATTTATTAGCATGAGTATCCTGGCCTTTAGAATGGGTTTCCCCTTCATACTTTTCTTGCAAACTATCTTCATTTACGGCGTGTTTTTCATCTTGTTCCATAACTATTCAGCATTTTGTTGTGTACTAAATTATAGGAAAGCGAAATAAAGTCCCTGAGATTTTAGAATTCCTTAAGAGCTGTTTAACTAGAATTTAATAGCCTTAATGGCTACTATATCAACAATTTAACTGAAATTGTACACTCATAACGATTAACCTTTAATACGCAAATGCGATGAATTGGCTTACTTTTTTAGGATTGGTTGCTGGGGTATGTACCACCGCTGCGATAATCCCCCAATTGTATAAAGCATGGCGAAGCAAAAAAGTAGCCGATCTCTCTCCTAAAATGTTTTTTATTTTGACAATGGGGGTAGGCTTATGGACCGTTTATGGTGTATTACGTGATGACCTTGCCATTATACTTACCAATGGAATTTCGTTCTCTCTCAACGCTACTATGCTGGTATTGTATTTTCGATACAAAACTAAGAATTAAAACATGCGTTTGTTAAACTAATTTAAGCTTTGTTTAAATATCTGTTAATCCGTTAACTGAAGAATGATGAAATGGGTAATTTTAGAAAAAAAACTTATGAAACCCACGAATCAAACCGACCAAAATTCAAATAAAATCTATGAAAAAGCTTTCCGTAAGTTTATAGTAGACAAAAATCACCCTTGTATAATGGCGCATAGTGTTCATCAAACTCAAGGTTTGTTTCTTAGAAGTTATCCAGATTTCGATACACAGAGCACCGCACGCCAATTGGTGACCGATTTAAAAGAATACATCTTACAATACGATTTTCATGATAACAACTTTGCTAGTTTTATTGCGGTTTTTCCAGAAGTGAGTTTTAAAGATGAACACGCATTTGAGCAAGCGCTTTGGCAATTGCTCAACCAAATACACCAAGTTGATAATGCTAATTGGGATTCAAGCGTTTCTGCAGATCCGGCGAGTAACAACTTTAGTTTTAGTATTGCCGGTAGAGCATTCTATATAGTAGGAATGCACCCGCGTAGTTCAAGAAAAGCCAGGCAAGCACCCTATGTGAGTATCGCTTTTAACCTGCACGCTCAATTTGAAAAACTGCGCGAAATGGGAAGTTATGAAGTGGTCAAAAAACGAATTCGGAAAGAGATAAGGCCTTACAAGGTTCAATCAACCCGGTCTTAGCCGATTTTGGCGATGCTAGCGAAGCGCGTCAATACAGCGGTAGAAAAACAGAAAAAAATTGGAAATGTCCTTTCCATAAAGCTTAAATATAAAACTAGAAAGTATGACAAAAAAAATACCTGAACAGTCGGGAACAGCTTTTCAATTGAAAAAAGGAGAATATTTAAAAGTGATCGACCCCAAAGGTCAGCAAGTAAGCGATATGGTACTTTTTAATGCAAATGACCCGCGCGAAAAATTATCATCTGGGAAAAGTTTAGATTTTGAAGAAAATATTTTCTTAACTACAGGCAATCAACTGTGGTCCAATAGAAGTCAGCCAATGATGAAAATAGTAGAAGACACCAATGGGCGTAATGATTTTTTGCTCGCTCCCTGTAGTCCAGAGACCTTTGAGATTATGTATGACTATGAGGGCTACCACCCCAGCTGTTTTGAAAATCTTTATACCAACTTAGCTCCGTTTGGCATAACACCCGATCAAATTCCGAATGCTTTTAATATCTTTATGAATGTTCAAGTGAAAGAAGATGGGAAAATAAGCGTTGAACCCCCATTGAGTAAAGCAGGAGATTATATTCTCTTTGAAGCGAAAATGGACTTGATTGTGGGGCTGACAGCCTGCTCTGCCGAAGACAGCAATGGAGGTACTTTTAAACCTATACATTTTGAAGTTTTGCCTCAGGAAAATCCAATGAATTAAAAATAAAGTGATGCCATGCGTTTAACGGTATTCAGGATTATCAAAATTCCAGCGTTTGCCTTCATCCCAAGCCTGTTTATTGTTGCCGTAGTTGCTGTATCCGCCTTGAGCTTGAATCATCTGCGCCAGGTGCAATAAATTATAAGTCATAAAAGTAGTATTGCGCTGAGTAAAATCGCTATCAAAACCAGCAGGCTGATTGAGGCTTTCGCCTTGCCACTCGGTATCTCCATAACTTGGGCCGGGTCCCACTTCGCCAATCCAACCTGCATCGGCTTGGGGCGGAATGCTGTATCCTATATGCTGTAAGGCATACAGTATATCACGCGCACAATGTTTTAAACCGTCTTCATTGCCGGTAACTATGCAGCCACCTACCTTGTTGTAATAAATATATTGCCCACGATCATTGGTCTGACCACTTAAGGCATACAAGCGCTCGATTAATTTTTGAGCTACAGATGATTTTTCACCTAACCAAATGGGAGTACCAATTACCAAAATATCGGCGGCAAGTATTTGTTCTTTAAGCTGTGGCCACTCGTCTTGTTCCCAACCGTGTTCGGTCATATCGGGATAAACTCCAGGCGGTACTTGATGGTCTACCAAGCGTATATAGCGCAGCTGTACACCTTCTTTGGTCATAATATCCATAGCTTGACGCATCAAGGTTTCGGTATGGCTGGCTAGAGGCGATTTCTTTAAGGTGCAATTGATAAAGATGGCTTTTAGCTTAGTAAAATCAGGGAATTTTTGAGCAGACTGCATAAGTTTATATTTAAAAGTTTAACAATTAATAACGCCTACATAGTCTATGTAAGGCATTAAAGTCTTAAATATAAGCATTTTAAATGAAGGTCATTATCAAATTTTGTCTATAAACGATTAATTCATTTGGTTTTAGTAGTTGGCTTTTTATTTAAAAAGGCCTTCATAAAGTAACCGAACAGCAATCCACCCAAGGTCCAGATTACAACACCCACCCCTAAGCTAACTGCTGTTATTTTTCCGCCGGTAAAATAAGGGTACAACACACTCATAAAAACAAACATAAACGCGCCCCAACTTAAACCGGTTTTTACCCAATTCTGGCTTTTAAATTTTTGAGAGACTTGCTCTAAATTTAAATTTTCATAACGCGCAGGTTGTTGCGCCAACCAATTGGCTTTTAAGCGCTTTTTAAATCCGCCCCAGAGCGGGAAACTAATTGCCAAAATCAAAAAGGTAAATACATTCATCAGGCAAGGGATGATTTGCTGACAATTAGGACAGTATAAGCCGAACCAGTTTTTGAATAGGGTAGCATTCGGGGCCGCCCAAGTGCGGGAATCATGTAAACTATGGCAATGCGGACAAGGTACATAAGAACGCTCTACCAGTGGCTTGTCTTGGGTTTTGTCTATCAAACTAACTTTGGGTATGCGCTGCCCCAAAATCAATTCATTGATCACTAATCCGGGTTGATGCACCAATGCAGCATCGACCAATGTTTCCATGTGTAAACCTTATAATGTTCTTTATCAAATTTCATAGATTGATATTCTTTTGTACTCATTTTAGCTTTAGTGCTTATTTTAATCTTAGTTAAATTTCACTTTTTATATTCGGATTTATCGCTTGTAAGGCGGCTACGAAGGCTTGGGCTTGCTTGGGCGATACAATCAACTCATCGTAGCGGTTATAACAAACCGCCAGGCGTTTAAAAGATGGCGCTGGTGCCGATAATATGCTTTTGGTGGGTTTTACTAAAGTGATTTGCGCAATGGGTATAGCGGGGTAACGAATCAAACCGCTGCGCACCTGCAAGCTATCGCCTGCAATCGTATACCGCGTAAATAAAAATAAATGCAAAATAAAAGCCTCTAGTAAAAGTGTAAATACCAATAACACCCAAAACCAATCTTCCCATGCTTCGGTGAATAATGGCGCAATACAAGTAAGTACCGATAATACTACCAATAGCAACAACCCATAAGAAACTTTGGCACGAAAAACCTGTGGCATATTCAATAAATTTGGTCTATAAAAATACAGGTTTTTTTAAACTTCTCATCATTCCAATTTAAAATGCATCCACACCGGCAGGTGGTCAGATACTGTTCTGGCTTGTTCTAAACGATTGCAATCGCCTACCCAATCGATGCTCGCCGCTTTTATTTTTTGGATGCCCGAGGGGTAAAACATATTATCAATCGCATGATTTCGATAAACCCCATCTTGGCATTTGCGTTTTAGCGTAGTCGGATTTTTATACTGCGCCGCCTTAAAACCCTTTTTATAAAACGGATTCCATACTGTATGCCGCTCAGTCAAATTAAAATCGCCCGCCAGTATTAGGGCTTTTGTGTTTAATCGCTCGCTATAATCACCCATAGTTTTGATTTCTCGTTCGGGTTGATCGTTGTATTTACGGGCGTGAAAATTGATTACATAAAATGCTTTCGCCGACATTTTATCTTCAAATTGCCCGATAAAAGGTTCGCGATAAACCTCATCTTGTAAAGCTTTGTCTAGGTAAGCTTTTCGCTTTAAGCGAATGCGATGGGTTTTCCATAAAAAAGCATAACGTTCGCTGATATAGGGCGACGGACTCTTAGTAGGCAGACTTACCTGATAATCCCATTTTGCTCCGGTTCTGTTGAGTTCATCTGCTAAGCGGGCTACCGCTTGCGCACCCGCCGGATCTTTGGCCACCACCTCCTGCACGGCAACCACATCGGCGTGGCGTAAGACCGCCGCCATTTGGGCAATCTCTGCATCTGATTTTGATCGACCTAGATTTTGGATGTTCCAAGTGATGATATGGAGTCCCTCTTTTTTGCTTTGGTAAGCTTTTAAATCGGCTAGACTTAAACTTTGAGCCGATGCCCATACAGGAGTTGACTGCTGAGGAAAAACCTTGCAGCTTAAACTACAACTGAGTATTAAAAATAATATGAAATGCAAAAAAGAACGCATATGGTTTATGGTTATAATGGTAAAAGTCTTTTAAAACATAGTATATACCCAAGTTACAATGATTCCCGAATAAATTGGAGAAGAAATACGCAATAATTCCCTTACCTCCTGTACCGCTAAATTAAACGGCGGCGCGAGCAAATCTACCCCACTCCCTTTTTTTAAACGAATACCCTGACCCGAAATAATGTCTTTATTCGGTTCAAATGCTCCTTCGGGTAGGTGTTCGGTAAGGATTACATATTTATACTGGGCTAATTTCGGCACAATAGCTTTAATCTCAGCATTTGAGAGGTGTTGCAAAACCTGCCGCAATAAAACGCAATCGGCTGCGGGCAACTCATCTTTAGCTAGATCTAAACAATGAAAACTTAGGTTAGCCTGCTTAAATTGCTTTTGGTTATAGGCAATCAAATCGGGTACAATATCTATGGCCTGGTATTGCTTGGCGTGGGGCAAAAGTGCTTTCCCGATATTAAAATCGCCACACCCCCAATCGCCAATCACTGGCGCTTCGGGTAGTTGCTTTAAATAGTCCTGTACCGCCGAAACATAAGGTTGCACCACCGCCGGATGATGCGAGCCCAATCCCGAATAAAACTGCTCCTGCTCCCCACCCCATAGGTTTTGTTCATATACCTGCGCCATCGCGTCTTTGGTAGGCCAAGGTTTTTTGTTGGGGTTTTTGGGCATATTGTTTTAAATGATTTGAGTAAATAAAATGCTTGGTTATTAATTTAAACTCAACAAATAATTAATTAAAGTTGTTTCGCTATAGGCATCCACCTAAAAGAATCGTTAAAGATAATAAAATGCTCGATTTTACTCCGCCTTGCTCAGGGAATTAATCGTGAACCTTATAAATTAGACCAGATCTTATGCTAATGAAAATTCCCCCAGCCCTGCATAGGCCTTAGTTTTATTCAAAACTCGGACTGCATTTTAGGTTTTTATGATACGGCCTGATGTACTTCCAAAAAGCCTTGCCGGCACTGTTTAAATAGTGTACTGCATAATGCGTTTGAGTGGTTGAGCCTACCTTGTAAATGTACTCATCGCAGCCTATAAAACCCGATTGAAAGCAAACGATAGCAAAGTATTGCGTACGGTAATCAATCGTTACTTCATAAAATGTGACTTTGGTCACAGCATCGCTCAACGGACTGCTATAAGTGGTTCCGTAAT
>CATQIB010000020.1 GCA_958296185.1 uncultured Mesonia sp.
AAATGCAGCTTTTGAAGTGACTTATCAATTTAAAATTAAACAGGAGACAATTCAATACAATGTTCCTGTACTTTATAAATACAATGATCCAATTGCAGGCGAAGTTTTTGAACCTTTCTATGTTGTGCCGCCTATAAGTATAGGCTTACCTAATAAACAGCTTATTTTTGCCGAAAATACACCTAAGGACATACAAGTTGAATTAAAGGCTTTTCGCAAAGATATAGCTGGCGAACTTACTCTTGATTTACCAGAAAACTGGAAATATACTAGCGAAAATAAAAATCTTCATTTTAAAGAAAAGGGTGAAATCAAAACCGTGAAACTACGCATATTTCCGCCAAAGCATTCCGCGCAAGCGCAATTAAAGATATCATTTAAGCACCAAAATAAAAATTACCCCTACACGGTTTCGTTTATCGATTATCCGCATATTCCTAAACAAGTCTTGTTAGAACCAGCCGAATTGAAGCTTACTCGTTTAGATTTAAAAACAAAAGCTAAAAAAATAGCCTATATTGTTGGGGCTGGCGATGCCGTGCCCGAAGCTTTAAAAGTGATGAATTATAAGGTTGATCTGTTACATTTAGATCAGCTTACAAGCGCGCAAAAACTTGAGCAATATGACGCTATTCTGCTGGGAATTAGAGCATTTAATGTTATACCCGAATTAAAATTTAAAAATATTTGGCTATTTGATTATGTAAAAAAAGGTGGTAACTTAATTGTGCAGTACAATACTAGCCGCGGATTAGTGACCGATAAATTAGCACCTTATCCGCTGCAATTAAGTAGAGATCGAGTAACCGATGAAAATGCCAAAGTAACTTTTATCGATAAAAACCATCCGGTTTTAAACACCCCAAATGTCTTAGAAAAAAGTGATTTTGACAACTGGGTCCAAGAACGCGGGTTATACTTCCCCAATACTTGGTCTGATCGTTTTACGCCAGTTCTTAGTATGGGAGACCCCAACGAATCGCAAACACAGGGTGCTTTATTGGTAGCACCTTATGGTAAGGGCTATTATATTTATACCGGTTTGAGTTTATTTAGAGAACTGCCTGCTGGAGTGCCCGGTGCCTACAGATTATTAGCTAACTTAATTGCTTTAGAAAATGAAGAAAACTAAACCTAAATATGTTTGGAAACAAAAATATAGTCTATTGCTGCTTGCCAATTTGCTATACGTAATTTTATTTTATGTTTTTATGAAATCTTTTAGTTAGTATGCATCCATTAGATATAACCGTACTGGTAGGTACCTTAGCTTTTATCGTACTTTTTGGTTATTTTAAAACCAGAGGCAGTAAAAATGTAAATGATTATCTAAAGGGAGGAAATCAAGCTCGCTGGTGGACGGTAGGCCTTTCGGTGATGGCAACACAAGCTAGTGCCATAACTTTTTTGTCTACTCCTGGTCAAGCTTTTCACAGTGGGATGGGTTTTGTGCAATTTTATTTGGGTTTACCCCTTGCCATGGTAATTATAAGTATGGTTTTTGTTCCACTTTACCATCGTTTAAAGGTGTATACCGCATATGAATTTTTAGAAAGTAGATTCGATTTAAAAACGCGAAGCCTTACAGCAGGCCTGTTTTTAATTCAGCGCAGTCTGGCTGCAGGTATCACTATTTATGCACCATCTATCGTATTGTCTGCTGTAATGGGTTGGGATTTATATACCCTTAACATCATCATTGGTATTTTGGTAATTCTATATACGGTTTCTGGTGGAACTAAAGCGGTTTCGGTAACCCAAAAACAACAAATGGGGGTAATTTTTATTGGTATGTTCACTGCTTTCTTTTTACTGATAGATTACTTTCCGAACCCCATCGGGTTTACACAAGCCCTAGATATTGCTGGAGCTGCTGGTAAACTTGAGGTGCTCAACTTTTCTTTTGATTTTGAAAATCGTTACACCTTATGGTCTGGCCTTATTGGCGGAACCTTCTTGGCGCTATCTTATTTTGGGACAGATCAAAGCCAAGTACAACGCTACCTTACGGCTAATTCAGTAAAACAGAGTCAAATGGGGCTTATTTTTAATGGTTTTTTAAAAGTACCTATGCAATTTTTCATTTTATTGGTAGGTGTTTTTGTTTTTGTGTTCTATCAATTCAACCCTACCCCTTTAAACTTTAATCCAGCTGCCGAAGAAGCAGTATTGCAATCAAGTCAAGGCCCACAGTATAATCAGTTAAAAGCAGAGCTAAAAGCTATAGAACAAGAAAAAGCCCAAGTAGCCCTTGCCCTTTCGCAGGATGAAAAGCACTTTGGTCAGAATAAATTGGTTTTTAATGAATTGCTTAACGAGGAAAAAGATATACGCCAACGTGCTAACGCCTTAATAAAAGCTAGTGACGAAAAATTACAAACCAACGACAAAGATTATGTTTTTATACATTTTATACTTCATAACCTCCCCAAAGGCTTAATTGGATTGTTACTGGCCGTTATTTTATCGGCTGCCATGTCTTCTACGGCATCTGAGCTAAATGCTTTGGCCTCTACCACGGCAATCGACTTATACAAACGCAACCTAAAAACAGAAAAAAGCGATAAGCATTACCTGCTAGCCTCAAAATTATTTACTTTATTTTGGGGGATTTTTGCTATAAGTGTAGCTTGTACAGCCGATTTGTTTGATAATTTAATTCAACTGGTCAATATTATCGGATCTATTTTTTATGGAAACGTATTGGGGATATTTCTATTGGCTTTCTTCGTGAAATATGTGCAGAGTAAAGCAACCTTCATTGCTGCCATCATAACCCAAATTATAGTGTTATTCGGCTGGTACTTCGATTGGATGCCCTACTTATGGCTCAACCTATTTGGAGCGGCCCTAGTAGTCGGATTGGCCATTCTTTTACAAACCGCTATAAAACAAAAAACAAACTAAGTTAAAGAACTTAGTTTGTTTTTATTAATTCTTAAAAATTTAGCCTTACATGGCTCCCCATTCTTTTAAAGAATCGGTATTCATTTTTATATAATCGGCATTACCTGCTTTTCTAGCACCCGCTAAAGAGGCTTTGGCTGATTCGATAGCTTGCTCTTTAAGGCCCGCTTTGGCTTCAATTAAAGATTTCTTGCGTAAAACCCAAAAAGGAGCTTTTCCGTTTTGCATTTCTACAGATTTACCAATCCAAGTAAGTGCTTGTTTGATATCATTACCCGACTCATAATAATAATTTGCAGCTGCATAATAATCATTAGCCGTAGGTCCGTTTAAGGTCTTCTCTATGTTTTTCATAGTTAATTCTTGGGTAGGAAGTTGCACAGGTAATTTTACCATTGTGTTTTCCCAATGCATCACCAAGTTTCCTCCATCATTGTGCAAGTCGCTAAAGTAAATGGTAAAAGTTTCTTGTGTCGTGGCTGTTTTGTGTGTTTCGGCTTTTAAGCTCGCTACCACTTTGCTCTCATCCCAATTTTCTGGTAACCCCCAGTTATTAGTATCGTTGTACAGATAGACTTCCCAATATTTTTTATGCGGAGTTGCATAGATAGCATAACTACCTGGTTTTAATTCGGTACCGTTAAAGTTGACCATAGTGTTGAAGCTAATGACCGTATTTTGATTAGCTCCAGCTCGCCACATCTTACCGTAAGGCACTAAATTTCCAAATACCTCTCTATCGCGCATAGAGGGTCTAGAGTACTCAATATTAAATTCGGTTAAACCTACATTTTGCTTTATACTACTCTTTGGACTTGGCTGAGGGGTTTGTAACTGGGCATGACCTTGAAAACTAAGCAAAATAGCGGTTGCCAGTAAAAATAATTTTTTCATCTTTTTTATTTTATAGTTATAACTACAATAATAGTCAAATCAGCGCTTTTTTTTGCTTATTTTTTAATGATATCTTATCAAAATTATCTTAAAATTTAGTATACTCGCCCTACAATTCACTACTACAATGAACAACGAGGTTAGCTTTATACAAGAAATACAAGAAGGATATAACTGCAAAGGAGACTCCATTTTTTTAGGTGCCGGTATGCTAAATGAAAAACCCATTGCCGATGCTGTGGTTAAAATACCCCTTAAAACCCTCAACAGACATGGATTAATTGCCGGTGCCACGGGTACTGGAAAAACAAAAACCTTACAAATTTTGGCTGAAAACATGAGTCAAAAAGGAATTCCGGTTTTGCTAATGGACTTAAAAGGTGACCTTAGCGGTTTGGCTCAAGCCTCGCCTATAGCCGATAAATTAAAAGGACGTCACGAACAAATCGACTACCCTTTTACCCCAAAATCCTCTCCTGTAGAATTATTATCACTATCGGGTGAAAAGGGCGTTAAGTTACGTGCGACGGTTAGCGAATTCGGACCGGTTTTGTTGTCGCGCATTTTAAACCTTAGCGATACCCAAACGGGTATTTTGGCCATTATTTTTAAATATTGTGATGACCATAAAATGCCATTGCTGGATTTAGAAGACCTTAAAAAAATGCTTCGCTTTATTACCGAAGACGGGAAAACCGAATTTGAAGAAATTTATGGTAGTGTTTCTAAAGCATCAACAGGTGCAATGCTTAGAAAAATTGTTGCCCTAGAGCAACAAGGAGCTGACCTTTTCTTTGGCGAACCTTCTTTTGATGTAAATGACTTAATGCGCTTTAACAGTAAAGGAGAAGCTTATATCAACATAATACGACTTACCGACATACAAGATAAACCCGCATTGTTCTCAACTTTCATGCTAAGTCTTTTAGCCGAAGTATATTCTACTTTTCCCGAACAAGGTGATGCAGACAAACCTAAATTGGCCATTTTTATCGATGAGGCGCATCTGGTTTTTAAAGAAGCTAGCGATGCACTAATGGGACAAATTGAAAGTATCATTAAACTCATCCGTTCCAAAGGAGTAGGTGTGTTTTTTGTAACCCAAAACCCAACCGATGTACCCAAAGAAATTTTAAGTCAACTAGGGCTAAAGGTACAACATGCATTGCGTGCCTTTACCGCGCGTGATCGTAAAGCCATTAAATTAACGGCAGAGAATTACCCTATTTCTTCTTTTTACAAAACCGAAGAAACCCTTACTCAATTAGGTATAGGTGAAGCTTTTATTAGTGCACTCGATGAAAAAGGTAGACCCACTCCCCTAGCGGCTACTATGTTGCGCGCCCCAATGAGCCGTATGGATGTGTTACAAGATAGTGAAATTGAACACTTGGTAAAAAGCTCTAGACTGGTGACCAAATACAACCAGTCAATTAATCGAGAAAGTGCATATGAGATTTTAAATAAAAAGATAGAAAAAGCAAGCCAACAAGAACAACTTGATAAAGCACAAGAGCAACGCAAAGAAGTGGCTAAAAAACAAACTCGAAAAACCGGCGAATCGGCTACTACAAAAGCAGTATTAAAAGTGCTAACAAGCGCCACCTTTATTCGTGGCGTAATGAGTATACTTAATAAAGCTTTTAAGTAATGCATCAACATTTTAAGTTATATAAACCCTACGGTTATTTAAGTCAGTTTATCACCAATCAGCCTAAAGCTAAAAAGAAAAAGATGCTAGGTGAACTCTTTGATTTCCCCGAAAATACCATGGCAATTGGTCGTTTAGATTTAGATTCTGAAGGCTTATTATTACTAACAACCGATGGTAAAATGAGTTATGCGGTTTTGTCTAAAAGTGTAGAGAAAGAATACTATGTTCAGGTTGATGGCCTCATCACACCCACGGCACTAGAACAACTTAAAAACGGCGTGCGTATTAGTATTCAGGGAAAGCCATACAATACCTTACCTTGCAAAGCATGTAAATTGGAGCAGACACCAAATTTTCCGCCTCGTGCAAAAAAAATAAGAGATGAACGCCACGGCCCTACAAGTTGGGTGTCAATTTGTATTAATGAAGGAAAGTTTAGACAGGTAAAAAAAATGACGGCTGCCGTTGGTTTTCCCACTTTGCGCCTCGTAAGAGTACGGGTAGGAAATACCAAATTAGAGCAGATGAATGCCGGTGAGGTGCAAGAAATCACTTCTTCGCTTGAAGCGGAATTTGCTTCGCGTTAAGGAGATAATTTATTGCACTACAATTTTAAATCTTAAGCTTTTATTGGTACTTTCTAGTTGCAGGAAATATATGCCGCTTGGTAAATCAAGCTCAATTTCTCCCTGGGTATTTCCTTGTTGAACAAGCCTACCTAAACTGGAATATAGCATAAATTCGCTGCGCTGTTTTAAACCTTTTATAAAAAGTGTTTTGTGTGCTGGGTTAGGATAAATCTGTAAAACCGAATTGGAGACTTTGGTGTTTGATAACGGATTGTTCCAAGTTTGCCCCTGTTTATTACCCCATATATACTCAATTAAATCGGGATGATCTATAAACGGATTTCTGTTTTTTTGCCAAGTATAAATGATATTATTTCGATTCATCTCAAAATCATCGGGCGGATCGTTTCTATGCCAATTCAATAAGATGTCTAAATCACCTAATTCTCCCGTAATTTGGCTGTAGCCGGAAACAATAGATAAACCATTGTAACGTAACGCCAAAAAGAAAACACTTCTAGCCACATCACCTTTAAAACTCCCTTGGTTATTGGCGGGTCCAGTATACTGCCCGTAATGTTTATTCCCACGTGCAGAGTTTTCAGGGCCATCTACTGCTCGCAGACCGTGTGCATCAGAGTTGGCGTGACGTAAAGAATCGGCGTTGGTTGTCCAATACACCGATATGCCATCGGCTGTTTCATCTTCTTCTATACTAAAAAATCCGCCTCTTGAGCGAGGAAAAGTATGTTCTCTATTCCAAGTACCCGTATTGATAGAGCTCGTCTGAAAATCTATTTTTTGTTTTACACTCTCGGTGTACACTTGCCAAATTTGATTGTTATTTTCAGGATTTTCATCGGCTTGTTTTAAAATATCAATCACATCGCTATAGGTATGCGCTCGTACCAGATTAGGGTCGGCCACAATCGCCTGCAAAGCATCCCTTAGTGGATTTCCAGCCAGTTGATCGACACTCGAATAATATCCCGAAGGCGCGGTACTGCTTACCATATTATAAGTCGGATTTAAAGGGGTTCCCCAAGGAGATATGCTGAAATCATTATCGATAATACGCAAATCGATAAAATTATTTAATGCCAACAACTCAGGAGGTAAATTTACAAAGCGTACACGAGCAATTTCATCGCCTTCATCTAAATTGTCATCTATTATCTGTAAAGTTGTGCTGGTAGTATTGCTCCCTGCCGGTATGCTAAGCTGGATATTCCCTGTGAAATCGGCACTTGTAAATCCACCTTGATCTAATTGTATACCAAAACTAGTAGTTTGAGCAACATTTTGTTCGGTAGTAAATTGTATTTGAATGCTTTCTCCTTCTTGAAATTCGGTTTTATTAAAACTCATTTGTATTCCGTTGAGTAAAATACCACTGCCATCATTCAGTTGTCTCGGTGTAGGTGTTTTAACATCATAACCCCCTTGATTGTTTAACTGAATAGATTCGTTGTCTTTATTGCCATTTGCATTTTCATCTATTTGAGTGGTTTCGCCTAGCAAGTTAAGTAAACTAGTAGCTGTTGGGTCGCTTGTACCATAAACCAAAGCATCGATTAAATTGGTAGTTGTGGCTAAAGTCCCGTCGGGAAAATCGGTAGGAGCGGCTTGGTAAATGGCCACTGCGTCTGCTCCATTTTGTATAAGATTGGGTGCAATAATGTATTGTGGAACTGGTGAAATTGTACTGCTTCCTATTAATAAAATGCCATTTACATCGGTCGTATAGCCATTTAAATCTAGCGTGAGATAACTTGTATTTCCTCCAGAGGTAGACCCGTTGAAAAAGACTAAAACAAAACCTGTTAAATCAAAATTTGGCGTATTCGACTTTAACTCTACAAACTCCTGGTCATCTATACTGGGGGTATCACAATCTAGCTCATTAATTACCAATTGAGCGTTAACCCAAGGAGAAAAAAGTAATAGAGAAATACCAAGTAATAAATTGCGCATATTTATATTTTTTACGAATATAAGCCACTTTTTACCTAAAAACGCTGATTAATCAGACTTAATCTAGATTTTTAAATTAATTAATGTTTTAATAGTCCTATAGATTTTATAAATCACAAAAGATTTCACCATTGCCCTTATCTTTGTAATTTAGCCGTATTCGAAAATAAAAACCTATGAACGTATTATCAAGCTTGAATTGGCGGTATGCAACTAAAAAATTTGATACCGAAAAGCAGGTGAAAGACGATAAAATAAACTTACTAAAAAGCGCTTTTAACCTAACGGCAACCTCCTATGGTTTGCAACCGGTAAAGATGCTCATTGTAAAAAATAAGGATTTGCAAGAAAAAATGATGCCAGCGTGTTTTAATCAAAAACAAATAAATACGGCATCGCATATTTTAGTTTTAGGTATACCTGAAACCATAGACGAGCATTTTGTACGAGATTATTTTGATTTGGTAAAAAGTATACGACAAACTCCTGATGCCGTCTTAAAACCATTTCAAGACTTTTTAGTAAACGATTTTAAGAAATCAACCAAAGAAAAGATAGAGCGTTGGGCTACCAACCAGGTATATTTAGCGCTAGGTAATTTACTTACGGTGTGTGCTATTGAGTCAATTGATTCGTGCCCTATGGAAGGTTTTAATCCAGAAATCCTAAGCGAAGTACTTTCGTTAAAAGACTATGATTTAAAACCCAAACTGCTTTTACCCATTGGTTACCGCGCCGATGATGATGCTTTTTCTCAGATGGCCAAAGTGAGAAAACCACTCGAAGAAACAATTATCGAGTTGTAAGTTAGACCAATCATATTAAAAAAAAGCTTGTCTTATTCGACAAGCTTTTTTTGTTATTTGAATAAAATCTATTAATAGTTTACATATTCGGTTATTTCTAAACCATAACCAATAATTCCAACTCTTTTGGTTTGCTCGGTATTTGATAGCAATTTTATTTTATGTATACCTAAATCGTGTAGAATTTGCGCTCCAATACCAAAATCTTTATGATCCATTTCTAGTTTAGGTGCTTTCATAATACCGCGCTGTTGCTGTTCTTTGAGTTCTTCTAAACGATGCAACAAATTCAGCGTAGACTGCTCTTGGTTAATGAATACAATTACTCCCGATTGTGCTTTTTCTATTGCTTTAAACATATCATCAAGTTTCTCATCGGCGTTATTGGTAAGCGTACCCAATATATCATTATTTACTAGTGTAGAATTTACTCTAACCAAAACCGGTTCATCTTCTTGCCAGTCTCCTTTGGTTAACGCTAAATGAACTTGATCGTTGGTGGTTTGTTTATAAGCCCTCAAGCGATATGTACCAAAGCGAGTATTGATAGTAAAATCTTCTTTTTTCTCGATAAGCGAATCATGACGCATACGGTAAGCCACCAAATCTTCGATAGAGATAAGTTTTAAATCAAATTTTTTGGCCACCTCTACCAATTGAGGTAAGCGCGCCATGGTACCATCTTCGTTTAAAATTTCTACCAAGATTCCAGCCGATTTAAATCCGGCTAGACGTGCCAAATCAACCGCAGCTTCTGTATGTCCCGTTCTTCTTAATACTCCTCCATTTTTTGCTTTTAAAGGAAAAATATGACCGGGCCTTCCTAGCTCATGAGGTTGGGTTTTTTCATCGACTAAGGCTTTTATGGTTTTGGCTCTATCGTGAACAGAAATACCAGTAGTACAACCATGCCCTATTAAATCTACAGATACGGTAAATTGGGTATGGTGCAATACGGTATTATTACTCACCATCATTTCAAGATTAAGCTCTTCACAGCGATCTTCTGTTAACGGCGCACAAATAAGTCCGCGACCGTGTTTCGCCATAAAATTTATCATCTCTGGGGTTACGGCTTCGGCAGCAGCGATAAAATCGCCTTCGTTTTCACGGTCTTCATCATCTACTACAATAACCATTTTACCCTGCTTTATAGCTTCTATAGCTTCGGGAATGGTATCGAGTTGAGTTTTCTTTTTATTTTCTTTAATCATAGCTTTTTTTTCAAATTTACTATTTCTTTGGTTTACGCGTAAGACCTAACTTTGCCGATAGGCGCTTAATTGGTAAAACAATAGCATCTGTATTTATAAATCCTTGGTCTGTAGTCGCTCGATAAGTCAAATAAATGCTCAAAGGCATCATTATAAATGTAGATAACCAACTGGCTAAAAACGGACTAATAGCTCCGTTCTCGGCACTATTGGTGGCAAAAATACCAATAAAATGATAGGTTAAAAACAGTAAAATTGCCACTACCATAGGTAACCCAAGTCCACCTTTGCGGATAATGGCTCCTAGTGGTGCACCTACAAAAAACAAAATAAAACACGAAACGGCCAAGGCAAATTTACTATGCAATTGGATTTCGGTTTTATTGATGCGGGTTGACTTGCGTCTTAGAATATTTTTCTTTCCTTTAATACTAGACAATGAACCGCGTGCAGTACCTATGGCGATATTTAAAATTTGTTGGGTTTCGGTGGGATTATAACTCGCATATAGATCTTCTAAATTATCTATTTGGTAAGACAAGGTATCGGTTTGCTTTACTTCTAGACCTTTGGTATTTTTTAAAGTACTAGCGGTTGTTTTTCTTACCCCAAAATTATCGCTATATGCCTGTACACCACTTCGGTTTATGATGTTGGTATTAAAATTTATTTTCTCTTGATTATAATCCGCCGAAAGCGAATCTAAAGCCACTCGAAGTTCCTGACTGTCTAGCATCTTGTAGCTGTAATTGTATTTCTCTTCGTTTAAATCAACATCGTTAAAATTTGATAAATCGATATTAATGGTATAAGTATCAAAATAACTTTTTACAAAGGGTTTACGTTGCCGCTCTTTAAAGTCATTGGGCTGAATTTCGTCATAATAATTCCCTTCAAACAATATCAGCGACAAAAAGTCTGAATCTTCACTACTGGCTAGTTCTCCCCTTTTGGCTTTTATTACGGTATAGTTACCCCTATTTTTTTGATTTTTTTTATGGATAATAACATCGCGTAAATACTGGTCATTATCGCCAGATTTTTCGGTAACTTTAATATTTACATCTCCAATATCATTAAAGGCCCCCTCAACAATAGCCATTGCAGGCTTAAGCTTAGATATATTTTTTCGCAGGTTTATCGACTTAAATTCGGCCCAAGGAATTACATTGTTTGCAAAGAAAAAAGCAATAATACTCAGTAAACCAATAAAATAAATCAAACTACGCATTGCCCTTTGCAGCGAAATGCCCGATGATTTCATTGCAGCAAACTCATAATTCTCGGCAAAACTACCAAAAGTCATTATAGAAGTAACCAAAATAGTCAACGGCAGGACCAGCGGTATTACTTTGGGCATGATATAAAACAAAAACCTACCAATTACAAAATAATCTAAGTCTTTACCCGCCAATTCTGAAATATGCAGCCAAATACCTTGTAGCACAAAAATAAACATCAAGACTACAAAAACCGCAAAAAAGGTTTGTACAAAACTGGTAAATATATACCGATCTAGAATTTTCAAGAAAAAAGGCTTTAGCTTGTTTTACAACTGGTTGATATAATACCCGTTATATTTGTTTTTATCAAAGGTAAACAAAGACTGCGACAAGGGCTCGTTGGTATTAAATTGATTTACTTTAATGGTTACTTTAGTGCCGTTATCTTGAATTTGAATTAATTTATAGATGTGTTTGGTTTGTTTATCAATACCCAATAGAATCTCTTTTACTTCGGCTTGACTGTCAATTGGCGTTAACTTTACAAACTGCACTGTTCTACCCTTTATATTTTGCGTAATATCCCATTTGTAGGTATAGCCCTTTTCATAAAAACTTAACATTTTTGAAGGGGTAATGCCTTCATCTTCATTAGGATTATAATTTGAAATAGTAATTTCCTCATCTTCCGGCACAATAGTATATAATTTTTTACCATCAAAAAGGCGGGTAATACCCATTAAATTTAAACGATAAAGTTCATTTTTTAAACTCACCTCGCCACGGGTTTCTTGCTTAATATTTTCATTGGTGTTTTCTAAAATATAGTCAAAGTGTATTACCATATTGTCATAAGATTTCACTTTGGCCGACACTTCATTTAGTAATTGCTCTGCTTTCGCTGAATTTTGAGCGTGAACACTAAATATAGCTAGCAATGCTAGACTAAAAACTATTAATTTTTTCATGCTGTTAACTTTTTTATGCTTCATTTAAAAATTCTTCCAATGCGTTTAAGTCGGTTATCAAAACTTGTCTGGCTTTACTACCTTCAAAAGGACCCACAATACCCGCAGCCTCCATTTGGTCAATAATTCTACCGGCACGATTGTACCCTATCTTTAACTTACGTTGCAATAAAGAGGCAGATCCTTGCTGTGCGGTAACCAATACTTCAGCGGCCTGATTAAACAGACTGTCGCGTTCGCTCACATCTATATCAAGACCTGTGCCATTTTCTTCTCCTTCATATTCTGGCAAAATATGCGCATCGGGATAAGCTTTTTGCGCGCCTATAAAATCTGTTATTTTTTCAACCTCGGGTGTATCTACAAAGGCACATTGCAAACGAATCAAATTATTACCTTGGGTATAGAGCATATCTCCTTTCCCTATCAATTGATCGGCTCCTCCTGTATCTAGTATGGTGCGCGAATCTATCTTACTGGTCACTCTAAAAGCAATTCGTGCGGGGAAGTTTGCTTTTATCATACCCGTTATTACGTTAACCGATGGTCTTTGGGTGGCTATTATCAGGTGTATTCCTATTGCTCGCGCCAATTGAGCAAGCCGGGCAATAGGGATTTCAACCTCTTTACCCGCGGTCATAATTAAATCGGCAAATTCATCTACCACTAAGACGATATAAGGCAAAAATTTATGACCGTTTTCCGGATTTAATTTTCTTGCTTTAAATTTCTCGTTGTATTCTTTAATGTTCCGCACCATAGCGTCTTTTAACAGCTCATAGCGACTATCCATTTCAATACATAGCGAGTTAAGCGTATGAATTACTTTGGTGTTATCGGTAATAATGGCCTCTTCGGCATTCGGTAATTTTGCTAAATAGTGGCGCTCAATTTTGTTAAATAAAGTAAGTTCAACCTTTTTTGGATCTACCAAAACAAATTTCACTTCGGCGGGATGTTTTTGGTAAAGCAATGAAGTAAGTATGGCATTTAATCCAACCGATTTACCCTGACCCGTTGCTCCAGCCATTAGTAAATGAGGCATTTTTGCTAAATCGGCAACAAAGGTCTCGTTAGAGATATTTTTTCCTAAAGCAATAGGCAATTGCATCTCGGCATTTTGAAATTTAGCCGAGCCGATTACCGAACGCATACTTACAATACTCGGATTTTTATTAGGCACCTCTATACCGATCGTCCCCTTCCCTGGTATGGGTGCTATAATACGAATTCCTAGAGCCGATAAAGATAAAGCGATATCATCTTCTAGGTTTTTAATTTTAGAAATACGCACGCCTGCTTCGGGAACAATTTCATATAAAGTCACAGTAGGGCCTACCGTAGCTTTGATTTGAGCAATTTCTATTTTATAGTTTTTAAGGGTATTAACAATATTGTTTTTGTTATTCTCTAGCTCTTCTTGGTTTATGGTAATCCCTCCTTTACCCGAGCTGTGATCTACCAACAATTCAAGGGTAGGAAACTTAAAATTTTTCAATTCTAAAGTAGGGTCAAACTCACCAAAATCTTTGACCAATTTATTGCTTAAATTGTCCTCATCGACCTCTTCTTCTGCTGCCTGCTCTACTTCCATCGCTACATCATCGGTTTGATTACCAATGATAATTTTAGCTGGTTCAGCTTTGTCATCCGCTTTAGCTGAAGCCTTTTCTGGTTGAGAATTCTCAAAAGTTATCGATGAACCAAGGGTTTCTTCCTTTTCTTCGCCATTTTTATCTAGATGGTTCTCTTCTGCAGCTTGAGTTTCGGCTTCGGTTTTTGCTTTATCTTGTTCAAGAAAGGCATCTATTTCAGCTTGCTCTACATCTTTAGCCTCTTCGAAATCGGCTTTCACCTGAGCTCGAGTCGTTTTAAAATATTGCCCCAAGACATCTGGTGTTAAATTATAACGGATGATCAAATAGGCTAAAAAAAGAAAACTCAACACAAGTATGGTACCTGCAAAGCCTAAATAATCTTGCAAATAATCGTTGAGTTCATAACCTACAATACCGCTTAATATGGCTTGTTCGGGTGCAAAAAAACCCAAAACCGTACACAACCATAGCATCAAGAGTAAGCCCCAAAACCAGTAAGATTTTAATTTTGCCGCAGGCTTTCTAAAGAACCAATAAAATCCTGTAACGCAAAACAAAAAAGCAATTTGATAGGCCGCGATACCAAATCCTTTAAACATAAAGAAATGACTGATTCCCGCACCAAATTTATTCATCACATTATTTGCCTGCACACTCCTGTCGGCGAGTGCAGAAAGGGTATCTTGATCGGCTTTCCAGTGAAACAAATAAGAGGTAAAAGCCAAAAGCAAACCTAGCCCTAGGAAAAATAAAAATAGCCCCGCTAGTACCTGTTGTTTTTTACTTGGCACCCAATTTATTTTTTTAACCACTCGTTTTTTGGTTTTACCCGATTTATTAGATGTTTTTTTCTTAGCCATTCACAGTAATTGATTCGCAGACAAAAGTACAAATATGATTAATTAAACCACAGACGCCTGCATTTTAAATTTAGAAATTTATGTAGGGCCAGTAAATTAAAAGGCCAATAACCACAGCAACGCAAGCGCCTATGAAAACCGCTCCTGCGGCTAAATCTTTTATTTTTCCTATTTTTTCATGAAAGTCTGGATGTATAAAATCGGCTATTTCTTCAATGGCCGAATTTGCTCCCTCTAATCCCATCACCAAACCTATGGCAAAAAGTTGCATCATCCATTCTGTTCTGGAAATGTCGACAAACCATCCCAGTAAACAAACGCAAACGCCAATAAAGAATTGTGCTTGTATGCTATGTTCATACCGCAAAAGCAAATAAGCTCCTTTAATAGCGTACAAGCCACCTTTAAGCCTACCGCGTATAAATTTTTTCATGTGTATAAAAATCCGTTTAGGTAAATATAGAGTTTAAGCCTTTACCCTCAAAATTTGTTTTGTAATTATACACAATAGAGTAACTATTAAAAAGGTTTAACCTGATTCATCAAGATATATTAGCCTTCAAAGCTATTAGCCGATCTTTCGATCGGCTTATAGCTATCTTCTTTTGATAAATCGCTTGTAGCTAAAACGCTAACTGGAGATTATAATAGACCAATTTTATTTTAAATAAATGGGTCCGAATTTAGAATTTCTAACTTTTCGAATTATCACGATAGAACAAATAAGTCCAAATTGAACGGGATAATCGAAAATTAAAAGTGCTTAACAAAAAGGCTACCCCAACTATCACAAGAAACACGTGTAAAGGAGATAGGTCAATAAAGTGCCAAAATACAACTAAGCAAGTTATCATTTGTGCAGCTGCTAAAGAATAGCTTACAAACATAGCTCCAAAAAAGAAACCAGTTTCACGTTCAAATTTATATTGACAATTTGGACATTTTTCGTGCATCTCCGGAATCTTAAATTTAAAAGGATTTCCTCCATTTATAAACATCTTACTTTTATGGCAACTCGGACACTTGCAATAAAGTGCATTTAGTAGTGATTTCATAGTCATTTTTAAAACCCAAAACTACAGGAATTTAATGCACTTCTTGTTAAGGATTTTCGCTATTTTTTGTACTTTTCGGACATGTTATGAAGACACCCATTTTACATCTTGAACAATCCGAACAAACTCCAACCCAGACTTTTTATATAAGTCGGCTTTCTGATCACTTATTTACCAAACGCAATCTGGTGCATAAACCCCATAGTCACTCGTTCTATTTAGGCGTATTGTTTACACAAGGAGAAGGAAAACACGAAATTGACTTTAACGTGTATAAAATTCAACCGGGTAGCTTCTTTTTGCTAAAACCTGGACAGACTCACAATTGGAAATTTGATGATCCACCAGAGGGAATTATTTTTTTCCATTCAAAAGCATTCTTTAAACTGAATTACATACAGCATAATTTCAACCTCTTTCCTTTTTATCAATCTAATCTAAATCCGCCTTTTCTTACATTAAATCGAAAAGAGACTGAAGAAATAAACTCAAAACTCATTGAATTAAAGCAAGAATTTCATTCCAATCAACTCTTTAAAGAACTCCAAATACTTAATTCGCTCAATAGCATCTATATTCAATTGTCTCGACTTTACCTTAAAGATCTTGAAACCAGCTTATTGAAAGCAAAACCCAATACCAAATTATTAACCGATTTGGAGCGTTTAATAGAAACTAATTTTAAGCAGGAGAAATTACCTAGATTTTATGCAGCCCAATTACATACTACAACAAAAAATTTGAACCGTATTGTACAGAAAAACTTGGGTAAAACCACAAGTGATTTGATCGCAGAGAGAATTGTATTAGAAGCGAAACGCCTAATGGTTCACGCAGAATTAAGCTTGAGCGAAATCGCCTATACCTTGGGATTTTCCGATTATTCCTACTTTTCGAGATTCTTTAAACAAAAATCTGGAACTAGCCCTTTACAATTTAAAAACAAATTTTTACAAAAATCTTATTTGTCTTAATTCTGGGTTACCCTAACTCGTTTATACACATTTTTATAACTAGCCCTTTAATATAAAATAGGGTTTAAAATCGGTAATCGTGTACTTCGCTCACTTTCTTTTGAGCAGAAAACTTAGGGTAACCCTTGAATAATAACTTATTTATTTTGCTTTAAAAACTCAGTAATTTCACTCGGCTCTGCACGCTTACGATAATCAGCGTCTATAAAAGCATAAATTATTTTACCTTCTTCGTTGATGATATAGGTAGCTGCCAATGGCAGTTCATTCGAATCATCCCCATTATGTTCATTTAAGGCAAAAGATTGATTATATAAGTTAGACACCTCTTCAGTTAACTTGAAAACAATACCATATGATTCCGCTACCTCATTTCCTAAGTCACTTAAAACTTCGAAATCTAATTCATGTTTTTCGGATGTACTTAAAGATTCGTCTGGTAATTCTGGAGATAGAGCTATGAGACTAGCCCCTTGCTTTTTAAAATTAGGTAACTCTTCTTGCAAAGCGCTCAAGGTTAGGTTACAATAAGGGCACCATCCTCCTCTATACCAGGTTAGTATAACTTTACCATCCTTGTAATAATCAGAAAGTTTCACAGGTTCACCCAGTGCATTTTTTAAACTAAAATCTGGAGCTAAATCACCTACTTGTTTTGCTGTAGATAATATTCCACTATTTTTCACATCGTCTAGTCCTTCTTGATAAGCCAATTTTACTTCTTTATCGGCTTTTTCATTAAAAGCAGATTTCCGCATTTCTAATTGCGACTTTAGACTTATTGTCTCCCTATTATCTTTGATCACTGTATCTTTTATATCTTCTAGCTTTTGTTCAGGTTTATTTTCCTTTTCCTTTTTAGCTTCTTGGCAAGCAATTAAGCTCAAACCAAGAAGGGTCAATCCTAATAACAAGTTTTTTCTCCTCATCTGTTTGCACTGTTTAATATATTTGTTTAAATCTAAAAACAAAAGTAGATATAGAAGTAAACACAACAACCCTGTTTAGTCTTAATAAAATGTTATTGTTTTCATTCTCATATAGATTACTAGTGGCTAATCTTATTTTTAAAAATATATGTTGATTGATCAAAAAACATAATTAATGTAAAGCCATAAAATCAAGATTTAAAATTCGCTATAAATGAATCTACTTTATAGATGCTGTAGCAAAGGAATAAAGGGCAAACAAAATAAGTTATCGCCTAAGATAAAAATCGATTCAACTTAAGGCTCTAGGTAATCTAGAGTATTACACATTTTAAATTTAGGACTTCTCCTAAAAAACTCACGAAGAAATGCAGTATGAGCCGTACCCATTAAAATGAAAACTCGATCATCAGGTTGCATAGGAATCCGGTTTAGGTTGGCAAAAATTTTCATATTTCTGTGATAAAAACGCGCGGCATTGTCGGGTCCTTCAAAACCATCACCTATACCTACATAAAGTAATTTGTCTGCATTGGTATTTATGGAGTAATCTAAATGTAAGGGTTCATTTATCAATTGTAATTTACCCAGCAAAGAAAGCTGATCATAGCCTTCTTCTCGCTTGGCCAAATCTGGGAAATCTTTAAAGGGCTCTTGAGTTAGTTGCAAATACGTTTTGGGATCTATTGAATTGGTATAATCGGGGCTCCTCTCAATAAAATCACCCACACTATAATTATAGCCCATATGATTATCTATACCATAAATTTTCTCGACCCCTGCTAAGCGTCCTACTTCAAATCCTAGCATGCTGCTTTCACCGAATTGAAGATTTAAATCTTTAGGATTTCTTAAAAAAGTTTGGTAGGCGGCATTTAAAACAGAGTCTTTTTCCGGCAAAGTTTCTACACAAATAATACTAGGTTTAAATTCGGCTATTATTTTAGCTAAAGCCCGGACCTCCCGTTTGGCACTTTCGCTATGTTCATCAAAGCTTGTTTTATTTGCATCTGGGGTGTATCCAAAATGGAAGGTGCCAAGATTTAAAACCTTGATCTTCGAATCAGTCGATTCTTCAATATTTTCTTTTTTCTGAAATGATAAGCAGGAACAACCAATAATTGAACTCAAAACAAGCAAGCTTGCTATTATAACCTGAATTTTTCTAAAATTAACAACCATATAAAAAACTTAGTATTATGTTACTATTGAATCTTGACATTCAACGGGCCCACCCAAGCCGTTTTGGATCCATCTAAACATACAGTGCGCACATAGAAATCGTAATTAACATTAGGTGAAATTTGGGTGTATGTAATTTGTGTTCCATAATCTGATCGTGACTCAATGGCCGAAGATTCAGGAGATTTATGTTTTCCCACTAAATTAAACTCGTAAGTTTTATTGTTGCCATCGTCTTTCCAACTTATACTAGCTCCAACAGGATCACCAAAGAAATTATATTCGGTATAATACGACAGGTTGTAAGGTTCTAAACATACATTTTGATTCTGTTCTGCAAAGTATGAAACAGGACCCACCCAGGCACTATATCCTAAATCGATATTACAATAGGCCCGTACATAAGCATCATACACTTTGTTCTTTTCTAAACTTAAATCAAAAATCGTTTCGCTATTGGAACTTATCTTTTGTCCTTGCCCCACTTCAAAGCCTTGTGCCCCATACTCTACCTCGTAAAACGAAGCATCATTTTCATTATCATAGTAATTCCACGCTAAATATCCGTTAAATTCTAATGCGTAAGGATTCTCACAAAAAGGCGAAATATTTATCGTTTTTGGACCAAACCAATCGGTTTTTTTGCCGTTTTCTTGAACACCGCGAATCCAGAAATGATATACTACATCGCTAGCAAAAATCAAATCTCTAATTGGTTTCTCAACCCGTTGCTGATTAGAGGTAGTAAAAAAATCGGCCCATTCAGCTTGAACTTCATAACCCGCTTCCGCAAAAGCGATTTCTAAATAATCAAATTCACCACGAATGCCATAATAAAAGTCCAATGAACTACCGTTTTGCGAGACCTCGAAATAATCGATTTGATTCTGAGGAGCACTGCTTTCATCATCTTTAGAACATCCCCATAAAAGCCCGAGAACCAAAACTAAATAAGCCTGCACCTTTAACTTCGTTATACCACCGACCACTTTTTTTAGAACTAACATATCCTTAATTTTTGCGAATCAATATACGCTATTTTTTCATTATTTTTAATAATTTTAGCAAAACAGAGATTTTAAACCATCAACTACCATCTTTTAATAAATTCTATCAATTGAAAAAAGTAAATAAAACCAATCCCTTTTTATTTTTAATACCAACTTTATTGGTAACACTCCTCAACTTTTCGTGCAAAGAAAATGTAGAATCGGCAAATAGACAACAAAGTGAATTATTGACTAAGATTGAAGCCGTGCAAGAACAAATAATGGCGCAAGGTGATATCACGAAAACAGAAGAACAGGCTCTTAAAAGTCTCTGCCAAATAGTTGCTCGTAATGATGGCTTAGCTCGTTATACCTCTGAAAATAGCATACTACTAAAGAATGTACAAACACCACCTGTCTTTCCTGGTTGTGAGAATCAAAAAAAAGAAGACATTACCGCCTGTTTTTATGAGAAAATAACTACCTACATTGAAAAAGAATTTAATACACAAATAATTAAGGACCTTAATCTATCACAACCTAAAAAACTGGCCGCCTTTTTTATTATAGACGAAACGGGAAACAGTACAGGTTTAAAGGTAAGAAATGCCGAAATTACGGTACAGGCCGAAGTTTTGTCGGTACTAAGAAAACTACCCGTTATGCAACCTGCTAAGCATCACAATGAAAAAGTTTCGGTGCTATGCTCTATTCTAATTACTTATAAAGAAAATATAAAAGTAAAGCTTACCTACCTACCAGAAAGACCAGAATAAATTTGATTTTCGCATATTTTCTAACCAACTTTTCCACACCAAAATTTAAATTGCAATTGCTATAATAGCTAAATTTATAGATATAAAAAACCCGATATACTTTTGTCGGAGGTGAATATTAAATTCAATCACCTCATAATCTACAAATTTCTATAGCTTTGAGAATAACTTTTAATTGATCCTCCTAATTTCTATCAGCCAAATTTACAAACCTTTTTAAATCGACCAATGTAGCCTAAATAAGCAGCTGAATTAATTATGGAGAATTAGCGCATCCCCTATAAACACTATTAACGTACTTCATACCTCCTGTTACTTTCTACGTCTAAAACAAGTATTCTTACTACTTAGCAAGATAAGTTAAAATCCTAAGATATTTCATAGCTTCCTCGAAGTTAGCTCGATACTCCTTCGATAAAACTTCGATAAACCCTTATATTTCGAGGGATCAACGAAGAAGTATCGAAGGAGTTACGAAGCAGCTATGCTTTTACCCTCCTTATTGTTTGGGAATTTTCTTACGTGAATTTTAAGCAACTAAACCTATATCAAGACATGTACTCTACCAATATTTTGGTCAGGCTTCATAAAAATACAATTCTCAATACGAAAAGCAACAGCTGTAAAATATTTGTTCAATTCGGTTGAAACCGATATAATATCGAGTAGGTTTTAATTTGGTTGTTTTACATACGCATCTGGAAATCAAACGGACATTTCATTCCCCGTGCCTTGTTTTAAATAACGCTGGTTCAACTACTTTTATGATTTAAAGAACTAAGCAAAGATTTTGAGTTGTACAGGAAAGAAAATTACCATTAAAATAGCCGACCAGGCAAGGTTTCGCATTGCTAAAAATTGCCAAGAAATTCCCACTCACTAGGCCTTGTTCTAGGAAAATAACTAAAAAATTAAAATTAAATTGTCGTGTGGAGAAAATCACAATAAAGAAGTTTATTTGAATAGAGATATGGAGTTGTGATGCAAATCACAAAATCCGTTTTCAGCCAACAAAACTCCAGAGCCAATTTTGAAAATCGTAACCTTTAAGTTACATTTATAGCGATAGAGAAAATTAGAAAGGTAATAGGTTATAAAAATTATTTTCAAGATTTTCTGACTAAACAACCAATAAAAGTTCAGGATAAGATTTTTAAAGTAACCGAAGCAATAGAAACATTTGAGCAAATTGCTCAAAACTTAAAATCTTCACTATCTTTAATGAGATTGAGAATTATTTTTAAAGATAGAATGACCAATATGACGAAAACTTTTAAACCCTATATCAAATTATTTTATGGCGTTTAAAAGTTAGTTACATTTCCGTATTAATTGAATTACTAATTACTTGCAGATTTAAAAAGAAAACAAAAATCTTAAAAAAATGGATGAAATTGAAAAATATGTTATAGAGGCCATTCAAAATAGAAATAATTCTCCTGTTGATGACTTTGAGGGTTATTCTCCTGATGAAATGCAGGTTTTATTATATGATTTTTTTAATGTAGAATGTGTCGTTCAATTAAAGAAAAATAAAAATAAAGTCTACGACAGCATTCCATTTTTAAATCAAATAAAATTCCTTTGTAAAATCATAGCTGAAAACAAAGAACTAACTTTAACAAAAACAGGTCGATTACCTGTAAAAACAGTTGCGGAGATTTATAACCAAGGTAACTTGAAAGAGGATGCTATTGAAAAAGGGTTTGCAAAACTTTACAAAGAAGAAGGTGTACCAACAATAGAGCTTACCAGAATAATACTTGAACTGTCTCAGGTGGTGAAGAAAAGAAATAATAAACTAAGCATTACGGCTAAAGGTAAAAAATTGATTACCAACAATCATTTGCTCTTTTTGCACATTTTCGAAGTATTTGTCACAAAATTTAATTGGGGTTATTTTGATGGCTATGAAAATGAAGATATCGGTCAACTTGGCTTCGGATTCAGTTTAATTCTTTTAGATAAGTATGGATCAGATTTTAAATCAACAAATTTTTATTCCAACAAGTACTTCAAAGCATTTAGTTTTGAAACTGAAAATATAAATTTACTAACAAATAATAAACGTGCTTATCCATTAAGAACATTTGATCGATTTTTAGAGTATTTTGGTTTAGTAAAAATGACTAACAAAAGTCATGGGGAAACTTCAATGATAAAAACCACAGGATTGTTTAAGCAACTTATTCACGTTAGGCCTCATAATAAAATGTAGATCTAATAGCTTTACTGTTGCACTTAACCAAATAACAGCGCCATTCAAAGCTATTCAGTATTTTTTTTAAAATTGGTTATCAATATTGGTCCAGCATTAAGTCGATTTAAAAATTTTTAATTTGGGAAGTAAGATGTATGACAAAAAGACGAATTTACCTTAAAAAAATGGCTAAACCTAAAAAAATAAAGCAGATTGTTAAATCAGTACTACTGATTGGAACCTTTATTTCTTTATTTTTTGTACCTTGGGTTTTGGTGAAGGCTTGGATTTCACCATTACCAGATAGCGTTCAAGACCAAGTAGACGAAGCTTTAGAGTATGGTTTTGACGGAATGATTGTTTACGTAGACGAAGCAGAAAAACAACCTAAGTTTTACACGGGAGGATGGAAAGAAAGAGATAAGAAAATACCCGCCGAGCCACAATCATTATTCAAGATTGCCAGTATCAGCAAATTATATACCGCTGTAGCAGCCACAAAATTGGTGAAAGAAAAGCGCTTGTCTTTTGATCGCACTTTAACCGATTACCTACCCGAACTACGGGACCGAATAGAAAATGCCGATGAAATCACCTTAAAAATGATGATTCAACATCGCTCTGGAATTCCGAACTATACAGACAATTCATCGTTTTGGGAAAACGAAGAAGAAAATTACAAAAATCCCTTAAAATTCGCTTTAGACTTGCCGGCCAGTTTTGAACCAAGCAAAGATTATGAATATTCAAATACCAATTATATATTGTTACGGCAGATAATGGATAAGGTTTTAGCATACAACCACCACGAATATATAAAAGAAAAAATTTTAAAGCCTTTAAACCTTAAAAACACCTACTTTTCAATTGACGAAGTAAACATAAATGATTTGATGAGTGGGTATTACGTAGGAATTGAAAAAGATTTCAAATATAGAGATAATGGAATGATAGCAACGGCAGAAGATGTGGGGATATTTCTTAGAGCCTTGAATGATGGCTCTTTATTTGAGAATGGAGAACAAGAAATCTATCCCTATAAATATGAAAATGGCGGTTTAGCAGTAGGCTACCAGTGCTTAGCAGAATACCATGAAGATATTGATACGGTGGTGGTTCAATTTATCAATACAACCAACTTTGAGGGGTATGAATG
>CATQIB010000021.1 GCA_958296185.1 uncultured Mesonia sp.
GGACCGCAAATCAGATACACTTGTGCGCCGAGCTTGGCCGCCTCTTTAGCAAGAGCGAAACCCATTTTTCCGCTTGAGTGATTCCCAATAAACCGAACCGGGTCTATTGCTTCATAAGTAGGCCCTGCGGTAATCAACACCTTTTTTCCTGTCCAAGGGTTTTGCTTTCGCCGATAGTCAAGAATATAATTAATAATATCCTCTGGTTCTGCCATTCTGCCTTCACCGCTTAAACCGCTTGCTAGTTCTCCACTGCCTACAGGAATAATTAAATTCCCGAAAGCGCTTAATTTATCTAAAGCATTTTGAGTACCCGGGTGTTTGTACATATCCAAATCCATTGCAGGAGCAACGAACACGGGACATTTTGCAGAGAGATAGGTAGCTAATAAAAAATTATCGGATTGTGCATTGGCCATCTTGGCTAAAGTATTAGCTGTAGCTGGAGCCACCAGCATAAAATCGGCCCAAAGTCCTAGATCAACATGGTTATTCCAAACCTCATCTTCCTCATCGGTAAAAGAGGTAATCACATCATGTTTTGAAAGCGTTGACAAGGTTAAGGGTGTAACAAATTCTTTTGCTTTTGGCGTCATAATCACCTTAACCGATGCGCCTTCTTTAATGAGCAAACGAACCAAAAAGGGTATCTTGTATGCGGCGATTCCTGCCGTAATACCTAATACCACTTTTTGGTTCTGTAAAAAGCCTGCCATATCTTATCGATTAGGCTTGTTGGTCTTCTTTTGTGTTTCTGAAGTAAATCTTATCTTCTAACCACTCTTCCACTGCTAAAGCGTGTGGTTTAGGTAAACGCTCATAAAATTTAGAAACCTCTATTTGCTCTTTGTTCTCAAAGATTTCATCTAAACTATCGTTATAAGTGGCAAACTCATCTAACTTCTCAATCAACTCCTTTTTTATCTCAGAATTGATTTGTGTTGCACGCTTGGCTACAATTGAAATTGCCTCATAAATGTTATCTGTAGGAGCATCTACCAAGTTTTTATCAATGGTAGTAGTACTTACTGGCGCTTTAGAATTTTAATATCCATAGGTTTATCCTAAATTATTTTCTGAATTGTTATTTAATCTCTCTTTTATCTCTTTTGCAATAGTATTTGCTTGTTCTACATATTTCCCTTGAGGGAAATATTTCAAGTAATCTTCATAATAAGTTTGTGCTGCGATTAAACGCTCTTCTACCAACTGGGCATAACTATTGATTGCTAAAACGTATGCCGCATCTAATTTGTAAAAATAGGCTTCATCTCTAAACTTAGAACCCGGATTATTTTCTATAAAATTATCAAAGGCTTCCATAGCCGCTTTATAGTCCTCGCGGTGATGATAGGATTTAGCGATTTCGTAAGCTTTTTTCTCTAGCTTTTCACGTAAAGCTGCATATTTTTCGTTTGCATCTCCAATATGTTCTCCATCGGGAAATTTACTAATGTACTCTTGAAATTTATTCATCGCCTTTAAGGTTTCGGTCTGATCAAGCGAATACCTTGGCGATTCGTTATAATAACTCAATGCACTTTTGTAAAAAGCCTCCTCATATTTTTGGCTATTAGGATAGGACTTAGTAAAACGCTCAAATTGATAAGCCGAGTCGAAGTAAGCACCTAAAATATAATAGCTATTGGCGTGCACAAAAGATATATGTTCTCCCTGGGGTTTACCTCTATATTGAGGCAATACCTGCTCAATGAGTCGCAGCGCCTTTTTATGTTTTGATTTTTTATTTTCGGTAAGTCCTTCTTCATAAAGTTGCATGGCCACCTCATACTTCTGTTTTGCCTCATCGCTCTTTAACGCCTTTTGGTATTCGCTACATGAATTTAAGCCAGCCAGTAGACTTACTAGTAAAAATAAATGGACAATTTTATGTTTTAAAATTTGTTGCATCCTGCAAAAGTACTGTTTTTTAGAATAGTAAAAAAATAATTATTTCATCTCAGATTTAAGCATCGGCTAAGCTATCCATAAATTCGTAAATACGATATTTTAAACTAGTCGAGGCTTCAACCAAGGGCAATCTTACCACAGCAGAAGATAGGCCTAATTTCTGAAACACAACCTTAATCCCTGCCGGGTTACCTTCTTCAAAAATCATATCTATAGCTGGAGCTAATTTATAATGCAATTCATAAGCTTCATCAACCTTACGATCAAGACCTAAGGCTACCATTCTTGAGAAATCTTCGGGAAAACCTTCACCGATAACCGAAATAACTCCTGCGCCTCCCGCCAAAACCATCGGCAAAGTAATCATATCGTCGCCTGAGATTACCAAGAAATCTTTGGGACAGTTATCTATGAGTTGCATCGCTTGCACTAGATCGCCCGCCGCTTCTTTTATTCCGATTATATTTTCAAAATCAGAAGCCAGTCGTGCTACCGTGTGCGGCAACATATTACTAGCGGTTCTACCCGGCACATTATATAGTATTATAGGCATTTTTGTAGCTTGTGCAACTTGTTTGAAATGCTGATAAATACCCTCTTGGGTAGGCTTATTATAAAAAGGTGAAACCGATAACAAAGCATCGAATCCTGTTAAGTCTTCGTTTTGTATTTGATCCACCACTTGTTGGGTGCTATTACCTCCTAACCCTAAAACCAAGGGTAGTTCTCCGTGATTTTCATCGATTACAATTTGCTTGACCCGTGCCTTTTCTTTTGAGGTTAAGGTTGCGCTTTCTGCCGTAGTACCTAAAACCACTAAGTAGTCTATTCCATTTTCTATTTGGTATCTCACAATTTTGCGCATAGCGATTTCATCAACTTCGTTATTGGCTGTAAATGGTGTTACCAAAGCCACTCCTGTGCCTACAAATTTTTGTATCATCGTTATTTTAAAATTTTTAAATATTTAACTAACTCTTGTATAAACAGCTCGTGTTCATCTAGTTGAACCAAAACGTCTAAATCATTCAAACGCTTTTCATCTAACTGAAAACCAATCCGTAAAGTGGTTTTTACTCGACTACTAACAAGCAACAATTCTGGCCTATCTTGATTAAAGTAATTGATTAACAAGTCATACTTTTTTTCTAAAAACGGCTGTGCTGCAGATTGCTTCTTAAGCTTCCCTAACAAAGAAAACGACTTTTTAGTAAAAACGCCCTCATTTTCGGTTTTGCTTTGTTCTGCAAAAGACAAACAGTTTATAGCCTCATTGTTAAGCTTAAACTGTTTTACTAAGCTTTGCCTTAAGCCTTCAATATTTACTTGATCCTCTATAAACAAGACCCCAATGCTATTTATAGCCATTGGTTTTTGCACCCTTTTTTGGGTCAAATTTTTATTGACCTCTTTTTGTATTGCTCTTTGTTTTAAACTCAATTGTTATTGTCTTATTGACCGTAAAGCCAAGCATTTCTTAATTTGACACGTGGGTCTTCTGGTGGTAGATCCATGTTTTTTAATTCTTTTTTAATCAAGACAGGTGCTATCACTTTTGTTTTTAAGTTAAGTAAGGCTCCATCGCGCTCCACCTGCATTTCAATTTTATCACCCTCCTTCCAGTTACGGCTAGTTAGTATAAGATTCATAATATTATCTAGATTATAATTTTGCCTGTTTATAGATTTGATAATATCTCCTCCTTGCAGGCCTGCATTTTTCAGGAAAGAATTTAATGCAATTCCCTCACGTACAAATATCTCTTTACTATCGGGTTTTGCATCTATAAACGGATCTGCTTGGTTTAAGAAAAAATCGGTTTTAATAGTATCCACCGATTGTTCTACGCCAACTTTATCCAAAAAATTTTTGTAAGGTATAGGTGTATTCCCCGCCACGTAAGTATTTAGGAAATCCCCAATTTCTGGATAGGTTAATTCGGTAATAACTTGAAATAACTTTTCATCTTCAAAGGGTTTATCTTTACCATACTTGGCACTCAATGCTTTCATTAAATCTAAAACGCCCATTTTACCATCGCTTAATTCGCGCAAGCGTATGTCAAGGCTCATCCCAATTAATGCTCCTTTTAAGTACACATTATAGTAATTAGAAGCATGTGGCTCTTCAAGTATATGCCGACTCATATGTGTAAAAGCTATCTCGTCATCATAATTGGCTGCAGCTTCTATTTTCTCGGCAATTCTTTCATAAAAAGCAGACTCATCAATTAGTTTTTGATCGATTTGAAAAAGATTGGCAAAATATTCGGTAACCCCTTCATACATCCATAGATGCTGTGACATTTTAGGCTTAGCGTAATCAAAATAATGCACTTCTTTAGAGTGAATATTCAGTGGAGTTATGATATGAAAAAATTCATGTGCCACTACATCGGTCATACTTTGGTTTAAAAAATCAAGTGGCATAGCCTCTGGCATTACCACCATAGTAGAAGTATGGTGTTCGAGCGCCCCAAAACCTTGCGCATCGGTTTTTTCAAGATCAGACAAATAGAGTAATATCACGTATTTACTCGTATTATCAATCTCACCTAAAAAGTTTTTTTGCGCCCTTAAAATTTTCTCAAGATTCGGCTTCAGGTCTTTTGCATCATATTTTTTATTAGGTGAGTACACATACAGACGTACTTGCATTCCGCCTTCAAGATTGAACTCAACAGCGCTAGCATCGGTGTACATAATAGGATTATCCATCACTTCAAAATAACGTGAAGCCCTATAAATATCTTTCATTTGCGTTTTGGTAACCGGTGCACTAGAAAGTTTTTCAAGTGCCGTACCTCCATTCAAATGTGCATCGCGCAAAATTGAGATAGTATAAGGGGTTTCTTCCATATCTGTAAAGTACCCCGCAAAACCGTGTAAGTTTAGCACAAAATTTTTGTCATCAGCAATATTTGTCCCCGACGGCGAAAACACTCCTAGTTCATCCTCTGCATCATAAGTATCATCTACAACATAAGTAATATAATCTAGTTGCTGCGCGTTTTGAATTTCATAGGTATTCTTATCCATCGGTTTAACCGGAAGTAAATTTCCTTTATAATCATAAGCTTTAAATCCAGATAATAATCGACCATAATTATCTACAGAATAGGTACCTGGAACCGTTTGTGGCATCTGGTAGAGAATACTAGCTTGTTTAAAAGCTTGGGGGTCGACTTTTACTTTAACGCGGTCGTTTTCAACATTAACTAAATCTATTTGAACCTCTGTAAAAAAAGGCTGGTCTGAGGTGTTTTTTTGAACGCCACAAGACCAAACAAGAGCCGAAAGACTTAAAAGAAAGAATATTTTTTTCATAATAATTGTATTCATACTATATAGACCTACTATTATAGTAGTTGTTACATAGCGCTCAAAAATAATTATTTTTGTAACGAAAAATACAAATAAGCCAAGCTTATATTTACCTTTGTGAAAAATCATTTTATGCATTACTTAAAACCAAGGCTTGTCTTACTAGCGGGATTATGCTTAGTGAGTTGTAAAGAAAAAACATCTTTAGCGGTAAGTCATATAGAGGGTAAGCAAATATCGGTCGCAGCCGATATAAAAGCAGATCCAAAAATAACGGCTTTTATACAACCCTATAAGGAGCATATTGATAAAGAGATGAACACTGTTTTATCTTATACCTCTAAAACTTTATCTAAAAATGACGGCCATTTGAATACAGCTATAGGAAATATGGAAGCCGATGCCGTTTTAGAGATGGCCAATCCTATTTTTCAAGAAAGAGAACAAAAATCGATTGATGCAGTTCTATTAAACCACGGTGGAATTCGTTCTATCATCAGTAAAGGCGATATTACTACAAAAACCGCTTTTAATATAATGCCCTTTGAGAATGAGTTGGTAATTGTAGGAATCAAAGGTAAGCACTTGCATGCTATGTTTGATTACTTAGCTCAAAATCAAACCGCGCACCCCTTAGCGGGAATGCAGCTCATTTTAGATAAAAACGGATCTATAAAAAGTAAAAAGATTCAGGGTAAAAATATAGAAGATGATCGCTTGTATTATATAGCCACCAACGATTATTTGATGGAAGGCGGTGATCGCATGGATTTCTTTAAAAAGAAAGAAACCGCCACTTATATTGATTACAAATTAAGAAACCTTTTCTTAGATTACTTTAAAAAACACGATACCATTAATCCGTTACGCGACCAACGTTTTATACAAGAATAAGTCATGAAAAGAAGAACATTCATTCAAAAAACGGCTGCGGCAGGATTTCTTAATAGTATCGCCGGTGCAGGCGTTTTAAGCACAGGATTCAAACCCTCTTTTAAGAAGCACATCACCATCTTGCACACTAATGATGTGCATAGCCATATTGACGCATTTAGCGCACAAAATGCTAGAAACCCAAATGCTGGTGGAGTTGCTAAACGCTACACTTTAATTCAAAAAATTAGAAAAGAAAACCCCAATGTGCTTTTATTAGATGCGGGCGATATGTTTCAAGGCACTCCTTATTTTAATTTTTATGGTGGAGAGCTCGAATTTAAACTTATGAGCAAAATGGGTTATGATGCCGCTACATTGGGAAATCACGACTTTGACAATGGTCTAGACGGCCTTTTAGCGCAAATACCAAATGCTAAATTTAGTTTTATAAATAGTAACTATGATTTCTCCAATACTATTCTTGACGGTGGCTACATAAAACCATATGAAATTTTTATAAAAGATGGAGTGAAAATTGGTGTTTTTGGCGTAGGTATTGAATTGGAAGGATTAGTAAATAAAAAAATGTATAGAGAAACTAAATACAATGATCCTGTTATGGTGGCTCAAGACCTTAGCCACCAATTAAAAAATGAAGAGCAATGTGATTTAGTAATTTGCCTTTCGCATTTGGGTTACCGATATAAATCGGGTAAGATTGATGATTTAAAGCTTGCAAAAAGAACCAAAAATATTGATTTGATTATTGGTGGGCATAGTCACACCTTCTTAGACAAACCTACAGTACTACGGAATGCCGAAGATAAAAATGTGCTGGTAAATCAAGTAGGCTGGGCAGGAATTAACTTAGGCAGAATAGATTTTTATTTAGACGACCAAAAAAACATCAGTAGTGAAGGGGCAAGCATACTGGTTTAATGAATACCGCCAGTACTTTGTATAGCACTGGCGGTTTTTATATCAAATCATACTCAAAAAAGTTGCTTCATCGATTATTTGAGTGTTTAGTTTTTCGGCTTTAGCCAATTTACTAGGCCCCATATTTTCACCGGCCACTAAGAAATCTGTATTTCCCGAGATTGACCCCGTTACTTTTCCTCCATTTTCTTCGATCAATTTTTTAAGTTCGTTTCTCGAAACCTGTGTAAAAACACCAGATATCACAAAGTTTTTACCCGATAAAATCGAAGAAGTTGGTGACAGGTCGGTTTCTTCAATTGCAAGTTGTAAACCATAATCTTTTAAGCGTTTAATAAGTTCGCGATTTTGCTCTATAGCAAAAAAATCGGTTACACTTTCGGCTATTCGAATTCCTATTTCATTTACCGCCTGTAAATCCTCAAGGCTTGCTTCTTGCAAGGCATCTATATTAGGAAAAGCCTTGCAAAGCGTTTTGGCTACTGTCTCCCCTACGAACCGAATTCCTAATCCGAATAACACCCTAGGATAAGGAACCGCTTTCGATTTTTGGATTCCTTGAATTAAATTTTCGGCAGATTTGTCTGCCATCCGCTCCAATGGAAGTATTTGCTCTTTTTGGAGGGTGTATAAATCGGCATAATTTTTTATTAATCCTTCTCGAACCAATAGCGCTACCGTTTCTCCCCCTAAACCTTCGATATCCATGGCTTTACGAGAAATAAAATGCTGGATTCGACCCACGATTTGAGGTGGACATCCTGCTGCATTCACACAATAATGCAGCGCCTCTCCCTCTTCTCTTTTTAAGACAGTGTCACACTCGGGACAATTTGTAATATATTTTGTAGGTTTAGAATCAGTTTCTCTTTTAGAGAAATTTACCCCTACAATTTTCGGTATTATTTCTCCACCTTTTTCTACATAAACATAATCTTGTTCGCGAACATCTAATTTCTCAATTTGATCGGCATTGTGTAAAGAAGCTCGCTTGACCACCGTGCCGGCCAATTGTACAGGCTCTAAATTTGCCACTGGTGTAATGGCTCCCGTACGTCCTACTTGATATGTAATTTGATTTAATTTAGTTTCGACTTGTTCTGCCTTGAATTTGTAAGCAATAGCCCATCTGGGTGCTTTCGCTGTGAAACCTAAATTATCTTGATACTGCAGGTTGTTTACCTTAATTACCACCCCGTCAGTTTCATAAGGTAAATCATGTCGGTGCTCATCCCAGTAATTTATAAAGTGTAAAACCTCATCGATACTATTCATTTGTTGTGCTTCTTCTGGTACCTTAAAACCCCACTCTCTAGCACTTTTTAAAGATTCAAATTGTGTAGTAAGGTTTAAATCTTGTCCCACAACAGCATAAGCCAAACAGTCTAACGGCCTTTTTGCCACTTCGGTGCTATCTTGCAATTTTAAACTACCCGATGCTGTATTACGCGGATTAGCATATGGTTCTTCACCTGCAGCAACACGTTCTGCATTCAACTTTGCAAAACCTTCATACGGAAGTACAATTTCGGCACGAACATCAAATCGAGCCGGAAAATCGCCTTGTAATTGCAGGGGAACCGATCGTATGGTTTTAACATTTGCCGTAACCTCATCTCCTTGTTCTCCATCGCCACGAGTCACTGCCCGCAACAACTGGCCGTTTTGATAGGTTAGGTTTATCGATGCGCCATCATACTTGAGTTCACAGGTATAGCTAATTTCTCCTAGAATAAGTTTTTTAACGCGCTTCTCCCAGTCTAGTAATTCTTCTTTAGAGTAAGAATTAGCCAGCGAATACATACGCGCATCATGTTTAACGGTTTTAAAATTTTTGGTAACTTGACCTCCTACGCGTTGGGTTGGCGAGTTGTCAAGAGCCCATTCTGGGTATTTTCGCTCGAGCTCTTCTAGCTCTTTAAGCTTCATATCAAAGTCATAATCGCTAATACTCGGTTTATCTAAAACGTAATATTGGTAATTGTGTTGGTGTAACTCTTTAGTGAGTTGTTTTATTTTTTCTTTTGGTTCCATAAAGACTTATTGCTCTCTAAAAGCGAATTTAATAAATATACAGCAGTAAACTAGTTTTAACTTTAATAGTAAATGCTATTTATAAAATAAAAGAGTCTTTAGCTGCAGCTAAAGACTCTTTTATTATACTAGGCTATTCCGTATCTATAACTATTATTCAGATACGGTCTCTTCCTCTTTTTCTGTGGTAAAATCGGTTTTACCGGCTTTTATTAAAATATTATACCATTGAATTACCTTTTTAATATCGCTAGTGTAAACACGATCCTCATCAAATTCTGGTAAGATTTCTTGAAAGTATGCCTCAAGTTTCGCTTTGGATTCTTTGTGACTAACACTGCTTTCTTTATGATCTTCTTTTTCGGCTATTTTTTGAAAAACTTCACCTAAAGGTACTTCTTCGGTATAGGTATAAATAGCAATTTCACTCAACATACTCACATTGTGGCGTACGCTTACAGAAAGTTTTTTTCTTGTATCTAAAGACTCCGCTACAAAACCACCACGCGTTTGCGCTTTTAATTCATATAAACCGGGTTTTCCCGAAATAGACAGCACTTTATCTAAACTCATATTCTATTTTTAGTTAATTAAAAAAACAAATATCTAATCTCTACCTTTATTTCACAAGTTTAACGCGCAATTTTTTGCTTAGGAAAGCGCATACGGTAGTCTATTTTAATTTTTCCTTTACTGATGTTAGCAAGTTTACCCTTTATCAATCTCTTTTTCAAACTAGACAATTTATCGGTAAACAAAATCCCTTCGATATGATCGTATTCATGTTGAATTACTCGTGCAGCTAATCCTGTAAAAGTATCTTGATGTTTCACCCAGTTTTCATCGTAATAAGAGATGGTAATCTCTGGTTTTCTAAACACATCTTCACGCACATCTGGTATGCTTAAGCAGCCTTCATTAAAAGCCCATTCATCTCCCGTTTCAGATTCAATTTGAGCATTGATAAAAACTTTTTTTAAATCGCGTAACTGCTTTCTATCTTCATCGTTTAAATCTTCATCTTCTGCAAAAGGCGTAGGATCAATCACAAATAAACGAATAGGCAAACCAACTTGAGGTGCAGCCAGCCCCACACCATAGGCGTTATACATGGTTTCCCACATATTGTCTATTAGCTCTTTTAACTTGGGATAATCCTTATTAATAGCTTTAGCTTTTTTCTTTAATACGGGGTCTCCGTAGGCTACGATTGGTAAAATCATAAATTTTGTATTTCTTGAGGATGCAAAGGTAAGTAAAGCTCCTTAAACTTTGTAGCAATTTACTATAATCGACAAATGAAATTAAAAAAAGCTACAACTTACTTACCTTTTGAATATAAATAGTTTTGCAAAATAATGGTTGCGCTAATCTCATCGATAAGCGCTTTATTTTGCCTTTTTTTCTTTTTCATTCCACCTTGAATCATGCTTTGAACGGCCATTTTGCTTGTAAATCGTTCATCTTCACGCTGCACCTTAAGTTCTGGACATTCTTTTTGCAAAACTTTTAAGAAATCCTGAATAGGCGCTTCACTCTGGCTAGGAGAGCCATCTCTTTGTTTAGGTTCGCCCACCACAAGCAACTCCACCTTTTCTTTAGCAATATATTCTTTAATAAAAGTTAATAAGTGTTTAGTTTCTACAGTGGTAAGTCCAGAAGCAATGAGTTGCATCTCATCGGTAACAGCTATTCCTGTTCTCTTGGTACCAAAATCAATAGCTAAAATTCGAGGCATATAAGGTTTGATTTTTTTGCAAATTTAATACTTCTTTAAAAATAGATTTCTATTTTGGACAGATACTGTATATTTACACCAAATTATTTTTATGGAAAGGCTACAAGAAAGCATTGAAAAGGCTTGGAACGACAGAAGTTTATTGCAAAACGCCGATACGGTACAAGCTATACGAAAAGTAATACAATTAATAGATGAAGGTTCTTTGCGTTGTGCAGAACCTACTACAGCTGGCTGGCAGGTAAATGAATGGGTAAAAAAGGCTGTTGTACTTTACTTCCCGATTCAAAAAATGGAAACCATGGAAGCTGGTATATTTGAATACCACGATAAAATGCCACTAAAAACGGGCTACAAGGAAAAAGGAATTCGGGTTGTACCCAATGCTGTGGCTAGGCACGGAGCTTTTATATCTAAAGGGGTCATTATGATGCCTAGTTATGTTAACATAGGCGCTTATGTTGATGAAGGCACTATGGTAGACACCTGGGCAACTGTAGGTAGCTGTGCGCAAATAGGAAAAAATGTTCACTTATCTGGAGGAGTTGGAATTGGTGGAGTTTTAGAACCTTTACAAGCTGCTCCTGTAATTATTGAAGATAATGCATTTTTAGGATCTAGAAGTATTGTTGTAGAGGGAGTACGCGTAGAGCAAGAAGCCGTTCTAGGTGCAAATGTGGTTTTAACAGCATCGACCAAAATTATAGATGTTACGGGCGACACACCAATGGAGATGAAGGGAATTGTACCCGCTCGCTCTGTAGTCATACCCGGTAGTTATACCAAGACGTTTCCTGCGGGGGAATTTCAAGTACCTTGTGCGTTGATTATTGGAAAGAGAAAAGAAAGCACCAATAAGAAAACCTCACTAAATGACGCATTACGAACGTATGACGTAGCCGTATAGTATGAAAATTTTAATAATTCAGCAGAAGATGATTGGAGACGTACTAACCTCTTCTATTTTATTTGAAGCGATTAGAAAGCAAAACCCTTCTGCTGAGTTACATTACCTTATTTATTCACACACCTTACCGGTAGTACTGAACAATCCGTACATCGATAATATAATCGAATTTACCCCTCAAATTGAAAATAGTAAAAGAAAATTTTACAGCTTTTTAAAAAACATCCGTAAAGAAAATTACGATGTGGTAATTGACGTTTACAGCAAAAACGCGAGTGCTTTGATTAGCTTCTTTTCTAAAGCAAAAATTAGAATCGGTAAATCAAAGTCATACCTCAATTGGGCCTATACAAACCCTATTGACTCTCAAAAGAATAGAAATAAAGGAATTCCTCTAGCTCAAGAAAACCGATTAAAAATGCTAGAACCTTTATTCAAAAATATCGATTATGATGTATCTCCAAAAATTCACTTGGATGAAGAAGAAAGAAATCAGTTAAAAGAACAACTAGCCAAGAAAAATATTAAATTAGATAATAAATTTCTTGTAATGGTAAATATCTTGGGCAGTTCTCCCGATAAAACTTACCCCCTGCCCTTTTTGGCGCAGCTTTTAAATACGCTTAAAGCGGAATTTAATGAAATTACTTTCTTATTTAATTATATTCCACATCAAAGCAAATTTGTAAATGAATTAAAATCACATTGCAACGCTCAAACCTTAAATGCGATAAACGATTTTTATGCTCCTAGTTTAAGAGAGTTTATTATACTCACCTCTTTTTGCCAAGCTATGATTGGCAATGAAGGAGGAGCAATTCACATGGCCAAAGCAGTTAATATTCCTAGCTTTGCAATCTTCTCCCCTTGGATTAGGAAAGAAACTTGGGGAAATAATGATTCTGATAAAAAACACATGAACGTTCATTTAAAAGATTTTAAGCCCGAATTGTTTAAGAATAAGGATAGAAAATTTTTGAAAAAGCATCAAAAAGAATATTATTCGCAATTCGAACCTAACTTATTGAAAAAAAACTTAGTTCAATTTATTCAAAAATCGATCAAAGCTTAATATGGGAGCAAAAAAATTACTCTATGGAATTTTAAAGAAAATGAAATTTCTCCCTCCTGAGATCTATATGCCTATTTACTATGAGTACTACTTAGGCAAGAAATTAGATTTAAAAAATCCAGTCGAGTTTAATCAGAAAATACAGTGGTTGAAGACCTACTATCACCCAGATATCCTCACCAAATTAGTTGACAAGTATGCGGTAAGAGAATATGTAAAAGAAAAAGTGGGCGAACAATACTTGAATGATTTAATCGCAGTTTATGACAAAGCCTCCAAAGTCAATTTTGATGAATTACCTAATCAATTTGTGATCAAAGGCGTGCACGGTTTTCATTTTAACCTCATTGTCAAAGACAAAACAAAGCTCAACCGAAACAAAGCAAGGTTTTTAATGAATAAATGGATGCATAAAAACCAATACTACCGTGGCGGACTTGAATGGGCTTATAAAAATGTACCTCCTAGATTAATTGCAGAAAAGTATTTGGAAGAAATGGACAAAGATGTAATCTTAGATTATAAATTCTTTTGTTTCAACGGAGAGCCAAAGTTTTTACAAATAGATGTAGAAAGAGGCATTAATGATCAGCGTGCTTTTTATGATTTAGAATGGAACAAACTAGAGTTTTACAATAAAGAAAATAGGCTATACGAAGGAGAAATGACTCAGCCAGAGAATTTTGAAGAAATGATTTGGGTCGCGAGAACATTAGCAGATAAATTTCCTTTTGTAAGGGTGGATCTATATTCTATTAAAAATAAAACTATTTTTGGAGAAATGACTTTTTATCCGGCTGACGGAAGGAAAGATTTTCACCCTGCTCATTACAATAAAATTTTAGGAGACATGGTAAAACTACCAATATTACCTAAAAACAAGAAAGAAATAAAAGAGGTTTAATTGGTTTTCTTTTGAATACCAAAAGCGGTCCACTTTGACTTTTTATTTTTAGTAGCCGCTCTGATGGCAAGATTTTTATTTATGGATTCGGGTGTTTTATAACCGCGCGGATGATCAAGATGCACACAAATGGCAGAATAACGAATTTGTTTAGATTTTATGCCGTAATTAAATAAGCGCTCACCCAACTCACGATCTTGCCCCCCGTATTGCATGCGTTCATCAAAACCATTTACCGCCAGTATATCTGCTTTCCAACCACTGGCATTATGACCATTCCAACTGGCATTGGTTGGTGTAATAAAATTTAGAATTGCATTTAGCTTATTGTTAGCCCGCAACTTAGTATTTTTAAAAGATGCTTTGAGTCCTCGAGCTTTTAACCACGCTACATCAAAACAGCGTTGTTTAAATATATCCTCTTTAGTTATTAACTCAGATATAGTCAAGGGTAACATAAAATAACCGCCAGATAAAAAATATCCTTTTTCCCTGTAAGCTAAGTGCTGACTTACAAAATCTTGTCTTGGTATGCAATCACCATCAGACATTAAAATGTAATCGCTGTCACAAGCCAGAATCGCTTTGTTTAAAATTTTAGATTTTTGAAAACCTTCATCTTCTTGCCAAATATGTTTAATCTTGAAAGGCAAATCGGGTTGCAATTGCTCAATCAAGTCAAATGTTGGTTGTTTAGAGCCGTCATCGGCTAGTACCAGTTCAAAATTATTTAAATCTTGGCAAGCATAACCCCAAAGCACTTTTTCAAGCCACTTTTCAGAATTGTAAGTACTAATAATAACCGATATTTGAGGTTTTGATGACACGTATGCTAACTAAATCTTTTTTAAACGAGTCAAAAATAAACATTTCACTTAGAAAATTATAGCTATTTATAAAAAACCCTAAAAAAACGCAACCTTTTTTCGTTTACTTCATCTAGAGGTAGAGCCGATAGAATATTTTTTTGCTAAATGTTATCTTAGGCTTTAAATAAATTCTATTTTTGCCCCTTAGTATAAAAGTCAGTCACTTTTTTGGAAAAATTAACAGCCATAATACCTACAGGAAATGAACTTCACAACATTGATGAGGTTATTCAATCTGTTCATTTTGCCGATGAAATCTTGGTGGTTGATAGTTTTAGCACGGATGGAACTTACGAAAAAGCAAAAAAATTAGCCAGCCGTGTTATCCGAAGAGAATATAAATACTCTGCTTCACAGAAAAATTGGGCAATCCCACAGTCAAAAAATCAGTGGATATTACTGGTAGACGCAGATGAGCGAGTAACCCCAGAATTAGAAAAAGAAATAAAGGCTATTCTCGCCAACCCACCACAAGACGGTACGGTTGGTTTTTGGATTGGTAGAAAGAATCACTTTATGGGTGAACCCGTAAACCATAGTGGTTGGAGAAACGATAAAGTAATTCGCCTATTTAAACGAGATTTTTGCCATTACGAGGACAAAAAAGTTCACGCCGAAATTATAGCCAATGGTAAATTAGGGAAGCTAAAAAATAAATTTTATCACAATACCTATATTTCATTAGACCAATATTTAGAGAAGATGAATAGGTATGCTTGGTGGCAAGCTAAGGATTACGATAAAACAACCGGAAAACTTACCGCTTACCATTTTGTCATTAAACCCTTATGGAGCTTTTTTAAGCATTATTTTATACAATGTGGTTTTCGCGATGGCGTAGTAGGTTTTATCATTGCTTACATCAAAAGTTATACGGTGGTAATGCGATACGCTAAAGTATGGTTATTACGTAAAAACCGAAAGTGATGCTGAATTACTTATAAAACTTAATTTTCTGTTTTATTCTTTTTTTTCGCTTGAATTTAGCTTGAAAATCTTGAGTTTCTGCCCACATCTTTTCAAAAACCACATTAAAAGGTAATTGCATACATTTTGCATATTCATCACTCATTATCTCTACCATTTTTTTATGCGTGGTTAATCTAGCAAAATTTTTAATGCGTTCGTCAAGGCTTAAGGGTTTAAATAGCATCCGGTTAAGATCTACCAAATAAAAATTAGGTTCACCGTCTTCAAGTTTAATCAAAGTGTTACCTGGCGAATGATCGAGAAAAAGTATATTATTCTCGTGTAGCTTAAAGGTAAATCGGGTAAAAGCTCTTAAAATTTTCTCATAATTAGGAATAGTGAAGTCTTTGGTAAAATCGCGATAAGTATAGTCTGCCTCAATATGCTCACATACATAATAACTTTTGCCAAAACTAAGCAAGCTTTTGGCTTCTAAATAAGCTAATGGCTGCGGGGTCCCTAGGCCTTTTTCTTTTAAATGCTGTGCATATTCAAAAGACCTTTGCGCTTTACTTTTTCTAAAAAACCGGTAAACTACCTTGTTAACTAGATTTGGAATTTTAAAGGCTTTTACATTGAGAGTAATTCCATACTCGGTCTTAAAACACTTAATTTTATTTCGATCTTGGTTCCCCAGTTCAGTACCCTTAAGGTCAAAATTCTCTATACAAGAGTAAATAATTTCTTCTGGTAGGGGCAAAGAGGGTGCAAAATAAGCTTTCATTTATTTAACTTTGATTGTAAAAAAGATTTATGATTTAAAAGATAACGCCAAAAAAATTTAACTTTACCTAGACAAATAAATCTAAGGGTAAAATAATAAAATTCAAATAGGCTTTTCGCTTAAATTCATATTATTATTATCATACTAATTTAAAATAGTAAGTTTGCAACATAGTTTTTCTTTATGAACACCAAAACCATTTATGTTTTACATAAAAACGGAGCTGACAATCACTATATTGGCTTAAAACAACTTCTTCAAGAAAACGATATAGAAATTAAATTCAGAGAATTTTCTATTTTTGGGAAGTTATTTAAAAGCTTGATTAAAGGCAAACCTAAGCTTTTAAAAAAACAAATTATAAACCTAATCTTTGTCGCAAAATTACTGGTTAGCAAAAATAAAAAAATAGTCCTTGGCATCGCGCCTTTTGATGATAAATTAAATCGATTATTACCTTTGCTTAAAAGACATAGCGTTTATTATCATACTTCTTGGACCTGTTGGGATAAATCTTTTAATCCCAAACAAACCAAAAACAAAAAAACCTATACTACGTGGCGCCGGTTTTTAGAACATAAGGCAAAACATATTTTTTGTGTAACCAAAACAGCAAAAAACAGTTTATTAGCTAACTACCAATTAAAACCTGAGAATATAAGCGTTGTTTACCACGCGGTGGATAAGGCTTTCTTTACGGATTTTAAAACCGAAAAAAAACAAAATTCTTTTGTTTATGTGGGGCGACTGGTACAGGAGAAAGGACTAGTAGAAGTTTTAGACTTTTTTAAAGAAAACACAACCATACAATTAACCATAATCGGAAGTGGCAAGCTGGGTAATTTAGCCGAAGACGCTGCAAAATCATCAGAAAATATTTTCTATTTAGGAGGCATAAGCGATAAATCAAAATTAGCTGAAATTTTAAGCGATCAACAATATCTTTTGCTCAATTCTAAAAAAACTAAAAAATGGGAAGAGCTCTTTGGTATGGTGATTATTGAAGGCATGGCCCAAGGTCTAATACCTATAAGCAGTAATCATTCTGGCCCCTCAGAAATTATCAAGAAAGAAATTGGTCTCGTCTTCCCCGAAGGGGAATTAAATTCGACCCTATCGAAAGTGATTAACGCAATCCCAAATCAGAAAAAATCAGCTTTAGCTAAAAAAGAAGCTCATTTATTTAATTTACAAAACATCTCAAAAAAATGGAAACCAATCTTAACCTAGAATCAATTGATGTTAGTTGTATTATAATAAATTATAACACTACTAGTTTCACTATAGATTGCGTAAAATCCATTTTAAATACGGAGCAATCTTCGCTTAATTATGAAATCATTATAGTTGATAATGCGTCCTCTTTAGAGGAATACAAACTGCTAAAAAAAGAAGTAGCTTCTATAGATAATGATAAAATAAAGCTATTTCGAAGTAAGAAAAATACTGGTTTTGGAGGTGGAAATATGCTTGGGGTTCAAATGGCTTCTCCTTGCCAATATTATGCTTTTATAAATAATGACACCTTGCACCTTTCTAAAAACACCTTGCAGGAATTAAAAGCCTTTATGGATGAAAATCCGAGTATTGGTATATGTTCGCCCCAAATGCTAGATCAAAATAAAAAATTTAGGGTTACAATAGATCACTTTTCATCATTAGGGAGAGAAATTTTAAGACGCCCCATATTGGAGGCACTTTTTCCAAAACGTTATTTAAACCGAAAGATTTTTTACGATAAACCCACTCGTGTAGATTATGTACAAGGATCTTATATGTTTACTCGTGCAGAAGAATTTAATGCCATTGGAGGATTTGATGACAACATGTTTCTTTACTACGAAGAATCTGATATTTCTTTGCGACTTTTAAAGCAACACAACGCTAGCACTTTTCTTTATCCGAACCTATCTTACATTCACTACAAAAACGCCAGTACAAAAAAAGGTGTTCATATAAAAATAGAGCAAAAAATTTCTTTGTTATACTATACGCGTAAACATCATGGCTATTGGCAACATAAAATATTACTCCTCTATTATATTCTGCGTTATTTTTTCACTAGTCTGGTGAAACCTAAGTATTGGAGATTATTCTTAACCCTCTTACAAGGGGCACCCTTAACTAAATCTTTAAAGCAAACACAAAAAATAATAAATCTTCAACAATAAACCTTGCGCTTTAAGGGATTGACACTTAATTTTTAACCGGTCTAATTTACGTATTTGAAAGCAGAGGTAATTTTAGCAGCTAGCAAACTAAATTTAGAAATTTATTCTCTAAAATACCATCTCTAAACCGGGCCTAAAATTCTTTAAAAAAAAACTTAAAAACGCTAGGCTATTTATAGGTTTTGAATGTTTGTCGCAAAATAAATAGTAACTTTGCCAAAAGGGTTTTGGACTACTTAATTTTAAATAATGATTGAAGAAATAAACAAGGTTTTAGGAGTTTTAAAAAAGGGCGGAATTATTCTATATCCCACCGATACAGTTTGGGGAATAGGTTGTGATGCCACCAATGCAGACGCAATAGATAAAATTTATGCCCTGAAACGCAGGCAAGAAAGCAAAGCTTTAATCTGCTTGGTTTCAGATTTTAAAATGCTAAATCAATATGTTGAAGAGGTACCAGAAGTAGCTTATGATATTTTGAAATATGCTGCCAAACCAACTACCATTGTTTACGACCAACCCATACGTGTAGCTGAAAACGTTGTAGCCGAAGATAATACTTTAGGTATTCGCGTTTGCAAAGAAGCATTTTGCAATAAATTAATTCGAAAATTAAAAAGACCTTTGGTTTCCACTTCGGCTAATGTAAGTGGCCAGCCCAGCCCTAAATCTTTTCAGCAAATAAGTCCAGAAATTTTAGAGGGAGTCGACTATGTCGTAAATTTGCACCAACATAAAAAAAACAGTTCGCCTTCGGCTATTATTAAATTAAGCCAAGACGGAAAAGTGAAAATAATTAGAAAATAAGGCTTTATTTTCTCTACTTATGAATGCAAAACTAGATACCGTGACACAATACCCCGAAGCATTAATCCACCCTATTTTTTCTTATATCCAAGAAGCGGCAGAACGCTTAGAGTTAGAAACATTTGCTATTGGCGGATTTGTTAGGGATTTCTTTTTAGAACGCAATAAAGCTAAAGATATAGACATTGTATGTGTGGGCAGTGGTATAGACTTGGCACTAGAGGTCTCAAAGTTATTGCCCCATAATCCAAAAGTACAGGTTTTTAAAAATTATGGTACCGCCATGTTGCGTGCTTACGATTTAGAAATTGAATTTGTAGGAGCCCGTAAAGAATCTTATGCTCAAGACAGCAGAAACCCATCGGTTTCAAAGGGCAGTTTAGAAGACGACCAAAATAGACGTGATTTTACAATTAATGCTTTGGCGTTGCAATTAAACAAGAATAATTTTGGAGCGCTTTTAGATCCTTTTCAAGGTTTACAAGATTTAAAGAAAAAGATAATACGCACGCCCCTAAATCCAGACATTACCTATAGCGATGACCCGTTGCGTATGTTAAGAGCCATTCGTTTTGCTACGCAGTTAAATTTTCAAATTGAAGATTCTTCCTTACAAGCAATTACAAAGAATCACACGCGCATTAAAATTATAAGCAAGGAAAGAATCGTTGATGAATTGCATAAAATTTTAGAAGCAGATAAACCTTCTATAGGCTTCACATTATTACACCAAACTAAATTATTACAACTCATACTACCAGAATTAACAGATTTACAGGGAATAGATGAGAAAGAAGGACAAACCCATAAAGACAATTTTTGGCATACCCTTGAGGTGGTAGATAATATAGCGCCGTACACTAAGAATGTATGGCTACGTTGGTCTGCCCTACTTCATGATATAGGAAAAGCTCCCACTAAAAAATTTCACAAAAAAAACGGTTGGACATTTCATGGCCACGAATTTGTAGGGGCAAAAATGGTTTTTCAATTGTTTAAAAGACTAAAAATGCCCTTGAACGATAAGATGAAATATGTGCAAAAACTGGTACTTATGTCTTCAAGACCAATAGCAATTGTTGACCAAGCAGTAACCGACTCTGCTGTTAGAAGGCTGGTATTTGATGCAGGTGAAGACTTAGAAGATTTAATGACCTTGTGCGAAGCAGATATCACCACCAAAAACCCAAAACGGTTTAAAAAGTACCACAACAATTTCAAAATTGTTCGGCAAAAAATCAAGGAAGTTGAAGAACGCGACCACGTGCGCAACTTTCAACCCCCGGTATCTGGAGAGGAAATCATGAGAACATTCGCATTAAAGCCTTCCCGTGAAATTGGTATAATAAAAAGTGCTATCAAAGAAGCTATTCTTGACGGAGAAATACCTAATGAGTATGAGGCCGCTAGAGATTTTATGATAAAAAAAGGTGAAAAGTTAGGTTTAAAAAAAGTATCAAATCAAAACGAATAATCGGTAACTTTAAAAATGAAAAAGAAAGATAATAAAAGAGTAATTTACTGGCTTTTAACTGGGTGCTTATTATTATTTATAATGGTTATGGTAGGCGGGATTACACGTCTTACCGATTCGGGACTATCTATGTCTAATTATAAGTTAATCGGAGGTACTATTCCACCAATCACCGATGCAGAATGGCAAGAAGCATTTGAATTTTACAAGCAATTCCCAGAATACAAAGCCTACAATACCCATTTTGAATTAGCCGATTTTAAGGCTATTTATTTTTGGGAGTGGTTTCATCGCGTATTAGGTAGGCTAATAGGTTTAGTATTCATTATACCGTTTCTTTACTTTCTTATTACTAAACAACTCAGTAAAAAAACCATTCAAAAATGTATAGGCTTATTGGCTCTAGGTGCTTTTCAAGGCTTTTTAGGCTGGTATATGGTAAAAAGCGGTTTGGTAGACCAACCCGATGTAAGCCATTTTAGACTGGCCGCACATTTAACCACTGCTTTTATAACCTTTGCTTTAACCCTTTGGGTTGCTTTAGATTTAATTTATCCGCAAAAAAGAAAACCCAATAAACCCATCAAAAATTGGCTAATTATAGGAATTGTCATTTTACTTATTCAGATTATTTATGGTGGTTTTGTTGCTGGATTAAAAGCAGGGCTACTTCACAACCACTGGCCAATGATGAATGAGGGCCAATTTATGCACCATACCGTTTATCTTTTAGAGCCTTTCTATAAAAACCTTATTGAAAACCCAAGCGGAATTCAATTTATACACAGAACACTAGCCTATGCCGTGGTATTGGTTATTCTAATTATTTGGTATAAAACCAGAAAAATGAATTTAGAAGCACAACAAAACATAGCCATTAACACCTTACTTATTTTGGTTGTTTTTCAATTTATTTTAGGGGTGCTTACTATAATTTATAAGGTGCCACTTGCCTTAGGCTTAGCCCACCAGCTGGGAGCCTTTTTACTCATTTCAAGTATGACATTCGCCTTACATAGGTTTAGTAAATAAATAAAAAAGACTATCTTTGCAAGCCAAAAAATTCACCCTATGGTATATAAATTTAGAATAGTTCTTGACACGTTTGATGATGTTTTTAGAGATTTAGAAATAAAAGCCTCCGATAACTTGGAAGATTTACACAATACAATTGTGCAAGCTTTTGGTTTTGATGGTACCGAGATGGCAAGCTTTTATTTAAGTGATGAAGACTGGACACAAGGTGAAGAAATTGTACTTTTTGACATGAGCGAAGGCTCAAATGAAGTGAGAATGATGAATGAGACTCGTCTCGATAGCATCTTATCTCATAAGCAAACCAAACTTATTTATGTATACGACTTTTTTAGTATGTGGACATTTTATGTTGAGTTAGCTGATATCACCCAAGAAGACGAAGAGATAGATTATCCTAATTTATTATTTGCCCAAGGGCAACTACCAGACAGTCCACCCGAGAAGCAATTTGAAGCTGACTCAGATCCTAAACAAAGAGAAGAAGATACTGATTTATTTGATGAATTTGAAGATTTTGATAATCTAGACAACCTAGATGATATTGACTATAACCAGTATTGGAACTAATTTTTTTTCGCTTAAAGCGGAAAACCACTAAACTAAAATATAGTAAATGATAAACTTATATAGCGCTCAAATCGAAAGTCTATCGATACACCGAGTAGGAAATAAAAGCAGAAACGAAAGTCTATTTCTTTCCCAAAACCCTTTTCAACTCAACGATGAACTCAATGCGTTGTTAAAAGAATATTTTCTTAAATCTTTTAGAGAGAAAGAAGAGACTTATTATCAATTTATCCATGATGTAGATTTAGAATACCACGATTTATTTGAAGCGGTGAGTCAGATTTTTGACAATCCTGCTAAGGCGCATGAGCAATCACAAAAAATAGCTCAGTTATTGTTTAATGAAGGTAAACATCCGCACATTAAAAGTGGTGAGTTATACGTAGTTCATTTTGAAAATTTGATGTTGGACAATGAAAAACTTGATGGCGTAGGTATTTTTAAATCTGAGTTGAAACACGACTTTTTACAATTTGATGAGAATCAAGGAAACTTAGAAGCTATTTTACAACAGGGCGTTAATTTGAATAAATTAGATAAAGGCGCCTTAATTTTTAATAAGAACAAAGAAGAAGGTTATAAAATTTTAAGTATAGATTCAAATAGGTATGATACAAAGTATTGGTTAGAGCAATTTTTGTCGGTAGACGTATTTGCAGATGAGAACTTTAATACCAAAAGCTATTTAAAGTTTTGTCAAGATTTTGCTAAGGATGTAGTTTTACCGGCCGAAGACAAACAACAGGAAGTTTTGTTTATGAATCGAGCGGTAAATCATTTTGCCAAAAACGAAAACTTTAAAGAAGATCAATTTTTAAATGAGGTACTTGAAAATCCAGAGTTAATACCTGAATTTCAACATTATAAAACCGAAAAAGCACCTAAATATAAAATCGAAGATTTAACCGAATTTCCTGTTTCAAACACAGCGGTAAGTGCGGCCAGAAAGAAAATAAAAAGTGTAATTAATCTAGACACTAATGTACAAATTAAGCTAGATTTTATTAACCCAGAAAGCGCTGAGAAGTTTATTGAAAAAGGCTGGGATGAAGAACGGCAGATGTACTACTACTTAGTTTACTTTAACAAAGAGGATAAAAAATAAGAACACAAAAAAACCAACTTTTCAGTTGGTTTTTTTATTTAAAATTCTTCAAATTCTTTACTACTTATATCTTGGTAGTTTCTTTTCACAAAGTTTAGCGCTGTTTTTAAGATATGCCCCATAGATTTGGCTCGTTTAAAACTAATATCGTTTGAAAAATTCATCAACTCTCTTCTTAACTGCTTTACATTTTCTCGGGTAGAAATTTCATCGGCAATCATACAGCGTATTAATTGTTTGTACCTTTTTTGCGTAATTATTAATCTTTTAGCCACTTGGCTACGTTCTTCTTTTTGATACTGCTCAATAGATGATTCTTGTAAATAATCTGCTACGAGCTTAACCATGGCATAATTTTCTTTAAAGAATTGTGGCCGATAAACCTTTAATTTGCCTTCAAAACATTGCTGATCAAAATCTATGGCTCGAATTTGATAAGCCACATGATCAAAATCATGGGTGGGTATTACTACATAGTTATAAGAACGCATATCGCCCAAAAGTCTTATGGTACAGCGCTCATTAAATTTCACAAATTGTTTGGCTATGTACGTTTTATCACGATCATCGCAAGTAGGAAGCATATCATTAATGAAAACATCTCCTGGAATTCCGCTTATATGTTCTTCGATTAAAGTGTCTCTATACACTAAGAAACCAATACGGTGCGGAGATAACAAGTGTTCAAATTCTAAACCATAGATTCGAGACGCATCTGCTTTCTTCACATAGAAGTAGGTAACACTATCGTTTAAAATATTACGCACCTTGACTCTAAAAGGTTTTGAATTACCAAAGGTGCAATAATCAATGGCGTCTATATTTAAAAATTTAAACGAATCATCGCTACCGTCTGAATATAAGATAGTATAAATCCGCTTTAAGCTGGTATCTATATCACTGCGTTCGTGGTCTGGGTAATAACAACGCACCCAAAGAGTATCTTCGTCGTTCTCATCATACACCACTATACTACCCGAAAAACGCAACAAATCTTCATAAAATACCGGAATTTTTGTACTTCTATTGTATTTCACCAAATAGGCTTTTAACCTTTCATTAATAGGAAATGCTGGTTTTCTTTTAGACATTAAACGATCTGACATGCTTATTTTTTTATCAAAAATACTAATCTTCGCAGTATAAATACGGTAACATTTATGTAAGTTTATCGTTTTATAAAAAAAACGAAATATTGAATACAATACTTACTCTTGAAAATATAACCAAAACCTATGGTAAAATTACAGCGGTAAATCAGCTTTCTTTTACCATTAAAAAAGGCCACGTTTACGGAATACTAGGACCCAACGGAAGCGGTAAATCAACTACCTTGGGTATTGTGCTCAATGTGGTAAACGCCACTAGTGGTTCTTTTAAATGGTTTAATGGTGAAGAAAACACACATCAAGCTCTTAAAAAGGTAGGAGCAATTATCGAAAGGCCCAATTTTTACCCTTACATGACTGCTTACCAGAATCTCGCCTTGGTTTGTAAAATAAAAAATGTATCTACATTGGCCATTGATGATAAATTAAAACTGGTAGGTTTACTCGATCGCAAAAACACAAAATTTAGCGCTTTTTCGTTAGGGATGAAACAAAGGCTGGCCATTGCTTCTGCACTTCTCAACGACCCTGAAATTTTGATTTTGGATGAACCCACTAACGGATTAGATCCTCAAGGGATTCATCAAATTAGAGAGATTATTAAAACGATCGCAAAAATGGGAACTACTATTCTTTTAGCTTCCCATCTGTTAGATGAGGTTGAGAAGGTATGTGACCATGTGGTGATTTTACGGGAAGGTAGAAAACTTTATGCAGGCCCTGTACAAGAACTAACAGCCAATCATGGTTATGTAGAGCTTAATGCTCAAAACACCCAGCAACTTATGGAGGTTTTAGAAGCCAACAATCTATTTGAGCGTGTAATTAAACAAGATGAAGATGAATTTATTACCGCCTTCTTATCTGAGCCCGCTAAAGCTGAAGAAATAAATGAGCTATTAATTGGAAAGGGCATCATACTTTCTCATCTCGTAAAACGAAAAGAAAGCCTCGAGCAACAGTTTTTACAACTTACCAGTCAAAAAAACACCTAAGCATGAAAAGACTTTTACAAATTGAATTTCAAAAATTAAAACACAGCCGTTCTGCACGTGTTTTAAGTATAATATATTTCGCTTTATTTACACTCATTGCTCTATTTGCGTCGATCCGCTTTAAGTTTGGAGGGATAGATTTTCAGTTGGCCGACCAAGGAATTTTTAACTTCCCTTATATTTGGCATTTCAACACTTATTTTGCTGCTTTTTTAAAGATTTTTCTAGCCATTGTTATTGTATCAATGATGTCTAATGAGTACAGCAACCGCACCCTTAAACAAAACCTAATTGATGGTTTAAGCAAAAAGGAATTTATTCTTTCTAAATTCTATACCGTAGTGGTTTTTTCATTGGTTTCTACCCTATTCATTTTTATTGTTTCGCTTATTTTAGGAATTATATTTTCAGATTACGACGAGTTAATCATCATTTTTTCTGATCTCGAATACCTCTTGGCTTATTTTATAAAGTTGGTTGGTTTCTTTAGCTTTTGCATGTTTTTAGGTATTTTTGTTAAGAAATCGGCTTTCGCTCTAGGTTTTCTTTTTGTTTGGTGGATTTTTGAAAATCTACTTTACGGACTTATTCGTTGGGAGATAGGAACTGAAGAAGTAGCAAAAAATATTACCCAATTTTTCCCTCTAGAATCTATAAGCAATCTAGTTAAACAGCCCATTTCAAAATTAAATGTAATACAAAGTACTGCTAACCAATTGAACACTGATTTCCAATTTGATTCGAATGTTTACTTTCATCAAATCCTAATCGTTTTAGTTTGGATTTTCATTTTTGTGTGGGGAAGCTATGCTTTATTAAAACACCGAGACCTTTAAAAATACAGATTTAATGAATTTACGCCTTGCCCTAGTTGTATCAATTGCACTTATTTTTAACAACTTAAATATACAAGCCCAAGGGCAAGCCAACAATTGGTATTTTGGCTACAACGCAGGTATAAACTTTGATAATGGCACTCCTACAGCCATAACCAATGGTCAAATCAATACCTCTGAAGGTTGCTCTAGTATTTCAGACGCTTCGGGAAATCTTCTGTTTTACTCAGACGGTAGAACAGTTTGGAACCGGAACCATCAAATTATGGGCAATGCCGATTATTATGGGAATTCTGGTCTTCATGGCGATCCTAGTAGTACAAGCAGTGCACTTATTGTACCTCACCCAGGAGATAAAGATTTATATTTTATTTTCACGGTAGATGAACCACACCACCAAAATGCTATTGCTTACCCTAATCAAGGTCCGGCCAATAGCAACGGGATACCACAAGCCAATTACAGCGACACTAATACTGCTGTACCTGTAGCCGATGACGGTTTCAATAATGGCTTTAACTACTCCATCGTCGATATGAGGCTAAACAACGGACTAGGAGATGTTGTACCTGGTCAAAAAAATATACATTTAATAACCTATGATCAAAATGATCCCGAAGAAATAAAATATAAGTGTGCTGAGAAAATTACGGCGGTAAAAGGGGCAGATTGCAGCAGTATTTGGGTAATTACACATTTTGTTGATAGCTTTTATGCCTTTAAAATAGATCAAAATGGCATAAACACCACTCCGGTAACCTCAACTATAGGCCCCACGATACCTTTAAACGCCTACAGAAGAGCCGCATTGGGTTATATTAAAGCCTCTCCTGATGGTTTAAAAATTTTAACTGCGCATCATACCAAAACTTTTGATCAAAATAGTGGTGATGATTTGCCAAATGGCGGAGTATATTTTTCCGATTTCAATCCTACCACTGGTCAAGTTACTAGTAGTACAGCGCTTGTTGAAAATGTAAATCCATACGGCGTAGAGTTTAGTGCAAATTCAACAAAAGCTTATGCTACCGCTAATGATAATCTGGCAAATAAGATTTTTCAATGGGATTTAACTGCTCCCAATATGGCGGCAAGTATAAATGAAATTCTCATCACCACCTCAGAGCAAGCCACTGCTCTACAATTAGGTCCAGATGGCAGAATTTATAAACCCGTTATTGGAGAGCCGAAATTGGCCGTAATAAAAAACCCGAATGCCGATTTCAATTCGCTAGAGTATACCGAAAGTACTTTTGATGGTGCGGTCCCTTTAGCTCAAAGAAATGCGGTTTTTGGATTACCTCCTTTTATTCAGTCATTTTTTGTAGACCGCATCAACATTATCAATCAAGATGATGATGAATTAATTACTAATATTAGTTTGTGCGCGTCCGAAAATTATCAATTGGCTTATCCCAACTTACCCAACGCGAGCTACACTTGGTCTAAAAACGATTCTCCTCTTCCTGCTGTTACTGGCAACAGTTTACTGGTTACTCCAGATTTGGCATTAGGATTTCCACAAACGCAAGAATATATTTTAGAAATTACCTTTAACGACGGAAAATGTCCCTTAATAGGAATTGCCAATATCACTTTTGAAGCCTTACCCGATATTCAAGATTACACCTATTTTCAATGCACCCGAACCAACCAACAGCCCGAATTTAATCTAGTCGAAATCCGCGAAAAGCTTAGCGCCGATTTTCCCGATTCCAATTTGGTTTTTGAATTTTATGAATGGGATAAAGACAATAACAAAAAGCTCATTTCTAACCCACAAAATTACATCCCCTCTGACCTACCTGCACAGCTTGAAGTTCAACTAGTCAACACCCAAACCAGTTGTAGTAATCAAGCTACGCTAACCCTTGATATTAATAATTATAATCTGATACCTATTCAACAATTAGTTTGCAATATAGATCAAAAAATAACCAAGGAGTTCAGTTCAATAGTAGAAGAAACTGGTATTACCTTTAATAATCCTAAATTTTACCGTACAGAAGATGAGGCGGCAAAAAAAATTAATCCGTACACAGAAGATACAGTTGAAATAGTTAAGAACAACCTACCCTTTAGTATTTATTTAACCGACGATGAGGTTGGTTGCTCTGACATTTATGAAGTTAAATTTGAATCTAATACCAGCTTTAGTTTAGATGCAGATGAAGAAATTTTTTATTGTTTAGAATATAGTCCCAATCCTATTAATTTATCGGTAACCGTCGATGCAGCCTCAGATAAAAAATTCACCTACTTATGGGAGCCCTCTGGCGAAACTACTCCTAGTATTAATACCGCCGAACTGACCACTCACACCGTACGGGTTACCGACGAAAATGGGTGTACCGAGAGTAAGAAATTTACCATAGTTCCTGTTGGAAAAGCAAAATTCATGACCAAAGAAACGCACTTCTCTCCAGATAGTAGTATTCAAGTAATTTTAGATCCAGAAAATTTAGGCAGCTATCAATATGCGATAGAAAATCCTGAGGGGCCTTATCAAGACTCTCCTTTTTTCAACAATTTAGTCCCAGGAGTATATACCGTGTATGTCAAAAGCGAGCAAGGCTGCGGAATAACTTCTAAGAAAGTAAGTATTTTGGGATTAATGCGCTTCTTTACACCCAATGCCGATGGCATTAATGATAAATGGAGAATTCTTGGTAAATACGAAGACAACTTGCGCGGCACCGAGGTGCTAATTTTTGATCGATTCGGAAAAATGCTTTATCAATTTAATGCAGAACGTCCAGGCTGGGATGGCAATTATAACGGAAAGCCCATGCCATCTAATGACTATTGGTATATAATCAGACTAAAAAACAATAAAGAAATAAAAGGACATTTCACTTTAAAACGCTAGTCTATCTACATTTTTAACTATTTTTATATAAAAGTAGTTTATTATGAAGTTTTTTATATTCGCTCTAGCTTTTATTTTAAGTGGTTTTCACGGATTTGCACAAACACCTTTAACCAAATTCCAACAATTCAACGGGCAATATGATTATCTCGCTATAGGAAATACACTTAATGTTGTCGAAAATGAAAATTCTACCAATTGTACCATTTTAACTTCCTCTTCGGCAAATCTGAACTTAACCGCCAATCAAAATATTATTGCAGCTTATTTATACTGGGCAGGATCAGGGCCCGGTGATTTTAATGTTAGTTTAAACAACCAAAGCCTAAATGCTGATCGTACCTTTAATTATAACATCAATAATCTTGATTTTTTTGCTGCCTTTAAAGATGTGACTACCCAAGTTCAAAATACAGGAACAGGAACTTACACATTATCTAATTTAGATTTAACCAATTTTATCAATAATGGTCATTGTAATATCGGCATGAATTTTGGAGGTTGGAGTATTATTATTGTTTATGAAGACCTTAGTTTACCTCTAAATCAAGTTGATGTCTTCGATGGTTTTGTTACCCTTGCCGCTACCGGCACCCCTTTAAGCATTCAATTAAACAATCTAAATGTAATAGACAATCAAGGAGCAAAAATTGGTTTCCTTACTTGGGAAGGTGATTCGGCATTAGCTGTAAACGAAACCTTAAAACTAAATGGTAACATACTCTCCAATACCCTTAATCCGGCGAATAATGCCTTTAACGGCACCAACTCTTTTACCGGCGCTACCAACCTTTACAATATGGATCTAGATGTTTATGATGTTCAAAATTACATTAATATAGGCGATAGTACTGCCAGTATAGAACTAAATTCTTCTGCAGACATTGTTTTTGTAAGTAATATTGTTACTGTATTCAATAGCACCCTACCCGATCCTACACCTAGCTTTCTTGATGTAACCGCGGTTTGTAACACCAAATCCATCGATTTAAGCTATAGAATTGCCAATACCAACGGTACAGATGTGTTACCCGCAAATACTTCGGTTAAATTTTTTGCGAATAATACCTTTATCAAAGAAGAGTTCACACCGAGCCCCATCGCTGTTGGCGCATTTCAAGATTTCACTACTCAACTGAATATACCCAATAGCATTCCGCAAGATTTTAATTTAAAAATTGAAGTCAATTTAGATTCTAATAAACAGGTCATAATTCCAGAATTAAATAAAAATGATAACACCGCGGAACAACCTACTAGCTTAATAGACTTGATGATAGCCCAACCTCCTCAAGATTTAAAAGTATGCCAAGAACAATCTACCACACCCAAGGCTATCTTTGACTTTTCTAACAATCTCGCTTTGGTAAAGGGCAATCAAACCCAAGTAGAAGTTTCTTTCTTTACGGATTTAATTCAAGCGCAAAACAATCAAAACCCGATTACTGATATTACGGCTTTTGAAAATACGACCAACCCACAAGAAATTTTTATAAGGTTAACCAGTCTACAAGATCCAGATTGCTTTTTAATTACTTCATTTACCATACAAGTTTATACCCTACCACAGTGGAATCAACCCGATGACATTATAGTTTGTAATAACACCACTCAAGAAGAAATAGGTATAGTTGATTTAACACAACTCGAATCTGAAATTCTATCCAATCCCTCAGCTTACACATTTTTATATTTCACAAGTTTAGATGAGGCAGAATCAAATACTAACCCCATCCCTAATCCTGAATTTTTTGAAAACAATCAAAATCCAATGCTAATTTATATCAGGATTCAACACCTTGATTTTGATGATTGTTTTGTGATTTTAGACACTATGTTAATCATTAAGCCCATAGCCATTGAAAATTCAGCACCGATTACGCGCTGCGATTTAGGTTATAACCAAAACATTTTTGATTTATACGATTTAGCTTTGAATTTAGACCTTCAAGCTAATGAAGAGATCGTTGATTTTTACACCTCCTTTTCCTCCGCACAAGCGCAAGAAAATCCAATTAAAAATCCGTATGCGTATCAAAATATCCAAAATCCGCAGGAAATTTATTTGCGTACAACTTTCGACGATCCCAACCAATGCCATAAAATATATAGCCTTGTAATTGGCACCAAGCATTGCCCCCCTTGGATTCCTGAAGGTTTCTCTCCAAATGATGATGGAATTAATGATGTTTTTAGAATCAAAGGACTCTATACCGTATTTGAACGCTTTGAATTAAAAATTTTTTCGCGCTACGGAAATTTGGTTTATAAAGGAAATAATCAAACCCCCAATTGGGACGGTACTAGCAATGTTGGTTTAAACAATGTAGGGAAACAGTTGCCAACCGGTACTTATTTCTATGTGCTTAATTTAAATGACCCCGACTTTAAACCCATTAAAGGCTGGGTGTACTTGAACCGATAATTTAATTGATTTTTAACCAGTTTATAGATTAATAAAAGACTATTTAGTTGTATTTTTGTTCCCCATTTTTAAACTGGTATTTTGAAATTTTTTCAATTTTTATTAATTCTTATTTTTTGCCCGGTTTTTGGACAGAACATTAGTGTTCAAACCAATTTTACGCCACAAGAACTTATAGAAGACATTTTAATGGATAGCGGTTGCATTAGCAATGTTAATGTAACTAATGCTGTTAGCGGAAATTTTGGCGGTGGCGATTTAAGCTACGGTTATTTTACAAGTAACAGTTCTTCTTTTCCTTTTGCTAATGGTGTGGTAATGTCTACGGGAAGACTTTCTAATGTCCCAGGACCAAATACTTCCTTAAGCGATGACGATGCGCCCAACTGGGTTGGAGATAATGATTTAGAACAAGTGCTGAATGTTCAAGGAACCGTAAACGCCAGCATCATTGAATTTGATTTTACGCCCAATGCTAATCAAATTCAGTTTAATTATATATTCGCGTCTGAAGAATACCAAGAAAATGACCCCAACACCTGCCGATATTCAGATGTTTTTGCTTTTTTAATTAAACCTCAAGGGGGAACCTATACCAATATTGCTGTAGTACCAGGAACCAATACTCCAGTACAAGTAACTACGGTTCACCCTGCAATTCCTGGAGGTTGCGAAGCAGAAAATGAAGCCTATTTTGATCGCTTTAACCCAGCTAATGCCCCTATAAATTTTAATGGCCAGACCAAAACGTTGACCGCTACGGCAGATGTTATTCCCAACACAAGTTATCACATCAAATTGATTATCGCCGATGAAAAAAATTACCGCTATGATTCGGCTGTATTTTTAGAAGGAGGTAGTTTTAATATTGGTGCCAATCTGGGTGAGGATTTGGTGGGCGAAAACGGCTTATGTCCAGGTGAGGTGTACAGCCTTAGCTCCCAAAATACTACTAATACACCGCAAACTTATAGTTGGTATGCGGTACAAGAAAACGCCCCAGATATTCTTTTAGCTAGTGGACCTAATGAAACCAGTTACCCGGTGAGCGCAGCGGGTAGCTATAAATTGGTTCTAGATTATGGAAATGCTTGTATTGCTGAAGATGAAATTGAGGTGGAATTTATAGACTTTAAAGAAATCAACAACCAAACGCTACTGGCTTGTGATACCGATGCCGATGGATTAAGTATTTTTAATTTGGAGTCTAATATTGGCGTAATAACCAATAATAATGCTCTGTATAAGGTGCAAGCTTTTTATACCAATCGACAAGATGCCGAGAATAAGAGCAATCCTATTTCAGATACTGCTAATTTTAAAAACACCGTTAAAAGTCAAGTCATTTATGCACGAGTAGAAACGCCAAGAGGCTGTTATCATATTTGCGAATTACGACTTGAAACTACAGAAAATCCCAAAACCAAAATTAACTTAATTAATTGTCCTGATGCCAGTGGTACGCTAAGGTATAATTTGGTAGATGCCACTACCCAAATTGAAAGCATTTTTAATGCGCCCGGAAAACGGATCAACTACTATCAAACTGCAGAAGATGCTTTAAAAGGAGAAAACTCCTTACCCATTAATATCCAATTTAATGCTGAAGAATTGCCTTTAATTCTTTTTGCGAAAATTGAAAATGCAACAACTTGTATTGGCATTATTGAAGTTGAATTATTAGCGGCACCCCAACCTAACATTAAATCATATGAAGAAGAAGTATTATGCGATGCAGTAGATGAAATTACACTAATGACAAGGCTACAACCGTCTAATGCTTACCAATTTTTATGGAGTACAGGAGAAACGACGCCACAAATAAAAATAAAAGAGATTGGTGAATATTGGGTAGAGGTTTCACAAACCACCAATATTCGAGGGGAAAATTATACTTGTAAAAAAATAAAGGAATTTAAGGTAAAACCATCAAGTTTACCTCAATTGAGTTATGAACTATTACCTCCATTTGGTAGCGGCAAAATAGCCATTAAAGCTTCTGGATCGGGTAGCTATGCGTTTGCTGTTGACCAAAATCAAGACTTCTCCACTCAATCGACCTTTACACTTAGTTTGGGAGAGCATATTATTTATGCTCGTGATCTTTACGGATGCGGCACAGCAAGCATAAAAGTTAATATACCAGGTTTTATGGCATTTTTTACTCCTAATCAAGATGGAATTAATGACGTTTGGCGCTTACAAGGTATAAGTCGGCAAGACCCAAACATAGAGTATGTTTTGATTTATGATCGTTATGGTAAGCTACTTCATCAAATGAATCCTTATCAATATTGGGACGGTAATTACAACGGAAAACCTATGCCCTCTAATGATTATTGGTTTGTAATACAATTTAAAAATTCACGTAGTTTTAAGGGGCATTTAACGCTAAAACGATAGCAGTTTTAGTATGTTTGAAGTGAATGAGTTTAAAAAATCCGCTTGACGGAAAAACAAGAAAAGGGTGAAATTTAAAATAAAATCAGATTTTAAACCGACTGGAGATCAGCCTCAGGCGATTAAACAATTAGTAGATGGCTTAGAAAATGACGAAAGATACCAAACCTTGCTAGGTGTGACTGGATCTGGAAAAACATTTACGATGGCCAACGTGGTTGAACATGTACAAAAGCCAACTTTAGTATTGGCACATAACAAAACCCTAGCGGCACAGCTTTACAACGAGTTTAAAACTTTTTTCCCGAATAATGCCGTTGAATATTTTGTTTCTTATTACGATTATTATCAGCCAGAAGCATACATTCCAACCTCTGGCACCTATATAGAAAAAGATTTATCGATAAATGAAGAGATTGAAAAGTTGCGATTAAGCACAACCTCTTCTTTGCTATCTGGTAGACGAGATGTACTCGTGGTGGCATCTGTAAGTTGCTTGTACGGTATTGGTAACCCAATTGAATTTCAAAAGAATGTTATCTCGCTAGAACGCGATCAAGAAATATCACGTACTAAATTGTTGCAGCGATTGGTTCAAAGTTTATACGCACGAACAGAAGCGGATTTTCAACACGGTAATTTTAGAATTAAAGGAGATACAGTTGATGTTTTCCCTGGTTATGCAGATAATGCCTTCCGAATTCATTTCTTTGGTGATGAGATTGAAGAAATTGAGGCCTTTAATCCCGTGAATAATGAGATAATAGAGAAATATGAACGGCTTACTATTTACCCCGCCAATATGTTTGTTACCTCACCCGATGTTTTGCATAATGCGATAGACCAAATTGCTTTAGATTTAGGAAAGCAAGTGAGTTATTTTCAAGAAATTGGAAAACCTTTGGAAGCAAAAAGATTAGAAGAGCGTACTAATTTTGATTTAGAAATGATAAAAGAATTGGGGTACTGCTCTGGAATTGAGAATTATTCGCGCTATTTAGATGGAAGACAGCCAGGGACGCGCCCTTTCTGCTTACTGGATTATTTTCCTGACGACTATTTAATGGTTATTGATGAAAGTCACGTAACGGTACCCCAAGTTGGTGCCATGTATGGTGGAGATCGCTCGAGGAAAGAAAATCTGGTTGAATATGGATTTCGTTTACCAGCAGCAATGGACAACCGTCCTTTAAAACTAGAAGAATTTGAAGCCTTACAAAACCAAGTAGTATATGTTAGTGCTACACCTGCAGATTATGAATTACAGAAATCTGACGGGGTATATGTTGAACAGGTTATTCGACCTACAGGTTTACTTGATCCTGTAATCGAGGTGCGTCCCAGTTTAAATCAAATTGATGATTTGATAGAAGAAATTCAGGAGCGCGTAGAAAAAGATCAGCGTACCTTGGTTACCACTTTAACCAAACGAATGGCTGAAGAATTAACCAAATACTTAAGTCGAATTGATATACGCTGCCGCTATATTCATAGTGATATAGACACCTTAGAACGAGTAGAAATTATGCAAGATTTACGAAAAGGTCTTTTTGATGTTTTAGTAGGCGTAAATCTGCTTAGAGAAGGACTAGATTTGCCTGAAGTTTCACTGGTAGCCATTCTTGATGCTGATAAAGAGGGATTCTTAAGAAGTAACCGTTCGCTTACCCAAACTATAGGACGAGCGGCTCGACACCTAGAAGGCAAGGCGATAATGTATGCCGACAAAATTACCCGAAGCATGCAAGAAACGATTGATCAAACCGAATACCGACGCACAAAGCAAATTAATTATAATAAAAAGCACAATATAACTCCTCAAGCGCTGAATAAATCATTAGACAACACCTTAGCTGGTAAAAAGGTAGAGCCGTATAGCTTTAAACCAGCTGAAAATTTAAAAGCGGCCGAAGAGGAAGTTGTTTATTTTAGTGAAAACCAACTGGAAGACCGTATTAGAAAGGTAAGAAAAGAAATGGAAAATGCAGCTAAAGAACTAGACTTCATGGCCGCGGCACGATTTAGAGATGAACTTAAAATGTTGCAGCAAAAATTAAAGGATAAAAAACAATGACCCTCAAAATTTCATTTTTGAGGGCCACTATTAGTACCCGTTAAAATTATGCAACCTCTATTAATCTCTTACTCGAAATTGCCGATTCTTCTTTTTTAGGTAGAATAACACGTAAAATTCCTTGTTCATATTTTGCATTGATCTTTCCAACGTCAATAGAATCTGGCAGGGTAAAAGAACGTTTAAACTTACTATAATTAAATTCCCTACGCGAATATTTTGGCTTTTCGGGTTTTTCGATGGTCTTTGTTTCTGTTTCAATGACCAATAAATCTTGCTTCAACTCTATTTTAAAATCTTCCTTAACTTTTCCTGGAGCAGCTAATTCAATTTCAAATTGATTTTCCTCATCGATAATATTTACTGCTGGAATTTCCACTCCCAAGCTTTTTGCCGCATCTGAACGGAACCAATCTTCTTGAAATAAATCTTCAAAGGCTGTCTTTAACCAAGGATTTGTATGCTTTACTAAACTCATAATGTATTTATTTATTTTTCCAGTAAATAGTCAAATTAAATACCAATTGCAGTAAACTGTCATTTTGTCGTTTAAATTTATAATTTAATGTCATTTTGTCACCACAATTAAAGGTTTATGTAAAAATTAAGAAGGCTACTAACAAACAAATTGTATATTTCTATTACAAACTTCACCTATGCGAAATCTTTATAATAAACTAGTTGCTTTCTTTCACCGTATTGAAGAGAATATAGCATTTTACCCCTCCATTATTAGTTTCTTAGGTTTCAATTTTGCCATGTTGATGCTTTATTTAGAAAAAAGGGGAGTTTCAAGCTTTGTGATCAACTATGTTCCTGAGTTGGTGATCAACAATGCAGATACTGCCAAGACTCTTTTAAGTTTTTTAACAGGAGGCATAATATCCATTATGGTTTTCAGTTTCTCAATGGTTATGGTGTTATTAAATCAAGCATCTAGTAATTTTTCTCCTAGAGTTCTTCCTGGGTTAATATCGCAACGTAATCATCAATACGTCCTAGGTTTATATGTTGCCACTATTTTATACAATACTTTTACCCTTGTAGGTATAAACCCAAAGGAAGATAGTCAATATCAACTTCCTGGCTTTTCGGTATTGTTAGGAATCATATTTACAGTAATATGTTTTGCTGCATTTTTATATTTTATTCATTCTATCTCGCAATCAATTCAGGTAAACCGAATTTTAGAAAACATATATAACGACGCCAAAAATAGACTTAACCGATTAATCGAAGGAGAACAAAAGAATCATAAAAGCTGCTTTCCAAGCACCAACAATTGGCACAAATATTATAGTACAGAAACGGGCTATTTGCAAACCTTTGCACTAAACAATTTAAAGTTGCTTTGCTTAGAAAATGAAATTAAAATTAAAATATTACCGCTTAAAGGAGCTTTTGTTTTGGCAGGCGTTCCTTTATTTCTGGTTAATAAATCAATAGACGATGAATTAAAAGAAAAAATATTAGAGAACTTCAACTTCGCTCGAGGCGAAATTGTCTTGGATAATTATGCACTGGGCTTTAAACAAATAACTGAAATTGGTGTCAAGGCCATGTCGCCAGGCATCAATGACCCAGGAACAGCCCTAAACACTATAGATTATTTAACGGAGCTATTTGCTTTACGGATGAAGAAGCGAGATGAAACCATAATATACGAAAATGATCAGGCATTAGTTTTTTTAACCACGGTAAATTTTGCTGAGTTATTGTACCAGGTATTGGCAAGCTTTAGAACTTATTGTAAACATGATATTACTTGCGTACAAAAGCTATTAATTATGCTTAAATACCTTCTTCTACAAAAAAATGAAGAAGATGGTTACAAAGAAGATTTGTTAAAGGAGGCTAAGAATATTTACCAAGACGCGCAAGAGGCTCTCACAAATGATACCGATAGAAATCGTATAGGAGAACTTTATCAAGATATCGTTAATATATCAAAAGAATAAAGTTATTTTTGCGATTCAAGAAACAAACCTATGGGACTAACAAATAATGACGTTTTTAAGAAACTAAGAGTAGCACATAAATTAAGAGATGATGATATTATTAATATTTTCAAGCTTGTAGATTTTAAAGTAACCAAAAGCGAATTAAACGCTATTTTTAGAAAAGAAGACCACCCTAAATATATGGAATGTGGCGACCAATTTTTACGGAATTTTTTAGACGGGCTTATTATTCACCTAAGAGGTCCGTTACCTCCAAAGCGTCCAAATAAATCAGAAAAAAGAAAATAGAACTTATTCTTTTTTATACAAACCGATTTTTTTAGCAAATTTTAAACCTAAATTGAATTCGGTTTGTACAAATTTTAATAAAAAAACCTCAATGTTTCCATTGAGGTTTTTTAATACATTATATAAATAACCTTTAGCTTAGTACTTGTTGTACTTTATCTGCAGCTTCTTTAAATTGTACAGCACTCTGCACGTTTAATCCGCTACTATCAATTAATTCTTTAGCAATATCGGCATTAGTACCTTGCAATCTTACAATAATTGGCACGTTAATGGCGTCTCCCATATTTTTATAGGCATCTACAACTCCTTGGGCCACACGGTCACAACGAACAATTCCACCAAAGATATTAATAAGTATAGCTTCAACTTTCTCGTCTTTCAAAATTAATCTAAAAGCCTCCTCTACTCTTTTAGCGTCTGCTGTCCCTCCTACATCAAGGAAATTAGCTGGTTCTCCACCTGCGTGCTTGATCAAGTCCATTGTTGCCATAGCAAGTCCAGCACCGTTAACCATGCACCCTACATTACCATCTAAATCAACATAACTTAATCCTGCCTTACGTGCCTCAACCTCTGTTGGGTTTTCTTCTCGCTCATCGCGCATAGCTGCGTAATCTTTGTGACGGTATAAAGCGTTGTCATCTAAGGTTACCTTAGCATCTACTGCCATAATTTTGTCGTCACTGGTTTTTAAAACCGGGTTGATTTCAAATAATGAAGAGTCTGATTTGTCATAAGCTGTATATAAAGCCGTAACAAATTTGGTCATTTCTTTAAAAGCAGCTCCAGACAAACCTAGGTTAAAGGCAATTTTTCTGGCTTGGAAAGGTAAAATTCCTGTGGCGGGATCAATTTCTTCAGTAAAAATCAGGTGCGGAGTTTCTTCTGCTACAGTTTCAATATCCATACCTCCCTCTGTAGAATACATAATCATGTTTCTGCCGTTAGCACGGTTTAGCAACACAGACATATAAAACTCATCTGGTTCATTATCCCCTGGATAGTAAACGTCTTCTGCAATTAATACCTGATTTACCAATTTACCTTCTGCAGAGGTTTGCGGAGTAACCAAGTGCATTCCTAAAATTTCATCAGCAATATTTTCAACTTCTTGAAGGTTTTTAGCTAATTTAACTCCACCTCCTTTTCCACGACCACCTGCGTGTACTTGAGCCTTAATGACGTGCCAGCCTGTTCCTGTTTCTTCGGTTAGCTTCTTAGCTGCGTCAACAGCCTCTTGAGGTGTATTGGCAACTATCCCACGCTGTATGCGTACACCAAAACTATTTAGTATTTCTTTTCCTTGATATTCGTGTAAATTCATAATCAGGTTTTTCTTATCGTTCGAATTTTGTTTAGCAAAAATAACAAAAACAAACAGCATGTAGAAATATTTTTTTTACAAAGAAAAATAATATTCTTAACTGCTTAATTTTGCTTTCTTGTACTTTTGATTTATGAATGAGTTCAACACAAAAGAATTGCTTTTTCTAGCCTACGCTAAAATGCATTTTGGAAAATACAAAGGTTACTTTTTGTCTGATATCCCTGAACCTTATTTCGTTTGGTTCGCACAAAAGGGGTTTCCCAAAAGCAAATTAGGCCAACAAATGCAAGCCGTTTATGAGATAAAAATAAACGGATTAGAACATTTATTGAAAAACTTAAGAATTCGCTACCCTAATCCTTATAGATAAAAAAGACTCGGTTTCCCGAGTCTTTAATTGAGTTTAATTATTTTTTCTTGGCTTGCTGTTGCTGTCTTTCAGCTTCTTCCATCATCTCCTGCATTTTCCTCGCAAATTTACCTTTCTTTTTGGCTGGCTTCTTTTTGTTTTCTTGAATTTTAGCGTGAATTTTATCTTCGTCGATTATAAAATTTTTAATTACAAGCATAATTCCAATTGTAATTAAGTTGGAGGTTAAATAATACAACGATAATCCACTTGCGTAATTATTAAAGAAAAACAACATAAACAAAGGAGAGATGTACATTATAAACTTCATGTTAGGCATTCCTGGTTGAGAAGCTTGCATGGTTTGCCCTGTTGTCATCATCATATAAATGAAGATGGCAATAGATGCAAGTATAGGAAATAAGCTAATGTGGTCTCCATAAAATGGAATATGGAAAGGCAATTCGGCTATTACATCATAACTCGATAGATCATCTGCCCACAAGAAACTTTCTTGACGAATACTAAAGGCACTCGGAAAGAAATTAAATAAAGCATAGAATACAGGAATTTGCAACAAACCAGGAATACAACCGCTCATTGGGCTAGCCCCTGCTTTATTATACAACTTCATTGTTTCCTGTTGCTTTTTCATAGCGTTGTCTTTATACTTCTCATTCAGCTCGTTGATTTCGGGTCGTAGCACCTTCATCTTTGCTTGAGAAACATATTGTTTATATTGTACTGGAGACAATAATATCTTAATCGCTATGGTTAAAACTATAATGGCAATACCTGCCGGTAAAAATCCGCTAAGGAGATTAAAAAAAAATATAATAAAATACTTGTTAATCCATCCGAAAATACCCCAGCCTAAAGGAACAATTTCATCCAAATTACGCTGATAATTGTCAAGTATTTTATAATCGGTAGGACCGAAATACATATTCATGGTCTCATTAAATTCTCCCCCTTTTAACGCAATAGGAAATTTAGCTTCAAATGCTTTGGTGTATACGGTATCTATTTCTTCATCTTCTACCAAATTTTTTGAAACAAAAGTCCCGTTTCGAAAAGGATCATCAGTAAGTAAGATAGAAGAGAAGAAATGCTGTTTAAAAGCTACCCATGAAATTTGTTTATCCTCTTCTTGCTCATCTTTTCCTTGCCCAGCATAATCTGTATTGCCGTCTTCGAACTCCCATAAAATCTCGGTATACCTGTTCTCATAAGAAATACTTTTTGCACGTCGGTAAGCGGTTAAAGACCAATCTAGTGCAATATCTTTATTTTGAACTACCTGATTTAAACCTTGTGAGCGAATAGCAAAATCTAACATATACTCACCTGGTTTCAAAGCATAGTAATACTCTAAGTATTGATTTTCTGACACCTTTAACCTAAAAGATGCTTGTGCATCATTTTGGCTTTTTTGAGGCTCAAAAAACATATCTTTAGTATTGATGTTGCGATTGTCTTGTGTGGTAAATGAAAGGTTAAAAGCGCTATTACCATCTTTGATTAAGTGTACTGGAATAGAATCATAGGTTTTAAAATTTTTCAGTTTAGCTGATACAATTTGTCCACCTTTGTTACTTATGATTAATTTTAAAACATCATTCTCTATGGTGGTAGTTCCCTCTTTTGCCTGAGCCGCGGCATAACCAAAAGCACCTAATTTTTCTTTAGCTTGTGCGATAGCTAATGAATCTTGGCTTTTTGGTACAATTTCTTCAACAGCTTCTGATTTTTGATTTTCGTTCTGGGTTTGCTCCGTTACTTCTGGGGTGCCTTCTGTGGTAATAGTAGTTTGCTCATCACTATTGTAATAAAGCATCCATAGCAAGATACCTCCTATTAGAAAAAAACCGATAAGTGAGTTTAAATCAAATTTTTTATTTTCCATACATTACATTTAAATCTTGTTCAAACTTTGAACAGCATCTATATTTTTTAATTCTTTTTTGTTGCAAAATTCTTTGCCGCTTCTACAAAATGAACAAAAAGCGGGTGAGGATTGGCCACGGTACTTTTATATTCGGGATGGTATTGCACCCCAATGAACCAAGGGTGATCCTTTAGCTCGACTACCTCTACAAGACCTGTCTTAGGGTTTATCCCTGTGCTTAACAAACCGGCTTCTTCTAGAGCTGCTTTATATTGGTTGTTATATTCATAACGATGTCTATGCCTTTCGCTAATTTCTTCTTGTTGATACACCGTATAAATAAGTGAACCTGGTGTTAAAACACAATCCCACGCTCCTAATCGCATAGTTCCTCCCATTTGTGAGATATTCTTTTGATCTTCCATAATATCGATTACAGGAAATTTCACCTCAGGCTCCATTTCTGTGCTATTGGCTCCTTCTAGATTTAACACATTGCGTGCATACTCGATTACCGCCATTTGCATACCTAAACAAATTCCTAAGAAAGGGATTTTATTTACTCGCGCATACTTTACCGCTTCAATTTTTCCGTCAATTCCTCGTTCTCCAAAGCCAGGAGCCACCAAAATACCGTCTAATGAAATATTTTTATCCTTGTATTCTTTTAAGAAAAATTCGGCGTGAAGACTAATTACATTTACTTTTACCTCATTTTCGGCACCAGCGTGTATAAAAGCCTCGAGAATAGATTTATAAGAATCTTGTAATTCTACATATTTACCCACTAGACCGATATTAACTTCACTTTTCGGATTTTTATGCCGTTGCAAAAAGGCATTCCATTGCGTTAAATCTGGTTCAGATTTTAAAGGAAGCGCCAATTTACTTAAACTGATTTTATCAAGACCTTCTTCTAGCATATGATTAGGAACATCATAAATAGTTGAAGCATCTATAGATTGGATAACAGCCTCTTCTTTTACATTGCAAAACAAAGCCAATTTTCGTTTAAGGTCATCTCCTATCTCGTGTTCTGTACGGCAAACTAAAATATCTGCATTTACACCACTCTCCATCAAAGTTTTCACACTGTGCTGTGTGGGTTTGGTCTTAAGTTCACCTGCAGCAGATAGATAAGGAATTAAAGTTAAATGTATTACCAATGAATTGTTATCGCCTAATTCCCAGCGTAACTGGCGTACACTTTCTATATAAGGCAAAGACTCAATATCTCCTACGGTTCCTCCTATTTCTGTAATCACAATATCGTAATCTCCAGAGTTACCGAAAATTTTGATACGTTCTTTAATTTCATTAGTGATATGAGGAATTACTTGGACGGTTTTACCCAAAAACTCACCTCTTCTTTCTTTGTTAATTACGCTTTGGTAAACACGGCCGGTAGTAACATTATTGGCCTGTGAAGTATTGGTATTTAAAAATCGCTCATAATGCCCCAAATCAAGATCCGTTTCAGCTCCATCTTCAGTAACAAAACACTCCCCATGTTCATACGGATTCATTGTACCCGGATCTATATTTATATAGGGGTCTAATTTTTGGATAGTAACCCGATATCCTCGTGCTTGTAAAAGTTTTGCTAATGATGCTGCGATTATTCCTTTTCCTAATGACGAAGAAACACCCCCGGTGACAAAAATGTACTTGGTTTGTGCCATGATAAATTGATTAAATAATGTCTATACGGGGCGCAAAAATACAAATATTATTGACAATATGACTTTATATTTTATCAATAAAACAAAAAAGGAGACCCAGTGGGCCTCCTCTTAACTTTACAATCTTCTGTATACTTATGGTAAAGCAGGTAAGATTACTTTATCAATAGCGTGAATCACTCCATTACTCGCTTGAAAATCGGTCACAATAATATTACTTACACGGCTATTAGGATCGGTTATCGTGGCATTACTTGCATCGATTGTAATCATCTCACCTCCAGCTGTAGTGACAGCTCCTGAAGATAAGTCTGAAGCGGTTACATTGGCCCCAGTGATAACGTGCATATTTAAGGTAGCTTCAAGCGTAGCTGCATCTATATCGGCTAGACTACTAGCTCCCAATTCGGTTAATAAATCAGCAAAGGCATCGTTTGTAGGAGCAAAAACAGTGAAAGGAGCAGGACTCGTTCCGTTTTCAGTACTTAATAAATCCACGTAAGTAAAACTGGTTTCTCTGGTTAAAGCTGATACCAAAGATTCAAAAGTACTATCTGCAGTCGCAAAGGTTACTATAGTTGGTAACCCGACTACGGCATCAACGGCATGGATAATTCCGTTTACCCCTACAACATCAGCAACAATCACATTTGACTGTCCGTTTAAGGTTACTCCGTTTTCTGTGTTGATATACATACTTAACTTATTAGAAGTAGCATCAAAAGTAGCTTCTGTATTTACATACATAGTTGAAAGTTGTGTTGAGGCAACCGAACTTGCTACCACATGATTTCTTAAAAGATTATCTAGCACAGCGCCACTAACATCGGGAAGTGTTACCCCTAAATCATTTAAAAAGGTATCAAAAGCGTCATTAGTAGGTGCAAATACAGTGATATCTGCTGATGGGTCTGAAGCTAGTCCAAGAAAATCGGTTGTATTACCACCATTTCCTAGAGCAGTAATTAAGGTATTAAAGTTATCATTATAAATCGCTAAATCAGCAACCGTAGGTAAAGATAATACGGTTTCTATCCCATGAATTACACCGTTATCGGCTTCAATATTAGGGGTAATTACGGCAGTAGCTCCATTTAATTCTACACCGCTACTTGTATCGGCATACAAACTTAAATAGGCTTGAGAATCTTCTTCTAAACTTAAAGTTGAATAATATTGCGTTTGTAAATCTGCCGCTTGCAAATTTCCTGGTACAACATGATATAGTAACACTTGGGTTAGCACATCTGTAGGAACCTCATCTAAACTTGCAAAACCATTATCACTTAAAAAGTCTTGGAAAGCTTGATTGTTGGGAGCAAATACGGTATACTCTGAGCTACCTTGAAAGGTGCTCACTAAATCTGTTTTGATCAAAGCGGCTTCGAGTACCGAATAATTCTCATTGGCTATCACCACATCGGCAATAGTGTTGTTCATTACGGGCGGTAAATTTCCTGAGCCATCGTCGTCATCACTACACGAATAAAAGGAGAAACTAAGCGCCAACATTAAAATGGGGAGTAAACTGATTCTTTTCATAACATTTTTGATTTAAATTGATTGATAATTCAAATCTAAAGTATTTTAAAAAAGAATTGTGTTTAACTTTTGTTAATAAACATTAAACAAAGTTAATTGTTTAATAAAACACTGTCAATTGTATGAACAAATCCATTTTTACTATTTATATCTTGCTCAATAACAGAAGCTTCCATTCCATTTTCATCGGTTAGTTTACAAAATGATATGGACTTATTGATAGTGATTACTCCTTGATTGTTCGTAACAGAACTGGGTAAATCTTCAATTTTTAGTGCGGTATTCTCGAATAAGTGCGTCATTAAGAGGGCTTCTAAAGTACCAGCATCAATATTATCAATATTTAGCATACCAGTTGCATCTTGGTTACTGAAAAAAGTATTAAATGCCGCATTATTAGGTATAAAACACGTATAGTTAATATTGTTTGTGCCAGATAATAGTGATTTATAATCGCTTAAAGCGGAATCGGTTCTAGTTGCACCTATAACAAAAGTAGTTAGATTTGGATTAGACTCAATTAAGCTCCAAAGACTTGGTAAGGCTAAAATATCTGAGCAGATGTGCATTACACCATTTTTTCCTACAATATTTTGCGTGCTTACACTGGCTTTATTATTAATAAGTATTCCGGTGTTGGTATTAAAAAAATTACTGATTTTAGTATTGTCTCGGTTGGCTTCGCTATACCTATATCCCAATGTTATGGCGTCAGTATGTAAAAATCCCTGATAGAGATGATTCTTCGCAATTAGTTCTCTTTCTTGCGCATCTAAATTTTCGTTTTGTAAAAAAGTTGCAAGTTTGTCGGTTTCTGGCGCAAATAAACTCTGTAGCGCTTCTCGTTCTAAAAGTGGTAATAAGCCTAACTCTTCCCAAAAAGTATAAAAGCCACTGCTTTGCTCATCAAAACTTAAAAGATCTGCTAAACTGGGTATTATTAAAACTTCATTTAAAACGTGAAGTACACCGTTATCTACTTCAATATTGGCCTGTAACAGTTGTGCAGAAGCATTAAAAGACAAGCCTGTATCTTTTTTAAGGTGCAAACTTAAGGGGTAACTAACACTATCGTTCAATTTCAATTGTGCGGCCGTGGTTAAAAATCCAGTAGTAGCTTGACTCGTATCTACCTTTTCCAACAACAAATGATAATCAATTATTTCTTGGGCTTCTTGTTGCGTAAGCGCTGATAAATCGTTCACTCCCTTTTTGGTCAAAAATTCGTTTATAGCTTGATTTGTTGGCGCCAAAAAGGTATAGTTGCCTGAGTTTCCATCCAACTTACCTTGGTAATCTGCTTTAAAGATTAACTCAGTTAACTGAGAAAATTCTTGATTTTTGTTCAAATAATTGATTATTGAGTTGGTGCCTTCGATAACATTATCATTGTCATCTTCATCACAAGCCAAAAAAAATACGCTTAATAGAAAAATTGGCAGTACTTTTGCAAACTTAAAGGAGAAACTAAATCGATTCATTTATAATTTTTTTTTAAAGAGCAAGATACAAAAAAGAAAACGTATGAATTTAAGTATTATTCCATTCTATATATTGGTTTTTTTATCCTTTACGGATTCAAGCTTTGCCCAAGAAAAAATCAATCAATTTGATCAAGACGGAAAGCGCCACGGTCGTTGGATAAAAAAATATGAAAAATCAGATCAAATCAGATATGAAGGTCAATTTGAACATGGTAAAGAAGTTGGTGTATTTAAATTTTACAAACCCAAAAGTGGGCAACAACCGGTAGCTACCAAAATTTTTCAAGCGCATACCGATACTATACTTGTTGAATATTTCAACCAATATGGAAATACAGTAAGTAAAGGGGGTATGATTGGTCAGAAAAGAGAAGGTACTTGGTTATACTACCATAAAAATTCCGATCAACTTATGCTCGAAGAACATTATAAGAACAATAGGCTTCATGGACTTAAGAAAACCTATTTTATTACCGGAGAAATAGCGCAGATAGAAGAATATAAACATGGTAAATTAGACGGGGAGCTTAAAATCTTTGGTACCAACAACCAATTGCTTCAACATTATACTTATCAAGAAGGCAAATTACACGGTAAAACAAGAATTTACGATGCCGCTGGCGAGCTTATCTCAAAAGGAAATTATGAGCACGGGAAAAAGGATGGTATTTGGCTTGACCGGCAAGAAGATGGCAGCTATAAAGAAACCCAACATCCCTTGCCTCTATTTATCAGTACAAAAAAATAAAACACTCAAAAAAGAATGCAAAATAAAAAGAAAGCACGTGTAATTGTAGGACTTAGCGGAGGAGTTGATTCAAGTGTAACTGCTTATTTATTAAAAGAGCAAGGCTACGAAGTAATTGGCCTTTTTATGAAAAACTGGCACGACGACAGCGTTACCATAAGTGATGAATGTCCTTGGTTAGATGACAGTAATGATGCCATGCTGGTTGCAGATAAATTAAATATTCCATTTCAAACTATAGATCTAAGCGAACAATATAAAGAACGTATTGTAAACTATATGTTTAAAGAGTATGAGGCTGGACGTACCCCAAACCCCGATGTACTATGTAACCGCGAGATAAAATTTGACGTTTTCTTAGATATTGCTCTTTCATTAGGTGCAGATTATGTGGCAACTGGCCATTATGCTCGAAGAAACACTATCAAAATTAACGGCAAAACCACTTATCAATTGTTAGCTGGAAAAGACAATAATAAAGATCAATCTTATTTCCTCTGCCAATTATCTCAGGATCAATTAGCCAAATCTCTTTTTCCTATTGGCGACTTACAAAAAAGCGAGGTACGTGCCATTGCTAAAGAACAAGGCTTAATAACAGCCAATAAAAAGGACTCACAAGGTTTATGTTTTATTGGTAAGGTAAGACTGCCCGACTTTCTTCAGCAACAGCTAAAACCAAAAACAGGAGATATTATTGAAATCCCTAGTGATTCAACCCTATACCAACAACAAAGTTTAGATAAAGAAGAATTGACTTTTTTAAGCGAGAAATATAGTTATACTCCAGAAAATGGGAACAAAGTTGGCCAACACAATGGTGCACACTTCTTTACAAAAGGTCAGCGTAAGGGTCTTGCCGTAGGGGGAACACCAGAACCACTTTTTGTACTGGAAACAGATGTTAATAACAACGTTATTTATGTGGGTCAAGGTAAAAATCACCCTGGGCTTTATCGCCGTGGTCTTTTGGTAAAACCTCAAGACATTCACTGGGTTAGAGAAGATTTGAAATTAGGCTTGGGTGAAAGTTTGGCGGTGAAAAGCACGTATTCGGTATAGACAACCTCTTCAAGAGGCTAAATTACATCAAACGAAAGAAGGACTTTATGTTGTTTTCAAAGAAGCGCAATCTGCTATCACAGAAGGGCAATTTGTAGCTTGGCATATGGATGAGGAACTACTAGGGTCGGGAGTTATCGGATAAGATGGTTTACCTGTAAAATTCTAAGTATATTTAGCAAAAAATTAAAATTTAACCGAATGCAGATCCATAAAAATAGAATAACCAAACTATTTAATATAGAATTACCTATAATACAAGCCGGTATGATCTGGGCCAGCGGCTGGAGATTGGCCAGTGCAGTTAGCAATGCAGGTGGTTTGGGAATAATAGGGGCTGGTTCTATGTACCCAAATGTACTTCGTGAGCATATCTTAAAATGTAAAGCAGCAACCGATAAACCTTTTGCGGTAAATGTGCCTATGCTTTACCCCGACTTGGAAGAAATAATAAACATTATTATTGAAGAGAAAGTACCAATTGTTTTTACCTCAGCTGGAAATCCCAAGACATTTACTCCATTGCTTAAAGAAAAAGGAATTACCGTGGTTCACGTAGTGAGCAGTGTAAAGTTTGCGCTTAAAGCGGAAGCCGCCGGTGTAGATGCAGTGGTTGCAGAAGGATTTGAGGCTGGAGGCCATAATGGTCGTGAAGAAACTACCACTTTTACTTTGATTCCGATGGTGAAAGAAAAATTGAATATCCCTTTAATAGCAGCAGGAGGAGTTGCCACAGGATCGGGGATGTTAGCAGCTATGGTTTTGGGTGCTGATGCTGTACAAATAGGAAGCAGATTTGTAGCTAGTGAAGAGGCCTCTTCTCATCAAAATTTTAAAGATAGTGTGGTAAAAGCACAAGAAGGTGACACCGAGCTAACCCTTAAAGAGCTAGCCCCAGTACGTTTACTAAAAAACAAATTTTACGAGGATGTGAAATCTCTTTATAGCAAATCGCCAAGTAAAGAAGAATTAATTGATTTACTGGGTAGAGCTAGAGCTAAAAAAGGAATGTTTGAGGGAGACTTAGAAGAAGGTGAATTAGAAATTGGCCAAATAAGTGGTCTTATTAATGATATACTTCCTGCAAAGGAAATTGTAGAACAAATATGGACCGATTACCAAAAAGCAAAATTAGCAGTCAAAGAACAACTTATATAAAAAAAGCCTGGTAAGTAAGCTACCAGGCTTTATAAATTATACCTCTAAATACTAGGCATACTCAAAAATAATTTCTTTTTTCAAATCGGGATGTAGGCTGTGGTAAACCGGACAGGTATAACCGATGCGTTCTAATTTTTTAGTTGTTTTTTCATCAAACTTCTTATTAAAAATTAGCTTTACTTTTATACAATCAATACGTCTAGGATTGCTTTCCATAAACTTTTCGACCTCAGCTTTGGTTCCGCTTAAATCAATATTGTTTTCATTAGCATAAATACCCATAATAGTTAACATACAACTAGCTAATGCAGAAGCTACCGTATCGGTGGGTGAAAAAGCTTCGCCTTTTCCTTGATTATCTATTGGGGCATCGGTTATCAGCTCAGAATTACTTTTGAGATGAATACTACTTACCCTCAAGTTTCCTAAATAAGTTAGCGCTATTTTTGTCATTTTAATTCTTTACAGATTGAATTTGCAACTCCTTATTGTATTGTAAAATATAAACCGCGTTATTAAAATACCCGCCAATCAATTTTTTATTATAATTAAATTGATTTTCCACATATTCTGTGGTTTGATCAAGGATTAACGATTCATAAAAATCAGAGAAGTTAGCTTTTCTCAAAATTGCATCTAATGTTACATCATACCCACGAATAACATATTGATTGGGAGACAAACCATAATCTTCCCGATACATTTTTACAAACTCATCTAAAGGATCTTGATTGTACTCTTTATTAATAGCAGCGTAAGTGAAGTTTAAATTTCCTAAATAAGTGCTAGGTACTTCACTATCGTATAAATCATTTTTATTGGAGGTAAACAGTTGAATGTCAAAAGTTGAACGCAGTGTATTTAGATAAGACGCAGCATTACTTACGGTGGCCATATCATCTGATTCAAGAATAAACCAATTTGTTCTATTCTTATCTAAAACACGTGCCAGATCACTTTGCTGTAAATACTCTTTTGCAAGTTTACCAGTTTTGCCTCAGGCAATGTATAGAGTATTTTTGATTCTAAATACCCCTTATCCTTATCAGCTAAAACGACAATATTTTTATCTGCACCGTGCAATTTAATAAAAGAAATTATAGATTGCTGCATCATAATATCGGTTGGGCGGGTTTGAATTAAATTTACACCACCATTAATTTCACCGCTAGAAATAGGACTTAAAACAGGGATCTTTCTTGATTCCAATAGCTTGGACGCTGTTTCAACGGTTTTTGTAAAAAAAGGTCCAACAACAAAGTCAACTTGATCAAAATCATTATTGTTTATAAGACTCGCCACCTTTGCGAATTTCTTTGGGTGTCATACACTTTAGCCTCAACTGTAATCCCGAGTGATTCGGCTTTACGGATGGCAGCCTCAACCCCACTATAAAAATCTAAGGCAATACGCAATACTTTATCTTTTTTTAAAACTTCAGCTTTATTATCATCGTTAATGTTTCCTAAACTTAAGGGCAACATAACAGCCAACTTTTGAGTAGAATAATCACTAATGTTCTCTGCTAAGTTCACTTTGTCTGTAGATAAACCAGCAACTTGCACATTCACTTTCTTAGGTAATTTTATCTGCATACCTTCTTGCAAACCAGACTGTTTCAATTGAGGATTCCAAGCATAAAGTGAATCGGCTGGTACATTAAATTTTTTGGTTAACCTAAAAATAGTTTCCTTTGGTTTCACCTCATAAGTAAAAAAGTTTAAAGGCGCTTCATTTTTATTAGTCAGTGCCTCTTGATTCTTGTTCACAATGGTAAGTAACTGCCCCGCCTTTAAGTCTAATAATGTGGGATTAAGTGCTTGCAATTGCTCAACACTTAATCCATATTGCTTGGCGATCCTATATTTTGTTTCACCTGGCAAAACAATATGTATGATATTGCTAAAACTAGAATTAGACAAGGACTCATTGAAATTAGGTGTACGTCTATCTTCCCTAAAAATAGGAATTTTAATGGTTTGCCCGATAGCTATATCGGTTTCAACTAAATCGGGGTTGTATTGCTTAAGTTCATCAATACTCAATTGATTTTCTTTTGCAATGCTATATAAAGTTTCTTTAGCTCGAATTTGATAGCTTTTAAAACTTAACTGTTTGCTTTCTTCATTTAGTTTAACTTTAGGTTCTTGGGCCGGTATGACCAAAACCATATGGTTAATATTCCGCTTTTTGGCATCTGGGTTTAGTTTATATATCTCATCGACACTTACCTGATAATGGTTAGCAATTTGCTCTAAGCTTTCTCCCTTTTTAACTTCATGTGTGCGGAATCCTTGAGCTATAGCTGAAGGAAAAATCAGTAAAAAAGCAAACAATAAAAACATATTAAATCTAGTCATAACACAAGTAAAATTTATTCCCATTCTATAGTTGCAGGTGGCTTAGAGCTTATATCGTAAACTACTCTATTAACGCCTTTTACTCTATTTATTATTGTGTTTGATATTTTTTGTAAAAAGTCGTACGGTAAATTAACCCAATCAGCTGTCATACCATCGGTTGATTCTACGGCTCTTAGGGCAACAACTTTTTCATAAGTACGCTCATCACCCATTACTCCAACAGAATTTACTGGCAACAAAATAGCTCCCGCCTGCCAAACTTTATCGTAAAGATTCCAGTCTTTTAATCCTTGAATAAAAATATGATCAACTTCTTGCAAGATTCGTACCTTTTCGGCCGTGATATCGCCTAAAATTCGAATAGCAAGTCCGGGACCGGGAAATGGATGTCTTCCCAACAATTCTGGATCTATGCCCATTTCGCCCCCCACTCTTCTTACTTCATCTTTAAATAACATGCGAAGGGGTTCTACAATTTTTAGCTTCATAAAATCGGGTAAACCTCCTACATTATGATGCGATTTAATAGTAGCCGAAGGTCCGTTTACCGATATAGATTCGATAACATCTGGATAGATGGTACCTTGCGCCAAATAAGTGACGTCTGTAATTTCGTGTGCTTCATCATCAAAAACATCAATAAACGTGTTTCCTATTTTCTTTCTCTTTTCTTCGGGATCACTTATACCTGCCAGAGCGTCCAAGAATCGTTTTGATGAGTCTACACCTTTAACATTTAAACCCATACCCTTGTATTGATTTAACACATTAGAGAACTCATCTTTACGCAACAAACCATTGTTTACAAAAATGCAGTATAAGTTTTTACCAATAGCTTTATGTAATAATACAGCTGCTACGGTTGAGTCAACCCCTCCACTTAATCCTAACACTACTTTATCAGACCCTATTTTCTCACGCAGTTCATTTACCGTCATATCGACAAATGCTTCTGGAGTCCATTCTTGAGCTACACCTGCTATTTTCACCAGAAAGTTTTCAAGTAATTGTTTACCGTCTTGTGAGTGATATACTTCGGGGTGAAACTGAATAGCAAATGTTTGTTCGCCCTCAATACGATAAGCAGCATTTAAAACATCTTGGGTGCTAGCTAAACGTACACCGCCTTGAGGGAGTTCTTTTATAGTATCGCTATGCGACATCCAGACTTGGGAGTTTTCTGGAATTTCATCAAATAGAAGCTCTTGATCTTTAATTACTGCTAAGTTTGCACGGCCATATTCTCTTATCTCAGAAGCCTCTACTTTACCTCCGTTAAAATGTGCTAAGTATTGTGCACCATAACACACCGCCAACATGGGAACCTTACCCCTAATTTGAGACAAGTCGGGATGCGGAGCATCTTCTGCCCTAACCGAAAATGGACTACCAGAAAGAATAACCGCTTTAAAAGTATTTACATTTTCGGGAATCTTGTTGTAGGGATGTATTTCACAATAAATGTTTAATTCACGAACACGCCTAGCGATTAATTGCGTGTATTGCGAACCGAAGTCGAGAATAAGTACGTTATTTTGCATAGCTAAAAATAAGCATTTAAGGCCTAATTTAAAATCCTTAAATATTTTATTATTGGTTTTAAAGTTTATACTAAGCCATTGTGGCTAAAATTTCTTGAATATCTTCTTCTGTTGTATCTGGGTTTATAAAGCAAAATCTAGAAATGGTTTCACTCTCTCCATTTTTGGTCCATTTTGTTGGTGTAACCAAAGCTAATCCAGCTTGATGATTGGTATAGGTCCAATCTATATAATCATCTGGAGACCAACCTATTCTTCTAAATAGAACGCACGATAGGCCAGGTTCTCTCACCCAACTCTAGGTTGGGGTGTGCTTCTATTTGCTTTGCTGCGGCTTGGGCTAAAGATAATCCTCGTTCTATAGCTTCTGTATATTTTGCGGTTCCATGCATAGCTAATGAAAACCATAATGGCAATCCGCGTAAGCGACGAGTAAGCTGAATTTGATAGTCGGCTGGGTTAAATCCCTGAGCACCTTCGTCTTTAAAAATATCTAAATAGGCTCCTTTTTGTGAGTGTGCATTTTTGGCTAAAGACAAGTCTTTATAGATTACGGCTCGCAATCATAAGGCGAGAACATCCATTTATGTGGGTCTATGGTAATACTGTCGGCACGTTCAATGCCGTTGAACAGATGACGAACAGATGGTGCTGCCAAGGCGCCACCTCCGTATGCCGCGTCTACGTGAAACCAAAGTTTTTCTTCTTCACAAACTTGCGCCACACCAGCAAGATCATCTATTATTCCTGCGTTGGTAGTTCCTCCTGTGGCAACTACAGCAAAGAGTCTTTTACGGTCGTGTGGTGATAAGTTTTTAATTTTCTCTTTTAACCAATAACCTGTCAATCGATCATCATCATCATCATCATCATCTACCAAGATAATATCGGCATCTATGACCTTTGCCATTGATTTTATAGAGGAGTGCGCTCCATTAGAAGTAATTAAAAGCGCTTTTAAGTTTTCATGTTCTTGGTTTTGCGCGCGCCAAGCTTCTCTTGCGGCAATCATAGCCGATAGGTTAGCCGATGTTCCGCCACTGGTAAACACCCCAAAAGCTCCTTCGGGTAAGCCCGTTAAGCTTACTAACCATTTCATCGCCTCGTTTTCACAGAAAATACCGCCACCGCCTGTCATCCAATATGCGCCGTGAATACTAGCCGCAGATGTAACTAAATCAAACAAAACAGCAGCTTTAGTTGGAGCTGCTGGTACAAAGGCTAGATGCCTTGGGTGGTCTACTGGAACGGTTGCTTTTGCAAATACGTCTTTGAACAAATTGAAAGCATATTCTCCCCCTATTCCTTCTTCTGTAATGGTATCGCCGGCAAGTTCTTTTAGAACTTCTTCTTTTTTAGGGTGACCCAACTCTGGATCATTATTAGAAATCCTATTGATGGCATATTTCATGATATCTAACGTCATTTCGACGGTATTGATATCAATGCTGTGCATACTTTTCATATGAAATATTTAGTACGGCAAAGTTATTATTTTAAATCGTAGGTCTAAAGGCTTTAGTTCATTTTGTAAACGTTTTTATTAGAAGTTCTCCATTATC
>CATQIB010000022.1 GCA_958296185.1 uncultured Mesonia sp.
CGCTAAGCCATAATTTACAAAACCTTCTGTATCTCCCTTTTTAAAGTTATTTTTATCTAACTCTTCCTGCGATAAACTTATATAAGCCGTTTTGTAGGCCGGTAAGATTTTCATATTGCTTAAAGCCACTCCCAACAACTGCATTCGGTTACTACTGCTACTGTCATAAATGGCATTGTGTATGGCCGTATTATTCGCACCAGCATCAATCAGTCGGGCTATGATTTTATGGGTTCTGCTACTGGTTGAAGAAAAACGAAAAGAACCTGTATCGGTCATAATGCCCGTATACAAACAAGTAGCCATATCTTCGGTAATCAAATGCGTATCGCCCAAAAATTCCAAGAAATTGAAAACCATCTCACAAGTAGAGGAGCAGTTTACATCAGAATAGGTGAAATGGGCATAATCTGCCGGTGCTTGGTGATGATCAATCATCACAAAAGTAGTAGCTAAACCAGCTAAGACCTGCTGCATAGCCTCGCCCGTCCGACTTAAATCGTTAAAATCTAAGGTAAACACCATCGAGGAGTCTTGTAGGTATTGCGTAGCTTCTTGCTTTTGCTCGCAAAAGAAGATAATCTCTTCTTGCTTCGGTAACCAATTCAAGAAATCGGGGTAGGGGTTAGGTGCGATTAAATGCACGGTATGCCCCAGCTGTTCTAAATATAATTTTAAGGCTAGTGTAGACCCTAAGGCATCTCCGTCTGGATTCCTGTGCGGAATAATGCTAATGCTTTGGGGTTGAGCCAAAAGCGATTTTAATTCACTGATTTGTTCTGCTGTCATAGGGCATAAAGATACAATTTCTGTAGATTTAGAAAACCTAAGTTTTGTATTTTCTTTTATAGCCTAAACTTGTACGAAGTAGAGTTTGTTTTTCACACCTATTTCTCAAAGTAAGTTCTTCTTGTAAATTGCTTGCTTAAATCAAATCCGCTTTAAAGCTATACTAGACCGCTAAACTTTTTATTTTACGCCATAGGTTTTTGTAATCTGCTTACAATTGCAATGAGGCGAATGTTTCTTTACGGAAGAATTGTCGTACAATTTTATGGCGTCCTGCCATTATTTTATTGCTGAAACCAAATCGGTTTAACCGAAAGGGAAATACTTAAAAAATGAATACCTCTTTTAGGGCTTATAACTTATTAATTAGCGCTGGATATATAAGAAATGGATTTAAAAATTTAAGCAATCCAACTTTTTTGAATCGCACGTTGGGCGATATAAATACAAAATACGCCAATAACTAGAACCATTACTGGCATAATTGCCGCACCCGGACCATAAACCTCGGTAGCTTTTGCAATGAAAAGGCTGTGGCTCATCTGTATCACGATACCCACCAAAGATATAATGAACAGCGTTTTAGCCCATTTGTTTTTTAATAATAACAATAAACTACCTAAAAATCCGCCGCCAACCGCCATGGCGAAAGCAATTAAGGCCCAAGTAGGGTAATTGGTGTATAAAGCTTGTTGATCTTCGGGGAGTAGCGCAATCTCCTCTGTACCCATGCTTATTTGATTGATAAAAGCGAGTACTCCCATCAAATTCCATATTAATAAGAAAACGGCCAAGGCTATAAACCATTTAGGGGCTTTTTGTTTGGTGGTGCTTGGGTTCATAATGTTGATTTTTAAGTTGACTGTTGTTTTTTTATTCGCTTTTGCGGAAGTAAGGCTCGCCTGCGCATCTTTAACAAAGTTAATTCTTTTTTAATTATAACCCATTTAAGGCCGCCGAAGCATTCAATATTATGTGCTACTCGTAAGTTTTTCGGCTAACTCAGCTTATTCTTTCACTTACTCGAAAAATTTTCTGATAAACTCGTACAATTTGTAGGCAAACCCGTAGTTTTTGTCGCTGCATTATGGGTATTAAGAGCTATCTTGCTCTATGTTTTTATAGACCTTTAAAAGGAATTAAAGCGATGAAAAAACTGACTATGATCCTTAAAAAAATCAGATGATAACTGGTATGAACCATTTTAATCCTGTAAGCTATGCCTATCAATCCTAATCCGCTCATCTTGTCAACTTTTCTCTATCTTGAACTAAGCTCAATTCTTATTGCTATGAACCTGATGGAATTAATCAATTGCTTGAAAAAACATTGCGATTTAATCCTAGCTTTTATTCGTCTGCAGACTTGTATCGATGGTTTTATGCACAATGCGTTTGGCCCAAAGACGTATAATAGCAGTCCGCAAAAGCCTGCTTCATTCTTACTTATGCGATGGGAAATCAAGTTCTCTTTTTTATTTTACACAAAACTTAAGCGATTGGGTAGTTTGAAAAGAGGGATTCGGTTGATTCTATACCCCATCTTAAACCCCGCAATTTCAAATTATTTCTATTTTTCAAAACTACCCGTTCTAACAAGCGACTGAAGCTAGTTGATTTTCTTACTGATTTGGCTTAAGCCTCTCGTTTAGCGAGAGGCTTTTTTGGCTTCAAAAAGCCGAAAATCATGCCCATGATTTAGGAAAACCATGCCTATGTTTCATGAAAATCATGCCTATGATTCATGAAAAACATGCTGAACTTTTTAAAAATCATGCTGATCATTTGCATGCGCCATAGGCATGAAATTTAAAAACGCTAAAACGCAATAAATTTGAGATTTTTACTCAAAAAACACATTTTTTTACTCATAAATTCCCAAAATAAGTCCCAAAATCGCAGGTTTTCGCTCAAAAAGCGAGCAAAACGCGAGGAAAAGTAAGATTAAACCTTGTTTAAATTCGATTAAAAACAGCATGAAACCGCAGTATACTGCAGATTGCGGCGACTGCTCACTTCATTTTGAACCTATTTAAGTCCAGAAAATGAGGCAAGCTAAAGTTATGCTGGTTCGTTACTCCTTCGGTGTTTCTTCGGTAATCCCTCGAAATATAAGGATTTATCGCATAAGTGCCGAAGGAGATTCGCATTAGCTTCGAACCAGCCTAGGCTTATCTCCAGTGAACGTATACGATTGCTCCGCCTTAAACAGGCAGTAATTACAGGATTAAGCATGCAGAGAAATAATTATTGTTTGTTGGTGGGGGGTATAATATTATTATTCGAGTTAAGGATTTAACTAATACATTGTAACTTGAATATATCTTTTTTTTAAATTATATTGCAGATTGTAAAATTTGAAAAGGTTACTCAAATAAATTAATTTAAAAGATCTTTCGTTGTATTTATTGGGGGATAGTTGGCTTTGTGAAGTTAAGTGTACATTAAGCACTAGTTTTAATAAAGATTTATTATTTGATAATTTGACTTTAAATGAAATTATAAATGGGTAAAGGAATTACTTTAAATGCATTTTAATATAAAATTTAAATGAACATTATTATAACTTAAATGCGTGCTACTGGCTAAGTTTTTTTAAGTTTATTCTTCGGTCTTTGCCGAAAGAATCCCATTCATAAACCCAATTTAAAAATAGTAAGTATAATGGCTGATAATTTAAATAATATGACCCGTGAAGATTTTATGAATTTCTTTCGTGATGATGAAAAATTAAGTTCACTTTCAGCCGATGATAGAATTGAAATATTTCTACAAATACTTCCAGGTAATTCAGATATTACGGAAGATCTTTTAAAAGAGTTAATCTCTGACTACCAGGTAGATAATCTAAAAGTGTGTCAAGTTAAATAATGACAAAGTCAAATAATTGGACAAGAGAACAAACCATTGTAGCATTCAATGTTTACTGTAAAATTCCGTTTAAAAACAGTAGTAAAACTCACCCAACCATAATAAAATATGCCAAAATCATTGGACGTTCACCATCTGCTTTAAATATGAAAGTTGGAAATTTTGGAAGACTTGACCCAGAATTAAGAAAACAAGGAATTGTAGGTCTCACAAATGGCAGTAAATTGGAAGAAGTTATTTGGAATGAATTTCACGGTAATTGGGACGATTTAGCTTATGAAAGCGAAAGGTTAATCTCTCAACTCCAGAATAAAAGCCTGATTGAAACCAATGAAATAGATATAACTGAGTTTCCAGAAGGGAGGGATGTCGAAAGACTCATAAAAACAAGAGTTAATCAAAACTTCTTTCGTTCCTCAATTCTATCGTCATACTATCAAAGATGTTGTATAACTGGTATTGAAATATCAGATTTTTTAGTAGCAAGTCACATTATTCCCTGGCGAACAGATAAAAAAGAAAGAATGAATCCAAGAAATGGTTTATGTTTAAATTCAATTCATGATAGAGCATTTGATAAAGGTTTTTTGACTATAACTGCTGACTATGAAGTTAAAATTTCTGATGCAATTTACGAATACCAAGAAAATGAATCAATCGCTAATTTTTTTCTTAAATACGATAAACAAAAAATATCATTGCCGGATAAATTCCTTCCTTCACGAGAGTTTCTTAAATATCACTCAGAAAATATCTTTCTACGTTAATTAGCTTGTGTTTTATTTTTGACTTAAAAATCAATAATAGTAGCATAAAATAAAACGTTTCTTAACCGATGTAGCCCTAGGGATGATGCCTTCAAAAGTTTGGACGGGTAAATATGATGCTACCGGTGGATATTTAATCGTAAAAGATAATGGTGATGTTTTATGTTATCATATTTATAATAGAAATGAATTTGAGGATTATTTGCTCAATAATACAAAACTCGAAACAGCAAGCTCTACTCGACACGGTTTTGGTGAAATTTATAGCAATAACGGAGAGCTATATTTTAATTTGAATTTACAAATAAGATTTACGAAATAAAGTTTTTGCTAGTTTTAGGTGATTTTTTTAAATCATTCCCAAAACCAATAGTTTCTCTTTGGTTTAATTTCTTATTTTTAAAATTTTAAAGTTCCATTTTGAAGTTATTCACAAGCTCTGAAAAGCCAACCGCACAGTCAAGCTCTTTTTATTTTGTGAGGTACGAGCAAAATAAAAAGAGCTTGACTTTTCCCACCGTTTAATAGTCTAAATTGATACATTTGTTATACATTTAGATACTATAATTGGTTAAATCGGAACTTTTGTATATTTTTGAGAAATAATATCAACACAAAAAGTATGACCTTCCTTGGTAAGTTTCTTACTGACAAATCAATAAATAAGGCAGAAGTTTCACGGAAAACAGGTATTAGAAAGTCACGTCTTAGTAATCTCAGCACAAAAGAAGAAACAAATCTTAAAGCAGAGGAATTATATCTAATATCTAAGGCAATTGATGCTGACCCAAATGAGATTCTTGAAAAGATTTATGGACATTTAAAACTGAATAAATAATTATGGAAAATCTTAATTTCATAGATTTATTTTCAGGTGCAGGTGGCTTATCTGAAGGTTTTATCAAGGCAGGTTTTAAACCTATTGCTCACGTAGAAATAGACAAAAAAGCTTGTGATACATTAGAAACTAGATTGATATATCATAAATTAAATTCTGAAAACAAAACAGAAAAATATTACGATTACATTTCAGAAAAAATTACCAGAGAGGAGTTTCTAAAAGAGTTTGGTAATTCTGAACTTTCCAATTCAGTCATAAATATTCCAATTGGAGGGGATAACAATAAGATAATTTTTGAAAAAATAGATAAACTCGCCAATGGAAAGCAAATTGATTTAATCATCGGTGGACCACCTTGTCAAGCCTACTCTCTTGTTGGAAGGTCGAGAGACAAGTATGGTATGAAAAATGACCCTCGAAATTTCCTTTATAAAGAGTACGCAAAATTCCTTAAAAAATTTCAACCAAAAGTATTTGTTTTTGAAAATGTTTTGGGATTAATAACTGCTGAGAAAGGTAGTTATTTTAAGAATATGCGAGCCTATTTTAAACGTATTGGCTATGAATTAGATTATACAATTCAAAAGTCTGAACATTTTGGAGTCCTACAAAAAAGGAGGAGGATTATTTTAATAGGTTGGCAAAAAGGTACAGATTTTAAATATCCAAAATTTGATAAAGTAAATGAGAAATTTACTTTAAGTCAAATTCTATCTGATTTAAAAAAATTAAAACCAGGCGACCAAAAAAATGTTACAAAATATGCCAAACCTACAACCTCATATCTTGAAAGGTTTGAAATAAGAAATGGAGTAGATTTTGTTACTCAACATATAGCTAGACCTCATAACGCAAGAGATTTGAACATCTACAAAATTGCGATAAACAAATGGTTAAAAAAATCAGAACGCTTAAAATATCCTGATTTACCAACCGAACTCAAAACCCACAAAAATGAAAAATCATTTGTTGACAGATACAAAGTTATTGATATAAATGGTATTTCTCATACGATGGTTGCACATATAGCAAAAGATGGTCATCATTATATTTATCCTGATACTAAACAAATAAGGTCTATATCAGTAAGAGAAGCTGCAAGGATTCAATCTTTTCCAGATGATTATTTTTTTGAAGGTGGTCGAACTGCTGCTTTTAGACAAATAGGAAATGCAGTCCCACCTTTAATGGCTATAGCAATAGCCAAATCAATTAAAGAACAACTATGTTAGAAGAGAATAAGATAAAAGACGGTTTATATCAAATACGTCCTGCGGGAAGACACATCATTACCATTGGTAGGGACTTAATTAAAGATAAATATGCTGCAATTGTCGAATTAGTAAAGAATTCTTACGATGCTGATTCACGAAATTGCAAAGTTTCTTTACTTCCATTTAAAAAAACTATCATTGAAAAAGGTGAAGAGATAAAACAAACAGGAATCAAAGTCATAATTAAGGATGAAGGACACGGTATGACCTTTGAAACAGTTACAGAAAAATGGATGGTTCCATCTACTGATGACAAATTAAATAGAGGCGTGAGTCCAAAAGGCAGAATAATGCAAGGAAAGAAAGGGATAGGAAGATATTCTGCATCTATGATTGGTGATGATATGGTACTACAAACCATTGATGAAAGCGGTGAACTCACAACATTATATCTTATTTGGGAACATTTTGAAAATGCTAAATATTTAAGTGACGTTGATGTCCTCATTGAGAATTACAAAACAAATGAATCAAGTGGTACAGAAATAATTATAGTAGGAGATGAAAAACATTTAGAAGAATGGTCTGCAAAGCAAATACAAAACTTAAAATTTGAATTAAAGAAATTAATTCCACCAATCGAAAAAGATGAAGATGAGAAGACAGCTTCTGAAGGTATTAAGAAATTCGAGATTCAACTTGAAATAGGTGACTTTCCTTTTGGTGAAGGATATGCTAATTATACTGAAATAATAGAACCATATCCACTATTTGAACTTTTTGATTACAGAATTTCAGGAACAGTTGATAATGAAGGTGTAGCCAATTTAAAGTTTGAAAACAATCGAATTAAAAATGCACCAAATGAGATATTGCCGTCATTTGAAATACCATTGAACATTGAATCCGATGATGATATAACAAAAGGAAAATATTGTGGAAATGTAAAATTCGATTTTCGTGTTTTTGATAGAGACCCAAATTCGATTGATGGCTTAATTGAAAGAGGTTTAAAAGACCCAACTACTGGAAACTATGTTGGAAGAAGAGAAGCTAGAATAATACTAGACAAATTTAATGGTATAGGAGTATATAGAAATGGATTTAGAATTCGTCCATTGGGTGATGCTGGTTTCGATTGGTTATTGCTTGACAAACAAAGAGTTCAAAACCCATCTTTAAAAGTTGGGAGTGACCAAGTTATTGGCTTTATTCATATTGAATCAGAAGATAAATCTGGATTGATTGAAAAAAGTGCTAGAGACGGTTTAAAAGAAAATTCACAATATGCTGGATTAATCCAAATCGCTAAAAGTGTTCTAAAAGAATTAGAAAACAGAAGGTTTGCATATCGTCAAAGTGTTGGGCTGGGTCGAAACAATAGAGATATAAACGAGAAAATAAAACGTCTTTATAATTTTCAAGATTTACACGAAAAAATTAATAAAGAACTTGATACACTTGGTGTTGAAAAGGCCAAACGAGACGGCATTAATAAGTTAATTTCTGATAAAGAAAAGAAAAACAACAAGATTGCTGATGAGCTAAAGCAAGTTATTGCCCTATATCAAGGTCAGGCAACTGTTGGTAAGATTGTAAATGTTGTCTTGCACGAGGGAAGAAAGCCTTTAGGTTATTTTAAAAATCAAATTCCTTTAATTAAAGAATGGAGTGAGGAATTAGAAAATGAATTCAGTCAAGATTTACTGGGTAAAATTTTAAACAGACTTTCAGTCATTGATGAGCAAGGTAAAATCTTTATCGATTTGTTCGGAAAGTTAGACCCGTTATCGGCTAAAAAAAGAACTAGAAAGAAAGATTTTAATATTAGACAAGTTATAGAAAATGTAAAAGACGTATTTTTCTCAGAGTTAAACTCTCAAAATGTTGATTTTGAAATAGATTGTGATATAAACTTGACAGCTTTAGGTTGGAAAGAAGATTTTTATATTGTTTTTACAAATCTAGTTGATAATAGTCTTTATTGGTTTCAAAACATTACAGATAGAGAAAAAAGAATATCCTTTAAAGTTTATGAGGAAGAGGAAGATGATTTATTAATTATCGAATATAGAGATAATGGTCCTGGTATTGATGAACACCTAATTGAAAGTGAAGTGATTTTTGAGCCTGAATTTAGTAATAAAACAGGAGGAGGAACTGAATTAGGATTAGCGATTGCTGGTGAAGCCATAGATAGAAATGATGGTGAATTGAAAGCCATTTATTCAGAGGCAGGTGCATTTTTTAAAATCGAAGTAAAGTTACAATAAGAACAATATGAATTTACTAATAGTTGAAGACGACAAAGCGACAATTCAGTCCTATATTGATAATATAGAATCATTTAACAAAACCTCTGAAATACAAATTGAGCCAGAAGTAAAAGAAAACTTGTCAGATGCTAAAAAATCACTCATTAGTCCAAATTATGATGCTGCAATAATAGACTTAAAATTATCGTCAACTTCAGGTGATTTGGAAGGTTTAGAAATTGTTGCAGACATTCAAAACAAATTAAGATTTCCGATTTTTATAGTGTCAGGTAGTTTAGGTCAAGTTGAACAAGAGGAAAATGCTTTTTTAAAAAAACGTTCCAGAGATGGCAGCTTCAAAGATATTTTAACTGAAATATTAAACATTCATAAAACTGGAGTAACAAAAATTTTAGGTAAAAAAGGTACTATAGAGAATTACTTAAATTCAATTTTTTGGAATCATATGTCCAACTCAATGGATTTATGGGTGAACGACACAACAAGAACCGCTTTAGAAAAAGAAAAATCACTTCTTCGTTATACTTTGCTACATATGCAAGAATATATAGATGAGGAATTAGAAAAATATCATCCAAGTGAGTTTTATATAACTAAACCAATTAAGAAAAATCTTTTTACTGGAGATATTATTACGTTGAAAAAAAATAGATTTTTAATACTTACACCATCTTGTGATATTGTGCTTCGCAAACACGGAAATAGAAATGCGGATTTCATTTTATTTTGTAAAATTAGACCACTTCAAGGTATAGTAGAAAACTATAATCTTCTAAATCACGATACATCACCTAACAATTCTAATAGAAAAAGATTGATTGGCTTTTTTGAAAATAAAAAACAGAAATATCATTTCATCCCTAAAGCAGAAGGAATTGAACCAGGTCTCATAGATTTTCAAGAAAAATTAACCATATCTAGCAATGAAGTAGATGAATTATTGAAAGCGAGAAAAATAGATAGAATAGCAACTATTTCTCAACCTTTTTTGAAAGATATAATTTCTAGATATTCAAATTATTATTCCAGACAAGGTTCGCCTGATTTTGATTCGAATGAGATTTATAGTTCAATTTTTAAGCCCGAATAATGTTCAAGCATATTGCAACCCTCATACCTGGGGTTGCAAAAAAGCTTTCACGCCAACGCTAGCAAGTTTGCGAACAAAAGCCAGTGTACAACAATTGTAGGCTTCCCCAAAAAAAGTAAGCCTACAAGTTTGCAATAATATAATGATGAAAAGAGCTTTACTATTTTTTAAAAGTTTTTTATTATTGGTAGGGTGCGCACCGCGCTTAAAAACCATTATCGAATACCGTAAAATCGGTAATACACTAAAGAAAACAAAGAGCGCTGAGTTTGATAGAGCGGGCAATAAATTAATCGAAAGAAATTTTGGGCAGCCGCGTAGCAATCGGAAGGTTCAATATACTTATAAGAACAGGCTAAAAATGAAGGAGGTCAGTTGTGATTATTTCGCTAAGCAAGACACCTGCGTTGTACGTCAGATTGTGCTTTATCAATATAAACCCGAGAAAGACTTACGGATTGAAACTATTTACGAACCCGATTCCGCAGTCCGTTTAGTCCGAAAATATTATAAAAAGGACGATTTAATGGTTATTAGAACTAGTACTTGGGAGATGTTTCCAAGCAAAAATCCAGATCCAAAAAAGGCGATGAAATTTATCGATTCTGTATTTTATGATGCTCAAGGGCGAGAGTCAAAAAGAATACATTATAATGAAAACTTCAAAAGACCTTGGATAGAGCATTACACGTATACAAAGAATGGCTATTGGGTAAAAATCACTGGGACCAAGAAAAACACAAATAGGTTTAATAAATATCAACCCGTGCCTAAAGCACTTAAAAAACAAAAAATCGATTTTAAATTTAAAGATACAAGTCGATACACCTATCAATTAGACTATTATTAAATCAGTATTCTATTTGTAAACTGCTTGCTCAAATTTGTTGTCTTTAAAAATTACGCTATGAATTATGCCTAAAACTAAAAAAAGACCATCCCGAAAAACCATCAAAACTAATAGTATTGCACCGGCTACAGGACTCATGGTCTTACTGTTGATTAAATTTGAAATCTTAGGATACCTTTATCTCAATCTTGGTTTTGGCGGTTTTTTCTCTTGGTTACTAACTTGTGTTTTGTGCTTTTGCATTATTTTAATTGCGTTTTTTCTTAGTTATCGTATTGCTTCAGGTTTACGGATTTATATGTGGTTAGCCGCTGGGGTATTAAATACAATAATAGCCTTTTGGCTGTATGCGTGAATGTTTATTGAATTCCAGAAGCAAATACAATAATCTCCTAAAAGTTTAAAGGATACTTTAGGCTGGTTTTTTATGGATAGATCTCCGCCGCTTTGTGTATAATCAAAATACTGTTACCTTTAGGGGATTGGAATCTCTTTTTTAAAAATTTCTATAGGATGCTAAAAACGCTAGCGCTAGTTATTATTTTCATTAGTACAGTACTTATACTTGTTAATTTTTTGACGGCTCAAGCCTTTAACCTTAGGTTTTGGTTAGATGTTTTGCCACAAGTTTTTGTTATTGCCGGCATGTGCTGCGTACTAAAGGTGCAACATTATCGAAACCAAAAAAAGGAGAAACCATAAAGGCTTTGCGTTCATCTTTCACTTAAATTTGCTGTTTTATAATGTCTTTTACTAATTTTTATATACGGTTTTCTCCACATTATTAATTATATGTTCAGCAACGCGATCAGCTTGTTTTTGAGGCAATTTTACAAGAAAACAATATCGATTTTTATAGCAACCTAAAAGAACAAGCTTTTTTAGACACGGGTATTCGGTATTTTTTGCGGGAAGCAGACCGGTCTAAAATTGATGCATTGTTAATTAAACACCAACTTATCGCTCAGATAGAATCGCATAATATGCCCGATTTTACTTCTCACAAAAAAATAATGATGGTTTACCTTTTGGTCGCTTTGATTGTGGTTTTACTAATGTTAGCGGTTATAGTATTTGACGTTATTAGAAGCTGGTCGTAAAACTATTTTTCTAGTGCTAAAAAATAGTGGTGCAAATGGGATTACTAGTAACTTGCGCGGATATAATTCTTGTTTTTCAGCGTGAGGGGTAGAGCGGCATATTTAAGCTCTTAAAAGTGTTGCACACTTTTAAAGCGAGTAGCGATAACCCGACTTTTGTAAGAGGCCTTGCCGAAAGCCAAAAGGAACGCCCAGATAAACGCCATTAGCCAGAGGTAAGTACCTCAATAAGTTTGTTTGCAGAATCGTAAGAAAAGATTACTTTTGCAGCAAATTAAAAATAAAATCCATGGCAGGAAACAGAACATTTACCATGATTAAGCCAGATGCTGTAAAAAACGGGCATATTGGTGCAATATTAGAACAAATCAACGCTTCTGGTTTTAGAATTGTTGCAATGAAATTAACGCAAATGACCAAGCGTGATGCCGAAACTTTTTACGGTGTACATAGCGAGCGTCCATTTTTTGGTGAGTTGGTTGAGTTTATGACTAGCGGACCTATTGTTGCGGCTATTTTAGAGAAAGATAACGCAGTAGAAGATTTTAGAACGCTTATTGGTGCAACCAATCCAGCCGAGGCTGCAGAAGGTACTATAAGAAAGAAATATGCTACTTCAATTGGTGAAAACGCAGTTCACGGTAGTGATAGCGATGAGAATGCCAAAATTGAAGGCGATTTTCATTTTGCTGGCAGAGAAATGTTTTAATGGCTTGCCTTTAAAATAACTGCTAAGCTTTATAGCTTATTGAAAACCCAAAAAAGTTTGTTTTTTGGGTTTTTTTATTAGCGCAAAATCAGCTTTTTGATTAAATCTTGTCCTAAAGATTCATTAAGCATGCGTATGATTTTTTCTTTTCCGTAGCTGAGTTCTTCCCGTAACACAGAGGAGCTCAAACTTACAATGAGTGTGTCTTCTTTTAACCGAATAGTATTGGTGTATTTTTTTATCGCTGGTCCCATTTGGCTGTACCATACTTCTTTTACATTCACGTGGTTGAGGCCTTGATCTAATTTATTTTCTTTTACAAAGGCTTTTAACACGCTGCCAATGTCTTGCTCTTCACTATTTCTCGCCATAATCGTATCCTTCAAATTTTTTATAGGTGTAAATAATACCTTGGGGGTTGCGTACTTTAAACTGCTCGGGTTCTACCTGCAGTAGGGTTTCTTGCCAAGAATCTTGTGAAGTGCTGTAGTGTAATACTAGACTGTCTCCTTGTTGTAGTACTTTTATAGCTTCTTGCACGCCATTTGATTGGTAGCCGCCGGTAAATTGCGGACGGGTTTTTTGCCGAAAGCCTTCGCCGTTTTCTAACTCGATATAATCTACGTTTTCATTAAACTTAAACGCAACTATTTGTCCGTTGGGTTTTTTAACCTCTTCGATTTCCCAATAGCCATTGAGCATTTGCGTGTCTTCTAGTTTTGGTTGATGGCTGCAGGCCAAAAGCACCCAAGACATAACCAAGTATAGACTGTATTTTAGCGTTTTTTTTAAAATCATAACTTAATTATTTTATAATCTGATGCGTATTTCTTGACTACCTCTTCTGTTCGCTGGGCGTGGGTATCGCTTATAAACAATTGGCCTAAATTGCCTTGGGTTACCCATTGTACAATTTGCCCCACACGCTCCTCGTCTAATTTGTCAAAAACATCGTCGAGCAAAAGTATGGGTTTTACCCCAGTATGTTGTTGTAAAAAGTCATATTGTGCCAATTTTAAAGCTATAAGATACGATTTTTGCTGGCCTTGGCTGCCAAATTTCTTTACGGAATAGTTTTTTATTTTAAAACTTAAATCGTCTTTATGCGTTCCTGCTCCCGTGTATTGGCGTTGTAGGTCTTTTTGTAAATAGCTATCGAATAAGGCAAGCAGACTTTCTTCTTTTAACTGACTGCGGTAATGTAAATCTACGGCTTCTTTTCCTTTACTGATGTGATGGTAACGGTCTTTAAAAATAGGGGTGAAAACCGAAAGGAATTCGCTGCGCTTTTGAAAAATTGACTCGGCCAGCGGACTCAGCTGTTCATTGTAAACACTCAGAGTTTCTTGATCGTAATGTTGGTTGGCGGCAAAATATTTAAGTAAGGAGTTGCGCTGACTCAGCAGCTTGTTGTAAGCCAATAAATCGTTGAGGTAGGTTTTGTCGCTTTGCGCAATGATGCCATCGATGAATTTACGGCGAATCTCGCTACCTTCGGTAATCAAGTCCCTATCGGCTGGTGAAATAATCACCACGGGAATAAGCCCAATATGCTCACTGAATTTATCGTAATTTTTTGCATTGCGTTTAATTACCTTTTTCTGTCCTTTCTTAGCGCTTACCACAATATGTTCTTTGCGCTCAAGGCGCTCAAATTCACCCTCAATCACAAAAAAGTCTTTTTTATGTTTGATGTTTTGACTGGTTACCGGATTAAAGTAACTTTTGCCATAAGCCAAATGATAGATGCTATCTAGGGTGTTGGTTTTTCCTACGCCGTTAAAACCCACAAAACAATTTATACGCGGATTAAATTCAAAATCTTCTTGCTCAAAGTTTTTGTAATTGACCAAAGCGAGTTTCTTTAAAATCATAAGATAGGCTGTACTATATGCTTAAACGTAAAAAAGTTTAAAAGTACGAAGTAACTAGGAAAGCCAATTAAAAAATACAAATAAATTCTCTTTTTTATATCAATAAAAATTATATTTTTGCGCTTAATTAACTATTATTTATGGCAACTTACAAAAAGAGAGGATATAAGCCTAAGGCTAAAAAAGAAAGCGATGCAGTTGAAGAGAATTTTAACGAAGAGGAATCTACAACCGCAGAAGTATTTAATAACCTAGACGAGGGAGCCAATAAAACCGAAGAGTGGGTTTCTGAAAACCAAAAGCCAATTTTAATAGGAATTGGAGTAGTGGTGGTTGCTGTTTTGGGTTACTTAGCATTTACAAAGTTTGTACAAGAGCCAAAAGAATTAGATGCGGCCAATGATATTGCACAAGCGCAAATTTACTTTGAAGACGCTTTAGACGCTTCGGGTAAAGCCCAAGATAGTTTGTACAACCTGGCTTTACAGGGAGGAAACGGTAAATTTGGTTTACTGGATGTTATTGATAGTTACGGAAGTACAGCTACAGGAAATTTAGCACATTATTATGCGGGTATTGCTTATTTGAATACAGGAGAGTATAAAGAAGCAATCAATCATTTAGAGCAATTCTCAAGCGATGATGAGATTATAGCTCCTTTGGCTAAAGGTGCCATTGGTGATGCCTTTATGCAATTGAACCAGCCTGAAGAAGCCTTAGATTATTATGAAAAGGCAGCGAAATTACGTAAAAATGAGTTTACGACGCCTAAGTTTTTACTAAAGGCAGCCATTACAGCCTTAGAATTAAAAGACGGGGCGAAAGCCGAAAAATATTTAAATCAAATTGATGCAGAATATCAAGATTCTGCAGAAGCTAGCGAAGTGGCCATTTATTTAGGTCAAGCTAAAGCAATGCAATAATTATATGGCAACAGCAGGTAAAAATTTATCTGAATACGACAAAGCAAGCATCCCAAACGCGAATAACTTTCGGTTTGGGATTGTTGTTTCAGAATGGAATAGCGAGATCACCGAGAATCTTTTTCAAGGAGCATTTGATGCTTTAATCGATAATGGTGCCATCAAAGAAAATATCGTGCGGTGGAATGTGCCCGGTAGTTTTGAATTGATTTACGGATGCAAAAAGATGCAACAATCCTACGATATGTTAGACGCAATTATTGCGGTAGGAAATGTAATTCAAGGCGAAACCAAGCATTTTGATTTTGTTTGCGAAGGCGTAACACAGGGTATAAAAGACCTGAATATTCAAAGTGATATTCCGGTGATTTTTTGTGTGCTAACCGATAATACTAAGCAACAAAGTATAGACCGCTCTGGCGGTAAACACGGAAATAAAGGCAGCGAAGCAGCCATTGCAGCCATCAAAATGGCAGCCTTACGCCAACAAGCTAAATTTTAAGGGTTATACTCCCTAAAAAAAAGCCGATTAGCATCCTAATCGGCTTTTTTTATGTTTATAAGTTTAGCTTGGCTAATTCGGTATTGTTTTTGATTTTCTTTACCTTTGAAAAGAGACTAGGTTATGGGAATTTTAAAGCGAAGAAAGAACAAACAATTTAGTTATAAGCCCCGTTATTACGATGATAAAGGGGAGGGGAGTCCGTATAAAATTAAAACTAAATACGATCAATTTAGAAAGACAACGGGCAATCCCTTAGGTTTTGTAGGCAATGTAAAATCCGCTTTAGCTGAATTAAAAGAAAAAGACGAAGATCAAACCAGTCGCAAACGCATTTTACTTATTGTAGCTATTCTTATATTCCTATTTCTATTGTTTATCGAATTTGACTTATCTATATTTTTACCCGAATAATTTATGGGAGATATAATACAATTGCTACCCGACCATGTGGCCAATCAAATCGCAGCAGGTGAGGTGGTACAAAGGCCCGCCTCTGTAGTAAAAGAATTATTAGAAAATGCTATTGATGCAGGAGCCACTCAAATTAGCTTGGTTTTAAAAGATGCTGGTAAAACCTTAATACAGGTTTCTGATAACGGAAAGGGTATGAGTGCTACCGATGCACGATTGAGTTTTGAACGGCATGCCACCTCTAAAATTAAACGTGCCGAAGATCTTTTTCAATTAACCACCAAGGGCTTTCGCGGTGAGGCGCTGGCTTCAATTGCGGCTATTGCGCAAGTTGAATTAAAATCGAAGCAAGAGCAAGACGAGCTGGGTACTTGCATTAAAATAAAAGGGAGTGAGGTAGAATCTCAAGAGCCTTGTGTTACCCAAAAAGGTACTATTATAGGCGTTAAAAATTTGTTTTTTAATATTCCTGCTAGACGCAACTTTTTGAAATCTAACCAAGTAGAAACCCGTCATGTAATTGATGAGTTTCAACGCGTGGCTATTGCCCATGCCCAAATAGGTTTTAGTTTGCACCACAACGGTAATGAATTGTTTAATTTACCAGCGACTAATGCTCGTCAACGTATTGTACATATTTTTGGTAGTAAAACCAATGAAAAATTAGTTCCTGTTGCAGAAGAAACCGAACTGATTAATATCGAAGGATTTGTAGGAAAACCTGCCTATGCCAAACGAACCCGTAGCGAGCAATTTTTCTTTGTCAACAACCGTTTTATCAAGTCACCGTATTTGCATCATGCGGTAAATGCGGCTTTTGAAGGTTTGTTACACGATAAAGCCCAACCTTCTTATTTTTTATTTTTAAGCATCGATCCTAAGCGCATTGATATAAATATACACCCTACTAAAACCGAAATTAAGTTTGATGATGAGCACGCTTTATATGCGATTTTACGCAGTGCGATTAAACATAGTTTGGGGCAGTTTAACGTGGCTCCTATACTCGATTTTGAAAGGGATTCGAGCTTAGACACCCCTTATGATCTTTCTAAAAAAGAAGTGCAAGTGCCACAAATAGAGGTCGATCGTAACTTTAATCCGTTTGATACCGAAAAGCAAGCGGCCAGTCAATCGGCAGCCAAAGCAATGGCGTTTAATCGGCATACAGCTAAAAAGAATGTAGCCTGGGAGGCATTATATACACAAATTGATGAGCAATTACCCGAAACCAAAATCGAGGTGGAAAGCGAAGAAGTTACAGGCAACTTGTTCGGGCAGCAACAGCAAGATTTGAGCGGTGATAGTGTTTTTCAATTGCAAAAAAAATATATTGTTTGTCCTTTTAAGAATGGTATGTTGCTTTTAGATCAAAACCGAGCACATACACGTATCTTGTATGAAGAATTATTGCGCAATATAACGGTAAAGGCTGCAGTAAGTCAGCAACTACTATTTCCGCTTTCTTTGCAATATAATGCTATAGAGGTAGATATGCTGAGCAACTTACGCGAACACCTGGAGCAAATCGGTTTTATTTTTGATAGCATAGACACCTCCGAGGTGAGTATAAGTGGTATTCCTACCTTGATTAATGAGAGTGAAGTTTCTATTTTATTAGATCAGCTTTTAGCTGATTTTGAGCACGAAATCCCCGATAGCGGATTTTTACAAACCGATGTTTTTGCCAAGTCTATGGCGCGCAGTATGGCGGTAAAAAATGGCAGTGTATTGGCTAAAGAAGAACAATTGGCAATCATCAATAGCTTGTTTGCTTGTAAAGAACCACAAATTTGTCCGAATAATAAAAAAGTTTTCGTACGTTTAGAAGTTGAAGACTTAGAGAAAAATTTCAGGTAATGGGAAGAATAACAGAGACGGTAAAAGTCTTATTGATAATCAATGTTTTATTTTTTTTTGGGAGTCAATTTTTAGGTGATTTAGCCTATCGCTTATTTGCGCTTTGGTTTCCAGAAAACGTGAATTTTCAGGTTTGGCAGTTGCTTACCCATATGTTTATGCACGGCGATTTAAGTCATATCCTATTTAATATGTTTGCTTTGTATATGTTTGGTAGCGTATTAGAACAGAGTATCGGGCAACAACGCTTTTTGTTTTTATATTTTTCGGCTGGTTTAGGAGCAGCCGGACTCCAGATTTTGTTTAGTTATATCGATTACAACAGTGCTTTTAACGCTGCGCTAGAAGCCGGTTTTTCGGTAAATCAAATACAAGAAATGATTTATAATTACAGCAGTACACAACAAGTTTTTAGTGCCTTGCCTCAAAATGTTTCGAGCGATTTACTCAGTAATTATTATACTCCCATGGTAGGAGCTAGTGGAGCTATTTTTGGAGCGCTAGCCGCCTTCGCTGTGATTTATCCTAATTTACCCTTGTATATTATCTTTATACCTATTCCTATTAAAGCCAAGTATCTTATTGGGGGCTATTTTGCCATCAATGTATATTCTGCTGTAACGGGTAGTACACTTTTGGGACCTAGCAATACTGCTTACTGGGCGCATATTGGGGGAGCTGTAATCGGGTTTATAATGATGTGGTACTGGAAAAAAAATCAGTTTAACGCAAACCGGTGGAATTAGATGAATTGGCGAGATCAATTGCTTGTAAAGTACAAAACGGCTAATGTAGTAGAAAAACTCATTGCACTGAATATTGGGGTTTTTATAGTGCAATTTGTGTTTCAGACCCTGGCCTTTCTTTTTCAATTCTCAGGAAACTTTTTTGTAAATTGGTTTAGTTTCCCTACAAAAATCGAATCCTGGCTGTTTAAACCATGGAGTGTAATTAGCTATGCTTTTTTACATGCCGGCTTCTTTCACTTGTTATTTAATATGCTGGTTTTGCATTTTGCCGGACGTTTTTTTCTTACCTTCTTTGCTCCTAAAAAGTTATTGAATTATTATTTTCTAGGGGCTATTAGTGGTGCCTTGCTATTCGCTTTGAGCTACAACCTATTTCCTGTGTTTTCAAATCTAGGTAATGTGCCCTTAATAGGTGCGTCGGCTGCGGTAATGGCGATTTTGATTGGTGTGGCCACACAAGCTCCTCAGATGCAAATTCGTCTCTTGTTAATCGGTAATGTAAAGCTTTGGCATATTGCGGTGGTCTTTGTTGTTCTAGATCTAATTCGAATTCCTTTTGGTAATGCTGGAGGCCATATCGCGCACTTAGGAGGTGCATTGTTGGGGTATGCTTATACCAAACAATTGAATAATGGCAATGATATTGGCTTATGGTTTGAAAAGATTTTTGATGCTGTAGCCGGATGGTTTTCATCTGCATCGTCTAGCAAAAAGACAGCATTTAAAAAAGTATACCGCAATCCTAAAAATACTTATAGCGCTAAAGCCAAGCAAGCATCAAAGACCGATAAGCAAAAGAAAATAGATGCTATTTTAGATAAAATAAGTGAGAATGGTTATGAAAGTTTATCTAAGGAAGAAAAAGATTTCCTGTTTAAAGTAGGTAAAGAATAATATGAAAGGGCTCAGTGTCTTTAATAAATTGGTGTTTTTTATCAATACCCTTGTGGCTTTGGCATTATTGCTTGCCTATTTATTGCCCTATATTCCGCCAGTAACTTTTCCTTTTTTGTCCGTTCTCAGCTTAGGTCTACCCATTCTCTTTTTACTTAATTTTATATTTGTTATTTACTGGTTGCTCGGTTTAAAACGTCAAATTTTTCTTTCTTTAATTATTATTCTAATCGGTTTTAACCACTTGTTGTCTTTATATAAAATTAGATCGCTTGAAGCGGAAGTAAATCCGCAAAAAGCCATAAGTCTTATGACTTTTAATGTAAGGCAATTTAATGTTTATGATTGGTTGCCTCAACCCAATTTAAAGGCGCGTATAGGAGATTTTATAGCACAAGAAGATCCTGATATTTTACTGTTTCAGGAGTATAATCACCAGCAAGCACCAGATTTATCACAATATGCTTATAGTTATTTGCCCGTATTGAAAGGAAAAGCGAGTCAGGCCATTTATTCCAAATTTCCTATTATCAATCGGGCTTCAGCCGATTTTAAAGATACAGGGAACAATGCATTATATGCCGATTTGGTCATTAAAGAGGATACCATCAGGGTTTTTAACATACACTTGGAGAGTTTGAAGATTAATCCCAGTGTAAAAGAGTTACAAAAGGAAAATCGGGAGCAATTAATCACCCGAGTAGGGCGAAGTTTTAGAAAACAACAGCAGCAAACCGAACAAATATTAGCGCTAGTAAATCAGGGCCATTACCCGAGTATTGTGGCTGGTGATCTTAATAACTCGGCTTTTTCTTATGTTTACCGTCGCCTATCAGAAAATTTTAATGACGCATTTAAAATGGCAGGAGAGGGTTTTGGTAAAACCTTTGTATTTGATTTTATACCCCTTCGAATTGACGTTATTTTAACTTCGCCAGCTTTTAAGATTATAGATTTTAAAAACTACAGCGAACAGTTATCCGATCATTACCCTATTCAATCTACTTTTTACTTAGATAATTCGGTTTCTAACAAATAACTAGCTGCGTTATTCCCTTCATTAAATAGCAAATCAACAATAGATAGATTGGGGATAAAACCATGTTTTTCTTCAAATACTTGACTGTAAGCATTCAGTTTAAACTGGGGGCTACCTTTGGCGTCTACCAAATAACGACCGTCAAATTGAGTTGCCTTCATGGGTGTAGTTTGATAAGTTGATGTGAATTCTGGATTCCAATCCACTTGCAGGCAATTGGCAATGGCTTGCATCGCATCGAGGTTAAATTCCCACAATGAAGTATAAGCTTTGTCATATAAACTTATAAATTCATCTTCATAGAATTCAAAAAAAGGCGAAGAGCGATAGGCCGCTTCAAGACTTTTAAAGTGGTTTTTTTGCCAGGCAAAACTGTTTTCTATCGCCACTTCTTTGGTTAGCTTACGCTTGTGCTTATCGCCTGTATGTTTTATAGGAATATTGAGTAATAGCTTGCCGTTAGCTCCATAAATATACTGCCTGTTACGGTAGGTTTGTTTTTGATAATTATCGCAAGCCTCAAAACTTATTTTTTTTGCCTGCAGCATAAGACTCCATTGTGCAATAGAGCCAAAATAAACCGGATGTACAAGAGCTTTTTCTAGCATACTACTCGCTTTTTTTCTTCTTTTTAAAAGTATTGTAACCAATCACAAGAATAAGTCCTATCACAAAATAATAGAAATAAGAAACCGGTTCGCCCGATCCTCCTACGGTAGTAAACAACCTTTCCCAACGAATTTTATTCATAAATCCTTGTGCGTTGCCATCCCAACTCATCCAAATGAATACCGGTTTACCTACAATATGGGTTTCAGGAACAAAGCCCCAGTACCTACTATCTTCACTATTGTGACGATTGTCTCCCATCATCCAGTAGTAGTTTTGCTTAAAAGTGTACTCTTGTATCGGCGTTTCGTTAAGATAAACTTGATTGCCTTTTACTTGTATGTTTTGCGGAGTACCCCATTCGCTTCCTTCGTAAACTTCAATAATACGCTTGTATAGCGCTATATTTTCTGTTGTGATAGGAGTGGTTGCACCTTGCTGTGGAATGTAAATAGGTCCCAATTGGTCTTTGTTCCAAGAGAAATTAGCATCCTGAGGAAAAATACCAGCTTCGGCTTGACCGGCTGGATCAATATTTCTTCTTATCGAAGCGACGTTAGGATGATTTTTAAAGCGTTGTAGTGCTTCTTCAGACAATGAACTAAAGTAATACTCTCGGTTATTCTGATTATACCAGCCAACTGGATCTGTAATATCATATTGTTCATATAAATAACGCAAAGAAAAGCCTTGTCCTTTACCTTTTACGATATAGGAGTATTGCGGTTTGGCGCGGTCATGCAATTGCAGCGGTTCTCCTTGAATATATATTTTTCCGTCTCGTATAGACAAGCTGTCGCCAGGTACACCTACGGCCCGCTTAACGTAGTTCGACTTTTTATCGATAGGTTTATAATAACTGGCTTTACCTTTATAACCAAAATAAGGAACGGTGTCTACCGGCCAGTTGAATACTACAATATCATTTCGTTCAACTTCCTCAAATCCGGGTAAGCGAAAGTAGGGGAGTTGAGGCCAATTGGTATAAGATTTAACGCCTAAAATAGGAATAGTATCGTGTACCATAGGGAAAGAAACCGTAGTTTTTGGGGTTCTGGCTCCATAATGAAACTTGCTAACAAAAAGAAAATCACCTACCAGTAGTGTTTTCTCTAAAGAGGAAGTAGGTATGGTAAAAGGTTGTATAAAATAAGTATGTACAATGGTTGCGGCTACAACGGCGAATAGGATAGAACTTACCCATTCTCCTACCTCTGTTCGAGGTTTAAGACTTCTGTCTTTAATATGCTTTAAGTCTGCGCTGTAATTGATGATGTAAATGTAAAAGCCCAAGCTTAAGATAGCTAACCAAGTATCTGCTACACGATGCTTCCCGAAACTTCTTAGTGTTTCTACCCAAAGCACAGGGAAAATGATGAGGTTTACAATGGGGATAAATAGCAAAATTACCCACCACCAAGGCCGATTGATTATTTTTAACAATATTACGGCATTATAAACAGGAATAAACGCAGTAATGGGGTTTTGGCCCGCAGCTTTATACATTCTCCAAGTTCCTAAGCCGTGCACCAATTGTACGACCAAGAAAAACACAAACCACATAAATAAACTCATATTCTAACTTTTAATTCTTTTACTAATTATTTCTTTTCGTGTAGATTTAGTACGTCTTGCATATTAAAAATACCTTGTTTTCCTATTAGCCATTCGGCAGCTATAACTGCGCCTAAAGCAAAGCCATCGCGTGAATTCGCTTTGTGTTTGATGCTAATTTCATCTATTTCACTCTTGTAGTTGACCCAATGCGTACCAGGAACATTCTCTTCTCGTATAGCGGTGATAGCTATGGGGTTTGTTAGGCTGCCACTTTTGATTTGATGGTCATTGGTGAGCTGCCAGCCGGTATATGCTTGTTGAGCAATAAGATCTTCGGCTAGACTGATGGCCGTACCGCTAGGTTGATCTAATTTTTTAGTATGATGCACTTCGGTTAAGCTAGCTTTGTAATTGGGGTAGGGCTGGAGTAATTGAGCTAATTTTCGATTTAACTCAAAAAAAAGATTCACCCCAAGGCTAAAATTAGACGCATAAATAAATGCGCTTTTATGCTTTAAGCAACTATTATGCGCCTCTTCTAAATGGTCTAACCATCCGGTGGTGCCACTTACTACGGGAACGCCCAGTTTAAAGCATGTAGTAATATTTTCAAAGGCTGCTTCTGGGATACTAAAATCGATGGCAATATCTTGCTGCTTTAAAAGTTCTTCATCTAGCTTAGCATTGGTTTTATAACCGATCTCATGGCCACGTTCGTTAGCTATTTTTTCGATGGTTTTACCCATTCTTCCGTAACCTAATAGCGCAATTTTCATTTATAACTTGTAATTTAATGAGAGTCCGTAAGCCGATTTGCCTGTAAACTCATCGATATTAAAACGAGGTTTAAGGCTAAGGTCTTCACTTATGTTGAATTGACTTAAGTGGGCATCTACATTAGCATCAATAATATTCAATATGTAGAAAGCCGCCGAAACCAATATAGATATTTCTTTATTTCTTCTAAATTGCCTTTGTGCATCGATTAAAGCCTCGGTTTGAAGAACGCCTTGAAACTCATCGTCTTCGTAACCTGCCAACCTGCGTTTATAGGCATCTCTGTACCGGTGATATTCCTTATTGTTATCTATATAAAAATAGATACCGCCACCAATTCCGGCGTAGACCAAAGGTATTTTCCAATACTTTTTATTATAAGCCTGACCCAGACCTGGCAAAACAGCCGAATAAAAAGCGGCTTTAGATGGCGCCAATGGGTCGTATTCTTTGGGAGGCTCTTTTAATTCTTGGGTCCGATTTATACTCAGACTGTCGGTCTGACTAAAGCCACTGAGCGAACCCAATACAAAAACGATAAGTAAAAAAAACAGTTTGTTATTCACCTTGAATGAGTTTTGCTAAACGCTCAAAATCTTCTTGTGAAGAAAACGGAATAATCAATTTACCATTTCCTTTTTTTGTCATTTTAACATCTACTTTTGCCCCAAAGTAGCTAGAGAAGTCTTTTACATCTTGTTTGATGTGTTGCGGAATACTAGGTGGTTTAGGCTTAGATTTGGTTTTGCCGATTTGACTTTCTTTAACCAACTTTTCGGTTTCCCGTACCGATAAGTTTTCACTGATTATTTTCTCGTAAATTCCTAATTGAACTTCGTGATCGCTTAGATTAATAAGCGCCCGACCGTGGCCCATGCTCAAGAAACCGTCACGCATCCCGGTTTGAATAATCGGGTCAAGTTTGAGCAAACGCAGGTAGTTACTTATGGTTGACCTGTTTTTACCAATCCGATCGCTTAATTGTTCTTGCGTTAAATCGATTTCTTCTAATAAGCGTTGGTAGGATAAGGCAATTTCTATTGGGTCTAAATCCTGTCTTTGGATGTTCTCTACCAACGCCATTTCTAAAGATTCTTGGTCGTTGGCAATACGAATATAGGCTGGTATGGTTTTAAGTCCTACCAGTTTTGAGGCGCGATAACGACGCTCTCCCGAAACCAGTTGGTATTTATTAAAATCAATTTTTCTTACCGTGATAGGTTGAATAACGCCAAGTTCACGAATAGAAGACGCCAAATCTTGAAGGGCTTCTTTATTAAAACTGGTTCGTGGTTGAAACGGATTTACCTCTACAGTGTCTAGCGGCAGTTCAACAATACTACCCACCACTTGGTCGGCATTTTTATCTTTAACCGATTTTATATCGTTTTCTGGATCGTTAAGTAAGGCAGACAATCCTCTTCCTAAAGCTTTTTTCTTGGTAGCCTTTGCCATAACACACTGCTATTTATTTTTATTGATAATTTCTTCTGCTAAGCTTAAATAATTGCTAGCTCCTCTACTTGCAGCATCATAATTTATAATGCTTTCGCCATAACTTGGCGCTTCACTAAGGCGAACGTTACGTTGAATAATGGTTTTAAACACCATCTCGTCAAAGTGTTTTTTAACTTCATCTACCACTTGATTGCTCAAACGCAAGCGTGCATCATACATAGTGAGTAAAAGTCCTTCTATATCTAAATTTTGATTATGAATGCGTTGCACACTTTTTATAGTGTTTAAAAGTTTGCCCAAACCTTCTAAGGCAAAATACTCACATTGTATAGGGATGATAACACTATCTGCGGCAGTCAAGGCATTAAGCGTAAGCAAACCCAAAGAAGGTGCACAATCTATAATAATATAATCGTATTGCTCTTTGAGATGCCTGATAGCCGTTTGTAACATATACTCACGCTTATCTTGATCTACCAGTTCAATTTCAATAGCCACCAAATCGATATGGGCCGGGATGATATCAACATTGGGCGAATCGGTTTTTAAAATCGCCTCCTCGGCTTTTGCTGTATGTTCTAATAGCTGATAGGTGCCTAACTCTATGCTTTCAATATCTATACCTAGACCAGAACTAGCATTTGCTTGTGGGTCGGCATCGATTAACAAAACCTTTTTCTCTAGAACGCCTAGAGAAGCAGCTAAATTGACTGAGGTGGTGGTTTTACCTACACCTCCTTTTTGATTGGCAATAGCAATTATTTTACCCATTAATAAAATCGGATTTTAGAAGGTAAAAATACAATTTATTCTAGCATTTAAAAATTGAAGTTGTTAACACTTTATGAATTTTTATTTTTGGCTTTTATCATTTGTTCGAGCATATCCCACATATGGTCTGGTACTTGTTCAAGTAAGTTAAACTGGCCGGCTCCCTTTAGCCATTCTCCTCCATCAATCGTGATGATTTCTCCATTTAAATAGGCAGAAAAATCAGATACCATATAAGCGGCTAAGTTGGCCAATTCTTGATGTTCGCCAACGCGCTTTAAAGGTACTTTTTTGGCTAAATCAAATTTTTCTTTTAAATCACCTGGCAATAACCTATCCCAAGCGCCTTTGGTAGGAAACGGGCCTGGAGCAATACCGTTAAAACGGATACCGTATTTGGCCCATTCCACCGCTAAACTTCTGGTGAGTGCTAACACTCCAGCCTTGGCCGTTGCCGATGGCACCACATAGGCAGAGCCCGTAAAGGCATAGGTAGTTACGATATTTAGCACAGTTTTGTCTTTTTCTCCCTTATCTATCCAATGTTTACCTAGTGCCAAAGTGCAGTTTTTGGTACCTTTTAAGACAATATCTATGATGGTGTCAAAGGCGTTGGAAGAAAGCCTTTCTGTAGGCGAAATAAAATTTCCTGCAGCATTGTTTACCAAAACAGAAATGCTACCCATTTTGGCAATGGCCTTTTGTATCATTTGTTCTACTTGGTCATAGTGACGTACATCACAGGCAATTGCATGGCAAGTTCCGCCGGTGGATGCACTCAGCTCTTGTGCGGCATTTTCTAATTTTTCTAAGTTCCTTGAAGTTATACAAACCTGTGCGCCCAACTCTAAAAAGTAACGGGTCATGGCTTTTCCTAAGCCGCTACCTCCTCCTGTAACCAATATGGTTTTGCCCATTAAGGCATTATCGCGTAGCATTTTTTCTTGGTAATTCATAATATCCTTTTTGTTTTACTAAGGTAACTAAGAATTTTGAGTTTTTGTTTTAACTGAATAGCTTTTATGTAAAAATAAAATTTAACAAATAAATTTGTAAAGTTTGCTTTACAAATTGTAATTTTAACTTTACATTTTAAAGTCAATTATTATGAAAACCTATTTATTTCCATCGGTTTATCAAAAACTGGGATTTACCTTGTTTATTCTGGCGTTGCTATTATTTACTGGCGTCTTACTTTTTGATTGGGAGCTTAGTTTTTTAACGGTTAAAGTATGGGCTCTTTGGGATATTGAATTTTTAGCCGATAGTCAATATTTTACTTTTATTGAAAATAATATCATCGATGAAATAATTCTATTGCTGTTTATTTTAGGATTACTTTTCAGTGGATTTTCTAAACAAAAAATTGAAGATGAGTACATTGCAAAAACTAGACTTTCTAGTCTACTTTCGGCTGTTTTAATCAATTATGTATTGTTGATTTTAGGTAGTTTCTTTTTGTATGGTTTGGCCTTTTACTATTTTGCTTTATTTGCTTTATTGGGTGTCTTACTAATTTATAACCTAAAGTTTCATCTAAACATTTATGTTCAACAGAAAGCTTTGCAGCATGAAGAATAAAATTAAAATTTACCGTGCAAAATTTGAATTAACCCAAGCTCAATTGGCAGAATTGGTGCAGGTGAGCAGGCAAAGCATCAATGCTATTGAAAAAGCTAAATATATACCCTCTACGGTTTTAGCTTTAAAGTTGGCTAGCATTTTTGAGGTGAAAGTAGAAGATCTTTTTGAGTTGGAAGAGTATGAATAGCTATGCTTATGCGCTAAGGGTTGTAGCGTAAATCCTTTTTGTAATAACAAAAAGATTGAAGCGAAAAGCCTGACCCGTCAGGGAGCGCCATACAAAGGATTGATAACAGTATTTAAATAATTTATCGCTAATTTTTTTTTCCTTGTGCGCGTTTTATTACCATCCCTAGGTTAATTGGGAAATCGAATGTCAAATTTCTTTTACAATTGTCCAGTTACTTTTTTATCAATAATCATAAATTAATACTATGTCAATTAAAGTAACGCGTCGGGAAAGCGCAAGTAAATTTTTGGGTTTATTAGTAAACAAAACTGTTTTTTTTACGGCGATGTCAATTTTAATAGCCATCGTAGGATTTACCTTATTGTTTGAAGAAAAGGCATCTTACTATTATAATGTTGCCCAAACTGCGGTTTCTGCGCACGGGGGTTGGATGTATACCTTGGCGGTGAATCTATTTATTGTCTTTTGCTTGTATATGGCTTTTGGTAAATTTGGTAGTGTGCGTATTGGCGGTAGTAAAGCCAAACCAGAGTTTAGTCTTTGGGCCTGGTTTGCAATGCTATTTAGCGCAGGAATAGGTAATGGGTTGGTTCTGTTTAGTATAGCCGATCCAGTTCGTGATTTTTTAAACCCACCACGTTTGGCTGGAGAAAATCCAGCCTTAATAGCACAAGAAGCTATAAATTTTTCATTCTTGCATCACGGTATTCACGGTTGGGCAATTTACTCGGTAGTTGGTTTGGCGCTGGCATACTTTACTTTTAACCGAAAAATGCCGCTTACTTTGCGCAGTATTTTTTATCCGGTTTTAGGAAATCGTATTTACGGATGGATGGGAGATGTAATTGATGTGATGGCCGTGATTACAACTTTGTTTGGTTTAGCGACCACTATTGGTTTTGGAGTAGGGCAAATCAACTCGGGATTCACCCACGTTTTCGGAATTCCAAGCTCGCTATTTTACCAAATTTTAATTATTGTTGGTGTTACACTCGCAGCTACCTTATCTGCTTTTAGTGGCGTAAATAAAGGAGTTCAAATGTTGAGTAAACTCAATGTTCGTGTAGCGAGTGCAATATTTATTTTGGTGGTTGTATTAGGACCTACTACCTTTATTTTTAAATCTTACATTCAGAATTTGGGTAGTTATCTTACCAATTTTATAGATATGTCAACTTGGACGGAGTCTTTACAAGGAACCAATTGGCAAAAAACAAGAACCATAATGTATTGGGGGTGGTGGATTTCCTGGTCGCCATTTGTAGGTACTTTTATTGCGCGAATTTCTAAAGGAAGAACCATTAAAGAATTTATTTTATGTGTACTTATTTTACCAGCCTTGGTTACTTTCCTTTGGTTTAGTGCTTTTGGAGGAACCACTATGCGCGATATACTTTTGGGCGACACGGCTATGATCGCGGCAGTTAATGATAATATTTCTACTGCCCTATATGTGTTTTTTGATAAATTTCCGCTAGCTATGTTACTTAAGGTTTTGGGAGTGGTGCTCATTTGTAGTTTTATAATTACTTCTGCAGATTCTGGTGCTTTGGTGGTAGATAGTATAACATCGGGTGGTAAATTAAAAACCCCTGCTTTTCAACGCGTAATTTGGGCGGTAGCCATTGGCGTAATCGCTTCGGTATTGATGTATGGTGGTGGCTTGAACGCCTTACAAACTGTAGTGACTATCTCAGGTCTTCCTTTTGCTTTTATGCTAGTAATGATGTGTGCTTCTTTATATAAAGGCCTTAATGAAGACTACGAGAGAACGAGAAGAAAAGAGCAATTGCTTGAAAAAGAATCCTATCGTAAGAACATAATTGAACTGATTAATAAAGAGCGTGATAAAAAAAATAAAGAACCGCTAGAAGTCGATACGACACAAAATCAAGATGATCACGAAAGTACTATTAAATCTTAAAGCATTAAGCCTATAATCATGAAGGAGTCGAAAAAAGAAATGAAGGTCATGTTGGCCCTCGATTTAACCGAAATGGATGCGGTGTTATTACGTTATGTAAGTTTTTTAACCCAAGTGTTACCTATAACGCATGTGTATTTAGCCCACAACATTAAACACTATAAAATTAATGATCTTTATGAGGACTTACTCGATGATGATATTTCTATAGATAACATTGTAGAGCAGAGCATGCAAAATAGTGTCGATGCTCATTATACGGGTGAATCACCTTACTCCATTTTGCTTACTAGCGATGATTATACAGAAGGTATCCTAAGTCATTTATCTAGTGAGTATGCCATCGACTTGTTAATTTCGGGCAATAAAAATGCGCTGCAAGGTACCGGTGCCATGAATCAAAAACTGGTTCGCATGCTTAAAGCGGATTTGATGCTGGTACCCGAGGAAACGCCATTTACCTTAAATCGTATCTTGGTACCTACAGATTTTAGCGCCGCCTCGGCACAATGTTTTAAATTGAGCGAGACTTGGAGCCAAACCGTGAAAGCTCAGATTCAAGGCTTACACGTTTACAATATTCCCTCTTCTTTTTATCCATATATCAACACAGAAAAAGCTATTGATAAAACCGAGAAACATCTAAAGGAAAAAGTAGATTGGTTTGTTAGAAAATATAAAATTGATGCTCAGGTGCCTTTTACCTACGTTTATAGAGAAAATGCTTCTATAGCCGATAGTATTGAAGAGTTTGCAAAAAAAGCAAAATGCGATTGCCTTGTAGTAACAGCAAAAGGCAGTAGCGCTATTAAAAGCTTATTTATAGGAAGCGTAACCAATGAAATGCTTAGCAATCACCGTAAAATGCCTTTATTGGTTATCAAATAGTACATTTTGGCAATTCTAACGGACTGCCAAAATGTTCGCTATAAATTACTTTTTTCTTCTTTCAACCAACTTATTTTCCACTTCTTTTAGCGAAGTTTCTTTGGCTTGCAAAAGCACTAGAAAGTGATAAAGCATATCGGCTGCTTCGTTTAAAAATAAATTTTTATTTTGATCCTTAGCTTCAATAATAAGCTCTACACTTTCTTCACCAAATTTCTGAATTACTTTGTTTAAGCCTTGATCCATAAGTTTTTTCGTGTACGAATCTTGGTCGCCAGATCTCAAGCGGTCTTCAAGGATAGTTTCCAATTCATATAAAAAATTCCCCTGGGTAGCAAAGCAAGATTGATTACCTGTATGGCAAGTAGGTCCGTTGGGCCGCGCTAAAATGAGTAGCGTGTCTTGGTCGCAATCGCTTATAATTTTCTTTACATTTAGTGTGTTTCCAGATGTTTCTCCTTTGGTCCATAATCTATTTTTAGAGCGGCTAAAAAATGTAACTTGCTTGGTAGTTTGTGTTATCCTAAGTGCTTCTTGGTTCATATAACCCAGCATTAGCACTTGTAAATTGCGGTAGTCTTGTACAATAACGGGTAGTAAACCGCCTGTTTTTTCAAAGTTTAAATTGTTCATCGTATAGGTAAGTTTTTTTGTTTTAAAATTTGTTTTAATACTGGAATAGGCACTTCTCCAAAGTGAAAAATACTGGCTGCCAAGGCTCCCGATGTTTTCGTTTTTTTGAATACCTCACCAAAATGCGATGCCTTGCCTGCACCGCCCGAAGCAATTAAGGGCAGATTCACGCAGGTGCCTGCAAGTTGCATTAACTCTATATCAAATCCGTCTTTGGTTCCGTCTTGATTCATTGAGGTTAATAAAATTTCACCCGCACCTAAAGTTTCCACAGTATGCAACCAACTTTCCAGTTTGACTTGGGTGTTTATTCGTCCTCCATTTTTAAAGACAAAATAATTACCGTCGATTTTTTTTACGTCAATTGCCACCACTACACATTGATTACCAAATTGATCGGCTATTTCTTTTATTAAATGCGGTCGATTTAAAGCTGCGGTATTAATACTAACTTTGTCGGCTCCCGCCTTTAAAAGATTGCGTACATCTTCTACACTACTAATGCCGCCACCTACGGTAAAAGGAATATTAATTTCTTGAGCAATTTTTTGAACAAGGTTTATTAAGGTTTTGCGGCGTTCGTTACTGGCTGTGATATCTAGAAAAACCAGTTCATCGGCTCCTTGTTGCACATATAATTTGGCCAAATCAATTGGATCTCCTGCATCTTTAAGATTTAAAAAATGAACTCCTTTAACGGTTCGGTTATTTTTGATATCTAAACAAGGTATTATTCTTTTAGTTAACATAGCTCACTTAACTCTTTAAGATTAATACTTCCTTCATAAATCGCCTTACCAATTATTACCCCTTTGCAGCCCAAAGCTTTTAACTTTTTGACAGCTACTATTGAATGCACTCCGCCACTTGCGATAAGTTGGCATGAGGTTTCTTTTAATATTTCTTTATATAAATTAAATGAAGGACCGTTGAGCATTCCATCTTTTTCGATATCTGTACAAATAACTTGTTTTACACCCTGACTTTCGAAGAATTTTATAAAGTCTACCACATCGTATTCACTCGATTCTTGCCAACCCATACTGGCAATTTTTCGGTCTTTGGCATCGGCACCTAAAATAATTCTTTCGGGGCCGTAGGTTTTTAACCAAGATAAAAATACTTCGGGTTGTTTTACAGCAATACTACCTGCGGTAACTTGCTGAGCACCGGCGTCAAAAGCCATTTGAATGTCTTCTTCGCGTTTGATTCCGCCTCCAAAATCGACTTGCAATTGGGTGTTTTTACAAATAGATTTCAAGCTCTTGTAATTGATAATTTTATTGGCTTTTGCACCGTCTAAATCGACTACATGCAGATGTGTGAAACCCTGTTCTTCAAAAGATTGAGCCACGGCAAGCGGATCTTCATTATAGATAGTGGATTGACTGTAATTTCCTTTTTGTAAACGGACACATTTTCCGTTAAGGATATCAATAGCAGGTATAATTTTCATAAGGATAAGAAGTTTTTTAGGATTTTTTCGCCCGCTAAACCAGATTTTTCTGGGTGAAATTGCGTGGCGTAAAAATTGTCTTTTTGTAAAATGGCACTAAACGATTGGTCATAAGTGGTGGTAGCTTGAGTGTAGGCACACCACTCGGCATAATAAGTATGCACAAAATAAAAGTAGGCCTGTTGGTCTAGACCGCTAAATAATGGCTGGTCGTTAAATTCAAGTTTATTCCAGCCCATATGCGGCACCGGTAATGGAGTGTTAAATTGTTTTACCTTAGTAGGAAATATACCAAGACCTAGGGTGTTGTTCTCCTCTGAATGCGTACACATTAATTGAAGGCCTAGACAGATGCCCAAAACCGGTTGTTCTAGTTGCGGTAAAAGCTTGTCAATTCCCGTTTGCTTAAGTTCATTCATCGCCACGCTAGCTTGGCCTACACCAGGGAAAATTATTTTATCGGCTTGTTGAATTTCGTTTAAATCTTTACTGAGCTTACAGCTGTAGCCCAATCTATTTATGGCGTGCATAACAGATTGAGTGTTTCCTGCATTATAATCTAAAATAACAATCATAAAATTCCTTTTGTGCTGGGTATATTAAACGTTTCATTCTTGTCTATAGCGGCTTGTAATGCGCGTGCAAAAGCTTTAAATATGGCTTCAATTTTATGGTGTTCATTTTCTCCTTCGGCTTTTATGTTGAGGTTACAACGGGCCGCATCTGAGAAAGATTTAAAAAAATGCATAAACATCTCGGTGGGCATATCGCCTATTTTTTCGCGTTTAAAATCGGCTTTCCAAACCAACCAAGGTCTGCCGCCAAAATCGATTGCCACTTGTGCCAAACAATCGTCCATTGGGAGCATAAAACCATATCGATTAATTCCTTTTTTATCGGCTAAAGCCTCTAAAAAACATTCGCCTAAACAAATGGCTACGTCTTCGATACTGTGGTGCTCATCTACTTCCAAATCGCCATTAACTTGAATCTTTAAACCTATTTGAGCGTGCTTTGCAATCTGCTCAAGCATATGGTTAAAAAAGCCTATTCCTGTTTGGATGCTAACCTCGTCGGGTTGATCTAGATTTAAATCGATTTCAATCTTCGTTTCATTGGTAATTCTCGACTTTGAAGCTTTCCTAGGTTTTTTCTTTAAAAATTGATAAATAGTTTCCCAAGAAGTGGTGCAAAGTGCTGCTTGGTTTTGAGGCTCACCTAAAAAAATGGCTTGCGCATTTAAATTTTTTGCCAATTCAATATCGCTTAAACGGTCGCCTATTACAAACGAATTTTCTAAATCGTAATTACCATAAATATAAGCCTGCAACATACCCGTATTTGGTTTACGCGTAGGTGCATTTTCTTGGGGTAAACTCGCGTCTATATGCACAGCCTTAAATTCAATGCCTTCATTTTTAAAAGCGGTCAACATTTTGTTATGAGCGGGCCAAAAGGTGTTTTCAGGAAAAGAAGATGTTCCCAAACCGTCTTGGTTGGTTACCATTACCAATTCATAATTTAATTCGCGAGCTATTTTTCCTAAATAGGTAAACACGCCGGGATAGAAGCTGAGTTTTTCTAGGCTATCAACCTGTAAATCGGGTTGAGGTTCTAGAATTAGAGTACCGTCTCTATCTATAAATAATACTTTCTTTTTCATAGCTTTTTAGTGTTTTGAGTAATTGTTTGTTTTCTTGTGGACTTCCAATACTAATCCGTAAAGAATTTTTGATCAAGCTTGAGCGGTCGCGTACCCGTATATTATTTGATACAAGAAAGGCGTGCAATTTTTCAGCCTTGGGTGTTTCTACCAATAAAAAATTAGCTTGGCTAGGGTAGACATACGTGATGCATTCCAGTTTTTTTAGTTCATTTTCTAGATGTGCTTTTTCTTGAAGAATACAGTTTATTTCATTTTGAACATCTTGTTTTTTGGCAAGCCTATTCATAGCGGCGTGAGCATTTAAAGTACTAATGTTATAGGGTGGTTTAATTTTATTTAACCACTGCACTATTATAGGTGAAGTATAAGCTACCCCTAAGCGAATTCCGGCTAAACCATAAGCCTTACTTAAAGTTTGGCAGACGATTAGATTTTTTCTTTTGTTCAAGTGTGATAAAGCACTTTCGTCATTACTAAAATCGATATAGGCTTCGTCTATCACCAAAATACCCGAATAAAAATCTAGTAATGCTTCTATGTCCCGCATCGGTATTGAGGATCCTGTTGGATTGTTAGGCGAACAGATAAAAAGCAATTTGGGCTTATATTTTTCAATACTCGCTTTCGCGGATTTTATGTCGATCAATTGATTGTTAATTAGAGGCTCTCTGATTACGGAGACATCATTGATTTGCGCTAAGACTTCATACATACCATAGGTGGGTGTAAAAACCATAACGCTATCTTGTTTTGAGGTGCAAAAAAGCCGAAAACATAAATCAATGACCTCGTCGCTGCCGTTGCCTAAAAAAACCTGATTGGTAGCCAAACCTTTTAAGTTGGCTAAAGCCGATTTAAGTTGGGTGTGATAAGGATCTGGATAGCGGTTGAGTTCTCCAAACGGATTTTCGTTTGCATCGAGCAAAATTAAATCTTGTTGGTTGCTTTCGTGCCTAGCCGAACGGTAAGGTTTTAAGTTACGCAATTCGGGTCTGATAAGTTTCTCTATCTCATTCATAATTTAAGGTTATTTATTCTTAAATCGACTGCATTTTTGTGACCAGCCAAGCCTTCAGCCTCAGCCATTAAAGCAACCGCATCACCAAGATTTTCAATGCCTTTTTTAGTGATCTCTTGAAAAGTGACTTGCTTGCAAAAACTTAAGGTAGATACTCCGCTATAGCTTCGGGCAAAACCATAAGTAGGTAGCGTATGATTGGTACCGCTAGCATAATCGCCCATAGATTCGCAACTGTAATGCCCCAAGAAAACCGAGCCAGCGTTGCTAATTTTGCCGGTATATTGCCCGGCTTCATCTATTGCCAATATGAGGTGCTCGGGAGCATAAAAATTACTCCAACTAAAAGCAGTAGGCAGATCTTTTACTAGAATAGCTACACTATTTTTCAATGCTTTTTCGGCTATTTCTTTTCTTGGCAATTTTTCAAGTTGCTCTTTTAAAGCTGCTAGGGTTTGCTTTAAAATTGCTCTACTTGTGGTTAACAGCACCACTTGGCTATCTGGCCCATGTTCGGCTTGCGCAATTAAATCTGATGCTACAAAAGTTGGGTTCGCGCTTTCATCTGCGATAACCAGTACTTCGCTGGGTCCGGCAGGCATATCAATAGCTACTCCATTTTGTTGTAAAATTTGCTTGGCATGCGTAACATAGGCGTTTCCAGGACCAAAGATTTTATCTACTCGTTTAATGCTTGAGGTACCGTAGCCCATGGCAGCAATAGCTTGTGCACCACCAATATTATATACTTCGGTAATATTTAGTAAATCGAGACAGAAAGCTACGGCGGGATGCATACTGGCATTGCCCTTTATTGGGTGACAAACAACTATACGCTGGCAATTGGCCAAACGAGCAGGAATACCTAACATTAATATAGTGGAGAACAAAGGAGCAGTACCTCCCGGTATGTAAAGGCCTACATTTTCTATGGGTTTATTTTCTTGCCAACACACTATTCCCGCACTAGTTATTATCTTCTTGTTTGGCGATAATTGACTGGCGTGAAATTTTTTAATATTCGCATAAGCTTTTAGAATGGCTTGTTTTAGGGGTTCATCTAGTTGTTTTGCCGCTTGTAGAATTTGAGATTTTTCTATTTTAAAATCCGCTTGACGGGAATTGTCATACTTGGCATTAAAAAATTGGATGGCTTGATCTCCCTTTTCACGAACTTGTCGAAGAATATTTGCCGTATCCTCAATTTGTTGTTCAGTTTGTTGCGACGGTCGCCGTAAAGCTTTTTGCGATTCCTCTATTGTGGGGGTATATAAAACTTTCATTATAAAACCATTTTATTGATGGGGATGATTAATATATCTTCGGCACCTGCAGCTTTAAGCTGATCTATAACCGACCAAAATTGATTTTCATCGATTACAGAGTGCAGCGAACTCCAACCTGGCTGGGCGAGAGGCAACACCGTGGGGCTTTTTAAAACGGGTAAAATTTGGCTTACCGCATTAATTTTATCATTGGGTACGTTAAGTAAGACATATTTACTTTTCTTAGGTCTTAAAACGGCATCCATTCTAAAGACCAATTTATCTATGGTTTTTTGTTTTACGGAATTGATTTTTGGAGACTTAATCAGCACTGCTTCAGAATTAAGAATGGTTTCAACCTCACGTAAGCCATTGTTGAAAAGAGTTGTGCCAGAGCTAACCAGGTCGCAAACTACATCGGCTAGACCAATGTTGGGAGCAATTTCAACTGAACCCGAAAGGGTGTGAATTTCGGCTTGAATGTTATTCTTGGTTAAGTAAGCGCGAAGGGTGTTAGGGTAGGAGGTAGCTATTTTCTTTTGAGATAATGTAGAAGGATCTTTGTAATCTTCAGATTTAGGGATGGCCAAACATAATCTACAAGTCGCAAACCCCAATTTTCTTACTAGCTCATAATTGACTTGTTGCTCAATTAAAATATTTTCGCCTACAATACCAAGATCTACAATACCATCTTCAACATATTGTGGAATATCTGAATTGCGCAAAAGTAGAATCTCAAGTGCAAAATTTTCAACCACAATCTTTAACTGATTGTTTCCTTCCTTAAAATTTAAGCCACTTTCTTTTAAAAGTTGAATGGATTCTTCATACAAGCGACCTTTTTTTTGAATAGCAATTTTTAATTTACTCATTGTTTTTTGGATAAATGGGTCTGAGTAAATCAAAAACAAACCGTCTGATTTACTCAGACGGTTTGTTTAAAAAATATAGTTTGCTTTACATACAACATACCCTTTTCACTTCGCCTGAGGAGCAAATATGAAAATGATGATGATGTAGATTTATAAAGTACATTCCGTTTTGTTTAGGCAACAAAGCTAATTTAAACATTTTAAAATCTGTAAAAAACAAACTAAAAAATCATGTTAAATATTTAAGAATATATTTTTTTTGCTGATTTTCGCATTTTTTTAGGTGCTTTAAGTAGCTGGAAATTAAATACTTGATAAAAAAAATAGTAGTTAGGCTTAAATTTTTTTGCATTTTTTATTTTTTGAAAGTAAAAAGTTTAAATAACTTTGCAGGCATAATGAGAAAACTAACTTTAAATACAACTTGGTGGTGGCACAGCTTAAAACAGGCGTGCTGCTTTGCTATTGGTATATATTAAAGTTACAATCTCTTCGTGAGAAAAGCCCGTCTGTAAATTTTTACAGACGGGCTTTTTTATTTTATCCACTTTTAAATTTTTATTACTATGAACACCAAAAAGATTTTTTTACCCGAGAACGAAATGCCAAGGCAATGGTATAATATTGTGGCCGATATGCCACAGAAACCATTACCTCCTTTAGACCCTAAAACCTTAGAACCACTGGCGCCAGAAGCTTTAGAACCAATTTTACCTAAAGCCTTGATAGCCCAGGAAATGAGTCAGGAACGCTATATTGACATCCCCGATGAGGTTTTAGATAAATACCGCGTTTACAGACCTTCTCCGCTTTTTCGGGCCAGCGGTTTAGAAAAAGCATTGGATTATTCGGGTAAAATTTATTACAAGTATGAAGGAGTTAGCCCCAGTGGATCGCATAAACCTAACACTGCGCTAGCTCAAGCTTACTACAACAAAGAAGAGGGAATTAAAAAATTAACCACAGAAACCGGAGCAGGACAATGGGGCACGGCCTTAGCCTATGCTTGTGCACAATTTGATTTGGAATGCGAAGTGTATATGGTGAATGTGAGCTACAAGCAAAAACCTTATCGAAAGATTCTGATGAATACTTTTGGAGCAAATGTATACGCTAGTCCGTCACAACGTACCCAAGCGGGAAGAGCTGTATTAGAAGACAATCCAAATCATACCGGAAGCTTGGGTATAGCAATATCTGAGGCAGTAGAGCGAGCCGTGCAAGAAAATGATACAAAATATTCTTTGGGTTCGGTTTTAAATCACGTGCTTTTACATCAGACTATAATTGGATTGGAAACGCAAAAACAATTGGCAATGGACAATGCCCAAGCCGATGTAATTGTTGCTCCGTTGGGTGGAGGTTCTAATTTTGCCGGTTTGGCTTTTCCTTTTTTAAGGGAAAAAATGCAAGGAACTTCCAATACGCGATTTGTAGCGGTAGAACCCAGTAGTTGCCCAAAGCTTACACAAGGGAAATTCAGATACGATTTTGGTGATAATCAAGGCTATACTCCTTTAATGCCTATGTATACTTTAGGGCATAATTTTGTACCGGCAGGAATTCACGCTGGTGGCTTGCGTTACCATGGCGCTAGTGTTTTATGTAGTCAGCTTTTAAAGGACGGTTTTATCGAGGCAAAAGCTATTGATCAACTCACTTGTTTTGAAGCTGGAATACTATTTGCTAAAGCCGAAGGAATTGTAGCGGCGCCAGAATCAACCCACGCTATAGCTCAAGTTATTCGTGAAGTAGAGCAAGCCAAAATTGAAGGCGCTCAAAAAACAATTGTGTTTAACCTATCGGGTCACGGATTTGTTGATATGGCGGCTTATGGTGATTATTTAGACAATAAGCTCATTAATCACCGCGTAGATGATATGGCGGTTGAACAGAGTTTAGAGAAAATCAGACACTATCAACCTGATAATTTTTTAAAGGAAATGACGCACTGAAGGTCAAATGTAAAGCTAAAATAATTCCCTATTTGTGTTTACACGAATAGGGAATTATTTTTATAACCACTCCCTAACTATTTACAAGGCAAGTCGATTAAAATCTTGTAATTTCATTTATTATCGGAGCATTAGATTTTTAAGGCAGAGGCATTCAGCATTCATGCTCAAGAATGCTAAAGGGATAACCTGATTTTTTTAGGATAAGTCAAAAGCCTTAAATTAATGATAAAAGAAATATGCAAAAAAATACAATACTCAAAATTATCATTGCAGTGTTAATGGCAAGATTCAACCTATTGGTGTTTTTTGTGGCGAGGCTGCTAAGCACTAATGCAATGGTACAGAAAAGCAAACCTATATAGTTAACGCTAAACCTTCCTCTTAGCCAAAGGGGTAAGTAACTTTTAAATATCTGAACGCGTTCGGGTTGGCTTTCGCCTGAATTATAGGCGTATATCCATAAACCGTATACTACAATTGGTATCAATACGCATAGCATATTGATTATGATTAGCATTTTGTACGATTTATTAAATACTAATTTCATTAATTTGAACGCTTTATAAAAGCACTAAACTACCAGTAATTATTTTAGTAATTCGGTTTTGAGATCGCTTATGGTTGTTCTTGATAGTTTTTTTAGGTTCAAAACACGCTATCCTTGCATCTCTCAATTTTTCAATGAAACATTTGGCATGATTAAAAGTATACTTTTTTACAACGCAGCTTATCTTACCCTTCCCTTAAGATTTTATCCATTTTTCGTCCTTTTGCTAGTTCATCAACTAACTTATCCAAGTATCGAACTTGTCTGTAAATTTCAAACTCCTCTTCAATATCTTCAATTCGGTAGCCGCAAATAACGCCTTTAATCAAATGGGCATTGGGATGGATATTTGCTTTTTGAAAAAAGGCTTCAAAGGTAGCCTTTTCATCAATAAGCTGTTGTAAATTTTTTTCATCATAACCGGTGAGCCATTCAATTACTTGATGAAGTTCTTGTTTTGTTCTTCCTTTCTTTTCAACTTTGGTTACATAATGTGGATACACCGAAGCAAAAGTCATTTTGGCAACCTGTTCGTTTTTTTTAGCTGTTACTTTCATTTGATCTAATTTTTATTCGGTTATTTTCGCATAAAATCAAAGGCACCTTTTCTGAGTTGTATTCCATATTCCAGATAAGCTTTCAAGCAAGCTAAAAAATTTGCCCATCCACCTGAATTTTCCAAGGCCCAATTTAAGTTATCTTCATTAAATTCTTTCCCTTTTTCGTTTACTTTTACTAGAGTACTTCCGTCTGCCATATTTTCTAATGTTATATTCACAGTGGTCTCGGGATCCCAAACAAATGAAATAGCCTCATACTTATCAGTTTTAACATGTGTTATTAGAAATTGTTTCTCAAATTCTGGAAATTTCCAAATCACCTCACTTCCCGTTTCCAATCGTCCGTTACTTTTAGAGATAAAGTAATTTGTCATTTTATCAGGATTCACAATTCCCTCGAAAACCTCCTTGATTGGTTTTTGAATTTGTATGGCTGCTTTTGATTCAAGTATCATAATAATTTCTTTTATAGTGTGCAGGTTTAAAGCTAATTGATTGTATTCATCAGGTATTCGAAATGTTGAAAAGCCCCGGCTATGTATTACTCTATCTCTTAGTTCTCACAAAAAATGCAACAATAGCAGATGTTACCACGCCCATAACAATAGCACCGACGACGCTCTGAATGATATAATTTTCTAGGCTAAAATAAGCTTGAGCTTCTTCTAATGAGCTGTGATAGCCTGTTTCAACCGAATAAGCAATAACATTTGGAAAATACTCTGGGGTGATTATAGTCGAAGTTATCCATTGGGTAAGTGGCGAAAGCAAAGCGACAATAAGGGTAATAATTAACCCTGAAACGAAGCCTTGTAAGTAGGTCATTTTATCATTGAAATAACTTTTTTTCTTTTCTTTCAATGCTAAAACATAAACTAAAATTGCAGGAATTGCAAACAAATTGGTTAAGTACATATGCTTATCTATATGCGTACTGTGCAGTCCGAAGAGCTTTTCTAAAAGCATCCACAGCAAAGACATAACAACAAACATCAATGCCCATTTGATTTCGATTTTTCTATTCTTCATATAAGGTTTTTAATTATGGTATGTTTTTCTGCACGAACATTCGTTGTGTTCTGCAATATAATTTATGGATTCGATACAGAGTTCTTTAAAAACCGGAATATTTATATCCGCTAGTTTATTCATATAAATACAAGCTTTACCCATTTTAAATTTTCCTAAATCGGCTAAAAGTGCATCACTTTTTTCTGTTTTGGAATAAATATAAAGTGAAAATTGAGCTTTACGTGGCGAGAATCCCAAAATAGGAGCATCACCCTCGTGCCCGCTTTTATATTTGTAGTGATAGCTACCAAAGCCTATAATTGTAGGGCCCCACATTTTGGGTTCTTCTCCTGTAAGATCTTTGAGAATGCTTAATAATTCTAAACTGTCTTTCTTCTTTTGTTCGGTGTTGCAAAATGAGTCGATAAACGCGTAAACATCTGCGTTGGTTTCTACGGTTTTTGCCATACTTTTTTTAATTTTTTATCGACTTTGTCTGTTCTTATAGCGAATAAGCGTTGACTAAGTTATAAAACAAATTGATTTGTCCCTTATTTATTTTTTTGTCTATCGGGAGCGTCAAAGCTCACCATCCATTGAATCCCGAATTTATCGATAAAATTGCCAAAATAAGAATCCCAAAAAGTTTTACTCATTGGCATAATTATCTTGCCGCCTTCAGATAAAGCATTAAATATTCTGTCCGCTTCTTCTTTACTGTCGGTATTTATCGAAATGGAGAAATTATTCCCTTGTTTAAAGGCAGCCGACCACTCTCCTCCGGTGTCGCTTCCCATTAAAATCGAGGCTTCACTAATAGGGTAGGATATGTGCATTACTTTTTCTTTATCAGCTGCTGCAACGGGAAATTCAGGATTTTCGGGCATATCTTTAAATTTGCCCATATGCGCAAATTCTCCCCCGAATACAGTTTTGTAGAAGTTGAACGCTTCTTCACAATTTCCATCAAAGGTTAGGTAAGTGTTTAGAGTTGTCATATTTTAAGATTTATTGGTTGTGTATTATACTGAAATAGGTTGACCTTTTTTACGTTTTTTTTTGGTTGATTAACTACTACTTTTAGATAGTAAGTTCAGTTAAATTTACATTATTTTTTCGATAGGATCTGTATTTGATCGTTGGATTTTGGTGGACTTCAGCTGGCTATCTTAAATCCAGGCTAAAATGTGTTCTTAGGTTATTGTAAATATACACTGCTTGTGCTGTCATTTTCTGCGCTAATTCAGTGTTTTTAATCGTTTGTTTTAGTCCATATTCATATTTAAGGGTTCTGTTAATTCGCTCTGCAACTGCGTTTTCATAAGGATCATACTGTTCGGTCATACTCATAACAATATTATTTTTTTCAGCAAATTGGGTGTATTTGGGGTTACAGTATTGAAAACCTCTATCGGAATGATGGATGAGTCTTTCACTTGGGTATTCTCTATTTTTAATGGCCATAGCGAGCGCATCTATGCAAAGCGATGTTCTCATATGCTTATCTAGTTTATAGCCCATAATTTGCTTGGAATAAGCGTCTGTAACAATGGCCAAATAATTATGACCGTATTGTGTTTTAATGTAAGTGATATCGCTTACCCATAATTGTTCTGGACGAGTAGGAACCTGATCTTTAACTAGGTTTTTATATTTTTTGTACATATGGTTTGAGTTGGTGGTGGTGATGTAATTTTTACGTTTTGGAACTAAAAGATTATTGAGTCTTAAGAAACGGTAAAACTTATCCCTGCCAATCTTAATATCAGCGTTTATAAAGTCTTGCTTTAGTTCTGCATAAAGTTTAATCCCGCCCGTTTTTGAGCCTACTTTTTTACGGTAGTCCTTAACCAATTTGATTAACTTTTGATGGTCTATTTCTTGTTTTTGTTGTGCTTTGAGTCTTTTGTAGAAGGCTTGTTTAGATATCCCAAAACATCCATAGAGCCACTTTCTTTTATACGTGCTTTTTTCTTTTGCTCTATCTCTTTTACTAATGTTTTGGGCAATGACTTTTTTGCCATATCTACCCCCGTAATAAGTTCCATATCAGCAATAATGTCTTGCTGAAAGTCTTTCTGAAACTCCAGTTCCTCAATCTTTTCCTTTAACTTTTTAATTTCATCGTTTTTACTCATACCATTACTTTGTTGTACTAAGGTACTGTATTTTCTTAACCAATAGGTAATAGTTGTTCTAGGAACATCATATTTTTTGGAAGCTTGCGTGCTAGAGATGTGTCCGGTTAGAATTTGGTCAACGACTAAAAGTTTGGTTTCTAGATTGACTTTTTGATAGCTTTTTTTTCGCCAGTGGTCTTTTTTTGTTTTCATAAGTGACTATAATTAAGGGTTTAATTTTTAGTCAACCTATTTCAGGAAAGTTCATCATTCAAATTACTGGCAACGGTTTTGTGTATGGCTCGTTGCGGAAAATCAGTTATGATTTTCCGCCGTAACCCAAAGATAGCAAATTGCAATGAATTCCGATTAGGAATTCAGCCGCAATGAGCTATACACGGTGTTACCTGCTGGCTTTTATTCATTTATTATTCCATTTACTTGTTTTTCCAAGTCCGCAATTCCGTTAAATTTTCTGAACGTCAAATCCTTTCCGATTGATTTTAATTCAGAGGTTAATTCTATTATCAAGTCCAAGGGTTCGACTTCATATCCGAACAGATTTTGGTCAAATTGTGTTCCGATTAGAAGTCCATCATTAGCCATTCCAAAACACCAATTTTCCATAAATTCAGGTAATGGAATTTCTGTCGCCTTGTATTTTTTCCATTCGTCTTTTGCACAGGATTTTGCTCGAACTTTTTCTGACCAAAAGCATATCATTCCGATTGGATTTCCATTGTCATCCTCAAATTGTGTCGAACTTGATGTTGCAAATCCGTTTTTACTTTTCAATCCGTAAACTATTCCGTTTTCAGAAACTGTTTTTATGAATTTCTGATGTCGATTTTTAAGTGTTATTGAATCTTGAAACATTTTGCCTTGCTCGCTTATTATTTTAAATCCTCTGTCAAATCAATTTCTATAAATTCCGCTTTTTTGTAGTTGTACTCGGCTAAATTCAATTCGGTCGTATAATAAAATTTTCCTTCGCGCAATACAAAAGGGTCGCCCTGATTTGCGTCCATTTCAAATTTTTTGTCATTAATCACAAAATGATGATTAAATCCTTCGCTCAACAAGTTTTTTCCCATTCCAGTCCAATAATGAGTTAATGTATATCCAGAATCGAGAGAAAAAACAAAAAAGTCAGTCGTATCTCTATTTTTTATTGCATAGATTTTTTTTTGAAAAACAGATTGCAAGTCAGATGGAAGTTGTTCGTAAGTCAATTTGCGTTTACTTTTCCAGTCCAAATCAATTTCGCCACCACAAGAGGTAAGAGTTAAAATCGATATTAAAATCAGAATTGCGTTTTTCATTTTTCAGCTTGCAGGTAACGTGTTTGTGTATGGCTCGTTGCGGTAAATCCGGGAGGATTTTCCGCCGTAGCCGAAAGATAGCAAATTGCAATGAATTCCGATTAGGAATTCAGCCGCAATGAACTATACACGGTGTTGTGCGTTCGTTTTTTTATTCAATTATTGTAATTTTTATTCCGTTAAATTTCGTTCTCCCATCTAATTCATAAGTCGTATTCGATTCATAGTATGGTTTCCATTTTTTTAAAGTCAACTCACTATTATTATTCCACTCAATTATTTTATAGCCGTTTGGAATTAGTCCTATTTCAAGGTCACTTTTGTTTTCGTCATTTTTAATTACTGACCAAAATACTCTTGAATATCCAAATCCACCGTTGTCAAATTGATATTCATAATATTTATATTTCTTGTCAGGTGAAATAGATTCCGATAGAATATTTAGATTCGGTTCGTTAAGAGTGTGTTCAGATTTAAAAGATTCTGCAAGGTCATTCAAATCCGAATTGATTTTAATTCCAATTCCGATTATTCCAATCAATATTATTCCAATTATTATTAAAATCCATTTTCTCATTAAAATCTAAAGATTTTCGTTTTTAGCACGATTTTTTTCAAATGACGCACAACGGTCTTGGCATCGAGTAGACAAAGGGAATTTCACCCTAAGCCTCTCACAGAACCGTGCTTGAAAGTCTCCCCTCACACGGCTCTTGTTGTACAAATCTAAGCAATACTATTTATTTGAGAGAAATTCCAATGGTAAAACAAAGTTGGAAATTGCTCCCTTACCGTGGCTAACCATTTATACCCTTTCCTAATACTGGTTTTATATCGCTTATACCTTTTCCTTGCCCACCATACCAATCGCCTACTAAGTAGTCGAAAGACTTTTGTAAGTTCATACAGCTTAAATTTACCATAGTAGTGCACCCATCCCCTAATCATCGGGTTAAGATAATGTGCTACTCCTACAATACTTTTAAAAGTAAGCTTGTCTACCTTGAGTTCTTCGAGCTTGTCTGCAATTCGTTTTCTTGAAGCAATACTTATAGCGCAGTCATATCCCAAAAACAGATTACCCTTTTTCTTGGAGTAGGCAGTTCTAGGCTGAAAAGAATATCCCAAAAAATCAAATTTAACTGTTGGGTGTTTTTCTTTTCGTTTATAGTCTCGGCAATAGACAATTTTTGTCTTTTCTGGATGTAACTCTAATCCTACCGAATCCATTCTTTGATGCACTAATTTTAATAGTTGCTCTGCGTGGGCTTTTGTGTTACAATGTAGTATCACATCATCGGCATACCGCGTGAAACCTACATTTTTATCTGTTTGTTCTAACCATTTGTCAAAAGCATAATGTAGAAAAAGGTTTGCCAATAATGGGCTGATTACTCCGCCTTGTGGCGTTCCCCTCCCTTGCTTTTCGATTAGTTCTCCAGACTTTGTAACAACAGGAGCTTCCAACCATCTTTTGATATAGAATTTGACCCAGTTTTCGGGTACGTGTTTCTCTACCGCAAGCATCAGTTTATTGTGGTCTATAGTATCAAAGAAACCTTTAATGTCCAAGTCTATCACCCAGTTGTGTTTCCAGCAGTTTTCCCTAACTTTTGATAATGCCTGATGAGCATTTCTATTGGGGCGATAACCGTAAGAATTTGGACTGAAAATCGCTTCTAATCTAGGTTCTAAAAACATTTTAACCACCATTTGTCCAACCCTGTCGCTGATAGTTGGTATTCCAAGTTTACGGATTGAACCGTCTTTCTTTGGTATCTCAACTTCTTTGACTGGAGGAGGAAAGTAACTCCCTGATGCCATCCGGTTCCAAAGTTTGTACAGATGTTTGCTTCGGTTTGCGTCAAATTCACGCATACCAATAGCATCTATCCCTGCACTTCCTTGCTTAGAAAGCACCTTTTGATAAGCCTCCCAAACCATTCGGCGACTTATCGGTATTGATTTTGTTTCATTCCATAAATTCATCCTCACATTTTGTAAGTTGATTGATAAAATATAACAGTACAACTTAACCCCTTCGCTCCATTTCCATTACAGAAACTTCTTCACTAATACGGGTTAATCTGCCACTACATACAGCATCGGTATTTTGCCTCTAGGTTGTGCCTATTGTGCATTTCCCTTAACATTTGTAGGTAGCTTCCCAAGTTCCGTAAATAAGCCTAAATAAAGTTCTTGCCATCTGAATGACGCCAGCCTTACAGAAAATAAATAGGTTATCTCTGTAATTAATGTTATCGCTAACATTACTTTTCACTCCGTATCATACTTCGTAGCTTTTGACTGAAGATAGCAACTTCTCGACACCTCTTCAATGGTTCACTTGCGTTCAACTCCTTTATTTGTACCTGCTAACCTCAAGGGTTAGATTCTCCTAAACGCTCAGCACCAAGACTATTAATCAAAGCACCTTTAGGTGGTTTAGAGCCATCGCCTATACAAAGACTCTGATGGACCTACCATCATCTTATTTACAGCATTCAACCGTTTTATTGCCTTGGTTGATTCTTGGCACACTATGATTTCGTTGCGGAAAAATACACAGGATTTATTCCGTTGTAGCTCAAAGATAGAAAAAAGGGTGGAATTTTCGGTAGAAAATTCCGCCGCAATGAATTATAGCCGTTGTTACATACTGTGGCGACACGCTCTGCTTGGAACGCTCTGCTATGCCGTCCACATAATTTTTTCCGCTCTGATTTTTTTTCCGCTTAGTGTTTTTTATTCAGTTATCTTTTTATTTATGTCTGAAACGGAAATTTTAAAATCTTTTTTTCGTTTACTTCAAATTTTTGATTCGACCTTAATTCCGCTTAATTTTTAAATTCGCTTTTTATTATTTTTCACGTTATAATTTTATTCATTTTTTTTCAGCGTTGTGCTTTTCATTCCGCGTAATGCTTTTTCAATTCCGGAGATTGCTTTTTAAGTCAGTTGATTTTAATAAAAAATGATCTATTTTCTACTCAAGTTTTTCAACCATTCAGAAAAATTATTTGTCCGTTCTGCTTTTCATTCCTGTATTATACTGAAATAGGTTGACCTTTTTTACGGTCTTTTTTGGTTGATTAACTACTACTTTTAGATAGTAAGTTCAGGTAAATTTACATTATTTTTTCGATAGGATCTGTATTTGATCGTTGGATTTTTGTGGACTTCAGCTGGCTTTCTTAAATCCAGGCTAAAATGTGTTCTTAGGTTATTGTAAATATACACTGCTTGTGCTGTCATTTTCTGCGCTAATTCAGTGTTTTTAATCGTTTGTTTTAATCCATATTCATATTTAAGTGTCCTGTTAATACGCTCTGCAACTGCGTTTTCATAAGGATCATACTGTTCGGTCATACTCATAACAATATTATTTTTTTCAGCAAATTGGGTGTATTTGGGGTTACAGTATTGAAAACCTCTATCGGAATGATGGATGAGTCTTTCACTTGGGTATTCTCTATTTTTAATGGCCATAGCGAGCGCATCTATGCAAAGCGATGTTCTCATATGGTTATCTAGTTTATAGCCCATAATTTGCTTGGAATAAGCGTCTGTAACAATGGCTAAATAATTATGGCCGTATTGTGTTTTAATGTAAGTGATATCGCTTACCCATAATTGTTCTGGACGAGTAGGAACCTGATCTTTAACTAGGTTTTTATATTTTTTGTACATATGGTTTGAGTTGGTGGTGGTGATGTAATTTTTACGTTTTGGAACTAAAAGATTATTGAGTCTTAAGAAACGGTAAAACTTATCCCTGCCAATCTTAATGTCAGCGTTTATAAAGTCTTGTTTTAGTTCTGCATAAAGTTTAATCCCGCCCGTTTTTGAGCCTACTTTTTTACGGTAGTCCTTAACCAATTTGATTAACTTTTGATGGTCTATTTCTTGTTTTTGTTGTGCTTTGATTCTTTTGTAGAAAGCTTGTTTAGATATCCCAAAACATCCATAGAGCCACTTTCTTTTATACGTGCTTTTTTCTTTTGCTCTATCTCTTTTACTAATGTTTTGGGCAATGACTTTTTTGCCATATCTACCCCTGTAATAAGTTCCATATCAGCAATAATGTCTTGCTGAAAGTCTTTCTGAAACTCCAGTTCCTCAATCTTTTCCTTTAACTTTTTAATTTCATCGTTTTTACTCATACCATTACTTTGTTGTACTAAGGTACTGTATTTTCTTAACCAATAGGTAATAGTTGTTCTAGGAACATCATATTTTTTGGAAGCTTGCGTGCTAGAGATGTGTCCGGTTAGAATTTGGTCAACGACTAAAAGTTTGGTTTCTAGATTGACTTTTTGATAGCTTTTTTTTCGCCAGTGGTCTTTTTTTGTTTTCATAAGTGACTATAATTAAGGGTTTAATTTTTAGTCAACCTATTTCAGGAAAGTTCAGTTCTCAAATGCAGTACAACGGTCTTGTATATGGCTCGTAGCGTGTAAATTAGCGATTGTTTTTCGGTTGAGCCACAAGCCAAATTTTTAAATTTTACTATTTATCTTTTTTATTGGAAATCGTCCGCCGAAGGACTACTGCTACCAAAATATAAAATAAAAACTACAATAAATTTAAAAATTTGGCGACTTTCCAAATACGCCTTAACTTCGATTAAGCAACTAATTAGCTATGAGCTATATACGTTGTTGGCAATAGTTATTTTACTTTCTGTTCAAATTTGAAAGACTGTTTTTCATTTGTAACTACAATCTCATAAACTCCTTTTTTTAATGCGAGATTACAATTATCTTTTTTACTTTCAACTTCTGTAATATCAATTGGAACAGCTAAATTTATATCTTCCCCTTTTTTAAAAGCTAAAACCATAATTGGAAATTCAATTTGAATATCAGTTAGTGAAATAGAAACATTTTTATTTCCATTTTCGAATAACCAATTAGGTCTATCATCAATATATTTTGTATTTGGATGAAGTACAGCTATATCAGTCCAAGCCTCTCCACGTTGATAGTTCAATGCTTTATTATCTTTGTCAATCAATACTGAGGATTCTTTAATATCTAATGCTTTTAAAAAAGGATGATTGTATTCAGGTTTACTTTTTTCACTATAAGCTACTTGATTAATAGTCAAAGGATTTATGTTTGTATATTCAGTTAATCTTCCAGCCATTGCTTTTTCCCAAGAGCTATGATTTCCCTCTAAGGCGTGGTCATAACCGCAATGGATTAAGAACTTTTCATTTGGTTTGGAATTGATTACATTCTCAATATTTTTTGCTTGTTCAATCTCTCTTGGTTTCCCACTTCCTTTGCCCATATTTTCATAAGCAAATAGTTCATATCCAATTTCAAGAGCATCTCTAACTAAATTGCCAAATTGAGGGTCTTTGATATACAAACCCGTTTGTTGAGTTGGATATTTTCTTTGATTAAGAGCTGAAATTAAACTATCATTATTTTTTAATGCCTCAAGTCCTAAATTTTTATACCCATTGTCAAATAGCTTTTGAAGAAGTGATTTTGTAAATACTCGATGAAACGAATTGTGGTGAGCTTCATTGATAATTATTACTTGATTCTCCTTTGCTTTTTCTATAATATACTCACTTGCTTTAATTTTCGAATACTTCTGATTAATAGAATCTATTTGGGATTTTGAAAAGGTTTTTTCTCTTGTTCCCATTGCCAAATCCCATTGAATTAAAGCATTTTTATAATCTCCTTTTAGAGCATAGTTAGAAGCTGAAATTTGATGCTTCCAAGGAACAGTATCATTTTCAACATCATTCTCTATTTCAAATGAAAATTTATATTTTTTTTCAAAATCAATTTTTTCAATCACTCTTTTTTCTTCTTTACAAGAGGTGAATAAAATGATGATTGCAAATATGTAAAATGTGTTTTTCATAATTATTGCCAACGGCAGTCAGTCTCAAAACTACCAATTAATGCTCTTAAAAATACTATTTTTCTGATTTTTATGAAATTTATCGATGAGTCAATATTTTTTGAAAATGATTTTTAGGGGCGTAAAAACAGTTTAAAATGAGTGCTAGTTGCATTTCTAGGTGATTAATAGCGGTTTTGACATTGGTGAAGCACAATTTCTTCTGCTTAATTAACTTCAAGATCCTTTTCAAGTTATAAGCTAACATCATTAGCCCTAAATCTGCACTGGCTGCCTTTATTCCTTTTTTGGTCATAATATGGTCAAATCCCCATTGCCTTTTTAATGTGCCATAAGGATGTTCTACCAAGGCCTGTCGTTTTTTATAAAGGCGCTCGTTTTTATAAACGCGTTGCGCATTGTTTTGAATATTCTGCGTGAACTGGCTTCGTTGTATCACTTTTCCATTTGTTTTAGCCCTGGTACATTGGTCTCGTACCGGGCACTCTTTGCAAGCCTTAGTTTTATATTGTTTGAAAGTGTAATTACGCCCTTTGTAACGTGTGCCATTGGAGGTTAACTGTTTTCCTTGTGGACAGGTATAAGTATCATCATTAGAATTATATATAAAATATTCAGCATTATAATCAGGGTTTGGAGCTTGGCTTTTTCGTCCTATCGCAGGAATAGCAACCAAGGTGTTTATTCCCAGTTGGTCTGCTATATGAAATTCACTGCCCGTGTGGTATCCTTTATCATAGAGGGCGGTAAACGAACTGGTCCTTAAAATAGATTTTGCCCTTCTAAGCATTATTCCCATTGCTTTCTTATCGTTTTGGTTGCTAAGCTTATAATCTATTAGTAATTTGTATTTGGCATCTACGGTGGTTTGTGCGGTATAACATACTTCGGTAATCATCCCACGCACAATTTGGTGCCTGCTGTCTGGATCTGATGTAGATAATTGCGGGTTTTCTGTACTGGTGTCTTCTTTCAATTCTTTTTGAATCTGTTCGTATTTCACACGTTGTACCTTACGTTGGGCAATCTCTTTTTTTATCTCAGTTTTAGTATCCTTGTCGGCTTGGGCTAGAGCTTTGTTATGGGCAGCGAGCTTTTGATCTATATAATCTAGGTGGCGTTGCACCTTCTTGTTATTATAGTTGTTTTTCTTACTGTTCTGAGCTCTTAATTTTGTTGAATCTCCAGCGATAAGTTCGCCGCCTATAAGGTTAAAATTTTTGGCAATGCTAACACTCGCCCTAAACACACGAGCGATTGCCTTTGGATTGTTTTTTCTAAAGCGTGCAATGGTATTATGGTCTGGCTTTAGGTTTTTTAAAAGCCAAATAACTTCCAGATTGCGGTGACATTCTTTTTCTAGGTGGCGTGAAGAACGCATCCGGTTCATATAGCCATAAATATAAAGCTTGAGTAAATCGCCTGGATGGTAGGGCGGACGTCCTTGAGTTGCTAAGCTGTTAAAGCCTAGTTCTTGCAAATCTAACTGCTCCACAAACTGATCGATAAAACGAACGCTGTTATCGGCAGGGACCATATCGTCTAAACAAGTGCTGTATAAAGTTAATTGCTCCCGGTCTTCTCCTTGTTGATATTCCATTTTTAAAGATAAAAAAAATTAAAAATATATCCTTAAAAAAAGACTGCAATGATGGCATGGTTTTGAGACAGTCTGACGGCAGTCAGTCTCAAAACTACCAATTAATGCTCTTAAAAATACTATTTTTCTGATTTTTATGAAATTTATCGATGAGTCAATATTTTTTGAAAATGATTTTTAGGGGCGTAAAAACAGTTTAAAATGAGTGCTAGTTGCATTTCTAGGTGATTAATAGCGGTTTTGACATTGGTGAAGCACAATTTCTTCTGCTTAATTAACTTCAAGATCCTTTTCAAGTTATAAGCTAACATCATTAGCCCTAAATCTGCACTGGCTGCCTTTATTCCTTTTTTGGTCATAATATGGTCAAATCCCCATTGCCTTTTTAATGTGCCATAAGGATGTTCTACCAAGGCCTGTCGTTTTTTATAAAGGCGCTCGTTTTTATAAACGCGTTGCGCATTGTTTTGAATATTCTGCGTGAACTGGCTTCGTTGTATCACTTTTCCATTTGTTTTAGCCCTGGTACATTGGTCTCGTACCGGGCACTCTTTGCAAGCCTTAGTTTTATATTGTTTGAAAGTGTAATTACGCCCTTTGTAACGTGTGCCATTGGAGGTTAACTGTTTTCCTTGTGGACAGGTATAAGTATCATCATTAGAATTATATATAAAATATTCAGCATTATAATCAGGGTTTGGAGCTTGGCTTTTTCGTCCTATCGCAGGAATAGCAACCAAGGTGTTTATTCCCAGTTGGTCTGCTATATGAAATTCACTGCCCGTGTGGTATCCTTTATCATAGAGGGCGGTAAACGAACTGGTCCTTAAAATAGATTTTGCCCTTCTAAGCATTATTCCCATTGCTTTCTTATCGTTTTGGTTGCTAAGCTTATAATCTATTAGTAATTTGTATTTGGCATCTACGGTGGTTTGTGCGGTATAACATACTTCGGTAATCATCCCACGCACAATTTGGTGCCTGCTGTCTGGATCTGATGTAGATAATTGCGGGTTTTCTGTACTGGTGTCTTCTTTCAATTCTTTTTGAATCTGTTCGTATTTCACACGTTGTACCTTACGTTGGGCAATCTCTTTTTTTATCTCAGTTTTAGTATCCTTGTCGGCTTGGGCTAGAGCTTTGTTATGGGCAGCGAGCTTTTGATCTATATAATCTAGGTGGCGTTGCACCTTCTTGTTATTATAGTTGTTTTTCTTACTGTTCTGAGCTCTTAATTTTGTTGAATCTCCAGCGATAAGTTCGCCGCCTATAAGGTTAAAATTTTTGGCAATGCTAACACTCGCCCTAAACACACGAGCGATTGCCTTTGGATTGTTTTTTCTAAAGCGTGCAATGGTATTATGGTCTGGCTTTAGGTTTTTTAAAAGCCAAATAACTTCCAGATTGCGGTGACATTCTTTTTCTAGGTGGCGTGAAGAACGCATCCGGTTCATATAGCCATAAATATAAAGCTTGAGTAAATCGCCTGGATGGTAGGGCGGACGTCCTTGAGTTGCTAAGCTGTTAAAGCCTAGTTCTTGCAAATCTAACTGCTCCACAAACTGATCGATAAAACGAACGCTGTTATCGGCAGGGACCATATCGTCTAAACAAGTGCTGTATAAAGTTAATTGCTCCCGGTCTTCTCCTTGTTGATATTCCATTTTTAAAGATAAAAAAAATTAAAAATATATCCTTAAAAAAAGACTGCAATGATGGCATGGTTTTGAGACAGTCTGACGGTCTTGTATATGAAAAGTAGCGGATTTTATGCACTAACTTTTCGGTTTATGACTGACCCTTAATTTATTCATTTTGTTTCGATTAAGCGATTAGACCGCTATTTTTTATATACGTTGTTACCTGCTGGCTTTTTTCTTTTTTCAGTCAGCGTTGGCGTGAAAGCTCTTTGCAACCGCAGGAACGAGGATTGCAATGTGCTTGAACTTGCGTTGGATTATTTCTCATAAATTTCGTCTTTCACGTAACTAGCATTCAGCCAAAAACAATGTTTTGTAAATTCAGTCAATCCCGTTAGTTTGTCCGCAATTGGCAAGTCATAAGTATCATCTGCATTTCTTGCGTGTGGTCTAACGTGGCTAATTCTATTCTCAGTTTTCTTTGGGAAATAAGTCTTTCGGACACCTTTGTCTGTTACTTCTTTTACAATTTCTCCTATAGATACTGCTGCTTTCATTCTATCCCAAACAGGTTTAGCTTCTAAAATGTCTTTATGTGACATATTCCAAAACTTCACTTTTCTTAATATTAAGTTTCCTCCCACAAATTGATAGAAAACAAAGAAAAATTTGCTTTCCAAAATGTTTTTAAAATCTGAATCTTCCCAATCAGTTTCGATCAATTCTTGGTATTCAAAAGTTGGAAACGAAATATCCTCTTTTGGTAAATTGTTTTCTTTTAAACGAATAGTTTTTACTTGAATATCAGCTTTTTCAAACTCTGCAATTTTTTGTCCGAGTTCAAGTCCGAGAATTGCGTTTGTCAAATTTGCAAAATAACTTTTAGCTTTTTGGTTCAATTCCAAGCCTAGCTCTTGTTCAATTTGTTCTGCTGATTTTCCATAAAACGGTTGGAATTTTGAAATTACAATATCTTCAATTGATTGAACTACATCAAGGATTTCAGGTTGCTCAATAATTTTTCCGTAAACCGCAGTTTCTTCTTGAGCGATATTTGCAATTATATGATTTACATAACCTTGTTTAAGCGAATATGCTCTTTGTTTTGCTTTTTCATCATTAAAAGGTTGGTCACGATAGGACTTTAAAGCTGTTGAACCTTTTGTACAAGCTCCAAGATAAAATGTGTCTCCTTCCGATAATTCGTGTGCTTTTCCGTCTTTTATCTTTTGGTTTATTGTTTCCCAATCGTGTTTGATAATTTTCAAATCTTCGTTTGGATATTGCCAACCGTCAACTAATTTAATTAGGTAATCGAGTAAGTCTAAATCTTTATCGTGTAAATAAAACACTAAAAGTAAATGAGCATTTTTCTTCCAAAACGAGCTATTTTCAAAGTCCTCTTTATGTACTTCTAAATAGTTGATAATATTTAAGACAAGCCTTTCTTTTGAGCGAAATTCTCCATTTCTCAATGTTTTTAATGGGCTTGATTTAAGTTCTATTCCTGCTTCTTTAAAATCTGGTTCTGCATCTGAATTTGGTTCATAACCGAAATAGAACTTTTCTAAAATTTGACCAAAATTTCCTTTTTTTCTTTTTGGGCGTTCCCTTCGGTCGGGCTTTTCGTTTCAATCTTTTTGTTCGTTCCTCTCAAAAAGGATTTCCACTGCAATCCCTAACGCAAGTTATGCAATATTGATACATATTGTCGGTTGATCAAAACATACAATTAGTATAGTTTTGGTCAATGATAAATAACTTTCTTTTAAAAGAGTTTGGTGATAGAATACGCCAATTAAGAACTCAAGAAAATTTGAGTCAAGAACAACTGTCTTTCAAAACAGGATTTCATAGAACTTACATTGGAATGATTGAGAGAGGTGAAAGAAATATTTCACTTACAAATATGGCGATATTCGCTAAAGCTTTTAATCTAACAATTGACGAATTAGTAAAATTTAATAATTCAAAGGAATTATTAAAACAGTATAAGTTAAAAACTGAAGAATAATGTCAAGAAAACATTCGTTTAAATTGACATTATCAAACAATGTCACAGAAAAGCAAGGAATAAACTATCTTATAGAGGAACAAACAGGTTTTTTCAAAATTGATAAAGATATGAAGAAGGAACTTTTGGAAAAAGTAAATATACCTCATAATTATCTACAATCATTTGATATGGTTTACATTCCAAAATTAAGAGGTATAAAATTTGAAAAAGATTATATTGAAACACATCTTGACGAAATTCTATTTGTAGAATTAAAAACCACTAAAAAATATCTTCCTGAAAATCCAAAAGGTTTCTTTTTTGGTGCTACTGAAAATGAATTCAATTTTGGAAAATTATTAGGAAATAGGTTTCGTTTTTGTTTTGTTTGTTTGAATGAGCAATCGCCATCTTATGCAATGTTGACAATTGAAGAATTGGAAAAAATCATACGAAATAAGAGAATTCAGTATCAAATAAACCTATGAGTTGTATTCTATTTGCCAAATATGAAATAGAACATTCTCATATTCTTCTCTAGTGCAATTACCATTAGTGTATTTATCGATTAAATTTTTTATTGAATTATAAGTATTAGATTCTTCTTCAATTTTTTCCTCTAAATGGTCAGGATAATTATTATTGAATGTTTCTGCCCAATTTTCTAATCTTTCAATAATCCAAGATTTATATTGTCTTTCCATTTCAAGCTGCGTTAGGGATTGAAGCAATTGTTTGAGCTCTTTTTGAGACGGTAGGAACAAAAAAGCGAGTGCGGAAAGCCTGACCGAAGGGAACGCCCAAATCATTTAAACTTTGAAGCATAACCGCAAAATCACGACCTCTTTGTTTTGCAGGTGATTTTAAAAGTCTATCAACGTTTTCTAAAAAAAGATATTTTGGCTTGTTTTTCTTCTCTTCTAAAATTCGGTGGATTGACCACCAAAGAACTCCTTTTTTACCTTTTAGTCCTTTTGAATTATGCAATGTAGTTGCAACTGAATAATCTTGACAAGGAAATCCACCACAAAGCAAATCGTGATCTGGAATTTCATCCGTTGGAACAGTTGCAATATCTTGATTTGAATGGTTTTCTTTACCAAATCTTGCTTCATATACCAATGAAGCGTGTTGTGTTTTGGTTGAAGGTTCCCATTGGTTACTCCAAACTATTTTATAGTTGCTTTTCTCAAGTCCAAGACGGAAACCACCAACTCCCGCAAATAATTCTGCTACTTTTAATGTCTTATTTTCCATTTGCTTGGGTTTTATAATATTTGATTTTTTCTTCCGCTACTTTTAGTATTTCAGAAGTTGATTCTGTATATTTTAATTCATCTGCTATTTTTTCTGAATACCAATTTATGGTTAGTTCACTTTCAGAAAGTCCATAAAATTTGGCAAGTCTAACGAGTTGTTCCATTGTAGGTTTTCGCTCATTCTTTTCAAATTTACTTATCAGAGATTGGTCAATATCTACTTCAGCCGCAACTTTTCGCAGAATCATTTCTTTTTCCTCTCTTGCACATTTCAAAGTTTCACCTAATGTTTTCATTGGTCAAAATTGTTTTAGACAAATAATGTCCAAATTTAGATAAACATTTTGATTTTTCAATGATTAATTCAAATTATTTTTTGTCGGGTGGTGGTGGGGAAGTGAAAGCTCTTTTTATTTTGTGAGGTAAGAGCAAAATAAAATGTGCTTGAACGTGCGGTGGCTTTTTTCAGCTTGCAGGTAACGGCAGTCAGTCTCAAAACTACCAATTAATGCTCTTAAAAATACTATTTTTCTGATTTTTATGAAATTTATCGATGAGTCAATATTTTTTGAAAATGATTTTTAGGGGCGTAAAAACAGTTTAAAATGAGTGCTAGTTGCATTTCTAGGTGATTAATAGCGGTTTTGACATTGGTGAAGCACAATTTCTTCTGCTTAATTAACTTCAAGATCCTTTTCAAGTTATAAGCTAACATCATTAGCCCTAAATCTGCACTGGCTGCCTTTATTCCTTTTTTGGTCATAATATGGTCAAATCCCCATTGCCTTTTTAATGTGCCATAAGGATGTTCTACCAAGGCCTGTCGTTTTTTATAAAGGCGCTCGTTTTTATAAACGCGTTGCGCATTGTTTTGAATATTCTGCGTGAACTGGCTTCGTTGTATCACTTTTCCATTTGTTTTAGCCCTGGTACATTGGTCTCGTACCGGGCACTCTTTGCAAGCCTTAGTTTTATATTGTTTGAAAGTGTAATTACGCCCTTTGTAACGTGTGCCATTGGAGGTTAACTGTTTTCCTTGTGGACAGGTATAAGTATCATCATTAGAATTATATATAAAATATTCAGCATTATAATCAGGGTTTGGAGCTTGGCTTTTTCGTCCTATCGCAGGAATAGCAACCAAGGTGTTTATTCCCAGTTGGTCTGCTATATGAAATTCACTGCCCGTGTGGTATCCTTTATCATAGAGGGCGGTAAACGAACTGGTCCTTAAAATAGATTTTGCCCTTCTAAGCATTATTCCCATTGCTTTCTTATCGTTTTGGTTGCTAAGCTTATAATCTATTAGTAATTTGTATTTGGCATCTACGGTGGTTTGTGCGGTATAACATACTTCGGTAATCATCCCACGCACAATTTGGTGCCTGCTGTCTGGATCTGATGTAGATAATTGCGGGTTTTCTGTACTGGTGTCTTCTTTCAATTCTTTTTGAATCTGTTCGTATTTCACACGTTGTACCTTACGTTGGGCAATCTCTTTTTTTATCTCAGTTTTAGTATCCTTGTCGGCTTGGGCTAGAGCTTTGTTATGGGCAGCGAGCTTTTGATCTATATAATCTAGGTGGCGTTGCACCTTCTTGTTATTATAGTTGTTTTTCTTACTGTTCTGAGCTCTTAATTTTGTTGAATCTCCAGCGATAAGTTCGCCGCCTATAAGGTTAAAATTTTTGGCAATGCTAACACTCGCCCTAAACACACGAGCGATTGCCTTTGGATTGTTTTTTCTAAAGCGTGCAATGGTATTATGGTCTGGCTTTAGGTTTTTTAAAAGCCAAATAACTTCCAGATTGCGGTGACATTCTTTTTCTAGGTGGCGTGAAGAACGCATCCGGTTCATATAGCCATAAATATAAAGCTTGAGTAAATCGCCTGGATGGTAGGGCGGACGTCCTTGAGTTGCTAAGCTGTTAAAGCCTAGTTCTTGCAAATCTAACTGCTCCACAAACTGATCGATAAAACGAACGCTGTTATCGGCAGGGACCATATCGTCTAAACAAGTGCTGTATAAAGTTAATTGCTCCCGGTCTTCTCCTTGTTGATATTCCATTTTTAAAGATAAAAAAAATTAAAAATATATCCTTAAAAAAAGACTGCAATGATGGCATGGTTTTGAGACAGTCTGACGGTTTTGTATAAGATTAGTTGCGTGTTTTAAGCACTAAAGTTAGCAAATAAATCACAGATAGAAAGTCCGCAAGGACTTTCGTAAATTGGCTGAAATCAGCAATTAATTTTATACGGTGTTGTGCAACGTTTTTATTCACTTTCTATAATTCCTAATTCTTTTAATTTTTCTACTTTTTCAGTTTTCAATGCTTTTGCTCTGTAATTTGCTCTTTGCTGATTTACCCAAATATAAATCTCTTTATCAAATTCAGACGTAATTTCTTTTGTTTCATATTCCTCTCTAAAAAGTTCAATGATTTCAATATATTCATCCCACTTTTTTCTTTTTTTACTCCTTGCAGGAAGTTTTATGTTTAACTTTTTTAGTTCATTAATTTGTTCTTCTTTTAGTCTGCCATATCTAAAAGTTCTTTTTTGGTTATGAAGCCATTTAGCCAATTTAGGATATTCAAGATTATCTTTTTTTAAATCTGGATTCTTTAATTTTTTTAACTTGTTTAAGTTATTATACCAATTCTGTGTAATATGTCCGCCTTTTTCTTTTTTTGATTTCGTTCCAATTTCAAAGAACCCAATTTGATGCAATTTTTCTTTTTTCCAATCTTCTTTAATTCCTTTTGTTTTTATGCGATAAACATAATTTCCAAGATTTGGATTTGGTTTGTAATTTGATGGGATATTAAAATCTCCAAATTCTTTTTTGTATTCTTGAATTTCTTTAATTCTTTGGTCAAAATTATAAACATCCATATCCCAAATAACACCCATATCTTCTAAAAGACCAATTCTTTCCTCGTTCAAAAAATCTCTTTTCTTTTTGTAATATGTTCTTTGGTCATTTAACCATTTACCAAGTTTTGGGTATTTAGGATTCTTAAAAGTTTGTGAAACATTGCAATCTCCAAATTCTATTTTATATTGTTCTAAAAGTGCTAATTTATCGAGCCAATCATCTTCGTTATTTAATGACCTAACTCCATCCATTTCCCATTTAAAACCTATTTTTTCGAGTTTTTCTATTTGCCAATCTTTTAGTTTTCCTTTTTTATATTTTCCTCGTTCCAAAGCAACCCAATTTGAAATATAAAAAAGAGGATGAGTATTATCTTTATATCTTTTTACATTACTTTCTCCTGTTTCTTTATAGACTTTTAATAATTGACTATAACTGTCGAGCCATTTTTTGTCCCAATACAATACGTGAGCATCTCCGAAATAGAAATTTATTGTTTTTAATTTCTCTAAATGTTCTTTAGGTAAGATTCCAGCTTTAAATAATTGTTTTTGTTTACTATACCAACCGTAAAGTGTTCTGTCTTTGTATTCTCTTGGAACTGTACAATGTTCATTTTCTTTATAGAAAAGTTCCATTTTTTTAAACATATAATCCCACTTCGCAAGATAATCTTCTGTTATTTTTAGTATTGACTGATACTTTTTAATCGGTTTCTTTTCCTTGATTTCTAAATTACCTAAATCAGTAATTTTCGGATTTCTACCTCTTTTTTTTGAGTTATCGTGAATATTTGAATTGTAGTCAGAGCCTTTTGAAAATTCTTCAGATGATACTTTATCTTCAAGAACAAGTTTATTCAAGTATTCACTTGTCAATAATTCCAGATTTGGGTCGCTAAAATCGAAAAATGAAGAATAAAATTCTTTTAACTGATTTATAATTTTTAATCCACTTTTGTCAGTATTTGTAAAGTCCAAAAGGATTGAGGACTCAACGTTATAAAAAAGTCCTGATTTAGTAAGATTTGATGAACCTGTAATTATTCTATTTCTATCTCCTTCAAATAAGTAAATTTTTGGATGGTAAATGTAACTGTCAGAATAATAAATGTACGTTTCTGTGTCTAATTCTAAAAGTAATTCGAGAGCCTCTTTTGATGTAACTCTTTCATCAATTCCAACATAGAAAGTTACATTTCTATTTTCTTTTCTTGCTTGTTTTATGAAAGGTGCTAAATAGTTTAAACCAGGTTTTCTCAAAAATGCGACAAAGATTGTTATTTGTGTAAATGATTCGTCTTTTATAGCAGAACAAACGTGATTTCCGCACGTTTCATCTTCTTCGAGATGTAAGCCTTGTCCTAAAAATTCTACTATCATTCTTCTTTCACGGATTTTTTTGTATTATACTGAAATAGGTTGACCTTTTTTACGGTCTTTTTTGGTTGATTAACTACTACTTTTAGATAGTAAGTTCAGGTAAATTTACATTATTTTTTCGATAGGATCTGTATTTGATCGTTGGATTTTTGTGGACTTCAGCTGGCTTTCTTAAATCCAGGCTAAAATGTGTTCTTAGGTTATTGTAAATATACACTGCTTGTGCTGTCATTTTCTGCGCTAATTCAGTGTTTTTAATCGTTTGTTTTAATCCATATTCATATTTAAGTGTCCTGTTAATACGCTCTGCAACTGCGTTTTCATAAGGATCATACTGTTCGGTCATACTCATAACAATATTATTTTTTTCAGCAAATTGGGTGTATTTGGGGTTACAGTATTGAAAACCTCTATCGGAATGATGGATGAGTCTTTCACTTGGGTATTCTCTATTTTTAATGGCCATAGCGAGCGCATCTATGCAAAGCGATGTTCTCATATGGTTATCTAGTTTATAGCCCATAATTTGCTTGGAATAAGCGTCTGTAACAATGGCTAAATAATTATGGCCGTATTGTGTTTTAATGTAAGTGATATCGCTTACCCATAATTGTTCTGGACGAGTAGGAACCTGATCTTTAACTAGGTTTTTATATTTTTTGTACATATGGTTTGAGTTGGTGGTGGTGATGTAATTTTTACGTTTTGGAACTAAAAGATTATTGAGTCTTAAGAAACGGTAAAACTTATCCCTGCCAATCTTAATGTCAGCGTTTATAAAGTCTTGTTTTAGTTCTGCATAAAGTTTAATCCCGCCCGTTTTTGAGCCTACTTTTTTACGGTAGTCCTTAACCAATTTGATTAACTTTTGATGGTCTATTTCTTGTTTTTGTTGTGCTTTGATTCTTTTGTAGAAAGCTTGTTTAGATATCCCAAAACATCCATAGAGCCACTTTCTTTTATACGTGCTTTTTTCTTTTGCTCTATCTCTTTTACTAATGTTTTGGGCAATGACTTTTTTGCCATATCTACCCCTGTAATAAGTTCCATATCAGCAATAATGTCTTGCTGAAAGTCTTTCTGAAACTCCAGTTCCTCAATCTTTTCCTTTAACTTTTTAATTTCATCGTTTTTACTCATACCATTACTTTGTTGTACTAAGGTACTGTATTTTCTTAACCAATAGGTAATAGTTGTTCTAGGAACATCATATTTTTTGGAAGCTTGCGTGCTAGAGATGTGTCCGGTTAGAATTTGGTCAACGACTAAAAGTTTGGTTTCTAGATTGACTTTTTGATAGCTTTTTTTTCGCCAGTGGTCTTTTTTTGTTTTCATAAGTGACTATAATTAAGGGTTTAATTTTTAGTCAACCTATTTCAGGAAAGTTCATTTTTCAAATGTTGCACAACGGTTTTGTATAACAATCAGTTGCGGATTGTTTAAAAACTAAGATAGCTAAAATTACCGACTTTTAAGCTTGCGCGGTTGTGTCCGCAGGACACAAAGCCGCAATTGTTGTTATACGTTGTTGGCAAATCGTTTTTTTAATCAGAATAATAATTTTTAAAATATTTTTTATGATAAAAATCAATCATTTTTATTTAAATCGTCAGAATTTTTGGCCTGTAATGTGTCATTTGATTTTTGCATTATGGATTTTGATGTCAATTTTACAATGGAATCAAATCTCGAATTTAAAGCTTCAAAATCAGTTTTTAATTTTTGAAAATCAGAAATGTCTACAGTTGGTTGAAAAACCTTATAAATTCCAAACAGACCGAAAATAACAAAAAAAGACAGATAAATTTTTTGATAGGTATTCAATGGTGATTTTTTTAAATGTTTTTCATATTTAAAATGTCCACCGACTTCTTTAGCTTTAATCCCTTTATCAGTTAATCTTAGCGCTGTAGGATTTGAATTATTAAAAGTCTCAAAATATCCATAAGTAATACCAAGTCTTGAAACTGTGCCTCCTAATTCATTAAAATAGTGTCTATTTTCATCCGTTTCATTATCAAAATTATAGTTTAAATGTTCACTTAAAATTCTATGTACATTAAAGTTTGTAATATCTTTAATTTCTATTAGAATAGCATCTAAACATTCAATTGGAGTTTTATTTTTCATAAATGTTTGCCAACGGCAGTCAGTCTCAAAACTACCAATTAATGCTCTTAAAAATACTATTTTTCTGATTTTTATGAAATTTATCGATGAGTCAATATTTTTTGAAAATGATTTTTAGGGGCGTAAAAACAGTTTAAAATGAGTGCTAGTTGCATTTCTAGGTGATTAATAGCGGTTTTGACATTGGTGAAGCACAATTTCTTCTGCTTAATTAACTTCAAGATCCTTTTCAAGTTATAAGCTAACATCATTAGCCTAAATCTGCACTGGCTGCCTTTATTCCTTTTTTGGTCATAATATGGTCAAATCCCCATTGCCTTTTTAATGTGCCATAAGGATGTTCTACCAAGGCCTGTCGTTTTTTATAAAGGCGCTCGTTTTTATAAACGCGTTGCGCATTGTTTTGAATATTCTGCGTGAACTGGCTTCGTTGTATCACTTTTCCATTTGTTTTAGCCCTGGTACATTGGTCTCGTACCGGGCACTCTTTGCAAGCCTTAGTTTTATATTGTTTGAAAGTGTAATTACGCCCTTTGTAACGTGTGCCATTGGAGGTTAACTGTTTTCCTTGTGGGACAGGTATAAGTATCATCATTAGAATTATATATAAAATATTCAGCATTATAATCAGGGTTTGGAGCTTGGCTTTTTCGTCCTATCGCAGGAATAGCAACCAAGGTGTTTATTCCCAGTTGGTCTGCTATATGAAATTCACTGCCCGTGTGGTATCCTTTATCATAGAGGGCGGTAAACGAACTGGTCCTTAAAATAGATTTTGCCCTTCTAAGCATTATTCCCATTGCTTTCTTATCGTTTTGGTTGCTAAGCTTATAATCTATTAGTAATTTGTATTTGGCATCTACGGTGGTTTGTGCGGTATAACATACTTCGGTAATCATCCCACGCACAATTTGGTGCCTGCTGTCTGGATCTGATGTAGATAATTGCGGGTTTTCTGTACTGGTGTCTTCTTTCAATTCTTTTTGAATCTGTTCGTATTTCACACGTTGTACCTTACGTTGGGCAATCTCTTTTTTATCTCAGTTTTAGTATCCTTGTCGGCTTGGGCTAGAGCTTTGTTATGGGCAGCGAGCTTTTGATCTATATAATCTAGGTGGCGTTGCACCTTCTTGTTATTATAGTTGTTTTTCTTACTGTTCTGAGCTCTTAATTTTGTTGAATCTCCAGCGATAAGTTCGCCGCCTATAAGGTTAAAATTTTTGGCAATGCTAACACTCGCCCTAAACACACGAGCGATTGCCTTTGGATTGTTTTTTCTAAAGCGTGCAATGGTATTATGGTCTGGCTTTAGGTTTTTTAAAAGCAAATAACTTCCAGATTGCGGTGACATTCTTTTTCTAGGTGGCGTGAAGAACGCATCCGGTTCATATAGCCATAAATATAAAGCTTGAGTAAATCGCCTGGATGGTAGGGCGGACGTCCTTGAGTTGCTAAGCTGTTAAAGCCTAGTTCTTGCAAATCTAACTGCTCCACAAACTGATCGATAAAACGAACGCTGTTATCGGCAGGGACCATATCGTCTAAACAAGTGCTGTATAAAGTTAATTGCTCCCGGTCTTCTCCTTGTTGATATTCCATTTTTAAAGATAAAAAAAATTAAAAATATATCCTTAAAAAAAGACTGCAATGATGGCATGGTTTTGAGACAGTCTGACGGTTTTGTATAATGCGCGTTCTGCGCTCTTAAAATTAGTTATTTTTCAGTTAGGGTAGAGAAGTGACGTTTCTAGTAAGCCTTTTCAACAGTTTGACCATCTGCGCAGTTCAATGCGCATTATACGTTGTTGTACACCGTTTTTTATTCAGTTAATAATAGCTTTTCGTCATACCAAACATCTTCGTAACTGTTTTTGTCAATTAAAAATCGATAGCCAATATCAAGTCCGAAATACTTAATTAGTTCAGGTCGTATTTGAAGTAAATGTTCCGCACACATTGGTTTGAAAAAATTATCGGATTCCGAATATTCGCCAGTCCAAATGTACCATCCTGTAGTTCCTTTTTCTTTTGGGTGTCTCAATCCGTGAATTGGGTCAGCATTTAAGTCAGAACCGATTCCGATTTTCAATTTTCTATTTATCGGATTCCATTTTGATTGGTATTTTTTACAAATTCCTTTTTGTCGGTCGATATGAACGTTCCAGTCATTATAATCGGCTAGCAAATTCTCATCTGTTTTCAGTTGGTGTTTCCAAAGTCGAATATTTATCTGGTTGATGGGAAAATTTATTGTTTGATTATCCCATTGGAAAATCACATCAGAAATTACATCATCGTCCCATTCATAAATATCACATTCCCCCATCATTAATTCAGAGGCGTAATTTTCTAAATCCACTTTATTAAGCTGTCCGTTTAAAAATTGGTCGCATTTAGCGATTAAATCAGAACGTGATATTTTAATTTCTTGGTTCAATCTGTGGTTCGGTCAAAATGGTGTACAACGGCAGTCAGTCTCAAAACTACCAATTAATGCTCTTAAAAATACTATTTTTCTGATTTTTATGAAATTTATCGATGAGTCAATATTTTTTGAAAATGATTTTTTAGGGGCGTAAAAACAGTTTAAAATGAGTGCTAGTTGCATTTCTAGGTGATTAATAGCGGTTTTGACATTGGTGAAGCACAATTTCTTCTGCTTAATTAACTTCAAGATCCTTTTCAAGTTATAAGCTAACATCATTAGCCCTAAATCTGCACTGGCTGCCTTTATTCCTTTTTTGGTCATAATATGGTCAAATCCCCATTGCCTTTTTAATGTGCCATAAGGATGTTCTACCAAGGCCTGTCGTTTTTTATAAAGGCGCTCGTTTTTATAAACGCGTTGCGCATTGTTTTGAATATTCTGCGTGAACTGGCTTCGTTGTATCACTTTTCCATTTGTTTTAGCCCTGGTACATTGGTCTCGTACCGGGCACTCTTTGCAAGCCTTAGTTTTATATTGTTTGAAAGTGTAATTACGCCCTTTGTAACGTGTGCCATTGGAGGTTAACTGTTTTCCTTGTGGACAGGTATAAGTATCATCATTAGAATTATATATAAAATATTCAGCATTATAATCAGGGTTTGGAGCTTGGCTTTTTCGTCCTATCGCAGGAATAGCAACCAAGGTGTTTATTCCCAGTTGGTCTGCTATATGAAATTCACTGCCCCGTGTGGTATCCTTTATCATAGAGGGCGGTAAACGAACTGGTCCTTAAAATAGATTTTGCCCTTCTAAGCATTATTCCCATTGCTTTCTTATCGTTTTGGTTGCTAAGCTTATAATCTATTAGTAATTTGTATTTGGCATCTACGGTGGTTTGTGCGGTATAACATACTTCGGTAATCATCCCACGCACAATTTGGTGCCTGCTGTCTGGATCTGATGTAGATAATTGCGGTTTTCTGTACTGGTGTCTTCTTTCAATTCTTTTTGAATCTGTTCGTATTTCACACGTTGTACCTTACGTTGGGCAATCTCTTTTTTTATCTCAGTTTTAGTATCCTTGTCGGCTTGGGCTAGAGCTTTGTTATGGGCAGCGAGCTTTTGATCTATATAATCTAGGTGGCGTTGCACCTTCTTGTTATTATAGTTGTTTTTCTTACTGTTCTGAGCTCTTAATTTTGTTGAATCTCCAGCGATAAGTTCGCCGCCTATAAGGTTAAAATTTTGGCAATGCTAACACTCGCCCTAAACACACGAGCGATTGCCTTTGGATTGTTTTTTCTAAAGCGTGCAATGGTATTATGGTCTGGCTTTAGGTTTTTTAAAAGCCAAATAACTTCCAGATTGCGGTGACATTCTTTTTCTAGGTGGCGTGAAGAACGCATCCGGTTCATATAGCCATAAATATAAAGCTTGAGTAAATCGCCTGGATGGTAGGGCGGACGTCCTTGAGGTTGGCTAAGCTGTTAAAGCCTAGTTCTTGCAAATCTAACTGCTCCACAAACTGATCGATAAAACGAACGCTGTTATCGGCAGGGACCATATCGTCTAAACAAGTGCTGTATAAAGTTAATTGCTCCCGGTCTTCTCCTTGTTGATATTCCATTTTTAAAGATAAAAAAAATTAAAAATATATCCTTAAAAAAAGACTGCAATGATGGCATGGTTTTGAGACAGTCTGACGGTCTCGTATACCGTCAGTTACGGGATTAAAGTTAATGATTTTCGGTTAAGCACTGACGTTAGCAATTCCGAGTGGATTCGGACGTAGTCGAATCCGCCGTAATTGCGGTTATACATTGTTGGCATTAGTAATTTTTATTCGGTTTGTTGTTTTTCCGTTATCAGATATTAAAGTCAGTCCATTATTTTCATCCTTTTCGATAGTCCAATGAAACGACTTTATTCCAGTTTCCAAAACTTCTATTTTATTCTTTAATCCTGTCATAATAAATCAAGTCATTATTCGCTTTGGTATGAACTCCGGCTTTTAATCGGATTAGAATTCCATTTTTGCAAATAAACTCCGTTTTCCGTTCTGTAAAACCAGTCTCCGAAGAATTCCTTCCGAATGTGTTTTTTGGTTCAGTTTTTAAGTGAATAAAAGCAGGTCCAAATCTTAATTCTCCAGCATATTTACTCAACAGTTTTAATTCCGAAAATGAAGTCAGTATTGACCATTCGTTTTTTTTCATCAGCATAAGAGTCATATTCCTATATTTTTGTCAATTCGTTTCCGCTGAAGCAAAAGAACAATCACCAAAATTCCAATTACTATGTATCCTATTGTTACTGTCTCCATTATTAATGCCAACGTGTTTGTGTATGGTTAGTTGCGTGGTTTAGCAACTAAGTTAACAAACTTTTACGAACCCGAGAAAATTCCGCAGGAATTTTCGCAAGTAAACACTTAAAAAGCAATTAATTATACACGGTGTTGGGCATAGTTATTTTTTTTTGATTCAATTTCTTTGCATATATAACCTTGATTTTCCAATAAATTCTTTCGTAGATTCATTAAATAATTTCCACGTAATTGCCATAATATTAATGTTCCATCTTTAAGGAAAATCCATCGAGAAAAACTTCTTTTAGAATTCCTGTTTTCAGTTAACTCAAAGAAATTGCGTCTTTATATTTTCCATTATATTTATTTTTGTCAATTTCATTATCAGCTAAATCTTCTTTAAAACTCTTTTGTGCTTCTTTACTCAAAGATTTGGATATAACCCAATGTATTTCTCCCAAACAATTCTCGCAATTTAAAGTATAATTATAGACTGGATTTTTATTTAATAAATTTATTAGTTTGTCTTTTTGTTTAAGAATTGTTTTCGGTGAGTTCAAAAGCTTATTAGTTCCAAAAATTGCATAAAACTCAATATTTTTTGAAATCGTAGAATCTTTTTAATGACATTTCAAGACAAACTGCGACCAAAGTTTCCTCCCCATTCAATTGAAGCCATATCAACAATCTGTGCTTTCTTTATTTCAAACTCTTTATTTAATGATTGAAAAACCTTTGAATACCTGTTTCTTGCTTCTATGTAGTTTTCTTTGTCATCAATAAATGCCTTGTACATTTTATTAACTAAATGATAGTTGAAATTTTTACCACTTAATCTTTCTTTATTACTAGAAACATTATCAGGAAGTATTTTAGCAATTAAATCAGATATTTTAGAATCGTAAACTATTTTTCCTTTGATATTCCAAGGTAACATAAATGGATATTGTCCATTTGAATGTAAAGATAAAGTATCTTTTTTATGAATTAAATGAATATAAACTAAAGGATAGTCATCTGTCCAATGCGAACCTTGAAGCGACCAAGCTACTCTGTTTGCTTTTTTGCGGTCTTTTATAGTATTGATTGCAATAGAATCTATTTCCTTTGTTGTTTTCCTCTTTTTCGTATATTCTTTCCAAAGTTTTCCGCATTCTGTTCTAACCACAATGAATCTTTTCCAAAGAAGCTTAAAGGTTGTTTTGTTCTTACTGAATCACGATGTATTAAATTGATTAATTCAAGGATTAATTTAGAATCAATTTCTTAATTATGGAATCTGGTTTATTTAAAGATGTAAGAATAAAATCCTCTTTTTTAATTTGAAACTTATTGTCAAAATGCGACCAACCTCCATAAGGAATCTCCTATCACAATTTTGTCCCATAATTAGGGGAATTAACACCTTGTGAAAGCACAATTTGTGTTCCGAAGAGAAAAATTAATATGATTGCAATTCGTTCGTTCATAATTATGCCCAAATGGTTATATCGAGTCAAATATACACTTTTATAGGTTAATATTTCCGGATAAAGATACTTTTTTGGTATCATAGCCTTGTTGGTTAAGTTGCTGTAAAGCAGAATCTAATGGGCTCTTTATTTGTAGTAACTGCTTGCGACTTACGTGCGTATAAATCATGGTGGTTTCTGGTTTACTGTGTCCCAATAATTCTTGTATATAACGCAAGTCTACTCCGGTTCAAGTAAATGGGTAGCAAAAGAGTGGCGTAGGGTATGTGGGGTTACAGTTTTGGTTATTTTAGCGCGTAAAACAGCACGCTTTAAAGAAGCTCTAACACTGCTAGCTTGATAAGCGTATCCAGAACGGCCTTCAATAAAAAATGTCTGGGTTGGTAAGTGTTTAAATAATTATATAACAAAGGTAAAATGGTATCGGCTAATATGACTACCCGGTCTTTGCGGTCCTTGCTGCGATGTATGAAAATTTGTCGGCGTTCAATGTTCAAATCGCTTACTCGTAAAGATAGCGCTTCGCCAATTCGTAAACCAGAAGAGTAGAGGAGAGCAAAAATAAACCGATGTTTCAGGTTTTTGTCGCTTGTAAAATCCGCAAAACCTCTTGTAAAGATAATACGCTAGGTAAAGACTTATTACGCTTGGGGCGCAAATGATTCAAATCTTCTTGTAGTTCAATATTAAACAAAGCTACATAATGTTTCAACGCACTAATACATTGCCTGTGCGTACTTATAGAAAATTGCTTAGCAGCTATTTCATCTTCTATAAACCGATTAAAATCGGTTAAAACCAAAGCTACAAGGCTCTTTTTTTGTGTAATGTTCAAATTTAAAACAAAACTGCAGTAAGTGGCCAAGGTACTTTGACTGTAACGCTTTCCGTGTAAATAATTATAGTACTGTTTTAACCTATTGCGCCCCTCTTGGTTTAAATCGTTTGCAATTACAACTTTTTGCGATTTAGGCTTAGGTTTAGTTTTTTTTCAGGAAGCTTAAATCCGCTTAAAGCACTATAATCTACATAATGGTTCTTTTTGCGAAAATGAGTATATAAATTAGCACAGGTGTCTGGCTTTTGTAAAACATAAAAACAACGCTGCGTTCTAGAATATTTAACCTTTCTATTTTTTTGGTATGAGCAATCAATTCGCGATTATATCAAAAAAAATACCAATACAATGGGTAATCGCGATGAAAAATAGGTTTTAAGGTTATACGCATTTTATTAGATTTTGATTAACCCTACAATTTATAATAATAAAATTAAAAAATGACTCAAAATATTAATGAATTGTTTAAAAGCTCATTTTAACTTATAAAATGCATAATTTGTAATCAAACTAACCGGTTGTTCTCCTAGTTCAAATGAATATACTGGGGGGGAAGTATTGGGCTACTTTAGGTTAAACCGGATTTGGTAGCTAGGTAATTTTATAGTTTTAAGTTGTAGCAGCGCTAATCGTATGATTTATAAAGGCTTTACCAGCTAATTAGCTTGAAGCTGATTTTTTAGAAGGAGTTTTGATAACTGAAATGTAACTTAACGGTTCGATCTGTTAAATGAACGCTTAAATCTTTGATTACTTTTTACAACGGTTTAACAAGGGCTTTTTACCATTGAAAGATATCTTCCAAACTTTCCCTTCAAGCCTAGATATAGTCGGTTAACTCCATTTCAAACATTTATTATGAGCATAGTGAGTCCACACTGAGTCCACGGTGAGTCCACTATTTTGTGGACTTAGGTATACTCAAAATAGATTCAATATGGATTTAGAATAGAGACAATTTGGTTTAAACCTTGCTTTCATATAAAGTTGGTACACTTAATGACTAAGTTAGCTTTAAAGAGTAAAAAAATATAATACCGTCCCGGGTTTAAAATACAGTACCTTATGAACGAGCCATCTTCCCGAAAAATTAAAGCATTTAGAGCTCAATTAAGAGGGGTAAGAAGAACTGAATTCTTCCTGTATAGACTTGAAAAATTATTTGCTTAAAAACTCAAAAACCCAGAAAATGGTCTTGATCCAAAATGGTCTTGATCCAAAATGGTCTTGATCCCCCTTGATCCCAATTGATCTTGATCCGTTTTATTCAGTAAATAGCAAAAAAAAAGCCCCGCTAAAAAGCGAGGCTTATAAAGGGTGGAAGATCGGTCTCGAACCGACGACCTCCTGAACCACAATCAGGCGCTCTAACCAACTGAGCTACAACCACCATTTGTTTGCGGGTGCAAATCTAAAAAATAATAACCATTCTGCCAAGAAAAAAATGTATTAAATTAAATCGAAAGCAGAATTTACAGCGATGGGTCTGTCGCAGGTAAAGCCTTCGGCATAATCGGTGCCAATTAGTCTACCTAAATTTTGTGCTCTATAGGTCACACTATCAAGAAAATTGGTGCTAGATATAGGTGTTTCGGGCTCATTGGCATGGGCTTGATAAAACTGTGAACCGTAAGCCTTTACGGCTTTAATCTTGGTATGAATGTGCTCATTTATATCAAGGATTACATCGGGAGTTATTTCCTTCCATTGAATATAATGCAAGACTAAGCTCGGGCGCCAAGCGGCTTGAGGTTTACCTTCCCAATGGGTTTCAATTTTGCGTAACCCGCTTAAAAAGCAGGCGTCACTTACTAGTTTGCTTCCTTTTCCGTGGTCTATATGCCGATCGCTTATAGCATTGCAAAAAACAATTTCGGGTTGAAAAGCTCGAATTTGTTGGATTACTTTTAATTGATTGTCTTTGTCGTTGGTGAAAAAACCATCGCTAAAACCTAAGTTATGCCGGTAACTTACGCCTAACAAATCGGCTGCAGCTTGTGCTTCTTGAGCACGAAGTTCGGCACTTCCTCGAGTACCTAATTCACCTTGGGTTAAATCTACAATTCCTACTTTTTTTCCGGCTGCAATTTCTTTGGCTAAAGTGCCACTACAACCCAGCTCAACATCATCGGGATGGGCACCAAATGCTAATATATCTAATTTCATGCGAGGCTTGTTTTGTTGTTTTTAAGTTGTCTTATTTTTATATTTAATGCGGCAAATAATAAAGTCATAAACGGACTTAAGTAATTGAAAATGGCATAGGTGAAGTAACTCAATACAGGAACACCTAAAACACCACTATGGTAGGCTCCGCACGTATTCCAAGGGATTAAAACCGAGGTTACTGTAGCAGAATCTTCTAATGTACGGCTTAGATTTTCTGGCGCCAAGCCTTTATCTTTATATGCTTTAGCAAACATTTTACCAGGAACCACAATAGCTAAGTATTGATCAGATGCGGTTACATTCAGGGCTAAACAACTTATAACGGTGCTACTAAACAACCCAAAGGTTGAGTGAAACAAGTTGAGCAAAGCTTTGCTTATTCTACTTAAAGCCCCAATAGCATCCATTATTCCGCCAAAAGTCATAGCACAAATAATTAGCCAAATGGTACCGAGCATCCCGTACATTCCGCCCGAAGAAAATAAATCGTTTAAAGCGGTGTAGTCGGTGGGTACTTCTACACTCACAGTGATCGAGTCAATAATTCCGCGATAAGCGCTAGAAATACTCAAAACATCGGTTCCGGCAATTTGATTCAAAACATGAGGTTGAAAAAAAATGCTAGCTACCGCTGCCAATAGAGTTCCCAACAATAAAGCCACTAATGGGGGTGTTTTTTTAATGATTAAAAAGACTACCAATAAGGGGACGGCAAATAACCACGGACTAATGTTAAAAGCGCTGTCTATCGCATTCAATATTTTTTGGGTATTTACTTGATCTGGGGTGTCTAAATTTAAACCGATTATAATAAAGACAATTAAAGTAATTACAATAGAAGGTACTGTGGTGTAAAGCATATACCTGATGTGGGTGAATAAATCTGTACCAGCCATTGCGGGGGCCAAGTTGGTGGTATCGCTTAATGGTGATAATTTGTCACCAAAATAAGCACCACTTAATATGGCACCGGCAGTCATTCCTAAAGATATGCCTAATGCCTCAGCTATTCCTATCAAGGCAATACCAACCGTGGCAGAAGTGGTCCAGCTACTTCCTGTGGCAACAGAAATAATAGAGCAAATCACCACGCAGGCTGCCAGAAATATGCTAGGGTTTAATAATTGCAAACCGTAGTAAATCATACTAGGGATAATACCGCTAACCAGCCAAGTACCCGATAGGGCGCCAACCATAAGCAGAATCAAAATTGGGCCAGAAGTAGATTTGATGTTTTGCGCTACTTCTTCTACCATAGTTTTGTAGGATACACGGTTAAAATAACCTACAATAGCCGCAACCGCTGCCCCCATAAGGAGAATAAATTGATTGGACCCGTCTAGGGCACTATCTCCATAAACATAAACGTTGTAAGCGAGCATGCCTATTAATGCAAAGACAGGCAAAAGTGCCTGTCCTAGACTTAGATTGTTTTCTATAATATGCTGGTTATTCGGATCAGATGATTGGGTGTCCATTTTTTTTACTGGCTTTAAAGCGAATTAAGGCTAGTAAAGTAAACATTTTTTTAATAATTATTTGCGCTTAATATTAATTAATTTGCATTTAGTAAATCAGAGGCTACTATGCCGCTGGCTTCCAGGCACTTTTTAATGCCATCCCAACTTTGTGCAATGCTATGATCTAGACCAATAGAAAAACGTACCAAACCATTGCTTAAGCCCATGGCTGTTTGTTCCTCTTCAGGAATTTCAGAAGAAGTTGATTTTCCAGGGGCGCTAAATAGCGTTCGGTAAAATCCTAAACTTACCGCTAAATCTCCTAAGTTATAAGCTTGCATCATCTCTAGAAAAACATTGGCTTTTTCAAAACTTCCTACATCAACCGTAAGCATTCCCCCAAAACCAAAATCACTGTAATGTTTTGCCTTAAAATAGGCGTGACTTTTATGGGATGCTAAACCAGGATAAACCGTTTTTAAGCCCAAACTTTCAAATTTTTTAGCCAAGAAAAGCGCGTTTTTGCTATGTTGTTGAATGCGTACGGGTAGCGTTCTTAAATTCTTGAGTATAGAAGCGGCACGTAGGCTATCTAAAGTAGCTCCCAGTAACATGGCAGCACCTTGATTTACATCACGTAAACTAAGTATAAATTCTTGCTTAGCACAAATCACTCCGCCTAAAGTGTCACTACTTCCATTTATGTACTTGGTAAGCGAGTGAATCACCACATCGGCACCCATTTGGGCAGGGCAAAAAGATAAAGGAGAAAAAGTGTTGTCTATCACCAATTTTAAACTATATTTTTTTGCGATGACACTTAGTGCATCTATATGTGCTACTTCTAGTAGTGGATTACTCAGCGTTTCGGCATATAGGACTTTTGTTTGTGGGGTAATACTGGCTTCTACCTCTTGTAAGTTTGTAATATCTACAAAGTGCGTTTTTATGCCTAAGCCTGGCATAAAGTTTTTCATAAACGCATAAGTGCCTCCATACACGGTACGACTGCTTACCACCTCATCTCCTTGCTGACAAAGTTGCAACAAAACCGCGGTAATTGCACCCATGCCGCTAGCGGTAACCAAAGCGTCTTCGGTACCTTCCATTCGAGCAAGTGCCTGCTCAAGATAAGATAGCGTAGGGTTGGCGTGTCGAGAATATAAAAATAAGCCTTCGGTTTTGCCCTCAAAGGTTTCAAACATTTCTTGTGGGTTGCGAAACCTAAACGTGCTCGAGTCGGCTATAGGCGGATTAACCCCGCGGTCTTGAGTAGCTAATTGTAGCTCTTGTAATGCAATTCCTGGATGATGCTTCATAGTGCGATGTATTTTATAATAAAACTAAAGATAAACCAAGCTTAAATGCTTTCCTATAGTTTTGCTCTTATTCAGTATAAAATTCGATAAAAACATAATTTATAGAATATTATTCCTTATTTTTAATTCTTTACGGATTAAAACAGAACAAAATAAACTTATGCTCGATACAACCGATGAAAACCTGTTGGCGCTATTGCAACAAGATGCTAAACAAACCATTAAAAGTTTGGCTTTTAAATTGAACCTATCGGTCACCGCGGTGCACGAACGGATTAAAAAACTGGAAAGAAATCAGACCATCACCCAATATGTAGCTTTGATCGATAAAAATCGCGTCAACAAAAGTTTTATGGTGCTTTGTCATCTAAAACTCAATGAACATACCCGCGAAAATATAAAACGCTTTGAAAAAGAGGTGACACAATTACCCGAGGTGATGGAGTGTTATCACGTGAGCGGAGATTATGATTTTATACTAAAAATTCTAGTGAAAGATATGCCTGCTTATCGCCAATTTTTGGTCGATAAACTCACTGCTTTGAGTGGCATAGGAAGCACTCAAAGTACTTTTATTATAGATGAAGTGAAAGAGACTACGCAAATTGCTTTGAACTATTAAAATAAATTCAAAACCATTAAATCCTAGTGCTGCGCCAACAAAGCAAGAAAATTTTGCTTAAAGAATGACAAATTTCAATTTTAAAAAAGTTGATAACCAGAAAATGTCGCTTTAAACAAAAAGCAAATAATAAGCCACTAACTTGGTCATTGTTGTAGATGTTGTATTTTTGTAATCGTTTAAAAAAACCACAAAAAAATTATGAACACGTACGACGTTGTTGTTATTGGGTCTGGACCTGGAGGTTATGTTGCGGCTATTCGTTGCGCTCAGCTAGGACTAAAAACGGCCATTATAGAAAAATATGCTACTAAAGGAGGTACTTGCCTTAATGTAGGATGTATCCCTTCAAAAGCATTGCTAGATTCATCACATCATTACGAAGATGCCATTAAGCACTTCGAAGAGCACGGGATTGAAATCGCTGGAGAGGTGAAAATGAATCTTGAAAAAATGATGGCTAGAAAAAATACCGTGGTTGAACAAACTACCAAGGGTATTGATTTCTTGATGGATAAGAATAAAATAGACACTTACCAAGGAGTAGGGTCTTTTAAAGATAAAAATCATATTATTATCAAAGGTGAAGAAGAGGTAACTATTGAAGCAAAAAATACCATTATTGCTACCGGTAGTAAACCAGCTAGTTTGCCTTTTATAGAAATAGATAAAGAAAGAATTATTACCTCTACCGAGGCGCTAAAGATGAAGGAGGTGCCTAAACATTTATTGGTTATAGGTGGCGGTGTGATTGGTTTAGAGTTGGGCCAAGTGTACAAAAGACTTGGGGCAGAGGTTACCGTTATTGAGTACATGGACCGTATCATACCCACTATGGATAAAGCTCAAAGTAAAGAGCTTATGAAGGTACTTAAAAAGCAAAAAACAAAATTTGCACTTTCGCATCAAGTTACTGCCGTAGAAAATAAAGGTAATGAGGTAGTGGTAAAAGCCAAAGACAAAAAAGGTAACGAAGTAGAATTTACAGGTGATTATTGTTTGGTTTCTGTAGGAAGAAAGCCTTTTACTGATGGTTTAAACGCAGAAGCCGCAGGCGTAAAATTGAACGATAGAGGTCAGGTTGAAGTGAATGAAAACTTGCAAACAAACGTAAGCAATATTTATGCGATAGGCGATGTGGTAAAAGGAGCGATGCTAGCCCATAAGGCCGAAGAGGAGGGCACTTTTGTAGCCGAAGTAATTGCTGGTCAAAAACCACATATCAATTATAACCTTATTCCAGGAGTGGTTTATACCTGGCCAGAAGTTGCTTCTGTGGGAAAAACCGAAGAGCAGTTAAAAGAAGAAAAAGTAAACTATGCCAGCGGGCAATTCCCTATGCGTGCCTTGGGTAGATCACGAGCTAGTGGAGATATCGATGGTTTTGTAAAAATCTTAACCGATAAAGAAACAGATGAGGTGTTAGGGGTACATATGGTTGGCGCACGCGCAGCAGATTTAATTGCCGAAGCTGTTACCGCAATGGAGTTTAGAGCCAGTGCAGAAGATATTTCAAGAATGAGTCACGCGCATCCTACCTATGCAGAAGCAGTAAAAGAAGCAGCACTTGCTGCAACTGGCGATAGAGCTTTACATATTTAGTATAGACTTTTTTTGCGCTTAAAGCGGAAAGTATACCAGTAAAAAACCCCTGTAATATTCAAATTACAGGGGTTTTTTGTAAACCAAAAATAAATGAAAAACTAAATCAATTTAGAGGTACAAAATGTATGCCAGAGAGGTAACCGAAATGGTTATCCATAAACTTAGTCCGAGTAAAATGGGCTGAAAACCACTTTCCTTTATTGACTGTATGCTTAATCCGGCACCGACCAAAAATAAGGTAAGTACTAATAATTTTTTAGATAGAAAAGGAATACCAGTTACAATAAAGTCTGGTAAGTGAACATAAGAACTCAAGATCACAGCGCCTACAAAAAGCAAAATGAACCAAGGAATCTTAATTTTACCGGTTTCACCTCTAAAGAAAAACATCGTAAGAATACTTAATGGTATAATCCATAATGCTCTAGCTAATTTAACAGTAACCGCAATATCTAAAGCTTCTTCGCCGTAAGCTAAAGCAGCTCCAACTACAGAGCTGGTATCATGAATAGCTATCGCGCTCCATAAACCAAAATCGGCTTGAGATAGGTTTAATGCATGCCCTAGCATAGGGAATACCAATAAAGCCACTGCATTTAAAAAGAAAACTACGCCCAGTGCAATTGAGATTTGCTTTTCTTTGGCTTGTACTACAGCAGAAACCGCTGCAATTGCACTACCACCGCAAATGGCCGTTCCCGAGGAAATCAAATAGGATATAGCTCGATTTATGTGCAAGGCTTTACCAATAAAGTAGCCTAAAATGAGTGTGGTACTTATGCTTAGAATGGTAAGTAGTAATCCTTCTTTTCCTACCGCTAAGGTATGGTTTAAATCCATTCCAAAACCAAGGCCAACTACTGCTATTTTTAATAGCCACTTCACCACTTTTCCCGTATGCGCTTTAAACGGATTGTAGAGTAGATTAGTCATTAAAAAACCTAGGAGCAAAGCAATGGGAGAGCTGATGAAAGGCGTAAGACATAATACAGCCAATACTATAAATATTATTCGGGTAAACTTATCGGGCAAACGGTATTTCACGGTATTCTATTTTTAATTGCTACTCAAAATTAAGCAGGAATACCGGAAGGCAAGCAACGCAATTTATTATACCTTATAACTTTTGGTTATAGCTTCGTTTAAAAAAGCGTTTGATTAAATCGTAAAACATAGATTGGTATCCTTGCTTGCTTACAAAATATAAAGGTCTAGAAAAACTTACATCATCTATGTCTACTATCTGTAGTTTGTTGTGTTTCAATTCCTCAATGATAGAGAAAATAGAAACAAAAGCGTAGCACTGTGTATAAAGTAAATAAGTCTTTATACTTTCTGTACTGCCCAAAATCATATCTACTTGCAGTTTTTTGGGAGATAAGCCTTCGCTGTTAAGTCTTGCTTCTAAAATAGCACGCGTACCCGACCCTTCCTCGCGTAGCACCAGCGGCAGCTGGGTAAGCTGGCTGAGTTTGATTTGCTGTGAGGCATTTCCAGTACGGGTAACCAGTACCAGTTCATCGTCTAGAAATTTCTCGTATTGTAGTAAAGGGTTGTGGTTTCGGCCTTCAATTAATCCAAAATCCAATCGGTTGTTAAAAATTTTCTCCTCAATTGTAGCCGAGTTGTCATTGATTAAAGTAAAATTTGTTTTGGGGTAACGTTGTTTAAAGTCGGCTAAAAGCTGAGGAACAATATACTGGGCTATGGTGGTACTGGCACCTAATTTCACATAGTTGGGTAGTTCTTGCTGCTGTAGTAAAAAATGGTTCTCTAAATCGTTATATAAATTTACAATTTGCTCAGCATAACTTAAAAACTCTCTTCCGGCCGGCGTTAGGGCAATTCTGTTTCCTTGGCGTTCAAATAATCTTATGCGGTATTTTTGCTCGATTTCTTTAATATGTTTAGAAACTGCAGGCTGCGATAAGGGCAGGCTTCTCGCAGCTTTCGAGAAACTCAAAGCCTTTGCAACTTCAATAAAAACACGCAATCGAAAATCCATAATCAAAAGTTATAGCTCAAAAGTACGAATAGTTTTTGTAGGATTTGTGTATGTGGCTATTTTCTGTTTATTTTACAACATATACTTAAAAAATGAGTGAGATTATTGCCTTTGCAGGTTCAAACAGCACAAAATCTATCAATCACCAGTGGGTGAGTTTTCTTAGTCAACAATTGGTAGAACCAGTTAATGTGATTCGGTTAACCGATTATCAAATTCCTATGTATGGTATAGATTACGAAAAGGAAATCGGTTTTCCTAAGGAGGTTAAGCGTTTATATAAGGATATTAAATCGGCTAAAGCCATCATTCTTTCCGTAAATGAACATAACGGTGCGGTATCTAGTTATTTTAAAAATGTAATGGATTGGTTGTCGCGGTATGACCGGATTTTTTTAGAAGATAAACCAGTTTTACTTACGAGTACCTCTCCAGGAAAATTGGCGGCGGGTAAAGCCCGAGAGTATGCCGAAATTGCGGTTGAACGCTATGGCGGTAAACTAATTGCTAGTTTTGGCTTGCCGTCTTTTGAGGATAATTTTGACAGTGAGCAGCAAAAATTAAGAGATGAAACCCTTTTATTAGGTGTGAAAGATACGTTATCACAATTTCAACAAGCTATAACATTTTAAAGTGCGTACCGAACAATCTTTTCAAATAACAGATTTAAAGCAATTTAAAGAACAGCTTTTGGCTTGGGCGCAGCAGTTTGATGAGGTCATTTGGCTAGACTCCAACCAATACCCCAATCAAGATTATGAGGCATTGCTCGCTGTAGAGGCTTTTACCGCTATAAAAACAGATGCTTTCGATGCTTTTAAAGATCTTGAGGAGTATCAACAAACAACAAAAGATTGGATTTTTGGCTATTTGAGTTACGATTTAAAAAACGATATAGAGCCTCTAAAATCTAAAAATTTTGACGGATTGCACTTTCCGGATTTATATTTTTTTCAACCTCAAAAATTAATCAGTTTACGAGGTAAAACAGCTACTTTTAGATATTTAAATGCTGTCGCCGATGAAATAGCAACCGACTGGCAGACTATTTTACAAACCGATAAAACAGCTAACTTGCCAGCTTCTGCAAATATTGAGTTAAATCAAAGAATTAGTAAACAAAATTACTTGAACAAAGTAAACCAGATGAAAGAGCATCTGCAGCGTGGCGATATTTACGAAGCCAATTTTTGCCAAGAATTTTATGCAGATCAGGTTCAGTTAGATATATATGCTACTTATCAAGCTTTAAATGCCAAATCTGAACCGCCTTTTGCTTGCTTTTTAAAATTAGAAGAGTTTACAGCCTTATGTGCTAGTCCAGAGCGCTTTTTAAAAAAGCAAGGCGAAAAAATTATAAGTCAGCCTATAAAAGGTACCGCAAAAAGAAATAAAGACCCAGAACAAGATGCACAACTTGCCAGTGAATTAGAAAAAGATCCTAAAGAAATTTCAGAAAACGTAATGATAGTCGATTTGGTACGCAATGATTTATCGCGAACTGCACAAAAAGGTAGTGTAGAAGTGCCAGAACTTTGTAAGCGCTATACCTTTAAGCAAGTACATCAGCTCATTAGTACTGTCACTTCAAAATTGAGTCCAACTTGTTCTCTGCGCGAACTATTTATGACCACCTATCCCATGGGAAGTATGACGGGCGCACCTAAACTTTCGGCAATGCAAATTATAGAAGAACTAGAAGAAACTAAGCGAGGTCTTTACAGTGGCGCTATTGGTTATATTGATCCAGAAGAAAATTTTGATTTTAATGTGGTTATTCGCAGTATTTTATACAACCAAGAGCAAAGGTATCTCTCCTGCTCGGTAGGTAGCGCCATCACGATAAAATCTGATGCCGAAAAAGAATACGAAGAATGCTTGGTTAAAGTGGAAGCGCTAAAACAATCGGTGCAGAGTCCGCAATAAATCAGAAAACTTATGCTAAATAAATTTCGCGAAAACCTAGAACAGCACTTTCCTTCTCTTCTGCAAAACAAACACCTGTTGGCCATAAGCGGCGGAATCGATTCGGTGGTTCTGTGCCATATGCTCGTAGCAGCAGGAGTAAAGTTTGCTTTAGCACACGTAAATTTCGCTTTACGCGGAAAAGAAAGCGATGAAGATCAACGCTTTGTTGAGGCTTTAGCAGCACGATTAAAACTAAAAATTCATACCCAGAAATTCAATTGCCAAGCTTATGCCGAAGATCATAAAATGTCCATACAAATGGCTGCGCGTGAATTACGTTACAATTATTTTAAAACCTTAACGCAAAACCATTCGTATATAAAAATAATTACAGCGCATCACGCTCACGATCAAATAGAAACTTTTTTTATTAATTTAATACGCGGCACGGGAATTGCGGGGCTCACCGGTATGCCTCAGGAGAATAACATAGTAGCAAGACCCTTGATTAGATTTTCGCGCAAGCAAATAGAAACCTATGCCAAGCAACACCACATTATTTGGCGTGAAGATAAAACAAATGCGTCAAACTATTATTTGCGCAATAAAATCAGGCATCAAATCTCACCGATTTTAGAACAAGAGAATCCTAATTTTTTAAGAGCTTTTCAAGGAACCCAGGACAAACTAAAGCAAATAGAGCAGTTGGCCGAAGATTATGTGAGTTTGATTTATGATAAAATAGTACGAGAGACTTTTTCTGGATTTGAGATTAATTTAAACGTGCTCAACACTTTGCCACATCCCGATGCGATTTTATACCAGTTGCTAAAAGAATTTGACTTTAGCGATTGGGATTCAGTTTATGGGTTAAGAACGGCACAAGCTGGTAAAAAAGTAGCAACTAGTGCTTACATATTGCATAAAGACAGAGATATTCTTTTACTTCAAAAACGAAAAGAAAAAGAAATAGATGAAAACGAGTCGTACTTGCTTTATCCCGACCATGAGCTTGTTTTCCCATTGGGTCGACTACAAATAAGCAAAGTTGATAAATTAGGAGACTTTGCCGATACGGTAGCTTACTTTGATGCCAAAAAGTTAAAATATCCGCTTATGTTACGAAAATGGCAAGCAGGAGACTATTTTTACCCGCTCGGAATGAAAGGAAAGCAAAAAATTAGCGATTTTTTAATCAATAATAAAGTGGCGCTTCAAGACAAGAAAAATATCTATGTGTTGTGCTGTGATAAAGAAATAATTTGGTTAGTTTCACACCGAATTGACGAGCGCTTTAAAGTGCAAGACAAAACTCAAAAGATAACAAAAATTACTTTAAAATCATGAAGGTATACCTTAAACTATTAATTGCATTTTTAATTACTAGTGCGTCCTATGCTCAATTTGGAATGGGGCAAAATCAACAATTAAAGCCCACAAAATGGGAAGGTAAAATTAACAAACTGTCTGATACTTCATACGAGTTAATATATGAACTGAGTATAGAGCCAGATTGGCACGTTTACAGTCAGTTTACTCCAGAAGGCGGACCCATTCCCTTAGCATTTGATTATGTTGATAAAGAAGGAAACTATGAGGTAGAAGAGTTTGCCAAAGAAAGCGAAACCAAAACACAATTCAACGAAACTTTTGGAGTAGATGAGATGTATTTTGAAAATCAGGCAACTTTTAAACAAAAGGTTACTTTAATTAATTCAGATATTCAAGTGATAAAAGCACAAATTTTTTATCAATCTTGTATAGATGTTTGTATCAACGAAGAATACTATATGGTATTCGACCTTAAAAACAATAAAGCAAAGGTGTTTTCAAACTATGATGAGTTTGAAGCGTACCAAGCTAATGGAGCCACCAAAAATCCTGAAACACAAAAAAAAGAAGAACAGCTTAATGCCGATGATGATGAGGTTCCTCAAGCTTTGCTTGATGCACAAGCATCTGTTTCTAATGAAGATGGTAGTAAAAAAGGCCTTTTCTCTATTTTTTGGATTGCCTTTTTATCTGGTTTTGTTGCCTTACTTACTCCTTGTGTTTTCCCAATGATTCCCATGACGGTTGGCTTTTTTACTAAGCAAAGTAAAACAAAAGCTAAAGGAGTTAGTAACGCCCTGCTTTACGGATTTTTTATCGTGATAATTTATGTATTATTAGGTTCTTTGGTTACGGGTATTTTTGGTGCCGATGCGCTAAATGCCCTTTCCACCAACGTTACATTTAATATTGTATTTTTTGTTATTTTGATAATTTTTGCCGCATCGTTCTTAGGCGCTTTCGAAATAATGCTACCTAATTCTTGGGCTAACAAAGTAGACAGTCAAGCTAATAAGGGTGGGATAATCGGAATTTTCTTTATGGCTTTAGCTTTGGCTATTGTTTCATTTAGTTGTACCGGACCCATTGTAGGAACGCTGTTGGTTGAAGCGGCATCAAAAGGAGGAATTGCTCCAATTATAGGTATGCTTGGATTCTCCTTGGCTATTGCTATTCCTTTTGCATTATTTGCAATGTTCCCAGGTTGGATGAACACTTTGCCAAAATCTGGAGGATGGTTAAACTCTGTAAAAGTGGTTTTAGGTTTTCTAGAACTTGCTTTAGCACTTAAGTTTTTATCAAACGCAGATTTGGTATTAGAGGCGCATTGGTTAGAGCGCGAGGTATTTTTAGCACTTTGGATTGCTATTTTTGGTACCCTTACCTTATATTTATTTGGTAAAATCAGTTTGCCTCACGACTCTCCTTTAAAACATATTTCAGTTGGAAGACTCGGCCTAGGTTTAGTAACCTTATCTTTTACCATATACCTGATTCCAGGATTATGGGGAGCTCCATTAAAAATGATAAGTGGTTTCCCACCACCTATGAATTATTCTGAATCTCCATACGGCGTAGGAAACACCAAAGGCGGAGGCACAACAACAGCAACCAATAAGAGTGATTTCCCTGAACACGCCGAGCTAGGACCACATGATATTTTAGCTTTCACCGATTATGATGCGGGAGTAGCTTATGCTAAGGAAAATAACTTACCTATTTTACTTGACTTCACAGGAAAAGCTTGTATAAACTGTAGAAAAATGGAAGAAAGAGTATGGAGTGAACCACAGGTTCTAAATAAATTGAAGAATGATGTTGTTCTTATTAGTTTATACGTAGACATTAAAGAGCAATTGCCTAAAGAGGAGCAGTACACCAGTGAAACTACCGGGAAGCGAGTTCGTACTATAGGTAACAAATGGAGTGATTTTCAAATCAAACACTATGGTATCAATGCTCAGCCATACTATGTATTACTTAATCACCAAGAAGAGGAACTCAACAAACCCGTGGGTTATCTACCCGATGTAGAGGCTTATAGTGCTTGGTTAAAAGATGGAATTACTAAATTTAAAAATCAATAAATAAGATCTTTTTAGAAATAAAGAATAAAAAACTCCCGTTTTAAGGGAGTTTTTTTATTCTTTATTTCTTGGTATTTAAATAATTTAAGAGCTGCTTAAAAGCTAAAGCACGATGACTGATTAGATTTTTATCTTCTGCGGTCATTTCGGCAAAAGTTTTGGATTGATGTTGAGGTACAAATATCGGGTCATAGCCAAAACCACCTTCGCCACGAAGTTCATGGCTTATTTGTCCTGAGCAAATTCCTGTAAAGTCTTTTTGCTCTCCGTCAAAATACAAAGCAATTACCGTTTTAAATTGGGCGCTTTTGTCTTCCTTATCGAGAAGTTCGTCTAATAATTTAGCGATATTGGCTTGGTTGTTTTTTGACTCGCCAGCATAGCGGGCAGATAATACCCCAGGAGCTCCGTTTAAAGCCTTAACCTCTAAGCCAGTATCATCGGCAAAACAGTCATAACCATACTTTTCTTTTACATATTTCGCTTTTAACCAAGCGTTACCTTCAATGGTGTTTTCCGTTTCGGGAATTTCTTCGGTACAACCGATATCTTTGAGCGATAACAACTCGATATGTTCGGGTAAAAGTTGTTTTATTTCTGCCAGTTTGTTGGCGTTATTGGTAGCAAATACAAGTTTCATAATTATTGGTGATGATAGGGTTCATTTTTAAGAATAGTAAATCCTCGGTAAATTTGTTCAACAAAAAACAAACGTACCATTTGATGAGAAAAAGTCATTTTTGAAAGACTAATCTTCTGCTTTGCTTGTTGGTAAACAGCATCAGAAAAGCCATAGGGCCCGCCTATTACAAAAACCAATTGCTTAGTACCGGCATTTAACTTTTTTTGCAATTCTTGCGCAAATTGCATTGAGGTAAAAGATTTGCCCGCTTCATCTAATAAAACCAACCAATCTGAAGTGTTGATTTCTTTTAAAATAAGTTCCCCTTCTTTTTGTTTTTGTTGTTGCACATCTAAATGCTTTGTTTTTTTTAAATCGGGTATTACCTCCAACTCAAACGAAATATAATGCGTTAAACGCTTACAGTAATCTGCGATTAAATCCTGCAACGGACCTTTATCTGTTTTTCCAACGACAATCAGTTTTATTTTCATAGGTATTTACTCTGTTTACAAAAATAAATGACTCTCCTGAATTTGAATCAATTTGTTTTATTTTTTCGAGATTAAATCCGCGTTAAGCGAAACTAAAATACAACTACAAAAGTTAGCCAATTGAAACACCTTTATGCTAACTATGAATAGATATCAAGATTCAACTACAAATTGAGAATACTTTATTATTTTAGCAGATAGAAATACCTTTTTATGATAGCACAAGCTCAATTTGAAAAAGAGATACAATTAATTATTGAAAATGCCATTCGCGAAGATGTAGGAGAAGGTGATCACAGTTCTTTAGCCTGTATACCGCACGATGCGTCTGGTAAAGCCAAATTATTGGTTAAAGATACCGGTATTTTAGCAGGTGTTGATTTTGCTAAACAGGTTTTTAGCTATGTAGATCGAGATTTACAGGTCGAGACGCTGCTCGAAGATGGAAGCCCTATTCAATATGGCGATATAGCTTTTTATGTTTCGGGTAAAAGTCAATCTATCTTAAAAGCCGAACGCTTGGTGCTTAATGCAATGCAGCGTATGAGTGCAATTGCTACTAAAACAGATGCTTTTGCGAAATTGCTCAAGAATACCAAAACCAAAATTTTAGACACCCGAAAAACAACCCCAGGCATACGTGCACTAGAGAAATGGGCGGTAAAAATAGGAGGAGGAGTAAACCATCGCTTTGCCTTATATGATATGATTATGCTTAAAGATAATCATATTGATTTTTCAGGTGGAGTAGGAGCAGCAATCGAGAAAACTCAAGCTTATTTACGAGAAAATTCGCTTGATCTAAAGATTATAGTTGAGGCCAGAAATATGGAGGAAATCAAAGAGATTTTAAAGTACGAGGGTATTCATCGCATTTTAATTGATAATTTTAATTATGAAGATACTCGGGAAGCTGTGGCTTTAATCAATGGCAAAACCCAAACTGAATCGAGTGGAGGGATTACTTTAGAAACCGCGGCTAAGTATGCAGCTTGTGGAGTAGATTACATAAGTAGCGGGGCTTTAACGCATTCGGTTTATAACCTTGACCTTAGCCTGAAGGCAGTAGATTAATGACAGATAAACAAGAAATAAGTTTCAAAAAAAAGCCTTTAGCCTGGTTTGAAGCCAAGGCTAGGAGCATTAAATTACCTGGCTTAAACGGCTTAAGCGTTTATGACTTGGGAGAGTTATATGCGCTGGGCATTATAAAAGGAACTTTTTCTACGCGAGCCAGTTCTATTGCATTTAGCTTCTTTATGGCGATTTTCCCGTTTTTGTTATTTGTGCTTAACTTAATACCCTTTGTCTGGTTTATAGACGATTTTCATTTGGTGCTTTTGTCTTTTATAGATTCTTTCTTACCTCCCCAAACCTCAGGTTTTTTTAACGAGATTTTTGCAGATATTTTTAATAATCCGAGAGGTGGTTTATTGAGCTTTGTATTTATACTTTCTATTTTTTTAATGGCCAATGGGGTAAATGCCATATTCACCGGATTTGAATTTTCTTACCATACGCATATTAACCGATCAATTATTCGGCAATATATGGTGGCTGTAATCACTGCAATTATTCTGGCTATTTTGGTTTTAGTGGCGGTTATAGTGCTATTTTACTTAACTTTTATCATAGAGAATTTAAAAGCTTTAGGCTTGTTTACAGATGGCTTGCAGTGGGCACAATTTGGTAGATATGTCGTAGTGATCCTTCTTATCTATAATGCTGTTGCCATTTTATATTACTTTGGAACCAAAGAAGGTAGACAGTCTAGGTACCTTTCGCTGGGTGCGCTTTTTACAACGCTATTAATTTTATTAAACACCTATCTATTCAGTATATACATAGAAAATTTTAATAATTACAATGAGCTTTACGGAAGTATTGGAGCTTTACTAATTTTGCTCATATATATATGGCTAAATGCGAACATCTTGTTATTAGGTTTTGAATTAAATGCAACTATTTATAGATTAAAACAAAAAAAGTGATAAATTAGGCTTACAAATCTGAACATTATGAAAACACACATTAATTTATTATTGGCTTTATTTATCACTTTTGCAGGCTATAGCCAAACTCAAGTAGAAGGGGTTACCTTGCCCAATACAATGAAAATAGGAGAACACCAAACCGTACTTAATGGTGCTGGAGTAAGAGAAAAGCTATGGATAGACCTTTATGTGGGAGCGCTTTATCTTACAGAAAAGAAAAGTAACGCTAAAGAAATTTTAGATAGCAATGAACCCATGGCGGTGCGCTTACAAATTGTATCAAAACTAGTTTCCAGTAGTAAAATGATAGAGGCCGTAGAAGATGGCTTTAAAAAATCAACCAACAACAATGTAGCTCCGCTTCGCAAACAAATCGATCAATTTATAGGTTTTTTTGAGGAAGAAATTGTAAAAGGGGATATTTTTGATATTACCTACCAACCCGAGCGTGGAGTAGTAGCTTATAAAAATGGAGAGCAAAGAGGAGTAATACAGGGTAAGGCATTTAAAAGGGCTTTGTTTGGTATTTGGTTAGACAAAAAGCCAGCAGATGACGATTTAAAAGAAGGCATGTTAGGCAAGTAAGTTGGATTTTTTAAATAAATTGAAGCTATTAAAGCTTTTGGCTTGTTTACGAGTCATAACCTTTAATAGCTTTGTGTTTTAATAAGCTTTATGAATTTTTATATAGATGTAATTATACCTTTGGCTATAAACAATACCTTTACTTATGCGATAAGTCATGAGGAGTATGATTTATTACAACCAGGTATGAGGGTGGCAGTACCCTTTGGTAAATCTAAAATCTATACCGGTATTGTTGCAAAAATACATCAGCAGCACCCCGAAATTTATACACCAAAATCTATAGAAACCACTCTTGATCAATCGCCGATAGTGAGTAAACTTCAATTGGAACTTTGGAAATGGATTAGCTCCTATTATCTATGCAGTTTAGGCGAAGTAATGCGAGCAGCTTTACCGGGTATTTTTCTTCTTGAAAGTGAAACTGTGATTCAACGCAATAACCAACACGATACCTTAGAGCTTGCCAATCAGCTTAGTGATGAACAATTTTTAGTGCTTGAGGCTTTAGAAAGACAATCACAATTAAAAATTAAAGAAGTGGGGCAATTGCTGGGTAAAAAAAATGTATTACCCGTTTTGCAAGAAATGGCCCAAAAAAAGTATATACTATTAGAGCAAGAGATATTTGAGCAATACAAGCCTAAATTGATTAAGTATATACGTTTAAGCGAATCTCATGAAAATCCCCAGGCTATGAATGCAATGTTAGAAGAATTGGGAAGAGCGCATAAACAGAAAGAGATTGTGATGCAATTTTTCACCTTAAAAGCACAATCGAATAAACCTATTTCAAGAAAAAAACTAAAAGAAAAAGCTCAAGCTTCAGATGCCTCGTTAAATGCTTTGGTTGATAAAGGTTTTTTAGAAGAATATACCCTTCAGATAGATCGGGTGCAAAACCAAAGCCAAATAGCACAACAAACAATTGATTTAAGCGCAGAACAGCAGGCGGCCTTGAACCAAATTGAGGCGAATTTAAAAGCTTCAAAACCTGTATTGTTTCATGGTATAACTTCATCGGGTAAAACCGAAGTGTACATGAAGTTGATAGATAAGCAGGTGAAAAAAGGTAAACAGGTACTTTTTTTAGTCCCCGAAATTGCGCTGACCACCCAGCTCATTAAACGTTTAGAAGCCTATTTTGGCGAGGAGGTGATGGTTTATCATAGCAAATACTCTCAGCAAGAACGCTTTGAAACCTACCTGCATATTTATAATCAAACCAAAGGGAAAATTATTGTAGGAACGCGTTCGGCTTTATTATTGCCTTTTCAGGATTTAGGATTAATTTTGGTTGATGAGAGTCATGAGAATTCATTTAAGCAATTAAATCCGGCTCCACGGTACCACGCAAGAGATGCCGCAGTAGTACTTAGTCATCTTTGTAAAGCTTGCATTGTTTTGGGAACGGCTACCCCGAGTATCGAATCTTATTACAACGCCCAAACTGATAAGTATGCCCTTGTTAGTCTAAAAAAACGCTATGGCCAAGTGATACCTCCTGAAATCCATTTGATAAACCTCAAAGAAAAATACAAGCGTAAGCAGATGAAAGGTCATTTTTCCGATGTGCTTATCGAGGCCATAGAGCAAACCATCCTGGCTGGTAAACAGGTCATCCTTTTTCAAAACAGAAGAGGATATTCCCCTACGCTTGAATGTCATACTTGTGGGCACAGTCCGCATTGTCCCAATTGTGACGTGAGTCTTACTTTTCATAAACACAATAATAGTTTGCGTTGTCATTATTGTGGTTATCACATTGCCATGCAAAAGGCATGTATGGCTTGTGGGAGTAGCGAGGTAAGTACCAAAGGATTTGGAACAGAGCAAATAGAAACCGAGTTAAACACTTTGTTACCCAAAGCTCGTGTTGCCAGAATGGACTTGGACACCACCCGAGGTAAAAATGCTTACGATAAAATTCTAGATAAATTTGAGCAGCACAGTATAGATATTTTAGTGGGTACCCAGATGCTAACCAAAGGACTTGATTTTAGGAATGTAGATTTAGTGGGCGTAATGAATGCTGATAACTTATTAAATTTTCCCGATTTCAGAGCTCATGAACGTAGCTTTCAAATGTTGGTTCAAGTGGCCGGTCGAGCCGGAAGAACAGCCAAGCAGGGTAAAGTACTGATTCAAACCTTTAATCCGCACCATCAAATTTTACAGCAGGTAACCACCAATAGCTATGAAGATATGTTCAAAGAGCAGGTGTATGAACGCAAAAACTTTAAATATCCTCCATTTTATAGACTTATAAAAATCACCTGTAAACAAAGAGATTATAATGCTGTAGAGGAGGCATCTTTGTGGCTTTCGGAGGCTTTGCGTCAGGGTTTACGCGATAATGTACTGGGTCCTGAATTTCCTGCAGTTGCGCGTGTGCGTAATGAGTACCGCAAGAATATTATCGTAAAAATACCTATGAGTTATTCCGTAAAGAAAACCAAAGACTTTATTTTGAAAGTAAAAAAGTCTTATGAGTCTATAGGGAAATTTAGAAAAGTAAAGTTAACGATAGATGTAGACCCTGTTTAAGAAATCCCGATACTAGCCATAGCAAAATCTAACTCTTTCTTACGGTTACGGCTAATAGGTATTTCTATGTCTTTAATCCAAAGGTTTTTTGACTCGTATTTCTTTATTTTGCTTAAGTTTACAATATATGATTTATGTACTCTTAAGAATTGATCGCTAGGCAAACGCTCGTTAAAACCTTTTAAGGTAGAAAGAACGGTATACGTTTGTTCTTTGGTTACAACTTTCACATAATCACCAAAAGCTTGAACATACTTGATGTCATCTAAAAACACTTTAAAGTTTTTAAAATTGCTTTTAATCATGATGTAATTATCGTCTGAGATACGCTCTTTTTCAATGCGCAATTTAAAGAAATCAAGCACTTTACTTATGGCAAAATCAAAACGCTTTGCACTAACGGGTTTTTGCAAGAAATCGATGGCTTTGTAATCAAAAGCTTTAAAAGCATACTGGGTTTTACCAGTAATAAAAATAATTTGTGGTTGCTTTTCAAGATTGTCGAGTAAATCAAAACCAGAGATAATAGGCATTTCAATATCAAGGAAGATGAGATCGATGTCTTCATTTTTTAAAGTTTCCTTAACTTTAATAGCGTTATTATGTTCGGCAATTAACTCTAAATTTGGATGATCTTTAACCAATTTGGTGATTGAAATTCGTTGAATGGTAGAATCATCCACAACTATGCAATTTAATTTAATATCATCCACAGGTTATTGGTGTTGGTTATATGGTCTAAATGTAAGCAACTTTCGATTAACTCACAAATTATCGGAATAAAAAAATAAGTCAAACTTGCTAATTCGATAAAAAAACGTATTTTTGCATCCAAATTTTATTAAACTATACATTATGAATCATTATGAAACTGTTTTCATCTTGAATCCCGTTTTATCTGAAGACCAGGTAAAGGAAACAGTAAAGAAATATGAAGATTTTCTTGTTTCTAAAGGGGCGAAGATGGTTAACAAGGAGAACTGGGGGCTTAAGAAGCTTGCCTATCCTATCCAGCACAAGAAAAGTGGATTTTACAACTTATTTGAATTTCAAGTAGATGGTGAAGCTATCGAGCCTTTTGAACTTATGTTTAGAAGAGACGAGGCGGTGATGCGTTACCTTACCGTGAAATTAGATAAGCACGCCATCGAATGGGCACAAAAAAGAGTTAAAAGAAACAAAGAAAAAGCGTAAGTATGTCATCTATAGAGCAACAAGCTAAAGGAAAAAAAGATGGGGAAATTAGATATTTAACGCCTTTAAATATCGAAACCTCTAAAACAAAGAAATATTGTCGTTTTAAAAGATCAGGTATCAAGTATATCGACTACAAAGATCCAGATTTTTTAATGGCTTTTGTAAATGAGCAAGGTAAATTGTTACCAAGAAGATTAACAGGAACTTCTCTTAAATACCAAAGAAAAGTAGCTGTAGCGGTAAAAAGAGCTCGTCATTTAGCATTAATGCCATACGTTGGTGATTTATTAAAATAAAAGAAACGACATTATGGAACTGATATTAAAGAAAGACGTTGAAAATTTAGGTTTTATTGATGATATTGTAACCGTTAAGAATGGTTATGGTAGAAACTACCTAATCCCACAAGGATATGCAGAGTTAGCTACACCTTCTGCTAAGAAAATGCTAGCAGAAACTTTAAAGCAACGTGCATATAAAGAGAAGAAGTTTGTTGAAGAAGCAGAAGAACTGCAAGCTAAAGCAAACAAGTTAGAGCTTACTTTAACAGCAAAAGCTGGAGCTGGAGATAAGATGTTTGGTAGTATTACCGCAGCAGATTTGGCTGAGGCTTTAGCAAAGAACGATGTAAACATCGATAAAAAATACATTACTATTTTGGGTGGTAACATTAAGCGTTTAGGTCAATATGAAGCTAAACTGCGTTTCCATAGAGAAGTGGTAACCGATTTTACTTTTGAAGTAGTTGGTGAAAATTAATCTTATTCATAAGACTAAAAGCCTATCTAAGCGATAGGCTTTTTTTTTATCTTGTTTTTTAAATAAATACCTTTTTAACAATGAAATATCAACGCTTAAGCCAGGAACAATTCAAAGAAATGCACCAAGAATTTATTAATTTCTTGGCCAGTCAGTCTATTACTGCCGATGAATGGGAAGAAATTAAAAAGAACAAACCCGAAGTTGCCGAAGAAGAGCTCGATATCTTTAGTGATTTGATTTGGGAGGGAGTGTTGAGAAAAGTGAAATATCTAGAGCATTATTCACCGCAGCACTTATTTCTTTTCTCTATAGATGAAGACTTTATAACGCTAATTGGTGTTAAAGTTAAGAATGAAACTATTAATATAACCACCCGTGAAGGTTATCGTTGGTTGCAACAAAATTTGGCGCATGAAGACGTAGAGCTATATACCTCAAAAAAGGCTTTAAAAGCCGACCGTAATAAAGATGTCTTTGCATTGATTCAGCAAGGAGCGCAAATTACTAAAGGAGAATTATTTGCTTATTTTCAAAAAATAGTTGACTAGCGTTAATAATATTTGAAGGTATGATGAGGCATCAAACCGCTCTATTCATACCTCAATGACTCTATTGGATCTTGTTTAGCGGCTTTAATAGCGGGATAAGAACCAGATATAATAGCAATTAATAGAGAAATAACCGTTGCCCAAATGATGGCCACCCAAGGTATACTAAATTGAAAGTCAAAACTTTGAGCTACCGCAAAACCAATAAGCATACCTAGAAAAATACCTATGATGCCTCCCAGTTGACCAATAATTATGGTTTCGCTGAAAAACTGCAGTGCTATGGTGTTTCTTTTGGCGCCAAGCGCTTTTCTAACTCCTATTTCTCGTGTGCGTTCGGTTACCGATACCAACATAATATTCATTAAAGCAATAGAGGATCCCAGAATAGTTATAATTGAAATTATCCAGGCGGCAAAATCTAAGACACCTGTTATTTTGTAAATTTCGTTCAGTAGGCTATCGCTGCGCTCAATACCAAAATTATTTTCTTCTTTAGGATTGAGTTTTCTAATCTTTCTAAATGTGATAACTGCCTCGTCTTGAGCACCCTCCAGAAAATTCTTATCGGCCACTTTTATGCTAATGTTGTAATTTGGTTGAATACTAGTGAACATACTTCGGGCCCTTTGAACAGGAATGAGCACACGTAGGTCTTCGTTATTACCAAAAGTTGAGCCTTTGCCTTCTAATACGCCTATTATTTTAAATTTGGCACCTCTAATACTTATGGTCTTTTGAAGCGGATCGCTGTTTTTGAATAAGCCTTTTTTAAAGTCAGCACCTACAATACATACATTTGAGTTATTTTCTATATCAAAAAAAGAAAAATCCCTTCCATCTTCCAATTGCAACCCACTGTTGATTAAAAAATGTTCATTGACTCCAATTACACGAACCTCTGGATCTGTTTTTTCTTCTTTATACTTTACTTCAGCTTGACTGGTGCCAGTAAAAGATATACTGGTAGTAGCATTGGGGAACTCAAAATTTTCTTTAAAATCTACTGCATTACGGTAAGAAATAATAGGGTTAATTTTGTTGCGTTCTCCACGTCCGCGTGTTTGCACACTAAAATTATATCGTTGAAGATTAAATGTGTTGGCACCCATAGAGGTAAAATCGCTGGTAATCGTGTTTTCTAAAGCATTAACAGCGCTTAAAATACCAACTAATGCCGTTATTCCTATGGCGATAATTAGAACGGTTAAAATTGTTCTTAAGAGTTGTGTTCTTATACTGTCTAATGCAATTCTTACATTTTCTCGAAATAAACCAAACATAGGTGCGTTTTAATTGTTGCTTATAGGACGAGTGAAAGTACAAAAAGTTACTTATTTTTTCTGATTTGTTTCAGTATATTTGGGCTTTAAAATAAAACTATGGCTCAGAAACCTTCAATACCAAAAGGAACGCGTGATTTTTCTGCGCAAGAAGTAAATAAACGACACTACATAATAAATACGATAACCAAACAATTTGTAAATTTCGGATTTCAACCCATTGAAACACCTAGTTTTGAGAATTATGATACCTTAATGGGAAAATATGGAGAAGAGGGAGATCGGCTTATTTTCAAAATTTTAAATAGCGGTGATTTTCTTAAAAAAGTAAACCCCAATGATATTAAGTCTGAAAACACTTTGGCAATAACGCCTAAAATTGCCGAGAAAGCTTTGCGTTATGATCTAACCGTGCCATTTGCACGCTATGTAGTGCAACACCAAAACGAACTAGAATTCCCGTTTAAACGTTATCAAATTCAGCCAGTATGGCGTGCCGATAGGCCTCAAAAGGGAAGGTTTAGAGAGTTTTTTCAATGCGATGCAGATGTGGTGGGAAGCCAGAGTTTATGGCAAGAGGTAGAATTTGTTCAACTTTATGATGCGGTTTTTACTCAGCTCAAATTAGCTGGTGTTCAAATAAAAATTAATAACCGTAAAATCTTATCGGGTTTCGCAGAAATTATCGGTCAGTCAGATAAGCTGATTGACTTTACTGTTGCCCTAGATAAGTTAGATAAAATAGGAGAAGAGGCAGTTATAGAAGAAATGAAGGCCAAAGGTATCACAGCTCAAGCGATTGATACCATTAAACCTATTTTTAATTTAAAAGGCGATTTTAGCGAGCAGATCGCTAGCTTAAAAGGTATTTTAGCAGCATCTAAGAGTGGTCTAGAAGGCCTGCAAGAACTAGAGTTTATACAGCAAGCCATCGAAGCTATGCCTTTAAAAACAGCAAGATTAACACTAGATGTTACCTTGGCTCGAGGTTTAAATTATTATACGGGCGCTATTTTTGAAATTGCTGCACCACCTCAAGTAAAAATGGGGTCAATTGGAGGAGGAGGTCGTTATGATGATCTTACCGGTATATTCGGATTAAAAAATATGAGTGGAGTAGGGATCTCTTTCGGTTTAGACCGGATTTATTTAGTGCTTGAAGAGCTAAACCTATTTCCAAAAACGGCTGATGCGCAAACCCAAGTAATCTTTATAAATTTCGGATATCAAGAAGCCTTATATGCTATGCAGGCCATAGGTTTGCTTAGAGAGGAGGGGATAGCGGCCGAATTATATCCCGATGATGCTAAAATGAAAAAACAAATGAACTATGCCAATAAAAGAGCGATTCCATTTGTAGTGTTGGCTGGTAGTAAAGAAATGCAGGAAGACCAATATACAATAAAGAATATGAAGACCGGTGAGCAAAAAGATGTAAACCTACAGGAACTTAAGAAGATGCTCCAAGCTTAGTTTTTGGTAGAACTATAATACTATAAAGGAGAAACTAATATTATGATTTCTCCTTTTTTAATGCTTAAAAATAGTCTAAAAAAAAACCTTAAAGTTATATACCTTAAGGTTTGTTTTTTTGTAGCGAGACCGAGATTTGAACTCGGGACCTCCGGGTTATGAATCCGACGCTCTAACCAACTGAGCTACCTCGCCGTTTGCGGGTGCAAATATATAATTATTTTACAATAACCCAAATATCTTTTGAAAAATAAAAGCAACTTTTTTTCATCGTTTTTTAATAAAGAATATATATATTGCCTCACAACTAAGAATAATCGTTATGGATAAAGTAAAATATGAAATGGAATTTCCAATACAAGCTTCACCGGCTTTATTGTATCAATATATATCAACTCCATCTGGTTTAAGCGAATGGTTTGCCGATAATGTAAATTCTCGTGGCGAGGTTTATACCTTTATTTGGGAAGGCTCTGAAGAGAAGGCAAAATTGTTAAGTAAAAAGAGTGGAGAAAGAATTAAATTGCGATGGATGGAAGATGTAGAAAATGAGGATGCTTACTTCTTTGAAATGCGTATTCAAGTAGATGAAATCACCAAAGACGTATCTTTGATGATTACTGATTTTGCCGAAGATGATGAGGATGAAATTAACGAAGGTAAAATGTTGTGGGAAAATATGATTTCAGACCTAAAACATGTTTTAGGATCGGCTTAAAAAACAATCAAAAATGTATATTTGCCTTGATTAATCAATCAAGGTTTTTTTATGCTTAATTTTAACGGGGAACTCACACAATCTAAAGAAACAACTTTCTTGGCTCAAAATAGAGCTTTTCAATATGGCGATGGTGTTTTTGAAACGCTACGCGTACTTGGAGGTAAAATTGTTTTTTGGGAAGATCATTATTTTAGATTAATGGCTTCTATGCGTATTCTGCGTATGGAGATTCCTATGGATTTTTCACCCGAATTCCTAGAAGAAGAAATATTAAAAACCATTAAGGCTCAAGAAAATCCGCAAGCCAATTTCAGGGTTAAATTAGTTGTTTGCCGTAAACCTGGAGGCTATTATTTACCTCAAAATTTAGAGGTAGATTTTCTCATAACACTAACCGAATTAGATCAGCCTTTTTACCTTTCAAATAACTTAACTTATAGAGTAGAGCTTTTTAAAGATCATTATATTACCTCAGGTCTTTTATCTAGTCTCAAGTCAACCAATAAAATAATCAATATTCTAGCCAGTATTTATGCCCAAGAAAATGATTATCAAAATTGTTTATTGCTTAATGAAAGCAAAATGGTAGTCGAAGCTGCCAATGCCAATCTTTTTTGGGTGAAGGGGAAGCAAATAAAAACACCGCCCGTAAGTGAAGGTTGCTTAAACGGTATTATTAGAAAAAAACTTATTGAGATTATTGAAAAATTACCGGCATACAATCTTGTAGAAGAAAAAATAAGTCCGTTTGATTTGCAAAAAGCAGACGAACTCTTTTTAACCAATAGCATTCAAGGAATACAATCTATAAGTGTTTACCGTAAGAAGCAATTTAAACATGCAGTAGCCGATGAGTTACGCGGTAAATTAAATGCATTAGCACGTTTAAGTTAGTTGTAATTAGGATTTTCGGGTGCATTAGCCCAGATTAAATAGTCACCTCCTAATTCTTGGAGCATTTCTTTCCAGTAATTTTCTTGATTGTGGGCCAAAAGATCATTCTTATTATATTGATGCACTGTAATCCAGTGGTTGGCTTTCATTTCTTCCTCTAATTGTTTGGCGGCCCAACCGGAGTAACCCAAAAAGAATTTTATATCTCGGGGTTTAATAAGGTTATTGCTGATGAGCTTTTTGACTGCTTGAAAATTACCACCCCAATAAATACCATTGCTTATTTCAATGCTATCGGGTATGAGATTGGGAATATGGTGAATAAAATACAGATTATCTTGCTCAACAGGTCCTCCGTTATAAACAGGAAAATCTTGTTTTAAGTCCGGAATTAAGTCGGTAAGTGTTAAGTTTAAATTTTTGTTCAGAATAAAACCCACCGCTCCTTGCTCGGTATAATCTGCTAAAAGAACTACAGAACGATTAAACGTGGCATCACCAAATATAGTTGGTTCAGCAATTAGTAAAACGCCTTTATTGGGTTTTTCGTGTTTCAAATTGAATGATTTTAAATTAAAGCTATTAAAATAAATCCATAAAACAAAAAAAAGACCCTTAATTTAAGGGTCTTTTGTATAATTTATCGACTAATTAATTTAGTTAACCGATTTTTGTAAATCTGAACCCGCCTTAAATTTCACTACATTTTTAGCAGCGATTTTGATGGTTTTACCAGTTTGTGGGTTTCTTCCTTCGCGAGCTGCTCTTTTACTTACAGACCAAGAACCAAAACCTACTAGAGAAACTCTATCTCCTTTTTTAAGAGCTCCCTCAATGTTTTCTAAAAAAGATTCTAAGGCTTTCTTTGCTGCTGCTTTTGAGATTCCAGCATCTTCTGCCATAGAATCAATTAAATTTGTTTTGTTCATAATTTTGTTTTTTAAAATTAATGTTGGTTAAACGATTATGTATTCTTTACAAATTTAATAGCTTTTCGCTTCTATGCAAGGCTTAGCAAGGGAAATACATTAAATTGTTGATAACTACGCCAAATTGTTAATAAAAATACTTGAAAATATCAAATATTTGCTAAGCTTAGTAAATTTAAGGGTTTCAAGACAATTGTATTTCTTTATCTAAATTAAATCCGTTAAGAAAATCAATCGCATTCATTTTTCTTTTCCCTTGTAGTTGCAGACTTATTATTTCAATCGATTGGGTTTGAGTACTTACCAAAAGCCTGTTATTTTCTTTGAATAAGGTACCTGGCGGCCTTTTTGATGATAAATCGGTTTTTTTCGCTTTAAACACCTTTAACCGTAGCTTTTCTTCCTCGTTATTGTTTAAATAAGTATATGCTACAGGAAAGGGAGACAGGCCACGAATGAAATTATATATTTTTTCTGCCGGTTGTTGCCAATCAATTTTTGTGTTTTCGGCGTTAAATTTATGGGCTGTTTTTAAATCTTCACTTTTGGGTTGTTGTACGGGTTTTGCTCTGTCCTTAGCTATTAGTTCTAAGGTTTCCAATACGGTTTCGGCTCCCAAATGCATGAGACGATCATGTAAATCGCCTGCACTTTCATGTGGATCTATGCTGGTCTTCTTTTGCAAAAGAATTGCTCCGGTATCTATTTTTTCGTCTAAGAAAAAGGTAGTTACTCCGGTTTGTGTTTCTCCGTTTATAATGGCCCAATTTATAGGAGCTGCACCACGGTATTGAGGAAGAAGCGAGGCGTGTAAATTAAAAGTGCCGAGAGGAGGGAGTGACCAAATACGTTTGGGTAGCATTCTAAAAGCCACAACCACAATGACATCTGGTTGTAAGGCCTGTAGTTCTTGGTAAAAAACATCAGACTTAAGGTTGGTGGGCTGTAAGATAGGAATACTCGTTTCTAGCGTGTAGGTTTTAACAGCCGATTGATGAATTTTTCGCCCTCTACCCGCGGGTTTGTCTGGTGCGGTGATCACACCAACAATTTGATGTTTAGCTTTGATCATTCGGTCTAAAATGGATACGGCAAAATCGGGCGTACCCATAAATACAATTCTAAGTGACTTCATTTCTTTAAACGGATTATATCGTGACTAGATTTTTCTATTATTTTCTTTTCATGCATTAAACGCAAAGTATATAAAGCATCTGCTTCGCTAAAAGGCGCGTTTAACACAAGCTCTTTTAAGTTGGTAGGTGTTTGTTCTAAAACCTGGCAAAAGTAAGTTTTAATTTCTTTTAAATTTCCCTTTGTTTGGGCTGTTTTCTTTTGATTTAGACACCAGCTGCATTGTCCGCAGGCTTTGGTTTTCTTTTCATCAAAATAGTGCAGAAGTTGGATAACTAAACAATTGTCCTGTGAAAGTACGTAGTCTTCAACTGCTTTTATTTTTAACTCCTTATTTTCTTTTTGAGCACGAATATATTTTGCAAAAGGGTTAATGCTGCGCTCGTCTTCTCGCGGTACCAAAAAGGTAAGCGTAGTATCTTGATTTTTATGACTTAAGTCGATAAGTTCTTGATTGGCCAACTCTTGTAATTGTTCAATAATCTTTGCTTTATCTAAACCGGTTTTTTCTGATAGGCGCTCTAGAGGTACTTCTTTTTTAAATTCGAAAAAGCCACCTTGAATTCTAAATAAATTTTCTAGTAAAAAAGAATAACGGCGATGCCTCTCCAGAAATGTAAAAAGTTGCTTGCTGTTAATTAAAAATTGAAGTGCCGTTTTTTGCGAATATTCGCCAGCAAAAGTAAGTATTCCTAAACGCTCTAGGGTATTTAATGCTAAGTAGGTCTTTTGGGTGTTTAATTGATATTTTTTGCAAAAATTAAAAAAACTAAAATTATAGGTTTCATTTAATCCTTCACCAAAAGCAATACTAAACATGGTGTTTAGCTTTTTATAAACATGTTTTATTTCTTTTACGCTAGGTAGGGGAAGCAAAAATTGATTTTTTAGTAAAGTAAAATCACTATCGTTATAGAGAATTATAGCCCGAGCGGGCAGTCCATCTCTTCCGGCTCGACCGGCTTCTTGATAATAACTTTCTAAAGATTCGGGTAAATGAAAATGAATCACATGTCTTACATTAGCCTTATCTATACCCATGCCAAAAGCTGTAGTGGCTACAATAATTTGCAGTTTTTCTTTTTGCCAATCGGTTAAAATATTTTCTTTTTCTTGACTAGGTAAACCTCCATGAAAAGCTTGCGCTGAAATATTTTGTGTTTTTAAAAATTGGGCTAGCTCTAAAGAAGTTTTACGGTTTCTAACGTAAATAATCCCTAATTCCTTGTACTTTTTAAAATACCATTGCAAATAATAACGTTTGTCTTCATAAGGTTTAACCACAAACTGAATATTGGGACGCTCGTAACTTTGCCTAAAAATAAACGGCTTCTCAAGTGCCAGCTGTTCAACAATATCCTTTTCAACTTTTTTTGTCGCCGTGGCAGTGAGGGCAATTACAGATATACCTGGCAGATAGTTTCTAAGTTGGTTTATGTTTCTAAAAGCCGGCCTAAAATCATGCCCCCAAGAAGAAATGCAGTGCGCTTCGTCTACAGCAATAAAAGAAACCTTCATTTGTTGAATTCGTTCTAAAATAAGATTTTGCTGTAAGCGCTCTGGCGATAGGTACAAGAACTTATAATGCCCGTAAATGCAGTTATCGAGCGTGCGGTTTATATCGTCATAGCTCATACCGCTTTTGAGTTGAAGTGCTTTAATTCCTTTTTTAGTTAAACTTTCAACTTGGTCTTGCATTAGAGCCAGAAGTGGCGAAATAACAATACAAATACCTTCTTGGTAAATACCTGGTAATTGAAAGCATAAAGATTTACCTCCGCCTGTAGGTAATAGTGCTAAACTATCTTGCCCTGCAAGAACTGCATCAATCAGCTCTTTTTGTCCTGGTCTAAACGCAGAATACCCCCAGTGTTTCTTTAGTAAATCTTTGATCTTAGTCATAAAGAGATTGAGTTAACAATGACTCAAAATAAAATTAACCCGATTTGCCACATTGTCTTGGGGTACAGCAATTAAATCATAACCTAAATTGCGATAGGTTTGCTCTAGAAAGGCTTGAATTTCTTTTGCTTCTGTTCTGTTTTCATAACGCTCGTTGTCTCCAACATATATATCTTCCCAAAATGGAAACAGAAAAACCAAATCATAACGGTATTGTAAATTGGCTTCTTTGAAATAAGTAGGATAGGTGTCTTTTTTATAATCCAGGTAGGCCGTAACATCGGGAATACCACGGTCTATAAAAACTGTACCTTCCTGCATTTCAGCTTTTTTAAACTGATTGATGCGTCCTTCTAAAAGTCGCTGGCTAAACAGTAGCGGATCGGTTAAAAACAATTGTTCTATTCCGTTTTTCTGTGCATCTAAAATAACCTCTCTAGAAATTTCTGGATAACATGTGTAACCTTCCTTTTCTAAAGCTTTTAAAGTTGTAGATTTGCCCGTACCTGGTCCGCCAATAATCAATACCTTTTTACCCATTTTTAATTGATTTTGTTTTTTACGTTTGGCAAGTTAAAAAAATGCATCAATAAGCTTATATTTGTTGCAAAAAGATAAACAAATTTTATGAGTAAAGAAAATGCCGAGGCTTTTTATAAGAAGTTAAAAATCAAATTAAAAGATACGAGTAATTGGCCTTCAAAATATTTGTATAAGTTTATTGTTCCTTCTAATCCGCAAAAAATTAAGCAGGTAGAAGATATCTTTGATAATATGGGGGCGGTTATTCAAACCAAAACCTCTTCTAAAGGTACCTATACTTCGGTTTCTGTAAATGTAGTCATGGCTAGCCCTGATACTGTAATTGAAAAATACAAAGAAGTAGGCAATAAAGTAGAAGGGGTAATTTCTTTATAATTTTTTCACTTTACATAAGTAGACTTATAAATATTTATTATTTTGCAAACGGAGTCAAGTAAACGAATGGCTCTTATCACCTTATTATAATTTTCGATTTTGACATACGATTTAGAATACAATTCAGAGAGAACTACCTTGCATATTCCCGAATATGGTAGACATATTCAGAAAATGGTTGAATATGCGGTTAGCATTAAAGACGATGAAGAACGCAATAAAGTGGCTAAATCTATTATAGCCGTAATGGGTAATTTAAATCCGCATCTTCGCGATGTACCTGACTTTCAACATAAGCTTTGGGATCAATTATTTATTATTAGCGATTTTAAACTAGAAGTAGACTCGCCATATCCTAAGCCTTCGCGAGAAATGCTAGAAGAGTCACCTGCGCCTTTAGATTATCCGCAAAACCATCCTAAGTACAGGTTTTATGGAAACAATATTAAGCGCATGATTGATGCAGCTTTAAAGTTTGAAGAAGGAGCTTTAAAAGAAGCGCTTATTTTCAATATTGCTAACCATATGAAAAAGTGTTATTTAAACTGGAATAGAGATACGGTAGAAGATAAAGTAATTTTTGATCATTTGTTTGAACTCAGCAATGGCCAAATTAATTTAAATAAAAAAGAAGAAGACTTAGCAGAAGCTTCAGACTTAATTAAAGGCAATAATAAAAAGCAATACAATAAAAGCAAGTCTAAAAAGAATTACCGCAACAATAAGGGCAGAAAAAGATACTAAACATGGCAACTTTTCAAATAGAAGGGGGTATTCCTTTAAAAGGAGAAATTCAACCCCAAGGTGCTAAAAACGAGGCATTGCAAATTTTATGTGCTGTTTTATTAACCAAAGAAGAGGTAAGGATAGATAATATCCCAGATATTGTAGATGTAAATAAACTAATCGACATTTTAAGTAATCTAGGAGTTAAAATCCGTAAAAACGGAAAGGGTAGCTATTCTTTTATTAGCGATGACTTACAACTAGATTATTTAGAGAGCGAATTATTTAAGAAAGAGGGTTCTAGCTTACGCGGATCGATTATGATCGTGGGACCTTTATTGGCTAGATTTGGTAAAGGGTATATTCCTAGACCTGGAGGGGATAAGATAGGAAGACGTAGATTAGACACTCACTTTGAGGGATTTATTAAACTAGGAGCTAAATTTAGGTATAACAAAGAAGAACGCTTTTATGGTGTTGAGGCACCAAATGGTTTAACCGGAACTTACATGCTTTTAGAAGAAGCTTCGGTAACGGGAACAGCAAATATTGTGATGGCTGCCGTAATGGCAAAAGGTAAAACTACCATTTATAATGCAGCTTGTGAGCCTTACATTCAACAACTTTGCTCTATGTTGGTGGCAATGGGGGCTAAAATAAAAGGGATTGGTTCTAACTTATTGGAAATAGACGGAGTCGAAGAACTACACGGTTGTACGCATAGCATTCTTCCCGATATGATTGAAATAGGATCTTGGATAGGATTAGCGGCAATGACGAAAAGCGAAATTACCATTAAAAATGTAAGCTGGAAACACCTAGGCCTAATACCATCTACCTTTGCTAAACTTGGTATTCAAATTGAAAAGCGAGGAGACGATATGTTTATCCCCGCTCACCGCGACGGGTACGAGGTTCAAAGCTTTATTGACGGGTCTATTATGAATATTAGCGATGCACCATGGCCCGGATTTACACCCGATTTATTGAGTATTATGTTGGTGGTGGCCACGCAAGCTAGAGGTAGTGTTTTAATTCACCAGAAAATGTTTGAGAGTAGGTTATTTTTTGTGGATAAATTGATTGATATGGGGGCGAAGATAATCTTGTGTGATCCGCATCGCGCTACTATAATTGGGCATGATTTTAAATCTCAATTAAAAGCCACCGTTATGAGTAGTCCAGATATTAGAGCTGGTATTTCCCTGCTAATCGCAGCCTTGTCAGCGAAGGGTACATCGACAATTCATAATATTGAACAAATAGATCGTGGTTATGAAAATATTGATGGTAGATTAAAAGCCCTTGGAGCAAAAATCACTCGGATATAATTTTTAGGATAGTACTAAAAAAGCCGTTTGTATTTTTAAACGGCTTTTTTATTTTAATATTCTTAATAATTAATTTTAAACAGCGGGCTCGTGGTCTTTTTTTCGATAACCAAAAAGTTCTTGTTCTTTTATCATATCAGCGGTATTTTTGGGCAACATCTCTTCCCATCCCGCTTGTTTGTCTGCAATCATTTGAAGCACTTTACGCGAGTAAATATCCAATACCTCTGGATCGGCATCTTTGATATCAATAACTTTCCCATTGTATTTAAAAAACTTATAAAGCTCTTTCATTCGCGGATGCACTTTTAAGTTATTAGAATCGATAACTTCACCGGTTTTATCATCCTTCCAAGGATAAAGGTAAACCTTTAAGTTTTTAAAGAATAATTTACCAAAAGCCTCAAGAATTCCACCGCTTAAATGACGATAATATTTTTCATCAAAGATATCAATAAGGTTGTTTACCCCCATAGCAAGGCCCATTCTTTCTTTTGTAAAGCGAGAGAAATACTCTACCACTTTATAATACTGCTGGAAATTAGAAATCATTACAGTTTGCCCTAGTGAGCAAAGTAATTTAGCCCGATCCATAAAGTCTTTTTCATCAATTTCGCCCTCGGCCCTTAAGTTAGATAAGGTTATTTCAAAAATACTAATTGCATTTTCTGGGTTAACTCTGTTTTCATCTAAAAATAACTCCAATGAGTTTTTATAAATGTCCATATTAACATTGGTCACCGGCCTAAAACTACCACGAAGCGCTAAAACATTCTTTTTGTAAAGCACTTTTGCAGGTAATACGTTTTTACCATCGGGTGAAAACATCACGGCCTCGGTCATACCATTCTTAACCAATTGCAACGACATCAACCTATTATCGACATCTTTAAAAACAGGCCCCGAAAAATTTATGGTATCAATTTCAATTTGGTCTTTGTCTATATGGTCATAAAGATAGCGCAGTAATTTTTTGGGAGAGTCATACTTGTAATAAGCTCCGTAAATTAAATTTACACCTAAAATTCCTAAGGTGTTTTGTTGAAGTCGTGCGTCATTTTCGTGAAAACGAACGTGTAATATTATTTCATTGTATTCGCCATCGGGGGTTACTTGATAACGTAAACCTACCCAGCCGTGACCTTTATATTTTTTTGCAAAATCTATAGTGGCAACGGTGTTGGCGAAACTAAAAAAAAGCTTATTAGGATGTTTTTCTCTAACAATGCGTTCTTCAATAAGGCGCATTTCGTGCGACAACATTTTTTTTAAGCGGGCCTCGGTTACATAGCGATGGTCGTCTTCAACACCATAAATTGCATCGCTAAAATCCTTATCATAAGCACTCATAGTTTTAGCAATAGTACCCGAAGCACCTCCGGCCCTAAAAAAATTTCGAACCGTTTCTTGACCTGCACCAATCTCTGCAAAAGTACCGTAAATGTTTTTGTTTAAATTTATGCGTAAAGCTTTACTTTTAATAGAAGGAATATTTTGAAATTCCCGATCTCCCATTATTGTTATTGGCATATTTTCTGGCTACTTAATTAATCAAGTTTGTCTTTATCAAAGGTAAACAATTGCTTTTTAAACAAAAAAATATCCCTACATTTGTGTTTAAAAAATATTTTGGAAATCACTTTTCTTGGTACCGGAACTTCTCAAGGTATACCCATAATAGGTAGCAAACACCCTGTTTGTTTAAGTCAAAATCCAAAAGATAAACGTTTACGGGTAAGTTTATTGTTAAAATGGGAAACCTATACCTTTGTAATTGATTGCGGTCCAGATTTTAGGCAGCAAATGCTTAATCAAAATGTGCAGCAACTCGACGGTATTTTATATACCCATGAACATAACGATCATATCATTGGTTTAGACGATGTGCGCCCTTTTTACTTTAGACAAGGTGATATAAATCTATTTGCTAGTCAAAGGGTTATAAAAGCTTTAAAAAAGCGTTTTGACTATGTTTTTGAAAGCCATAATAAATATCCCGGAGCACCCAGTGTTAATCTTAATGAAATTGTAAATGAGCCTTTTGAAGTGGGAGGCAAGCAAGTAACCCCCATTGAAGTGATGCACAATACTTTACCAATTTTTGGGTTCAGGGTAGATAATATGGCTTATATCACCGATGCCAAAACCATTGATGCTACTGAAAAATTAAAGCTGAAAAATTTAGATGTATTAATTTTAAATGCCTTGCGAAGAGAGCCACACCCTTCTCATTTAAATTTAGAAGAAGCGCTGGCGCTCATAGAAGAATTGAAACCTAAAAAAGCCTATTTAACCCATATCAGTCATTTACTTGGCTTTCACGACGAAGTTGAACGCGAATTACCTGAAAATGTACATTTGGCTTACGATAACCTTAAATTAACTCTTTGATTATGAGAAAAAGTATCTTTCTTTATCTTTTTTTGTTCACCTTATTGTTTGTTATTTTTCAATATACCAATTCTAAGAAAACTTTTGAACGCCTTAATTTGAAAATCACTGAACTAAAAGACGAAAGGGATGAAGCGCTGCTCATGCGAGATTCGATAATGCATTTGGAAACTGCACAGCAAGAACGATTTACCCTGCAAAGCAATGACAAAGCTAGAATGTACGTTGAAGATTTAGGCTTTGAAGCTACAGAACTTGCTCAATTGCTTGAACAGAAAATTGTTGGGGCCAATGCTATAGATCAAGATAACCCATATGTTCCTTACCAAGGTTTAAATGGAATTATGCGCATTAATAGTGTAAAAGTTTTAAATCACAAATGGGTGATAGCCGAGTTTACCGACGGCACTTATTGGGGTGAAGTACTACTCAATTATTTTATCAATGAAGATAAATCAATAGATATTGAGGTGAACAACGGCTTGCTTTACGCTAATTAACTCCAATTGGTGCGTTGCGTTAACCACTGCTTAAATTCTTGAAAATTAGGCGGACAAACACCGTGACCCACTGGAAATTCAGAATAAGTATAAGCAATGTTTTTTTGGGCTAGATAATCTTTGTTTTTTCTGGCCCAGCTAACCGGGATCACCTGATCAACGCTCCCGTGCGAACCGTATATTTCAACTTTATTCTCTTGCGTCGTTGCGGATTTTATAATAGGTTCGTGAATATATCCGCTTAAAGCTATCACATTTTTTACTAATCCGGGGTACGACAATGCGGTAGCATAACTTAAAATTGCTCCTTGACTAAAACCCAGAAGCGTTATTTCTTGAGGATTAACCGGGTAAGCCTCCAGTGCTTCTTCAATAAATTGATGAACCAATTCTCGTGAAGCAACAGCTTGCTCATCATTGGTAAATTTGTTTTGATTGGCGTCAAAATTTATTTCGTACCAAGCGTGACCATAGGGAACCATGTCTAAAGGAGCTTGAACCGATAGAATAAGGTAGCGCTCGTCTAATTCTGGTGAAAAACTAAACAAATCTTCTGCGTTGCTCCCATAGCCATGCAGCATAATAATAGTGGGAGCAAGGGTACTTAAACTTGATGGTCTCACAAGATGCTTTAAGCATAAATCTTTTGTTGTCATGGCGCTATAGTTTTAAACCAGTTTTGAAAATAATTACCCACTAGAGGTATGAGTACACGTCTTCCTTGAACGGCTCCTAAAAATGCATAGAACCACAAAACGAAGAACAAAATCCAGAAAGGGAATATGAATACTAAATTATTAAATCCGCTAATGATTATAAATACCGAAATTTGTAGAAGATGCAACCCAATGGCTTGCCGAATATGAAAACTGGCAAATTGATTTTTTTCTTCGGCGTTCATAAAAAGGGCTATTAGTCCGCCAACAAAAGTGATATAGCTGATGATGGCTGTATTTTTACCTTTATCTATATTTGCATCTGTTTTCATAATTGTTTTAGCAATAATTGATTGTTGTGAAATACACCTATGGCTTTTCCTTTTAATTCTTCACCGTAAAAAATACTGTTTTTGTTACTACTGATTACATCCTGCTCAGAAAATGTATAATCCTCGTTTGGTAAAAATAAGCTTAGGGAGGCTTTTTGCCCTTCTTGAATGCTAAATTCTTGTAGCTGAAATACTTTTCTGCTTTGGGTGAGAAGGCTAATTGCCTTTTCGAGTCCAAATAAGCGGTTTAACGCTCCAAAAGCTGATTCTAAACCGATGCTGCCGGGTAGCGCGTGCTCAAATTCTACGTGTTTCTCTTCGGGAGTGCGAGGTAAGTGGTCGCAGGTAACGCAATCTATAATGCCCGACTCCACAGCCTCAACCAACGCCAACCGATCTTCTTCATCGCGTAGTGGAGGCATAACTTTTTTTGCCGTATCAAATTCGTGTAAAACGGCATCGTTGTAAAATAACTGGTGTATTGCAACTCCACAGGTCACTTGAAGACCATCCGCTTTAGCTTCTTCAATTAATTTAAGGACATTTTTTGTAGATACAAAGGGGATGTGTAATTTACCGCCTGTATAAGCCAAAATGGCTAGGTCTCTTTTTATTTGTATTTCTTCTGCAATTGCGGGTATTCCTTTTAACCCCAATTGCAGGCTGTTTAAACTTTCGTGTACCTGTGCTTCTCTTGCTATTTGTTTTTCTAAGGGGTATGATTGAACAAGACCACCAAATCCTTGTGCGTATTGAAGTGCAATTTTTAAGATGTTGGGGTTTTCAATAGGTTGCTTATAATCTGTAAATGCAATGGCTCCGGCTTGATGCATTTCAAATAACTCAGCCAAATCTTTCCCTTTTGAGTTTTTGGTTAAAGCACCAAAAGGTAAAACCTCAACCGCCTGAGAAAGGTTGTATTGTTGGGCAAAGCGAACACCAGTTTGGGTATCGGTTACAGGATTGGTGTTGGGATTTAAGCCAATTTGGGCAAAACCGTTAAGACCAGCTGTTTTTATACCGTTTATTAAAGTTTCTCGGTCCTCAAAACCCGGTTCACCAAAAGATACACTTGGGTCAAACCAAGAAGGAGATAAATGTAGGTTTTCAATGGCTATTAATTCTGCCTCTTGATGCTCAATGTTGTCGTCAATTTTAATAATTGTTCCATTTTCTATTAAAACATCCTGAACGGCTTGATGGTGTTTGGAGTTTACGTCTATTATGCGTACAGCCTTTAGAATTAATTTTTTCATAGTTATTTGAGGCGTTTTAAAAGCAGCGTTTCTATCAATAAAAACAGCATGGCAAAAATAATAAACCATTTCCAAAGTTGCTGTTCCTCACTTTGTTTATTTACCAAATTTACAAAACCGGCTATAGATTCGTGTTTTTCAAAAGTTTCAAAAGCATTAATTTCACTTTTGTCTATTTTAGACTCCTTGCGCGGATAGTTAAATGCCAATCGTCCCAGTGTATCTTTTCCATTTAAAAGCTTGTAGAAACCTGCAAAGTGGGGTTCTTGATTAAGCGAGATTTGCAAATAGTCATCAAAGATGCGTTGTCTGGGTATAAAGCTCTCTTGCGTATGCACTAATTCTACAATTTGATCTTTCCCTAAAGCAAAGGGCAAATGGATTTCTTCATTGGTATAAGTAGTATGGTACAAGATTTTTTGTGCACCGCTATTTTTTGCGATAGTATATAAACTGGGCACAATGAGGGGTGAGCGTTTAAAATTAGAATTTTCTTTATTAAAAGCCGCTGCAAAAGCATACACATTTCTGTTCTCGACAAGAAATGGTTCGCCTGTTGAAAAACTGATTATATTAGCTTGAATTCCACTTAAACTGAAATATGAGCTGACCTTCGGGTAGTCAAAATTGGTTGTTTTCTTTTTAAATACACCTTTTAAAAGTGGATGCTCGTAGTTAATTTTGGCAATTTTTAATTCATTTTGATTAAAATCTCCGATACCTATTCCTTGCTCCTGGGCAAATTGCCTTAAATTTTTATCGATTTGCACATCAGGCAAAATAAAAATTAATTGTTTTTGTTTGTCTAGATGTGTTTTTAGGTGTCCCGATAAGGCAGTAGGAATACTTTTTAATTCATTAAGAACAATTAGATCAGCCTCTTGCAATACTTTATAGTCAATAGTGTTTAAAGTAAAGTTATTATAAGTAAAATCGGGATCGTTTGAGAAAATGTGCTTTAAAAAATCATCACTAACCGAATTAATACTTACAATGTTAATGGGCGGTATTTGTTGCTTGGTGAAATAAAGAAAGTTATCATAAGCAAGATCATTTTGATCAACCTCAATTCTTCCTTGGCGGATGCTACTCTGGTTTATTATGAATGGTAAGGTTTGCTTTAAACTATCTTGAAAAATTAAAGTCCTTTTGCCTAATAATTTATTGTGATCATAAACACTTACACTTATGGGTTGATCAATTGAAGTGTTTGAACTAAAGCTTGCCCATAAGGCTAATGTCTCATTGGTATTCTGTTTAATATAAGCTGTATCTATTTTTACATTGGTATGTTTCTTGGCTTGATAATGAACCCAATGCCTGTCAGTTGTCTTTGCTGCTATAGAATCTGTGTGGTTAGAAGCGTGTAAACCATCGCTTAATATCAAGAAGGTATAAGGAAGATTTGGGTTTTCATGTAAACGCTCTACATTTAAATAAATTTCTTTAAAATCGGGTTGTGTAGGACTGTAATCTAAATCAAATAATTCATCTTGAAACTCATTTATGCTTATGTTGCTATAGGTATGGTTGTTGGTAACCAGATTAAAGGTTTTATCTTTTGGTAAGTATTGAAGCAATTCTTGTTTGGCTTGTTCAAAAAGGCTTATCCCTTGATTTTTATGTTGCATACTTAAAGAATTGTCTAAGTAAACATTTAGTGTCTGATCTTCGTACTTTTTTGTTTTTGCGGGTATAAAAGGTTCAGCAAAAGCTAGTATTATAGCCGATAACATTAAAAGCCTAGAAAGTAATACCAACCATTTTTTTAATTGAGAGCTTTTTCTTGATTGTAACTCGATTTTTTTTAGAAAAGCAACGTTAGTAAAGGGGGTGCTTTTAAATTTTCTAAACTGAAAAAGATGAATTAAAATAGGAATAAGCAGTAGGAATAACCCGTACAATACGGCTATATTTTTAAATGCCATTGTCTATCACTTTTTTTAAAGTAAAACTAACGCTAGTATACTTATTTTCTTCAGATTCTAAACATACGTCACCTCCTAATTGCTTAACTAGTTTTTGAACTGTTGGTAAGCCTATACCAGTGCCTTTATTCCCGTTTCGATCTGGTTTTTCTTCGGTAAAAAACAATTTAAAAACATCTTTTTGTTTGTTTTTGGCAATTCCCATTCCATTATCGGTTACTGTAATCAAATAATTAAAATCGTCTTCTTTAATATTTATATCAATAACAATCTTGGATTTGTCGTTATATTTTAAGCTATTGCCCAATAAGTTAAGTAGAATCTGTTCTAATAATACTTTGTTGGTTAGTATTTCTGTGTTTTTTTCGGGGATGTTAATCTCGCAAGGCTGATTGATTTGGAGCAAATCAATAATATCTTCTAGCAGATAATTAAAATCAACAATTTCCATCTCATTCTGTGCGTCTTCTTCACGGGCATAATAAGACAGTACTCTCTCGGTATAAGCGCTTAATTTTAATCCTGAAGATTTTAGGTAATCTAAATATTGCTTACCTGTATCATCAATATTTTCTTGATATTTCGCCTTGAGTAAATCTATGGTTAAAACAATATTGGCTAAGGGCATTTTAATGTCGTGACTCACTTGGTTGGCGAATTGTTTAAGTTCTTTGTTTTTTTGTTCTAGAGACTTTTTTATGTGCTGTAAGGATTGTAAACTCTTCCTGAGTTCCAGTAAATTCATTACTTGGTTGGCCAAGTAGCGCATAGATTGTTTTCTTGAAGCACTTAATGAATTGGGTTTAAAATCTACCACACATAGGGTGCCCAAAACATTTTGTTTCTTATCGTACAATTTCATGCCAAAGTAATAGCGAATGGGGCTTTCTTTTTGCTTCACAAAGGGGTTGTTAAAAAAACGATCGTCTTTGAAAGTATCGGTAACCTCCAAGAAGTCTCGGTTTTGAGAAATGGTAAATTTACAAAAGGAGTCCTCTTTAGGCGTTTGTTTTATATTTAAACCATAAAAAGATTTAAACCACTGCTTGTCATCGTTAATAAATGAAATAAAAGATACGGGCATTTGACATAAAGTAGCCGCTAGTCGTGTCAACTCATCGTAAGACTGCTCATCAGGACTATCGATTATATCGTAGGTTCTTAACGACTCTAACCTTTTTACTTCTTTTACCTTGCTTTTACTCATAAAGCGATTGGGGCTTAAACTTAAATTTTAGTAAATATAAAAAACAAATAATTGGATTGGACACAATATTAAAATTTCTCAAAAACGCCTAGCCCAAATAAGGCAAAATCATATTTCACTGGGTCTATGGGATCTAATTTGCGTAGCGCATGATCTAATTCTTGCACTGCTTTTAAATCGTTTTGTTTTCGTTTTAAAACCCCTAATTTTCTTGCTATGTTACCCGAATGTACATCTAATGGGCAAGACAATTGGGCTGGTTCTAAGCCTTGCAATAAACCAAAATCAACTCCCTTGTCTGAGGGTCTTACCATCCACCTTAAAAACATATTTATACGCTTTGCAGCTGAATTTTTTAAAGGGTCACTTACATGTTTTTGCGTTCTTCTTAAGTGCGGAATACTAAAAAATAATGTTTTGAATTGATGAATTCCATTGGGCATTGGATTTTGATTTTCAAAAACATTCTGTAAGCCGCCATGCCGCTTGTAAATATTTTGTAAAGACTTGATGAAAAATATAAAGTCTTCACCATTAAAGGTACGGTGTTTAAAGTTCAATAGGTCTTTTAAATCGGTTTCTTGATGATTCATCACAAAATCGAATGGTGACTCTTGTAAAAGCTGATTCATTCTAAAACCATTTTTCACTATACTTTTACGATTTCCCCAAGCTATTGTTGCAACCAAAAACGCGCTTATTTCAATATCTTCCTTTTTTGTAAATTGATGCGGAATCACAATTGGGTCGGTTTCAATAAAATCAGGTTGTTCGTAATATTCGGCTTTCGCATCTAAAAAGTCTTTCAAGTCTTGTTTGTTCATCGATTAATTTTAAAAATTTTACTTTGATTCAAACGATTAAAGCGATCAATTTAAATTACTTAATTGACGTTTTTATTTTTGATAAATACCATTTATAAAAAGTATTTATGAAATGGAGCTTTAGGCTAGAATTAAATCCGCGTAAGCATTATAATTAACCTTATTAAACGATTGCACCATCTACCATGGTTAATTTTCTGTCGGCCATATCGGCAAGTTCTCTGTTGTGGGTTACAATCACAAAAGTCTGCCCAAATTCTTCTCTTAATTTAAAAAACAATTGGTGTAAATTATCAGCCGATTCAGAATCTAAGTTTCCCGAGGGTTCATCGGCCAAAATAACAGGCGGATTGTTAATTAAAGCTCGGGCAACCGCTACACGTTGTTGCTCACCACCACTCAAGGCAGAAGGTTTATGCTGCGCCCTGTCTTTTAAACCAAGAAAACTTAATAATTCTAATGCACGTTTTTCCAACTGATTTTTAGGGGTTCCTTTAATAAACCCTGGGATGCATACATTTTCTAAAGCGGTAAATTCTGGTAATAACTGATGAAATTGAAAAATGAAGCCTATATTTTCGTTTCTAAAAGCCGCCAGCTCTTTTTTACTAAGCTTTAGGGTGTTTATTCCGTTTATTTCTACGGTAGTATCTTCTTCTCTGGCAGGCTTGTCAAGTGTTCCTAAAATTTGTAATAATGTGGTTTTACCTGCACCCGAAGCACCTACAATAGAAATTATTTCTCCTGCTTGAACTTGTAAATCTACTGCGTTCAATACGTGAAAATCATCATAAAATTTATGTAAATTATGAACTTGTATCATAGACTAAATTTAAAAACTAATATATTTAGCTAAAATAATTGAATTGTGCTAAACAAGGCATATTCTTTAGAAAAAGCTTTAAAATTATGAAACAAGAGGTTATTACTTTGGCCAATGGTTGCTTTTGGTGTACAGAGGCGGTCTTTCAACGTTTGCAGGGAGTGGAGAGTGTGGTTTCAGGTTTTAGCGGAGGTAAAATTAAAAATCCGCCCTATCGTGAAGTGGTGCAGGGTAGAACTGGA
>CATQIB010000023.1 GCA_958296185.1 uncultured Mesonia sp.
AAAACCATTGAGAATGCTTTACCCCATAACCTGATTAAATCGAAGCAGAAAGATGCACTCTCTTGGCCCAAACCTGTTCATCGACTAGACAACCCAACAAGCGGATTGCTGCTAGTTGCCAAAACCAAAAAAGCGCAACAGCTGCTTTCTTTAAATTTTGAACAAAAACAAATTTATAAGACCTACCAAGCCATTGTTACCGGTCGTTTTTATAAAGGAATTTGTTCTTTTGAGGCAATAGATTCTAAATCGGCTCGAACAGAAATTTGGAGAAAACAAATATTTCAGCAAAATGAAAAAACCTACAGTCTTTTACAATTGAACCCTATCACAGGAAGAACACACCAATTGAGGATACATCTCTCTAGACAAAACTTTCCCATTCTTGGCGATACTACTTATGGATGTCAACAAAATAATCTACAAAACGGATTGATGCTATGTTCAATTGGGTTAAGATTTACGCATCCAATTACAAATAGAAAATTAAATATTGAAGGGGTTTTACCTAAACGATTTCGCCAATTCATAAAAAGATGTAACGTGCCAAATTAAAACCGAAAGCTAAGCTTAACATAATTTTAGCGCTAGATCTGTTAAATAATTCGTTATTTTTGTAATAACCTATATTAACTTTTCTCTATGCTAAAGCAGCAATTAAATTTAAAATTATCTCAAAAGCTATCTCCACAACAGATTCAGCTTATGAAGTTGATTCAACTTCCTACTCAAGCTTTTGAGCAAAGGGTAAAACAGGAATTAGAAGACAATCCTGCTTTAGATAGTGGAAAAGAGGACCAGGATAGTTTCGATGATGAATTTAAAAATGAAGAAGTTGAAAGCGATTCAGAAATTATAGAAACAGAATCAGAAATTGATGTAGATGAATATTTGAGTGATGATGAAATTCCCGATTATCGTACCCAAGCCAATAACTACAGTAAAGATGATGACGAGAAGACCATTCCCTATGCGTCTGGTGTATCTTTTTCGCAATACCTAAAAACTCAGTTACAAAGTTTTAGATTGAGTGAAGAAGAAAAGCAAATCGCAGAATTTTTGGTAGGCAGTGTAGATGAAAGCGGCTATATTAGACGGGAGACTATTGAGATTGTAGATGATTTAGCTTTTACCCAGAATATTTATACCGATGAAAAAACTGTTGAAAAAATTTTTCAAATAGGTTCATAAACTAGATCCTGCTGGTGTAGGAGCACGCAGTTTACAAGAAAGCTTATTAATACAATTAAAAAGAAAAAAGCCAACTGCAAGTACCGCCTTATCTATAGCTATAATTGAAGAAGCCTTTGAGCAATTTAGCAAAAGACATTACCAAAAACTTCTATCTAAGTTTTCAATTACAGAAGATGAATTAAGAGATGTAATAGATGAAGTTTCTCATTTAAATCCCAAACCAGGGGGCTCATATGCTGGAAACAACCGTATTGTAGAACACGTGGTGCCCGATTTTACTAGAGTTGCAGCTTAGCTTAAATGCAGAAAGCACCCACTATGCACGTATCTAGAGAGTATAGTAATATGCTAAAAGGGCTATAAAGAAACCGACAAAAAAACCAGAAAGCAGAAAGATGCGGTCATGTTCATCAAACAAAAATTAGATGCTGCAAAATGGTTATTGAGGCGATTAGGCAACGTCAAGAAACGCTATTTGTAACGATGAATGCATATCATGCATCACCAGTACGAATATTTTATGACAGGAGACGAGAGAGACTTAAAACCAATGATTTTAAAAGACATTGCCGATAAGATTGGTATGGATGTTTCCTACTGTTAGTCGGGTAGCAAATTCTAAAATATGTTGACACCCCTTATGGCACAAAATTTGATTAAAGAGTTCTTTTCTGAATCTATGACAAATTCAGAGGGAGAAGAAGTTTCTACTTTAGAGATAAAAAAAATTCTACAAATTACCATTGAAAAAGAAGACAAAAAAAAAGCCTTTAACCGATGAGAAATTAGCCCAAAAATTTTAAAAGACAAAGGCTATCCTATTGCGCGAAGAACGGTTGCAAAATACAGAGAGCAGTTAGATATTCCGGTGGCCCGTCTTCGCAAAGAGATTTAATCTTGAAATTATTCTTTAAATTCATAAGTGCTATTTTTCATCCTATATGGCTACCTCTTTTGGGTAGTGTCATTTATTTTTTTGTGACCCCTAGATATTTTGCCCGAGCCCATTATCAAGGCTAAACTCCTAGGCGTATCTGTTTTAAGTATATTTTTACCCATTTGTATCTTTTTTCTACTTAAAAATCTAAAAATAGTCAGTAGCCTACATTTAAGGACCCACGCAGAAAGAAAAAATACCTCTAATGCTCTACATACTCATATTCATGAGCATCAAAAATTTTGTTATTCAGGATATTTCACAAACAGAATTATATTTTTACTTCTCCAATTGGATTTACGCGTGTTTAATCGCTTTATGCTTATGCTATTTTAAAAATAAAAGCCAGCTTACATCTTATGGGATGTAGCCTGCTCACAGGATTCGTGATAAGTGCCTCCCTGTTATACCAAAGTTCTTTTTATTGGCTTATCGGCGTTTGTATTATCTTAACGGGTTTAGTCGCTACTGCTAGACTATATCTTAAAGCACATACTTCAAAACGAGTTACTTTGGGGTACTCTAGCTGGATTAGCCCCCCTACTCGTTTCTATTTTTTTACTTTTAATTAAAGGATATAAAAAAGTAAGTCCACCACTTTAAGTGGATTCAATTTAACGGGAACATTTGAATCTATTCAAGCTGCCGTCAAAAAGGACTATTCAGGCTATAATACACCGTAAAATTAAAGGTATTATACCCAAAAGTAAAACGTGAGACCATATCGTAAACGTTCCAGTTCTTCAAGGTTGTATTGCGCCAAACGAATATCCTCATATTCGGTTTTTATTTTTGAGTAGGTGAATATACCCTAAGCGTAAACCTCCATAGATTCTCCAGAATTTATAGCTAGCTGGAGTCGATGTTCGCCACCTAAGCTCTAAAGGCATTTCTACAAGATACAAACTAAGTCTATTACTATTATAACGCTCTAATTTGGTATAAAACCGGATTGGTTTGGGTTTCATCAATCAACAAATTAAATCCGTAAGAATTCGCAGACCAGCCTAAGCCCACACCCAAAGCGACATTTCTTCGTTTATTGATAGGCATATCGCGAATAAACCCAAAGTTTAACCCGCCAGAGAAGCCAGACTGCCTAATCCCTTTAGGTCTGTTTATAAAAGATTAAAACCAAGACCCGCATAAAACTGATCTTCTCGGTAAAGACTATCTATGCTAGTAGTATCGATAACGGCCTCCACTTCCTGGCCCGTTAAAGATAAAATAGAACCAAGAAAAACTAACAATAAAACAAGGTATGTCTTCATAGACCTAAATTAGCTAAAAAAGACCGCTTTTTAAAAAAAAGCGGTCTTTTAAAATGATTAAAATAACAACAACAATTATTGCATGTTTTTTATAGCTTCACCATTCTTGGTGGTGTAATTTACGCGATAAGCCTCTGCTTTTCTCAACTCATACTTAATATCTGATACCAGCCCCATTCCTGTTTCTGCATCTATCTTTAGAGAGGTTGTTAATAAACCTTGTAGCTCTTCACGTTTAGACTCACGCTCCTCGATAATAAATTGCTGTATATCGTTTACATCAGCAAATTTATCATTCAATTGTATACGCGCTTCTTTACCAAATTGTTTCTGGTAACGCTCACTAGGTTTACCAGCATAAATATACATTACCAAATCTTTCTTTTCTAGTTTCTCAGTTTGGTCAGCAAACGGTAGTCTATTTTCTACCATAAGTGTATTTTGACGCATAACTGTTGCCACCATAAAGAAGAAAAGCAACATAAAAACAATATCAGGCAAAGATGCTGTAGATATCGCTGGTAAATCTCCGCTCTTTTTCTTTTTAAATTTAGACATAATTTAATTTTTAGGTCTTTTATTCTCTTTCTTTAGGCTCTGCTTCAGATAAGTTTAAAGGAAACATTTCACGTATTTGCTTGATCTGTTCTTCTAACTTTTCTTTATTTCCCCTATATTGAGAATCATTGAAATCTTTTTCCATCTGGATAAAAGACTTCCCAAACAAACGATTGGCTTCTCGGTTTCTCAAATAGTTAAAAGCTGCAACGAGCTCATTTTGCACGGCGATATAAGCGCCATATTCAGTCTCTCTATCGTTCTGCAAAGAGATCACCGCTTTAAGCGGATTATCTGATGATGCTGGATCTTTTGCTCCTTGGCAATAATTACAATCGCCTCCACCATTATCTAAAAAGTCTATTGCCGCCTGTCTTAAATCTTTAAGTTCCATACGCTCGTCTTCGACAAGCAATTCTTCATTTTGATTTATTAACACGATAAAGATGTTTTTCTCTTTACGCGGTGGCGGATCTTCAGGCTGTTCTTCTATAGGTGGCAATTTACTATTGATACCAGTATCTGTTTCGATGGTTGTTGTTACCAAGAAAAAGATAAGCAGCAAGAAGGCAATATCTGCCATTGATCCTGCATTCACTTCTGGTGCACTTCTTTTTGCCATAAGGTTTAGATTACTTGATTAATTTTTTGATTCCTGAATAGATCATTGCTCCAATAGCAATGGCTGCTAAAATGTAAAAGGTTCTCAGTCCTGCACCAATCCATTGCGATTGGTTGGCTGATAACATTTCACCATTTTTCATTTGGGTAGCGGTTCCTTCAGATAAAAAGTAAGCAATAAGTACCACAACGGCAAATGAGCCAATAGCAATCAACGTACTTTTAACATTTCCAGTAAATAGGTCTTTTAAAACAAAGACCAGCACCAATAACAAGATGATACCAAAAACAGCATAGGCAATGGTCATCAATGGTTGCACAAGAGACTCGTCTCCTGTTGAGAACAACCATATCCCCATTACTAATGCAATAGCACCTAGTATTAGTGATACAATTTTTAATATTTTATGTATAATCATTACAATTGATTTATTTGAGGTTATTACTTTCTTCTTTTGTAATCTACAAGAATATCGATTAATGTGATCGAAGCATCTTCCATATCATTCACAATGCTATCAATCTTTGCAATAATGTAGTTGTAAAAAATCTGAAGAATAATAGCCACAATAAGTCCAAATACAGTAGTTAACAAAGCTACTTTAATACCTCCAGCTACTAGTGAGGGCTGCATATCTCCCGCTGCTTCAATCTTATCAAAAGCTTGAATCATACCTATTACAGTACCCATAAAACCTAACATTGGTGCCAGAGCGATAAATAAAGAAACCCAAGATACGTTCTTCTCTAATTGTCCCATTTGCACTCCTCCATAAGCTACAACGGCTTTCTCTGCTGCATCTGTACTTTCATCTGCACGATCTAATCCTTGGTAATAAATAGAGGCTACAGGACCTTTTGTGTTTCTACAAACCTCTTTAGCTGCTTCAATGCCACCGCTATTTAAAGCATCTTCAACATTTTGAGCTAATTTCTTTGAGTTTGTGGTTGAAAGATTTAAGTAAATAATTCTTTCGATAGCTATGGCTAAACCTAAAATCAAACATAAAAGAACGATACCCATAAATCCGGCACCACCTTCTATAAATCGTTTCTTAAGCTCTTGATGAAAACCTAAAGACTCTTTTTCTTCGGTCGCACCAGCATTTGCGCCATCATCTTCTTGAACAATCGTTACATTTGCTGTAAAAGCATTTACATTGCTTGTCGCGTTTGCAGTTAAACCTCCAAATACCATAATGGCTGCGATGACAAGGATTGAGAATAATCTTTTCATTACTTGTTGTCTTAATTAATTATTATTAAAGTTTAAAGATATAAATTATTTTTTAAAAAAAAGCAGAGAGGAAGGGATTCGAACCCTCGATACGCTTTTGACGTATACACACTTTCCAGGCGTGCGCCTTCGACCACTCGGCCACCTCTCTTCACACTCTTCATTAAAGGTCAGCAAATAACAAAAAAAAATTAAGCCAAAAAAGAAACTTAACAAATTTTACATCATTTCGCCTCGAATAGCGGTTTCAAAAATAGTTTTGAATACGGTAGGAGACAGATTTTTACTCAACAAATACATGGCCTTTGCAACGGCTGCTTCTGTAGTGATATCTTTTCCTGAAATAACACCAATCTTCTCTAATCGAGTGCTTGTTGCATACAATCCCATATTTACCGAACCCCCGATACATTGAGTTACATTGATAATTTTTAACCCCCTAGCAATATGGTCGCTTAGTAACCTTATAAACCAATCTTCGCTAAAAGCATTTCCTGCTCCATAGGTTTCTAAAATAACGGCTTTTATATGTGGAGCATCCAACAAATAAGCTAGCGTCTTTGGATGCAAACCTGGAAAAATTTTAATCACTAGCACATTTTCATCAAGCTCTTTATGCACTATAAGATCTTTTTTATAGTTAGCTTGTTTTAATTTAGGTTTATTAATGGTAAGATTAACACCAGATTCAGCTAAAGCTGGATAGTTTAAGGATGCAAAAGCTTGAAAGTGCTCGGCGTTTATTTTGGTAGTTCTATTTGCTCTATAAAGTTTGTATTCAAAATATAGTCCTACCTCTGTAATTACACTTTTATTGGCCTTCCTTAATCCAGCTAATTGTATTGAGGTAATCAAATTTTCTTTGGCATCAGTTCGCAAATCCCCTATGGGTAACTGAGAACCTGTAAAGATTATAGGCTTATTTAGATTTTCTAACATAAAGCTAAGTGCCGATGCCGTATAAGACATTGTATCACTACCGTGTAGCACTACAAACCCATCGAACTTAGTGTAAGCTCCCTCTATGATCTCAGCTAATTTACGGTAATACCCAACATTCATATCTGAGGAGTCAATCGGGTTTTCAAAACTATAGGTTTCTATTTGATGTTCTAAAAGTTTTAGCTCTGGTATATTGGCCAGCAGGTCGTCAAAATTAAAGGCTTTTAGCGCCCCGGTTTCAAAATCTTTAATCATCCCGATTGTACCGCCCGTATAAACTAGAAGTATTTTAGCTGAATTCTGATGCATTATTTATAATTTTTAAAAACAGACCTAGCATTCCTCGTGGTTATTTCCGCCACTTCTTCTAGGCTTAAATTGTAAATATCGGCCAATTTTTGAGCAATATAAATTAAATAACTGCTTTCATTTCGCTTTCCGCGGAATGGTTTGGGGCTTAGGTATGGTGAATCGGTTTCTAAAACCATGTGATCGATAGACAATTGATTTAAAAACTGATCAATTTTTCCGTTCTTAAAAGTAAGCACTCCACCTATTCCTAATTTCATATTGAAAGAAATTGCCCGTTTAGCTTGCTCCAAAGTGCCAGTAAAGCAATGAAAAATTCCGTAAAGATTTTCAGACTTTTCTTCTTCTAACACCTCAAAAACCTCATCAAAAGCTTCTCGACAATGAATAACAATAGGTAGCTTTTTTTCTTTAGCCCATTGTATTTGAATACGAAAACAATCTTGTTGCAAACTACAAGTTGACTTATCCCAATATAGATCTACTCCTATTTCACCTATTGCACAAAAATCACGCAGTTCAAGTTGTTTTTTTACATGCGCCAATTCAGTTTTAAAGGACTCTGGCTTAACCGAAGTGGGGTGAAGACCCATCATTAAGTGCATCGCCTTGGGGTAGCGACGCTGAAGATTATACATTGCTTGGGTAGTTTCAGAATCTATGGCCGGTAAATAAAAAGATTTCACTCCGGCATCTAAAGCACGACTTATCATTTGATCCTGATCTTCTTTAAAAGCTTCGCTATATAAATGGGTATGCGTATCTACAAAATGCATGAATTTTATTTTAGGTAATCTGATGTTGCAAAACTAATTTAAATTCTTCGGCTATCTTTGCCAAAAAACGAAAGAATGTCTTTACTAGAAGAAATATTACCCCAGAGCAATTATCATCAAATTAGATTATCGTTGAGTAAAACACAACATTTGTTTACCAAGGCACTTATAAACGGCAACGAAGGTCTATTTATAATCGATACAGGAGCATCAAATTCATGCATAGATTTTAAATATGTAGAACATTTTAAGGTTTTAGCTCAAGAAAGCGAAGTAAAAGCTGCTGGGGCTGGAGCAACAGATATGTTAACCGAAATTTCAAAGGACAATAATTTACAGATAGGCTCCTGGAGCATGAAAGAAATAGAGTTGGTTTTATTTGATTTAAGCCATGTAAATTTAGCCTTAGAGCAATATGAATCTGAACAGATTCATGGTATAATCGGTGCAGATATTCTACTAGCTACGAATGCCGTTATAGACTATGAAACACAATCGATATTTTTAAAACTTCAGTAATTTTAAGTCTGTTATAACCAAAAACTTTTAAGCACAAATTCCAAGATGTCCAAATACCTTTAATGATTTAAGCAAATAATTAGTAGTACTAAAAATTGCTAAGATGCAAGTATATGTTTAGCTTTATGGCCATATTTTAAAATTTAAACCATGAGAAAAACTTCACTCTTTTTAATGCTTAGCTTTTTATTAATCAACTTTAGTTGCAAAGAAAATTCCAAGCAAGATGAGACCATTGCCAATCAAGTAGAACAAACCAAAACGCAAGAGGTAGTTTATCAATTAACCCCAGACAAAACCACTCTAACTTGGACAGCCTATAAAACTACCGATAAAATGCCGGTGAACGGTACTTTTAAAACCTTGAAATTCGAAAGTCGTGAAGGAAAAGATCCTAAAGAATTATTTCAAGATCTAGCTTTTAGTATTCCGGTTTCAAGCTTGTTTACCAATGATGGAACAGGTACACGTGACCCTAAAATACTAGCTTTCTTTTTTGAAAAGATGGATAACACCAAACTAATTTCAGGAAAAATTAGGTTAGAAAACGAGGAGTTGAAGGCACAGATTAAAATGAATAATCAAACCCACGATTTACCACTAAATTACAGTATTTCTGATAAAAATGTTGTAACGTTAACTGGCACTATGAACTTAGAAGATTGGGAAGCCTTAGAAGCATTAGCTTCATTAAACGAAGCTTGTTTTGATTTACACAAAGGAGGAGACGGTGTGAGTAAAACCTGGAAAGATGTTGCTCTTGAAATTAAAGCAACTTTATAAAAGCTATAAAATAAAATTTTTTGCAGGCGCCCCGTTTTGGGTCGCCTTTTTTTATGAGGATGTTATTAAAACCTCAAAACGATTATCTATATATCCAAAATTGAAATTTGCTTACTGTTTAAGCCCCTTGACAGCGAAAAAAACATATTCTACCCTTTATCATAATAATGCCATGTAGCATTCTAAAGAAAAAAGATGCAAGTCTTGATATACAAAGTTTTTAAATATATTACTTTTTGTGTTTTATAATAAGCGTAAAAGGCTATTCGTTTTAATTCTTTTCATAAAAAAAACCTGCAAAATTGCAGGTTTTTTTATGTATACATTATGAGATTACAACTCTAAGGCCTTTTTAACATCTCCATTCATCAGTAGCTCTACAGGATTTTCTAGAGCCTCTTTGATAGCCACCAAGAATCCAACAGATTCTTTACCATCTATAATTCTATGGTCATAAGATAGCGCTAGGTACATCATAGGTCTTATTTCCACCTTTCCATCAATAGCTACTGGACGCTCTATTATGTTGTGCATTCCTAAAATACCACTTTGAGGTGGATTGATAATTGGGGTAGATAGCATACTACCAAATACACCACCATTAGATATAGTAAAGGTACCACCGGTCATCTCATCCACGGTAATCTTTCCATCACGGGCACGTAAAGCAAGGCGCTTTACTTCTGCCTCTACTCCTCTAAAGCTCAAATTTTCTGCATTTCTAATTACCGGGACCATTAAACCTTTTGGTCCAGATACAGCAATACTGATATCTTTAAAATCATAGGTGATCATTTCTTTACCATCAATCATACTGTTCACAGCAGGATACATATCTAAGGCACGCACTACAGCTAGAGTAAAAAAGGACATAAAACCTAAGCTCACTCCGTGTTTGTCTTTAAAAGCCTCTTTATATTGTTTACGCAAATCAAAAATGGGCGACATATCTGCTTCATTAAAGGTCGTAAGCATAGCCGTTTCATTCTTAGCATCTACTAATCTTTCTGCTACTTTACGTCTAAGCATAGACATTTTTGTACGCTTTTCACCTCTACTACCTGGTCCTGGTGTACCCATAGAAGGTTTTGCTTTAACAGCATCTTCTTTGGTAATGCGTCCGTTTTTTCCAGTACCTTTAATATCATCAGCATCAACACCTTTCTCATCCATTATTTTTCTAGCGGCTGGCGACGGGGTGCCACTGGCATAATTGTCATCTTGCTGTTGTGCCGGCGTAGAAGGCTTTGAAGGTTCCTCTTTCTTTGCTTCTGCTTTTTCGCTATCAGTTTTGCTACTAGTTGCTTCCTGTCTTTCTTTTTCCTCCTCTTCTGCACTTTTATCATCAGCGCCTGGTTTCTTGGCATCGGTATCAATTAAGCAAACCACCTCACCTACTTGCACGGCATCTCCTTCTTCCGCTTTAAGCGTAATAATACCACTTGCCTCGGCAGGTAATTCTAAGGTTGCTTTATCACTATCTACTTCTGCAATAGCTTGATCTTTTTCTACATAATCGCCGTCTGATACTAGCCATTCTGCAATTTCAACTTCTGTGATTGACTCTCCCGGTGAAGGGACTCTCATTTCTAAAGCCATAATTTCTATTATTTCGGAATCGGTTTTATTTTTTATTTATCTTGTGTTTTGTCAAATACAATATCTATCACCTTATTGTGTCTTTTCTTAAATCTTGTCGCACTACCAGCGGCTGGCGCACCATAAAATTTACGGCTTGCTACTCTAAATGATTTAGCCTCGTCAAGGTGTAGAAGCAAATGACTCCAAGCTCCCATGTTTCTCGGTTCTTCTTGAGCCCAAACTACTTCTTCGGCGTTACTATATTTGGCAATTGTTTCTTTAATTTCATTTATCGGTAGTGGGAAAAGTTGTTCTAACCTCACCAAGGCTACGTCATCTCTACCTTCTTTCTCTTTACGCTCTAATAAATCGTAATAGAATTTACCCATACAGAACACTAAAGATTTTATGTTTTTAGGGTTCTCCACTTGATCATCGATAAGCGGTTTAAAGCTTCCCTCTGCTAATTCTTGTTTAGTAGACACTACTTTAGGATGCCTCAATAAACTTTTTGGTGTAAAAACAATTAAAGGTTTTCTAAAGTTAGATTTAATTTGCCTTCTAAGCAAATGGAAAAAGTTAGCTGGTGTAGTACAGTTTGCTACATACATATTGTCTTTTGCACAAAGTTGCAAGTAACGTTCCATACGAGCAGATGAGTGCTCGGCACCTTGACCCTCATACCCATGAGGCAACAGCATTACCAGACCATTTTGCAATTTCCATTTATCTTCGGCTGATGAAATATATTGATCGATCACAATTTGAGCTCCATTGCTAAAGTCTCCAAACTGAGCTTCCCAAATGGTTAAGACATTAGGATCTGCCATGGCATAACCATAATCGAAGCCTAACACGGCATATTCAGACAATAAACTATTGTAGATATATAGCTCACCTTGATCTTCGCTTATTTTATTATGAAGAATAACTTCTTCCTCACTTTCTTCAACTTTTAAAACGGCGTGTCTATGTGAAAAGGTACCTCTTTCAACATCTTGCCCTGTCATGCGAACGTCGTGCCCTTCTTCTAATAAACTACCATAAGCTAATAGCTCTGCCAGTCCCCAATCTAATTTATTTTTCTCAAAGTACATATCTTGTCTAGCTTTTATAAGTCTAGTGATTTTCTTTAAGAATTTTTTATCTTCGGGTAATTGTGTAATGGTTTTGGCGACGCGGTCTAATTTCTCTTGCTTATAGCTCGTATCTATCTTCTGCATCATTTCTGTTTCAGAACCATAGCTAAAGCCTTCCCATTCTTCCTGCATTATAGGAGTAATAATGGTAGTATCTTCTTTTTTAGAGCTTTCAAAATCTTGTTCTAAGAACGCCTTGTATTCTTTTTCGAGCTCTTCAGCGTAAGCTTGATCTATAATACCTTGGTTTAACAGCTGCTCTTTATAAATTTCTTTAGGATTCTTATGTTTTGCAATGGCTTTGTAAAGTTTAGGCTGCGTAAATCTCGGCTCATCTCCTTCATTATGTCCGTATTTTCTATAGCCTAACAAGTCAATAAACACATCCTTACCAAATTCCATTCGATAATCTAAAGCAAACAACATTGCCTGTACAACCGCTTCGGTATCATCTGCATTAACGTGTAAAACAGGCGAAAGGGTTACCTTTGCTACGTCTGTACAATAAGTAGAAGATCGCGCATCGAGATAGTTTGTTGTAAACCCTATTTGATTGTTTACTACCACATGAATAGTACCTTGTGTTTTATAACCGTCAAGTTGTGCCATTTGAATGGTTTCATAAACCACTCCTTGCCCAGCAATTGCAGCATCACCGTGTACTACTATAGGTAAGACGGCTTTTGGTGTGTCTAAATAATGTCTATCTTGCTTTGAGCGAGTAATTCCTTCTACCACAGGCCCTACTGTCTCTAGGTGTGATGGATTAGGTGCAATGTTTAAAGTAATACCTTTACCGCTATCGGTTTTACGGCAAGATGTCCAACCCAAATGGTATTTTACATCGCCATCAAAAAATTCCTGTTCGTAATCTTTCCCTTCAAACTCACTAAAGATATCTTTAGGAGCTTTCCCAAATATATTGGTAAGCGTATTTAGGCGGCCTCTGTGGGCCATACCCATAACAAATTCTTTTACTCCCTTTTCTGCTGCTTTTTCTATCAAAGCATCTAATCCTGGAATTAAACTCTCGCCACCTTCAAGCGAAAAACGTTTTTGACCTACAAATTTTGTATGCAAAAACGATTCAAAACCTACGGCTTGGGTAAGTTTGTTTAAAATTTGTTTCTTTTGTTTTGGTGTAAATTGCGGTTTGTTTTCGTTTACGTTTAGCCAGTTTTGAATCCATTTGATTTCCTCTGGCTTGCGCATATGCATATATTCTACCCCTATTGAAGCACAATATACCTTTTGCAAGTGATCTATAATATTTTTTAAAGTAGTCTTGCCTAAGTCTAAAATTTCTCCTGCAGAGAAAGTAATTTCTAGATCGGCTTGACTCAATCCGAAATTATCTATATCTAAAGTAGGAGCGTATTTTCTGCGCTCCCTTACCGGATTTGTTTTGGTAAATAAATGGCCTCTCGTTCGGTAAGCATCAATCAATTGAACCACCTTAAACTCTTTCTTAAGTTCTTCAGGAAGCTCTACTGGTGCTATCGAGGGGCTGGTATTATTAGATTGTACAGGTTGAGAACTTGAAGCCGGCCTAAACTCTTGTTCTTCTTGGGATTCTTTTACTCCAAAGTCGAAACCTTGAAAAAAAGCCCGCCAACTAGGTTCTACGCTATCGGGATTTTGCAGGTATTGATCGTATAGCTCTGCAAAGTATGCGGTATGTGCCGCATTTAGAAATGAAAATTGGTCCATGTTTGGATGCTAATCTTATGTTTTTATAAACATTTCAAAAATACAACATTTCATATACATGACCAGTTTATAAACATAAATTTATGTTATAGTCCTATTTAAATTGCAAAGTAGAACTTCTACATAAACAAACTTAAACATTACGGGTCATTAAATCATTAGCGAAAGTTGTAAACCTTTGCTTTTTTTCTGGTTTCATTTCTAAATCTTGCAGGTGTTTTAATGCAGTGCGGGTGTATTTTTCTATTTCTTGTTTGGCTAACCCAGCTGCCCCGCTTTTTACAAACAACCCTCTTACGGTTTCTATTTTCTGTGCGGGATTTAAGGGACTTATTGAATATAAATGCTTTAATTGTTCACTTTCGTCTTGATCTAATAGTTCAAGTGATTTTAGGTACAAAAATGTTTTTTTGTTTTCTATAATATCTCCACCTATCTGTTTACCAAAAGTTTCCGGATTTCCAAAAACGTCAAGATAATCATCTTGCAATTGAAACGCCAGACCTAAATTACATCCGAAATCATAAATAAGCTGCTCATCTTTTTTACTAGCATTTGCTATTATAGCTCCCATTTGGAGTGCTGCACCCACCAAAACAGCTGTTTTAAATTTAATCATTTGAAGGTATTCTGGAATACTTACCGTATCACTCTCTTCGTAATCGACGTCATATTGCTGACCCTCACAAACCTCTATGGCCGTTTTTGTAAATAACTGGGCTAACTGCTTGAAAGTATCACTATCGTAATTTTCAAACAGTTGATACGCATTGATTAACATGGCATCGCCAGAAAGGATTCCTGTATTGATATCCCACTTTTCATGAACAGTATCCTTACCTCTGCGCAAAGGAGCATCGTCCATAATATCATCGTGCACTAACGAAAAATTATGAAATATCTCTATAGCCAATGCGGCATCTAAGGCTTTTTCAACATCGCCTTCAAAAGCATCTGTTGCCAGAAGCGTTAAAATAGGTCGAAGTCGTTTACCCCCTAAGTTTAAAATGTATAAAACTGGTTCATATAAATTCTTAGGTTCCTTTAGGTCCACCTTCTCATTCATATATTTTAAAAAGTGCTCTCTATACTTCTCAACTTCTACCATGATATAATATCTAAAATATGGGCTAAAATATTAATTTTTACAGAAACATCAGCAGTTTTATCACTTAACTAAAGTTTAACAGAAAAAAACAAAGAAACTACAATAGTATAAAAAGTTTCTTTGCTTAATTTTGCAGTGTGAAAGAAAAGATTCTAAAAACGGCTACCGATTTATTTTTAAGCTTTGGTTTTAAAAATGTAACCATGGATGCAATCGCCCAAAATCTAGCCATATCTAAGAAAACCATCTATACCTACTACAAAAACAAAAACGAACTTGTAAATTCTTGCACGCAGTATTTATTTTGCCAAATTAGTCAAGGTATAAACGCTATTCTTGAACAGGATTTAAATGCAATAGATGAAATGATTGCTATTCATGAATTTATCATCAATTCTTTACGGGAAGAGAAAACTTCGGTTCAATACCAACTCAATCGTTATTACCCCAGCGTCTATAAATCTTTAAAAGATAAAAAGAGTGAAAAAATGTTGATGGTAATACAAAAAAATCTAGAAAAAGGAATGGAGTCAGGTTGCTATCGTGAAGATTTAAACCCAAAAATTGTAGCAGAATTTTATCGCACCTTGATAGAAGGAATCCGTAACAACAAAAATCTTTTAACCGACAACTTAAGTATAAACACAATTATATATAATTTTCTTGATTATCACCTGAGGGCAATAGTAAGTCCGCTTGGGTTAGAACACTTAAAATCTCTTAAAATTTCAAATTCATGAAACAATTAGTCACATTTTGCCTAATTTTATGCACTTGCATTACTCAAGCTCAAGAGTTGGCAAAATCGTACACTTTCACCTTAGAAAAAGCTATTCAATTTGCCCTAGACAGCAGTTACACTGCAATCAATGCAAAGCGAGATATAACAAAAGCTATGAAACGAAAGTGGGAAACTACCGCCGATGGTTTACCTCAAATTAATGCAGACATTGCTTACCAAAACAATCTAAAACAACCTGTAAACTTGCTCCCTGCAGAACTGGCAGGCGGGCAACCGGGTACATTTATCCCAGTAGTATTTGGAACCAAACAGAATATGAATGCAACGGCTACCGCTTCACAAATACTTTTTGACGGTTCTTATATTGTAGCGGTTCGGGCTGCTAAAACCTATCTAAAATACACCAATACCAACGCAAAAAAAACAGCTTTAGAAATTAGGCAAGACGTGATTGATTCTTACGGGAATGTACTGTTGGCCGAAGAAAGCGTTGAGATTCTTAAAAGTAATTTAGCTACTCTAGAAAAGAATTATAGAGAAACAAAAGCTATTTATGAGAATGGCCTACAAGAAGAAGAAGCTGTAGAGCAGTTAGAGATTACTTATTCACAAGTGAATAACCAGTTGAATAATGCGAAACGCTTGGTAGAAGTTACAAAAGATATGCTCAACCTAACTTTAGGCATTCCTTTAAAACATCAGGTGATTTTAGCCGAAGACTTAAACGATCTAACCGAAGAAAATATAAGTCTAGGCTTGATGAATGAAAATTTAAATCTAGAAAATACTATTGAATACCAATTAGCGCAAAATTTAATCGAGCAACGCACCCACGAATATAACCTAGAAAAAGCCAAAGCGCTACCTCGCTTAACTACTTTTTTAAACTATGGCACAGCTGCTTTTAGTCAGGAATTTAGTTTTTTAGACAGCGACCAAAATTGGTTTCAATCTTCTATGTGGGGCGTAAATCTATCGATTCCCATATTCAGTTCTTTAAAGCGTAGTGCTAAATCTGCTCAGGCCAGAATTGCATTAGAGCAAGCCGAAACGCAATTTACACAAGCCCAAGAGCAAATTCGGCTAGCGGTCGAGAAAGCTCGTAATGACTACCAATTTGCTATTGAAAATTACCAAACGGCTAAGCGAAATCTAGATTTAGCAGAACGCATTGAAAATAAAAACCAAATAAAATTTCAAGAAGGATTAGCTTCTAGTTTTGAATTAAGACAGGCCCAAACTCAATTATACACCACCCAACAAGAGTTTTTAGAATCTATGGTGAATGTCTTGAATGCAAAAGCGGCATTAGAAACCTTATTAAACACACCCAATATAACTCTAAGTAACAACTAGTATGAAAAAATCAATTAGCTTATTAATTATATTCATTAGTCTTTGGAGCTGTTCAAATAAACAGGCCAGTATTGAAGAAGTGTTAGAAAGTAATGATATGGAGCGCTTACGCGAAATGAAATCACAACTTTCACAACAACAGATGCAAATCAAAGATGATTTAACCAGAATAAATCAAAAATTACAGAAGTTAGATACCACAGACCAAAGTAGCTTGGTCACTACACTTCAACTAAAAGACACCTTATTTAAGCATTATCTAGAAATTCAAGGAGATGTTGACACCGATAAAAATATCGTAATATATCCAGAATATAGTGGAATCCTAAAAAGCATATCCGTAAAGGAAGGTGATCAAGTTCGTGCAGGTCAAATTTTAGCGCGTATAGATGATGGCGGTTTGAGTAGTCAACTTGCTCAAATAGAGACCCAATTATCATTGGCAAAAACCACTTTTGAACGTCAAGAACGTCTATGGAAACAAAAGATTGGTAGCGAAATACAATTTTTAGAGGCTAAATCAAACTTTGAGTCCGTTCAAAATTCAGCCAAGCAATTACGTGCTCAATTGGCTAAAACGATCGTACGAGCTCCATTTTCGGGTACCATAGACCAGGTTATTGCCGACGAAGGTCAAGTGGTAAATCCAGGACAAAACGCTCTTTTTAGACTGGTTAATCTAGATGAAATGTATATTACCGCAGAGGTTCCCGAGAGTTATTTGGGTAAAATTAATAAAGGCACAGAGGTACAAATTCAATTTGCTGCTTTAGACAAATCTATAGCTGGCAGCATAGATCAAGTAGCCAATTATATTAATCCTAATAACCGTAGTTTTGAAGTTAAAATAAATTTACCAGCAAAAACTCAAGGCATAAAACCTAACCAGATTGCTACTTTAAAAATAAACGATTATACTGCTCAAAATGCGATTGTCATTCCGCAAAGCATTTTACAGGAAAACGCTGCAGGAGAACATATAGCCTATGTTTTCAAACCTATAGAAAACAATAAAGGCGTAGCACACAAACGCGAAGTAAAAACGGGCTTAACTTACGACAATAAAATCGAAATTAAAGCAGGATTGAAAGCCGGAGAAATAATAATTATTGAAGGAGCTCGAAGCATGCGCGATCAACAAAAAGTGAAAACCAAAGCATAATGGCAAATAAAAATACCTATAAAGATTTTTCTATATCTACTTGGGCGATAGAAAACAGCATGACTGTTTTTGTAATCATTAGTATCGTATTGCTGGGCGGCCTTTTGAGTTATTACAATATGCCTCGAGAAGCTTTCCCAGAGGTAGTAGAAACCAAGATTTACGTTAGTTCTATTAATCCGGGTAACGCTGCAGAGGATGTAGAAAAATTTATTACCGAACCTCTCGAGGAAGAATTTAACAACATAGCTGGGGTTAAAGAAATAAGCTCAAGCACTTTACAAGATTACTCAATGGTAATCGTAGAATTTGAAGAAGACGTTTCGGTTTCAGATGCTAAAGTAAAAGTAAAAGATAAAGTTGATCTGGTGAAAGCTGAAACTACTTGGCCAACACTAGACAATGGCGCCAAAGTAGAGCCTAACGTTTTCGATTTAAATATCTCTGAAGAGATGCCAATCTTAAATGTAAATTTAACGGGTAACTTCACAGTGCCTCAGCTTAAAGATTACGCCGAGTATTTACAAGATAAGATTGAAATTTTACCCCAAATTAAAGAGGCAACTATACGTGGTGCCGAAGAAAAAGAAGTAGAAATTGCAGTAGACCTTTATAAGATGACCGCTTCTAAGGTGAGTTTTGATGATATTATAAACGCTGTAAATTTTGAAAATAAAACTATCTCGGGAGGTAATGTAACTACCAATGGAGTCGAAAAAAATATTCGGGTTGTTGGAGAGTTTGAGAACCCAAAGGAAATTGAAGATGTAATCATAAAACGTGAAGGAGGTCTTGTTTACTTACGAGACGTAGCAAAAGTTAATTTTTCTGAGAAAGATGCTAGCACCTTTGCCCGAGAATATGGGCAGCCTGTGGTAATGCTTGACATTAAAAAAAGAGCAGGTAAGAATATGATCGAAGCGGTAGAAAGCATCAAAGATATCATTAAAAATGAACAAGAAAGCTACCTGCCAGAGCAGCTACACATTAGCTTAACCAACGACCAATCTATAAAAACCGAAAGCCAAGTTGATGACTTGGTAAACAACATTATTTTTGGAGTTATTTTAGTGGTTGGGGTTCTTATGTTTTTCTTAGGATTTAGGAATGCATTATTTGTAGGAATCGCCATACCGCTCTCTATGTTCTTGTCGTTTATCATCTTGTCTAGTATGGGCTTTACCTTAAACACCATGGTGCTTTTTGCTTTGGTAATGGGTCTGGGTATGTTGGTAGACAATGGTATTGTAGTTGTTGAAAATGTTTATACGCTTATGAGCGAAGGCATGCCAAGAATTAAAGCAGCCAAACAAGGCTTAGGAGAAATTGCTTGGCCTATCATCGCTAGTACAGCTACCACCCTAGCAGCTTTCTTCCCACTTGGGCTCTGGCCAGGAACCATTGGTAAGTTTATGGTCATATTTCCTATTACCTTGTCGGTAGTATTGGGGTCTTCGCTTTTCGTAGCCTTGATCATAAATTCTATGCTTACCTCTAAATATATGCTGGTTGAAGAAAAGGAAGTCAGTCGCAAACGAATAATTTTTATAACCGCTATTTTTGCTATATTCGGATTAATCCTACTGATTTTAGGCTTTGTAGCCGATTCTGGATTACTGCGTGGCTTAGGAAACCTAGCTATTCTAATTTCTATATTAATATGGGTGTACCGCCTAGTCTTGGTAAAAGCAGTTGATTATTTTCAATATAAATCACTAAAAAAATTAGAGAATTTCTATGAGAGAACTTTAAAGTTCGCTTTACGCGGAAAACGAGCTTATTTGTTTTTCTTTGGAACTTTAGGTCTTTTGATCTCCAGTTTTGCTCTACTTGGTGTGGTTCAACCAAAAGTTTTGTTTTTCCCTGAAAACGAACCTAACCAGATAATCACCTATATCGAATACCCCGAAGGTACGGCTATAGAAAAAACCAACGCACTCACAAAGCAAATAGAAGAGCGTATTTTTAATAATATTAAAAAATACGAAGATGCAGACGGTTACAACTATATGGTCGAATCTGGAATTTCTCAAGTGGGTCAAGGTGCTGGAAACCCACAAACCGATGGCGGCCAACAAAATGAAATGCCTCATAAAGCAAAAATCACTCTCTCCATGCGTGAGTTTAACCTTCGTAGAGGAGTAAAAAGTAGTACGGTTTTATCTGAAGTACGTGAGGCGGTAAAAGGTTTTCCCGGTGTTTCTATCATCGTTGAAAAAGACCAAGCAGGACCTCCTACGGGCTATCCAATAAATATAGAAGTTACAGGAGAAGATTATAACGAATTACTTCACGAAGCCGAACAAATGCGTGCTTATATCAATGATTTAAAGCTTGAAGGTATAGAGGAGCTTAAAATTGATGTTAACAAAGCTAAACCAGAACTCAATGTAAGCGTTGATCGAAAAAAAGCAGGAAGACTTGGAGTAAGTACTGCTCAGATAGGTCAAACGCTTAGAAGAGCCATTTATGGCGAAGAGATTTCTACTTACAAAGAAGGTGACGATGATTACGAAATCAATATAAGATTTGACGAAAGTAATCGATTTGATGAAAGTGCATTGTTCAATCAGCCCATTACTTTTAAAAACCAAAATACGGGTGAAATTATGCAAATTCCTATTTCAACGCTCGTAAACAAAAGAGAATCGGCTGCCTTTAGTGCAATTAAAAGAAAAGACTTAAAAAGGGTGGTAACAGTGTACTCAAATGTTCTTACAGGATATAATCCTACTGAAATCGTTAATAAATTAAAATCAGAGCTAAAAGGCTACGAGCTTCCTAAAGAGGTTAATTTTAAATTTACTGGAGAGCAAGAAGAACAAGAAAAAAATATGAGTTTCTTATTGAAAGCATTACTCATTGCACTTGGAGGTATCCTATTGATTTTGGTGGCCCAATTTAATTCTATCTCTAAACCTATAATTATTTTAATGGCGGTAATCTTAAGTCTTGTAGGGGTTTTATATGGTTTAATAGTCTTCCAGATGGATTTTATCATAATTATGACCATGATGGGTATAATTTCTTTGGCCGGAATTGTGGTAAACAATGCTATTGTTCTTATCGATTATACCCAGATTCTAATTGATCGTAAGAAAGAACAATTGAATATAGACTCGGACCAATTACTTAGCAAAAAACAGTATTTTGAAGTAATTGTGGCGGGTGGAAAATCAAGATTGAGACCTGTTTTATTAACTGCTATAACCACGGTTTTAGGTTTAATTCCGCTCGCAGTTGGATTAAATATAGATTTCTTTAGTTTATTTACAGACTATGACCCACGTGTGTATATTGGTGGAGACAATGTTATTTTTTGGGGACCCTTGGCCTGGACAGTGATTTTCGGGCTCATATTTGCTACCTTCTTAACATTAATAATTGTGCCTATTATGTTCTACCTTAGTAACCGTGCCAAAATAAGATTTAAGAAAAAGACAGTAGCTTAAAATTTATCTTGAAACATAAAAAAGGAAATCATTTTACAGATTTCCTTTTTTTTTGCCCTTAAGAAAAAGCTTGATTTAGTCTTGCGGATTAAGTTTATATGTAAACCCTACTCCCAATACCTCTCTAATTTGAAATCCGCTTATAGCGTTATCATCATAAATTGCTTGAAAAATAAAGCTGGTAGTTAAATAATCATTGATTTTCATGTTTAGCGTTGCAGTATAATCTAAATCAACATTTTGAGGATCTTCTAAATAATTGGTATACAAGCTTAATATATTATCTAAACTTACATTTTTAACCAACTCAAAATTAGCAAATGCGTTTAAAGAAGCTCCAAATTCAAATCGAGTAGACTCTCCTTGGTCTACACCAAAATAGTCACCATCTGTGTAACCTGCTACGCTGGTAAAGGCATCATCTACAAATATCAATCTTGCTGTTGCCGGAGCGATGTTCACTTTTATTTTGTCGCTTTTCTTCCATAACATACCCGGACCTGCTTGTAAATAACCTGGCGATAAAAAGTGAGTTGTTTCTGTTCGTACAGTTTCTACCCCTATTACATCATTGGTGATAGGATCAATCACATCGGCTTCGCTATATTCATAGCCTTTTGCAAATTGAGTTCTAAAATTTAAAAAGAAAGAGTAATACCAGTTAGATTCTTGCAGTTGCTTACCTAAAATCGAATTGATTTCAAGCCGATCATTTGTTTTACGCGTGAACTCCTGATCTTTGACCTTGGTTAAACCAAAATCAGCAATAAATTTATTATCCCAGGTAAGATCGCCTTTTTTATAGTTTAAATCGTAATTAAAATTAAGACTACCGGCATAGTTAGAAGTACCTCCTCCTTGCCATTCGGCATTGAAAGCAGCTTGATTAAATAGCAGTGATAATGTTCCTGTACCCAACCATCCTGATTGTTCTTGATTCTCTTCTTGTGCAAATCCTATTTGCACAATTAGTAACAAAAGTAAAGTGATTGTAATTTTTTTCATGAATTGATTTGTTATTTTTTATCAATCACAAAAATATAACAATCTAACTCATCGCCAACAATAGTTTAGTCACTACTTTTTGCGTTTAAACATTGGCACGGCCGAACAAGCCTCGCCATACATAATACTTTTAGCATAAGCTTGGAGTTTTTGAGCCAACAGCACATAAGCATTGGGTGGAATTTCACGTTTAGCGCAGCCTTTTATAATAACCGGCTTATCTTGATAAATGGAAGCATCAAAATCTCTAACTGCTTCCGTAAACAGGGTGTTTTCTAATGTAAATTCATCACCCATCACTACTTTTTTGGCAAAATCACCTAATTGTAGACTTACAAACATATACGCCCAACCGGGTAAGATAGCATCTGTACTGCAAAATAGATAAACATAGGCTCCTTGATATTTTTGCCAATCTTGACTATTTACTGCTTTACGGAAGTCTTTCTCACGCAAGACTATACCTTCTAGTAACCATTGAGCCAAATCTATACCTACTCGCGGACCAGGAAGGTAAAAATCTTCCAAATCTATGGTTACTAATGCACTATTCGCTACTCGGTTTATGATAGGCTGATCTTTCATATCAATAATTAAAGCATACCAAGTTCAAGTTTGGCCTCTTCGCTCATCAAATCCTGGGACCACGGCGGGTCAAAAGTTATTTCTACTTCTGCATCTTTCACCAAGTCAATACTCTTAATTTTTTCTTCTACCTCTTGAGGTAAACTTTCTGCAACCGGACAATTAGGAGTGGTAAGTGTCATCAACACTTTAACTTCGTAATCTTCATTCACAAAAACATCATAAATAAGTCCTAGTTCATAAATATCAACAGGTATTTCTGGGTCATAAATGGTCTTAATTACCTTTACAACTTTCTCACCCAGTTCATTTACATCTATATCTTCTAATTTACCCATAGTTTTAATTATTTGCTTTAGCCTGATAAGCTATTGCGTACATTTTTAATTGTTTTATCATGCTAACCAAACCGTTTGCTCGGGTTGGAGATAAATGCTCTTTTAATCCAATTTCATCTATAAATTGGGTGTCTGCAGCTATAATATCCTCTGGCTTTTGATGCGAAAATGAACGTACCAAAAGAGCTATTATACCTTTCGTAATTATGGCATCACTGTCGGCGGTAAATACTACTTTACCTTCTTTAAAGTCGGCATGTACCCAAACCTGACTTTGACAGCCTTTGATTTTATAATCATCGGTTTTATATTGTTCTTCGATAAGTGGCAATGATTTTCCCAGCTCAATCATATATTCATAGCGTTGCATCCAATCGTCGAACATAGAAAACTCACCTACTATTTCTTCTTGTATCTCTTTAATCGTATTCACAATCAATTCTTTTTTCCGCGCATTAATTCTTTCTTATTCTCATCTTGTAAGACCAGCTGTTCACCATCGTAGGCATAAAACCGAACTTTCGCCAGTCTTTCTAAGTACTCTCTTTCTAGATCCTGGTCTTCGCAAGCCGCTTGAGTTACTCCTGCGGGTTTTACAAATATTCCAAAATCATCTTCTAACTTAAAGCTAGTAGTATATTTATTACAAACTATATTGCCCACCAATTGCATCTCTTCAAGCATAGCAATAAGATTTATCTTTTTTGGTGTCACATCTTTATCGTCTATGTACTCAATATCATAGGCACCACTTTCAAGTTGCATGAGCGCATCCATCTTTTGCTTATCGGATTGCTTTTCTTGGCAGCCTACAAACAATAGCAGCACTGTCATTAAACTTAGTATTCTTGTCATGATAGCATTTCTTTAGCTTTTTTAACTGCCTGCACTAAGGCTTCTACTTCTTCAAAGGTATTATAAAATGCAAAGGAGGCTCTAACCGTACCCGGAATCTCGTAATAATCCATAATAGGTTGAGCACAATGGTGCCCTGTTCTAACGGCAATACCCAATTTATCAACGATAGTACCTATATCATACGGATGTATTCCTTCTATATTAAATGAAATTACCGAAGTTTTTTCTTTTGCCGTACCATAAATTTTAAGGCCATCAATTTCAAGTAAAGCTTGTGTTGCCTTTACTAATAAGTCATGCTCATATTGCGCTATAGCCTCAAAGCCAATTGTATTCATATAATCAATGGCGGCACCAAAGGCTATTCCACCACAAATATTTGGTGTCCCGGCCTCAAATTTATGAGGTAAACCAGCGTAAGTTGTTTGCTCAAAACGCACTTGGTCTATCATTTCTCCACCACCTTGATAGGGATCAAGTTTTTCTAACCAAGTTTTTTTACCATATAATACCCCAACTCCTGTAGGACCGCACATTTTATGCGCAGAAACAACATAAAAATCTACGTCTAAGGCTTGAACATCGGCTTTGATATGGGGTGCGGCTTGGGCTCCGTCAATTAAGACCGCGGCACCTACTGATTTCGCCTTTTCAATAATTTCCTTTATTGGGTTAATGGTTCCCAAGGCGTTTGAGATATGGTTTACAAAGACCAATTTTGTATTGGCATTTACTAAATCCGCGTAAGCTTTCATATCTAAATCACCACTAGGCAACATAGGAAGAACTTTCAATTTAGCCCCTGTTTCTTCACACATCATTTGCCACGGCACAATATTAGAATGATGTTCTAAGGCCGAAACAATAACCTCATCTCCTTTTTTCAATCGTTTTGAAAAACCGTGCGCCACCAAATTGATTCCCTCGGTGGTTCCCGAAGTAAATATTATCTCTTCAGGATGTTTTGCATTAAAATGAACTCTAATTTTTTCCCGAGCAGCTTCATACGCATCTGTAGCTTCTTGAGATAGCGTATGCACCCCCCGGTGGATATTGGCATTGTAAAGCGAGTAGTACTCTACTATACAATCTATTACCTGTTTAGGGGTTTGCGATGTGGCTGCATTATCAAGATACACCAGAGGTTTTCCATTTACCTTTCGCTGTAGGATTGGAAAATCTTGACGTATTTTATCTATGGGGAAATTTGTCATAATTTATAAGTCAAAGCCTAAATTTACATTTAATTTATTGGCTATTAATTTATTAATCCGTTTTTTGATGGCTCCAATTTTTACACTTTCTAAGACATTGTTGGCAAACGCATAGGTTAATAAGGCACGAGCTTCTTTGGCCGGTATTCCTCTAGATTTAAGATAAAATAATGCTTCTTCATCTAATTGCCCAATGGTACAACCGTGACTACAAGCTACATCATCTGCAAAAATCTCCAATTGCGGTTTAGAGTTGATAGTGGCATCATCGTGGGCCAAAATATTGTTATTACTTTGGTAAGCGTTAATTTTCTGGGCAATCTTTTCAACCAAAACTTTACCATTAAATACGCCAACCGATTTTTCATCATATATACCCTTATAATCTTGATGACTCTCACAATTAGGTTGAGTATGGTGCACTAGGGTATTATGATCTACGTGTTGTTTACCTTCGATTAAAGTTACACCTTTAAGAATAGAGTTAGAGTGCTCTCCTTTTTGGTAAAACTCTAGGTTATTTCTAGTTAAGGCTCCTCCCAGCGAAAAGGTATGTACCGAGCAATGCGTTTCTGCCATTTGCTTGATAAAAGTATTATCAATCAAAGAAGCATGGTGCGTATCGTTTTGAATTTTATAGAAATCAAGCATACCGCGTTTGTCCACAAAGATTTCTGTAACCGAATTGGTAAAAACAGGATTTTCGGTTAAACTCTGGTGACGTTCAATAATTTCAACCTGGGCGTTCTCCCCTACCACAATTAAATTTCGGGGTTGAATCATAAGATTGTTTTCTTTACCCGTTGAGAAGTTGATAATTTGTATGGGTTTATCTGCTACGGTATTCTTAGGAATATTAATAAAGGCCCCTTGTCTGGCGAACGCAGTATTTAGGGCGTTTAAACCGGATTTTGGTGCAATTTTATTAAAGTATTTCTCAAGCAAATCGGCATATTTTTCCTTCTCCATTGCCGAAGACATCAAACAAGCATCAATCTTATCGTGCGTTGTGCTAGATAGTTGAGAAGCATACACGCCATCAACAAACACAATGGTATACGTGTCAATCTCGTGTATAAAGTATTTTTTTACTTCTTTATAATCTAACGCATCTTCAACTTGAGCAAACAAATTATAGTCTTGCTTAAGTAATTTGTTTAAGGAGGTGTATTTCCAGGCTTCTTCTTTTTTCTTAGGAAAACCTAGTGTTTCAAAATCTTTTATTGCCTGAACCTTTACATCGTGAACCTGATCGGTAACTTGTAGATGGTCTTCATAGGCATAAAAAGAAGATATTAATTTATCTTTTAAATCCATAAATCTTAATTCATTCATTAATAATTCTTAAAAGCACTACGTTTAGGCCATTTTCATTTCTTCTTTGATCCAGTCGTAACCGTGCTCCTCTAATTTATGTGCCAACTCTTTACCTCCAGACTTTACAATTTTCCCATCCATTAAAACATGAACAAAATCAGGAACTATATAATTTAATAAGCGTTGGTAGTGGGTGATTACCATAACCGCATTATCTTTAGTTTTTAATTTATTTACACCATTTGAAACAATACGCAACGCATCGATATCTAATCCTGAGTCGGTTTCATCAAGCATAGCAAATTTGGGCTCGAGCATTGCCATTTGAAAGATTTCATTTCTTTTTTTCTCTCCTCCCGAGAAGCCTTCATTTAAAGAGCGCGACAAAAATCCTCTCTTAATTTCGAGTAATTCAGATTTTTCTTTAATCTTCTTCAACATGTCTTTAGCGGGCATCTCTTCAAGACCTTGAGCTTTTCTTGTTTCGTTTATTGCCGTTTTAATAAAATTGGTCACCGAAACACCAGGGATTTCAACTGGATATTGAAAGGATAAAAATACTCCTTTTCGCGCACGCTCATCGGCCTCTAGTTCTGATATCTCTTCGTTCTCCAAAATAATCTCACCCTCTGTTTGCTCGTACTCTTCTTTACCTGCAATAACAGAAGCTAATGTACTTTTACCCGAACCGTTTGGCCCCATTATAGCATGCACTTCACCTGCTTTAATCTCTAAATTAATCCCTTTTAAAATCTCCTTGCCCTCTACGTTGGCGTGTAAATTTTTTATCTTTAACATATTAATTTGCTTTAACTTTAATTACACCTTCTTGTGTAGGCGGTGATACCTTTATTATTTCTTTTATTTCTATAATTTGTTCCCAACCTCCTTTAACAGGATTTGGTTTTACGCTTGCTTTTACCTCAACAGGAATCATGTCAAATTCGTCGCGTTTTAGCACTTTTGCTTGTTTATCTAATATATGCATCATGCTATCTTGCTCTACCGCATACAAAAAGCTTTCGCCTTTTAAAACAGCGGCCTCGTTTAAATAAATAAACTCTCCACTTAAGATAACTAATCCATCTTCTTGTTTTGTAGTTTTAGTTGGTTCAGCCTCTTTTTGGCCTTCTAATTTATTATCGTTACAAGCAATTAACAAATTTGCCACTATAAAAATAAGCGCTATTTTTCTCATATTTATTTTTTATCCTACAGAACCTTCTAAAGATATTTCTAGTAATTTTTGTGCTTCAACAGCGAACTCCATCGGTAGTTTGTTTAATACCTCTTTACTAAAACCATTTACTATTAGCGCTATGGCTTTTTCTGTATCTATACCCCGCTGGTTGCAATAAAAAATTTGATCTTCACCAATTTTACTTGTAGTTGCCTCGTGCTCTACTTGCGCCGATTTATTTTTGGTTTCTATATAAGGGAAAGTATGCGCTCCACACTCATTACCCATCAATAAAGAATCACACTCTGAGAAGTTACGTGCATTTTCGGCTCTTTTGCTAATTTGCACCAAACCGCGGTAAGAATTTTGCGACTGACCAGCAGAGATTCCTTTTGAAATGATGGTACTCTTAGTATTTTTACCTAAATGAATCATTTTGGTACCCGTATCAGCTTGTTGGTGGTTGTTGGTTACAGCAACCGAGTAAAACTCACCTATACTGTTATCTCCTTTCAATACACAGCTTGGGTATTTCCAAGTTACGGCACTTCCTGTCTCCACTTGAGTCCAGCTTATTTTGGCATTGGTTTCGCAAAGGCCTCGTTTGGTTACAAAATTAAACACCCCTCCTTTTCCTTCGGCATTACCAGGGTACCAATTTTGCACGGTGCTGTATTTAATTTCGGCATCGTCAAGCGCGATGAGTTCTACCACTGCGGCGTGTAACTGGTTTTCATCTCGTTGTGGGGCTGTACAACCTTCTAAGTAACTTACGTAACTTCCTTTGTCAGCAACCACCAAGGTGCGTTCAAACTGGCCTGTACCAGCCTGGTTAATCCTGAAATAAGTAGAAAGTTCCATCGGACACCTTACCCCTTTAGGGATATAGCAAAAAGAACCATCACTAAACACGGCTGAATTTAAGGCCGCATAAAAATTATCTTTTTTAGGTACCACCGTCCCGATGTATTTTCTTACTAGTTCTGGATGATCCTGAATCGCCTCAGACATAGAGCAAAATATAATGCCTTTTTCGGCTAAGGTTTTCTTAAATGTAGTGGTTACCGAAACTGAATCCATTACAACGTCTACAGCTACACCAGCCAATTTCTTTTGTTCATCAAGTGAAATACCTAGTTTTTTAAATGTATCTAATAGTTCAGGATCTACCTCATCTAAACTTTCGTACTTTGGCTTTTTATTGGGAGCCGAGTAATAAGAGATATTTTGAAAGTCAGGCTTTTCATATTTTACATTTGCCCATTCCGGCTCTTCCATTTCTTGCCAAATTCTAAAGGCTTCTAATCGCCACTCGGTCATCCATTCTGGCTCCTCTTTCTTTTTTGAAATGGCGCGTACTACGTCTTCGTTTAGTCCTACTGGAAATGTATCAGACTCAATATCGGTGTAAAAACCATACTCATACTCTTTGGTTTTCAACTCTTCTCTTAAGTCGTCTTCGGTAAATTTATTCATTTAATCAAGTTTAAGGTTAATTCAGCTTCTGGTATTAAGTCTCAGGCATTTATGCATTTGTATCAATATAAACCGTTATCCCAACGCTTCATTAACTTTTATTTTCAAAATTTGAAATTTTTTATTTTTCTACTGTGCCCTAAGGCCGTTTGGCTGACAAAAAGAAAACCATTTTTGCAGCTCTTTATTTTTATCGTTTTTAAAAGCTTTTTTACAACTAATCAAAGCGAAAAAGACTCTCCGCAACCACAGGTGCGTTGCGCATTAGGATTATTAAAAACAAATCCTTTGCCGTTAAGTCCACCACTGTACTCTAAGGTGGTACCCAACAAGTACAAAAAACTCTTTTTATCTACGATTAGCTTTACGCCATTATCTTCAAAAATCTTATCCTCGTCTTGCTTAGTTTTATCAAATTTTAAGTCGTAAGAAAGACCAGAACACCCGCCGCTTTTTACTCCTACGCGCACAAAATCTTGTTGGGCATCAAAACCTTCTTCTGCCATTAATCCAGAAAGTTTTTGCCTAGCTTGTTCACTTACTTTTATCATCTCAATTTTATTTAAACTATATTGCCCACAAAGATACAATATAGCCTGCTTAATCCCATAGCGACTTCAGTTATTTTATTTATTTAAGCATAGGTTTAAATTATAAGGCATAATCCCTTTCTATTTTATATTATATCCACCATAAACACTTAAAAATAAATAGTTTACAAATAGCAAGAAGCAGCATAGGATTGAACAGCAAGTGCCAGGCATCCTTTTTAAATTTTAAATCTAGAATCGCTTCCGCGGAAGCGATAAATTTTTACTAATATGCCTCCTGTTAGTCTTTATTCTACTAATTTTGCATTTTATAAATATTGGAAAATTCACTTATGTTTGAAGACAATTTACCCAAAACCAGCTTATCTGAATTAGGCGAATTTGGACTTATAGATCACCTTACTCGCTTTGTAAAAACCCACCAGCCAACCACCCATAAAGGCATTGGCGATGATGCAGCAGTGATTAATCACGAAAAAGAGCAAAGTGTTATCACCACCGATATGCTGATTGAAGGGGTTCATTTTGACTTGGCCTACACCCCATTGAAACACTTAGGCTACAAAGCCGTGATGGTAAATTTATCTGATGTGTATGCCATGAACGCTCAAGCCTCACAAATAACCGTGTCTATAGCGGTATCCAACCGTTTTCCTGTAGAGGCGCTTGAAGAATTATATGCTGGTATTACTTTAGCTTGCGACACTTATAAAGTTGATTTGATAGGCGGCGATACTACCTCGTCACGAAGTGGTCTTGTAATTAGTATTACCGCGATAGGACAAGTGCAAACCGATAAAGTTACCTATAGAAGTGGAGCAAAGCCGAATGACCTATTGGTAGTAACGGGTGATCTTGGCGCTGCATTTATGGGACTTAAAGTCTTAGAAAGAGAAAATGAGGTGTTTAAAGTAAACCCTAACGCGCAACCCGATTTAGAACCTTATGCCTATCTTGTTGAACGCCAATTAAAACCAGAAGCTAGAAAAGACATTCCTCAACTTCTAGAGGCGCTCGAGGTGAAACCTACCAGTATGATAGATATTAGCGATGGTCTTTCTTCTGAAATAATACATTTATGCAGAAATGCTAAGGTTGGAGCAAATTTGTTTGAAGAAAAAATACCATTAGACCCAGCTGTTATCTCTGTATGCGAAGAATTCAATATAGACAGTACAACCATTGCTTTGAGCGGCGGAGAAGATTATGAATTATTGTTTACCATAGATCAAAACGATTATGATAAGATTAAGGGCAACCCAAATTTAACCGTCATTGGCCATATGACCGAAGAAAAAGAAGGTATGCACTTAATAACTCGTGCGAACCAAAAAATACCTATTAAAGCAAGAGGATGGAATTCTTTTGAAGATGCAAATGATAAGGAATAAAACCTATGCTTATATCAATTAAAAATCCCGCCAATGAGCGGGATTTTTAATTGATTTATTTTGATTTCATCAACTTTAATATAATCCAAATTGAAAACGGAGTTATTAATAAAAAACCACCAAAAAGGGCTAATAACCTCCAAAGCTGATCTTCATAATTTATTATTTGATTCAATAATTGCCATAAAACAATTGCATTTAAAAACACTACAGGGACTAGAATAGCGAGTAACCTTTTCTTCATTTAATATAAATTATTTAATTGTTTGATTTTAGACGTTTTATAACAGTAAAAGCCTTCTCAACCAGTGCATCGTCTACCAAGGCTATAAATTCATTGGTGGTTGATACCACATCATAAACCGCAATGCCGTTCCAGGCTAAATCCTTAAAAATTTGATAGTACAATCCGGTAATCTTATAATTATCTTGTGGTAGTTTTACGCTTATAGCGGATAAATTTGCCCGAAAATGCATTTGCCTTTCTCGCTTAAAATAACTACTCACTAAATCTTTCTGTGCACCAGAAATCATTAAATTACTCTCGGTTATACCTCGGGTAAACGCATAAAAAAGTTGCTCTCGATGGTTTATTTTATCGAGTAACTTTACTTGAGATGGAATTAAAGTGGCAGAATTCTCAAATGTATAAGCCACAATATCTGATTTTAAGGTTATATCTCCCAAAAGCCGTAGGCTATTTTTTATTTGCCCAGATTGATGAATATGCGGCGGGATAGGATATCTACGCAACGCCATCATAATAGCTCCTGTCTTTACAGGTTTTCTAAGCAAATCGCTAATTTTAGGCTGTAAATCACTTGCCAAAGCACTATAATTTACAATACCTCGAGCTAAAGCTTCTTCTAAAAAGTGCTGCCCTTTCACCACTTCTCCAACAGCCTGTGCTACGGTCTTCATAATGTTATATATTTAACAAACTGTGTAAAATTAGTCAATTTTTTATAAAAAAATGGAATGATTCAAATGTACTTATACATTTGAACTCAGATTAAAGTAATATGAAAGTTTTAAAGTTCGGTGGTACCTCTGTAAGCTGTGCAAATAACATTGCACAAATTGCCCATATAGCTCAAAGGCCAGGATCAAAATTTATGGTCTTTTCGGCATTGAGCGGCAGCACCAACCAGTTGACACTGTTTGCTGATTGCTTGGCGCAAGAAAATTTTAAAGCGACTAATGATTTAATCGAACAAATTACGCATCACTTTAGAAAATTTAGTTGTGATCTATTGGAAAAGCATCCTGAGCAACTTCAGGTAGCCCTAGAATATGTTGATTTACTAGCTGCCTGGTTGGCAGGATGTTTTCAAAAGCCTTTCAGCGAAAGCTTAAAAAATGAGATTATTGCTCAAGGAGAATTGTTTTCTAGTCGATTAATAAGTTTGTATTTTAAATCACAACAAATTGAACATATATACTTACCTGCTCTAGATTTTATGCGCACCGATAAAGACGGTGAACCCGATTATTTTTATATCAAGCAACAGCTTAAACAACAATGTATAGGTTACCCCAAAAATCCTATATGGGTTACCCAAGGTTTTATTTGTTTAGATGCCAAGGGTGAAATCGCCAATTTAGGTCGTGGCGGGAGCGATTATACCGCCACGATTATTGGTGCTTGTTTAGAAGCAGAAGAAGTTCAAATTTGGAGTGATATTGATGGCTTTCACAATAACGACCCTAGGTATGTAACACCCACCAAACCATTAGCAGAATTATCTTTT
>CATQIB010000024.1 GCA_958296185.1 uncultured Mesonia sp.
GAGCTTCCTTTTGTTTTAAAAAATAATAATCTCGAAAAGATACTATTTTTATTTATTCATTAAATCTTCAATTTCATCAGCTTCAATGGGGATATCAGCCATTAGATTAAAGGGTTCACCTTGTTCCTGAATAACCACATCATCTTCTAAGCGAATACCAAAACCTTCATCGGGGATATAAATTCCTGGTTCTACAGTAAACACCATATTCGCTTTTAAAGGCTCATACAATAAACCATAATCGTGCGTATCTAAACCGATATTATGTGAAGTGCCGTGCATAAAATATTTTTTATACGCTGGCCATTCCGGGTTTTCATTTTGCACATCAGCTTTATCTAACAATTTCAAGTCGAGTAGTTCTGAGGTCATCAACTTACCTACTTCTTTATGGTATTCGGTCCAATCTGCTCCTGGCACCAATAGTTGAGTGGCCAAATCTTTCACTTTATTAACCGAATTATACACCTCTTTTTGTCTTTTGGTAAATTTTCCTGAAACGGGAATAGTTCGAGACATATCGCTAGAATAATTAGCATACTCTGCACCAACATCCAGCAAGATAAGTTCACCCGCCTTACATTGTGCTTTATTTTCTATATAATGCAAAACATTGGCGTTGTTACCCGAAGCCACAATAGGTGTGTAGGCAAATCCGCGTGAGCGATTACGCAAGAATTCGTGCATAAATTCTGCTTCTATTTCATATTCCCATACACCAGGTTTTACAAAATCTAAAATACGTTTAAATCCTTTTTCGGTAATTTTACAAGCTGCTTGCATTACTTCTAACTCCAAGCTGTGTTTCACCGCACGCAGTCGCTGTAAAATCGGGTTACTTTTAGCTCTTTGATGAGCGGGGTAGGCTTCTGTTACCCATTTATTGAAACGCGCTTCTCTTGTTTCGGTTTCTACATTGGCACGATAATGCTCATTGGTATTAATATAAATGGTATCACATTGAGCCATTAATTCGTGAAAAACTTTCTTAAAATCTTTTAACCAGTATACGGTCTTCACTCCTGAAACTTCCAGCGCTTTTTCTTTGTCTAATTTCTCCCCTTCCCAAACGGCAATATGCTCATTGGTTTCGGTAAGAAAAAGAATTTTCTCTATGCTCTGGTTTTGGTGCATCGGGAAAAAGCACTAAAATACTCTGGTCTTGATCTACCCCACTTAGATAAAAAATGTTTTTATCTTGCTGAAAAGGCATGGTGCTATCTGCCCCCGTTGGATAAATATCATTGGAGTTAAAAACAGCCAAACTAGAAGGACGCATTTGCGCCATAAAGTTCTTTCTGTTTTCAATAAATAAGTCGTTGTTTATAGCTTGATATCTCATAAAACTTGAATTTTTTCAAAGGTAATAATTTGTCGTTGAATGCTCTATTTATATAGCACTAGATTCTGAATTGCAAAAATATAGCTAGAAAAAAGCCAAAGTTCATACAGATTTACTTGAGATTTTGAAACCATACTCTTGTTTAAAACAAGAAAACCCTATTAACAAAATGCTGACCTAATTAGAATGCAAACAAAAATTAGCGGAAAGTCTATTTGTTAAATTGCCATTTTTACACCCTTGCCTTATCGGAATTGTTTTTTTTTCGCCAAAATAAATCAGTTATCATTAAATATTACCTCAATAAATTAAAAACAAAACGAAACAGTTTGTTAATATTTATTCTAAATAAGAAGCTTGTCCTTTAGAAACTTTGCAAATGATATAGGATAGCTTATTTTTGTGCTAAATTCATAAAAAAATCATTACAACCAATGGGTGGATTACTAAAATCGTCTGTAGCAAAAAAGTTTGCTATGGCTCTGTCAGGTTTATTCCTAGTTTTATTTTTACTACAACATTTTACCATAAATTTTATATCGGTTATAAGCCCCGATGTATTCAATGAGATATCTCATTTTATGGGTACTAATTTTTTAGTGCAAGCCATCTTGCAACCCATCTTAATTTTTGGGGTGATTTTTCATTTTATTATGGGGTTTGTGCTTGAAATTCAAAACCGAAATGCTAGAAGCATAGGTTATGCCAACTATAAGGGCTCTGCTAATTCTAGCTGGATGTCTAGAAACATGATTTTTTCTGGAGCGGTTATCTTAGCCTTTTTAGGCTTGCATTTTTACGATTTTTGGTTTCCAGAAATTATGCACAAGTATATTGAAAGTCACCCAGAAGACCCAACACGCTATTATGAAGAAACCATCGCTAAATTTGAGAATCCTATACGCGTAGGTGTTTATGTCATTTCATTTGTTTTCTTAATGCTTCACTTATTGCATGGTTTTGCTTCTTCATTTCAATCGGTTGGATTTAATAACAAATATTCAAAAGGCTTGCAAGGTTTCACAAAGGCCTTCGCAATCTTAATCCCATTAGGGTTTATTTTTATAGCCGTTTATCACTATATTAATCACTTGTAATACGAAAGATTTATGTCAGTTTTAGATTCAAAAATACCATCAGGACCATTAGCCGATAAATGGACAAAACATAAAAACGAAATAAACTTAGTAAACCCAGCCAACAAAAGAAACATAGATGTGATTGTAGTTGGTACCGGTCTTGCAGGCGGTAGTGCAGCTGCCACCCTAGCCGAACTGGGTTATAATGTTAAGACTTTCTGCTACCAAGATTCACCGCGAAGAGCACACTCAATTGCAGCGCAAGGGGGTATAAATGCCTCAAAAAACTATCAAGGCGATGGCGATTCTGATTATCGTTTATTCTATGATACGGTTAAAGGAGGTGATTATCGTTCACGAGAAGCCAACGTATATCGCTTGGCCGAAGTATCGGGTAATATTATCGACCAATGTGTGGCACAAGGAGTGCCTTTTGCAAGAGAATATGGCGGACTATTAGACAACCGCTCATTTGGAGGGGTACTAGTATCGCGTACTTTTTATGCTAAAGGTCAGACGGGGCAGCAACTTTTATTAGGAGCATACTCGGCAATGAACAGACAAATCAACCGCGGGAAGATTCAATCTTTTACCCGTCATGAGATGATGGATTTAGTCTTGGTTGACGGTAAAGCTAGAGGAATTATTGCCCGAGATATGGTAACTGGAGAAATTCAAAAACATTCTGCACACGCAGTAGTTTTAGCTTCTGGAGGTTACGGTAATGTTTTCTTCTTATCAACTAATGCAATGGGTAGTAACGTGATGGCAGCATGGAGAGCACATAAGCGAGGTGCCTATTTTGCCAACCCTTGCTACACCCAAATTCACCCCACTTGTATACCCGTATCGGGAGACCACCAGTCTAAGCTTACGCTGATGTCTGAGTCTCTACGAAACGATGGACGTATATGGGTACCTAAAAAGAAAGAAGATGCAATCGCGATTCGCGAGGGCCGACTAAAACCTACTGATTTAAGTGAAGAAGAGCGCGATTATTATTTGGAGCGCAGATACCCTGCATTTGGTAACTTGGTGCCAAGAGATGTAGCTTCAAGAGCAGCAAAAGAACGTTGCGATGCTGGGTTTGGAGTAAATAAAACAGGTGAGGCTGTATTCTTAGATTTTGCAAGTGCTATCGAGCGTTATGGTAAGGAAAAAGCTTTTACCTCTGGTCATAAAAATGCTTCAAAAGAAGAAATTACTCGTTTAGGAAAAGAAGTTGTCGAAGCAAAATACGGTAACCTTTTCCAGATGTATCAAAAAATTGTAGATCAAAATCCGTATGAAACACCTATGATGATTTATCCTGCGGTACATTATACTATGGGTGGTTTATGGGTTGATTATAATTTACAAACCACTATTCCTGGTTGTTATGCTGCAGGAGAGGCCAATTTCTCTGATCACGGTGCAAACCGATTAGGAGCTTCGGCCCTTATGCAAGGTTTAGCCGATGGATATTTTGTACTGCCTTACACCATTGGAGATTATTTATCTAATGACATTAGAACAGGAGCTATCTCAACAGATTTACCAGAGTTTGCCGAAGCCGAAAAAAATGTGAAGGATAAAATTGATCGTTTGATGAAAGCCAGTGGCAAACACTCGGTAGATCATTACCACAAAAAATTAGGAAAAATCATGTGGAACAAATGTGGTATGGCTAGAAACGCTCAAGGCTTACAAGAGGCTTTAGAAGAAATTAAAGCTTTACGTGAAGATTTTTGGAAGAATGTAAAGGTGACTGGAAAGGCTGAAACCAAAAATGCAGAACTTGAAAAAGCGGGAAGAGTAGCAGATTTTCTTGAGTTAGGTGAACTATTTGCTAAAGATGCTCTACACAGAAATGAGTCTTGTGGAGGTCACTTTAGAGAAGAGTATCAAACCGAAGAGGGCGAGGCATTACGAGATGATGAGAACTTTAAATATGTTGCCGCTTGGGAATATACCGGTGATCCGCGCGAAGCTAAATTACACAAAGAAGATTTAGTATTTGATAATATCGAATTAAAAACAAGGAGTTATAAATAATTTGAGAAATTGAAAAGCAGCTCGCCTCAATAGCGAAACTTTTAAATTTTTCAATCTTCAAATTAGGATTATGAAACTTACACTTAAAATATGGCGCCAAGACGGTGCTAACACCAAAGGAAAAATGGTCGACTATCCCATTGATGGTATAGAAGGAGATATGTCTTTTCTAGAAATGCTAGATGTATTGAATGAAGAATTAGTGGCCAAAGGAGAAGAACCAGTAGAGTTTGATCACGATTGCCGGGAAGGTATTTGCGGATCTTGTTCGCTACAAATTAACGGAGAGCCTCACGGTCCAGACCGTTTAATTACTACTTGTCAATTACACATGCGCTCTTTTAACGATGGAGATACCATTACCATAGAGCCTTTTAGAGCCAATGCATTTCCTGTAATTAAAGATTTAATAGTAGACAGAACAGCTTTTGACCGCATTCAGCAAGCAGGTGGTTACGTATCGGTAAACACATCGGGTAATACTATAGACGCTAATTCTATTCCGGTAAATAAGCATAACGCCGATGATTCTTTTAATGCAGCCACTTGTATAGGCTGTGGTGCATGTGTAGCAGCTTGTAAGAATGCAAGTGCTATGCTTTTCACTTCAGCTAAGGTTTCTCAATATGCCTTATTACCACAAGGACGTGTAGAAGCTGTAGATCGTGTTCAAGCTATGGTACGTCAAATGGATGAAGAAGGTTTTGGAAATTGCTCGAATACAGGAGCCTGCGAACTTGAATGTCCCAAAGGTATTTCTCTTGAAAATATCGCACGTATGAATCGTGAATACCTTAGTGCAAATGCTAAAGGCTAGGAAATAACCTTACTTATTAATACCAAAAAAAATCCTTTTCATTGAAAAGGATTTTTTTTTAAGTTCAAAATAATTTACAGATTTCGCAAACCATCGAGCATCGCTTTCGTCATTTTATCTAAATCAAATTGGTGTTTCCATCCCCAGTCTTTTTGCGCCTGACTATCATCGATACTTGAAGGCCAAGAATCGGCTATAGCCTGTCTAAAATCTGGCTCATAATCTATTTTAAAGTTAGGAATATGCTTTTTAATGCTTTCGGCAATTTCTTTAGGTGTAAAGCTAATACCACCTAAATTATAAGAAGATTTGATGCTTAAAGATTCCTTATCTGCATTCATTAAACGTATAGTTGCCTCAATTGCATCATCCATAAACATCATAGGTAAAGCAGTATCTTCACTTAAAAAACTGGTGTAAGATTGTTTACTTAAGGCTTCGTGAAAAATCTCCACTGCATAATCAGTTGTTCCACCACCCGGAGCGGTTTTATAGCTGATTAAGCCAGGGTATCGAATACTTCGCACATCAACACCATATTTTTCGTGATAATATTCGCACCAGCGCTCTCCTGTTTGCTTGCTAATTCCGTAAACAGTAGTAGGCTCCATTACCGTTGTTTGTGGCGTGTTAAGCTTTGGAGTAGTAGGTCCAAACACAGCAATACTCGAGGGCCAAAACAATTTGCTAATCTTCTTGTCTTTGGCTAGGTTTAATACATTGAAAAGAGAATTCATATTCAACTCCCAACCGCGCATGGGAAATTTTTCGGCGGTAGCACTTAGCATTGCCGCCATCAAATAAACCTCATCAATTTCATAATGCATGACAATATCTTCAATTGCCTTATAATTGGTCGCATCTAAAATTTCAAAAGGGCCAGTTTGCATCAGTTGTTCATTGCCTTCTCTAATATCGCTGGCAACTACATTTTCATTCCCAAACTTCTCTCTCAAAGTAAGGGTTAACTCTGTTCCTATCTGCCCACAGGCTCCTATAATTAATATTTTATTTCCCATTGATTCATATATTTAAAAAGGCTTTAATAGCACCTCAAAAAAACGATTTTTTAAGCGCACTACAAAACTTTCGCACACGTAAATTGACCCAGAAAAAACAATATTCTTCTAAAAAATTGTATCTTTCGCATCTAAAAGCGCTTATATGAAAAGGATTTTTTCCCTGCCTTTCTTGCTCATCTTTTCAGTTTTAATAGGTTTGATTTCTTGCCAAAATAAATCTGATAAATCCAAAGAGAATTCTTTCCTAGAAAAACAAACTAACATTTTACAAAAAGATATTATTTTACCCACCTCAACCCAAGTAAAGCTGAGCAAAAAAACACAAGACACTGCCAATACCTGGGCCGATTTTAAAACCTTTGAAAATGAGCTTGAAAATTTAAAATCATCACATTACCAAGATTTGGTAGAAAACGCCACTAATCTAGCCAATATAGCAAAGCAATTAAACGACAGTGTGCCTCTGGTTTTTAAGGAAAATGCAATAGCGGCAAGATTAAATGTTCTTTACACCCATACCAAAATGTTAGAGCAAGTGAGTCAGCGCCAAGTAAAAGACACCACTTTATTGAAAAATAATTTAGAGAAAGTCATCATCGCCTTCAATAACTTAAAGACGCAACTCAATGAAGTTTTTTTACCGAGCATAGAAGAATTTGAAGCTGAGCTTCTAGAATCTATAAAATCTGAAGATTCTGTAGCAACAAAAGAATAATGACCTGTAAATAAAAAAACAAATGAATAAGCTTTGTCTTTTTCTCCTTATCGGATTTTTTTCAGTGGCTGGAAGCGCACAAGTAAAAGATTCTACCAAAGCAGCTTTAAATAATTTTATAGATGCTTGGCACTTGGCTGCAGCAAATGCTCAATTTGACAGTTATTTTGATAAAATGCATAAAGAGGCCACCTTCATTGGTACACAAGCCGATGAGATCTGGGAGAAGCAAGCTTTTATGCACTATGCCGCACCGCATTTTCGCACAGGAAAAGCTTGGCACTTTGAAGCTTTTAACAGAAAAATAAATGGAAACCAAAATACATATTGGTTTCACGAACTTTTAAAGACAGCTATGGGAGTTTGCCGTGGCTCTGGCGTTATCATAAAAACCGAAGATGGTTTTTTAATAAAGCAGTATGTTCTTTCATACACCATACCCAATGCTTTGGGTAAACAAGTTGTTTTATTTAAAAAAGAAAAAGACAGCATTTTTTTAAAAGAAAACTTTAAAAAGTCTGTAACAAATCAGCAAAGCAATAACTAATAGATAAAGATCAATAACAACAATACTAATGAAAACAAGATTAAAACCCCATTTGTTGGTTTTGGCTGGTGGTTTGGCATTATTTTCTTGCAAAGAAAATACTCAACAACTAGCACAATCAACAGAAAATGCCACACCCGGTATCGAATTGCAATATATGGATACCTTGGTAAGCCCAAAAGATAACTTTTATCAATATGTAAACGGAACTTGGCTACGAGAAACCAAAATCCCAGATGACAGAACTTCTTGGGGAGGGTTCCAAGTATTAAGGCAAAGTACAGATAACGATGTATTGGCAATAATCGACAAAGCGATTGAAAACGAAGCCTATGCTCCAGACACCGATCAAGCTAAGGCTTTATTTTTGTTTAAATCTAAACTAGACACCCTTGCACGAAATGAGGCTGGTATTACTCCTATTAAGCCAGTACTTGAAAAAATAGAGAAGATACAAAGCATTGCAGAGTTACAAGAAGCTTTAGCAAAGAATCCTACAGCAGTTTCGGCTCCATTCTTTAGTTTAGGAGCTTATGCCAACCCTTCTAATTCAAATATTAATGCTGCCTATCTCGCCCCTGATGGTCTCGGTTTACCCGATAGAGATTATTACATCAAAGATGATGCAGACTCAAAAGCTATTCGAGAAGATTACAAAGCCTATATTGCTAAAATGCTAGTTAAAATAGGTGAAGACGAAGAAAGTGCTAAAGCTCAAGCAGAAACTATTTTAGCTTGGGAAACCAAACTCGCCGAGCCTAGATTAGATAAGGTACAAAGCCGCGACTTTAGAAACTTTAACAATCCCACCTCAATAGAGGAATTACAGCAAATGGTTCCGGCTATAGATTGGAGAAAATACTTTACAGAACTAGGAGTTGAAAAAGAAATAGACACGGTACTGGTAATGCAACCTAAATACATGGCCACCGTACAAGAAATATTACAACCAGAAAACCTAAGTGAAATTAAAACCTTAATGCGTTGGGCAACTCTAAACAATGCTTCTAGTCAATTAAGTACAGATTTAGAGCAAGCTAGCTGGGAGTTTTACAGCAAACGTTTAAATGGTGCTCAAAAAATGAGACCTGCGAGAGAGCGTGCTTTAGCGACGGTAAATAACGCTATCGGCGAAGCCTTAGGCCAATTGTATGTAGATGAAAAGTTTCCGCCAGAAGCGAAAGCAAAGGCTAAAGAAATGATAGACAACGTAATTGCAGCCTACCAAGCCCGAATTGAGCAATTAGACTGGATGAGTGCAGAAACCAAGAAGAAAGCTATTGAGAAGCTGGACAAATTTACAGTTAAAATTGGCTATCCAGATCAGTGGGAAGATTACTCTGATTTAAACGTAACACAAGATAATAGTTACTATGCAAATATGCAAGCCATATCTCAATGGGCTATGCAAGATAATTTGGCCGAAATTTATGAGCCTGTAGACAAAAGTAAATGGGGAATGTCTCCTCAAACAGTGAATGCTTACTTTAACCCTATGTTTAACGAAATTGTATTTCCTGCGGCGATTTTACAACCCCCATTTTATAATTACAAAGCAGATGCTGCAGTAAATTATGGTGGAATCGGGGCAGTAATAGGTCATGAAATTTCACATGCTTTTGATGACAGTGGTGCACGCTTTGACGCCGAAGGAAATTTAAATAACTGGTGGACAGATAAAGATTTAGAAGAATTCACAAAGCGAGGAAACCAATTGGCCGAACAATACAGCGCCATCGAAGTTTTAGACAGCGTATATATCAACGGTAAATTTACGTTAGGTGAAAACATTGGAGACCTAGGCGGCGTTTTAGGCGCTTATGACGGTTTACAACGCCACTTTAAAGAGCACGGTAGACCCGAAAACATCGATGGATTTACCCCCGAACAACGCTTTTTCTTATCGTGGGCTACTGTTTGGAGAACCAAATCTCGTGAAGAAGCCTTACGTTCACAAATAAAGACAGATCCGCATTCTCCAGGGCAATATAGAGCTTATGTACCTTTGCAAAATGTTGATGCATTTTACGAAGCATTTGACATAAAAGAAGGAGATTCTATGTATGTTGCTCCATCAAATCGCGTGAGAATCTGGTAAAAAAGATCTCCTAACAGCTATTATAATAAAATGGGTGGTTTGATTTTCAAACCACCCATTTTATTTATTATTAACTAAATTAAGCCTAAGGTTGTTGTAAGAAATCAATTTCTAATATGCGTCTTGTCTCTTCTGATGAAACGTATTTACCTGCAGAAACTGCTGAACTGCTAAAGCGGGGAGACGTTAAGCGCAACTCGTTGGCTTTAGCATTATAATATAGCTCCTTGCTCGGGTGTGAAGGAAAAACACCGTGAAATATTTGTGCCTCCACTTGTTTCTCTAAACAGGCTATAAGCAGTCTTATGCAGTCTTGTTGCTGAATCAAGTTGACTGGTGCTTGACCATTTTGCAAATCTTTTCTTCCTGCTAAAAAATGAACAGGATGGCGGTCGGGACCTATTAGCCCTCCAAAACGAATAATTTTAGTATCAAAAGCCGTTTGCCCCAATAATAACTCTTCAGCCCGAATTAACTCCAACCCATTTCTGCTTGTTGCGTTAGGGATTGATGTTTCTGTATAACTACTTGGTGGTGAGGTATCCAGAAATACGCTGGTAGAGCTTACAAAAAAAATACGCTTTAAATGTGCCTGTTTAAGCAGAGGAATAAGCAACCTTAATTTAAGTACAAAGCTACTGTTTGGGTTTTTTCGCAAGCCTGGAGGCACATCTATAATTAGACAATTAATGTCCTGTAAAAACTCATCTACCTCGCCTATAATTGAATCTTCAGTAAGTTTCACAACGTGAGCTGAAATACCAATATCTCGCAGCTCATTTATTTTACTTTTTCGAGTAGTTGTACCTTTTACTCGATAACCCAATCGCAAAAGTTCTTTGGCCAAGGGAAGGCCTAACCAGCCACAACCTAATATTCCTATTACCGGTTTTTCTTTCATTTTTGTTTATTTTTAAACTCTAAATACTCTTTGTCTTTGCGTTTAAAATCAAAAAAAGCTACCAAACAACCAAAAAGGCTATGAGTTAGCAAAAAAAAGAACCAACGCAATGCATTGAGTTCACTCATTAAAAAATTGGCATTTACCAATTCAATAAAAGTGGATACTGGAAGGGCAAAGATCAAAAATCCGTAAAGAAAAACATAGTATCTGGGCGACTGTCGCTTTTTCTCCCATTGCGCTATTCGTTTCTTAAAATCCTTTGACATAAGTTTATTTTAATTCTATAATTTGTTGGGTTATGATGGCATCATTCAAAATAAAAGGCTTTGGCATTTGGTCTGTGCTTCGTGGTTTAATCGTAAATTTTTGCTGACTTAATAGGTTGTTACTTGCTTCAAACAGCGTTAATTGAGCCGCATTGTCTTTGGGCAATTCAATTTCTATTCTCAACGTATCATTATCCACCACATAGTAGGTTAATAAAGACTCTCGTTTATTTTTATAGTACGCTAAAGCGGAATTTTTAATCGTTTTTTCATTTATCTTAAGACTTAAAACCTCAAGATCTTTAGGCTTAGTAATCTCAATTCGATTAAGGTCACGCTGAGGTGTAATAGTTAGTTTATATCTTGTACTGATTGAATTTGAATCTTTACTTTTTATGCTTACTTGGGCGGGTTTAAATGGGAGAATGGGCGCTTGTTTTTCAAAAGTAAAAGGCATTTGGTATTTACTATCAAACAAACTGGCTTTTTGTATGCGATCTTGAGCATCAAAAATTTGCTGAGTAAAACTATCAAGATGCTCGTCATAACTGTACCAGTTAGCCTGATTTTCATTTACATCAAAAACATAAAGCAAACTATTGGGTTTAGGTCGTAGTTCATTAAAGTCACTTTTTAAATGAATAACAATTAAAGCCAACAATCCGATAAAAATAAAAGCAAAACCTACCGGTTTTTTATACTCTAATTCTAACCACGAAGCTTGCAACCCGACAAAGATAAAATATATAAGTAAGGCACTTACAGGCAGCACATTTAACCCTAATCCGACTGGAAAAAATTGAACTAAAGGCGCAAAAATTAAAAGTGAAGGAAGGCCAAAAAGAGCTAAGAGAAATAGGTTTTTAATTTGAAAAAGACGCAAACCGAAGGCTGCCAAAGCAAAGTAAAATGCAAAAATAAAATAAAACGCTCCGGGTAATATAAAAGCTATTAAAGTACAAATCAATAAAATCAACACAATTCCTGGTAAAAGTGTGCTGGTGCGCTGATTAAAATTTGAGCTTTTTTTAGGATAAGATAAAAAATGAGCTAAAGCCAAACTCAGGGCACTAATAGCCAAAATATACCAATGTCCATTATAAGTAAAACCGTTTAAATTTTCTTGAACACTGGGGTAAATTAGTTTAGAAACAAACCATATGAGCCAAGAAAAACCTAGACCTAATATCAAAAAAAGTAGTAAGCTCTTGAATGATTTTGCTACCTCTGCAAAAGAAATTAATTTTTGCCTAAATCCGTAAAGGCATAAGGCGATTAATACTATCCAACCCAAAATTAATAAGGGTAAAATATAAGCAAATGGAAAGTAAACCATATCAACAACAGGAAGATCAAAGTAAACCATATCTTCCTCACTTGGTAATGTCGCCAAGTCAATCTCTGCAAAGTGCGGTAAAAGTTGTTCCAAATAACTAGCTTGATGCAACAAAGAAGTATCATCTAAATTCTTTGCCGTGTCATTTGCCGTGTGATAATCAAAATGATCATCAATAAAAGCAAAGAAAAAACTAGGTATATCTTTTTGTTCTCTAAAAACAGTTGCATCAGTATCGTTGGGTAGTTTTTTATAAACACTATACATTAATGAGTTTGCTAATGGGTATTTTGTTTTAGCCTTTGAGAACTCACTTATTAAAGTTTTGTTACCACTATTACTTTCTATTATAGTATTTGAGGGACCCCCGCTTCCTCTAGCTTCAAAATTGAGCACTAGCCCAATCTCATCTGCCCAAGGATGATCATCAACAAATAGGGCAGCTCCGTTTAAGCCTACCTCTTCTGCATCGGTAAATAAAATAATGATATCATTTTTAGGCTTATTTTCTTGAGCCAAAAAATTCCTCAAAACCTCTAAAATTGTTGCTACTCCAGATGCGGCATCACTAGCGCCAAATGAAGAGTGCACGGCACTATCATAGTGCGTCATAACTAAAAGGGCCTTTCTATCTGGTTCACTACCCTCTATTCGAGTAATTATATTTTCTGGAGCAGTAAACTGACCAACTTCATTTAAGGTATAATCTTTTTGTGTATGAACACTTAGACCTAAAGATTGTAATTGCTCTACTATATATTTTTTTACTTGACCGTGATAAGAAGTTCCGATACTATGCGGCTCTTTAGCAATTATCTTTATATGTTGTTTAGCCTTCTCTAAATCGAAATGCTCTAGCTGACTATCATTTTTTGGAGTAAGGCTATAAAAACTATAAAAACAAACTCCAACAAAGAGTAAGTATACCAACAGGCTGCTGATTTTTTTTTTCATATCAAGAGTTGTTTTTTACCAAAGCAAAATAATCGTTTTCAAGAGGCAAATAACCTTGATCATAGACAAAATAATAAACCGTTCCTTTCTTTGTGGTGTAAATACTGGTAAAATAAGTAAAATCAAAACCTAAGTTTTCTAGTTTCTGCTTAGTAGTTTTAGATTTCTTTTCGGGATTTAAGCGCTGCAGTATACGGTAGTTCTTGCGCAATCTATTGTTCACATTACGCATCAGGTTATTAGCGTCTTTATTAAGCCGGTTATTATAGGCGTTTCTGCAGTAATCACCACAAAATTTTTTATCTGCGCGGCCGCGCATGGCCTCACCACACTCTACACATTGTTTTTGCATAGTTTAAATATACTAATTTTTAAAGCAAAAACAACGTATAAAAAAAGCACCATAAAAATGGTGCTTTAAGAAAACTTAAAATAATAAATATTATTCAATCACGCGAACTTCTGTCGCAGTCATTCCTTTTCTTCCTTCACTTTCAACGTACTCTACACGGTCCCCTTCGTTCAAAGAGTCACCTTCTAAACCAGTTACGTGCACAAAGATATCTCTACCTGTATCTTCGTTTGTAATAAAACCATAACCTTTTGATTCGTTGAAAAATTTAACTGTACCTTCCATTGTAAAAATAAAATAATTAATAATGCACAAAAGTACAATATAAATTGACAAACCAATTTTTTTAATCCAAATTATTTTCTTTTTTTTTATAGAATTTTAAATCATCAACCCTTTTTTCTTTCATTTTTTTAATATTTTCAGGGGTTAGCATATAATCTTTTAGACTCCTACTTTTTGATCTTTGGTACAAAAAAAGTGGCATTACAATAAATATTCCTAAAACTAGCGAAGAACCTATTAGAACATTTGCCAATTTTTCATTTATTTCATTTTGCTGCATAATTAAGCCTGCTGCTAAGCCCGAAACCATTAAAATAAATAAGAGTTTAATTGCTGTTTTCATTGGATTATTAATAAGTGATTAATTTTCGGCGGTAAGCCGTTAAGAGTTTAGATTTAGAAACAAATCCTATATACTTTCCTTGTTTAAGAACAGGAAGATTCCACGCAGCACTGTTTTGAAATTTCAACATAATTTGTTGCATATGATCTTGCTCATAGTCTATAAAATCTGGCGGGTCGTGCATCAAAAATTCAACTAAGACAGATTCATATTTGTCTTGATCAAACATAATGTCTCTAATATCATCTAGTGTAATTACACCTATCAATTTTTCATCCTCATCGACCACTGGATACAAGTTTCTTTTTGACTTTACCACGGCCTTAAATAGCATATCTTTTAAAGTCATCCCAGGTTTTAAGATAATGAAATTAGTTTCTATAATCGAATCCAAATTCAATAAAGTTAAAACCGATTGATCTTTATCTAAAGTTAGCAGTGCGTTCTTTTCTTTTAGTTCTTTAGTGTAAATATTACTTTCTTGATAAGATTTTGAAATCATAAAGGCGGTACCCACAACAAGCATCAAGGGTATAAATAATTGATAACCGCCAGTGACTTCGGCTATTAAAAACATTGCTGTTAAGGGTGCTTGCAAGACCCCTGCCATAAGTCCGGCCATACCCAACATAGCAAAATTATTGCTAGGTAAGATAAAACCTAATTGTTTGCAGAAATTAACGTAAAAACTACCCAAAACCGTTCCTAAAAACAATACGGGAGCAAAGACTCCTCCTACCCCTCCACCACTTAAGGTTACGGCGGTTGCTAATGGTTTTAAGAATATCAAACCTGCCATTAAACTTAATACCACCCAAGTAGACTGTTGGTCTGGAAAAAGAAAGCTGTCTAAAGCCGTTTCATAATCCTGACTAATTATATTATTCATAAACTCAAAACCTTCACCATATAAAGGTGGAACCAAATAGGTTAAAACACCCAAAATTATACCGGCTAGGATAACGCGAAATATTGGTTTTTGTACTTTACGGAATTGATTTTCGGTTTTAAAATAAACCAATGTAAAATAGATGGAAACCATTCCGGCAAAAAGGCCTAAAAAAATATAAAAAAGTAAGTTGCTTATTTCAAAATGTTGAATCTCATTTAGGTTTACGATATACTGCTCTCCTATGAGTAGCAATCTTGTAAGAACCGCCGAAACCGATGCAATAAGTAAGGGTAACATAGAAGTAAAGGTTAATTCTAGACTAAAAACTTCAAGAGCAAATAGAATAGCCGCAATAGGGGCTTTAAAAATAGCCGAAAGGGACCCGGCTGCGGCACACACCAACAAAAGTTTTCTGGTTTGAGCTTTCATATGAAAAAGGTCACTTATACCAGAACCAAAAGCAGCTCCCGTTGCAACAGATGGACCTTCTAACCCCACAGAACCACCAAAACCTACTGTTAACGGTGCGGTAATTAAAGAAGTAAATAAATTAGATCGATTTACTTTACCCTCCTTTTTGCTCATAGCAAACAAAGCCATGGGTATTCCGTGCGCTACTTTGGTCTTGATTACTATTTTTTTTACTAAAAAGGTAAGTAAAAGACCTATCAAAGGAAAAATAAAATACCAATAACGATGGTAACTAGCCACTACTCCATACTCAAAGATTGCAGATATAAAATGCGTTAAATTCTTAAGTATTACAGCAGAAAACCCTGCCGCCAAACCAACCAGTATAGCCAAGAAATTGATAAAATTCTTATCTGAAATATTTTTATATCGCCATTTTAAAAAGCGCTTAAAGAATTTCTTATTACTTGGCATGGTTTAAACAATTTAACGCCTTACCTAAAATAGCAAAAAAACCTGCTTTCGCAGGATTTTTTTTATAGGGTTATTTTTAGGTTTAATTCTTTTAGTTGTTCTTCATCTAAGGGCGCTGGGGCATCTATCATTACATCTCGGCCAGCATTGTTTTTAGGAAAAGCGATAAAGTCTCTTATACTTTCTTGTCCACCTAGAATAGCCACCAATCGATCTAAGCCAAAAGCTAGACCACCATGCGGTGGCGCTCCGTACTGAAAAGCATCCATTAAAAACCCAAATTGTGCCTGAGCTTCTTCGGGGCTAAAACCTAAGTAGTCAAACATTTTAGATTGTGTTTCTTTATCGAAAATTCGTATTGAACCTCCTCCTATTTCATTCCCGTTGAGCACCAGATCATAGGCATTGGCTTTTACGGCTCCTGGGTCTGTTGCCAATAAAGCTAATTGTCCCGGTTTTGGAGCTGTGAAAGGATGGTGCATGGCGTGGTAACGTTTGGTTTCTTCATCCCATTCGAGCAATGGAAAATCGATTACCCACAACGGAGCAAATTCATCGGGTTTTCTAAGACCTAAGCGTTCGGCCATTTCCATACGTAAGGCACTGAGTTGCGCACGTACTTTTGCTGTTTCTCCAGACAATATACATATTAGATCGCCTGGTTTAGCCTGGGTTTTCTTGGCCCAACCTTCTAAATCTGATGCATCGTAAAACTTATCTACAGAAGACTTAAAGCTACCATCTTTATTATATTTTACGTAAACCATTCCTTGTGCTCCTACTTGTGGCCTTTGCACCCATTTAATCAATTTGTCAATTTCTTTGCGACTATAATCGGCGGCACCTGGTACTGCAATACCCACTACTAATTCGGCATCATTAAATACTTTAAACGCTTTATGTTTAGCTACGTCATTCAATTCGCCAAACTGCATTCCAAACCGAATATCTGGCTTATCATTACCATATAAGCGGATGGCATCATCATAGGTGATTCTAGGAAATTTCTCAACGTCTACCCCATTAATTTCTTTTAATAGATGCTTTGTAAGCGATTCAAAAATAGTAAGAACATCCTCCTGCTCTACAAAAGCCATTTCACAATCAATTTGTGTGAATTCTGGCTGCCGATCTGCCCGCAAGTCTTCATCTCTAAAGCATTTTACAATTTGAAAGTACTTATCTAAACCGCCCACCATTAGCAATTGCTTAAAGGTTTGCGGGCTTTGTGGTAAGGCATAGAACTCGCCTTCATTCATACGACTAGGCACTACAAAATCTCGTGCTCCCTCTGGTGTAGACTTGATTAAATAAGGTGTTTCTACCTCTATAAAGCCTTCATTCGCCAAAAAGTTTCTTACCGCCATACTCACTTGGTGACGAAAAACCAATTTATTTTTAACAGGATTTCGCCTAATATCGAGGTAACGAAATTTCATTCGTAAGTCTTCTCCTCCATCCGTTTCATCCTCAATTGTAAAAGGTGGAGTTTTGGCGGCATTTAACACTTCTAACTCTTGCACCAAAATCTCTATTTCTCCGGTTGGAATGTTCGGATTTTTAGATTCTCGTTCAATGACTTGACCTTTAATTTGTATTACAAATTCGCGCCCTAAGGTTTTAGCCAAATCCATCACAGATTCTGGCGTACGCTCTTCGTCAAAAATTAGCTGGGTGAGTCCATAGCGATCTCGCAAATCAACCCAAATCATAAATCCTTTATCTCTTACTTTTTGCACCCAACCAGATAGTGTAACCTGTTGACCTTTATCTTGAATCCGTAAAGACCCGTTTGTATGTGTTCTGTACATTTTTTGCCGAAATTTTTGACAAAAATAAGAAGTAACTTAATCTCTTGCTACCAAATTAGAAAATAAAAATGTATGTAGATTAAAATAACATAAAAGTTCAACCTTATGAATTTCAGTATTTTAAACACTCAATGTTAAGTTTATGTTACCAAATGGTTTATTTATTGTAAATTATGATTATCTTAGATAATAAGTTATAAAAGAAATACAGATGAAAAATTTAATCTTAGGTACGTTTCTCTTGGCAGGAACAACACTTTTTGCGCAAAAAATATCTCCAGATTTCGAACAAGAGGATACCGTGATAAAAGGTACATTTTATTATGAAGATGGAGCAGTAAAACAAAAAGGGACTTATAAAAATGGAAAACTACATGGGCAATGGGTTATGTATGCGCCAGATGGATCTAAAATGGCTATCGCCCATTATGAAAAAGGTAAGAAAGTTGGGCAATGGTTTTACTATCAAGACCAGGATTTAACACAAATAATTTACACAGATAATAGGATAGCCGAGGTGAGCCAATGGAAAGATAGAAACATCGTTTACAGCCAATCTAACAAATAAATAGTTTTAGGCTGCCAATATTGGCAGCTTTTTTTTTGGCATGATATTTTCTAATTAAAAACAAAAGGTATAGACCAATGCATCCTTACGCACTATGAAAATGGTTTAGACGTGTATTGTGAAGAAAATTAATGTTTGGAAGCTGGCTTTTTGTATTTTTGAATTAAGAAAATAGATTTATGTTAGAAAAAGAAAATATTGAATATGAAAAATCTGTGCTTATTGGGATTATTACTCAGCATCAAGACGAAGAAAAATCCCGAGAGTATCTTGATGAATTAGAGTTTTTGACTTACACAGCTGGCGGAGAAGTATTAAAACGCTTTACCCAAAAATTAGATGTTCCTAATCCAAAAACGTTTATTGGGACCGGCAAGATGGAAGAAGTAAAACAATTTGTAGATGCCAATGATATAGGAACAGCTATTTTTGATGATGAATTGAGCCCAGCTCAACAGAAAAACATTGAGAAAATTTTAAAATGTAAGGTGGTTGATCGTACTTATCTTATTCTTGATATTTTTGCTCAACGTGCCAAAACCAGTTATGCCCGTACGCAGGTAGAATTGGCACAATATGAATATTTGTTGCCTCGACTAGCGGGATTGTGGACGCACTTAGAAAGACAGCGAGGAGGTATTGGAATGCGCGGACCCGGTGAAACCGAAATAGAAACCGATAGACGTATAGTGCGCGATAAAATATCGCAATTAAAAGACAAGCTTAAGACCATAGACAAACAGATGTCTGTGCAACGTGGCAATCGTGGACAGCTGGTTCGTGTTGCTTTAGTTGGGTATACCAACGTAGGCAAATCAACATTAATGAATGTAATTAGTAAAAGTGATGTCTTCGCAGAGAACAAATTGTTTGCAACTTTAGATACTACGGTACGTAAAGTAGTAATACGCAATCTTCCTTTCTTATTAACTGATACTGTTGGATTTATAAGAAAACTACCCACCCAATTGGTTGAATCTTTTAAGTCTACTCTAGACGAGGTGCGTGAGGCAGATTTGTTATTGCATATTGTCGATATATCGCATCCTAACTTTGAGGATCATATTGAATCGGTAAATCAAATTTTAAGTGAGATTGAAGGCAAGGACAAACCTACTATTATGGTCTTTAATAAGATTGATGCCTATGAACCAGAAACCATTGATGAAGATGATTTAATAACCGAAAAAACTAAGGCTCATTATTCTCTTGCAGAATGGAAACGAACATGGATGAACAAAGTGGGGGATGACGTACTCTTTATTTCGGCCATAAATAAGGAAAATATAGAGGAATTTAGAAAAAAGGTCTACGAGGCTGTTCGTGAAATTCATATCACTCGATTCCCGTATAACAATTTCTTGTATCCTGAATATGATGCCTATACCGGAGAAGAGCAATAAAAAAGCGGCCAAATGGCCGCTTTTTTATTGTTTACTTATAGCTTTTTTAATTATTCAAAATCTACCGTAATGTTGTTTAGCTCGTATGTTCCGTCTTGAGCTTGTTGGGTGCTTCCAATATATTTGAAGGCAATATAGGCTTTCCCTTCAATACAAGAAAGATCTACAACCCCAGAGCTTACTACATTTTTGTAAAATTCGCCATCATCAACAACTGTGGCCGCAGACAATTCGCCCCAATCGGCATCATTAATAGTATTCACGTCGCCATCCCAGTTGGTAGACAACATCACTCTTAGGTTACTATCGTCTGAAAAACTATTTGAAGTATCAAACATAAGCGTTTCGTTGTCTTGTGTATCAAAGTCTATTTGTGGTGTAATTAACCATGCAATATTGCTTTGGTCACCCGAGTTGAATGCTTGCATTCTAACAGCTTTACCCATTGAAGGTACATTTTCGCTATCGGTAAAAACCTCCCAAGAACGCGAACCTGCTTCTGCATAGTTTACCCATCCACTTATATTTGCAGGACCGTTGGCCTGAGCTTCAAAATCTTCATTTAAAATATTTTGACTTCCTTGAGTAGCTGCAATACCACAATCATAAGTAAGCGGATCGCAACGTTCTGCATTCATATTATAATCGGCCGGTGAATTTATAGCGATAACATATTTTTCATCGCGATAATCCCTAGATAACACTCCGTTTAAGGTACCACTACCCTTAGGTAATTTTAAGCCTTTAAAATCGGCAAAAGTACTTGTACTTAAAGTGGTGGTAGCATCTGCTGTACAGCTTTCTAGAATACGCTCGCCATCAAAACTATCTTCAGATTCAGAAGCAAAACTTAAATTTGCATCTATTTGTGCTTTGGTAAACTGCACATTATCCAATTGGATGAATAAGTTCTCATAAGCATCAGAAAACTGATTTATACTGATAGGTAACGGAACTATTTCGGCTATTTCTGTACTTCTTATGATTTGCTTTTCAAACTGAGCAGGTGCTTCATCAATAAAATTACCGTCTGGCACCCCTAGGGTTACCACTCCGTTTGAAACACCTATAGTAAATCCGTCAAGGCCAACATAAATCTTTTGTCCTACTTGGTAACGGGTAAATAAAGAGTTTACAAATAAAGCAACTTTAATACCCGCTGTTGGGTTTTCTGGTTTGTTCTGTAAAATAATCTCTCTAAAAAAGTTACCTGCTTCGTCTGAAGAAATCACGTAACCTTCTAAATATTGGTTGGTTTCTGAAAAAGTAAATTGCTCGTTATCGTTTTGAGCAAACTCACCTAGAACAGACTCAATAGAAACGATTGTACCAGGGATCTCAATATCTTTAACATCTGTATTAGGCACATCGTAATCATCATCTTGCACACAAGAAGTGGCAAATCCTGCTAAAATTAGTGAAAGGAATAAGAATTTTGTGAATGGTATGGTTTTCATAATCGTGTTGTATTTTCTAATTAAAATCTTAAGTATAAATTTAAATAATAGGTTGTTCCGTAACCAAAAAAGTAGCGGTTACCAAAAATTGGTCCATTTTCCCGAGCTTTATCTTCGGCTAAATTGGTAAAGTTAGAATTTCTAGATTGCTCAAAACCTCCCGTTTTATATTCTGTATCAAAAACGTTATTTATGGTCGCAAAGAAACCAACAAAATATTGATCTATCTTCCAAGATTTACCACCAACGATGTTTACTAAAGTGTAATCGCCAAAGTTTTCTTGGGCTAGCAATTGTTTTGCTTTGGCAGGATCATAGTCATTTCTAGGTAAGCCGTCATAATCTAAATCAAAGTTAGCCGATCTGTTCAATGAAGAGATGTCAATGTAAGCATCGTCAAAGTAGTTTGCCGTTACACCAATCCACCAGTAGTCTGGATCTCTATATTCAAAACCTACTTGAAAAGCTTTTTCTGGTCCTCCAGCAACGTGATAGTCTTTTAAATTTGTCTTGCCATCACCAAAGCGTACTTCTCCATTTTCGTTTACATTTGGCATAGCAGGATTAAAGTCATCACTGGTTAAATATAGATCTGGATTATTAGTATAGACATATTGACCGTATGATCCCGCAGCCTTAAGCTTAATGGTAGGGGTAACTTGAGCTTCTATACCAAACTCTGCCCCCATATTTCTTCTATCAATACCGGTAACCACTTCTTGCACAAAAGCGTCTCCTTCATCTATACCAAAACCAGAAAGATCTTGCGTAAAGTAGAAACCAATATCTGTACCGTCTTGAAAACCAGTGTAAAAACCAGTTAATCTTGCTTTCACTTTAGGAGTTCTATAAATATAACTCAAGTCTGCTGAAGTAATTTTCTCTGACTCTAGCCCAGTTACAACATTATTATTTTGCCTAGCATTACTAAAAGAGTTTCTTATACTAGGAGCTGTGGTGTAATATCCTGTATTAGCGCTAACTAAATGACGACCTGAAACTTTATAAGTAGCTCCGGCTTTTGCCCCAAAATTAGTGAAATCTAATTTCTCACTTTTACCAAAACTATTATCTAAAAAGTAACCGTTTTTATACTTACCATCCCGTTGGTAAGTTGTATTTGAAACGTTTCCGGCGATATAGCCATCTACCCTTTTGTACTTGAACTGGGCTTGTGCAAATGCAGTAGCAACATTAGCTCTAATATCATAATTGTATTTATAGCGGTCTCCTTCTCTAGCAATTCTATTGGGATTATTAACATCGCTTTGCGCCAAATCATTGATCCCTGAAGTTTCGATATTTTGAGGCTCTTCGGCAAAGAAGTCAACATCTAAATAGCCAGTACCTCCCAATAAATCTTTAACTTCGGCATAGTTCTCACTGAGCAAGCCTCTGTAATTTAAAGAGGCGTTTAAAGTAATATTCTGGTTCACGTCTGAGGTAAAAATGGTATTTGCCGTAAACTGGGTATCATCTTGTCTGTCGTTTTGGATAATATAAATAGAATTTCCACCCTTTGCCCTAGCTATAGCATTGGCCTCATATAAGCGGTTCCAATTAAGCTGTCCGTCATTTACAAAGGCCTCTCTAGCCAAGTATGCAGCTTGATAATCTTTTGCTTCTGGATTAGGAAAACGCAAATGATAACTGGGTAGATTTTGGTAATATTCTGGTGTAGGGTTATTGCTTCCGCCAACATAGCTTATTTGCCCATCGCTACTTTCGACAATACGCGTACCTCCGTTATCAATTCTCGAGTTGGCAATTTTACCGGTTTGAAAAGCCACGTTGGTATTTAATTTGGATTTATTTGAAATGTTCCAGTAGTGGTTTAACATGACCACTGGCTCTTCTATTTCTTTAACTCTAGAATTTCTAATTTCTCCATCTTGATATCCCCATAAAGGATTGTATTCAATACCCTTTAGGTCTTTAACCTCTTGCGTAATAGCCGTTGCTTTTCCTCGTCTATTAGGTGTAAAAAAAGCAGTTAAATTTAGGCTATGATTGGGATTAATTTGTTTTTCAACTGCAGCAAAAAATGAATTAGCGTCATAAAGTGTACCGTCTTTAAAGCCTTCCTCACCAAATCGGCGTGAAGCTAAAAAAGTATAAGACCAACCATTATTTAAAAGACCAGAGCTGTAGCTTGCCATCACTCTGCCTTGGTAAGAACGGTTTGAAGCAGCATAAGAAACACGCCCTCCTTTTCTGTATTGAGAGGCGCGCATAATCATATTGGTTGTACCAGCAACACCACCAAAAGTATATTCATTAGCCTCAAGGCCCATGGTGAAAATTTGGTTTCGCTGTACATCATTCAATCCGCCCCAGCTTGACCATTGCGGTCTACCGTCAAATTGCTTGTTCATTTCGATACCATTAATAAGCACCTTTCCATTTTCATTATCAAAACCTCTAGGTCTAAAAAAGGTAGCACTAAAATCAAAGGCTGCGGCATTAAGATAAGTATCCCGAGAAGCTTGTAAAAGCCCCGATAAGTTTGAAGCTGAACTTTCGTCTTCATCTAACTCACTTGCGCTAAGTGAAATTACACCTATTTGCAAATTCTCTTCATTTACATCTACCTTTAAACTTATGGTTTCAAGATCTAAGGTAGCGTTTTCATTGATGATTACGGGAAAACGTTTACTGATGTAACCCTCTTTTACAAAAGAGATAACCTGCTCGCCCAAGGGCAAATCAAAACGGTCAAAAATAAATTCTCCCTTTGCATTGGTTTTTAAACTAAGTGTGGTTTCTTCAACACTTACTTCTACATCGGGTAATTTTTCATTGGTAATTGCGTCAACAACTTTCCCCTTAACTATGGTTTGCGCCCATAGACTAGAAGAAATAATCATTAAAGCAAAAAGAAATAATCCTTTTTTCATTTTCTTAATGTAGTTTTCTTAATTATTAAACTATTTGTGCCTAATTTAGCAAATGCAAATTTACATTAAATACTTGCATAACCTACGTAACACGTAAAATTTAAATATTTGTTAAAATACGAAAAATTATGAATAAGCAGTTTCTTTTATTGGTCTTAGGTCTCTTTCTAATTAGTTGTGGACCCACTGGAACAACCACAAACAGCAGTAATACCAAAAAAAGCTATCAAGTAAATACCATTGCATTTTATAACCTAGAAAATCTTTTTGATGCAGAAGACGACCCTTCTAAAAATGATGAATATTCTCCTATTATGGAAATGGATGAAGGGCTTCGCCAATCTGTTTATGAAAAAAAATTAAAAAATATGGCTTCTGTTATCAAGCAAATTGGTAGCGATGTAGCTCAGAACGCACCAGCCATAGTTGGAGTTTGTGAGATCGAAAACAAAAAGGTGTTAATAGACCTACTTAATGAGCCCGATTTATTACCTTACAATTACCAAATTGTACATTATGAGTCGCCAGATCGTCGTGGGATTGATGTAGGTTTAATTTATCAGAAAGACCTTTTTCAAGTTTCTAATAGCGTTTCACACGAACTAAAAGTTTTTAGAAGTGACAACCCCGATAAAAAAGTGTATACCCGAGACCAGCTTGTAGTGAGTGGTTTTTTGAATGGAGACAAAATGCACTTTATTGTAAATCATTGGCCATCACGAAGCGGTGGCGAAGCACGAAGCAGTTATTTAAGAGAGGCTGCAGCCGATTTAAACAGAAAAATAGCCGATTCTTTACTTGCCATAGACCCCTATGCCAAAATTATTACCATGGGCGATTTCAACGACGGCCCATACAATAAAAGTATTAAAGAGAATTTTGGCGCTAAAGCGGAAAAAGAAAATACTAAGCTAAAAGAATTCTACAACCCATTTGAAAACATGCAAAAATCTGGAATAGGAACAATTGCTTATCGAGATAGCTGGGATCTATTCGACCAAATGTTACTAAGTCACGGTTTTTTAGATAAAGATTATAGCACTTATAAATATTACAAAGCGGGGGTTTTTAATCCTCCTTTTCTCGCTACCCCACGCGGTAAATATAAAGGATACCCCTTTAGAAGTTTCTCTAATGGAGGTTTCTCTGGTGGTTATAGCGATCACTTTCCTGTATTCGTTTACCTAATCAAGGAAATAGATACTTCTCTTTAATTAGAAATTTAAGCAAAAAAAAAAAAAATCCGGTTAAACCGGATTTTTTTATTTTATAACCATTGATTCCACGGAATCATCAGTAAAATAGCTATCAAAGCTAACGTATAAAAGATAGCTAATGTTTTTAATTTGGGTGCAGAAGATAACTTCTTTTTATGTTTCGAATAACCCATCGTAATTAAAACAACGGCAATAATCATAAGCGTAGGATGCTCTACATTATATAGACGCAATAAAGGATCTTTCATTATTGTGCCCACGTCTAAGTTATCTTGAAACCATAGTATTTTGGGTGATTTAAAAAACAAAACAATACCTAAGAGTAATTGAATGTGCGAAGCAATAAGCGCAAATAAAGAAATTCTAAAATCATTGGGCGAATAACTGCGTTTTGTAAAATAGCCAGCCAATGCGTTTATCGTGGCCAAACCGACTACGAGTAATACCAAATAAGCCCAAAAAGAGTGAAAATGAAATAAACCTGTGTACATTGTTTTTGTTGTAAATATACGGAATAATTTTAGGCAAAAAAGAATCGGTTCTTTTATTGCTAAAAGAACCGATTTAAAAAAATAGGCTAAATCAATTTAGGTTTACTCTTGTAAAACCCAAGCGCCATTTTCTTTGATTACATACATAGTATCTGTACCAGAGCTACCGTTGTAGTATGCATAAGAAACTGCGTATTTTTGACCTTCTTCTGCGTCGGGATTAATGTCATTTAAAACAACATTTATCGCCTCTAAAAGCATATCATTAGTCCAGAAGTTTTTATTACCTTCTCTTAAGTCAAAGTTTTTATATCTTCCTGCACTACTAGCCGGATCTGGGTATTTATCGGCTAATTCGCTTTCAATCGTTAGGTAATCAGCCTCAGTAAGCGTGTAATTAATGGTATTATCGGGTACCCAAGTACCATCTTCAAATCCAAACTGTAGGCTTACCTCTTGTACACTTTCGTGGCGGTTCCACATACCCATTTCATAGTAATAGTAATCACCGCGCGTTTGTGTTTCATCGCCATTATAGTAGTTATATACCAAGAATATAGCATCTCCTTCTTGAACGTATGGGAACATTTTATTCAAGAAAGCCGGAAGGTAATTTTCTGGTTTGTCTGAGCTACTAAAGTTATTATAACGTCCTGGACTGCCCATTTCATCATAATCTGCCGCTTGTAAATAATAGGCCGCATCATCTTTTACCCACTCGCTACCATCAAACATATAAAAATGCTTGTAAGTATTGCTTTCGCCTGTAATTCCAATGGTTTTAAGAGCAACAGTTTTAACTCTCCAACGAGCTGCATCTGATGAAGTAGACTCATACTTTAATGCAATGTTGATGGTCTCACCTTCATAAGCAGAAAAGTCATAATTTTCACTTAGTATAAAGTCATTACTCGAACCTGTTGGGGTGGTTGCCAAGTTAATTTCTGTCCAAGTCGCGGTATCAACATCATTTGTATAATCTGTAGCTACTAAAATCTTAAGTAAAGACATATCTGTTGCATAATTGATAGCTTGATCAATTTGGAAACGCAAATCGGTTTCATTGGTTAAATCAATGCTTGGCGATACCAACCAGTCAATGTTAGCCTGAGGCCCAGAATTAAATCCGTTTCCTTGAACATAATCTGTTCTAGACTCCCAACCTTCTGCTCCTAATTTATCTTCAATTGTCCATCCTTCTAAACTATTGGCAAAATTGTAGCTAATAAAATCGGCAAAACCAACAACAGGGTCCTCAGTATATTGATCATACTCTACCAATAACACATCTCCTTCTTGAGCATTTGGCATTTGTGCACTTAATACTTGGTCTATACCTTGCTCAATATTCGCTTCTGGGTAAAATCCATTAGCGTCGCTACCGGTTAAAGCATAATCTGCTTTCGTAAGCTCATAATCCATAGCGCCTGTGTAGTCGCTTAATCCGTCTTTTCTACCTACATACAAGTTATAATTAACCATTACTGTAGATCCAGCACCCCAATATGGGTATTGGTTTTCTAAAACGGTAGGAATAAGTTGTTTTGCTTCGTCTTCAGAACTAAAGCTAGTAAAATCTAACTCTAAAAGATCTGTATAATCATCTTCGGTTAAGGTGTAGTTGGCCTCTCCTTTAACCGCTTCTTCTTGCGCATCTATTTCATCATGGATATCCTCCATCGGCTCACATCCCATAAAAAGGACACCAAGCAGCGCTGCGTATAAAAATTTTATATTTTTCATAAGTCTAATGGTTTTAAAATTTAATTTTAGCCCCTAGGGTATAGGTTCTTCCAAAGCCGTACCATACTAAAGCATCTTGGTAACTTGAAGTTCTTCCATCACGGGCATCTGCGATATATTCGGTATCAAGTAAGTTGTTTACGTTACCTATTATCGTTGCATCTAAGCTTCCTAGCTTAAAGTTATGAACTAATCCTAAATCTACCAAACCGTAAGATGGTGCTTCCCAAGCTTGTTTACTATTAGCATTTGTACGGTTATTCGGATCGAAATCTGCGAAATAATCATCGTAGAAGTTATAGTCTAAACGTACGGTCGTACTAGGTAAAACATCGTAATCTATACCTAAACCAAATGTGGTTTGAGCAGCGTCTCCTACTTTAAGGTCTTCGATATAAATGTCTATGGTATTTACTAGGTTTTGCTCATCGTCAAAAATCTCTACTCCTTTTACATCATCTTGCCATTTCCAATCACCAATAGAAGCCATTGCTCTAAGGGTTAAATTATCAAATGGTCTGTAATCTACATCTAGCTCAATTCCTTGGTGAATGGCATTAATACCTAAAATATTTGCACTACCAAAAGAACCATCTGGGTTATTAAAAGATCTGGTTAAGGTTCTATCTTTCCAATTGGTTCTGTAAAGGTTTAAGTTAACGCGTAGATTATTAGCTCTATAACCGTATCCTAACTCGGCACTAAAAATCTTCTGATTTTCGGCATCTTCGTTGATATCATTTTGAAAGTTTAAGAATACTGCTCTGAAAAAAGGAGCTCTTTCAAAATATCCTACGTTAGCGAATACATTGTGGTGGTTATCAATGTTATAGTTTGCACCACCTTTTGCGCTATAACCAAAGAAGTTTTGAAAATCTGTTTCTTGCTCTGGATCTGAATCTAAATAGTTGAAATAATCTATTCTTTTGTAAGAAGTATTAGAAGCAGCTAAAGATACAAAAGCAGACAAATCATTTTTAGAATACTCCGCTTGTGCGAAAACACCTTCCCAAAGTACAATACCATCGTTATAGTAACTTATCTTATCGTCTACTTTAGCATTATTTACAGGATTGTTCACATTACTGTCATCATTAAAAAACTGACCTCCTAATAAATCTTTAACACTCTGAAAGTGCTCTCCCTTATAATATCTTAAATCTACACCAGCCATTAAGTCGATATCATCTGTAAGTTCTGTGCTTAAAGTAGAAAGCGCACCGTACCAAGAATGGTTGTTGTTTGAATCTCTAATTATGGTCTCTGACCCTAAGGCGCCACGATCAACGTTTTCTTGTACAATTAGATCTAAATTTACAGGTTGTAAGTCTCCGTTTCTATAAGGCGAGTTATCTATACCAAATTTGTTGGTTCCAGAGTATCCACTACCTCCTCCTGTACCGAAAGAAGCATAAACAGCGGTAGATAAATCGGTTTTATCACTGATATTCCAAAAGTGATTTAAAGAGATTTGAGGTTTGTGGTAGAAGTTATCTTCTACATTATATTCTTGACCATTTTTATACCCCCAATCTCTATTAAAACGAATTCCGCGTTCGCTGCGTTGAAAGGTTTCAATAAGCTCACGGTTTTGGCGTTGTCCGTGTCTTTGTGGTGCACCAAAAGCCGTGAATGAAAGCTGGTGATCTTCTCCTATTTCTTGTGCTAAGTTCACAAAATAAGAATAACCTTCAAATTTTGTACCGTCTACAAATCCGTTTCCAGATGTTTTTGAAGCTGAGATGGTTGCTGCAAAACCACTATCTAATCTACCTGTAGAAACGGTTGCTCCAAATTTTTGATAACCATCGTTACCTGTTGTAGCAAAAAAGCTACCTCCTTTTTTAACATCGGTTGTTTTTGTGATAATGTTTACAGTACCACCAATAGAAGGAACAGCTACTTTTGAAGCTCCTAATCCTCTTTGTACCTGCATAGAACGTGTTACGTCTGCAAGACCTGCCCAGTTACTCCAGTATACTCTACCGTTTTCCATATCGTTAACGGGTACACCATTAATCATAACGGCAATGTTCTCTGAGTTAAATCCGCGTAAGCGAAGTTCTGAATCTCCAAAACCTCCACCACCTTTGGTGGCATATACACCAGGAGTAGATTTTAAAATTTCTGGAAATTCTTGATTTCCTAATTTAGTCTCGATATCCTGTGCCTTAATTGTAGAAACCGCAACGGGTGTTTTTCTATCTATTGCCAAAGAATACGTTGTAATTAGAATTTCATCTAATGCGCTGTTGTCTGCTTCAAGGCTAATTGCTCCTAGATCTAAAGTTTGACCGTTTGTTAGGGTAAACGGAATTTCTTTTTTCTTAAACCCTACGTAAGAAACAACAAGTTTTCCCTTAGATTTGTCCGCTTTAAGCGAAAAGTTACCATCAAAATCTGTTGTTGCCCCTGTGTTGGTACCAAATACCATTACGTTGGCTCCAGGAAGCGGAGTGTTCATTTCTGAGTCGGTTACGGTACCTTTAATTGTACCTTGTGCCATCAAGAAAGATGTTACCAAGAACATCCCAACCAAAATTAAGTTTTTCATTTTAAAGACTAATTTTATTTATTTTGTCGCTGCAAAAGTAATCAAAAAAAGTCTTTTCCTTTTAGGAATTCTTAACAATAATATTAATTTAAGGTTAACGAATGTGAATTCTATAAATTTAGGTCGTCTAACTTGGCTGTTTTAATGTTGTCGAGTTCTTTCTTGATAGGTTCAATAGCCAAGAAATATTCTGGTTTTAGGCTTTCTTTTAAAGGTTCTGAACTGGGTAAGTTTTGTTTGTAAGGGTCAACTTGTTTACCGTAAACCCAAAATCTGTAACATACGTGAGGGCCCGTTGCCAAGCCCGTACTACCTACAAAGCCAATCACATCACCTTGTTTTACACGTTGGCCTACTTTCACGTTGCGTTTAGACATATGCAAATATTGAGTGGTATACTTCTCATTATGCCTTACTTTTACATAATTACCATTACCACTGGTATAGCTAGATTTGATTACCACTCCATCTGCGGTTGACCAGATTGGCGTACCGTGAGGAGCAGCATAATCGGTTCCTTTATGAGCTTTCCATCTTTTTTGTACTGGGTGAAATCTTCTTTTTGTAAATCGTGAAGATATTCTAGAAAATTGTAAAGGTGCTTTTAAAAAGAAACTTTGTAAGGAGTTGGCTTCTTCATCATAAAATTTAGAAAAACCTGTAATGCTATCTTTCCCAAATTTAAAAGCATAATACGGATTGTCGTAATGGGTTAAAACAGCAGCTTCAATTCCGGCTAGACCGGCATAAATAGTGTCATTAATGTATTTTTCTTTGTAAATCACTTTAAAATGATCTCCTTTTTGAAGTTTAAAGAAGTCTACCTTCCATTGGTACATACCCGATAGTTGATCGGCTAAAGCTAGGCTTAATCCTTCACGATCCATAGCAGCCGATAAAGAAGATGCGATTACCCCGCTAGCTTTTCTTCTTTTTATAGTGACTGGTTTTTTGCCTTTTACGGCATAGATGCTATCTTTTAAGAAAATAGTGGTGTAATTAATACGGTCATGCTCATAGACTAAGGCCTCAATTTGGCTGGTAGTGTCTTTTGCTTGTAAAACGGTATAAGGTTTACCCGCATTAATACGGGCGACATTAAAAACATTTTTAATTTTATCTACAATGATAAAAACTTCTGCGGGAGCCACTCCGTATTGATCTAAAATAGCGCCAAAGCTATCACCGGGTTTTATAGTATCCCGTTTTACATTATAATTGTTTAGCACCAAATTGTACTCTTTTATAACTTTGGGCTTCGCAACCTTTTTTTCAACAGGAACCTGTTCTTTTTTGTCGGATTCGCATTGAACACTTAAAAACGGAGCACTAAATAATAAGATGTAAAAGAGATATTTGGGCAAGATTTCTATTTTTTTTACTGAATAGGTTAAGAAATTTCAAAAATATTTAATCCGTAGCTGAAATACAAAAACTAGTAGCTATTTTTATCGCTTCTGAAATCGAATGGGATGCTTAAGGTTTTTGTAGTCTTCTAAATCTGCTTCAAGAGAACCAACTGCCAGTTTTGCTTTTATTTTTATAGGTGCTTTATTTTCATCATCACTCACCCAAAAAGTTAAACTTTCTTCTTCTTCAAACACTCGACCAGCCTGAACATAAGGTCTAAATTTAAGGGCTTGAACGTATCCGAATTTTGTTTTTACCCGGTCTTTACCTAGAAATACCGTCTTAAAAAGGTAATTTTCATTATCAAAAAATAAATTTAACTTAAAATCATCTCCTTCTTTTAAAGTTGATCTATCAATTTTCTCTCTTAAATAATAAAACACCGAGAGCATATCTTGAACATCGGGCTTGATAGCAAAATTTTCTTTTTTATTGTATTTCTTATCGTGCACGAGCACGGTTTTTTTATTGTGGTTAAAAAATAGTTCTTTGTTTTTGGTATGACCACCTTCGTTGATTTTGCGAATGAACCGCACTGGTTTTTTGCTTTGTTTATCTATAAAGGTTTGATAATCATCATCAACCTCAAAAAACAGGTGTAGCAAACCAGTTGACTTTCCTCGCCCTTGAACATGGTACACCTCTTTTCCTTCATATATTTGATCTTTTACACTTAGTGTGGCGTAGCTCGCATTAAACCAACCATAATGAATACGGAATTTAAAGTATTCACCACTTTCAAAGGCATTGAAATCTTGAGCTTGAGCTTTGAAAGAGAATATCATTACCCCTAAAAAGATAATTATTTTAAGTTTATTTATCATGAAACAAATTTTAAACTAAGTTTACAAGTACTGTTCCAAATTTAGGAAAACAAAAAACCCCACCAAATGCATGATGGGGTTTTCCGCTTATTAACCAACTAAAACTTAAATTTATGAAAAAAATTCTTCAAAAATTACCTTCTGAGGAACCACCCTCAAAAGGCTCGGCAAAAGTACGACTATTTTGCAATGCTGCAAGCTCTCAAATTCACTTTAACCTTTTTTTAATATAGTTAACAATTTATTAACAATACAAATAAATAAAAATGCCTTCGTTTAGCTTTTATCTAGTGTACCTCTTAAAGCTTGTTCACGTTCAATAGACTCAAATAAGGCTTTAAAATTACCTGCTCCAAAGCCTTTTGCTCCCATTCGTTGTATAATTTCAAAAAATAAAGTAGGTCTGTCTTGTACGGGCTTGGTGAAAATTTGCAATAAATAACCTTCTTCATCGGCATCAACCATAATCCCTAGGCTTTTTAGGCGCTCTAAATCTTCCCGCAACTCATGGCTGAACTCCTCTAGTCTTCCCGGCACTGCTCTATAATATTCATCTGGTGGAACAGACAAAAACTCAACTCCTCGCGCACGTAAATCGGATACTGTTTTTATAATATCATCTGTGCTTACTGCGATATGTTGTACACCCGGACCTTCATAAAAATCTAAATACTCTTCGATTTGCGATTTTTTTACGCCTTCTGCGGGCTCATTGATAGGGAATTTTATACGACCGTTACCATTACTCATTACTTTACTCATTAAGGCAGAATATTCGGTATGTATCTGTTTGTCATCAAAGGACAAGAAATTAACAAATCCCATTACGTCTTCATACCACTTCACCCAAGTATTCATTTCATTCCAGCCCACATTACCTACCATATGGTCAATAAACTTAAGTCCAACAGGTTCTGGTTTAAAGTCTGACTCCCAATTTGTATAACCAGGCAAGAACGTACCCTTAAAATTTTTGCGCTCTACAAACATATGTACGGTTTCACCATAAGTATATATACCGGCCTTTACCACTTCACCATTTTCATCTTTTTCTACGGTTGGCTCAAGAAAAGACTTTGCGCCTCTTTTTGTGGTTTCTTCATACGCTGCACGTGCATCTTCAACCCATAGAGCAATCACTTTTACCCCGTCACCGTGTTTAACAATATGGTCGTTTACTTTGCTTTTTGAATTTAAGGGTGAAGTTAAAACTAGTCTAATTTTATCTTGAACCAACACATAAGAAACGGTGTCTTTGCTACCTGTTTCTAAACCTTTATACGCCAAAGATTGGAAACCAAAAGCCGATTTATAAAAATGGGCGGCTTGTTTGGCATTGCCTACATACAGTTCAACATAATCTGTTCCTAAAAGCGGCAAAAAATCCTGCGCGCCATCAAAAATTTTTTCTAATCCGTAATTTACAGATTCTATCTTTTTACTCATTACAATTTAATTTTGTCTGTTGTTTTATTATTTAAGCTAACCAAGATTTAAAATAATCTTCATCGGCAATTTTCATAGCTTCCTCTGTTACTTGTAGCGGCTTAAAAGTATCTACCATTACCGCTAATTCTTCGGTTTTAACCTGACCTATACTTCGCTCTACCGCTCCGGGGTGCGGCCCGTGTGGGATTCCTGCAGGATGAAGTGAAATGTGCCCCGCTTCAATATCGTTTCTACTCATAAAATCACCGTCTACATAGTACAGCACCTCATCGCTATCTATATTAGAATGGCTGTAAGGCGCGGGGATAGCCTCTGGATGATAATCATATAATCTAGGGCAGAAAGAGCACACCACAAAAGCATCTGTTTCAAAGGTTTGATGAACTGGTGGCGGCTGATGTATACGACCTGTAATAGGCTCAAAATCGTGAATTGAAAACGCATAAGGATAATTATAACCGTCATAACCTACCACATCAAAAGGATGGGTGGCATAGGTCATATCAAAAATTTCTCCCTGCTTTTTTACTTTTATAAGAAAGTCTCCCTCTTCATCATAGGTTTCTAATTCATAAGGCTGCCTAATGTCTCGTTCACAAAATGGACTATGCTCTAATAATTGCCCAAAATGATTGCGGTAACGCTTAGGCGTGTACATAGGCCGGCTAGACTCTACAATGAACAAACGGTTTACCTCATCATCAAAATCTATTTTATAAATAGTTCCTCGTGGTATGAGCAAATAATCTCCGTATTTAAAATCAAGGTTACCCAATTGGGTTCTTAACTTACCCGAGCCTTGATGTATAAAAATCATTTCATCCTCATCGGCATTTTTATAAAAATACTCTTTGGTACTTTGCTGAGGCGCCGCTAAAACAATACTACAGTCTGAGTTGGTTAAAACGGTTTTTCTACTCTTTAAAAAATCTGGCTCTGGTCGCGTTTGAAATCCGCGAAAGCGATAAGATTTAATATTGTTCTTAATGGCTACTTTTGGTTTAACGCTGTAAGGGTCTTTAACCGCCTTAACTTGAGTGGGTCTGTGCTCGTGGTACATATTTGAAGACATACCATCAAAACCTATAGTGCCAAACAACTGCTCGTAATACAGTTTACCATTGGGTTTTTTGAAAATAGTATGTCGCTTGGGCGGAATTTTTCCTAATTTATGATAAAAAGGCATAGGGCAAATTTTAGTTTCAAGTTTGTTAAAATAAAGCTAATTTTACAAATATCGGTATTTTTATGGAATATATAAACCGAATTACAAACAGAGCAATGCTTTATTATTTTTTATAGTTTTTAGGTATGCAGCTTTAAAAATAGAACCGCTTAGAACGCGTAGCCCAAACTAAAAAACCACTCGCTTTTACTACGCTCGGGTGATTGAGTGTACCTTATCAAAATGGGACCCAAGATGGTTTCAAGGCCGTAACCAATAGAAAATCCTGTATAGTCTGGCAAGCTAAGCCAATTGCCGGTTTCAAACAAATCATTTTCTACATTAGCCATCGCATAGCCTAGAGTAAAATGATTTTTTGGCAAAAATTCTATATCGGCATCTATTTGACCCTTGATATAACTGTCTGCCGATAGGCTCACAAAATCATAACCATAAAAGGGTACAAAATTATTTATGGGTTGGGCGCCATACCCTCCTAACACAAAATCGAGCGCATCCATTCTGTTTTTCCCGATCCTAAAACCAGCCTCAGAATCTACCTTAAATCGCAACCAAGGATTTACCGAAAAAGTATAACCTAAATAACCACTAGCGATTGAAAACTCAGAAAACGAATAGGTTTGTTTTTGCGCAAATAAATACAAGTTAAAATTTGCTTTAAATTTAAAGCCTCGGGTAGGAAAATGAGCATCGTCAAAAGTATCATAGTACAAATAGCCAAGTGCACTGTAAACGTTACTCTCCTCTAAAATAGCAAAAGGTAATGATTGTTGATTTTCTTCACCAAAAATGGTCTCAGTCTCAATTCTAGTGTACTTATGCTCTGCTCCTACACCAAATTTAAAATGTTTTGATAAAAAAGTTTCGGCGTAGAATTGGTTGGTAAAATCAAAATAATGTACATCGACCATATTCACATCGAGATTGGGTATATCAATATTTTCGCTTATAGTGTTAAAGGCAACATTTTTATTGAATTGATTTAGTCGGGAATTTAATCCTAAGCTCCAGTAAACTCCTTTATCAAGATAATATTGAAAATCATACCTAAAATTATCTCCGGCAATGCCATCAAATGAGAGAATATCATTTGAAAAAAGCAAGCTTTTATGTGTAAAATTGACCAATGCAGCACTACGGTAGAGCTCGTCAAAATGCAGCCCAAAACGCAAAAAAGTATCGGTCTTATTCTCGGTTACTTCCAGTATTAAATCAAATTTATTATCTGGCTGGGGTAATAACCTATAAGTGATTCGCTTAAAGTTTCCTGTTGCCGAAATATTTTGCAAACCGTCATTGAGTTGGGTGTAGGCTATTTTTTGATTTTCATTTATTTTTAAGCGCCCCCTGATGTAGTTTCTAGGATATTTACTACTTCCCATAATAGCAATATTTTGAATAAATAGGGAGTCTTTGGGCTGTAAGTCTTTTTGTTTATAATTTAGGTGCTTCTGTTTTTTTGCAATTTCTTGAAAGATGGATCTATATTCCGCCGCCACTTTTTCACCTTCTTTTATAATTTGTTTTCCTTTATCAAAAGACAAAACAGTATAAGAACTTATATCTGGTTTTATATAAACATCTGTCTCGAGACGTTTCTCTTTCATGTCATAGATAGTCCTAAAATTGTTGATTTGAGTAAGAATTTCTAAAGCAGATTGCAACTTGTCTCTACTTACCAAACTATCTTGTACATCTACACCTATTACGTAATCCAAATTTTTTGCACGCAACAAGCGCACAGGGTAATTATTGGTTACCCCACCATCTATAAGTAATTTACCATCAATCTCTACCGGACTAAATAGGGTTGGAAGCGCACCACTAGCACTTACAGCTTCGGGCAAACCGCCTTTATCTAGCACCACTTCTTTTCCTGTCTCAACATCGGTTGCTATGCAGAAAAAAGGTATGGGTAGTTTTGAAAAGTCTTTAACATCTCTTACAGGATGCATTAATTGTGCTAATAAATTATAGAAGTTTTGTCCTCTAGAAAGACTAGAAGGTAAACTCAATTTAAATTGATTAAACGGTAAGGTCAAAGCATACCGCTCTGCGTCATTCTTCTCGTAAAAAGACTTTGCGTTTCGAGGGACCTCATCTTGTAGAAGTTGTTCAAAATCAACCGAATTGAAAATTGAATCAAGTTGGTTGGCCGTATAGCCTGTAGCGTATAAAGACCCTACAATAGCCCCCATACTTGTACCAGCAATGTAATCTACCCGCATCCCCGATTCTTCAATAGCTTTTAATACACCTATATGAGCAAGTCCCTTTGCTCCGCCTCCACTTAATACTAAACCAACCCTTGGGTTTTCTGGTATAGGTTTATGCTCTTGAGCCATTAATTGTACCACCCAAAAACAACATATTAAGAATACAAGTGAAGATTTATTCATGATTTTCATAAAATTGATATATCAGCTGGGCTTTTGCTAGTCCAACAACTTCTTGAAGCTCCTCAAGACTAGCTTTTTTTACTTTAGAAACCGAGCGGAAATGTTTTAGTAAACTTACTGCCGTTTTTTCACCTATACCTGGTATTTCTTCTAAGGCCGTACCTAAAGCAGCTTTACTACGCTTGTCTCGGTGAAAAGTAATACCAAAGCGGTGAGCCTCATTTCGTAATTGCTGTATAATCTTTAAAGTTTCTGATTTTTTATCTAAATATAAGGGATATTTATCACCCGGGTAAAACAATTCTTCCAATCGCTTGGCTATGCCAATTATGGCAATCTTACCGCGTAAACCTAAATCATTTAAAGCTTTTAAAGCCGAATTCAATTGCCCTTTACCCCCATCTATTATAATGAGTTGAGGTAAGGGCTGCTCTTCTTGAAGCAGCCTTTTGTACCGCCTAAACACAACCTCTTCCATAGAGGCGAAATCATCTGGACCTTCTACTGTTTTTATATTAAATTTACGGTAATCTTTCTTGCTGGGTTTTCCGTTTTTAAATACCACGCAAGCGGCTACAGGATTTGTTCCTTGAATGTTCGAGTTATCAAAACATTCTATATGCCTAGGTTCTTCATTGAGTCGTAGGTCTTTTTTCATTTGTGCCATTAGCCGATTGGTATGCCTATCTGGATCTACCATTTTCATTTGCTTAAATCGCTCTTGTCTAAAGTATTTTGCATTCCGTAAAGAAAGATCTACAATAGCTTTTTTATCACCCAACTTAGGTACGCTAACTTTTACTCCTTCTACGGTTTTTACAGGAAAAGGCACATAAATTTCACGTGACATGGAGTTAAATCGCTGTCTGATTTCGGTAATGGCTAGCTCTAGCAATTCTTTATCGGTTTCATCGAGTTTTTTCTTGAGCTCAATAGTATGCGAACGAATGATACTCCCGTGCGCAATCTGTAAAAAATTCACATAACCATAACCTTCATCCGAAATGATCGAGAAAACATCTACATTGGTAATTTTAGGATTTACTACTGTGCTTTTAGCCTGATATTTTTCAAGTACCTCGATTTTTTCTTTGATGCGATGCGCCTCTTCAAACTGCATATTCTCTGCATAGGCCTGCATCTGACTTTTAAACTGCTGTAGCGAATCTTTAAAATCTCCCTTTACAATTTGCCGAATATGCTCTATATTTTTATGGTATTCCGTTTCAGATTGTAGGTCTTCGCAAGGACCTTTACAGTTTCCTAAATGGTACTCTAAGCACACCTTATACTTACCTTGTTCTATCTTTTGCTTGGATAAATCAAAATTACAGGTTCGCAATTGGTAAAGCCCTCGAATAAGTTCTAATAAGGTGTTTACTGTCTTAAAACTGGTATAAGGCCCGTAATATTCGCTACCATCTTTTATTAATCTACGCGTAGGAAAAACGCGAGGAAAACGTTCGTTTTTAATGCAAATCCAAGGATAAGTTTTGTCATCCTTTAACATAACATTAAATCGGGGCTGGTATTTTTTTATAAGGTTATTCTCTAGCAACAATGCATCGGTTTCAGAGTTCACCACAATGTGTTTAATGGTTTTTATCTTCTTTACCATCACCGCTATGCGGTGGCTATCGTGCTTTTTATTAAAGTAAGAACTTACTCTCTTTTTGAGGTTTTTTGCTTTACCTACATACAAAATCTTCCCAGCCTTGTCATAGTATTGATAAACACCAGGGCTGCTGGGTAATGTTTTTACTTGTATCGCTAAATCTGGCTGCTCCATAGCCCAAATATACTGTATTTTCTTACCAACAAATAAATGTGGTGGACTCAATTAAAAAGAATTTGAAATATCAAATTTTCGAGTATTTTTGACAAAAAATAAAAGTATACGCTAGACGCTTCCGCGGAAAGCAATCTGCAAATTTTTATAAGCTTTAAATTTTAAGTACCTTTTCCTTTTTAATATTGTTTTGCCCATGAAAACCACCTCTTCGCCAATTATCATAGGAAGATGTGATGTAGCCGATTTCCCTTTGTTAGCAATTAAAGACATTGCTATTAAAATTGATACAGGCGCTTATACCTCATCTATACACTGCAAAGACATTCAGGTAAAGGAGAACAAATTGCATTGCGTATTTTTAGACCCTGAACATCCCGAATATAACGGCAAATCTTTTGTTTTTGATCAATTTAAACAAAAGAAGGTAAAAAGTAGTAACGGGCAGGTGCAACTGCGTTATTTAATAAAAACCCGTATTTGCCTATTTGAACAAGAATACCCAATAGAATTAACCTTAAGCGATCGAGAAGAAATGAGTTTTCCTATTTTAATTGGTCGTAAATTTTTAACTCATCGCTTTATAGTTGATGTTAGCAAAGAAAACCTATCAAAATTGAATAAACCCCACTAATGGTATGAATATTAAAATCCTCTCTAGAAATCCCAAACTATACTCTACCCAACGTTTGGTTGAAGCAGCCAAAAAAAGAAAACATGAGGTAGAGGTTATAGACCCCTTAAAATGCGATATTGTCATTGAAAAGCGTAAACCCAATATTTATTATAAGGGTAAATACCTAGAACACGTAGATGCGGTAATTCCTAGAATTGGCGCCTCGGTTACTTTTTATGGTACTGCTGTAGTTAGACAATTTGAAATGATGAACGCTTTTACCACGACGGGGTCTGAGGCATTACTGCGTAGTCGTGATAAATTGAGAAGTTTACAGTTGCTGTCTAAAGCAAAAATTGGTTTACCAAAGACCGTTTTTACCAATTATTCTAGAGACGTTGAGGGGGTTATTAATCAAGTGGGCGGCACCCCATTGGTGATTAAATTATTAGAAGGCACCCAAGGATTAGGAGTTGTTCTAGCCGAAACTAAAAACGCAGCCAGGTCTGTAATTGAAGCTTTTAACGGCTTGCAAGCTCGTGTAATTGTTCAAGAATTCATCAAAGAAGCTAAAGGTGCCGATATTCGTGCTTTTGTGGTAGATGGGCACGTAGTAGGTGCGATGAAGAGACAAGGAAAAGAGGGTGAGTTTAGATCTAATTTGCACCGTGGCGGTTCTGCAGAAATCATAGAACTTTCTGATGAGGAAGAAGTAGCTGCCGTTAGAGCCGCAAAAGCTATGGGTCTTGGCGTAGCTGGAGTTGACTTGCTGCAAAGCTCTCGAGGTCCGTTGATTTTAGAGGTCAATTCTTCTCCAGGTTTAGAAGGTATAGAGAAAGCTACCAACAAAGATATCGCTAAAAGCATCATTAGGTTTATTGAAAAAAATGCATAAATTTTGGGTGAGCTAGATCAAAATAATGTACTGGATTTGTTAGGGCAAACAATTCAGCCCGGTGAAAGTGCACGTCTTAATTTTAACTCGGCCAAACTATTTACAGCAAGCCCTGTAGAAGTACCCGTAATTATTGAACGATCAAAAAAGCCAGGGCCCATTGTCTTATTTACCGCTGGTGTTCACGGCGATGAAATAAACGGAATAGAGGTAGTGCGCCAACTTATTTCGAGAAAAATAAATAGACCTAAAATAGGAACCATAATTTGTATTCCTGTTTTTAACGTTTTTGGTTTTTTAAATTTACAAAGGGAGTTTCCTGATGGAAGAGACCTAAACCGGGTTTTCCCGGGCTCAAAAAAAGGTCCGCTTGCCTCGCGTTTTGCCTATCAATTCACCCAAGAAATTTTACCAGTAGTAGATTATTGTGTAGACTTTCATACCGGTGGAGCTAGTCGATTCAATGCTCCGCAAATACGTATTAGAGAGAATGATGAGCCTTTATTAGAATTGGCTCATATTTTTAATGCTCCTTTTATAGTTTACTCGAGTACTATTAGCAAATCTTATCGCGCATCTTGCTACCAAGCGAATATTCCTACCTTGTTATTTGAAGGAGGAAAATCTCTAGATAACAATAAACAAATCACCCAAATTGGGGTGCAAGGTTGCCTACGTTTATTAGATCACTTAGGTATGTTAAAAGGTTCATTTGATTTAAAACCTGCCAGCAAACCTCCCATTTTGGTAAGCCAAAGTAAATGGATACGCGCCGCGCATAGTGGTTTACTGCATTTAAAGGTGGCTTGCGGAAAAAAAGTAGATCAAGGTGAGGTCCTTGCCCAGATTACAGATCCATACGGATCGTTTAGATATACGGTAAAAGCAAGGTCATCGGGTTATATAATAAACGTAAATGAATCGCCTATTGTCTACCAAGGAGACGCTTTGTTTCATTTATCTATTTCTTAATATATGACAAACAAGAATCAAATCCGTAAAGTATACAAAAAAAAGCGCCAGGCGCTAACTAAGGAATTATTGGAAGAAATGAGTTTAGCCATAGCGAATAAGGCGGCCCAATTACCTATATGGGATTTTTCTTTTTACCATATTTTTTTACCCATTGCTAAACAAAATGAGGTGAATACAGAGTTTATGTTGCACCTGTTGCAGGGTAAAGATAAAAATATAGTACTGGCTAAAAGTGATTTTAAAAATTTTACTTTACAGCATTTTTTGCTAACTGATACGACTAAAATAAAAGTTAATGCCTATGGTATACCAGAACCTGTTGATGGAATTACAATTCATCCTCAACAGATTGAGGTGGTGTTTATGCCGCTCTTAGCTTTTGACCTTAACGGAAATAGAGTTGGTTATGGAAAAGGATTTTACGACAGGTTTTTAAACGAATGCCAAGCCAACACAATTAAAATTGGACTCTCTTTTTTTGAGGCAGAAGGAAAAATAGATTCCGATGGATTTGATGTACCCCTAGATTATTGCATTACGCCTTGCAAAACCTATCGTTTTCAGCATTAAAAAAGCCAACCGAAAGGCTGGCTTTTAATTGGTGAACTTTAGTTTAAAAACTGTATCCGATACGTATATGCAAGTCTAAAAACACATCGTCTTTATCTACCTTGTATAAGTATTTATCTTCATCTATAAAAGCGCGCACATAACCAACGCCTAAGCCTAACTCGTAGTTAAAATGTTTACCTATGCTGCGTCTAATTCCCCATTTGGGTACGATTCTTATCTGATCGATAACCTCGAGATTATCTACATTAGACACTACAAACCAATTAGGGTTATAAGCCGTTTGAATAGCCAAAAAGTTTCCGCTATTTTTAGATGTTTTACGTTTTTTTACCGCTCTTTTATTTAGGTTATAATACCATCTTGGCTCCGCCGATATCACCGGCGCTAAAGCATAATTTACCCGGTTGTTTTCTTGGTAAATACTACCACCAAAAGCGGCCATATCGAGGCCAACTTCTGTTCTTAACGCCAAAGTGTTACTCAAGCCAAATTCGTATTGCCCCCAAACCCCTAAAAAGCCCGTTTGAACACTAAAAAAACCGTCTTCTACTTGACCTTCATTGTTATTTGCTTGAGCGTATAAAACATTTTGGGTAAACAGCAGTGACAATACCCCAAGGATAAATAATTTAGTTTTCATGATCTATTTTTATATAGGTGTTAATCAAGTTAGACTCAAGACTCTCGTCATAAGTTTCTAAAACTAGTGT
>CATQIB010000025.1 GCA_958296185.1 uncultured Mesonia sp.
CCAAATTGAGCTCGTGGCGTTTGCGCTGCTGTTTTTCAGAAACAATTAATGCAGAATTTCGGAGCAATAACATGGGAAATGTAACTTGCTGCGATTTAAAATAAGACTTTAATTGAAACCAATAAGCCAACTCTCCTCCTCCACCTATATAACATAAATTGGGCAAAAGGGCCTCTTGGTAAAGCGGACGCAAGATTACATTTGGAGAAAATAGCTCTGGGTGTTCTTTTATTTCTTTACGGATTTGGCTTTCGGTAAATTCAAAATCTGTATTATTTACCTTAAATTTGCCGTCTTCGTAAAGAATACGCTCCCGTATATTTGGTTTTAGATAAAAAAGATTAATCCCACGCGGATTTACCTGAGTTCTGTAATTAGCTTCCCGCAACTGTTTAGAGGTTTGCTCAAACGTGCTTTTGTGCAGTTTGATTGAACACCTCATCTTCTATGTGAGGAATAAACGTTTCTTTTAATTTTTTACTGTTGGCATCTAATATAACTAAACCAGTGTCTTGAAAAAGTTCATGAACAATGTAACGGGTAGCATCTGCTAAAGTTTCCTGCTGAGCATAGGCTTTTTTAAATAAATTAATCAAGTATTGCGCGTTCTCTGAATCGCCTAGAACCGACTGAAAAGATTGGATAACTTGATCAAAACGTTCTGACTTTAGTTCTCCTACAGCCCCTGAGCTATTGATATCCCAACTTATTTTATGTTCTCGGTAATTAAAAAAAGTTAATTTCGGCAAAGTCATGATCTTCGGTAGCCATCCAATACACAGGAACAAAATTCTGTAAAGGGTATTTCACTGAAAGCTCTTCGGCTAAATTAATAGTCGAAATAATTTTATATAAAAAATAAAGAGGTCCCGTAAATAAATTGAGTTGATGCCCTGTAGTAATGGTAAAAGTGTTTTTTTTCGCCTAAAACCCTTATATTGTTCTCCACTTTTTTTTGAAACCGGTAAATTCTTATAATTGTTCTTGAAGCTCTCCTACAAGAATTTTACGATGTTCAGCTTTATAGTTTTCTTGCTTCTCTTCTATTTTGTTTTTGAAAAATTTAATAAATCGGGGAAACCGGTTATAGAAAATATCAAGCTTCTTATTTTTATTGAGGTAGTCTACAATTAGGGGAGAGAAGTAATTGGTTTCTTGGTAGGCAATACAATCTGACATAAATTACACTTTATATTCACAAAGATACATTTGTTGAGCTTTTTATCTACTAATTTTTAGTTAACAAAAGACGTGAATTGTAAAATGAACTATGGATAGGTAATTTATTTAATTCAGAACCAAAGTTATATTGAAAAATAAAAAAACTTCGATTAAAAATAAACACAAAGCATAATGGAAATAAAAAAAGCCTTGGCGTTTCCAAGGCTTTTTTTATTTAAGCGGTTACGGGTTCACCGTACAAATCAAAATCGGCTGCTTCTGTAATTTTCACTTCGGCAAAATCGCCCGTTTTTAAATAAAATTTCGTTGCATCAATAAGCACTTCATTATCAACATCGGGTGAATCAAACTCTGTACGGCCCACGAAATAATTTCCCTCTTTACGATCTATCACACATTTAAAAGACTTGCCCAATTTTTTTCTTGATTAAGTTCCCACGATATTTGCGATTGAATTTCCATAATTTCATTGGCGCGCTGTTGTTTTTATATCTTCTGGCACATCATCAACTAAATTAAAAGCATGAGTATTTTCTTCGTGAGAATAAGTAAAAACACCCTAAACGTTCAAAGCGCATAGCTTTTACCCAGTCTTTCAATTCTTGAAAATGTGTTTCTGTTCTCGCCTGGATAACCAACAATTAGCGTGGTTTCTAATAGCCATTGCTGGAACTTTTTTCTCTGAATTTATGAATGAGTTCTGTTGTTTTGGCGTGCGTTGTGCCACGACGCATAGATTTTAATAAATCATCTGAAATATGCTGCAAAGGTATATCTAAATAATTTACAGACTTTTGGCTCATTTTTAATTACATCTAGCACATCCATAGGAAAGCCCGTAGGGAAAGCATAATGCAATCGTATCCATTCAATGCCTTCCACCTTCACCAATTCTCTTAATAAATCCGCTAAAGCGCGCTTTTTATAAAGATCTAAACCGTAATAAGTTAAATCTTGTGCAATTAAAATAAGTTCTTTTACGCCATTCTTAGCAAGGTTTGTAGCCTCTTGCACAAGGTTTTCTATAGGGTGTTGATTTATGCTTGCCACGCATTAATGGTATGGCACAAAAGCTACACGGACGATCACAGCCTTCTGCGATTTTTAAAAAAAGCATAGTTTTTTTGGGGTAGTAGTTATGCGTTTCCCCGATTAATTCATGCTTATAATCTGCACCCAATGCCTTGAGCAATGCCGGCAACTCGGTTGTACCAAAATATTGGTCAACATTTGGAATTTCTTTTACTAAATCTGGCTTATAACGTTCAGAAAGGCAACCGGTAACAAAAACTTTATCTACCAAACCTTCTTCCTTACGTTGTACAAAATCTAGTATGGGTGTTTACAGATTGTTCTTTGGCATTGTCTATAAACCCACAAGTGTTTATCACAACAACATTACCTTCTTGCTCATGAACTACTTCTTTCTTATTGGCTTTTAGTTGCCCCATAAGTACTTCTGAATCATAAAAGGTTTTTGCTACAACCTAGGGTAACAACATTTATTTTATTTTTCTTTAGAGATTTTGTACGCATAGCTATTTAAAATGTGTGCAAAGGTACAATCTAAAAAATTAGAAATGGGCAAATATTTACGAATTAACTTGGGTATAATAAGCTACAAAATCGGCTTTCAAAATAATGGATTGCAGCCATAGCAAGCATACTTATTAAAAGAAAAGTCCAATTTATTTTGTGAGCATTATAAAGCCAATAGCCCAACATAAGAATAATAAAAAAATGGAAGTGCAATGAGCAAGTTTAAACCCCAATCGTAGCCTTGAAAACCTGCCACAATTTTCATGATAACAAAGAATAAAGAATACAGCAGTACTACTTTTGTAGTGTTAGCCTTGGCTCTCTCAGAAAATAAAGGTGGCTTTTCTTCCAAATTATCTATAAATTTTGTTTAAAAAACGAATCAACAAATTCGAATTTATTAAAGACTTGCAAGTCATCAATTCCTTCTCCTACCCCTATATATTTAACCGGGATTTTAAATTGATCGCTAATACCTATTACGACACCACCCTTAGCTGTACCATCAAGTTTGGTTACTGCTAAACTACTCACCTCGGTAGCAGCTGTAAATTGTTTGGCTTGCTCAAAAGCATTTTGACCTGTGCTACCGTCTAAAACCAGCAAAACTTCGTGTGGGGCATCTGGCACTACTTTCTGCATTACTCGCTTTATTTTGGTAAGTTCATTCATCAAGTTGATTTTGTTATGCAATCTTCCAGCGGTATCTATAATTACTACATCAGCATCTTTATTTACACCACTTAGAAGAGTGTCAAAAGCAACTGAAGCCGGGTCGCTACCCATTTTTTGTTTAACAATAGGAACTTCCACGCGATCTGCCCAAATTTGAAGTTGGTCTATAGCGGCCGCCCTAAAAGTATCTGCTGCACCCAGCACAACACTTTTACCCTGACTTTTAAATTGATGTGCCAATTTACCTATGGTTGTAGTTTTACCTACTCCATTCACCCCAACCACCATAATCACATAAGGTTTCTTATCGGGCAAGTCAAAATTGGCCTGGTCTTCTGTTTCGCTTAGCAATCCGGCAATCTCTTCTCTTAATATTTGATCTAGTTCGTCAGTGCCCAAATATTTATCTTTGGCAACGCGAGCTTCAATGCGATCAATTATACGAATAGTTGTTTTTACCCCTACATCGCTGCTTACCAGAACTTCTTCTAAATTATCAAGAACCTCATCATCTACTTTTGATTTACCAGCAACCGCTTTGCTTAGTTTACCAAAAAAACTAGATTTTGATTTTTCTAAGCCTTTATCTAAAGTCTCTTTTTTTTCTTTAGAAAATATCTTTTTAAAAAAATTCATGACAGAATTATTAGAAGTGGAATTTTAAAAACTCAAAGTTAGCTTTTTTATTCAATGAAAGCCAAAATTATGCTAAAATATCCGAATTATGTAAATTAAAAAAACCGTCTTGGGTTAACAAGACGGTTTATATATTGTGCTAAGTTATTCTTACTTCTTAAGATAATCTTTAACTTGTTCTGGCGCCATAATTGCCTCAACAAAAGTATATGCTCCTGATTTTGGAGACTTCACCATTTTAATAGCTTTGGTAAGTCTTTTTGATCCTGTTTGTAACGATGCTACCGATTTCTTTGCCATAACTTATTACTTTATTTCTTTATGAACCGTCATTTTATTTAAAATAGGGTTAAATTTCTTTAACTCCATTCTATCCGGTGTATTTTTTTTATTTTTAGTTGTGATATATCTAGATGTACCTGGCTTACCAGTTGCTTTGTGCTCTGTACATTCAAGAATTACTTGTACTCTATTTCCTTTCTTTGCCATTGCTCTATGATTTTAAAGATTCAAGATTACTTGGTTAAGAAACCTTTTTCTCTAGCTTCTTTAATGACAGCAGAGATTCCTCTTTTGTTAATATTTTTTAATGCAGAAGTAGACACTTTCAAAGTAACCCACTTATCCTCTTCTGGGATGTAAAAACGTTTTTTAACCAAATTGGCTTTAAATTTACGTTTTGTTTTATTCATAGCGTGAGAAACGTTATTTCCTACCATCGCTTTCTTTCCCGTAAGTTCACAAACTCTTGACATGTTTTCTAATCTTTATCGCGTTATTCAAAACAGATTGCAAATTAACAACATTATCTCGAAACAAACAACAAATTGAAAGATTTAATTCCAATTTTCTTCTAATAATATTTGTTGGGCCTTAACCACTGCTTTTTCGATAACCTTTTCTCTATCTTTTTTCCAGAGAAAACTAAATACTTTTTCTACACCAGGTGCAACTAAGGCAATATAAACTTGGCCGATATCAGCTTGACTATCTCCTTTGGTTGGCCCGGCATTCCCTGTAGTAGCCAAAGCGACATCAGCACCTGTTTGCTGTTTTACTTTTTTAGCCATTTCTAAAGTTACCTCTTTACTAACTACGGAGTACTTTTGAATTATCGACTCATCTATCTTGAGTAAGTCAATTTTCATTTGGGTCGCATAAGTTACCAAGCCCGCTAAAAAATAAGAGGAAGCGCCCGGCATATTCACTAACCTTGAGGCTATCTGCCCTCCAGTACAGCTTTCGGCCAGCGCCAAATATTGATTTTTCAAATTAAATTTGCGCGCTATTTCTTCTTCAATACTTGTTTCTCCTTCAATCCCCTTTATGTAATCCCCTATATAGTTTTCTAAATCTTTAAATGCCTCATCTAAGGCTTTTTCTAAAATTTCTTTGTTCCTTCCTCGCGCACTTAATCGCAGGCGAACTTTCCCTAAGCTAGGCAAATACGCTAACTTTATAAAAGAAGGTAAGTTGATTTCCCAATCTTCTATCAGGTTGGCAATTGTACTCTCCCCCACGCCATAAGTTAAAGCCGTCTTGTGTAAAATATAAGGCCTTTTAAAGGTTTGAGCCAATCGAGGCAAAGCTACTTTTTTGAAAATATTTTTCATTTCATAGGGCACCCCAGGCATCGAAATATACACTCTACCGTTTTCAAAAAACCACATTCCTGGCGCTGTGCCAAATTCGTTTTTTAAAGCGATTGCTTTAGATGGTATATAAGCTTGATCTCGATTGAGTTTTGAAATTGAGGAGGTTTCAATGTATTTATCAAACAACTCTTCAATATGGTTAAGTACGTCCTGGTTTAACACCAAATCGTCTTCGAAATAAGTGCAAAGTGTTGCTTTGGTTTTATCATCTTTAGTTGGCCCTAATCCTCCGGTGATAATGATTACCTGGTTGTATGCTTCAGCTTTTTTTAAGGCGTTAAAGATATGTGTAGGATGATCTTGAATAGAGGTGATTTGGGTTACTTCAATACCAATTTTATTAAGTTCTTGAGCTAAGAAAGCCGAGTTGGTATCTATGATTTGCCCTATAAGAATTTCGTCTCCTATAGTTATAATCTCTGCATTCATATATATTATGCTATCTCTTTATGAAGTGCATCGGTAGCCATTAAAACTGTATCTTTCACTCTTCTTGCAATGGCCAAAATTTCATCTTCTCTATAAGATTCTTGCTCTTTACCCCATCCTTCAAGTTGTTTAATTTCATGGCTTAACCCTAAACCAAACAATTGAAGATTAGGTTTTACTTTATGAGCAATCGCATAAACCATGGGTTTATTTTCATTTTGAACGGCTTCATAAAGTTGGGTAATATCAATAGGGACTTCCTCTAGAAAGGCGTTTACAATTTCTTTAATAAAATCGCTATCTCCAGCGGCCATCTCCCGCACATCATCTAAATTATATAATTTCATGTTACTTGATATTTACCTTAAAAAGGGATGTTTTTTCTAGGAATCCTTCGAGGATATCTCCTGGATTTACCTTACCAACCCCCGCAGGAGTTCCTGTAAAAATAATATCTCCTATTTTCAAAGTAAAATAACTCGATATATATTCGATTAACTCATCTATTTTATAGAGCATCTGTGCTGAATTTCCAGCCTGAACCGTTTTATCATTCTTTTTTAAACTGAATGATATTTGATTAAGATTTGTAATTTCATCTTTATGAATCCACTTTTCTGCAATTACAGCTGAGCCATCAAAAGCTTTTGCTTTTTCCCAAGGCAAACCTTCTTGTTTTAGCTTTTTTTGTAAATCTCTAGCAGTAAAATCTATGCCTAGACCTATTTCATCATAATACTTATGTGCAAATTTTTTTTGAATGTGTTTGCCTACTTTTTTAATTTTTACCAAAAGTTCAACTTCATGATGAATTTCATCAGAAAAGTCGGGTATAAAAAAAGCCTGTTTTTTAAGCAAAATTGCAGAGTCTGGCTTTAAAAACAATACAGGAGCGTCTGGTTTTTGATTCTCCAATTCTTCAATGTGATCTGTATAATTTCTACCTACACAAATAATTTTCATATTTAATCAAGCTTTTGGGTCAATTTACGCAATTTAATGGCGGTAAGAACTTTCTTGGTATATAACGGGAAATCGGCATTTTGAATCCATCCATAATACCCTGGTTCCTTCTCAAAAACCTCTTCTACCTTTTTACCTTTATGCTTACCGAATGCAAAAACCTCCTCTTGTTTTTTATTATAGGCTATAAACCCGGCAAAGTCTACAAATTTTTTATGTGCACTAAAATTAGCTAACCACTCGGTGTTATTCTCTAAATCTGGGTAACGCTCTAATTGAGATTCTAGCACTTCAAAAGTTGCTAAGGTATCAGCCTCTGCACTATGGGCATCAAAAAGTTCTTTATTGCAATAAAATTTATAGGCTGCTTCTAAAGTTCGTTTCTCTTTTTTATGGAAAATGGTTTGAACGTCTATCGCTAATGAATTTTTAATATCAAAATCTACTCCTGCTCGCAAAAACTCTTCAGCTAATAAAGGTATGTCAAATCGATTGCTATTATAACCACCTAAATCACAACCTTTAATCATTTCATATAACGCCTTGGCTCTTTCTTTAAAGGTAGGTTCATTAACTACATCCTCGTCAGAAATACCATGAATTTTGGTGACTTCTGCAGGAATGGGCATTTCTGGATTAACGCGCCAACAAATGCTTTCTTTATTAGAATTGGGATAAACTTTTAAAACTGCAATTTCTACAATTCTATCTTTTGCTATTTGCGTTCCTGTAGTTTCTAAATCAAAAAAGCAAATGGGTTTTGTTAACCTTAAATTCATATTCTGGTGTTTATTTTCAAAAATAACAATATTAAAATGAAAAGTGCTATCAAAAGGTTTAATTACTTCTATAATTTATTCATTAAAACAAAAAAACCGTTTGCTCTGGCAAACGGTTTTTTTATAATATTAATTAAATTTATATACCTCTATTTTCATCAAAACCTTCTAGGTATTGCGCAACCCGCTGCACAAATTGCCCACCTAAAGCTCCATTTACTACGCGGTGGTCATAGCTATGCGACAGGAACATCTTATAGCGAATACCTATAAAGTCGCCTTCTGGAGTTTCAACAACAGCAGGCACTTTACGGATTGCTCCTAAGGCCAAAATAGCAACTTGAGGTTGATTGATAATTGGCGTTCCCATAATGCTTCCAAAGGTACCCACATTGGTAACCGTGTAGGTTCCGCCCTGGGTGTCGTCTGGTTTTAATTTACCCGCCCTTGCACGGTTGGCCAAATCGTTTACAGCTTTAGCCATACCAACTAGGTTTAACTGATCGGCATGTTTGATCACTGGTACAATAAGGTTACCATCTGGTAAAGCGGCAGCCATACCTAGGTTAATATTTTTTCTTTTGATAATTTTATCTCCATCTACAGAAATATTAATCAACGGAAAATCTTTAATTGCTTTTGCTACTGCCTCCATAAAGATTGGAGTAAAAGTTAGCTTCTCACCCTCACGCTGCTGAAAAGCGTCTTTATTTTTCTTACGCCAATTCCAAATCTTAGTCACATCTACTTCGATAAATGATTGCACATGAGCCGATGTTTGAACACTTTGAACCATATGATGAGCAATCATTTTACCCATTCTAGTCATTTCAACAATTTCATCTCCAGCTTGACTTGGAACAGGAGCACTGGTTTTTGGCGCAGCAGGTTGACCACTAGTCTTTTGCTTTGAAGTTGTTGTCGCTGCGGCAGATGGAGCACTCGTTCTATTCTCGATATAAGCTAATATATCATTTTTAGTTACACGCCCCTCTAAACCAGAGCCTTCAATTTTATCTAGTTCGGCAACACTTATTCCTTCTTTTTGAGCAATACTTCTTACCAAAGGAGAGTAAAATTTATCACTCTCGGCAAAGTCGGTCGCCAATGAATCTTGAACTTGATTAATTTGCTCTTGCACCTGTTTGCTTTCAGAAGAACCTTCAGATTGCTTATTTTCAGTTGAAGACGGTGCTTCATCCGCTACATCAGCATCGGTCTCTATAATTGCAATGGTTTGCCCTACTTGAACAACATCATCTACATCAAACAATTTTTCTACAATTGTACCTTCTACTTCACTAGGCACCTCACTATCTACTTTATCTGTTGCAATTTCTAAAACTGCTTCATCTTCTTCTATCTTATCGCCTACTTCTTTTAGCCAATTGGTAATGGTTGCCTCTGCAACACTTTCTCCCATTTTTGGGAGCTTTAGTTCAAATTTTGCCATATCTTTTATCTAAAGATGATTTTGTTATTAATGGTTGCGAATTTACTCAAAATAAGTCTATATGAATAATTGTTTTTCAAAATTTTATAATTTCACCTTGGGTGAAACTCGAATCGCTACCCAATGCAAAATGAAAATTAGAAGGAATTAGCCTAAAACCGTTTTGTTTGGCCTTTTGTTTTTGCATTAAATAAATTATCTCTTCATAAGCCATTGCTTTTGTTTCTACTATTATAAGGCTAGCAAAAAAATCTTTCTTTAAAATCAATTTTTTATCGGCTAGGTGCAGTGGTAAATCCACTTGTTTTGATATAGCACGATTGTGTTCTGGCTCGGTTTCTATGCAGATTACCTGTTTTAGATTTTGAGGTTTGTTTCTTTTTTGTGTTTTTAAAACATATAAACCCTCAATTAGTTTTAAGCCAAGTTTTATCAAGCCCAGTCCCTTTTTATTAAAGTGTTTTTGATAAAACAAATGCATCGCCCCAAAAAAACGCTCTCTATATTTTTTATTTTTTACTGTGCTTTCTCCTTTAAAATGAATGACGCGCTCGCTACCTAAATAATAATTTTGATAGCCCTTCTTTAAAAACTTATAGCTCAAATCAATATCTTCTCCATACATAAAATAATCTTCATCAAGTCCACCCACTTCCCAATACCGATCTTTTCGCATAAGCATAAAAGCTCCTACCAAAACTGGCACTTTTCCGTTCTTAGCAAAATGCAACGGATGGTAGTAATTTTTATCGTAACCCAGCATTTTTTCGAGCGCCACACGTGGTGTGGGTACTTGGCGTTTACTTTCTGGCAAGAAATCTCCCGTCCCGCTGATTAAGCGCACTCCTAAAGCGCCTAAATCTTCTTTCTTTTCGGCGTAAGCCAAAGCATTTACAAAGCAATTTTCTCCCACCACCGTATCGGGATTCAGCAAGCAAATAAAGCTGCCCTTTGCTTGTTTAATTCCTAAATTATTGCCTTTACTAAATCCTGAATTGTCGCTATTCTCAATACAAATTACACTTGGAAAATACCGCTTTACCCAAGCCACACTTTCATCTTGTGAATTATTGTCAACTACAATAATTTCTGCATCGAGGTTTTTTATGGCTCTTTCTACACTATCTAGGCATAGCATTAAATGGTAAGGCACCTTATAGTTTAAAATAACTACAGAAAGTTTCATCTACACTTAGTTTTTAAGAGAGTTTTCAAAAGGGATGCGGTGTAAAATACTTCTTCCTAAGGTGATCTCATCCGCATATTCTAACTCGTCTCCAACGCCAATTCCTCTGGCGATTGTAGAGGTTTTTACCGATTCATTTTCGAGTTGTTTATAGATATAAAAATTGGTAGTATCACCCTCCATGGTGCTTGAAAGCGCAAAAATAACTTCATTTATAGTACCGTTTTTCACCTTTTGAACTAAAGAAGATATGTTTAATTGGCCAGGGCCAACACCTTCAATGGGATTTATTTTTCCTCCTAAAACATGGTAAACACCTTGATACTGACTGGTATTTTCAATAGCCATCACATCGCGAACATCTTCTACAACACACACCGTCGATTTATCTCTTTTAGCATTGGCGCAAATCGAACAGATTTTTGTATCACTCACCATATGGCAATTTTCACAAAATACAATTCGTGTTTTTAAATCTAGTAAAGCTTTAGACAAATGCACGGTTTGTTCTTCGGGTTGTTTTAACAAGTGAAGTGCTAATCGTAACGCTGTACGTTTTCCTATCCCAGGTAACAAGGCTATTTCTTCAACAGCATTTTCTAGTAGTTTTGATGAAAAATCCATAGGTCAAAAATACAATTTATTTTTATTGTTAATTGGCAATAATCCGCTTAAAGCGAAGTAAAGTGAATATTTAATATAAACAACAGCTTTGTAATTTGCAGAAAAAACTAAGTTTGTAAGAAAAAACATGCAGCCATCAACCATTTTGTTTTTAATTCTAGCCTATTTTGGGGTGCTTATTTTAATTTCTTATTTCACCGGTAAAGACGATAGTAACGATACATTTTTTAAAGCTAAGGGTCAATCTCCTTGGTATGTTGTAGCCTTTGGTATGATTGGAGCTTCGCTTTCTGGAGTAACTTTTATATCGGTACCTGGGTGGGTTAAAGATGCCCAGTTTAGTTACTTACAGGTGGTAATGGGCTATTTATTTGGCTATCTTGTAATTGTTTATATACTATTACCCATTTACTATCGACTAAATGTTACTTCTATTTACGAGTATTTGTCTCAACGATTTGGTGTGGTTAGTTATAAAACGGGAGCATTCTTTTTCTTTATCTCTCGCGTATTAGGTGCCGCTTTTAGACTTTTTTTGGTAGCCACAGTCTTGCAGTATTTCATTTTCGAAAATTGGGGTGTTCCTTTTATATTCACTGTTTCTTTATCTATTGCGTTTATTTGGATTTATACCGCTCGAGGCGGAATTAAAACCATTGTTTATACCGATACGCTGCAAACCTTATTTATGTTATTAGCCGTGGGTATTGCCATTTTTACAATTACCTATGAAATGAATTGGACTTTGACCGATTTGTTCTCTTCTACACAGCTAAAAAGCTATTCTAAAACTTTCTTTTTTGACAGTTGGCTAGAGCAAAATTATTTTTGGAAATCATTCTTAGGAGGTATGTTTATTACCATTTGCATGACGGGATTAGACCAAGATATGATGCAGAAAAACCTTACTTGCAAAAGCCTTAAAGACGCGCAGAAAAATATGTTGTCTTATAGTTTAGTTTTTGTCCCTATAAATATTTTATTCCTCTTACTAGGAGCGCTTTTATTTATTTATGCTGAACAAAATGGTATTGCGGTGCCTCTTCTAGATGGGAAAGAAAAAACAGATTTACTTTTCCCCGAAATTGCGCTCAACGGCGATTTGGGACTAGGTTTAGGAATTGTTTTTATACTGGGTTTAATTGCAGCAGCCTACTCGAGTGCAGATAGCGCACTAACTTCATTAACTACAAGCTTTTGTGTAGATTTTCTCGATATAAAGAAAAAACAGGCCCTGCAGCAAAAAAAATTGAGAAAAAAAGTGCACTTACTCATCAGCGTACTGCTTATTTTGGTTATTGTAGCCTTTAAATATTTGCTAGATTCTAGCGTAATTGATCTTTTGCTTAAAGCGGCTTCCTATACCTATGGACCCTTATTAGGGCTATTTACATTTGGTATTTTTACTAAGCACCAAGTGAAAGATAAGTGGGTGGCATTTGTGGCTGTACTTTCGGTTATTACAACCTATGCCATTGGCAGCATTCCTGCCGAACTTTTAGGTGGATATCATTTTAATTATGAATTGTTGATCGTAAATGGTTTGCTCACTTTTATTGGCTTAATATTGATTCGTCGCAAGTAAAACCAAAGTACAAGCTACCTCTACTTCGATATTCTTATCCCGCAATAATCGATAAAAATCTGGATTTTCTGTCCCTGGATTAAACAAAACACGTTTTGGATTTAAATCTAGAATATAGTCATAATAGGCGGGTTGACGTTTTGGGTTGATATATAAAGTAACTGTATTTATACCTTCAAAATTTTGTGGCTCCGTTTCAATCCGTACATCGGCAACATTACCGGCACGCAAACCAATTGCGCAGGTGGGAACTTGCGCTTTTCTTAAAGATATTATTGCTTTGTTTGAATACCTAGTTTCTTTTAATGAAGCTCCTAGTACTAAAGTTTTTTTTTGATTTTTCATGATTTAATTTTTTTTTAAAATTCAAGTCATTGACTTGGTTTATCTAAAACACTAGTTACGAATTGAATTAAATTGAAGATATAAAAAGAAGCGACTCAAATTTATTTTTTAAAAATTTTGTAACATCTTTATTTAAACAAAGTCCTTAAGATAGTATGCTAGAATAAATAACCTGATTAATTTAAAAGGGGAACAGCTTTATTCTTTCACATAACATTAAGAGCTCATTATCAAAATGTTAAACTATACTAAAGCATGCAACTTTTTAAAATTCTATTCGTCTTATAGATAGAAGTTTGTTGGTAATTTATTTGAATTAGCCTTTAAAAAATGACCACAGTATAAAAACGCCACGAAAATCATCGTGGCGTTCCTTTTTTTTTACTGAAATAAATTTTATTACCAATTTATAATGGCACTTCCCCAAGTAAATCCGCTACCAAAAGCAGCTAAAACAACCTTGTCGCCAGATTTGATTTTTCCTTCTTCCCAAGCCTCAGTTAATGCAATAGGTATAGATGCGGCTGTGGTATTCCCATATCGTTCAATATTATTGTATACTTGATCATCACTTAACTGGAACTTTTTTTGAATAAATTGAGAAATTCTCAAATTAGCTTGATGCGGAACTAACATGTCTATATCGCTAATCTCTAAACCATTATGTTGGAGCCCTTCTTTTATAACCTCTGAGAAGCGCTGTACGGCATTTTTAAAAACGAATTGTCCGTTCATATATGGATAGTAGGGAATATCTTCTGTTTTTCCTGACTTTTGCTCCTCAATTATCTCGGGTACCCAATGCATCGTACTCGGCCCTTTTAAAGCCAATTCTAGCGCGTGTTCTCCTTGAGCATGTAAGTGTGTAGACAGAATCCCCTCACCTATATGATTGCTTCGTGTTAACACGGCTGCACCCGCACCATCCCCAAAAATTACTGAAACCCCACGGCCACGTGTACTCATATCTAAACCTCCGCTATGATTTTCACTTCCAATAAGCAGCACATTTTTATACATTCCAGTTTTAATGAATTGATCGGCTACTGAAAGACCATAAATAAATCCGCTACATTGATTTCGCACATCTAAAGCGGGGCAGGTATGAATGCCCAATAAATCTTGCACTTGGACTCCACAACCAGGAAAATAGTAATCTGGACTCAAAGTTGCAAAAACAATTAAATCGATGTCATCTTTACTAACATTAGCTCTTTCTAAAGCTATTTTAGCTGCTTTGACCCCCATGATTGCAGTAGAATTACCATCATCTTTTTTAATATGTCTACGTTCTTTTATTCCTGTTCGTTCTTGAATCCAAGCATCATTGGTATCCATCAATTTAGAAAGATCGTCGTTAGTAACTACATTTTCGGGGACATATTTCCCTAGTCCAGCAATTTTAGTTTGATATAGCATGTTAGGCTTTTTGATTTTTCAGATGGCAATATACATATTATGGGCATTGAACAAAAAAAACTTAAAAGTTTATACATTTAACACTAAAAAAAGACTTTCAACCCCCGTTATAAATCTTTTATAAATTAAAAAGAATCATAAATTATAACTAAGATTTTCTCATATATTTAAAAAAAAGTGCGATAGCAATAATCCAGCAAACGCTCATTAATCCGTAAAAAACATAGCGTAAAAAATTTCCAGGTTCAAAAAATGCCCCTATGAAAGCGGTGAAAAATGCACCGACTATAAAATAGATAGGTAAGAATTTGTTGCTTTGCATCATTTAACTTGATTTTCTGGAATATCTTTTTGTCTTTATTATTAAAGTTAAGAAAATAAAAGCAATTTAGCTAGTTAAATCTAGGTCTATTTTATTGAAGTTAACAGTTGCAAATTTTAATTTAAGAATAAAAAAAGGCTACTAAACGCGCTAAATTTAGTAGCCCAAACACATAACAATTAACCAAAAATTATGCAATTACAACTTTTTAAAATTATTGATTTTTACCTCAGCCTTTAAGTCGTGAAGTAAATTATATAAACCAAAGAAAGTTCTATTAATATATAAAAAGTGCTTACTTCCCCGGTTTCCATTCATTTTTCTTAATTCAGTGTCTTTACTATATTTTTCACTAAGATCGGTTATTTTACTCCAAAATGTTTCATCGCTAAAATCAAAGGACTCATTGTGAAAAGGCGATGTAAACAAACTCAGCATTTCATAAAATAAATTTGAAAAGAAATCAATTTCACGCTGGGTATCGGTTTCCACAATAATTTCTAATTCTTTTAGCTTTTGCAGGAAAAATTCTTTGTTATTGATATTTTCAGGAACTGCCAATTCAAAATAAGGCTTATAGAACTCCTCTGGCACTTGTTTAATGCATCCAAAATCAATAGCAATTAACTTATTTTTGGGCGTTATTAAAAAGTTACCCGGGTGCGGATCTGCATGAACCGCTTTTAGTTCGTGCATTTGATACATATAAAAATCCCATAGTGCTTGACCAATTTGGTCGCCTTGCTCTTTTGAGAAATCTGTTTTGGTAAACTCACTTAGGTGCAAGCCTTCCATCCAATCCATAGTAATAATTTTTTCACTTGATAAATCAGGATAGTATTTTGGGAACCCTAAATTCGGAATGTGCTTACAGGCTTCAGAAATTTCTATACTTTGTTTCACTTCAAGCAAATAATCTGTTTCTTCAATTAATTTACCTTCAACTTCTTTAAAATATTTATCTGAATCTTTTCCTTGTAGATTAAACATTTTCATCGCAACAGGTTTAACCATTGCTAAATCTGAACTAATACTATTGGCGACTCCCGGATATTGAATTTTCACAGCAAGTTTTTTCCCATCTTTTTGTGCCCGGTGAACCTGACCTATACTCGCAGCATTTACAGAGTTTAAATTAAATTCATCGTAGATGTTTTCTGGGTAGTCGCCAAGGTATTTATGAAAAGTTTTTCGAACTAAAGGGGCAGATAACGGAGGTACACTAAATTGCGCCAACGAAAACTTCTCTACATAAGCATTAGGAAGCAGGCTTTTCTCCATAGATAACATTTGTGCCACTTTGAGAGCACTACCTTTTAGGTTTTTTAAACCATCATAAATATCAGCAGCGTTATCTTCATCGAGCTCATCGCGAGAAAGATCTGGATTAAAAGCTTTTTTACCATAATGCTTTAAGTAATTTCCTCCAATCTTGATACCGGTTTTAACCAGTTCTGTAGTTCTACCTATTTTCCCTGTAGGGATTTTATCTATTGTTTTCATAGGCTATGCCTTTGTGGATTGGTAAATAAATTTTCCAAAATCAATTACCCGCTCCAGTGGTGTATTATTAAATACATCAAATATCGTATTCACCGATTTTTCAATAGCTACATCTGTTTGTTCAAATTGTGGCGAATTGTCGTCAAGCCAAAATTTCATTAGAAATACTGTTTGCAACCAAGCCCCCTCTGAAAAAATTGTTTTATTATGCCTAAGCAATTTAACTTTTTGTTCTTGGTTCTTATCCTCAATAAGTTCACCAGCAAAATGCTTAATATGCTTACGCAATCCAGAAAGTTGTTCGAGATTTTTAAGAGCTGAATCGTGTTCTCTTAAACTATAAGTCACATAACTTCTATTAGCTGTCAAGAGTTCAAAAAAAGTAAAAAAGAAAGTTAGCATTTTTTCCCTATTCGAAAAATTACTGGTTTCTTCGGCTTGATTCATCAAATCTATACTCATTTGATAAAACTCTTCCCAAATACTACGTTGTAAGGCATCTAAGCTACCAAAGAATTGATAAAAGCTTGCTTCTTCTTCACCTAAGTTTTTAGCAAATTTGTATACGCTTTTGGGTCGTTTTTCTTCCTCCAAAACATACGTCATGTAAGCTGAAATCCAATCTTTCTTTTGCAACTTTTTTACTTTGGGCTTTGCTGTATTCCTTTTTGTATTTGTATTTTTTTTGGCTGCCATAACTTATATTTTTATCAAAGATACAACTTTGTTTAATCTTTTAATGAATTAATTAAACAAAAAATTTGTTAATATTTTTACCTTAACGTTCAAATAATATGCCAGTTTGTCAGACATCTAGAATTGGTATTTTTTTTGACTTATTCGAGAAAATGATTTTAAAATTTTAAAAAATGGCAACAGGAAAAATAAATGTATCGGTAGAGAATATCTTTCCGCTTATCAAGAAATTTTTATACAGCGACCACGAAATATTCTTACGTGAGTTAATTTCAAATGCAACAGATGCAACCTTAAAACTAAAGCACCTTACGCGCATTGGCGAGACCGATGTGACTTATGGTAAACCCGTGATTGAGGTGAAAATTAACAAAGAAAACAATACCTTGCATATTATTGACGAAGGTGTGGGAATGACTAAAGATGAAGTAGAAAAATACATCAATCAAGTAGCTTTCTCTGGTGCTGAAGAATTTTTAGAAAAATATAAAGATTCGGCAAAAGATAGCGGTATTATTGGTCATTTTGGTCTGGGGTTCTATTCTGCCTTCATGGTGGCCGATAAAGTAGAAATTATCACCAAATCATACAAAGATGAGCCCGCAGCACATTGGACTTGTGAAGGAACCACCGAGTTTACTTTAGAAGAAACCACAAAAGAAAATAGAGGTACAGAAATCATCTTACACCTTAACGAAGAAGAAAAAGAATTTTTAGAAGAGCAACGCATAGAAAACCTATTGACAAAATACAATAAGTTTATGCCTGTACCCATTAAGTTTGGTACAAAAGAGAAAACCTTACCTAAGGCAGAAGATGCACCAGAAGATGAAGAAGCAAAAACAGTTTCTGTTGACAACATAATCAATAATCCAGATCCCGCTTGGACCAAGCAACCCACAGATCTTGAAGAAGAAGACTATAAAAGCTTTTACCGGGAACTCTACCCAATGCAGTTTGAAGAACCACTATTCCACATTCATTTAAATGTAGACTATCCTTTTAACTTAACCGGTATTTTATACTTCCCTAAGCTCTCTAACGACTTGAGTATGCAAAGGGATAAAATACAGCTTTATCAAAATCAAGTTTTCGTTACAGACAATGTAGAAGGAATTGTACCCGAGTTTCTTACCATGCTTAAGGGAGTAATTGACTCACCAGACATACCGTTAAACGTTTCGCGTTCTTACTTACAAGCCGATGGAGCAGTTAAAAAGATTTCAAGTTACATTACTAGAAAAGTAGCCGATAAATTAAAATCTCTCTTTAACCAAAATCGAGAAGATTTTGAGAAAAAATGGAACGATATAAAGGTGGTAATCGAGTATGGTATGCTTTCTGAAGATAAATTCTTTGAGAAAGCAGACAAATTTGCATTATACCCCAGTGTAGATGAAAAGTACTACACGTATGATGAATTGATAGAAAAAATCAAAGCCAATCAAACCGATAAAGACGGTAAAACCGTTGTGCTTTATGCCTCAAACAAAGATGAGCAACACAGCTATATTCAAGCAGCAAAAGAGAAAAACTACGAGGTGTTATTGTTAGACTCTCCTATTGTAGCGCATTTAATTCAAAAATTAGAAAGCAGTAAAGAAAACATCTCTTTCGTAAGGGTAGATAGCGATCACGTTGATAACTTGATTAAAAAAGAAGAGAACCAAGTTTCTAAATTATCAGACGAGGAAAAAGAAAAGCTTAAAGCGGATTTTGAAGCTATTGTTCCAAAAGAAAAGTACACTGTACAATTAGAACCTATGGATAGCAATGCGGCACCTCTAATGATCACCCAACCCGAATTTATGCGTAGGATGAAAGAAATGCAACAAACCGGTGGTGGGGGTATGTTTGGCATGGGCAATATGCCAGATATGTACAACTTGGTGGTAAATGTAAATCACCCGCTTATGAGCGATCTAATAAACCAAGAAAAAGAAGTGCAAGAAAAAACCATTAAGCAAGCTTTAGATTTGGCTAAACTCTCTCAGAACCTATTAAAAGGAGAAGAGCTAACCAATTTTGTAAAACGTAGTTTTGAATTGATGAAATAATAATTTCAACGTCACTTTATAAACCTGGTAATTTTCTTGTCCATGACATTAGAAGATTACTGGGTTTTTTATTAAATAATAGGTAACATAGAACTTGCAAAAATTAGCTAAGCGTTTATCTTTGTAACATAATATAAAACTATGATAAAAATAACCCTACCCGACGGAAGTGTAAAGGAGGTTCAAAAAGGAACAACAGTCTTAGATGTAGCTAAAAGCATTAGCGAAGGTTTAGCGCGTAATGTTTTATCGGCCAAATTTAATGGGCAAACGGTTGAAGCATCTACTACACTAGACCAAGACGGTTCTTTAGTGCTTTTCACTTGGAATGACAAAGAAGGCAAAAAGGCTTTCTGGCATAGCTCTTCTCACGTTATGGCTCAGGCCCTTCAAGAGCTATTTCCAGGAGCTAAACTCACTATTGGACCGGCTATTGAAAATGGTTTTTATTACGATGTTGATTTTGGCGAACATAAAATTTCAGATGCCGATTTTCCAAAAATTGAAAAGCGAATGCTAGAAATTGCCCGTGGTAAACACGACTTTTCATTACGCGAGGTTAGCAAACAAAACGCTTTAGATTTTTATAAAAAAGAACAAAATCCGTTCAAGGTTGAATTAATAGAGAATTTAGAAGACGGTGATATCACATTTTGTGATCATGATAACTTTACGGATTTATGTCGAGGAGGGCACATACCCAATACAGGCAATATAAAAGCGGTTAAAATAATGAATGTCGCAGGAGCTTATTGGCGAGGAGACGAAAACAAGCCGCAATTAACCCGTGTATATGGTATAAGTTTTCCTAAACAAAAAGATTTAAAAGAATATTTGGCTCTTTTAGAAGAAGCTAAAAAAAGAGATCATAGAAAGTTAGGCAAAGAATTACAACTTTTTACTTTTTCTCAAAAAGTAGGACAAGGTCTACCCCTCTGGCTACCCAAAGGTGCTGCACTAAGGCAAAGGCTTGAAGATTTCTTAAAAAAAGCACAGCATAAAGCAGGCTATGAGAGCGTGGTAACACCGCACATTGGACAAAAAGAACTTTACGAGACTTCTGGGCACTATGCCAAGTATGGTGAAGATAGTTTTCAACCTATTTTAACCCCACATGAAAATGAAGAGTTTTTATTAAAACCAATGAATTGTCCGCATCACTGCGAAATTTATAATGCCAGCGCCTGGAGTTATCGCGACTTGCCCAAACGATTTGCCGAGTTTGGTACCGTTTACCGTTATGAGCAAAGTGGCGAACTACATGGTTTAACCCGAGTAAGAGGCTTTACGCAAGATGATGCACACATATTTTGTACACCAGATCAATTAGATCAGGAGTTTAAAAATGTAATTGACCTGGTACTGTATGTATTTGGTTCTTTAGGATTTGAAGATTTCACTGCTCAGGTTTCCCTCAGAGATCCTGAGAATAAAGAAAAATACATCGGCAGCGATGAAAATTGGGAGAAGGCCGAACAGGCTATAATTAATGCCGCAAAAGAAAAAGGACTCAATTATGTTATCGAAACTGGAGAGGCTGCATTTTATGGACCAAAATTAGATTTTATGGTTAAAGATGCTTTGGGGCGCAGTTGGCAGTTAGGAACTATACAGGTTGACTATAATTTACCAGAACGTTTTGATTTAACCTACAAGGGTAGCGATAACGAAGAACACAGACCCGTAATGATTCATCGAGCTCCATTTGGAAGTATGGAACGTTTTGTAGCTATTTTATTAGAGCATACAGCAGGTAATTTCCCACTTTGGCTAATGCCTCAGCAAGCTATTATCTTGTCTCTAAGCGAGAAATATGAAAAATACACCAAAAAAGTTTTAAATTTATTAGAAAATCACGAAATTCGCAGCGCGTTAGATAACCGTAGTGAAACCATGGGTAAGAAAATTCGGGAAGCCGAAATGAACAAAATACCCTATATGCTCATTATTGGTGAACAAGAAGAGCTTAATGGCACGGTATCTGTACGTAAACACGGTGGTGATGATCTAGGGGAAATGTCAATTGAAGATTTTGCTCAATTGATTTCTAATGAGATAAATGCATCGCTAAAAACATTTGAAGTTTAATTTAAAATAGATAGTCATAGCAATTCGTAGAAAAAAATCAAGAGGATCAAGGCAGATCAAAGAAGATCAGCACAAAATCAATGATAAAATTCGTGCTAAAGAAGTTCGTTTAGTAGGTGATAATGTAGAGATGGGTGTATATCCTATCGAAAAAGCTTTAGCCAAAGCTGAAGAACTGGGTGTAGATTTGGTTGAAATTTCGCCAAATGCAAAACCTCCCGTTGTAAAAGCAATGGACTATAAGAAATTCCTCTACGAACAGAAGAAAAGAGAAAAAGCTTTAAAAGCAAAAGCAACCAAAGTTGTGGTTAAAGAAATTAGGTTTGGCCCTAATACCGATGACCACGATTACGAGTTTAAGAAAAATCACGCAATCGGGTTTCTTAAAGATGGTGCGAAACTTAAAGCCTATGTTTTCTTTAAAGGTCGTTCTATTGTTTTTAAAGATCAAGGTGAAATTTTACTGCTTCGTCTAGCACAGGATCTAGAAGAATATGGTAAAGTAGAGCAAATGCCTAAATTAGAAGGGAAGCGTATGAATATGTTCATAGCGCCTAAAAAATCAAAATAAGATATTATCATTAGAGAGATAATAATTAATAAGGATATATTATGCCTAAAATGAAGACTAAATCTAGTGCTAAAAAGCGTTTCAAGCTAACCGGTACTGGAAAAATTAAAAGAAAGCACGCGTTTAAAAGTCATATCTTAACCAAGAAGTCTAAAAAACGTAAGCTTAAATTAACTCATTCGACTTTAGTACATAAAGCCGATGAGGACAACATTAAATTGCAATTACGCTTAAAGTAATAGCCATTTAATTGGTTAAAACTAGTTAATAACCCTGGAGTTGGGCCCAAAAAAGAGCTATTTAAGTATAGACGCCTACTACAAAATCATTTAAAATATGCCAAGATCAGTAAACTCAGTAGCTTCAAGAGCCAGAAGAAAAAAGGTAATGAAGCAAGCAAAAGGATACTTCGGACGTCGTAAAAACGTTTGGACAGTAGCCAAAAACGCGGTTGAAAAAGCAATGTTATATGCTTATAGAGACCGTAAAGCAAAGAAAAGAACATTTAGATCATTATGGATTACTCGTATAAATGCGGGTGCTAGAATGAACGGAATGTCTTATTCTCAATTTATGGGTAAATTAAAAGCCAATGAAATCGAATTAAACCGTAAGGTTTTAGCAGATTTGGCTATGAACCACCCAGAGGCTTTTAAAGCCATTGTTGAGAAAGTAAAATAATTTGCAAAACCCTATTATCTCTCTATATTAAACCACTTTAGCAAGCTAAAGTGGTTTTTTTATTTCTCGTTAGCCACAGCCATAGCGTAAAGAATGTCAAAAATCGTATCTTTAAGCTATGAAAAATACAAAGCTTCTTACGCTCTTTCCCCTCCTATCTTTCCTTTGTAGTGCTGCTCAGGTACCGCTAGATCATATTAAATTTAAGCAAATGTATCGCTTAAAGAATAATACAGAAATTTATGTACCGCTAGGCAATGTAGCTTTTGCAGATGCTATTATCTCTTTTAAAGAAGGTGAACCTAAAGCCTTAAAAAAGTATACCAATCCAAAAGCAGCTCTAGGAGAACCAGATTATAAGAAGTACCTCGATCAATCCTATGTCTCAATTGGATGTAAGGGTGAGCTCATCGTAGCATTTACAGACAACGGTTTTATTGATATAGATGGACCCGATTTATATTTTTTTGAAATAGGCCCCTCCATAGAAGCCTTTGAGATTGCCATTTCTAGCGATGCCAAAGAATGGGTAACTATTGGACGTGTAGAAGGTGGAGCATCGCAAATAGATATTGCCTCAGCACTAGGAAAAAACGAAGAAAAAAAAATCTATTATTACGTTAAGATTAAAGATTTAGCCTCCTTTTGTAGTGGTCCAACTGCAGGAGCAGATATAGATGCAGTAGGTACTATTGGGGCTGTTTTAAAGTTGAATGTAAAGGCACATTTACTATTTGATACCGATTCCCATAATCTAAAAAGTCAAGCATTAAATAAACTAAACGATTTTATAGGCATTATCAAAAAAATACCCAAAGCACAAATCGTAATTGCAGGACATACTGATAGTGATGCTAGCAGCAGGTATAATCATAATTTAGGATTAAACCGGGCTCGAGAGGTAGAAAAATTTTTAAAAACAAAACTCAATTCCCTAGGCGATTACAGTTTTAAAAGCGAAAGCTATGGAGAGCAAAAGCCGGTAGCACCCAATGATACTCCCAGCAATAAACAAAAAAACAGGCGGGTAGAAATTATTGTTTTACCGCACGAGTCTTTTTATAAAGCTCCTTAGGTTTTTTGCTTTTTCTTTTTAGCGGCAGGAAAAAGTATATTATTTAGTATAAGACGATACCCCGGAGAATTAGGGTGCAAAGATAACTCTGTTTTAGGGTCTCCTACTTTATGCTGGTAATCTTCAGGATCATGGCCACCATAGAAAGTAAAAAAGCCTTTCCCTTTAATACCGTGAATGTAACGTGCCTCATTATTTACCTTATTTTTCCCCATTACTAAAATATTTGGTTTTATAGTGTTTGGGTCAAAAGAAGTGGTTTGCCCCATAAACCCTTTGACTAAGGCAGTATGGTTTTGGCAAAGCATACTCGGAATAGGATCCCATTTAGCCGAAAAATTCATCAAGCTAAAATAATCTACTTCCTTTTTTATTTTTCGCTTACTGGTCATGTCTATACTTGAAAATTCATACACCATTGGGCTACGCTCCAAAATAAAATCCGTAAAAGCAAAGGTATTAGAATAGTTGATTTTACTTTGATATGCAGGATCACTAGGGTCACCGTCAAACATGGGTTCACAAATATCTAATCCATCGGCAGACAAGGCGATATCAAAACTATCTGTTGCACTACACATGGCAAACATGAAACCTCCCCCCACAACATAATCTCTAATTTTTTTAGCCACCGCTAGTTTGGCTTGAGAAACCTTATCAAAACCTAGTTTAGTCGCTAAAGCTTCAGCTTGTTTTTTCTCCTCTATATACCAAGGTGTAGCCCGATATGCTCTATAAAATTTACCATACTGCCCTGTAAAATCTTCGTGGTGCAAATGCAACCAATCATAAAGTAATAGTTCATCTTGCAGCACCTCTGTATCATAAACGGTTTTATAAGGTATTTCTGCATAGGTAAGCACCATGGTTACTGCATCATCCCAAGGCGCTTGACCCTCTGGTGTATATACAGCAATTTTTGGCGCCTTCTCTAAAACCACAGCATCCATATTTTGTGAAGGACTGTCAATAAAATCGAGAATAGATTGGGTTTTGGCGTCGCTTAACAATTCAAATGAAACACCACGAATTTGACATTCTCGTCTTATTTCTTCTAAATCTGGAATTAAAAAAGACCCACCTTTATAATTGAGTAACCATTTCACCTTGATTTGCTGCTCTAAAACCCAATAGGTTACACCATAGGCTTTTAAATGATCTTTTTGTCCCACATCATCCATAGGGATCAAAAGATAGCTCGCTTTCGCGGAAAAACATAAGCTTAAAAAACTAAATAATAATAGCATCTTTTTCATAGCCCAAAAGATACAAAGAAAAGCGTATTAATAATTAAAAAGGTACTGAATCTTCGTCGTCTGCGTCTAAATCGGGTGAACCGAAAGCTGCCGAGGCCGATGGAAAATTTCCACCAGGAAAGTTATCTTCATCTGCTTCTGTATTCATACTTGAGGGTATCTCGGATGGAAAGTCGAATTGATCTAGGTTATCAAACTTACCTAATTCTCCGATAAATTTAAGACGAATATTATCTAATCCTCCATTACGGTGCTTAGCAATAATAAATTCGGCTTGACCTTCTGTAGGCGATTGTTCTTCATCATCCCATTCATCTATTTTATAATACTCAGGTCTATAGATAAATGAAACAATATCTGCATCTTGCTCAATAGCTCCAGATTCCCTTAAATCAGACAATAAAGGTCTTTTACTCCCTCCACGGGTTTCAACAGCACGCGATAACTGTGATAAAGCAATAACCGGCACATTAAGCTCTTTTGCTAAAGCTTTAAGGTTACGAGAAATAGTAGAAATCTCTTGCTCACGGTTACCTCCTTTTTGCGTACCGCCTGCGGTCATTAATTGCAAATAATCAATTACAATTAATTTAATACCATGTTGTGAGGCCAATCTTCTAGCCTTAGCACGTAGATCAAAAATAGATAGCGAAGGAGTATCATCTATAAAAAGCGGAGCTTTCTCTAAGGCCTTTACCTTTACATTAAGCTGCTCCCATTCGTGCGTTTTTAATTTACCCGTTCTTAGTTTTTCTGATGAAAGTCCTGTTTCAGATGATATTAATCGAGTAATCAATTGAACAGATGACATCTCTAATGAAAAGAATGCCACAGGAATATCTTGACCTACGGCTATATTTCTAGCCATAGATAAGGTTAACGCCGTTTTACCCATACCAGGTCTAGCTGCCACGATAATAAGATCTGACGGTTGCCAGCCCGAGGTTAGCTCATCTAATTTGGTAAATCCTGTAGGAATACCACTTAAGCCTTCACGGTTTGAAATTTCTTGAATTCGGCGTTTAGCTTGAATAACCAAACTTTGCGCAGTTTCTGATGATTTTTTAATATTTCCCTGCGTAACCTCATACAATTTAGATTCGGCCTTATCTAATAAATCAAAAACATCTGTACTTTCTTCATAAGAATCTTCAATGATCTCACTTGATATTTTTATAAGACTACGTTGTATATATTTTTGCAGTATTATGCGAGAATGAAACTCGATGTGAGCAGAAGAAGAAACTTTTTGCGTTAACTGAATCAAATAATAATCGCCGCCACAAACCTCAAGTCTCAAATCTTTCTTTAACTGATTAGAAACTGTTAATAAGTCAATTGGTTGACTATCTTGAAACAATTTAAAAATAGCCTCAAAAATGTATTTATGCGCTTCCTTATAAAAAACATCGGGGTGTAAAACATCAATTGCCTCATCCACACCTTTCTTATCAATCATCATAGCACCCAACACAACTTCTTCTAAATCAACTGCTTGAGGAGGTATTTTCCCTTTTTGCAGTGATATAACATCCTGGTTTTTTGGGGTATAAGGTTTATTTTTCTTGACGTTTTCCATAAGTGCGAATGTAACAAAAATTATAAGGCTAAAGCGCCAAATTGTATTTTCTAAAATCAACAGGTTATCAACTAATCAACTGTTAATAACTTTTATTTTTTGTTAATAAAGGTAAAAAAAATCCGAAGAGAAAATCTTCGGATTTAGCCATTACTATGTATGTGGGTACTTAATCTTTATACGTACCCATTGCCAAATATTTATCCATTCTAGATTTTACTAAATGTTTTGGGGATAACTCTTTAAGTTCGGCATAAGATTCTAAAATTATCTTTTTTAGAGTTTTTACCATTTCAATTCTATCGGCATGTGCTCCGCCTAAAGGCTCTTTAATAATAGAGTCAATAACTTTAAGTCGTTTAGCATCTTTGGCGGTTAATTTTAGGGCTTCTGCGGCTTGCTCTTTATGATCCCAGCTGCGCCATAATATAGAACTACAATTCTCTGGAGAAATAACCGAATACCAAGAGTTTTCTAGCATCATCACTTTGTCACCAACACCAATTCCTAAAGCTCCACCACTGGCTCCTTCTCCTATAACCACCACAATAACAGGAACTTTAAGGCGTGTCATCTCTAAAATATTACGCGCAATAGCTTCTCCTTGACCGCGCTCTTCGGCTTCTAATCCAGGATATGCTCCTGGAGTATCAATAAAAGTAACCACTGGTAAGTTAAACTTCTCTGCAGATTTCATTAAACGAAGCGCTTTACGGTAACCTTCTGGATTTGCCATTCCAAAATTTCTGTACTGTCTGGTTTTGGTATTGGTTCCTTTTTGTTGTCCGATAACCATAAAACTTTGATCGCCTATTTTGCCTAGACCTCCAACCATGGCTTTATCATCGGCTACGGTACGATCTCCGTGTAATTCTAAGAAAGTGTCGCCACAAAGTGCTTGAATATAATCTAAGGTGTAAGGACGATTAGGGTGTCTCGAAAGTTGAACCCGCTGCCAAGCGGTTAAATTTTTATAAATTTCTTTCTTTTTTTCTTTGAGTTTTTTCTCTATTTGCTGACAGGTTTCAGAAACATCTACGTCATTATCTGTTCCTATTTTGCAAGCTTTATTAAACTCTTCTTGCAAGGCCTGTATTGGTTTTTCAAATTCTAAATATTCCATAATCGGATATGGCTTTTGTAGTTTTTAGTAAGCAAATATATGAAACTTCTACGATGCACTTCGGCTTAACCGAAATTAATTATAAACTTTATCGTTTTGCTTTTTGCAGCAAGAAGATGGCTAAGATTCCAAAGACAATATTAGGCAACCAAACGGCAAGCAACGGGCTAAAGGTTGACCGCTCGGCAATAGTACCAAAAACCTTATCAAAAAACACAAATATAAAAGCTATTGCGATTCCAATAGCCAGATTTACGCCCATCCCCCCTCTTCTTTTAACCGAAGATACCGATACCGCTATAATGGTTAAAATATAGGCAGAAACAGGTAAGCTTAAACGTTTATATGCCACTACTTGATACCGATTGATATTGGCTGAACCGCGTCTTCTCTCCTGTTCGATGAATTCATTGAGCTCATTAAAATTTAAAGTCTCGGCAATATATTCTACCGGAGTAAGCGCATCAAACTCAAATGGCAACAACGTGTCTAATTTGGTTTTATTTATCAACCGGTCGTTGGGCTGCCCCACAATACGTTTTTCATAGTTGTTAAGTACAAAAATACTATCGTCAAACTTAAGTCTACTGGCACTTATCTTAAATTTTAATTGATTGTTTTCAAAATGTTCTAAAGTAAAATTACGTGCCGTTTGAGTAGCCGGATCAAAATTAGTCGCATAAATAAACTCATTATCATTTATCTGTCGATACACATCTTGGGTTTCTTGCGCTGATTTACCACGTTTTAGATACTTCCATTTAAACTCATTAAATCCTTGGCTTGCATTTGGTGCCAAATACATACTTAAAACCAAAGCGCTTATACATACAATGGTAGCTCCAATGAGATAAGGACGCAAAAAGCGAGTAAATGAAACACCAGAACTTAAAAATGCTACTATCTCTGTATTATTAGCCAGCTTTGAAGTGAAAAATATTACCGACAAGAATAAAAATAAAGGGAAAAGTAAATTGGCAAAATAAACGGTGAAATCAATATAGTAATAAAACACCTCTATAAAAGGCACTTCATTCTCTAGTATCTTATCAATCTTTTCGGCTAAATTTACTGTTATTCCTATGGGGATAAACAATAAAAGCAACATGACAAATGTGCCTAGATAACGTTTAAGTATGTACCAATCTAATATTTTCACTCGATTATAATCTTTTATCCATTTGCTTAACCATTTGATTTTTCCAACTTGTAAAATCACCGGCTAATATATGCTTTCTAGCTTCGCGTACCAACCACAAATAAAATCCTAAGTTGTGAATGGTTGCAATTTGCCTGCCAAGCATTTCATTCACACTAAACAAGTGCCTAACATATGCTTTAGAGTAGGCCGTATCTACCCAGGTAATACCCATCTCATCTAAGGGAGAGAAATCATCTTCCCATTTTTTATTTTTAATGTTTATGGTACCGTGAGCGGTAAATAACATACCATTCCTTCCATTTCGCGTAGGCATCACACAGTCAAACATATCTACTCCTAACGCAATATTCTCCAAAATATTAATAGGCGTACCTACTCCCATTAAATAACGTGGCTTATCTTCGGGTAAAATGGCGGTTACCACTTCGGTCATCGCATACATTTCTTCGGCGGGTTCACCAACCGACAGGCCACCAATTGCATTTCCTGGAGCACCGGCATTGGCAATATATTCTGCAGATTGCTGCCTTAAATCTTTATACGTACTTCCCTGCACAATAGGAAATAAGGTTTGTTCGTAACCATACAGAGGGGGAGTATCGTGAAATCGCTTTAAGCAGCGCTCTAACCAGCGATGTGTCATATGCATAGACCGCTTAGCATAATTATAGTCACAAGGGTAAGGTGTGCATTCATCAAAGGCCATAATAATATCGGCCCCAATTTGGCGCTGAATATCCATTACGCCTTCTGGAGTAAAAAAGTGGTAAGAGCCATCTATATGCGACTTGAACTTAACCCCTTCTTCTTTTATCTTTCGGTTAGCCGACAGAGAATAAACTTGGTACCCTCCACTATCGGTAAGAATATTCCTGTCCCAGTTCATAAATTTATGCAAGCCCCCTGCCTTTTGTAAAATATCGGTGTGTGGACGCATGTACAAATGGTAGGTATTTCCCAGTATGATATCGGGATTTATTTCTTCTTTTAATTCACGTTGGTGCACCCCTTTAACGGTAGCAATGGTGCCTACAGGCATAAAAATAGGCGTTTCTATACTTCCGTGATCTGTGGTTATTGTTCCGGCTCTAGCCTTGCTCCCCACATCATTCGCTTCAAGCTTAAATTGCATGCATAAAATTTTAGATGGGCAAAGGTAATTAATTTCTTAAAAGCAAACTGATGCTTGTTTCATTTATTAACTTTTATCCCTGTACGGATTGCCTTCCGTAAAGAAAACCAAAACCAAATTTACATTTATTTACTTTTATTTTCAATTGCCTACAAATAAAAGTATTTTTGCGCAAACAGATTTTAAACCACACAACAATGGCAAACACAACACAATTAGAAGATTTTGTTACGCAAGTAAGAAGAGATATTCTTAGGCAAGTACATAAGGTAAACTCGGGGCACCCTGGCGGTTCTCTAGGTTGCGCAGAATTTTTTACGGCTTTGTACCAAGAAATTATGGACTATACCACCGATTTTACAATGGATGGCAAAAACGAGGACCTTTTCTTTTTATCAAACGGACATATCTCGCCTGTATTCTATAGCGTTTTAGCTAGAAGCGGATTTTTTCCTGTAGACGAATTGAACACCTTTAGGTTAATAGACTCTAGATTGCAAGGGCACCCTACCACCCACGAAAATTTACCGGGAGTACGCATTGCATCGGGATCGCTTGGGCAAGGAATGTCTGTAGCCATTGGGGCAGCCCAAACTAAAAAATTAAATAAAGACAAACACTTGGTTTACTCACTACACGGTGATGGCGAGTTACAAGAGGGGCAGAATTGGGAAGCCATAATGTATGCGGCCGGTAACCAAGTTGATAATTTAATTGCAACCGTTGACTTAAATGGACAGCAAATAGATGGCTCTACAGATCGTGTGTTACCTTTAGGTAATTTAAAAGATAAGTTTGAAGCTTTTGGCTGGGAAGTTTTAGAGGTTGAAAATGGAAACAACATTACCGAAGTGATTCAAGGATTACAAAACGCAAAAGAAAAAACAGGTCAAGGAAAGCCGGTTTGTATTTTGCTGCATACAGTAATGGGTAACGGGGTTGATTTTATGATGCATACGCACGAGTGGCACGGTAAAGCTCCAAATGATGAGCAACTTGAAAAAGCCCTTGAGCAAAATCCAGAAACTTTAGGCGATTATTAATTTAAAAAAGGACAAAATCATGAAAAAATATATAGATACTGGCAAAAAAGATACCCGTTCTGGATTTGGAGCTGGTTTGGAAGAATTAGGAAAAAAGAATGAAAATGTGGTAGCCCTTTGTGCAGACCTTACGGGTTCACTAAAAATGGATGCTTTTAAAAACAACCACCCAGAGCGCTTCTTTCAAGTAGGTATTGCCGAGGCAAATATGATTGGAATGGCGGCAGGTATGACCATAGGCGGTAAAATTCCTTTTACTGGTACTTTCGCAAACTTTTCAACAGGACGTGTGTATGACCAGATTAGACAAAGTGTGGCTTACTCGGGTAAAAATGTAAAAATTTGCGCTTCGCACGCTGGTCTAACGTTGGGCGAAGATGGCGCCACTCACCAAATTTTAGAAGATTTGGGGCTTATGAAAATGCTACCAGGTATGACGGTGATTAACACCTGTGATTACAATCAAACCAAGGCAGCAACTTTAGCTATCGCTGAGCACGACGGACCTGTATATTTGCGTTTTGGAAGACCAAAAGTAGCTAATTTTACTCCAGAAGACCAAAATTTTGAAATTGGTAAAGCCGTACAATTAACAGAAGGAAACGACGTTACTATAATAGCAACAGGTCATTTGGTTTGGGAGGCTTTACAGGCAGCCGAAACCTTAGCAGAAGAGGGAATTACCGCAGAAGTGATTAACATACACACTATAAAACCACTTGATGCAGATGCTATTCTTGCATCGGTTAAAAAGACGGGTTGTGTAGTCACCGCCGAAGAGCATAATTATTTAGGTGGTTTAGGAGAAAGTGTAGCACGTGTTTTAAGCACAGAACACCCAAGCCCACAGGAATTTATAGCTACTAAGGATACTTTTGGAGAAAGCGGAACTCCCGAACAATTAATGGAGAAATATGGACTTAATGCTAAGTCTATTGTTGCTGCAAGCAAAAAAGTAATGCAAAGAAAATAAAACCATGTTTAAAAATTTTGTAAGCTTAATCCTAATTTTGTTATGCCTTAGCGGATGGGCACAAACCGATGAAAACGGATGGGGAATTAAAGCTGGTCTAAGTCAAAACACGAATGGTGAATTAAAAAACCTGAGCAATGATGCCAAATTTGAAGCCGAAGCAGGCATTGGGTACCACATTGGGGTTTTTGGAAACATTAACTTAAGTCCGATTTACTTAAGACCTGAGCTAATTTATACCAAAACACAAAGTGAATATGAAGGGGTAGATTTTGAATTGCAACGTCTTGACGTTCCCGTTTTAGTAGGCTTAAAACTGATAGGCCCATTGCATGTTTTTGCCGGCCCCAATTTACAATATAACCTAGACAGTAAATTTGGTAATAAAGATTTAGAAAAACCCAATGAAGATTGGAGCTTAGGCTTGCACGCTGGTGCAGGTGTGCAGTTGGGAGATTTTGGTATAGATTTGCGCTACTCTCGTGGCTTTAGCGACAATGAGGTTGAATTTTTGCAAAATAATTTTGACAACACACCAGAGTTAAATCGCTTGAATATTGATCAAAGTGAATTAATTCTAAGTTTATCCTTTAAGTTTTAAAGCTAACAGGCTACATTTAAACAATTGAATAGGCTCAAATTGCACTTCTGATTTGAGCCTATTTTTTTTACTCCATTTAGTACTTAAGAATCAATTACAATTTCAAAAAATTGAGTACAGTTTTCCTTCCCCATAATTTGTTGCTTTCCTCTTTATCGGCCTATTTAAAAAAATAAAATCCTAACGCAAGGCAATTATTCGTTTGTAAGAATTACTGTAAAATAAAAAAGGCCGTTTTCAAATAAAACAGCCTTTTTTATACGCTATCAATTAAGTTATTAGTCGCGTGTTAATCGTTTGTATTTTATACGTTTTGGCATTAAGTCTCCGCCTAGGCGTTTTTTCTTATTTTCTTCATAATCAGAGAAGCTCCCTTCAAAGAAATATACTTGCGAATCACCTTCAAAAGCTAAAATATGCGTACAAATTCTATCTAAAAACCAACGGTCGTGTGAGATTACTACAGCACAACCTGCAAAATTCTCTAATCCTTCTTCAAGCGCACGTAAAGTATTTACATCCAAATCGTTGGTAGGCTCATCTAATAACAAAACATTGCCCTCTTCTTTTAAGGTCATAGCCAAATGCAAACGGTTACGTTCACCACCAGAAAGCATATTAACTTTTTTATTTTGCTCGCTTCCACTAAAATTGAATCGGCTCAAATAAGCTCTCGAGTTCACCTCGCGACCTCCCATCATAACTAATTCTTGCTCATCGCTAAAGTTTTGCCAGATGGTTTTCTCGGGATCAATATTAGAATGACTTTGATCAACATAGGCAATTTTGGCGGTCTCCCCTACTTTAAAAGATCCTTTATCTGGTGTTTCTTCACCCATTATCATTTTAAAAATAGTAGTTTTACCTGCCCCATTAGGACCTATGATACCCACAATACCTGCCTGAGGTAATTTAAAATTCAAATCTTCATACAACAATTTATCTCCATAAGCTTTGCTTACACCATTGGCTTCAATAACATTTGTACCTAAACGCGGACCGTTTGGAATATAAATTTCCAATTTCTCATCCATTTGCTTTTGGTCTTGACTCAGCAACTTATCATAATTATTTAAACGTGCTTTTTGCTTGGCCTGTCTACCTTTAGGCGCCATACGCACCCATTCTAACTCACGCTCAAGGGTTTTTTGACGTTTAGAAGCAGCTTTTTGTTCTTGTGCCATTCGTTTAGACTTTTGGTCTAACCACGACGAATAATTCCCCTTCCAAGGGATACCCTCACCACGATCTAATTCTAAAATCCATCCGGCCACATTATCTAAGAAGTAACGGTCGTGGGTGACAGCAATCACCGTGCCTTTGTATTGCTGCAAATGGTGCTCTAGCCAATGTACCGACTCGGCATCTAAATGGTTGGTAGGCTCATCAAGCAATAGCACATCGGGTTCTTGCAAAAGCAAGCGGCAAAGTGCCACGCGGCGGCGTTCACCACCAGAAAGCACCCCTATTTTTTTATCAGAATCTGGGGTTCTTAGCGCATCCATAGCAATTTCTAGCTTAGTATCAATTTCCCAAGCGTTGCTGGCATCTATCGCATCTTGTAACTTGGCTTGCTTGTCCATTAGCTTTTCCATTTTTTCGGCATCTTCATACACCTCTGGCAAAGCAAATTGATCATTAATTGCGTTGTATTCATCAAGGATTTTTACCGTTTCGGCAACCCCTTCTTTTACCACTTCAAGCACCGTTTTATCTTCATCTAACTCGGGTTCTTGCGGTAAATAACCCACCGAGTAGCCCTGAGAAAACACCACATCACCTTGGTAATTTTTTTCTTCGCCAGCAATAATGCGTAGCAAAGTAGATTTACCCGAACCGTTTAAACCTAAAATTCCGATTTTAGCTCCGTAAAAGAAGCTCAAATAAATGTTTTTTAATACCGGTGTATTCGCATTTTTATAGGTCTTGGTTACCCCAGACATAGAAAAAATCACCTTTTTGTCATCTGCCATGATAATATATTTAAAGCTGTTAATTTGGGCGTTACCCTATTAAGGGTCGCGCTATTCGTTGTATCTTTTTAGGTAAAACACCTAAAAAGGATGTCACTGCTATCGCTAACGCAAATATCTAAAAAATAAGTTGATGAAAATAATAAAGCCTTCAAGAAAAGAAACTTTATTTTTGTAGTAAAAATAACGCTATGCGCTTAGTTGATATAAAACAAAAAATAGATGTTGGGCAGCCGCTATTATTGTATTTTAGCGGAAAACAATGCAGTATTTGCCACAGCCTTAAGCCCAAAATTCAAGCTGCGGTAACCGAAAACTTTCCTAAAATGGAGTTTCTTGAAATAGCTGCCGAAATGCACCCCGAAATCGCTGCCCATTTTCAGGTGTTTCAAGTTCCTTGTTTATTGATTTTCTTTAACCAAAAAGAATACATCCGTAAAGGAGGAAATGTTAGTGTACATGTTTTTATAAACGAAGTGGAGCGCTTATATACTTTATACGAACAAATGAAAAGCGACTAATGTTTGGATATATCTCTTCCAAATTAAATTAAGATCTTTATGCCTCTCGATTTAAGTTATACCGTTTTAAGCCTAACGTACAAAGATTTTAATAATTTCAACCGATTTAGGATAAACAATACGTCGCTTTTATCTAGTCTCTTAAATTATTTTAGGCTTTTGAATTACATGCTTAGCTTTATTATGAACTGGATGTAATTCGGAAACAAATAGAAAAACAGCTTAAAAGAAATAGTTATACTTAGTAGATGTTAGAAGAGTGAAAGGTTGTCCTTAACTATTTACTAAGCATCGTTATATTCTCTCATTCCTCCAGATTACGGGATACTTCACAAACTTCTTATCTGAAATCACCTCAATGATATAGGTTTGGAAAACACCGTTTCTAGTGGCCGGAGGCCTTTTATTGTCAAAAATCCAACGGTTTCTTTTTTCATTGATCTCTTTTAAATCAGAAAATTGATAATCTTTTAGCTTTTCTATTTTATCTAGTCTCTTAAATTATTTTAGGCTTTTGAATTACATGCTTAGCTTTATTATGAACTGGATGTAATTCGGAAACAAATGGAAAAACAGTTTAAAAAGAAATAGTTATATTTAGTAGATGTTAGAAGATTGAAAGGTTGTCCTTAACTATTTACTAAGCATCGTCATGTCCGCTCATTCCTCCAGTTTACGGGATACTTCACAAACTTCTTATCTGAAATCACCTCAATCACATAAGTTTGGAAAACGCCGTTTCTAGTGGCCAGAGGCCTTTTATTGTCAAAAATCCAACGGTTTCTTTTTTCATTGATTTCTTCCAAATCAGAAAATTGATAATCTTTCAGCTTTTCTATACAAAGTGTATCTGCTTTTTCTGAATAAGAGTAAAACAAAGGCATATCCCCTTCTTCCGTTTCAACATTAAAATAAACACCTAATTTTTGATTATATTTTCTTTTAAATTTTGCGTTCCAAGCTGCATTATTCTTCTCTTGATATTTCACGTAAATAGTATCTTTCGGATAAATTGATTTTTGCCCGAAAGAAAGGATCGGGCATAAAATCAATAGTAAACTTAAAATTTTAATTGCATTCATCAATCTTGTTTTATTATTCAATAGCATAAAACCATTCAACTTCATATAAAGTTCCGCTCAAAGAATCTGTTTTTTTATAGATATAGATAGATTCAAATAGAGCATTAAAGTTATAAGGAGGATTCCTGTGGATATTCCCTTTTAATCCAGTGTTCTTCTCAAATTTTTGAGCTTTATTTTCTAATTTACATCTAACCAACTCGTTTGCTTCAGACTTTGAAATAACATTATCGCTTAAGCTTTCTAAAGTTACTTTTTTTATGTGATGATTACTTTTGTGATGAATAAAATAGCTCGCGTCTATAACAGGATTTAAATAAAACCTTTTCGAATGGCTGTATTCTTTAATAACATCCCCTTCTTCGTTGTTAAATAAGATGTATATATTCTCTTGGGCATAAAGCTTTGGTAACAAAAACAAGATAAATAACAAAAAATATAATTTATATTTCATTTTATTGACAGTTTATATTATTAGATATAAAATTTTGTCTCAGCTGATTATAATTATCACGCTGGGATTCTAATAAATTATTCCACGATATAGTATTCTTCAGTCCCATCCAAGCTAGTGCTTCATAGACTTCTGGATCTTGTTGTGTTTGATCAAAATCTTTTAAAGCATTTTTTATTAAAGTAATAAAATAAGCTGCCTTTAAGCTTACTGAGTCGGGGTAGACTTTAAGTATAGAGGTAGTACCAACCACCAATGCGTGTATTAAATTGACAACTTTTGAAATCATTAGGTATACTTTGCATTTATTCTTAAAACCTATTCGTTGTAAAACACAAGTACTCGTAGTAGACATTTTTCATATACGAGTACGAGTGCCGAACAACCAATAGTTTTCGCAATATTATTGCACTTCTATTCTGCTCTTTAACAATGCCATCTCATAGCAGGGAACAAAAGTTTTTTCTAAGTCTGCTTTAAAAACTATAAAAATGTTATAGCGTTTAAAAGTCTTTTTTCTATTCTTTTCTAGATATTCATAATAGTAGGAATAATGTTTACTAAAAAATTGCCCTAGTTCTTTAATAGTAAAATCGTTTAGTTTTGCCATAAAAAGTTGAATATCCTCTAGGTTTCCTTTCCTTTTTAACTCTGTAATCATTTCTTTAGGTAATGAATATTTGTAATTATTATAAACACTATTGGAAATATGATTATGATAAAGACTCAAGTTCCAATTCCTTTTTTCATTACTATAATTATAACGAAAATTTTTCCTCGTTTTACCCTTTAAAAAAAAAGTATCGCTTTTTCTATCCACCACTAAAAAAAGACTTTTGGATACCGCTTGTGCAAAAGTACATTTTACAAATAGTATGAATATTATAATACTTATACAGTTTTTCATAGTAATTAGTTTGGACAGTTGTGGGTAGATGCAAATATATATTGTTGATAAGCATCATTAATAACATCCTTTTGATTTTCAGGCATATCTTGCCAAGCCTGTACATCATGATGTTTTAAACCTTGCCAAGCTAAAGCTTCATAAAAATTATCAAGATCAATTTGACCATTATTCGATAGGTAATTATAATCCCCAGTCATAACAGTCATATGGTAACTTTTTAATGCTTCTTTCATTGAATTTACATAAAGAGCAGCCATGGTTTCATGTTCTGGTGAAGGTTCAAAATTGTTATCCTTAAAACTATTATAAGTATCTCTGAAAATCAAATCATCATTTGAAGGTGGTTGAATATTTAATTTCCTAAAGATATCAGCATGAATATATTCGTGCAACAGAGTTTTAACTACTTCTAAAGCTCTATTACTATTTGCTTTAGAAGTGCTAATCTCAATTTTAATTATATTGCTAGTTGAAGTATATATAGTTTTACCATTTACCTCTGTAGTATTTCCATTCTCATCTTTATAGAAGACTTGGTCTTTTGATCTAATGTCTATACCAAATTCGGAATCATCTCCTTCAAAATTGGCTAATAAATCTTGTACAAAATTGTTACCTGACTCTTTCAAATGTTCATCTAAACATTTTTCTTTACCGACTAACTTACTAATTATCTTCTCCTCCCAATCCACTTCTGCATCGGGTTGTCCATCACCATCATTGTCTTGCAGCGCTGGCATAGCTTCGCGTAAAAAAGCAAATGCTTCATCGCTATAATTGTTTTGAACTAAAAAATCTATAACATTTTGTTTTTGTGCATCCTTTTCAAGCATATCATCAAAACTGCTATAAACAAATTCTAAATCGGTTATAGGGTTTTGGGAATCTTTATAGTCTTGCAATGCTTCATGAAAATGATTAATCGCATTGGTGCTAAATGAAGATTCATATAATAAAGATAATGAATTTATAAAGAACTGTAGGTGTTCTTGTTTCATTAAGTAATTTAAATCGGCTAAACTAATACCTAAGAAGTCACTTATGTGCTGCGGACTGTATTCATCGGCTAAAATACCCATTAATATTCTATCACAAGGGTCAGTTATAGGTTCATTCGCATCTACCGGCTCTGTATAAATTATTAAATTACCCGGTTCTGTGCCTGTAAAGTTTTCTGCAAAACGATTAGTACCACCACAATTACACCACAAATTACGAAACCAACGCTTAATGCTTTGCCAACTATCCCCAAACCAAGTTCCTACACTACTTGCTGCGCCACCTACTGCATCTCCCACTACTCCAATTACAGTAGATATGGTGTTGTCACCATTACTTTCTCCTGAACCGTTGCCGGAAGAACCGCCACCAGGGGGTGCCCAATTAGAATTAGACCATGCATTTGTAAAATCAGCTAAATTTTCATTGTGGTTGGGATTGTTTGTATTTGTGTAAAAGCCTGGCGGTCCATCACCAGCTCCTCCACTAAGGATATCTCCTTCTTCAGGAACATAGAAAAAGGCAAATTCAGAACAGGTACTGTTATTCATTAAATCAAGCACTGATTGCTGAAGATTATAACCAGAAAATTTGCTCATGTGTTCACCATTATTATGATATTTATCGTAAAATGCTTGACTGTATAAATAACTACTATAAACGACTTTTTTAATTTCGCCGTCTAACTTGGTAACCACCACATTTGTAAAATACCTGTCATTAATTAAATTGGGTGTTATTTTAAAAGTAGTTGTAGTTAAGCTAGGACTTACTTCTACTTTTACGGAACGTGAAGTGTCAAAACTACCCCAATTTGCATCAAAAGGGTTTTGTGCTAAAAGATCTGAACGAGTAGCCAAAAACTGCTCTAAAACCAACAAATCTTCCATGGTAGACCCAGCGTTTTGACTAAAAGTTCTGGGCTGTAATTTAAAAGTCGTACCTGCCTCTTTTTGCTCTATTTCCGTCTCCGAAAAGTCGTCTTCACAACTACTAGTTAGTAAAAGACTACAAAATAGTATTACTGTAAATGAGGCTCGCTTAAAAAAGCCATTTTTTAATCTAACACCAGCTTTAAATCTACGCCCAAGTGTGTGTGTGTGTGTGCAAGCAATTGCTTGCTTTTTACTTAAATACATAGTTTAATTGTTAATATTTCCTCAAACTTACTTATAGTCCTATAAAATTGCAAATAATCTAAAGAATATAATGAAATATACCCAATACCGGGTAGGTAAGAAAAAACATAGCAATCTAGCCCATTTTATAAGTAAGCCTTACAGCATAAAGCTTAGAGGAAAGAAAACTATAAAAAACAGCCTACTCCTTTATAAAACGAAGAACTTGAAGATCATTTAAATCATATAAAATTAAAGCTTCTTCCTGTAAAGCATATTTACGCGCTTTTAACAGGGCTCTGGTGTAATTTTTAGCTAGGTCTTGTTTTTCTTCTGGGCAGGCCTTTCTAGTTTGTGCAATGCTATTTATATGAAAACTAGTGGCATCTAATTTTTTCATGCTTCCGTTATATGCGTTGCATAGGTTGTTGCCATATACTTTTTGGGTTGCCAAATCAATTTGTAAACGAGGGGTATCGTCAAGACCGTCTAAAGGTTCTTCATTTAAAGTAGAAAGCTTCCAATTACCGTGTAGTTGAAATAGCTCATCTTTCTTTTCTTGTATAACCTCTATCAACTTATAGTTTAAGTTAGAAACATCGGCGGGTAAATTATTCGCCTCTTTTTTAATCACCTTCACTTTAATTTTCTGAAAATAGCCTGACTTGAACTCAAAGCCCTCTATAGCGTTATAAAAGTAGGTATAACTCAACGTATCGCTCCACTGGTCGGCATCGCTCACCATTAAACAATTTTTGGTGCCAGCTCCTGCATCGCAATTGCTTCGGTAAGCATTCACCCAAAACACGGCTATATCTTTTTCATTTTCTAATTTTTTGTCAGACCGGCAAGCTGTCAGTGAAAACAAAAAAATTAGCGTTAAAACAGAGAATAACTTGTACTCCATAAAATTTTAGTGGCTAAAGAAATTTAGGTAATTAAAACTAAACACGTCCTTTTAAAGCATTGAAAACCCATGCAATGGCAAAAAAACCAATACCAACGGCTGCAAAACCATATCCGGCTACATCATTGTATCTAAATGCGCCTAATGCAATTAAAGCTACACCTACAATAATCATAATAAAAGTTGCCCAAGCTAATACTGTATTTTTATTCATCGCCATGAAATCGAATTTATAATTTAGATTAACAAAAATACAATCAAATTATAGAATAATCCAATTTTATAAGCGAGCATTGGTTTATTAGCCGTAGTATTTTTGTATTTTCGTGGCTTTACTCGGCTTTAAGCCGAACGAATAACCCACTAAGATCAATTATTTGGAATAAAATGGATATAAAATTCAATAAAAACGAAGACCATAACAAATTACTCGTTGCAGACCTAAAACATAAACTTAAAAAAGTGTATTTGGGTGGCGGTGAAAAACGAATAGAAAAGCATCACGCTAAAGGAAAAATGACGGCGCGTGAGCGTATAGATTTCTTGTTAGACCAGCCTAAAGAGGCAATAGAAATTGGTGCCTTTGCAGGTGAAGGCATGTATGCAGAACACGGAGGTTGCCCCAGTGGTGGTGTTGTGGTTAAAATAGGTCACGTACAAGGTAAACAGGTTATTGTGGTTGCCAATGATGCTACAGTAAAAGCTGGTGCTTGGTTTCCCATTACCGGAAAGAAAAACTTACGTGCTCAAGAAATCGCAATAGAAAATAGATTACCTATTATTTATTTGGTAGATAGTGCCGGGGTTTACTTGCCTATGCAAGATGAAATTTTTCCCGATAAAGAACATTTTGGAAGAATTTTTAGAAATAATGCGGTTATGAGCAGTATGGGTATTACTCAGATTGCTGCGGTTATGGGTAGCTGCGTAGCAGGCGGTGCCTACTTGCCTATAATGAGCGACGAGGCTTTAATCGTAGATAAAACAGGAAGTATTTTCTTAGCAGGTAGCTATCTAGTGAAAGCAGCCATTGGTGAGAGTATAGATAATGAAACCCTTGGCGGAGCTACCACTCATTGCGAAATAAGCGGCGTTACCGATTATAAGGCTAGCGATGATAAGGATGCTTTAACCAAAATAAAAAATATTGTAGATAAAATAGGAGATTTTGATCAAGCCGGCTTTAACCGAAAAAAAGCCGCTCCGCCAAAATTAGATGAGCAAGAACTTTTTGGCCTCTTACCTGCCAAGAGAAGCGACCAATATGATATGATGGATATCATTAAACGTATAGTTGATGATTCTGCTTTTGAAGAATATAAAGCTGGTTATGGGCAGACCATAATCACCGGTTATGCTCGCATAGACGGTTGGGCCGTAGGTATTGTAGCCAATCAGCGTAAAATTGTTAAAACCAAAAAGGGTGAAATGCAATTTGGGGGCGTAATCTATTCTGACTCTGCCGATAAAGCTACGCGTTTTATTGCCAATTGTAACCAGAAAAAAATCCCGCTGGTATTTTTGCAAGACGTTACAGGATTCATGGTAGGAAGTAAAAGCGAACACGGCGGAATAATTAAAGACGGTGCCAAAATGGTTAATGCAGTGAGCAACTCGGTGGTACCCAAGTTTACCATCGTAATAGGTAACTCCTACGGTGCAGGAAATTATGCGATGTGCGGTAAAGCTTATGACCCCCGACTTATAGCGGCTTGGCCTAGTGCAGAATTGGCGGTGATGAGTGGTAATTCAGCGGCCAAGGTATTGCTACAAATAGAAACGGCATCGCTTAAAAAGAAAGGAGAAGAAATTACTCCTGAAAAAGAAAAAGCTTTGTTCGATAAAATCAAAGCAGATTATGACAAGCAAATTAGTCCGTATTACGCGGCTGCCAGAATTTGGACCGATGCGGTAATCAACCCGTTAGATACGCGTAAATGGGTGTCAATGGGTATTGAAGCGGCTAACCACGCTCCTATTACCAAAGATTTTAATCTTGGCGTAATTCAAACTTAATAAAGTTATAAACGCATAATTCACCGGAATGCAAATCGTTAGGGTTATTTGCATTCCGGTTATTTTTTTAAAAAAGTTGTATCTTCCCTATAGTTAATTTAGTAAATAGTCTTCTTAAATGCGTTTGTTTTCAATTCTTTGTTTTATTCTACTGGGCTTCTCGGTGCAAGCACAATTACTCGATTCTAAACCATCCAACTTTACTCGTGCCGATAGCTTACGCGGAAGTTTACGCCCAGAAAGAACTCATTTTGATGTGCTAAAGTACAATCTAGACATCAGCTTAGACATTAAAAATAAAAGCATACGAGGATTTAATGAAATTACAGCAAAGGTGCTTAAAGAGCAACGCTTTATGCAGCTTGATTTATTTAAGAATATGCAAATAGATTCGGTAATTTATCAAGGAAAAACTCTAGCTTATGAGCGTGAAGACAATGCTTTTTTCATCGATTTTGAAAAAAAATTACCAGCGAAAAAGCAAATCGTTTTTAGCGTATATTATAGCGGTAAACCTAAGGTAGCGGTTAATGCTCCTTGGGATGGTGGATTTATTTTTTCAAAAGACAAAAATGGTAATCCTTGGGTAAGTGTGGCCGTGCAAGGCACAGGAGCAAGTTTATGGTATCCCAACAAAGATCATTTAAGCGATGAACCCGAAAGTGCGCGCATCCACGTAAGTGTACCTAATGGATTAATGAATGTATCAAACGGCCGACTGGTGGATAAAAAAGCAATTTCACCCAATCTCACGCGTTGGAGCTGGGAGGTTAAAAATCCTATTAACAACTACAATATTATTTTAAATGTAGGAGATTATACATTGATAAAAGACGAGCATAAGGGGTTAGACTTACATTATTATGTGCTTTCTTATAACGAAGATAAAGCCAGGCAACATTTTAAGGAGGTTAAACCAATGATGGATTGTTTTTATGAGAAATTTGGCGCCTATCCATTTATTGAAGACAGTTACAAATTGGTAGAAACCCCCTATTTGGGTATGGAACACCAAAGCGCCGTAGCCTATGGCAATCAATTTAGCAATGGCTACCTGGGTAGAGATTTATCGGGAACTGGTGTAGGTTTAAAATGGGATTTTATCACCATTCACGAAAGCGCGCACGAGTGGTTTGGTAACTCTATAAGCGCCAGCGATATAGCCGATTTATGGATTCACGAAGCTTTTACAACCTATGCAGAATCAATTTATGTGGAGTGCCGTTGGGGTAAAGGGGATGCGCTAAAATACCTTTACGGAATTAGGGCAAATATTAATAACCAATCTCCTATTATTGGCACCTACGGAGTAAATCATGAAGGCTCTGCAGATATGTACTATAAAGGGGCTAATATGCTAAATACACTACGTAGTATAATTGGTGATGACAAAAAATGGTGGACTTTGTTAAAAGCCTTTAGTCTCAACTTCAAGCATCAAGTAACCAACACCCAAGAGGTAGTGGCTTTTTTTGAGGCGCATACGCCTGTAGAGGTTAGTCCTATTTTTCTTCAATACCTCAATTATCCCGACTTACCTGAATTGCAAATCAAAGAAAAGCAGGGTAAATTATTCGGTCGTTGGGTAGCCGATGTTCCTAATTTTTCTATGCCCATTCGGCTAGGTAACCAACAGAAAAATAAAGTTTTTGATTTAACCACCCAATGGCAAACTATTGATTTTGATTTAAGCCTTGATGAAATTGGTTATCCCCGTGCGGAGTACTACATCCGCTTTAAGCGAATAAAAAAATAAAAGTTTCTTTAAGTATTATGAGTTTTTATTTAGATAGCTGGCTAAGGTTTGTTGTCTTTGCACTTTTCCTGTGTGGGTTTCGGTAAATTTTGCAACGCATAAAATTTTCTTGGGTAGTTCATATTTTTCCAAGTTCTTCATTTTATTCAACCTATTATAAAGATCTTGTTCGGTTAGTGTTGAGAGAGCGGTTTCAACTACCAAAACTACTTGTTCGCCCAAATCCTTATGCGGTAAACCAGCAACAAAGAATCGTTCTGGAATCAAATTACTCAACTTACGCTCAATAACTTCGGGAAAAACCTTAACCCCTCCGGTATTAATCACTCGATCATACCTACCCTTCCAATAAAAACTATGCGCATCGATCAGCTGCACAACGTCATTTGTTTGTATTTTATTTGGTGAAATTCGCGGCGCGTCAATTTGCAAACAATTGCGTTGATCTACGCTTAAACTAACTTGAGGCAGTGCCGTAAAAGCCACGTTTTTTTGCGGGATATGATTCACTGGTCGGGCGGCAATATGGGTAATGGTTTCGGTCATTCCATAAGTTTCAAAAACTTGGGTTTTTAAAGCTTGAATCGCCTGTATTTGTAAGTTAGATAAAGCCCCACCACCCACAATCAATTTATGAATGCAATGCAAATCTTTAAGGCTATGACTCACTTGAAAAGGGGTCATTGCAGAAAAATCATATTGTTTGGTGTTAGCGTCAAGCGGATTTGATTTTGGTAAGCCCAAATCTAGATGCCAGCCCAGATGAATGGCCCTTACCAACATCATTTTACCGGCTATATAACTCACTGGTAAGCACAAAAAAGCCGAAGTTTGCGCAGGAAGATTAAAATACGCTCCTGTAGCCTCTGCCGAAGCCCGCATAGCGGTCTTACTTAATTTAATACGCTTTGGTTTTCCTGTAGAACCAGAGGTTTGCACTTCGACCTCAGCACGGCCCGATTGCCAATCGGTGATAAAATCATTTACCGCTGAATAAAAAGCTTTTTTTTCTGCAGTAAGTTCATTTAAACTTTGAGTTTTAAAAGCAGTATAATTTAATCCGTTAAGTTTAAAATCTGGGTGCATAATGGAAATTCAAATTAAATTGATTGATTTCGTTCGGGTACAGGTACTTGAATTTTTCCGGTTAGCTTTTCTTTCCAGTTTTTCCATTTATAGACTTTTGCCATAATTATAAAATAAATAGGATATAAAATAATCAAGGGTAAAAAGGTATCCCAAGTTACGGTGGGGTCTGCAATATCTATAAGCACCGATTCACTTTGAAAGGCTGTCCAATCTGCGGTAACCAACAGGATAGCAATTAAATTATTAGCTGCATGAAAGCCTAAAGCAAGCTCTGTACCTTCATCCATCAGGGTAATTATTCCTAGAAATAATCCGGTGCCAATATAAAAAATCAATATACTATATCCCATTTTACCAACTTCTGGGTTGGCAATGTGTAGTAAACCAAAAATTAGGCTGGTCATTATTAAAGGAAACCACCTGTTTTTGGCTAGCACTCCAAAACCTTGCATAAGATATCCACGAAAGATAAATTCTTCTAAACTGGTTTGAATAGGCACTAACACAATAGCCATCACAAACAGTATTAAAAACTTATCGGGTTTAAAATTCCATATATAATTTTCAAGTGCCATTTGGTAACTCACCAAGACACTTACCGATGTAAATATACCTACCAATGAAAAACCTAGCAGAATGCGCTTCCAGTCCACTCTTTTACGGGTGGTCGTGATCGTTTTTAAATTGATTTCATGTAAAAATTTTAGCGCTATCCATAAACCAATAAAACCAATAGCAAAAGAGATTAAAATAAAAAAAGTGGTTGAGTTTTTATCTAAGGTTTGCATTAAGCGATCTGCTTGTAACGCCATAGGATCAAAACCACTTTTTAGCAGCACGGCAAAAAGTAAGGGCAGTTGCCCAATTGATGCCACAATTGCAATAATTAAAGACCCGATGAGGTACCGCCAAAAATCGGTTTTACCGCGAAAAGCTTGCTCTATAAACATATAATTTAAGATAAAAGGGTTAAATCCCAATCTTGGTTAGGATTATAAAATAATTGATCTTTTTGAACGTATAACGGACTAGCAATATTATTGGTAAACAAGCTACCTGTGCCCAAGCCTTGGGGCATTTCATTGTTTAATTGAAAAGTAAATTGTGCAATAGCATTTAGTCCTACATTGCTTTCTAAAGCACTGGTGATCCACCATTTAATGTTTTTTTGCTCAGCGATTTCAATCCATTCACTTGAACCAGCAAAGCCTCCTACCAAGGTAGGTTTTAAAATGATGTACTGGGGTTGAATAGTCTTTAGCAACTCTTCTTTTGCAGGCCTTTGGGTTATTCCAATAAGCTCTTCATCTAATGCAATGGGTAAAGGAGTGGCAGCACATAGCGAAGCCATATCTTCTATTTGTTTCGCTTTTATGGGCTGCTCAATACTGTGCAGTTCATAGTCACTCAATCTTTTTAGCTTTTCCAACGCCTCTTGTGGTGAAAACGCCCCATTAGCGTCTACCCGAAGCTCTACATCGCTGGCTGTAAATTCTGATCGAATGTACTTAAGAAGTCGCAATTCTTCTTGAAAGTCTATTGCCCCTATTTTTAATTTGATACAGTAAAAACCTTGGTTTAATTTATCGGTGATTTGCTTTTTCATGAAGTTTTTATCACCCATCCAGATTAAACCATTGATGGTTATTCCTTGCTCTTTTTGCGTAAAAGCCGAAGGGAACAATTCAAACCCCGACTTTGATCGCAGTGAGGCAAATGCCATTTCTACACCAAAAAACAACGCTGGAAATTCGCTGAGTTGTGCTAATAATTGTTTTTCACCTAGATGAATATGCTCACAAACCCATTGTAATTTTTCCTCAAATTGCGGAACATCATCATAGCTTAATCCCTCAAACATACCGCATTCTCCATAACCTCTTTTACCCTGATGTTCAAGTATCAAAAACCAAGTATTTTTGATTTTTAAAACCCCACGAGAAGTACCTCCTGGGGTTTTAAATTGTAATGAATGTTTTATAAATCTTGCTTTCAATGAGTTTACTTTTAAATGCTTACACTTTCACCAACAGGCAACAAAATCAATTCTTTCTTCTTCATTTTAAATTTTTCAAGTGCTAAGTCGTGGTCAATTTTAATCACATCAAAGGTATCATAATGACAACCTAATACTCTGTTGCATTCAATAAAATCGCTTGCTAAAATAGCGTCATCTACGCCCATTGTAAAATTATCGCCAATAGGTAAAACAGCTAAATCCACTTGATGCCTCAAAGGGATTAATTTCATATCGGCATGCAATGCAGTATCTCCCGCAATGTAAAGACATTTTTCATTGGCTTCAATGATGAATCCTCCGGGTTGCCCTCCATAACTACCATCTGGAAAAGAACTGGTGTGTACGGCATTTACATATTTTACGGTTCCAAAATCGAATTCCCAGCTACCACCGTGGTTCATAGGATGCACGTTAATACCTTTTGCTTGGTAGTGATTGGCAATCTCAAAATTACTCACCAAGGTGGCTTCATTTTGCTTAGCTATTGCTTCTGCATCTAAGGTATGATCTTGATGCGCGTGGGTTAGCAACACATAGTCGGCTTTTAAATCTTGTAAATCTACTTTCTCATTTGCCAAAGGATTACCCGTAATAAAAGGATCTACAATGATATGTTTACCATTGATCTCTAACGCGAGGGTATTTTGCCCGTAAAATGTAATTTTCATATTCTTTTGTTTTTTTATTGTCTTAGCTGATGGCTAAAAATAAGCAATAGCACTTAGAATTTAAATGAATTAAAAAATTTATAACAAATTAAATCCACGCCAGTAACAAATAAATTAGAGCAATTATAAAGGTACTTAAGGCAACTTTCTTTAATTCTGGATCTAAAATTTTTGGCTCTTCGTGTTGTACCACGGTATATAGATGCTTAAATAGAAGTATAAATGGAATTAAAGCTAAATTATATTGAATAGGTAAATTGTAATTAAACAACAAAAGGCACAAAAAGGCTAACAAAATTAGACCAATATGGTAGTTTGTTGCTTTACGGATGCCCCATTTTACCACCAAAGTGTTTTTATTGGAATTGGCATCACTCAAACGATCTCGCATATTATTAAGGTTAAGTACTGCTACGCTCAAAGCTCCTACCGCAATGGCTGGTAAAAAATAAGTGAGTTTTATTTGATGCGTAAATAAAAAGGCACTACCTACCACAGCTACCAAACCAAAAAATAAAAATACAAAGACATCTCCTAAACCTCTATAACCGTATGCACTTTTACCAACGGTATATTTTATAGCAGCGGTTATGGCGGAAACTCCTAAAAAGAAAAATAATATACTTAGGCCAAAATTTTCACTCCCGAAAGCCGAATAAATCAGTAAAACGGCAAAAGCTAAAGACAAAAGGCTACAAAAAATCATTCCTATTTTCATTTGCTTATCGGTAATGATGCCACTTTGTAGGGCTCGCATTGGCCCCACCCGTTCTTCATTGTCGGTGCCTTTTATACCGTCACCATAATCGTTGGCAAAATTAGAAAGTATTTGCAAGCACAAGGTGGTACATAAAGCATAGATAAAAATAGAAAGTTGAAAATCTTTTTCAAGGTGAGCCAATACTGCTCCCAATAAAATTCCCGAAATAGATAAGGGTAAAGTACGTAAACGAGCGGCCTTAACCCAAGTGATAGCTTTTTGCATTAGGCTCTTAATTTAATTAGCAGTTCTTTATACAACTCTGCTGCGGGTAAATTTTGTGCTCCTACTCCTTTCGCTTTCAAGTCGAGTTCGCGCAAACTTGCCACAATGGCACTTACACTTTTCATAGAATAAGCTTGAGCTCCCAAAGTAAAATCTTTAACAAAAAAGGGCGAAATACCCAGTGCACTAGCCACCTCATTGCGACTACTTTTATTTTTTAAACCATGAAATAGCAATAATTTTGAAAAGAAATTATATAAAACAGGGATAGTTTTTAATATGGGATGCTCTTTGCTGTTTTGGGCATAGTAATTTATAATTCTAAAGGCTTTTTTTTGGTCCCTATTAATCAGCGCTTTTTGAAGTTCAAAAGAGTTAAAATCTTTACTTATCCCTATATTCTCTTCAATTATGGCTGGAGTAATTAAACTGCCTTCTGGCAAAATAAGGCAAAGTTTATCGAGTTCATTATTAATTTTACCTAAGCTAGTTCCTAAAAACTCAGCTAGAAGCATTGCCGATTTGGGTTCTATGCGGTAGCCTCTTCTCGCTACTTCCTCAATTATCCACCCCGGCACCTTATCTTCATACAAGGGTTTACTTTCAATTACAACTCCTTCTTTCTTAATGTTTTTATATAACGCCTTGCGCTTATCGATACTTTTGTATTTATAACATAGAACTAAAATGGTGCTTTCTTGCAGTTGAGGGATAAAACTATCCAGATTATATATGCTCTTATTTAACTCTTGTGCCTCCTTAATAATAACCACCTGATGTTCTGCCATCATGGGAAAGCGCTTCGATTCACTTATAATTTGATCTACCTCAATATCTCTTCCGTATAAAACCACTTGATTAAATGCGCGTTCATCTTCCGTAAGGGCATGTTGAGCTATATATTCGCTTATTTTATCAATATAATACGTCTCTTCACCCATAAGCAAATAAACCTTTTTAAAATTTCTTTGCTTCAAATCGCGAAGTACCGCGTTTATTTCTTTCATTCTCTTTAAATTAAAATTTGTTGCTGGCTTTCGCCGGATTTATTAAGCGATTAATAAGCAATGCACAGGCAAATTATATATTTTTGCTGCTATGACAGCCTTAAATTTCCCCACCTATTCATTTAGGTTCAAAAATAAACAAAATAAAACAGCTATTTTTGATAGTATTCGTAAAAAGTTTATAATACTTACGCCCGAAGAGTGGGTTCGACAACATGTGGTACATTACCTTCACTATGAAAAAAATTATCCATGGTCAATGATCAATGTAGAAAAGCAGGTTTTGGTAAACCAGTTACCAAAACGCTATGATGTGGTAGGTTTTAAAAACACAGGAGATTTACAATTAATTGTTGAGTGCAAAGCACCCAACGTAAAAATTACCCAAGAAACCTTTGACCAAATTGCGCGGTATAACTTGAGTCTAAAAGCAGACTTCTTAATGGTTACCAATGGACTGTCGCATTATTTTTGCAAGATGGACTATAATAAGCAGCAATATCATTTTTTACCTGAACTCCCTATCTATAAATAAAAGCAATGAAAAAAGTAGCTGTAGCTGTGCTAAACTGGAATGGTCGTGATTTATTAAAGCGGTTTATACCCGATTTAATAAAGTATTCACCCGAAGCCACAATTTATGTTATTGACAATGCTTCTACAGATGATTCTGTAACTTTATTAAAAACCGATTTCCCCAGTGTAAAATGCATTCAACTCAGCTCAAATTTAGGATATGCCGGTGGTTATAATTTAGGTTTAAAACAAATCAATGAAGAAATCTTGGTGTTGCTCAATAGCGACGTTGCGGTTACTCCAAATTGGTTACAAGCCTTTTTAAATAGGTTTGATGAAAATGAACGCATAGGTATTCTACAACCTAAAATTAAAGATTTAAAAAATCCTACTTATTTTGAGTATGCTGGAGCAGCAGGAGGTTATATAGACCTATTGGGCTATCCCTTTTGTAAAGGAAGAATTTTTAATACTTTAGAAAAAGACGAAGGTCAATACAATTCAAATTATCCAATTTTTTGGGCAAGTGGTGCGTGTTTGGTAGTACGCAATGATCTCTTTAAGCGTCTTGGTGGTTTTGATGAAGATTATTTTGCCCATCAAGAAGAGATAGATTTTTGTTGGCGTGCACAACTGCAAGGATTTTTAGTGGAGTACTGCTACCAAAGCGAAGTTTACCATTTAGGTGGAGCCACCTTAGCAAGTGCAAACCCTAAAAAAACATTTTTAAACTTCAGGAATTCTTTATACAATTTATTAAAAAATCAATCTTTACAACATGCCCTAATCACCATTTTTATTCGAATGTTATTAGACGGATTGGCTGGATTTCAATTTTTAATTCAAGGAAAACTCAATCATTTCAAAGCTATATTACGAGCCCATTTTAGTTTTTATAAAAACTTTAATCATATCAACAAAAAACGTAAAAACATAAGTCACACTCACCAAGTAAAACCGAGCAATTTCTCGATAGTTTTCAAGTATTATTTACAAAAAAAACATAAGTTTAATCAGTTGTAAGTTGCCATTAAAAATTTGTTAATCCGGTTTAAAGACTCGGTAAATTAATTAACTTTGGCTTTTAAATTATACACAAATAAACATACTATGAAACGTATTTTTTTAGCTACAGCAGCCATTACATTATTGTTTTCTTCTTGTGTTTCTAAAAAGAAATATGCAGAATTAGAAGCCAAGCAACAAGAAACTAAAGATTTATTAAACACAGCAACTGTAAAACTTAATTCTTGCCTTGAAGATAAAGAGTCTCGAATTAGTTCTTTAAATGAGCAAATTAGCATTCTTAAAAATACTAACTCTGCATTATTAAATAATCAAGGTGATCTTGCTACACTATCTAAGAAAGGAGCAGAAAACTTAGAGCGATCATTAGAAAGCATTAGAGAAAAAGATTTACAAATCAAGACGATGCGTGATGCAATCAACAAAAAAGATTCTGTCACTTTAGCTTTAGTGACCAGTTTAAAGGGAGCATTGGGCGACTTAAACGATGAAGATATCCAAATAAACGTAGAAAAAGGAGTAGTTTTTGTTTCTATATCTGACAAACTTTTATTTAGAAGTGGAAGTTACCAAGTTTCTAATCGTGCAAAAGAAGTGCTAGGCAAAGTAGCTAAAGTGGTTAAAAACAAACCAGATTTTGAGTTTATGGTTGAAGGCCATACCGATACCGACCCTATTAGCAATTCTTGTATAAAAGATAATTGGGATTTGAGTACAAAGCGCGCAACTTCTATTGTAAGAATCTTACAGAATGATTTTGGTGTAGACCCAGCTAGGATGACTGCTGCTGGCCGTGGAGAATATGTGCCTGTCGCTGGAAATGATACAGCAAGCGGTAAAGCTGCTAACCGAAGAACGCGTATTGTAGTACTTCCTAAGTTAGATCAATTCTATAGTATGATTGAAGAAGGAATGAAAAAGGCTAAATAAGCTAAATTAGCTTAAACCAAAAAAACCTGAGTTTTCAACTCAGGTTTTTTTTTACTTTATACATTTATCCGTAAAAAAATAATCGCTCTATTATTTTTAAAATCTGTTATCTCCGTCAAGCAGATTTCCCAAACCACCTAAAATACTTCCTTCTCCTTTATCTTTTCCTCCTCCTTGAGGCGCTGCAGCAAACACACGACTGGCTAATCTACTAAACGGTAAAGATTGGATGTAAACCGTACCTGGTCCTGTGAGCGTAGCAAACACCATTCCCTCTCCTCCAAATAAAGTATTCCGAATACCTCCAACAAATTGAATATCATAGTCTATACTAGCATCAAAACCTATGATGCAACCAGTGTCGACTTTTAATTTTTCACCCGGAGCAAGTTCTTTAACCGCCGTAGTGCCGCCCGCGTGTACAAATACCATCCCATCACCCTCTAATTTTTGCATTATAAAACCTTCACCACCAAAAAAGCCTCTTCCAATTTTTTTCGAGAATTCAATTCCGACTGATACCCCTTTAGCTGCACATAAAAAAGCATCTTTCTGACAAATAAACTTATGATTAAAACGGTTGAGATCTATAGCTATTATTTTCCCTGGATATGGAGAAGCAAAACTTACCTTTTTTTTTCCGGTAACAACATTTTGAAAAGCAGTCATAAATAAGCTTTCCCCGGTTAATAATCTTTTACCAGCGCCTAATACTTTGCCAAAAAAACCGTTATTCTTATCAGAACCATCGCCAAAAATGGTATCCATCTGAATTCCCTCATCCATCATCATAAAAGAGCCAGCTTCGGCGACCACCGCTTCTTGCGGGTCTAGCTCTATTTCGACATATTGCATTTCTTCTCCAAAAATTTGAAAATCGATTTCGTGTGCGTTTCTTATCATAGTGGTAGATTTTTATATTAAGTTTGATTTAGTTTTAGCAATGCTTGTAGTTAAAACGATTACATTTTTTCTTAAAGTCTCTAAAAAAATGCGGTATCAATTACAAGCTTTTTATAATTATTAAATTACAACTATCTTGAACGAAAATTAGTCTTTTTTCACGTTATAACCATAAATTTTAAAAGATAAATAAAAAACCTGCCGTGTGGCAGGTTTTTTTAACCAATGGTTATAAATAACCTATGCTAATTCTAACGCAATTTCTATCATTTGATTAAAACTGCTAGCTCTATCTTCTTGAGAGGTTTCTGCTTTGGTAACCAAGGAGTCGGAAATGGTAAGAATAGCCAAGGCTTGAACATTAAATTTGGCTGCTATGGTATATAAGCCGGCGGTTTCCATCTCTACACATAAAACCCCATATTGCGCCCATTTTTTATAATAGTTGGGATCATCGTCATAAAAAACATCACCAGATAACACATTACCGGCTTTAAAAGCAATATTCTTTTGCTTAGCTACTTCAACCGCCTTTAGAAATAAATCTGCGTTTGCTGTAGGAGCAAAAGTTGCCTGATCAAAGTTATTCTTGTTCATTCCAGAAGTAGTAGACGCCGCCATAGCTATAACAATATCACGCAAATCAATATTTTCTTGATAAGCTCCAGCCGAGCCTACCCGAATAAGTTTTTTAACTCCATAATCGCGAATCAACTCTGTACAATAAATCAAGGCCGAGGGTATACCCATACCTGTACCTTGCACCGAAATTCTTTTCCCTTGGAAAGTTCCAGTAAAACCTAGCATTCCTCTAACTTGATTATAGCATACTACATCTTCTAAAAAGGTTTCGGCAATCCATTTTGCTCGTAAGGGGTCTCCTGGCAGGAGAACAGTTTCGGCAATATCCCCTTCTTTTGCCTCTAAGTGAATACTCATAATTTAAATATCGGTTACTATTTTAATCCCTGAAGAGGTACCTATCCGTGTTGCTCCCGCTTCAATAAATTTTTCGGCGGTGGCGCGATCTCTTATTCCTCCACTTGCTTTTACTTCAGCCTGTTTTCCCACACAAGACTTCATTAATTTTACGTGCTCTAAAGTAGCTCCCGCACTTCCAAAGCCCGTTGAGGTTTTTACAAAATCGGCTTTAGCTGCCAAGGCCAACTCACAGGCTTTTACAATTTCCTCTTCTTTCAGGTAGCATGTTTCTAAAATAACCTTTAAAGTGCAATCACCTATAGCTTCTTTTACCGCAGCTATATCCATTTGCACGGCATGATAATTTCCTGATTTGAAATCGCCCAAATTCAGTACCATATCAATTTCTTGTGCACCATCTGCCACAGCCTGCTTGGCCTCAAAAACTTTAGCTTTGGTATGCATTGCCCCTAACGGAAAACCTACAACTGCTGCTACCTTTACATCAGAATCTTTTAAAAAACTTACGGCCTGTTTAACCCAACAACCGTTAACACAAATAGCAAAAAACTCATTTGCTTTGGCCTCTTTACATAGTTGTTCAATTTGCTGTAAGCTTGCCGTTGGTTTTAATAATGTATGATCTATATATTGTTTCAAACTCATAAGTTAGATTGAATTAATTGTTTTAAGTCATTTGAAGATATAACTCCAGATTGACGCCAAACAGGATTAGCGTTTTTAAATAGAATTAAAGTAGGTACCCCACGCACTTGAAACTTTTGAGCAAGATTTTGATTCTTGTCTACATCTATTTTTATTATTTTAACCGCTTCACCAACCTCTTTTTTCACCTCTTGTAAAATGGGGTTCAAGGCCTTACACGGCACACACCAAGTGGCATAAAAATCTACTAAAACAAGTTGTTTACCTTGTAGTAGCGAATTAAAATTAGTTTTCATAAATTTACGTGCTTATAGACAAAGTTACTAAATTTAGTAGGTTGCTCAAATGATAAATATCAACTAAGCTTTCTGATTTTTTTCTAATGATATTTTATGGAAAAATTTGCCTCTCAAAACAAAGACATATTTAAATTGCTTTTTGAAACGGTTTCAGAAGGTATTGTTGTTGTTAATAAAAACCGAACCATTGTAGCCAGTAATACTTCTGCCAATGACTTATTTCAATACCATGCTGGAGAGCTTAAGGGCAAATTACTAGAAGTATTGATACCAGATCGTTATAAAAATGCTCATACCAAGTATGCTAGTAATTTCATGAGAAATCAAGAGAAAAGACGTATGGGCTTTGGACGAGATTTATATGGTAAAAAAAGAGATGGAAGTGAATTTCCAATTGAAATTGGTCTTAATCCTATTCGATTAGATGGCGAAACCTACATAATGGCTATGATAATTGATATTAGTGTCCGTAAAAAAACCGAATTAGAGATAAGGGAATTAAATTCCCGTTTAGAAGATATGGTAGCTAAGCGGACTTTACAGTTGCAACAAACAGTAAACAACCTAAAATCTGAAATTTCAAAAAGACTTGAGGCAGAAAATAGAATAAAAAATGCACTGCAAAAAGAGCGAGAATTAAACGATTTAAAAACCAAATTTTTATCTATGGTTTCGCATGAGTTTAAAACGCCCTTAAGCGGTATTTTAACCTCGGCAACTTTAGCGGGAAAGTACACTAGAGAAAATCAGCAGGATAAAAGGGATAGACACCTTAGAACGATAAAGTCAAAAGTGAAGTACCTTAATGATATATTGACTGATTTTCTTTCTCTAGAAAAGATTGAATCCGGTAAGGTAAGTTACTCCTTTACTCAGTTTCCTTTAAGTAAAGTTATCAATGAGGTGATTTATGAATCAAATATGGTTCTTAAGAACGGTCAAAATATCAAGTACCCAGAAAACATCGATGGCATAGAGATTTATTTTGATGAAAAAATTTTAACCCTAGCGTTAACCAACTTGGTAAACAATGCTATAAAATACTCAGAAGAGAATTCTGAAATCAATATTCAGTTCGATCAAGATGAATCAGATTTCTATATAGCTATTATTGACGAAGGTATTGGGATTCCTAAAGAGGAACAAAAGTTTATTTTTGACCGCTACTTTAGGGCAGAAAATGCTTTGATTGCAGAAGGAACAGGAATCGGCTTAAATATAATTAAAAACCACCTCGAAAATTTGCAAGGTGATATTTCATTTAAAAGTATAGAAAATAAAGGCAGTACATTTACCTTAAGAATACCTAAAAACCCACAAAAAGGCAGATGAAAAAAATATTATTAATCGAGGACGATCAAGCTTTAAGAGAAAATACAGCAGAACTTCTGGAATTATCTGGATTTGAAGTTATAACGGCCAAAAATGGAAAATTAGGGCTAGATCTGGCGCAAAAAAGCCTCCCTCAAATTATTGTTTGTGATATAATGATGCCAGAACTTAATGGATATGAAGTTTTAAAAGCCTTAGGAGAGCAGGAAGAAACAAAATCAATTCCGTTTATATTTTTATCTGCAAAAACAGATCATACCGAAGTGCGTACAGGTATGAATCTTGGTGCAGACGATTACCTCACTAAACCCTTTGAGGAGGAAGATTTATTAGCGGCCATAAATAGTCGTATAGCTAAATCTTTGCTGCTAGAAAAAAGAAATAAAGATTCTGCAGATTTACCTCAGGAGGCTCTGGATTTACGGAATTTAAATGAACTAAAAAATTACTTTTACGATTTTGGTGAAGAAATAGAAATAAAACGAGGCAAGTCCGTTTATAAAGAAGGTGACCATGCAAATTTTGTTTACCTCATTATTAAAGGTGTGGTAAAAACACAACGTATGGCAATTAATGGTAAAGAACTTATTACCGCTCTTTTCCAAGCAGATGATTTCTTAGGTTTCTCTTCTTTTGATGAAAATACCGCCTATGAGGAAACAGCTACAGCTGTAGAAAACTGCCTACTTACCCGAATTTCTAAAACAAAACTTAAAGAAATATTGGTGGTAAATAAGGAGTTAGCTTTAGAATTGATGAATGTTATGAATGAAAAGTTATCAAATACCAAATTACAACTTCTACAAATGGCATACGGTTCGGTGAGAAAAAAAACAGCGCAAACCATCTTACAGTTTTTAGAAGTTTTAAACCCTAAGCAAGAGGAGACCATAAAAATATCGCGAGGTGATCTAGCTAGTGTAGCTGGTATTGCTACAGAGAGTTTAATTAGAACTTTATCACAATTTAAAAAAGACGGTTTGATTGATATTGATGGTAGAAATATTAAAATATTAGATAAAAAGGGACTTTCTTGTGTAGAATAATTCAAAACTGATTTTTGTCATTCTTTAACTTGTCTCATCCTCATACTTTTGCTATCAAATTAATTGAGTGATGAACATTTTAATTCCAACAGATTTCTCTGAAAATTCTTGGAACGCTATACAGTATAGTTTAGCATTCTTTAAGGAGGTAAATGTTGTTTTTCACATCGTTCACGTTGAATCTTCCACTCAAGAAGAGGAAGGCCTTGAGTATTCAGGTAATATAGCTATTGATAAAAAAATATCTGTTGGCGAAGATAAATTAAAGCAGCTTAAAGAAAAGATTGCCAAAAATTTTCCGCTACAATCAGAACAAATAAATTTTCATATAGAAACTGGTTTTTTAATTGAAACACTACGACAAATCATAAATCAGTTGAAAATAACCTATATTGTTATGGGTACTAAGGGGGTTTCAAATAATGAAAAATGCCTTATAGGAACCAATACTGCAGATGTAATTAAGCGTATTCAATGCCCTATCTTGGTGGTGCCAGAAAAAACTAAATATAAAAAACCGGAGCAAATAGTTTTTCCTACAGATTTTTCGAATTTTAGCAAAGAAAGAGTGTTTAGAAATCTAGCCGAAATTCTTCATTTAAATCATTCGACTTTAAGTGTCCTATATGTAGCCAAAAAAAACGACTCGCTTACACCTTTCCAAGCCAGCAATAAGGCACGTTTGAAAGAATATATTAAATATTTACCCCATAGTTTTCAATTTACCGTAAAAAACTCACTTTGTAAGGCCTTACAAGAGTTCATTAATTTGGAAGACATACAGATGATAGCGCTTCCTGCAAAAAATGTTTATCTTTTTCAAAACTTGCTTTTTCAACCTGTTGAAAAAAATATTACTTACCCCAAAGAAATACCCTTTTTGGTTTTACACGAATAAAGATGAAAACTCAAAACTTAATACAAAAATACAATATTCCCGGCCCAAGATATACCAGTTATCCTACCGTACCTTATTGGGACGAGTCCAGTTTTACTGCTAAGGACTGGCAAAATACATTCATTAAATCATTTAAAGAAAGTAACGCACAAGAAGGAATTAGTATATATATTCATTTACCCTTTTGTGAACAACTTTGTACTTTTTGTGGATGCCATAAAAGAATTACCAAAAGACACGAGGTAGAAACGCCGTATTTAGAAAGTGTTTTGAAAGAATGGAGTTTATATTGTAACTTATTTCCTGAAAAACCAATCATAAAAGAATTACATCTAGGCGGAGGAACCCCAACTTTTTTTTCACCGGAGAACTTAAGGCAACTTATTGAAGGTATTTTTAAACTGGCCTCAAGGGCTGAGACGTATGAGTATAGTTTTGAGGGACATCCTAACAACACAACAAAAGAACATTTACAAATCTTATATGACTTAGGTTTTAGACGTGTCAGCTATGGGGTACAAGACTATAATCTTAGAGTACAAAAAGCCATAAATAGAATACAACCTTTTGAAAATGTAGTGAAAGTTACAAAATGGGCCCGTGAGATAGGGTATACTTCGGTAAGTCACGATATTATTTTTGGTCTACCTTTTCAAAGTACTGATGCGGTTAAAGAAACTATTTTGAAAACCAAAGAACTATTACCAGACCGTATTGCCTTTTATAGTTACGCCCATGTGCCATGGATTAAAGGGAATGGACAGCGTGGCTTTAATGAGAACGATCTGCCTAAAGCAACGGTTAAACGAGAGCAGTATGAGTTAGGTAAGGCTTTGCTTGAGGAAATTGGTTATACCGAAATTGGTATGGATCATTTTGCACTTAAATCTGATTCGATGTATATGGCAATGCAAAATCATAAACTGCACCGCAATTTTATGGGGTATACCGCTTCAAAAACACAATTAATGATTGGTTTAGGGGTATCTTCTATAAGCGACAGTTGGTACGGATTTGCACAAAATGAGAAACGCGTTGAAAAATACCAGGCAATGGTTGAAGAAGGGATAATACCCGTAGTAAAAGGACATATATTAAACCAAGAAGACCTAGTAATTCGCAAACATATCTTAAACCTTATGTGTCAATTAAAGACAAATTGGGAAAATGAAGTAGATTATTTTGAAAAACTACCCGATAGCTTGCAACTTCTAGATGAAATGAATAACGATGTACTAATTCGTATCACTGGAAAAGAGCTGGAAATCACCCCGGCAGGCCGAGCCTTTGTACGTAACGCTTGTATGGCTTTTGATTGGCGTTTGCAACGTAATAAGCCAGACACTAAATTATTTTCTATGACAATATAGTTTCTTAAGTTAAGTTTTTGTTTAATTAGTTTGAAAAAAAGCCAGTTTTGCATAAAACTGGCTTTTTTTATTGATTAAATATTTAAGTTATGATTCGATTTCATCAAGCTTTTTGAGTGTACTTTCAAATTGTTTAAGATTTAATTTTATATTTCCATTTTCTAAGTTTCCAACCAATTTCATTAGCTCCCCAACATTCATCTTTTCACCCAAAACCCTAGCAACAATGAATCCCTTGTCACTATCGTTACCAAAAAACACCACCTCATCAATAGCCTTTTCTTCTCCTAAATAAGCAATTCGCATACCTTTAGTAGTATTTCCAATTTTCATAAGTAATTTATACTTCTCTTGGGATAGTATTTTGTTTAAAACAGCCACCTCACTTTCATAATGAGCTGTATTAGATCCGTTTAACGGAAAAGCTAAAACGCTAACTTTTTTTATGCTCTCTATGGCTTCTTGGTCTGCATTGGCCAGCTCATCATTAAAACTTAAAAACATACCAGCTGGTAAATCTACCATTACGTAGTTCTCATCATTTTGGTGGTTCACAAAATACTTTTGCAAGGTGGGTTCTTGATTACAACCGCTGAATTGTACACCTAAAATCAGTAAAAAGAATATTTGAAAAATTGATTTCATATTATTTGATATTTTTTAATTGTTTAGCCCCAGGAACCTTTAAATCATTGGCTAATTTTGAAACTTGTTTTAAATCTATATCTCCTTGAATGCTCATCACTACGGTAATGGGCTCACCCTCTTCTTGCCCGGTCATAAGCATTAATAATTCACTTACAAAACCCTCCTTGCTTCCTGGTTTAGAGTAAAACTTTACTTGCATACTCTTTTCTTTAAAGCGCATAAGCTCTTCTACCTGACTAGATTCTACATAGCTGTTAAAATCGGTATTCATATCGGTACCAATTTCTACATTGTTAGTGGTTAACACTTTAATATCCTTAAGGTTTTCAATTAAATCAATATAAGCTTGGGTTTCTTGATCTTGCGCATCTAAGTCTATTTCAGATAGCAGTTTAAACATATTCTGGGTAATCACCATGGCGCTTACCTCTTTCATCGATTCATACTTGGTAAAGTTGGCCTGCCCCCAATTTAGGATAGGGTAAAGACAAAAAGCCAATAGAAATACAATTTTAGTTTTCATAGTTTTTTAATTTTTAATTTTAATAATTTTTTCTGTGGTTGTGGGCAATACTTTAATATAATTTAATTTCATTCGACTAGCTTTAAGCGCTTCAGGCAGCATAGCCAATAAATCCTTTGAATTTTCGTAGGCCAATTTCTGATTAGCATAGGACACTTTTTCTTTTTGTGGCTGTGGCCAGAAAAAAAAGCCTCCCAGCGCCGTAAAACCAATGATAAGCACCGCTGCTATCTGCCGGTAATACCACTTTTTCTCTACCTTCAGTTGCGGTAATGGCTCTATATATTCCTCTTGCCTTGCCGCCTCCTGCCAACTAAAAATAGGCTTATATTTAATTAAGTGTGGCGCAACCGATTCTTGTTTAAAATATGCTTTTAAAACCGATTCTTCTTCAAGGCTTGTTTCGGCTTCTAGGTATTTATCAATCAATTCTTCTATTCTATTTTGTAACTCCATATTCATGTTGCTTTAGCATTGCTGTTCTTATTTTTTTTCTAGCACGTGATAAACATACGCGCATAGCCGTAGGTTTTAAACCGCTTATTTTTTCCATTTCATCATAGCTATATTGTTCGACATCGCGCAATTGAATTAAGAGTTGTTCCTGCTCACTAAGATTACTAATAATTTTTTGAACCTGCTTGAGTTCATCTTTTGCCTCTATTTGGCGCTGCAAAGAACTCTGTTGGTTGTCTTCATAGTTGGTATGCACTAGGCGCACTTGATTATTGCGTTTAGCCTTTAATTGATCATAACTATAATTCTTGGTCATGGTCATTGCAAAAGCTTCAGGTGAATGATACTCTTTTAATTTAGCCTTGATTTTCCACAATTTCAAAATCACCTCTTGAGTAGCATCGTGAGCGGCATCCTTTGATATTAATATGCGTAGCGATAGGCGGTACATTTTATCTTTAACGCCAGTAATAAACTCTAAAAATTCTCTTTCGCTCAAAATACTTTGCTTTGTATAGTTGTAACGATTCGCTATATTTTTTGTTACAAAAATCTATTTGTTTTTAATTTGTGGCTATCTTTAGGCATAAAATTAAAGCCAACTATGAAAAGAAACCTTTATATCCCTCTATTTTTACTAAGCCTCTTCACAAGTTTAACCAGCTGTTTTTCAGATTTAGACGACGAAGTAATTCCAGCTTCTAGTGAAGAGATAAATGACTTTATTTATAAAGGATTAAATCAATTTTACCTATATAAGCCAGATGTGCCACAATTGGCCAATAATTACTTTAATGATAATGCCAGTTACCGCACATTCTTAGAAGGTGAGGCTAATCCTATCCAATTTTTTGAAAGCTTATTGAGTAATAGAGATCGCTTTAGTTTTATAGTTAGTGACTTTAGAGCATTAGAAAACAGCTTCAACAATATAAGCCTTACTACGGGTATGGAATTCGGTTTAGTAAGAATCTCTGGCACCAGCCGCGTATTTGGATATGTACGCTATGTTTTGCCCAATACTCCCGCTGCCAATAAAGGTGTTGCACGCGGTATGCTTTTTGACAGAATTAATGGAATTGATTTAAGCGAAGACAATTACCAAGAATTGCTAAACCAAGATAGTTACAGTATTGGCTTGGCAGAAGTAAAACAAGGACAGTTAGAACGTTTAGACCAGCAAATAGAGCTAAACATGATAGAGTATACAGAAAATCCTGTTTTTATAAATAAAGTAATTAATAGTGGACAAACCCCAGTAGGCTACCTGATGTATAACGGATTTGTTACCAGTTTTGAGAATGAGCTAAATGCAGCTTTCGCTGATTTTAAAGCCGCTAATATTCAAGAATTAGTGATTGATTTAAGATATAATCCAGGAGGAAGTATTGAAATGTGTAATGATTTAGCCAGCATGATTACTGGACAGTTTAATCAAGAACTTTTTATTACCCAGCGCTACAATAGCAATTTTGAAGATGTACCTCGTTTTTTCAACAACAAACTTAGTAATGATGCAAGTATAAACAGTCTTAATTTAAATCAAGTTTATGTACTTACTACTTCCAATTCGGCATCAGCTAGTGAGTTATTAATAAGTGGGTTAAAGCCTTATATCAACGTCATACAAATTGGTGATAGTACCAGAGGAAAGTTTGAAGGTTCAGTTACCTTATACGATTCTGACAACTATGCTAGAAACGGTTCTAACCTTTCTATTAATCACAGTTACGCTATGCAACCTTTAGTATTAAAATCTATCAATAAAAAGGGTTTTACCGATTATTTTGATGGTATTGAGCCGCAACTTTTAATAGAAGAAGATTTTGGGAACTTAGGCGTTTTAGGAAATGAACAAGAACCGCTTTTAAAAGCGGCTTTAAACGCTATATCTGGTGTTGGGAAACCGACTCCTACTGTCAGAGAATTTGATGTAAAACATTTGTATAATAGTAACCAAAAATTAAACTATTATAATAAGATGTTTATTGGCGCTCAAGAACTGCCGTAACGAAGTTTTCATTGCCTTATATATAAAATCTCCTTTTTAGCTATTGGCTAAAAAGGAGATTTTTATGCATTATTGTTTAGTCGTAAAAATTATCTAACCGAACTGGATATATTAATCGTTGAATTCAACTCCGTTTGCTCCGATTCCTACGGTTACGCTCTGAATAAATTCTCCCTCTAAGTTATAAATCATCACATCACTATTTTCGGTAAAACCATTAACATCGGTATAAAAAATATGATCTTCTTCTACGGCAAATCCGTAACCAACACCCCAACTTGCTCCATCTGCATTGGTATCAACCAAGGCGGTGGCGGTCATTATATTTGCATTGGTGGAATTTTTGTAAATGCTGCTTCCTTGTGTGAAATAAATAAAATTATCTTCAACATCAAATTTTGAAACCCCAGTAAAACCATCGGCAAAAGGAATAGTATTAATTTTTTGCATTGAATTGGTGTTAAACTTACTCACGCCTGATTGGTGCAAAACATAAAGAATGTCGTCTTCCTCTTCTATAGCTTTAATGTTGTCTGGTAAACTTATAGCCTGCTCTACACTAAAATCTGATATTTTTATTGGTGTTATTTCTTTTCCTGTACCAAAAGAAGCATTTTGAACAAATAAATAGTTGTCTGTCAGTTCTAATTGCTCTACACTTTTATTCAATTCTATTTTACGCAATAAACTAAAATCAGTTAAAGAATAAACTGTAATCGACTGTGAACCGCTGTTGCTTATATACAATACATTATCATCTGCCGCGGCAAATCTTGGTAATTCAATTTCTTCACTTATCGTGGCTACTTTTTCAAAAGTAAATCGGTTAACCACCTCTATTTTATTGCTATTATTAAGCACTAGAAATGCTAAGTCTTCATTAGTCGTAAAATGATTGAGAACATCACCCAACGGGTTACCATTATTGGCGTTGGCATAAATACCATTTTCTAGAGTAGAAAAATCGGCACTTAAAAAACTTAAACTAGCAGTTGGCGACCCAAAATTACCCTCGTTTGAAATAATATAGCCCAAGTCGTATTTACCTTGCGGGGTAGGTAGACCCGAGTTATCGTCGTCGTTATTACAAGAAATAATAGTTAAACTTACTGCAACTAGCAGTATCCAAGATTTAAAAAAATGTTTCATAAGATTTGTAATTATAGAATTAGATTAAAAAAAATTTCAAAATTTCTTCCTGGCATTGGCTTATAATTAACCACAAAATAATTTTCATTGCTAAGGTTACGCACCCGTGCCCCTAACTCCCAATTAAGAGTATTTGATGAGTTATAACTCAAACTGGCCTGGGCAACAGGATAAGCCTTAAGGGCTGTTTCTTGGCTATTATTGGTTTGGGTATATACTTTACCAGTATAAATTGTTTGAGCAATAAAATTCCAGTTTTTATAAATTAGGTCTAATTTAGCGGTCAACTTATGCTTAGGAACATAAATAAGCGTATTCCCTGTTTCTAAATTAGTAGCTTCGGTAAAAGCATAGATACCATTTACTTGAACTTGAAATTTTTTAAAGGTAGTATTATAAGCTGCGTTTCCCTCTAACCCTCTCGTGCGCACCTTATTTGTATTTAAAGGTTTCCACACCCCAGCTTCGGCTGGTAACCACCTAATCATATCGCTGATTTTAATGTTATATCCGGTTAAACCGAATTGCCATTTTTCACGTTTAAAACCATAACTCGCTTCAAATTGTTTTGAGGTTTCTGGTTTCAAATTTAAATTGCCCGAACCAGGCCAAAATAAATCGTTAAAGGTAGGTATGCGGTAATTTTTTGAAAAACTAGCTTTTATACTATGATTTCTTTTCAATTGGTATTGAGATCCTATTTGATAAAGTACGGGCATATCAAAATCTTTTGTGTGCTGCATGCTCACTTGTGCTTGATAGATCCAATTTTTTGTAAGATTTTGTTTAAGAAATAAGTGAGCCTTGCTAATCTGTCGCGAAGCAGTAGTAATAGCTGTACCTTTTGCCCAATCTTTGCGTAAATTTAAGCGAACCTCGGTATACAAGTTTTTATTCGGTTTAAAACCGGTTTGAAGAATACTTACTAAAGATTTGGCTGTGCCATAGTCTTTTAAATTTGGCCGCTCTATATTTTGAAAATAGGTATACTTTTCTTGTAGGTAGGCACTGCGCGCTTCGGCACTCCATTTACCATTTATATACTCCCAAGCAATTTGGCTTTTATAATTCTCATCCTGATATTTGGTTCGGATTTGAGTGGATTCTAAAATAGGGAAATGTCGTTCGCCATTAAATGCAGTTGCATAAAGTGTTAGTTTATGAAAATTATTGAGCTTTACAGAGGCATTGAGGTATAAGTTTAAATGATCAAAAGCTGCATTTTCATTTTTTGCATTAGAATTAAAAAACGGATAATCATTTTCAGATTGCACGTAATTACCGCCCACTTGAGCACTAATTTTTTGGTTAGACCATTGGTAATCTAAACTTTGGTTTAAAGTGGCAAAACTGCCTAAGGAAGAGTTTAAGGAGAGTTGATGGCCTTTTTCAAAATCAAGTTGGTTCTGCAGTAAGATACTTCCTCCAATTGCACCCGAGCCCAATTGCGCCGAGCCACCTCCAGATCTAACTAAAATATCGGAGTATCCGTGGGCCGAAACAGTATTAAAGTCTACTTGCCCCAAAAAGGTAGAATTTACGTTTATACCATTCCATAAAACCGCTGTTTGCTGCGCCGTTGTACCTCGAAAACTAGGTGAAGAAACCATACCTAGGCCATTTTCTTTAAAAAAAATAGGCGTTTCAAAATTCAGAACATCTGTGAGTTGTGGTCGGTATTTCTTTATCTCACTACTTTTGATTTCGACAATATTTTGGCCTATAGATTGGGTTCTAATATTGCTTGCTTTAAGCACAACAGAATCGAGCAATTCTCGCTTTTGCGCGTGAACAGTATGACCTAGAAATAAAAGTAAGATTAAAAATAAAAATTGCCTCATAACCTATACTTGCTTATCCCGAGCAAATTGATTTAAAAAATTACTTCTGGCAGGTCTCCTGGCTTGCGTCTTTGTAAAAAACCTTCCCATCATAAAGACAGTGGTATTGAAGAAATATTTACAAAGCGTTATAAAACTAAGCTTACAGTTGCGGGAACAGCTTCCGATTCTAACGGAATTCCCTTTTAATAAAATCGGATTGACATCTCGATTTTAACCAAAATTTGGGCAAATATAAACATTTTTTACACCGAGGTGTGGTTAAAATGAAATAATATTACTTTTGCATAAAGTTCAAACTATGCGTCAATTCTTTTTTTGTGTTTTAATTCTTACAAGCTTATTAAGTTGTAAAAAACAAACTTCTGCTTCAGCTTCTCATACCCCACTGCTTCAAAATAAGAACGAAGCTTTAAAATTAAAATATGCCAATGGTTTTGCGGTAAACAAATACGACGATTACACTTTACTATCTGTTAGTCAACCTTGGCCAAAAGCTCAAAAAGTTTTTATTTATGCTATAGCCGAAAATAAAACCAAGATTCCAGATAGTGTAACCTATGATGCTTTTGTACCACGTACTTTAAATCGGTTAATTGTTACTTCTACTACTCATATTCCGGCACTAGAATCTTTAAAACAATTAGACAAGCTCATCGCTTTCCCTAACTTAAATTATATTTCTTCACATACTGTACGTGAAAAAATAAAAAGAGGTGAAGTTTTAGAAATAGGCCATAACAACCAGTTAAATACAGAATTGGTGTTGTCTTCGCAACCAGACGTAATTATCGCTTCGGCTATCAATGCCAGTAATAAGTCATTCAGCACTTTAAAACGTAATGGTATTCCCGTTATTTATAACGGAGACTGGGTAGAAGAAACCCCTCTGGGTAAAGCTGAGTGGATTAAGTTTTTTGGCGTTTTATTAAATCAAGAGCAACAAGCCGATTCTATCTTTAACCATATTGAATCAAATTACCTTAATGCCAAGAAAATGGCTAAGAAAGCTCTTTCAAAACCCTTAGTCATTAGCGGTAGTTTATATAAAGATGTTTGGTATGCCCCCGCGGGAGACTCTTGGCAGGCACAACTAATTCAAGACGCTAACGCCAATTACGTTTATAAAAAAACAAAGGGAAAAGGAAGCCTTTCTCTGGCGCTAGAAGAAGTTTTGGCAAAGGCACAAGAAGCCGATATTTGGATTTCTCCAGGTAGTTTTACAAGCTACAATGCTTTGATTGAAAGCAATCAACATTACAGTCAGCTTAGCGCATATCAGAATAAAGAAGTTTATAGTATTGCTTTAACTACTGGAGAAACAGGTGGAGTGCTGTTTTATGAACTGGGTCCCAATAGGCCCGATTTAATTTTAAAAGATTTGATTAAAATATTTCATCCCAATTTAGTCGATTATGACCTTACATTTTTTAAGCCTTTAAATCCATAACATTGTGCAAAAACCTAAACGCTTGCTTTTTTTGGGTATTCTACTCGTCATAATTTTCTTCTTGATCAACATTAGTTTTGGTTCAGCCGCTATTCCTTTCGAAGAGGTACTCAAAATTCTTTGCTTTCAAGCCGAAGATTCTGTCGAGAAATACATCGTACTTTCTTATCGACTTCCAAAGGCAATAACAGCAATTTTAGTAGGATCTGGTCTAGCTTTAAGCGGATTATTGATGCAAACACTATTTAGAAATCCCTTAGCGGGTCCTTATGTATTAGGTTTAAGCAGTGGCGCCAGTTTGGGAGTGGCTCTGGTTATTTTGGGTAGCCAATTTTTAAGTGGCTTGTTAACCATAAATTTATTTAACAACACGAGTATTATCATTGCAAGTAGTCTAGGAAGTTTTTTAGTTTTATTGGCTGTGTTAGGCGTAGCCAGGCGGGTACGAGATACTATGGCCATTTTAATAATCGGTCTTATGTTTGCAAGTTTCACCGCTGCGGCGGTTAGTATTCTCTCTTACTTTAGCGACGCCGAAAAACTGCAACAGTATATTTTTTGGTCATTTGGAAGTTTGGGCGATTTAACCTGGGAAGAAGTAATTTGGCTTGGATTTAGTTGGTTTATAGGGCTATCGCTTTCTTTGCTCACCATCAAACCATTAAACGCACTGTTACTAGGTGAAGCCTATGCACAAAGTGTGGGCACACAAATTAAAAAAAATAGGATTTTAGTTATTTTAGCCACTAGTATTTTAGCGGGTTCAATTACAGCCTTTGCCGGACCCATTGCATTTATAGGCTTGGCAGTACCTCATCTCGCAAGGCTCATCATAAAACAAAGTAATCACGCATTTTTATTTCCTGCCTGTATAATTCTAGGAAGTTTACTAATGCTAATAAGTGACTTAATAGCACAAATGCCCAGTTTTCAATTTACCTTACCCATTAATGCAGTAACTTCGCTTTTTGGAGCTCCTGTAGTAATATGGCTATTGGTACGAAAAAATAAAATGAGTTTTTAAGTTATGAGCAACCCGATTTTACATACAACAAACCTTAGTATTGGCTACCACCAAGAATGTATCGCACAAGTAGATGATTTAAACATCAACAAAGGTGAGCTGGTAGCTATTATCGGTAAAAACGGAGCGGGGAAATCTACTCTACTAAAAACGCTGTCTGGAAACTTATCTCCTCAATCAGGAAAGGTAAACATTAATAATACCTCTGTTTGCCAATTATCTGCTCTAGAAATAGCCAAGAAAATTGCTATTGTATTAACCAAAACCGATTTTTCAACTCATCTGAGTGTTCAAGAGCTAGTGGCTTTAGGGCGACAACCCTATACCAATTGGCTAGGGAGCCTTACCAACCGAGACAAAAAAAAAGTTATTGAAGCGCTTAATTTGCTTGACATAGCCCATAAGAAGCGTGTTTCGTGTTCCAATTTAAGCGACGGCCAACTGCAAAAAGCTATGCTTGCCCGGGCGATTGCTCAAGACACACCACTCATTATTTTAGACGAACCTACCTCCCATCTCGATTTATATCACAAGGTATTTGTTTTAAAAACTTTGCGTTTTTTAAGTAAAAAAACCAGTAAAGCCATTGTATTCGCATCGCATGAAATTGATCTAGCCCTGCAATTGTGCGATAAAATTATTCTGGTACATCAAGCCAAGGTCAAACAATACGAAACCCATCAAGTTATAGAAAGCAATATTCTAAATCAAATGTTTCCATCAGAGCTTATCTATTTTGACAAAAACAGTAAAAGCTTTAAAATTAAAGATGCTATCATTAAATAATGTACTATGAGTAATGAAATTATGATTATCATTTTCGCTTTAAGCGGATTTTTTTTAGGCGCATTAATTCTATTTGTACTGTATAACCAAATCAGTAAAAGGCAAATAGAAAATTTGGTAAACCAACACCAAACCCAACTTGAAAAGCAAGAGGGCAATTACAAGAGCAGAATAAACAAATATGAGGAGCAAATTACTGATTTGCAAACCGATTATAAGCAGGTGGAGCAAGAATTATTTAAAACCAAATCAGACCTGCGCCAGAGCCTTTTTATAGAGCAAAAATTTACAGCAAAAATTAAATACTCAAAAAACAGAACTAACTGACTTACAAAC
>CATQIB010000026.1 GCA_958296185.1 uncultured Mesonia sp.
ATGAGAACCTTAGTCAATTGAAGTACCTTTTTTCTTCATCCATTTAAAATAGATTCCGCCTAAAAGCAGAAGTAGAACAAGCACACCACTAATTAAAGTATAAGTACTACCCTTCTGAATAACTTGTGGTTCAAATTTGAAGACAAGTTCATGTTCACCTGCAGGAAGTTCTGCTGCTCTTAAAGTATAATTAACTCTAAAATGCGGAATTAACTCTCCGTCTAAATAAGCGTTCCACCCGTACGGATAGTAAATTTCAGAAAATACTGCCAATTGATCTTTATTGGTTTTATACCCATAAATCAACTCATTGGCTTTATAGCTCTTTAAATAAATTGTATCTTGAACCGAGGGCTGAAACGATTTTTGCTTCAATTGTGCTGCAAACTCCTTGTGAATCAAAGCTGTATTTTTAGTATTCAGCGTGTCGAGCATCCTTATCACAGCATCGGCATCTTGAGCCACTACCACTTCATTAATGAACCAAGCATTACCGTTTGCATCCGCATTTAGCTGTGCTAAATCTTCTCCTTGGTTATTCATTAAAATATATTTGGTGTTCAGCATATTCAATACCTCCTGATTTCCTTTACTAATGTGAAATTCAAATAAATCTTGTATTCTTTGAGGCTTGGCTGCGTGGTATCCACCAATAGAATGATGAAAATAAGAAGCTGCCGAGGAGTTGAATGGACTATTAGCAAGATCTAAGACACGGTAGTGTGTTTCATCCTGCAAAACTTGTTGATTAGCAGCGGTAGGTTGGAATGGTTGCTCCATAAATCGCTTTGCTACAAAAGCATCGTTATTCACGTATCGCCTATCTACAGCAACTAAATCAAATACAATTATTACCCCGAGTATCAAAATACTAGTATTTTTTTGCAATTTTTGCTTCAGGAACAACCATATTGTTCCGGCAACAGCTAAAACTAAAATTAAGCTTCTTAAGCTGTCTTCAGTAAAAATACTCTTGCGATCTTCCTTTAAGGATCGAACAAAATCTGGACCAAACTGTTCTATAAAAATCCGATCTTGAGCACCAGAAAAATCAAAAAACAAGCCTTTAAGCAGTAAAAATACTAAGGCTATACCTCCTGTAATAAAAGTTGACTTTTTAAGCGCTTCAAGCATTTCTGTTCGATGGTATTTTTGTTTAAATAAAACCGAAAGTCCCATAATTCCCAATACGGGAATACACAATTCAAGTATTACTTGAATACTCGAAACCGCACGAAATTTATTGTACAAGGGTATATAATTTACAAAAAACTTTGTAAGCAAAGCCAAGTTATCACCCCAAGAAAGCAATAATGCTAAAATACTACCTCCTAACAGCCACCATTTTAATCTACCTTTCACTAAATATAGGGCGAATACGAATAGAAAAAGTACGCTAGCACCAATATAGGCTGGTGCCCCGATATAAGTTTGATCTCCCCAATAGGTTGGTGCTCGTTTTACAAATTCTTTTGCTTGGGCAGGTGAAGCTCCCATTTGGAGTAAACTATTGTAAGTAGCCGAATCAGTGCTGAGCTTTTCGGCACTAGCACCGCCCATAAAACGCGGAATAAACAAATTAAAACTTTCTAGAATTCCGTAACTATATTCAGTAATATAATCGTAATCTAAGCCTGAATTTTCTTTTTCACTACCATCAGGATTTAAAGTTAATACCGAAGGGCCTCGTGTACTAAAATCTGTATACTCTTTAGTGGCTAACAAATTAGTGGCATTAGCTCCTATTGCCAGTAATACGGGTACAATCATTATTCCTACCCGACCAAAGAAAGCTTTAAGTTTATTTTTTTTATAAAAATCGATGAGGTAAGCCACTCCCAAAACCAAGGTTAGCACTAACAAATAATAAGTCATTTGAAAGTGATTGGCATTAATTTCTAGGGCCATACCAGCAAACAAAAGTAAACTACCCCAAAAATACTTTTCTCTAAAGACTAGTATAATCCCGGCAAGCACCCAAGGCATATAAGCAATAGCGTGTGCCTTGGCGTTATGCCCTACACCCAAAATAATAATCATATAAGTACTAAAACCGAAAGCAAGGGCTCCTAAAATAGCCAATTTATAATCTATTTTTAACGCTAATAATAAAATATACAGCCCTATAAAGTATAAAAATAAATAATCGGCAGGTCGAGGTAAAAATCGAATGAGACGGTCTACTTGCTTTACATAATTATAAGGATAATTAGCTCCGAGTTGGTAGGTTGGCATACCGCCAAATGCAGAATCTGTCCAATAAGGCTCTTCATCAAAAGATTTGATGTGATCTTTCTGCTGTTTAGCCATCCCAATATATTGCACAATATCACTTTGCTGAATAACCTTACCTTGTAAAACTGGGTTAAAATAGGCCAAGGCCAATATTATAAACAGAGCCAAGGCACTTAAATGGGGTAAAAACCGCTTCAATGCTAAATTCATAAACTAGTATTTTGGAGCTGACAAGCTAATCAATTTCTTCGTAATCGATATACTCTCCTACTTTCTTTTCAGACTTTTCTAAATTTTCCTTTTTTGCTTGTTGTGGTCGATTAAAATCTGCTTGCTGTTTAAACTGATCTTGCATTTTCTGATTTACTTTGTTCAGTATATACTTCAGTAAAAACGGTTTAAGCCACTTAAAAATTATTTTAAGTCCAAAATAAACCAATAAAATAATTAATATAGTCTTCAATAAGCCCATAAATGATGCGTAAGCCATTTTTTTTGATACAAAATTAGGGATTGTTCTATTAAAGCCTATTTATTTAATTAAAAATTACCAAAAATATATACCTTTGGGTGTTTAACAAAGTACTATGAAGCAATTATTTTTAACAATTAGCTTGAGCTTGATGTGTTTTCACGGATTTGCTCAGTATACAGAAACCATAAACTCAAACCGCCCGGGAGCCTCCCAAGGAGCATTTTCTGTTGGCCACAAAGTCATACAGTTTGAAATGGGCGGACTATATGAGCAAAACCAACACGATTTAACGCAGATTGATGCAACCCAATGGGGTGTAGATTACGAATTCCGTTTTGGAATTATAATGGAGCAACTTGAACTCAATTTAAAAGGGAGATACTTAAGCACAACCGAAGAGTATATACAAGGCGGGCAGAATATTGAAAACAAATACAGTAACTTTCAATCCAATACCTTGGCGATAAAGTATTTGGTCTATGACCCTTATAAAAAACGAGCTTTTGAAAAACCTAATATTTACAGCTGGAAAGCTAACAATAGCTTTCAATGGCGAGATTTAATCCCAGCGGTTTCAATTTATGCAGGGGCTAATATATTACTAGGCGATAACAATCCTTATCTAGCGCCTGGTGTTGGTAAACTTACTCCTACCGCAGCATTGGTGACACAAAACAATTGGGGAAAATGGGTATTTGTTATGAATTTTATTGCCGATAGGTTTACAAGTGATGATCCTTTTTATTCTGGCATTTTTACAATGACTCATACCTTAAACGCGCAATTCTCTGTTTTTGCTGAATATCAAGCTATAAAAAATGATTTCTATGCAGATGATTTAGTACGCTTGGGTGGTGCCTATTTGTTTTCTAAGGATTTGCAATTAGATCTTTACGGATTAACGAACTTTAAAGACACGCCCTCTCGTTGGCAAGTAGGCTTAGGTATCTCCTATCGTTTGGATAATAAGCACGAGGATGAAATAATAATGGAAAAGAAGCAACCTAAGCAAAAGAAAAATAAAAAGGTGAAAAACAGTGAGCTAGTTGATCCCGAAAGCGAACTAGATTAATTACAGTATAAAAAAAATCCGCTTAAAGCGGATTTTTTTTCTTAATAAAATTTGTTTTATATTAATCATCCATTGCAGCAGCAACTCCAGCAGATAATCTTTTATAAGTACCATTCTCTAAACGCTCACGAATAGATGAAAAGGCTTCTAAAGTTTCTTCAATATCTTTCATAGTATGCGAAGCTGTAGGTATCATTCTTAGCAGTATTAAACCTTTTGGAATTACAGGGTATACTACAATACTACAGAATACACCGTGATTTTCGCGTAAATCTTTAACCAAGGCCATTGCTTCTGGTATACTTCCTTTTAAATATACAGGAGTTACACAACTTTGCGTTGTACCAATATCAAAACCTCTTTCTTTAAGTCCGTTTTGTAAAGCGTTTACATTTTCCCAAAGTTTCTCTTTCAATTGAGGCATGCTACGCAGCATATCTAAACGCTTAAGCGCCCCTACAACCAATTGCATTTGCAAAGACTTTGCAAACATTTGCGACCTTAAATTATACTTTAAATAATCAATAACTTCTTGATCACCCGCTATAAATGCTCCTGTACTTGCCATAGATTTTGCGAAAGTAGCAAAGTAAACATCAATTTGATCTTGTACTCCTTGCTCTTCACCAGCACCTGCACCAGTCTTACCTAAGGTACCGAAACCATGCGCATCATCTACAAATAACCTAAAGTTGTACTTTTCTTTTAGAGCAACAATTTCCTTTAATTTCCCTTGTTCTCCACGCATACCGAATACACCTTCAGAAATCAATAAAATTCCACCTCCGGTTTGCTGTGCAATTTTTTCGGCTCTTTGTAGGTTTTTCTCAATACTTGCTACATCATTGTGTTTGTAGGTAAATCGTTTACCCATATGCAAGCGTACCCCATCAATAATACATGCGTGCGCATCTACATCATAAACAATTACATCATCTTTCCCCACCAAAGCATCAATAGTACTCACCATACCTTGATAACCAAAATTCAATAAATAAGCCGCTTCTTTATTAACAAATTCGGCTAACTCATTTTGAAGTTGTTCATGCAAATTGGTATGACCACTCATCATTCTTGCTCCCATAGGATAAGCTGAGCCATACTGTTTAGCTGCCTCGGCATCTACCTTTCTAACTTCAGGGTGGTTTGCCAACCCTAAATAGTCATTCACACTCCAGGTAATTACTTCTTTACCCTGAAATTTCATTCGATTACCTATTTCTCCTTCTAGTTTAGGGAATACAAAATAACCTTCAGCTTGGTCTGCCCATTTTCCTAATGGCCCCTTGTCTTTATATATTTTATCAAATAAATCTTTCATAGAATAATTTTTATAAAACAGAATGCAAAAATAATCAAATAAATATCAATTTGATTATTTAACAAGCAATTCGTGAATTTAACATATGGAATAAATTTAAAAGCATCCTTATCGGATGCTTTTAAATTACTTAATGTACTGAATTTTTTCAGCATCAACTAGATTTTCAGAATCTGAGAAACCTTGTTCTTGCATCCAATCGTCACTGTAGATTTTGCTCATATAACGAGAACCGTGATCGGGAAAGATAATAACTACTTTGCTATTAGCATCAAAAATTCCTTCCTCGGCCAACTGCTTCACCCCTTGAAAAGCGGCACCACTTGTATACCCAACAAAAAGACCCTCGGTTTTAGAAATCATTCTGGCTGTATGGGCGCTCTCTTCGTCAGAAACTTTGACAAAACGATCTATAACATCAAAATCTGTTGCGGTGGGAATCAAATTTTTACCTAAACCTTCAATACGGTAAGGATAAATTTCATTTTCATCAAACTCACGCGTTTCGTGGTACTTTTTTAATACCGATCCATAGGCATCTATACCTATAATTTGAATATTGGGGTTTTGCTCTTTTAAAAATCTTGCGGTTCCAGAAATGGTACCTCCTGTCCCACTACACGCCACCAAATGGGTTATTTCTCCTTCAGTTTGTTTCCATATTTCTGGTCCCGTAGTGTTGTAGTGAGCATCAATATTTAATTCATTAAAGTATTGATTGATATAAACAGAACCCTTAATTTCTTGATGCAACCTTTTTGCTACCTCATAATACGATCTTGGATCATCGGCGCTCACATGTGCCGGACAAACATATACTTTAGCTCCTAAGCTTTTAAGCATATCTATTTTATCTGCAGATGATTTTGAACTAACCGCCAAAATACACTCATAACCTTTAATTACCGACACCATGGCAATACTAAAACCCGTGTTACCCGATGTGGTTTCAATTATAGTATCTCCTGGATTTAAAATTCCCTTGCGCTCGGCTTCTTCGATAATATAAAGAGCTATTCTGTCTTTTGTTGAGTGACCGGGATTAAATGCTTCTACTTTGGCATAAAAATCTCCAGTTAAATCTTTAGTTATTCGGTTTAATTTAATGAGAGGCGTATTTCCTACTAGCTGTAAAGCGTCATTATAAACCTTTAAGTCTTCTTTCATAAAATGTGAAGTTCTTATTAACTTTCCTTTCGTGTTTTGATTCCAAAAAATTAAGGAATTCGCAAAACAAGGCAAATTTACATGTTTTTTTTTAATTATTGGTTAATTCCTTCCAAGTCTAATAAAAATGCATAGTCTTCGGCTAGCTCTTTTAGGCTTTCAAATCGTCCTGAAGCACCGCCGTGCCCTGTATCCATATTGGTGTTTAAAAATAATTTGGTCGCATTACGTTTATGGGTTCTTAACTTAGCAACCCATTTAGCGGGTTCCCAATATTGCACCTGAGAATCATGGTAACCTGTAGTGATCAACATATGCGGATAGTCCTGTTCTTTCACATTATCATAGGGTGAATAGTTTTTCATATAATCAAAATACTCCTTTTTATTAGGATTTCCCCACTCATCATACTCGCCAGTTGTTAGAGGTATACTATCATCGAGCATTGTGGTTAACACATCTACAAAGGGAACCGCTGCAATAATACCGTTATACAGCAGTGGAGCCATATTGGCCACCCCACCCATCAACATTCCTCCGGCCGATCCGCCGTAAGCATAAAGGTGTTTTTCTGAAGTGTATCGATTGGCGATTAAGTGTTTTGAAACCGAAATAAAATCGGTAAAGGTGTTCATTTTATGAAGCAGCTTACCATTTTCATACCAATTACGCCCCATATACTCCCCGCCTCTAACATGGGCGATAGCATATACAAAACCACGATCTAATAAACTTAAACGATTACTAGAAAAATAAGGGTCTGTGGTATGCCCATAACTTCCGTAAGCATATTGAAGTAATGGTGCACTGCCATCCCTTTTTAATCCTTTTTTATAAACTAAAGATATCGGAATTTTAGTCTCGTCATCGGCAATGGCCCAAATACGTTCTTCTATATAATTATCTTTATTAAAACTTTTATCCAAAACAGCTTGCTCTTTCATTAAAGTAGTTGTCTTTGCTTGCATGTTAAAATCAAAAACAGCCGCTGGTGAGGTCAAACTCGAATAACTATATCGAAGTACTGGGGTATCAAAGTCTGGGTTTGCTCCAGTATTTGCAGTATAGGTTTCTCCTTTTAAGGGCACATAAAAATCTTCCTGCTCGTCCCATCGTATCACTCTCAATTTGTTTAATCCTTGAAAACGTTCGGTCACCACTAAATAATCTTTGAAAATATCTACATCTTCAAGCAAAACTTCTTCACGGTGAGCAATAACTTCTTCCCAACGATCATAATTTGTTTGTGTAATGGGTGTACGCATTAATTTAAAATTGTAGGCCTCATCTTTATTGGTTAACAAATAAAAATGATCTCCAAAATGAGCCAAACCATACTCTACACCACGTTTTCTTGGTGCGAATAGTTCAAATGGTTCATTAGGGGTATCGGCATTTAAGATACGGTACTCATCGCTTAAAGTGCTGCTACTCCCAATAATCAGATAGGCTTGTGATTTTGTTTTATAAATATAGGTGTTAAAGGTCTCATCGTCTTCTTGATAAACCAAAGCATCGTTATTTGGTGATGTACTTAATTTATGCTTAAAAATCTGATTTGAGCGTAAAGTTTGCTCATCTTTTCGGGTATAGTAAAGGGTTTTGTTGTCGTTGGCCCAAATTGATCCTCCTGTGGTAGATTCTATATGGCTAGGATACACCTCACCAGAAACTAAGTCTTTAACGTACAAGGTGTATTTACGTCGGCTTACAGTATCTACTCCATAAGCCACCAAGTTGTTATTCGGACTTACATTTATGCCAGTTAAATGAAAATAACTATTCCCTTTTGCCATTTCATTGCAATTAAATAGCACTTCTTCATCTGCATCTAACTCGCCTAGCTTACGACAATAAATAGGGTAATCACCTCCTTTCTCAAAGCGTACATAATACCAATATCCATTTTTTTTATACGGCACAGAAGCATCATCCTCCTTTATACGCGATTTCATTTCCTGAAATAACTTTTCTTGAAACGCTGAAGTATGCTCAGTTTGCGTTTTATAGTACTCATTTTCAGCTTCAAGATAAGCCAACACATCTGGATGATCACGTTCTTTCATCCAAAAATAATTATCAACACGTTCGTGCCCGTGAATACTTAGTGTTTTAGGTATCTGTTTCGCTCGTGGCGGATTTATTTTCGTAGAGATCATATGCTATTTTTTAAACGCCGCAAATTTAAACTATCCCGCGTATTTTATTAAATTCTTGATCATATTATTAGGTTAAATTTATTAATTTGCGCCATATAAATAAGTAAGTTATGTTTGGAGATATGATGAATAAACTGCAGGAAACGCAGAAAAAAGTTGAAGAGACTAAGGAACGTCTTAAAAATGTTAGTTTACAAGAGTCCACCACAGATGATTTGTTAAAGATAACCATCTCTGCAGCCAGAGAAATAAAACAGATCGAAATTGCTGATGAATTACTTGAAGACAAAGAGCAATTAGAAGATTATCTTATTCTTACGCTAAATAAGGCAATTCAAAAAGCAAATGATATGCACGAGGCCGAGATTGCTGCTGTAGCCAAACAAGGTATGCCTAATATCCCAGGAATGGATATGTTTAAATAACAAAACTTGAAGTAAATAAGAGGCGCTAGGCGCCTCTTTTTCTTATTAAACCCTTGTATTCAAACTTTCGAGTTCTTGCAGAACAAACTCGTGCATCTCCTGTGTATAATCCAGATGCGTTACTAAACGGAGTTTACCCTGGCCCATGGCACTAAGACCAATTTCTTTTTCTCTCATAGCTTGCAAAAAAGTTTGTTCAGGCATCGAGGTTTTTAAGTAAAAGATAACAATATTGGTTTCTACCGGTTCAACTTTAGCTACATAGTTAGCTTTAGACAGCAAAGCACCCAACTCTTTTGCGCGCCTATGGTCTTCTGCGAGTCGAGCTACGTGATGGTCTAAAGCATAAGTTCCTGCAGCCGCCATATAACCTACCTGCCGCATACCTCCACCTAGAACTTTACGTACTCGAATAGCCTTTTTCATCCACTTTTCATCGCCTACCAAAACCGACCCCATAGGTGCGCCTAATCCTTTTGACAAACAAATTGAAATGGTGTCGAACAATTTCCCATACTCGATTGGCTGTTGACTAGTGGCTACCAAGGCATTAAACAAGCGAGCACCATCTAAGTGTAAACCTAATTGATGTTGATCGCAAACTTTTCTAATTTTTTTTATTTCATCTAGATCATAACAAGCACCTCCCCCTTTATTGGTAGTGTTTTCAAGACAGACCAAAGTGCTAAGTGGACTGTGATAAAAATCGGGTGGATTAATGCTTTCTTCTACTTGCTTGGCAGTGATCATTCCGCGATCGCCATCTATTAATTTACACGAAACTCCACTATTAAAAGCAACCCCTCCTCCTTCATAATTAAAAACATGGGCCCATTTATCACAAATAAGCTGTTCACCAGGTTGGGTATGTAATTTTATTGCGGCTTGATTGGCCATAGTGCCACTAGGAAAAAATAGTGCAGAATCTTTACCAAAAAGGGCCGCCACTTTTTCTTCTAACTCATTTACGCTGTAATCTTCTTTATATACATCGTCTCCCACCCGAGCATTCAGCATGTATTCTAACATGTTAGGCGTTGGTCGGGTAACCGTATCGCTTTTCAAATCTATTCGCATCGCTATTTTTAGTTAAAAGTAAGAATTGTGATGAAAACATTTTTAAAAAGCTTGGTAAATTTTAAATTTGAAAAAAAAAATAAATCCGTAAAGTCATGCAAATTACCCAAGACAACATAAAAGAACTCAATACACGTGTAACCGCCTTAAACCAATATCTTTGACTTAGATGCCAAAAGAATTGAAATAAGCAACCAAGAAGAAAAAACCTTTGCACCAGATTTTTGGGACAAACCCCAAGAAGCTCAAAAAGTGGTTCGAGCTTTAAATCAAGAAAAAAAATGGGTGCAAGATTTTGAAGAAATAAAAGAATTAACCGAAGAGTTAGAAATTTTATTTGAGTTTTATAAAGAAGGAGAAGCAAATCAAGACGAGCTACTTAAAAAATATGAGTTGAGTCTTGATAAAATTGAAACCCTAGAATTTAAAAATATGCTTTCTGATGAAGGCGATGATCTCACCGCTATATTGCAAATAACAGCGGGAGCAGGCGGAACAGAGAGTTGCGATTGGGCGTCTATGCTTATGCGGATGTATATTATGTGGGCAGAAAAACACGGGTACAAAATTAAAGAGCTGAACCATCAAGATGGTGATGTAGCCGGAATAAAAACAGTTACTTTAGAAATTGAAGGCGACTTTGCCTTTGGTTGGCTTAAAGGTGAGAATGGGGTACATCGACTGGTTCGTATTTCTCCTTTTGATAGCAATGCGAAAAGGCATACTTCTTTTGCTTCAGTATACGTTTATCCGTTGGTAGATGATTCTATTGAAATTACTATTAATCCCGCCGATATTGAAATTACAACAGCACGCTCTAGTGGAGCAGGTGGCCAAAATGTAAATAAGGTAGAAACCAAGGTGCAGCTGGTTCATCACCCCACGGGAATACAGATAAGTTGCTCAGAAACACGATCGCAACATGATAACCGTGAAAGAGCAATGCAAATGCTGAAATCACAATTGTATGAGCTTGAACTACAAAAACAGTTAGAGCAAAGAGAAGATATTGAGGCTAGCAAGAAAAAAATTGAATGGGTTCCCAGATTCGTAATTATGTAATGCACCCTTACAAACTGGTGAAAGATGTGCGAACGGGAGAGGAAACCGGGAATGTTGATGCGGTGATGAACGGTGACCTAGATGCCTTTCTAAAAGCATATCTTATGCTTATGGGGCAAAAAGAGGAATTGTAATAAAGCAAAATTCTTATTATATTCCCCCTATCAGACTTATATAATTTTTATAAAAAAAATAAAATGATTAAAATTTACCATAACCCTAGATGCAGTAAATCTCGAGAAGGCTTAGCCATTTTACAGGAATCTGGTCAAGATTTTCAAATTGTAAAATACCTAAACCAACCCCTTCGTGAAGAAGAAATTAAAGATCTTTTGCAAGCGCTAGGTTGTGATCCTATCGACCTAGTACGAACAAACGAAAAAATCTGGAAAGAAGAATATAAAGGTAAGGACTTAAGTACAGATCAAATTATCAAAGCAATGCATGATAACCCGAAACTAATTCAACGACCAATTGTTATGCATAAGGACAAAGCGATAATTGCTAGACCACCAGAAAAAATAAGAGAATTTTTATAATTGTTTTAGTAAATTTTATGGACAAAACTGGTTAGCTTTAAGCGTTTAATATTTAAAATGTTTATGATGAAAAAGTATGCATTTTTTCTATTTTTCGGTTTATTAAGTCTTGGCTTACAAGCCCAGCATCACCTTTTATTAATGGAGGCTACTCCTAAAATAAAAAAAAAAGCCGATGCTGAATCTAAAAAAATTGCAAGGCTATTAGCTTTAGGTCCCGATGAACGCCTAATGGTTCGCAATGCTTTAATGGTACACGAAGTACAGAAGCAAAAAATTGAAAAAACTTCTTGGAGTCCCGCACGAAAAAAAGCCATGTATGATAGAATTGACGCAACCCTCACTGGCGAATTTGCCAATATTCTCACGCGATATCAATTTAATTTTTTCATGCGCTATCAGGAAGATCAACGCCAAAAACTCCGCCAACAGCAAGAAATTGAAAATGCCGATAAAATAAGGACCCAAGGACAAATGAATAAACTTTGACCAATGGAATTAACGGAGTTTTAACGAGCTAAGCGCCTGTATTTTATTAAATTACCATAAAAATTTAAATTATGAAAAATATTATTAGTTTATTACTAATTGGGTTTTTGGCATTTAATATGCAAGCGCAGCAAGTATTGGCAAGTGAAGTAACACCACAAATTGAGCAACAAGTTGAAAAGGAAGTACAAATCTTGAAAAACAAATTGGCGCTAACTGGGAAACAAGAAAGCCTCATAACTTTAAAACTTAAAAATTTTGGAGTTAGAGAACAAGAAATTATTAAGAGTTCAATTAGTCCAGAAGAAAAGAAAAAAGCCATATTGGCTTTAAAACAAAATGAAGTACTCGAAATGCGTAATATTCTAACCGATGCTCAGTATAACCAATATGTATCAATGATATTAGAAAAAAATAAAAAGTAAATTACTTAAATAGTTCATTTGCAAAATCATAAAGCCACTTCGAGTGGCTTTATGATTTTTTTATGAAAGTATAATTAAACCTTTCAATGCTTAAAGGGTCTTACACACATAAACAAAACAATAAACAGCTAATTGTAACTTCATGAAACTTCAAAAAAAATTACTAACCTTATTTGCTATAATAGCTTGTAGCTTTGGTTATGCACAAAAAAATTATCAGATTTCAGGAAAGGTAGTCGATAAGGATGCCGGGATACCACTAGAATATGCTACTATTACTCTTAAAGATACAAAAGGGAACCTACCCCCCCAAGGTGGTGTAACCGATTATGATGGTAATTTTAAGTTTGAGGTTAAAGAAGGTACTTATGATATAGTGGTTGAGTATATTTCTTTTGAACCTAAAAAGTACAACAACCGTACAATTAATAAAGATACAAAAATGGGAACGGTAAGTTTAGGCCTTAAATCAGACTCGCTCGATGAAGTAGTCGTTCGCGCCGAGACTACCCAAGTAGATATTCGGTTAGATAAAAAAATATACAATATAGGTAAAGATCTTACTACCCAGGGAGCTACTGTAAGCGATGCTTTAAATAACGTTCCTTCTGTATCTGTAGATGTTGAAGGCGGTATCAGCTTACGCGGAAATGAAAACGTACGAATCTTAATTAATGGGAAACCATCGGCTATGGCAGGTTTTGGAAATACCGATGTTTTTCAGCAACTACCTGCAGATGCGATTGAGCGTGTTGAGGTAATTACAAGCCCCTCTGCCCGCTACGATGCCGAAGGAAGTGCAGGTATTCTAAATATTATTTTGAAGAAAGAAAAAACCCTAGGTTTTAATGGATCAATCACAGCAAACGTAGGCTATCCAACAAACAGTAACTTATCGGCCAACGTAAACCTAAGAACCGATAAGTTTAATGTATTTAACACCACAGGGGTTTACTATAGAGAATCACCAGGAAACGCCAACTTTAACAACCGTTATTTTGGTGATGATGTAAGCGTAGATAATACCTTAGAAGACAGAGAATATGATCGTAGAAGAAAAGGGATCAATACCAATATTGGTATGGAATATTTTCTTACCGAAAGTTCATCTATTACTGGTAGCGCTTTTATGCGCTGGGGCGACGATAAGGACATTAGCACCAATAAAACTTCACGATTTTTCGAAAACAATTTAGTGAATAGGACAGAACGTAAAGAAATCGAAAAAGAAGAAGATGCTAGTTACCAGTTCTCATTAAATTATCAGAATAAATTTGATGAAAAGGGCCATAAATTAACCGCCGATTTTCAATATTCTTTTGACAATGAAGATAAACCTACGAGCATTGTAGAGAATATCTTAGAACCCAATGAAGATATTCTAGACCAAGAGAGAATTTTTGAAAACGAAAAACAAAATCAATTCTTAGCTCAAGTAGATTATGTGCTCCCTATGGGGGAAGCGCAATTTGAAGCGGGTTACCGAGGTACTTTTGAAAACACAGATACCGATTATAATTTAGAGCGTTATAACTTTGATACCAATCAATACGAAATTGACAAAGGATTAACCAACTTATTTAAATATACCGAGAATGTAAACGCCATTTATACACAATACGGAAATAAATTTGGTGACTTTTCATTCTTGCTTGGCTTGCGTTTAGAGCATACCCTATTAAAAGGAGAAGTTTTTTCTGAGTTTGGCGACGAACAAGCCTTAGAAGAAGCGTTAGGAATAAACGTAGATACCAATTTTGAAAAAGATTATCTAGAGTTATTCCCCACCATTAATCTTATTTATGAATTAGGGGAAAATGAAAACATATCTTTAGGTTATAACCGTAGGATTAACAGACCGCGCGGTTGGTTTATCAACCCCTTCCCTTCTCGTTCTAGTAGAACCAATATTTTTCAAGGTAATCCAGATTTAGATCCAGCTTTTTCAGATGCTTTCGATTTAGGTTACCTTAAACAATGGGATAAACTTACGTTAACTTCTTCTGTATATTACCAACGCGAAACTGGAGCATTCAATAGAATTCAAGAAGAAACGGGCGAAACTACTCAAGACGGAGTGAAAATTATTCGAACGCTACCAATAAACCTATCAACCGAACAGCGCTTTGGTGGAGAGTTAGGCGTAATATACAATCCAGAAAGATGGTTGAGATTAAACGGAAGTTTTAATTTATTTGCATCCGATACAAAAGGAGATTTTAATGGAGTAAATTATGATGCCAAAAACACCAGCTGGTTTGCGCGTTTTAGCTCTAAAGTTACCTTACCTGCGAATATAGAATGGCAAACTACAGGGTTTTATTTTGGTCCCAGAGAAACAGCAATTATCGACACCGATGGTATATTTAGTCTAAATTTAGCCTTTAGTAAAGAAATCATCAAAGACAAAGCTACACTTTCTTTAAATGTTAGCGATTTACTCAATAGTCGTAAAAGAAGGTCTTTCACCAACACCCAAGAAAATAGCTTAGATACAAATTATTTCACATCTGATTCTGAATTTCAATGGAGAGAAAGACAAATTACCTTAGGTTTAATTTACCGATTCAATCAGCCTAAAAACGGGCGCAGAAACGGTCAACGTAACTCAGGTGGAATGGATATGGACGAGGAAGGCGGATTTTAAGCTTCCAATTTTCTAAAAAACACAAAACCCCTTAGCAAAACTAAGGGGTTTATTATTTACATTAGTTATTCACCACCTACCATAAAAAAAGCTTGTCTCTTAAAAAGACAAGCTCATTGATATAAAATAAAGATTTTTAGAGCGATTTACTCCTCAATCATTTCTCTGTTTTTTCTTGCTTCTTTTTTCTCTTTAAAACGCTCTAGAAGAGAACCTCCTATCCAATAAGGTACTACAAAAGTTAATAAAAATAGCATTAACCAAAAACCGATTAAACCAATAACCGCAAACGCTAAAAAACCTAACCACTGGTCGAATTCGAACATCATAATTTCTAAATTTCAAGAATTTTTTCAAAGATACATATAATTACAAATTATTTCCAACAAAAAGTTAAAAAATAAATAGACCTGCTAATTTTAGCGTCAACCCAAATATAGTAGGTTTGATTATCTTCAAAATGAGTCTAATTATATTGAGCAAAACAGGTTCATTTATAAAAGTTTAAGCATTATACAAAACTTTGTCTGTTTATCAAGCTTTAAGGCTTTATTTAAAAAATAAGGGTAAATCAAGTCTGAATTGATTAAATTTGTGCTGCAAAATTCAAAATACTTCCAAATGAAATATAGAATCGAAAAAGACACGATGGGCGAAGTGCAAGTACCCGCAGATAAACTTTGGGGAGCACAAACAGAGCGCTCAAGAAATAATTTTAAAATTGGCGCACCTGCATCAATGCCATTAGAAATTATATATGGTTTTGCTTATCTAAAAAAAGCCGCTGCCTACACCAACGCAGAAGCTGGTGTTTTATCAGAAGAAAAAAGAGATTTAATAGCTCAAGTATGTGATGAAATTTTAGCAGGAAAACACGACAATCAATTCCCTTTAGTTATTTGGCAAACCGGATCGGGAACGCAAAGCAACATGAATGTAAACGAGGTAATTGCTAATAGAGCACATCAATTGGCCGGTAAAACAATAGGCGAAGGTGAGAAAACACTGCAGCCAAACGATGATGTTAACAAATCTCAATCTTCGAATGACACCTTCCCTACAGGGATGCATATTGCCGCTTATAAAAAAATTATAGAGGTTACCCTACCGGGCATCAAACAACTACGCGACACTTTAAATGCAAAAGCAGAAGAATTTAAAAAAGTAGTAAAGATTGGTAGAACGCATTTTATGGATGCTACACCTCTAACATTAGGGCAAGAATTTAGCGGTTACGTTTCTCAACTGGACCATGGTTTAAAAGCATTGAATAATAGCCTGCCGCATTTAGGTGAATTAGCTTTAGGTGGCACTGCGGTTGGTACCGGATTAAATACGCCTAAAAATTATGCTGAAAAGGTGGCTCAATACATCGCTGATTTTACCGAATTACCCTTTACTTCGGCTGAAAATAAATTTGAAGCCTTAGCAGCCCACGATGCATTTGTAGAAACACACGGAGCATTAAGACAATTGGCCGTTGCCTTAAATAAAATTGGCAACGATATTAGAATGTTAGCTTCGGGGCCTCGAAGTGGAATTGGCGAGATCAATATCCCAGCAAATGAACCAGGTTCTTCAATCATGCCAGGCAAAGTAAACCCTACTCAATGTGAAGCTTTAACAATGGTATGCTCTCAAGTAATTGGTAATGATGTGGCAATGAGTGTTGGCGGTATGCAAGGTCAATTTGAGCTGAATGTCTTTAAACCAGTAATGGCGGCGAACTTGTTGCAAAGCGCTCAATTATTGGGAGATGCTTGTGTATCTTTTGAAGAACATTGCGCTAGTGGCATCACGCCAAACCAAGCAAGAATAGATGAGCTATTACAAAATAGCTTAATGCTGGTAACAGCCCTTAATACAAAAATTGGTTACTATAAAGCTGCAGAAATTGCCAATACCGCCCACAAAAATGGCACAACACTTAAAGAAGAAGCCATTAATTTAGGATATACCACAGCCGAAGAGTTTGACGCTTGGGTAAAACCGGAAGATATGGTAGGAGAAATATAACCCAATAGTGAGCAGAACTTTCTCACTTTTTGAAAAAGTATTTATTAGCTAAACTAATAAAAAAAACCGCTGAGATTTTCAGCGGTTTTTTTTATTAAAGTTAAGTATTGGAAACATATTTAAGTCCAACAATGGAAAGCACTAGCGTACTAATAAAAAAGATACGCCAAAAATCTATAGGCTCTTTAAAGTAAAAAATTCCTACAATTACCGTCCCAACAGCGCCTATACCTGTCCAAACTGCATAGGCAGTACCTATTGGTAATTCTTGTGTTGCTTTTATTAATAATAGCATGCTTAAGCACAAGCAAATAACAAAACTTCCATACCAATATATGGCCTCGTTGCCACTACTTTGTTGTGCCTTGCCTAAAGACGAAGCAAAACCCACCTCGAACAAGCCACCTAGAATTAAAAATATCCAACTCACTTATTGATATTATTTTTTATAGAACTTCTTATACTTCCGGTAAGCAAAATGACCTAAAATGAGCCAAGCAACGAAAGCACCAATTATAAATTGATAACTAATAATTTGATCTCCGCTGGCATAAGAATGTAATCCTGTAAGATAAAAATTAACACCAAAATAAGTCATTAAAATAGAACCGAACGCGAGTATAGCTACCCAGTTAAATATAAACCTACCGCGTAAACCAGGAACCAAGCGCATATGTATCACAAAGGCGTAAACCATAATACTTATCAAAGCCCAAGTCTCCTTAGGGTCCCAACCCCAATATCTACCCCAGCTTTCATTGGCCCATTGACCACCTAAAAAGTTACCAATGGTCAATAATACTAATCCTACGGTAAGTGCTAACTCATTAATAATCGTTATTTCCTCTATATTTATGCCTAATTTCTTACGGTTGTTATCGTTGGTAAAAATCATTAACAAGAGGGCCACCAAACCTAAAATCATACCCAAGGTAAATGGACCGTAACTAGCAACAATTACCGCCACGTGAATCATCAACCAATATGAATCTAAAACTGGTTGCAAATTAGCTATACTTGGATCTAACCAGTTTAAATGGGCGACCATTAAAATCATCGCAGTAACAAAAGTCGTTGAAGCGGTAGTTAAATCGCTCTTTCGGCCCCAAGCCAAGCCAAAAAACATGGTTGCCCAGGCTACATAAATTATACTCTCATAAGCATCCGACCACGGAGCATGGCCCGAAACGTACCAACGAGCTATTAAGCCAGCGGTATGAAGCAAAAACAATAAAACAATTACAACTTTAGATACGGTTATGAGTACTGGTAAAGCCTTATGCTTTTTGAAAATTGCAATTACCACAAATAGGAACATCGCCATACCTGCAATCATATACATCCAGAACAAGTTCCTAAATACATCATATTTATTATAAAGCACCTCGGCTTTAATTTTATTTTCAGAGGGTAATACCTCTGATCCGTATTTTTTCTGAAACCCTACTAAACTCTCTAAAACTTCATTGGCTTTGGTATAATCCTTGGTTTTCTTAGCCACCTGAATGGTTTGCATGTAAAGTGGTAATATATTGGTAACATACAAGCTATCAACACCAGTAAACATGCCTTCCTCCTTAATGGCCTCTGGATAAGAAACCCATTTATTATTTTCTGCATTAGGAATCGGGAAAATACGTAATATTCTGCCTTCTAATGCACTGTACAATAAGTTTACTTTTTCATCGGCAGCGATATAATCTTTTTGAAATTGGTTTTTAACGCTAGCACGATAGGCTTCTTCTAAAAAAGGAGCTAATTTATAGTTACCTCTTGCATCAAAAAATTGTGCTAAACGCACATGAGAGGCACCTTCCTCTATCCCTATAACGTGATGCAAGCTATCGTTTTTGGCTTTTATAGCTATCAAAGGAACATTATACCATAGAGCTGGATTCTCGGTCATAGAGAAAAACACTTGATCTGGATTTAAACCTTCATAATTGTTGCTTTTACTCAATTTTCTAAGCAATTCTGAAGAAAAAGTGTTTACGGGTTTCATCCTACCTCCCGCATCTTGAATTACTAAATGTCCGAATTTATCGGCGTGCTCTTTAGAAACTTGTGTAGCTTTTAAGATAGAGTCAATTCGCTTTTTAGGCATCATAGCTTCTAACATATCCATATGGCTATGTTCTTCGCTTGGCGGTGTAGCCTCAGCGGCTGCTCGTGTTATACTATCTAAATCTGCATTGTTGTGCGCATGATTTTCTTGTGCCCAGGAAGTTAAACCAAACAACAAAGCGATTATCGTTATTTTAGCTTTTTTGGCCTTTAACTTCTCTAATCTTTTAGTTAACTCGCCAAAACGAGATCCTGGTTCAAACAATAAAATCATCATGGCTAAATAAAGCAGAAAATAACCAATGTAGGTAATCCAAGTTCCCCACCAATCATGGTTCACTGACAAGATGGTACCTTTTTCATCTGGATTAAAGGAAGCTTGGAAAAAGCGATATCCTTCATAGTCTAGCACATGGTTCATATAAATATCATAATCAAATCTTTCGTCCTCACCTATCACTTCTACCTTACTTTTAAAAGAAGCATAACTAGGAGTTGGATTATCTTCTGTACCCGGATGTTTTTCAGCAATAAAATCATTCAGCTTAAGCGAAAAGGGCAACTGGTATTCTTTACTTCCGTAACGCAAATAAACCTCTAAATCACCAATTTCCAACTTTTTATAATCGTTAAGGTACCCCTTACCTCCAAGTAATTTTATTTCTTTAGTTTCACCTTGCGTACTTACATTTAAAACTACACCATCTTGCTGATTATCCACTCTTTTTTCTGAAGCTTTGACATCATATTTTCCTTTTACCATGGGATCTGGAAATACAAACTGCATTCCCGCCATCTGGTATAATGAACGCATCATAAGCGGTTGTACAGAATCTACTACAACTTTTCCTTGCTTCTGGTCGGCCATACGCATATAAGTCCCCTCAAAAGGAGTTGAGATGCTTTGTTCTTTATCATTGATAATGATATTAATAGCGCCATCAGTAGGTTTATTCAACGTAAAAAGTACATTATGAATTGAGGTGATTTCGCCCTCTTCTAAATAATGGTCATGTCGATCGCCACCTCCAGCTTCCACTATTTTTAAGTAATTCTTGCCATTTTCATCCTCGATGAGTCCTTCTTCGGCACCGTGAATAAAATCTGTCACTGCAAACTCAATATGCTGACCTTTAAAATCAGTGCTCAATGTTTGCTTATTATCTACCTTAGGGGCTAAAGTCAAAGGTAAGTTAACAGTTCGTCTAAGATGCTCACCTTCTACCTCACCATCTACCAAAACAGAAAGATAGGTTTTTTCAGATAACATTATATTACTTGTCTCGCCTTCACGGATTGGCATTACACCTTCATAACCAATATATCTAGTTACCCCGGCACCCACAATTATTAAAATAAAAGAAAGATGCAATAGAAGTGTATTCCATTTTTCTTTTCGTAACAAGCGATACCGCTTAATATTACCAATAAAATTTAAGGCAAAAATCAGCATCATAGCTTCAAACCACCAAGCGTTGTAAATCCAAGCTCGAGCTGTAGCAGTAGAATAAGAATTTTCAACAAAAGTACCTACAGCCATGGCTACAGAAAATGCGATAAAGAGGAAGGCCATTGTGCGTGTAGAAAAAAGTATTTTGGCCAATTTATTTTGCATAGCAGTCATTTTTTTATAAACACTGCAAATTTACCACCTTTAAAGTTATTTTTACCGCTTTTTTTATAACTTCTTGAAGGTTATATTTTAATTTTTTAATGCAAGAAACTTTTAATATTTTAGCCTCATGCTTCAAATTTGTATCATAGGAACAGGAAGAGTTGGCAGTCAGCTTATTAGGGTTTTATCGCACACAAATGACGTAAAAATCACGCAGATTTATAACCGAACAAAAGCAAAACTAAAGGCTTTTGAATCTATTGCGCCTACCACTTCTAAAATAAGCGATTTAAAAAGTGTCGATTTAGCCTTAATAGCGGTAAAAGACGACGCCATTGCTCCGCTTATTTCTAGCATTGCTTCTATCTTTCCTACCATAGCACATACATCGGGTAGCTTAGGGTTGCAAAAGCACGCGCAAAACAATGCTGTATTCTATCCGCTGCAAAGTTTCAGTCAAAAAGAAATCGACTTTAAGCAGGTACCACTTTGTTTAGAAGCTGATAATCGTGAAACTATAGAAATACTTAAAAATCTGGCAAAAAAAATAAGTACTCAGGTTTATAGCGTAACTACAGAACAACGTAAATATTTACATCTAGCAGCTGTTTTTGCTAATAATTTTACAAATCAAATGTATGCGATGGCCCAACAAATTTGCCAAACGAATAATTTAGAATTCGAAATTTTGCATCCGTTAATTCAAGAAACGGCCACAAAAATCAAAACTATGTCCGCTATAGAAGCACAAACCGGACCTGCTCTTAGAGGAGATACGCAGACCATGCAAAGGCATTTAGAACTTTTAAGTACTCCAGCAGAAAAAGAAATTTATAGCCTACTTTCACGGACCATTCAAAACACACATAAATTATGAACTACAAAGAAATTTTAAATCATATTCAAGCCTTTATTTTAGATGTAGATGGCGTACTTACTAATGGAACTGTACACATCGCTCACGATGGTGAATTGCTGAGAAGCATGAATATAAAAGACGGCTATGCTTTAAAAAGAGCAATTGATGCCGGTTACCATGTTTGTATAATTTCTGGTGGTAAAAATGAGGCAGTTAAGAAAAGACTAAATGGTTTGGGGATAAAACAAGTCTTTTTAGGAATTGAGAATAAGGTAGAGATACTAGAACAACTAGCAAAAGAATATAAACTGAATTTAAATCAAATGGCCTACATGGGCGATGACATACCCGATGTAACTCCTATGCAACGCGTAGGCTTACCTACTTGCCCACAAGATGCAGTACCCGAGGTTAAATCCATTGCAAAATATATTTCTCATAAAGATGGCGGCCAAGGATGCGTACGCGACTTAATTGAACAGGTAATGAAGGTACAAAACAAATGGATTAAAATTGACCAACATGCCAATTAAAGCTTTTTTCAACCTCATTCGTTGGCCCAATTTATTGTTAATTGCGTCGTGTTTATTTATCATTAAGTTCAGCTTGTTTTCTATAGAAGCATACCCTGTAGATATAACACTAAATTGGTTTGGGTATAGCTTATTAATTGCTTCGTGCGTATTTATAGCTGCGGCCGGTAATATTATTAACGATATACAAGATGTTGTTGCCGATAAAGTAAATAAACCCAAACGCGTAATCGTGGGTCGTTTAATCTCTGAGAAGACTGCATTCAATTGGTTTCTGTTTTTTAATGTTCTCGGAATCCTGCTAGGATTTTATTTAGCTAATCTTATTGGCAAACCCATATTTACCATGCTCTTTATTGGTAGTTCGGGCTTGCTTTACTTATATGCCACTACGTTAAAATCGTATTTGCTAATTGGCAATATCTTAATAAGCGCGCTGGTAGCTCTTGTTTTTATTTTACCGGCTATTTTCGATTTAATGCCGGCTATAACTCCTCAAAACCAAAGTTTACAAAAATTTTTCTTCTCTATATTAACAGATTATGCAGTCTTTGCTTTTGTCGTTAACCTAATCAGAGAAATCGTAAAAGACCAAGAAGACATAGCAGGTGATCATAAAATGAAGTTTAAAACTTTACCTTTAGTATTGGGCAAACAACGAACCAATATAATATTGTTTGCATTGGGATGTCTCGCAGTAGTTGGTTTGGTATATTATGTGCTAACTTATTTTTATGAAAATACACTTGTTTTAACCTACAGCCTTATTGGTCTGGTCTTGCCGCTTTTACTTTTTGTAGTAAAGGTTCCTTCTGCCAACTCAAAAAAAGATTTTAGACAACTTAGTTTACTGCTCAAAATAACTATGAGCTTGGGCGTTTTATCTTTGTTACTTTACGGATTTATACACAGCAGCTAATGGCTAATTTAAGTTTACAACAAAAGTTAAAAAACAGGCAAATAATATTGGCCTCTGGATCACCACGCCGACAAGCGCTTTTAACCGATTTAGGTCTATCTTACCGGATAGAACTAAAACCCGTAGAAGAGATATTTCCAGACCATCTTGCACCAAAAGAGGCTGCAGAATACTTAGCAAAATTAAAAGCAAATGCTTTTGATCAATTAAAAGATTCAGAAATCCTTATTACAGGAGATACTGTAGTAGCCATCGAACAATTCATTTTAGGGAAACCCAAAAATAAAGAAGAAGCTATTAAGATGCTAAAACTACTTTCGGGTCGTAAACATCAGGTTATTTCTTCGGTTTTTCTTAAATCAAACCAAAAATCATGCTGTTTTTTCAGCCACAACACAGGTAAATTTTAAAACGCTTACATCCGACGAAATTGAATATTATGTGAGTACTTATAAACCATTTGACAAAGCGGGTGCATACGGTATTCAAGAATGGATAGGACAAATAGGTATTACAGGTATAGAAGGCTCTTATTATACTGTTTTAGGTTTACCTATACATTTACTTTATAAAAATTTGTTGCAATTTTAATTGTTAGCGAAGTATTAATTCTATTTTGTACCTGAACAGAATGCAATACCTTTGATTAAATAATAAACGGCATGCTAAATTATATCTATACCTACCAAAGAGAGCTTTTTATCACCCTTGGTATTCTTATTTTTTTAGGAATATTAAAGTACTTATTCAACAAGGCTACGCATAAAATTTACCGAAAAGAAGCCATCCATCAGGCACGTTTTAGACTCATTATTCGTTACATCAATGTGTTTATTGTTTTTTTAGCCATATTCTTATTGATGATTGCGTGGGGCGTTAAAATCCAAGAGATTTCACTATTGTTCTCCTCTATTTTTGCAGTTATCGGTATTGCGCTTTTTGCCATTTGGTCTATTTTAAGCAATATCACTTCGGGAATAATTATGTTTTTCTCGTTCCCTTACCGTATTGGTGATCGCATCAAAATTCATGATAAAGATTTTATTGCTGAACCCGCAATTATTGAAGATATAAAAGCATTTCATCTTTACTTAAGGCTTGAGAACGGAGAGTTGATTACCTATCCGAATAACTTGATTTTACAAAAACCGGTTTCGCTCATTCAGAAAGACGCCTTACTCGATAAAAACAACTCCGATTTTGTGGATTAAACGGCAAAATCCAAAGTTTTTTTGTAAAACTGAAACATAGCCTCCATATCTGGCTTTCCTTTCATTCGTCCTAAACGCCCACCAAAATATAAAACCACCCAAAAGAATACGATGAGTATCATTAAAAAAACCTGCCAAAAATATGGGTTACCTAGATTGTATTGGGTGTAAGCCCATACTATTAAACCCAGAAAAGCGGTAGCCAGTATAAGATGAGTAAACATAAAAAGTGTCCATACCGAAGGATTAGGACCAAAAAAACCGTGAATTGAGGTTTTTTCTTCGTCTTTATTGAGTTCTAAATGCAGTTGTGGTGACCAAAAATGCTGTTCTTTTTTAGGTAATTTAATAAAAATGTGCTCGTCAAAATACACGATTTTATACCGAGATTGTTTAGTTTTTTGATCAACAAATCGTTTAACCACCTCCTCCAGCGGTAATTTTATCGTCTCTTTAAATCGAGGCCGTAAAACTATTTGGTTGTTTAACTCCATAGGCTTCTGTAATAAAAGCGAAAAAATAGTATATTCGAGCAAAAAAACGCTATGAAACAAAGCAACCTTTGTTTATATGTCTTTTTACTATTGCTAAGTAAAAGCTTTGCACAATACCAATCTGCTTTAAATTCTGCCGAAATATATCAAAAAATACAACAACTTAACGTATTAGGCAGTGTTTTATACATTGCAGCGCATCCCGATGATGAAAATACCGCTTTAATAAGTTATTTTGCTAATCATAAAAAAAGTGCAAACGGCATACCTCTCCCTCACTCGAGGTGACGGTGGGCAAAACTTGATTGGTCCTGAACTCCGAGAAAAATTAGGCTTAATTCGTACCCAAGAATTAATTGCTGCGCGTTCCATTGATGGCGGACAACAGTTTTTCTCAAGGGCAAATGATTTTGGTTATTCAAAAACACCCGAAGAAACTTTTTCTTTTTGGAATAAACCCGAAATTTTACACGATGTGGTTTTAGCCATTAGAAAGTTTAAACCCGATATTATTATCAATCGTTTTGATCACCGAACATCAGGCACCACTCACGGTCACCATACAGCATCGGCAATTTTGAGTTTAGAAGCCGTAGAAAAAGCTGCAGACCCATACTATAAATTAAAATCTAGTTTTAATTTTCCGACCTGGCAGGTAAAACGTGTATTTTTTAATACCTCTTGGTGGTTTTAT
>CATQIB010000027.1 GCA_958296185.1 uncultured Mesonia sp.
TAGTTTTTTCATTAACCCAAATTTAACACAAAATAAGAGAATTACAACTTTTTTATGATTTATTATGCGAGCATAGCAAAAATTACAAATCAGCGTTTTAAATACCTCAACACAGCTTGGTAAAACACATCTGGCTTTTCTGCATGTATCCAATGCCCAGCGTCTTTTATGGTAACCAATTGACTATAAGGAAAATATTCTCTAATCAAATCGCTATCTTTTGAGCTAAACATAATTTGAATTGCTTCCGTTAATAAATAAAACACTACCTTCAAACCCCTCCCCTTCTTCGAGCGCCGCACCAACATTTTCAATTTTACTTTTAAGTACAGGCAAGTTAACACGCAATTTTAAGACATTATCTTTACGGAATAAATTTTTAAGTAAAAATTGACGAACCGCCCAATCGTCGATAAATTCTGCCAGCTTTTTGTCTGCATCTTGCCTAGAGGTTAATTTAGCATCAGCCAGCATCGTTAATCCTGCTAAAATGGTTTGATGATGCGGTTCATAATAGCGTGGTGCAATATCAACCACAACCAAATCTTTAATCAATTCTGGATAAGTAACAGCAGTTTTCATAGCCGTTTTACCACCCATAGAGTGCCCAATCAAAACAACCTTTTCTAGCTTATGATCGCGGCAGTAGTTTCTCACATCCTCCGCCAAAATGGTATAAGAAAACTCTTCTGAATGCGGACTACGCCCGTGGTTTCTTTGGTCTATAAGATGCACTTGATAACCTTCCTCTGCAAATTGCTTACCTAAGGTTTTCCAATTGTCTCCCATACCTAAAAAACCATGCAAAATAAGCAATGGCTCACCCTGACCTATAATATTTGAGTGTAACTTCATTTAAGTTTATCTAAATAAGATTTGACTACGTTTTCTAATCCGCTGTAAAGCGCTTCAGCAATTAAAGCATGACCTATTGAAACCTCATCGAGATACGGCATTTGCTGCTTAAAAAAGGCTATGTTTTCTAATGATAGATCATGGCCCGCATTTATACCCAGACCTAATTTCTTACCTATTGCGGCACAATCGGCGTAAGCAGCAATAGCAGCTCTAGGGTTTTTAGCGTAATTTACTGCATAAGCTTCTGTATACAATTCGATTCTATCGGCTCCCGTTTTAACAGCCGATTCTACCATAGCTGAATTAGGATCTACAAAAATCGATGTTCTTATGCCTGCGTCTTTAAATACTCTTATAACATCGCTTAAAAAAGCTTGGTGTTTCTGGGTGTTCCAACCGGCATTTGAGGTGAGCACATCTACAGCATCGGGAACTAAAGTTACTTGAGTAGGTTTATTTTCTAGTACCAAATCGATAAATTTTTGATTGGGATTACCCTCGATATTAAATTCGGTTTGCACTACTTTACTCAAATCGCTTACATCTTGATAGGTTATATGCCTTTCATCTGGTCTTGGATGTACAGTAATTCCCTGCGCACCAAACCCCTCTATACGCTTGGCAGCCTCGACTACATTAGGCACATTTCCGCCTCGAGCGTTTCTTAAAGTAGCAATCTTGTTTATGTTTACGCTTAGTTTGGTCATATTTCTTAACTTTAGATGACAAAAATACAAAGTTGCAACGCATCTATGTGTTATAAATTAATTAATTTGCACCAAACATTAAGCTATGAAGCTAACGCAATACATAATTAACGACATAGGTTTACAACCCATATCACAAACTGTAGGAGCGTTTAAGGCGATTTTTAAAGAATTTACCTACACGCACTTACCGGTTTCTGAAAATGGGGTTTATATCGGATTAATTGCTGAAAATGACCTGCGTTGTTTTGATGAGACAAAATCGCTAATAGACTACAGATATGCCATAGAAAATGTTCATGCCGATTTTAATGAGAACTGGTTAGAAATTTTAGCTTACTTCGGTAAGCTTGAAACCAATTTGCTACCCGTTATCAATCCAAAAGATCAAAATTACCTAGGCTATATTGAACTCATTGACTTGCTAAGTGTTTTTAGCACTACCCCTTTCTTGCAGCAAGAAGGTGCGCTGGTAGTAATTGAAAAATCGGCTCCTGATTATACCTTAAGCGAAGTAACCCAAATTGCAGAACAAGCCAACCAAAAAGTTTTAGGTCTTTTTATAAGTGAAATTGATTTAGACAAAGTACAAATCACTTTAAAAATAGCTAGCCAAAGTATTACCGAAGTTTTAGCTGCCTATCGGCGTTATGATTATCAAATTATTAGCTTACACCAAGAAGATCGACACACTCAAACTATAAAAGAAAGATCAAATTACCTTAAAAAATATTTAGATATATGAAAGTAGCTCTTTACGGACAATTTTACCATAAAAACTCAGGAAAATATATACGAGAATTACTCGATGAGCTTAGTAATCTAGATATTGAAGTACGAATAGAGGAAGAATTTCTTAAAATCATAAATCAAAATAAAAGCGTTGCCAAACAATACACTCAATTTAAAACTTTTAATCAGCTCGACGGCAGCTACGATTTATTTTTTAGTATTGGTGGCGACGGTACAATTTTACGCAGCGTACATTATGTAAAAGCTTTAGATATACCCATTGTAGGTATAAATACCGGCCGATTAGGTTTTTTAGCAACCATTCAAAAAGAAGAAATAAGAGCCATGATTTTGGCTTTAAAACAAAAAGAATACACCGTTTCTAAAAGAGATTTACTTAGTGTTGCAACATACCCGAATAATCATAGTCTTTCTAGTATGAATTTTGCTTTGAATGAAGTGGCTATAAGCCGAAAAAACAGCACCTCTATGATTACCGTAGAAAGTTGGATGGACGATAAATACCTTAACGCATATTGGGCAGATGGTCTTATTATCTCTACTCCAACGGGTTCAACAGGCTATTCGCTTAGCTGTGGAGGCCCTATAATTACACCAGAAACCAAGGCTATTTCTATCACCCCAATAGCACCGCATAACCTTAACGTACGACCTTTAATAATACCAGACGACAAGAAGTTAAAATTGAAAGTATCAAGCCGAGAAGATCAATTTTTGATTTCATTAGACTCGAGACTTACCACGTTAAATAACGATACCGAGATACATCTCAAGAAAGCAGATTTTCAAATAGGTATCGTATTACTCAATGAAAACAGTTTTATTAAAACCTTGCGTCAGAAACTATTATGGGGAGAAGATAAAAGGAATTTAAAACAATAAACTAGCCTATAATTTGTTAATCATAGAGGCACAAAATAGCTTAAAATTAACGTAGAGCAAACTTAATTTATATATTTGCAAACTTTTGAGATTCTATGAGATATTTAATCTTTTCTTTTATATTGTTATACACCAGCATAAGCTTGGCCCAAACCTATGAAATTGGTCCTATGCTCGGAGCAACCAATTATATTGGTGATGTAGGTGACACCCAATATATTGCTCCCAAAACCCTAGGAGCTGGCGGTATCTTTAAATGGAACCGAAGCAACAGACACTCCTTTAGGTTTAGCCTTTTTCATTCAAAAATAAAAGCCAACGACGCAGACGCAAAAGAAACAAGGAGAAAACTAAGGGGTTACTCGTTTAAAAATAAAATTACAGAAGCTTCCTTAGGTATTGAATACACCTTTTGGGAGTGGGATTTGCACAACTTAGAAGCTCAGTGGACACCGTACATTTACACTGGCCTTACAGGGGTGTTCACGCAAGATATGTTTGTAGATAGACGTAACAAAATAATACCAGAAGATAATAAATTCACTTCTGCAATACCTATGGTTTTAGGGGTAAAAGGAACCCTATCTACCAAATGGATTTTAGCTTTTGAAATTGGTGCACGCTATACCTTTACCGATAATTTAGATGGAAGTAATCCAGAAGAAATAGATGCCGAAGATGTATATCCCAGCTTCGGAAGTGCCAACTCGAACGATTGGTATGTTTTTACAGGGATAACGCTTACTTATAGTTTTGGACGCAAACCTTGTTATTGTAAATTCTAATGGAGCTTTTTCACAACATAGACAAAGAAAGATTACCCAAGCATATCGCTATCATTATGGATGGCAACGGGAGATGGGCAAAAAACAAAGGATTATTGCGGGTTGCTGGACATAAAAGCGGAACAAAATCGGTAAGAGAGACGGTTGAAACCTGCGCAAAACTAGGTATTAAAAACCTTACTTTATTCGCTTTTTCTACTGAAAACTGGAATAGACCACAAATTGAAGTCAAAACTTTAATGAAATTACTGGTTTCTTCTTTACGGAAAGAGATCAAAACGCTTCAAGATAATAATATTAGACTTAAAGCTATTGGATGCCTAGATAGTTTACCACAAAAGGCCAAAGAAGAATTAAATGAAGTAATGCAACAAACAGCAGAGAACACCATGATGACGCTAACTTTAGCCCTTAGTTATGGATCCCGCGAAGAATTGCTCAGTGTAACCAAAAAAATAGCTCTTTTGGCTCAAGAAAATAAAATAGACCCCAACAAAATCACCGAGCAAGACATTAATGATCAGCTATATACCAACTTTATGCCCGATGTTGATTTATTAATAAGAACTAGTGGGGAGCAACGCATAAGCAATTTCTTATTATGGCAAATAGCTTATGCAGAATTATATTTCACACAAGTCTTATGGCCAGATTTTAGAAAAGAACATTTAGCAGAGGCCATATTAAACTATCAAAATAGAGAAAGAAGATTTGGAAAAACAAGTGAACAAATCAATTAAGATTTTAATGATAAAGAAATTATACCTTTTATGTTTTTGCCTTTTTGCAGTTTGGCAATCACAAGCCCAAGACATGGCCTTGGCTAATGGAAAAGAATATACCATTGGTAAAATAAATGTTGTAGGAAGCACCAATTATAACGAACAAACGGTTATCGCCTTTATGGGGATTAAATCTGGTGATAAACTTTATATCCCAGGAGATAAAATAAGCGAGATAATAAAAAAGCTTTGGGATTTAGGACTGTTTAGTGACATCAACCTGTACGTGACCAACATTGATAATAATGTTGCCGATTTGCAGCTAGAAATAAAAGAAGTTCCTGAACTGAATGAAGTAAAAATCAGTGGTCTTGACAAAAAGAAAAAACGTGAAGAAATCATTAAAGAAAATGATTTAAAACCAGGCACAAAGGTTACCGAAAACTTAATTGCCACCACGAAAGCAAGCATAGAGAACAAATATGCCGAAGATGGTTTTCTGTTTGCTAATGTTAATATTCAAACCCGCACCATTAGAGATAGTTTAGACAATGACAAGCAAAAAGTTGACTTGGTGCTGCGTATCGATAAAGGGGAAAAGGTAAAAATAAAAGAAATTAAAATTGAAGGTAATGAAATCTTTAGCGATGCTAAGATTAGACGCCAAATGAAGACCAAACAAAAGAACTTTTTACGCTTTTGGAAAAGGTCTAAATACATTGCCGAAGAATATAAAGAAAGTAAAGAAAAAATCATTAATAAATATAAAAGTAGTGGTTTTAGAGATGCGCGAATTGTAAAAGATAGCCTCCGCATTTTAAATGAAGAAGAGGTAGCTTTAACGCTTGAATTAGAGGAGGGTAATAAATATTACTTTGGTGAAATTAGCTTTTTAGGAAACTCGGTTTACACCGATAAACAATTAAAAGCTGTTTTGGGTATTGCCAAAGGTGATGTTTATAACGGTGTGCTTTTAGAGAAAAAAATTGCTGACAAAGAAAGGCCAGATGCGGCAGATTTAACCAATTTATATCAAAATAACGGCTATTTATTTGCTAGAATTAACCCGGTAGAGACGCGAGTATACAATGATACTATCGATTTTGAAATCCGAGTGATGGAAGGAAAAATGGCTTATTTTGATGAAATTAGGGTTACTGGGAACGACAAAACCAATGACCATGTGATATACAGAAACATAAGAACCCGGCCAGGACAGGTTTATAGTAAGCAAGATGTGGTGCGAACAGTAAGAGAATTAGGAGCTACAGGCTTCTTTGATGCCGAACAACTTTCACCCGATTTTGATGTAAATCCTAGTGATGGTACGGTCGACTTAAACTTTAAAGTGGTTGAAAGTGGCGCAAGCCAAATTGAACTACAAGGAGGATATGGCGGCGGTGGCTTTGTAGGTACCTTAGGCCTTTCTTTTAATAACTTTTCATTAAAAGGAATATTTGATAAAGATGCTTATAAGCCGCTACCTATGGGAGACGGTCAAACCCTCTCACTAAGAGCTCAAGCTTCGTCATTCTACCAAACCTACAGCTTGTCTTTTTCAGAGCCATGGTTAGGAGGTAAAAAGCCCATCCGTTTAACTACAAGTTTTTCACATACCAAACAGTTTTACCGTGACTTTTTTGCTCGTGAAACCGATAGAGATCGTAGCTTCTTAATCACCGGTGGGTCTATTGGCTTAGCTAAAAACCTTAAAGTCCCAGATGACTTTTTTGTGGCCTCTGTAGCCTTAAGTTTCCAACATTACAACTTGCAAAATTATAATATTGGTTTATTTACTTTTCCCAATGGTACAGCAGACAACCTCGCTATAACTTTGGGTCTGAGCCGAGATAACACGCACACCAACCCTATTTTCCCAACAGGAGGATCTAAATTTGGCATAACCGCAAAATTAACGCCGCCGTATTCGGCTTGGAACGGTACAGATTACGCTAACCTTGCCAATGATCCGGCCTATCAATTACCCAACGGTCAACCAGATGTAGCCAAAATAGATCAAGAAAAGTTTAGATGGTTAGAGTATTATAAAATAAAATTTAATGGGGACTGGTACAATAAACTTATAGGTAAACTGGTACTTAGAACCGCAACAGAATTTGGTTTTCTAGGAGCTTACAACAACGATAGAGGAATACCGCCTTTTGAGCGTTTTTACCTAGGAGGAGACGGCCTTGGAGGCTACAGCTTAGACGGTAGAGAAAATATCGCTTTACGCGGATATGGTAATCAAACGGTAGTACCTAGAGACAGAGAAGACGGGCTTACCCGTGAAGATGGCGCTACCATTTACAACAAGTTCTCATTAGAGCTTAGGTACCCAATAACACTTAAACCACAAGCATCGATTTTTGCCTTAACTTTTTTAGAAGGAGGTTCGAGTTATGACGGGTTTCAAGACTACAATCCTTTTCAATTAAACCGATCTGCCGGTGCCGGGATTCGCATCTTTATGCCTGCTTTTGGATTATTAGGAATAGATTTTGGATATGGTTTTGACCCCATCCCAGGAACTAACGGTGCCGCTAACGGTTGGGAAACCCACTTTATTATTGGGCAGCAATTTTAATTTTGGCACGATATTTTCTAAATTTGAAATAACATGAGAAAAAACATAGCACTTTTAATATTCCTTCTTCAAGCAGGCTTTCTATTCGCTCAAAGCGGATTAAAAATTGCCTATATTGATATGGACTATATTCTAGAGAATGTACCAGAATACCAAGAGGCCAACAACCAGTTGGATGCAAAGGTTCAAAAATGGAGAGCAGAAGTGGAGCAAAAGCTTAACCAAGTTGAACAAATGAAGCAGGCTTTAAAACAAGAAAGCCCCTTATTAACCAAAGAATTGATTGAAGAGCGTGAAGACGAAATTGACTATGAGGTACAACAAGTAGTAGCCTATCAACAAAAAAGGTTTGGCCCTCAAGGTGATTTTATAACTCAAAAAAGACAGCTTATACAACCCGTGCAGGATCAAGTTTTTAACGCCGTACAAGAATATGCGATTAAAAGAGACTTCGATTATATTTTTGAACGCTCATCAGATGCTTTAATGCTTTTTTCAGCTAATCGCCATGATATCAGCGATCAAATACTTAAAATGATTGACAGACAAAGTCGTACAGAACGTAGAGAAAACAAAGGCGCAGATATTGCAGAAGACACGTATAAATCTGTTGAAAAAGCAAAAGAAGATAAGGCAGAAGAAGCTCAACGAGAAAGGGACCGTTTAACACGAGAAAAAGAAAGAGAAGAATTAATTAAAGATCGTGAAAGAGCTAGAGATTCTGCACGAGCAGCTAGGCAAGCAGCTTTTGAAGCAAGAAGACAAAAACTGTTAGAAGATAGACAGCGAAGAAGAGATAGTTTAGACCGCGTAAGAAATAACAAAGAATAAATCCGCCGAAAGGCAAAAATTAAATAACCCAAAATCAAATTAATTAAGAAAAGATGAAACAATTTAAAACCGTATTTTTAGCTTTAACGCTTATGCTTGGTGCTTTGAATTTTGCTCAAGCACAAACTTCAAAAATTGCTCATATAGGAACACAAGAGTTAATTGAGTCTATGCCTGGTTATAAATCGGCGATGTCGCAGTTAGAAAAGCTGGAGCAAACTTATCGTTCTGAAATAGACGATCTACTAAAAGAAGCACAAAGCAAAAACCAGCGCTACCAGAACGAGGCTCCTACCAAAACAGATGAGGAGAATGCAGCTCGTGCAAGGGAATTACAAGCTACACAAGAAAAAATAGTTCAATTTCAACAAACAGCACAAAGAGAATTGCAAAAGAAAGAGACTGAATTACTTAGACCCGTGTATGAAAAAGCTCGAAATGCCATTCAAAAAGTAGCCCGTGCTAAAGGATTTGACTATGTACTTGATTCTACCACTGGAGCTGGCGGAGTATTGCTTGCAGATGGGTACAACTTACTTAATGATGTAAAGAAAGAATTAGGAATGTAACCCTGATTTATCAAATATTATTTTCTAAAGCGTTTCCATTTAAGAAACGCTTTTTTATTTTTACTACTTAACCAAGAAGCTAACGCAATGCAAAAAACGCACGCACCCATAGGTATGTTTGATTCGGGAATTGGCGGAACATCCATTTTTAAAGAAATTCATAAGCTTTTACCACTAGAACAAGTGATATACCTCGCCGATAGCAAAAACGCCCCCTACGGCGCTAAAAGTCAGCAAGAGATCATTAATCTCTCTATTAAAAATACCGAATTGCTATTGGAAATGGGCGCTAAAATAGTTGTGGTAGCTTGTAATACCGCGACCACCAATGCTATAAAGGTGTTGCGTGAAAAATATAGCACACCCATTGTAGGCATAGAACCCGCTATAAAACCAGCCGCTTTAAATAGTAAAAATAAAACGATTGGTATTTTAGCTACAAAGGGTACTTTGGCAAGCGAGTTGTTTATAAAAACATCAGATTTGTACACGCGCAGCACTAAAGTAATAGAGGTGGTGGGCGAAGGCTTGGTACCTTTAATTGAAACAGGCGATTTACAACAGCCTGCTTTAAAGCAATTGGTTAAAGAGCTTGTTTCTCCTATGCTAAATGAAAATATAGATTACTTAGTTTTAGGTTGCAGTCACTACCCTTATCTTATGCCCATTCTTAAGGAAATTGTTCCCCCACACGTGCAAATTATTGATTCAGGTCGGGCAGCCGCTCAACAAACAAAAAACTTACTTGAAAAGCTAAATTTACTCCGGCAAGACCGCGGTGAAAAATGTATTTTTTTTAGCAATAAAAATCCCCGGATCATAGAAGAAATTCTTCAATCCGAGGAGCGGTTTTTAGTTGGTTATAAAGATTTTTAGTAATTAATAGCAGGACAATTACAGTGGTACTTTTCTTTTCCTCCTCCGAAATTATATCCTAAAGTGATTTGATGAAAACCAGCGTTACTTAGCACGATAGAGTTAGCCTGATAGGTATACGTGTAAGCAAACATAAATTGGTTATAATTAACCCCTAAGAAGGGTGAAAAGTATTGTAATTTTTGATTTTCAACCGTAGCTGCACCATCTTCAGTATACTCAGCTCCATCTAAACTCCTTCTATAAGACAAACCTCCCCATAATTGACCAAAGTCAAATTGTCTATAAACTTTAAAGTTACCGTCTACGGCAGCTTCTGCAGTTTCTTCTTTCATTTGAAACATTACCGAAGGTTCAAAAGACCAATCACTAGCATAAGGTGCTATGGTATAACCCAGGGTAAATAAATATTGACGCTGATTATCAGTTTCAAAATCTTCTGCAAAAATATCACGCTTTTGCGGAATTAGGTTTTTAACCGTTAAATGCGTAAAGAACTCAAGGTAATAGTAAGAAACACCAAAATCAATATTAAAGTAAGAATCTTGCTGCTCAATACCAGCTATATTAGGGTCTGAAGGATTGGTACCACCAATCAAGTCGCTTTCATCGAGTTTCTCTTGTAAAACCCCAACACTTAAACCAAATGATAATTGATTTAAATCTACACGATCTCTAGAAAGTAATAAGTGATAGGCAAAAGTAGCATAAGCCCCTTGTTGAGAAAATCTACCATTACTATCATTATACAAAATACCACCTAATCCAATGTTACTATCACTCAATCTACCATTTAAGCTCAGGGTTTCTAAAGTAGGCGCATCATCTACATCAAACCACTGTCTTCTTGCGGTAAGCCTAGCTTTAGTAAGTAATCCTGCTCCTGCCATAGAGGGGTGCATTAAATACATATTATCTGTAAGGTAATCACTGTAAACGGGAATTCCTCGTTCTTGACTAAAGCCTAATAATGAAAAGGCAAAAAATACAAAAACTAAATAGGTTTTATTAAACTTCATATTCATTTAGGGTGTTGTTGCTCCAAATTAAAACAAAATGCAAGTAAGTAAAAAATTTATTTTGGCTTTTTTTTAAAATAAAATTAACACTACTCTTAATTCAACGTGAATTTTTAGGCTTTTATTGTTTATAGCTATAAATTATAATTGGGTAAATATATTGAATTCATAGTATTTCTTTTAGTATTTTTGTGTGAAATTTAAAGCTATGGAAAATTATACTATTGAAATACAAAACACCTCAAATCCAGATATACTAAAATTTGAAGCCGATCGGTTTTTGGTCAATCATAAATCCTACGAATATAACAATATTGATGAGGCAAAAGATTCACCTTTAGCTCAAGCTCTTTTTCATTTACCCTTTGTAAAAACGGTTTATATTGCTCAAAATTTTGTAGCAGTTAAAAAGTTTAATATCGCACCCTGGCCAGAGATTCAAAATGAATTGAAGGCTAAAATAACAGATTTATTAAACCAAGGAACGGCAATTGTAAATGATAAAGACCAAAATGAGAAAATTGCAATTACGGTTTATGCCGAAAGCACCCCAAACCCTGCTGTTTTAAAATTTGTTGCAAACAAAAAGCTTGTACTCCAAAGCAATGAGTTTAAAAATATAGATGAAACCAAAGATGCCCCACTACCTCAGGCACTTTTTCATTTCCCATTTGTTAAGGAAGTATTTCTAGATGACAATTATATTTCGATTACAAAATACGATATTGCAGAGTGGAATGAAATCACCTTAGAATTAAGGGAGTTTATTAAAAACTATTTAGAAGAAGGCAAACCAGTTCTAAATAACGAAGTAAAGCATAGTGAGGCCAAAAATGCTACAGAACAGCCAACAAGCCAAACACATGTTTCAAAAGATTTAGATTCTATATCAAAGCAAATAATTGCTGTTCTAGAAGAATACGTGAAGCCGGCTGTAGCCAGTGATGGCGGTAACATTATGTTTGACTCTTATGAAGCTGACACAAAAACGGTGAAAGTTATCTTACAAGGTGCTTGCAGTGGTTGCCCTTCATCTACTATTACACTAAAGAATGGTATTGAAAACGTATTAAAGGAAATGCTACAAGATAAAATCGGCCGTGTAGAAGCTGTAAATGGCTAATACCGTAGGCTCAAAAGATATAAAAATTTAAAAAGGAGGCTTACACAAGCCTCCTTTTTAAATTTCAACCTTAAACTGCAAATCTACAGCTCTCTTTTAGCGTCTTGATAATAGTCATCAAAAAGTTGTAACAGATTCATCGTAGCGCTGATCAAATCTTTTGTTTCCAATAAAATGCCAAAATATAATTTAGTGTTTTTAGGACTTGTTTCTGAGGTTCTGATGCGATTAATTTGCTTTTGAATTAACTCGGATACCTTGTCCATTAACTTCTGCTTTTCTTCCAGAATTCGGTTAATATTTTCAAACGAATGACTATCGAAGGTTTCAATGATATCGTCAAAAAGCACCTGCATATCCCGATCTACACTTTTTAAATCTCTAATTTGATTAAACTTCAGATTTTTATGATTATTATTAACGTGCTTGTAGCTTGATTGCGCTATAAGACCAATAGACTGCACCATATCTTGCAAATAGTCTAAAAATAAGATATAGAATTTACTAGCTTCAACAGAGTTATCTTCTAATGATTTAATAAAATAGAAAACATTATCTTTCAACTCTTCTACTTCTCCATCAAGCTCGTTCAGGCGTTTCTTATCCTTTTTAAGTTTACTCAAATCATGATAGCCCAAATGGTTGATTACCTTACTGTATCTTTTATTAATCCCTTTAATTACATTCGAGACATTTTGCGAAGTCTCTTGAGTAATTTCATTAATAGTAATAATATCGCTTCTGTTAAATCGTTTTTTACTTTGTTCCAGTCTCTTTTTACGATTATGAAGAATTGCTCCCCGAACGATTAAAAACACTGCTAGTCCAACTAATAACGAAATGGCCACCATACCTCCGTACCATATCACCATGGCAAAAATCGCAGCTGCCACAAAAGCTACCAAGGCAGTAACAAACCAACCGCCAACTACATTTATTACTCCTGCCACACGATAAACCGCACTTTCACGATCCCAAGCTCGATCAGCTAGCGAAGTACCCATAGCTACCATAAAAGTAACGTATGTAGTAGACAAGGGTAGCTTAAGGTTGGTACCTATTGAAATTAAAATACTAGCTACCACCAAATTCACAGAGGCCCGAACCATATCAAAAGCAGGTGCATCAATTCTTCTGTCATTCAATAACTCTTTAGGCTTTTGAAATTTAGATTCGATACTGCTGGTAACACGATTAGGTAAAATATGGGTGATACTATTACTAAGAATTACTGAATACCTTACGATAACCCTTGAAAGGCTATTCGGCTCAAAACGCTCGGCTCCATCTCCTTGTCTAGAGAGATTTATACCCGTATCTACTACGGCCCGAGCTTTACTCGAGAACCATAAGGTGATAACCATAATAGCTCCAGCGCCAATCAATAGTATTTCAGGAGTTTGCACCGCGCCAGCCAAGCCTGTCATACCTAATTGCCCTGGCGCTTGCCCACTGGCCATCCAAATATCGTAAGATTGCCAAGCCGCAATAGGAACCCCAATAAAGTTAACCAAGTCATTTCCTGCAAAAGCCAAGGCTAGCGCAAAGGTTCCTATAACAATAATCGCTCTTAGGATATTTATTTTGAAGAAACTCATCATTAACTGCGAAACAAGTGTCCAAAACAAAAAACTAATTCCTATTATTATCAAGGTTTGGTCGTTTACAAAATCTTTAACCGACCCCGGAATAAAGGAGATGCTTTTCATCCCTTTAATAAAAATAAAATAAGTGATCGCTGTAATAGATACCCCTCCAAAAACAGAACCTACATATTTCATTTTGCGTTCAAACTGGAAAGAAAACACTAAACGCGATAGATATTGCACTATTGCTCCTACTGTAAATGCAATGAGCACAGAGAGCAAAATACCCATAATTATCTCTAAAGCCTTTGCCGTGTTTATATAATTATAAACTAGATCAAAACTCTGAGATTGTTCGTATAATTTAATGGCAGCCACACTTACGGCAGCGCCCAACAACTCAAACACTATTGATACCGTGGTTGACGTAGGCAAGCCCAAGGAGTTGAAGAAGTCGAGCAATAGTACATCGGTAATCATAACTGCTAGAAAGATGATCATGATTTCATCAAAATAAAATTGACTAGGATCAAAAATCCCTTTTCTTGCTACTTCCATAAGACCACTTGAAAAGATTGCTCCTACGGCCACCCCTATACTAGCTACAATCATAATTGTCTTTAGGGAAATGGCTTTTGAACCAATGGCCGAATTTAGAAAGTTTACAGCATCATTACTTACCCCCACTACTAAATCTGTAATGGCTAAAGCAAATAATATAACTAAAACAATAATGTAAAAAGTTTCCATAAATTTGTTTACCTAATTGGGTGCAAAATTCCTGCTTTTATTTTTAATTACTTATCAACCCAATGTTACCAAAACATTAATTTTCAATTTACCTTCTTCCCGAAAAAAAATAATAATTATGATCAATTTTAAATCCAATAACCTCAAAAACTCCAATAGCCCTTATTTAAAACAACACGCCCACAACCCGATAAATTGGCAAGAGTGGAGTAATGACGTATTAAACTATGCTAAAGAAAAAAATAAAATGCTGATAATTAGTATAGGCTATACCACCTGCCATTGGTGTCACGAAATGGAAAAAGAGGTATTCGAGAACAAGGAAGTAGCTAAATTTATGAATGAACATTTTGTTGCTATAAAAGTAGATCGTGAGGTTCATCCCGAAGTAGACCATCTCTATATGCAAAGTCTGCAGCTTATGATTAAGCAAGGGGGTTGGCCTTTAAATATTATAGCCCTACCCAACAAAATGCCAGTTTGGGGTTGTACATTTTTAAAAGCGAAACGATGGCTAAGTGCCTTAATGCAAATAAAAGCCTTGTTTGAAAAAGACCCTAATTCGATGCAAGAATACGCAGACACCTTAAAGGAAGGTATATCAAAACTACAGCTACCTAATACCAGTAATAAGGGGTTAAGAAAAAAGGTAGATTTTAAATTGCTTTTAAATAAATGGAAGAATCAACTCGATTACACCTATGGGGGTGACTTGGGCATCCCCAAGTTTATGATGCCTAACCAGCATTTATTTTTACTGAGATACGCTCATATTTCCCAAGACGATAATTTGAATAATTATCTGAAATTAAGTTTAAAAAAAATTGAACGCGGAGGAATCCATGATCATATTGAAGGCGGATTTTCACGCTATGCTCTAGATCAAAATTGGCATGTCCCCCATTTTGAGAAAATGTTATACGACAACCTTCAACTCATCGATGTGTACCACCAAGCTTATATAGTATTTCAAGAAAAATCCTTTGAAAATACATATAAAAAAACACTCGCTTTCATTGATCAGCAATTGAGTGATAGTGATTATTTATGGTTTACTGCTCTAGATGCTGACAGCCTTAATATGAAAGAAGAGCGCGAAGAAGGAGCTTATTATACTTGGAAAAAAGATGAACTTCAAGAATTGCTTAAAGAAAAGTACGATTTATTTGCCAGTTACTTTAACATCAACCCTAAAGGATATTGGGAGAATGGAAAATACATTTTATTTAAAAGTCAATCCATTTCAAGCCTTGCAAAATCATTTAATTTATCGAAGTTAGAGGCAGAAAACCAAATAAACGAATGCTTACAAACATTAAAAGCCAGCAAAGCAAAAAGAGCAAAACCTCAACTAGATGATAAAAAACTGCTTTCACTAAATGCTATGGCAATTACAACCTATCTAAATGTTTATAAAACTACACAAGAACAATCACTTTTAATTCGATGTCAAAAAGCCATAAATAAAATACTCCGGCTCACTTATGATGGTACTAGACTTTATAAAGAATTACACGAGCACCAACATAAAAAAGCAGGTAGCCTAGAAGACTACGCCTTTTTTATTCAAGCTATACTTACAATGCATGAAATTAGTCTAAAACCTAATTATTTAGACATTGCTATAGAGCTAATCCAATTTTGTTTTGAGAACTTCAAAGAGAAGACCGATATCTTTTTCAATTATGCCGAAATTCATAACGAAGATTTATTTGTAAAACCAATTGCTTTGCGCGATAACGTTGTCCCTAGTGCCAATGCTATTATGAGTGAGAATCTACATAAACTAGCATTGCTTACGGGCAAGACTGCATATCAAGAACATTTTGAAAAAATGCAGGATAGCATCTCTTCAGATTTTATGCACTCTCCTAGCGACTATTCTCAATGGCTGCAAAACCAGTTGAAACGAGATTATCCGTTTTTTTTGGTGAAAACCAACGAAAATTTATGGTCTGCGTTTAGCAAAAGAAAAGCACTTATTAACTTTTACCGTACGACAAATACAAGCAAAGCAAGCGCAAAGAACGCAGTAAGGGAAGAAGTATTAATCTGCACAGAAAAAGCTTGCCTCCCACCTGTATCAAATCCACAGGAAGCCTTAAAGCTCTTATTGGGTAATAATTATTAACAAAAATTAAACGAATAAAAATTTTAAAAAAGCACTTTGTTTCATATTATGCGACAAACAAAAAATTAAAATATGGAGAATATTACTGAATTTGAAAATTATGCTAAAGAGTATATCGATAAGATAATCGATTTCTTACCAAATTTATTAGCCGCAATTGTCATCTTAATTATAGGATGGTGGCTTTCTAAAGTCATTGTTAAGTATGTAAGAAAAATTTTAAGCAAAAAAGATTATGGCATTGCTTTAGAGCAATTTCTTACTAAAATTATCGAATATACGCTTAAGATTCTCGTTTTCATTACAGCTATCAACCAAATTGGTATAGAAACCACCAGTATAATTGCGGTTATTGGTGCTGCCGGTTTAGCTATTGGATTAGCCTTACAAGGTTCTTTAGCCAATTTTGCAGGAGGTGTGATTATAGTTATTTTAAAGCCCTTTAGAATAGGCGACTGGATTGAGGCTCAAGGTGTTTCTGGATCTGTAAAAGAAATCTCTTTATTTTATACAAAAATAAATACATTCGGAAATCAATTGGTAACGGTACCCAATGGCCCTTTAGCTAACGATAACATTATTAACTACACCGTTGAAGGAAAACGAAAAGATGCCATTACTATAGGTATTTCTTATGATGCAGACATAAAACAGGCTAAAGATATTTTAGAAAATCTTATGCTGGAACAAGAAAACATTATGCGCGATCCTGAACCTCAAGTAGTGGTAACAGAACTTGCCGATAATTCAGTTAATTTATCTTTGCGTTTTTGGGCACTCAATGAGCATTTCTGGGATTGTCACTGGTATACAATCGAAGAGGCTAAAAGAAGATTAGATGCTGCCGAAATTGGCATCCCTTACCCGCAGAGAGACATTCATATTATTAGCAAACCTGAATAAGGAATTATCCTAATTTAAAATCTTTCAAATAAAATGGTTCAAAATAAGCGACGTCTTCTACGTCGCTTATTTTATATTTCTTCATAGCTAAAAGACCTATTTCTTTTGCAGATGGTTGCGCTTCAACAAAAGTAAAATTATCTTTATATTCCAACTTATCAGACAATTTACTAGTTGCTTCTCCGAGAAATAAGAGACGCTGGTTTTTTTCTTCTTCAAAAGAATTCTTTTCAATTACCAAAGCTTCAACTGGTTTAATAGTAGTTAAACCAGTATCAGATTTCAAATTCACCGTATAAAAACCAGCATAAATTTCCATTCGCCGAGCATCAAGGCAGGATATAACTTTATCTACCTCTCCATGCGTTTCTTTATTATACTGCATAGCTAGCGCCTCTAAAGTATTTACGGCAATAAGCGGTATATTTAAAGCATAACACAAACCCTTAGCCGCCGATACCCCAATTCGCAATCCAGTATACGATCCCGGACCTTTACTAATGGCTACCGCATCTAAGTTTTCTAATGAAAAATCATTGTCTTCAATTATTTTCTGAATAAAAGTATGAAGCAATTCAGCATGGGAATATCCAGGAGTGCGATCTTCGATTAAATCTATTAACGCTTCATCTTGCCACAACGCAACAGAACAATTGGTAGTTGTTGTTTCTAATGCTAATAATAATGCCAATTTATTTCGATTTTTTAATTTCTTCAACCGCGTGGCCGTCTTTCAATTTCTTAGTTACCAGACTATACGGACCAGTAATTATTTTATCTCCCTCTTTAAGACCTTCAATAATCTCGATATTGGTTTCATCTTGAATACCCGTTTTAATTGCTTGTAACTTTGCCTTGCCTTCTTTTTTAACAAATACCGCTTCGTAAGTTTTGTCATCTAAACCAGAGGTGTTTGATTTGGTCGTATCTGTTTTAATAACAATTGCGCTTATAGGCACTGCAAGAATATCTTTTTTATTATTGGTAATAATATCTACCGTCGCTGTCATTCCTGGTCTAAAAGGAGAATAGTTTTCTCCTTTACCCGCTAATAAATCGGCATAGGATTCTTTTAAAATTTTCACTTTTACCTTAAAGTTAGTTACTTGATCGGCAGAAAGCGCATCGTTTGCAGAATTACTTATAGCCGTTACCAATCCTTTAAATTTTTTATCTAAGTAAGCGTCAACCTCCACTATAGCCGAATCACCTACGTTTATTTTCACGATATCATTCTCATTTACATCTACCTCAACCTCCATTTCGTTTAGGTTTGCGACACGTAATATCTCTGTACCCGCCATTTGCTGGGTTCCTACTACACGTTCCCCCAATTCGGCGTCTAATTTTGAAATTGTACCCGACATTGGTGCATAAATTGTAGTTCTTCCTAAGTTATCTTTAGCTTCATTGACCGTAGCCGCCGCACTTTGCACATTAAAATAGGCGCTTTTCTTTGTGGCTTGAGCTACCTCATATCGGGAAAGCACTGCATCCCATTCACTTTGAGAAATAACCCCTTTCTCAAACAAAGTTTTGTTTCGGTTATAATTAGCTTCAGCTTCTTTTAGACTAGCTTTAGCTTGCTCTAGATTGGCCTTTATGTTTTGGTAGCTTGCCTGTGATCGTTGTAGACTAGATTGGTATAAATCTGGATTAATTTTCACCAATAAATCACCTTTTTCAACGCGTTGTCCTTCTTTTATAGGAAGTTCAATAATCTCACCCGAAACTTCAGAAGACAGTTTAACCTCTACTTCTGGCTGTATTTTACCAGTTGCTGACACCGTTTCAACCAAGTTCATTTTTTCTAAAAGGGCCACCTCAACCTGTTTAAGGTTATCTGCCTTTCCAAACCAACCCGCTTTTTTCCCTCCTATTAACAAGGCAATTAAAACCACTACACTTATTACAATTACAAGTATTTTCTTTTTTTTCATTTTTATAATTTTAAATTTTGCGGATCAATTCCGAAATACAATTCAAGAACCTTTAGTTTAAAAATATAGTCGTATTTAGCACGATTAAGCTCAATAATAGCGTTGTCTAATCTTTGTTTAGCTTGGGTAAAGTCAAAACCATTGGTAAGACCAACATCGTAGCGTTGCTGGGCGTAATCAAAAGCCAATTCTTGTGATTTAACCACTTCTTGAGCCGCCTCATAGGCTTCTAAAGCTCCCTGAGCGTCTACGTGGGCTTGATATACATTAGACTCTAAATCTAATTTAGCTTGTTCTAATAGGTACTTTCTTCTTTCTAAATTTATTTTACTGCGAGCCACATTATTTCTAGTGGCCAAACCATTAAGTATAGGCACATTTAATCGCACTCCATACCCAATACCATCGTTTTGATACAATTGGGTTGTGAAAGAGCGTTCAAAGAAATCGTTATCTGAATAACGTGTATTATAACCAAAAAAAGCGGTTAATGTAGGATAATATACTCCCCTAGAAATTTGCACATCTTTTTGAGCAATGGCTAGATTTTGTTCTGCAATTTTAAGTTCTGGTCTATTCTCTTCCGCGGAAGCGATAATAGATTCCACAGGCTGGTTAGCTACTTCATTTGAAACCAGCTCATAACCTTCATCAACAATTTGAAAATTTTCGTAATCTTTAACCAACAACAACTGCGCTAGATTGATTAAAGCGATTTTTACAGTATTACGCGCTATGGCTATTTGTTGCTTTTCATTAGCCATATTGGCCTTTATTTCTAAAAGATCACCTTTTGGTAATACGCCACCCTCTACTAAATCTTCTGTACGCTTTAACTGCTCTTTACTAACCTCGTTTTGGCTTTGCAGCGATGACAAGTTGGCTTTATTTAGCAAGACGTTTAAATAGGCATTTGCTACAGCGAGGCTAATATCATCTTTCATTTTATCAAGTTGATATTGCGTAGCTAATTGAGCTAATTTGGCTCTTTGAAGCTGCCTGATGTTCCTTAAACCGTCAAATAAAGTAATTGAAGAGTTAAATCCAGTGGTAAAAGAGGTAAATACTTCATTCTCAAACTGGTTGGTAACAGGGTTAATATTAGCTCCGGTATTTGCAGAGTAGGATGCTGAACCATTAAGACTTGGTATAAAATTACCTATAGCATCTCTTTTATCGTACTGGGCACTTTTTAAATCTAACTCAGATTGCTTGATACTGATGTTGTTTTCTAAGGCATGCGTAACACATTCGTTCAGCGTCCATTTTTTTTCTTGACTAAAAAGGAGAGCCGGAAGACAAACTAAGGCAAGGAGTAAAGTTTTTATTCGCATCATTACAATTTACTAATTTATAAGTAGAAAAAGTAGGTTTATTGTTACAATTGGATCAAAGAAATCACAATAAGCAACTTAATTTCTTATAAACCCTTCTACAAAACCTACTAATCATAGGACGAATATGATGGAATTTTGTTACAAAAAGAAAAGCATTAAGCTTCCTTTTTTCTGTTCTTTAAGGTGCGGTAAACTGCAATACCTACACCTCCAACCAGAAGGTAAGGAAAAACCATTAAATACATAATCCCATTGTTTATCGACTTAGCGGCTGTCCCGTCTGGGTCGCTTTCTAATACCGCTCGACACATGGCACACTGCGCATTGACTGGCAAAATCGAACCAATAAACAATACGAAAAACAGAATGAAAACTAATTTTTTATCCATAATAAGGTAACATAAATAAATACACTAAAACTCCAGTTATAGCCACATAAAACCAAATAGGGAAAGTATATCGGGCTATTTTAACGTGCTTTTTATATTCTGCCGTTAAGCCTCTGTACATAGTAAATAAAACCAAGGGTACTATTATCGCAGATAGCACTATATGAGAAATTAAAATAAAGAAATACAACGGCCTTAAAAATCCTTCTCCTCCATAAGGAACAGGGTCATTACTTAATTTAGAAAAAACATAACTAATTAAAAATACGCAAGACAAAACAAAAGCTGTAATCATAACATTGCGATGAAGTAATTTTTCTCCTTTACGGATTAATACATAACCCATTAACAACAGTATTGCGGTAATCCCATTTAAAACTGCATGAAAAAAAGGATAGGTGCCTATATCTAAACCTAATAAATCGTACCTAGTAGGAAGATTGAGCAGGACTAACACTATAAGTGGCACTGCAATAGATAAGGTGATAATAATAGGGACTACAATTTTATCTTTACCCTTTTGAATTACTTCTTTCATTTTATAACAGCTTTTTTATATCAGATTTAAGCATATTTAGATCTTTAGGGTCTAACCCATCGTAATATCCTTTTGGATTGCCATATTCATCGATTCGTGAAACAATCTCACCCTGTTTATTGATCAATGCAAAATAGCCCGAATGTTCAAAATTACCTTTCACCTGTGGGTTATAGGCTGCGTAAAGATTGAATCCTTGATTGGCTAATTCGAAAATAGCATCTCGTTCACCGGTTAACAAATGCCAATTAGGATGAGATATACCATGTTTTTTGGCATAGGCAGCTAAAATCTCTGGCGTATCGTATTCTGGATTAATACTAAAAGAGGCTATTCCGAAATTAGGATTACCAAAAAAATCATCTTGAATTTTTGTCATATTCTCATTCATTTCGGGGCAAATAGTTGGGCAAGTTGTAAAAAAGAACTCTACCACATATACTTTACCCTTAAAGTCTTCATCAGAAATAAGTTTACCATCTTGATTGGTTAATTGGTAACTAGGTACCTTACCTATTACCGCCATAGGTGTATTGTTTCCACTAAAACGATCTACGATTTTGGGCACTGCCCAGATACCAAAAATCAAAATAATAAAAGTAACCCCTATGTATTTATAATTTTTCATCGCTATTTTTAATTGCATTTCCTTTAGTAGCTAATCTATATTCAGCTAAAATTACTTTAATGTCGTCGCTCATAATGTTGCTAAGCTCTGCCACAGAAGAGGTATCATATCCATAGTTTTCAACTACACTTCTGTCTTCCTCATCCTTTCTTCCGCGTAAAGCTAATTCTTTGTCAATTATAAAAACCTGCTCAATAGCCCCGCCCTCATTTAATTGAAGAGGTGTTTGCAAACTCTCAAAGACCCTTTGAATATCACTCTGAGAACCAAAAGCAAATTTCCAGTTCTTGACATCTATGGTGGTACCTAATTGATTTAGCAGATCTTGCGCCGCTTGTTCTTGCCCATTTTCAGCCAATACCACAAATTGAAAATCTTTAAACTGATAGTTTTTATCGTAAATTTTTTCATTGAGATTAAAGGCATGCCCTTCCATTTCCTTAACCCTATTTCCCATAAAAAAGAGAACACTAATATGGTCTTTCAAACGCACTTCTTCGCTTTGAGAAGTCTGAAAATTATCGAGTTCGGAGATGGGTTTGGTTAAAGTGGGAAGAATAGCAAAATGATTAATTCCTGAAGAAAAAAATAAGTAAGCCACAATAGGCAATGCAAACAATAAGGTAAGCACAAAATATTTTTTCATAACAATATAATTGCTTTAACAAAAATAAAAAAGACGGTTCAATAAAACCGCCTTTTTCTATGATTTAACGTATGTTTTCGTTTAGAAATTCCAAGTCACAAAACCATTAGCAAAAACGTCGTGTATATAAACTCCTTCTGCAAGAAGTATAAAAACCAAGTAACAAACTAGGAAAACTATGGTCCACACTACAGAACGCCTCAAGCCTTTCTTTTCACCCTCCATATGCATAAAGGCCCAAGTAATTAAATAAGCTTTATACACCGTTAAAATAATAAATATCCAATTTAAAAGATGCATATACAAGATATCGGTTTGCACCAAGAATGCCGGTTTAAAGATACCCAATACCACCTCTACAATTGTTACTACAGATAGTAACATAAATACATACCAAATTCGCTTTGTTGCTGATTGATTAGTATGTGCTGAATCGTGTGCCATTTTTAATTGTGTTTTTTATTAAACAAGGTAAAAGAAAGTAAATACAAATACCCAAACTAAGTCTACAAAGTGCCAATATAATCCCACTTTTTCTACCATTTCATAGCTCCCTCTTCGCTCATAAGTACCTACTAAAACATTAAAGAATATTATAATATTTAAGATAATACCCATTGAGACGTGAAAACCGTGAAATCCTGTGATAAAGAAAAAGAAATCGGCGAACAATGGTGGCCCATATTCATTATGGGTAAGGTTGGCCCCTTCTACAGTTGTAACTGCATCATTCTTTAATTTAGCTAATGAAGCCTCTCTAGATAAAACAATTTTCTTTCCGTTCTCATCTAATTGCTGAATACGAACCAATATATTTGGGTTAGCTTCAAATCCCTTAGTGATTTCTTCTACAGTAAAACTAGCCGAGGTCTGCTTGTCAGCATCATACCATACCCCATTACTAGGTTGGTGTTCTACTCGATCTTGAGGTAAGGCTTTAGCAAAATCGGCTAAAGCAACGCGTTCGTGATCGGTATCTACGAATTGTAAAATTTGACCTCCTCGTGTTTCAACCGCACCGTAAGTACCGTTTATAAAATTTTTCCACTCCCAAGCTTGCGATCCTACAAAGACCAAACCACCAATAATGGTTAAGAACATGTAGAGGGTAACTTTCTTTTTGTTCATATGATGTCCTGCATCTACAGCTAACACCATGGTTACCGATGAAAATATAAGAATAAAGGTCATCAAAGCCACATAATACATAGGAGCATCTACCCCGTGTAAAAATGGAAAGTGATTAAACACCTCATCTGCTATAGGCCAAGAGTCTATAAATTTAAATCTTGAAAAACCATAAGCTGCTAAAAACGCCGAAAACGTAAGCGCATCTGATGCAATAAAAAACCACATCATTAATTTTCCATAACTTGCTCCAAGTGGTTTATTTCCCCCACCCCAAGTTTTTCCTTCGGTGCCTGTTTGGGCAACAGTAGCTTCCATAAATAGAAATTAGTGTTAAATATTAAGCAAAAATAGTTAATTTTATTATCCTAAGAAATATAAAAAGAAAAACAGATAAATCCACAAGACATCTACAAAATGCCAAAAGGTCGCACCTAGCTCTAATCCAAGCATTTGACCTGATTTATAACGCTGTTTAGAATTATTATAAATTAAGACTAATAAAATGATTAAACCCGCCACTATATGGGCGATATGAGATATAACGATTAAATAAATAAAAGATGAAGTTATATTACTGGCACTTCCTGTAAAATAGTATCCGTCTTCCAGAATTTCCATAAAACCTTGAAATTGCATCCAAACAAAAATACTGCCTAAAACAAAGGTAGTTAGCAATAACCACCCTGCTTTTTTGGTTTCATTGACCCTCACGGCTTTTTTAGCAAAAAGAAGACAGACACTACTTAATAAAATAACTATTGTACTGTACAAAAAGGGTGTTGGCAATTGAAAATCTTCAATCCAATCGGGCCGGTCTTTACTCACCACAAATGCACTGGTAAGTCCGGCAAACATCATACCCATGCTTATGATTGCAAACCACAACATCATTTTTTTTGACCGTGCTATTTTCTCTCTCTCGGTACCATCTGTTAAATCCATAAGCGAATATATTTATCTAAAACATAAATTATTTGTAATAAGGTAATATAGCTAACACTAGCAAACATAAGCTGTTTAGCCGTTTTCTGGTCTCTATCGCGGTATAATTTTACAGCATAGTACATCATACCTGCGCCAAGTAAAAATATTAGTACGCCCGCAATCGGACTCAGATATAAGTTTCCGGTAACACCCAGTGTGGGCACTAGTGAAATTACTACCGTCCAAATAGTGTAGAGTATTATTTGAATCGCTGTACCTTTATCTCGTTTTCCCGTTGGCAGCATAAAGAATCCACCTTTCTCATAATCATCGTACAACCACCAGCCTAACGCCCAGAAATGTGGAAATTGCCAAAAAAACTGAATCATAAAAAGGGTTCCTGGCTCGATACTAAAATCATTAGTAGCGGCTACCCATCCAAGCATAAAGGGTATTGCCCCTGGAAAGGCACCTACAAATACAGAAAGTGGGGTTTTGGTTTTTAATGGAGTGTAAACACTTACATATAAGAAGATTGATATCGCACCGAACATAGACGTTACAGGGTTGATGACATACAAAACACCCAATCCCAATAAGGTGAAACTAACAGCAATAAACAGCGCCATTTTCACACTCATTCTACCTGCTGGCAAAGGCCTGTTTTTGGTACGGTTCATTAACCCATCTAAATCACGCTCTAAAACTTGATTAAAAGCATTACTTGCACCTACCATCATATAACCCCCAATGCCTAGCAATAAAACCGTAAAAAAATTGATTTTATCGGCTCCTAGAAAATAACCAGCGATAGACGAAAAAACCACACTTACCGCCAAACGCATTTTGGTAATTTCTTTAAAATCGGTTAACCGACTTACCTGATAAGTATTTTCTATGGTCTTGCTCAATCTCCTAAAAATTGTAGCTGCAAAGATACTGCTTAAAAGCGGTAAAGACAAAGCTTGCTCCTATATTTTTAAAAGTCGTAGTACCAATTAAATAAGTCGGTTCTAAACCCAAAATTTAACCAAGTAGTAGAGCCCGTAGACGGCAGGAATGTATTTTCAATATCGGGTGTCAAATTTCGATAAATAAAATTAGCATACACTTTTAAATTAGTAGCCGGGTTAAGCAAATACCCCAACTCAGTCTCAGCATAAAAAAAGTCTGCGGTGTTCCCTTGTAGCATTTCGTTTCCTTTTTCACTTATTCGCTGATCTTCACTTCCGTAAATATTTCCGCCGTAAAACGGATCTAAACCTGCTTCCAACTCTAAACCGCGCTTTCCTAAAATAAATTTAGCATGGCCATACCAGCGTTTTTGCTTATAGCGGGTAATAAATAAAAATTCTCTGAAATTAGCACCCCATAAATGCGCCAAAGATTGATTGTTATGACCGTAATTTAAAACTACTGTATTATGAGAGTAGGTATAAGGTCGAGCCTGATTATATTCAACCTGTAAATTTAAATTGCGTACGCCAACAAAGTCATATAATTTGAGCCCCAATTGATAGGCAATCTTGTTTTTGTAACTCTGCTGGCCTCCAAAAATATCTGAAGATGAAAACTCATCGATCATCAATTGGGTATAAGCATTTATTTGATTTGAAAATTTGTATTTGGCATCAAGACCGATCAAGGCATTTCCTCCTCTAGAACCTGTTGAAAATTCTATGGCACGGTAAAAAATAACCGGATTCAAGTAGTTAAAATCAAAACCTCGATCGTTGTCGTTTTCCCATAGTACAGATTCAAACAATCCTATATTTAATCGCTTGCTTACATTGTAGCTTAAATGATGAGTGGCCATATATTTTGTTCGAAAAGAGCCAGACTCTGTAACCGCAGGCCTTATATCACGCAGACTCATCCAAATATTGGTATATTTTATTTTCCAAAAACTGGTGTTAATTTTAAAAAAAGGGTACGGACTTGCATTATCGCTCAATAGCATAGAACGATAACCGTCGCCAATAAAGTTTTTGCCATGTCCTAATTGTAAATTAAAATAATTATTTGGGGTGTAAGAAATATAACCTTCTGCGATAGGATAATCGTAGCTATCGGTTCTAAAATCTTTTGCAATTCCCCTTGCAGGTATCACTGCAGGATTTCCGCCATCTGGACGAATACTATTAGCGTACTCATTAAAATAGTTGGCAAAGCGTCCTTGACTCTCATAAACCGCTGCATAAAAATTAAACTTAGCGCCAATCCCTCCTTGTATTACAGCGGCGCGAGTATTATTGTAAGTCGAATTAAAATCAGCGTCAAAATCTTTACCTATTTGAAGGTCTGCCGCAACATCTGCGGTAAACCAGTAATCTTCGGTTTGTAAACGCACCAGATGCTCATTAAAAAACTTTTTACCAAACCACGACTTTAGAGGTAATTTTAGTTTTTCATGTTCGGTTTTAAAATCATAGTAAGCATTAACACGATTGTAAGTCATCGGCTTGACCGAAGTATGAGCATTACTTCCTATCTGATTTAACCCCTTATCGAACCGATTATATATTTCGTGCGAAAACGGAATATTGATTTGGCTTTCATATTCCGGATTTGTATAGGGCACTTTAGCTTGGTTGACTAAATCGTATTCTTGAAGTTTAATTTCTTGACTTCCTTTGTTGATTGCCTTTTCTTGAACAGTTTTGTTTGGTGCTTCTAAAGGTAGTTTTATAGGATAGCGAAACTGCATATAGGTGGGTTTGCCGTTAAAAACCGCTGGTTTCAGTTTAGGGAATGAGTTAAAGCTGCGGTACACCTCGTCTTTCAAGGTTTTATGAACGCTGGTCACATAAAGCACATTAAAACTACCTGTTTTATCAACCTCGAATAATACATCGATTTGAGTTTCTATATCCTTCAGATTGGCTGGTATATTAAAATTTTCATACACCAATTCGTTTAATCGCTCATAAAAGCAATTTTCTATTTCCTTTTCGGATTGAGTAGCACAAGAATCAAAAACGGGAAATTGCTCTATTCTTTGGGTAGTTTGTTGAGCCAAAGTTAGGTTACCCAGTAAAAGCGTGAAGAAAAGCAAATTGAATTTACCCATAGATTTAAAAATAAGTTAAATACGCAAATGTAAAACTAAGTGGCTTATAGCGCAAAGCTTAGCGTCTAAAATTAAGACTTTAAAAACCATAAAAAAAGCCTTCAAATTCTTGAAGGCTTTTATATTGAATAAGATTAAGATTAATCTTGCACTTGAAAAATAATAGGAAGTGAGTACAAAACACCAACTGGTTTACCACGTTGCTTACCGGGCACCATATTAGGCAACATTCCTACAACACGCTCGGCTTCTTTTTGCAACCTTGGGTGCGGAGCTCTAGCTTGAACACCTACAACCTTTCCGTTTCTGTCAATTTTAAATCTTACGTATACTCTATTTACACCAGACAAGCCAAGTTCTGAACCAAGATCTGTATTAAATTTACTATTTACAAAATTCTTGATTTTATCAGACATACACTTCTTACGATCGGCGTTAGTTTTATATTTTTCACAGCCAGGAAATAAAGGAACATCCTCAATAGCCGTAAAGGGAACATCCTCAATCACTTCTTCTGGCCCTTCTTCTACCTCTGCTACTTCAACTATTTCTGGCTCATCTGTAACCTCGGTAGACTCAATAATTTCTTCCTCGATTTCTACATCATCCTCAACTACTTCGATCACCTCTGGTGCTGGTGGCGGTGGCGGTGGTGGCGGTGGTGGGGTTTGTATCTCGGTAATGGGCACATCTTCTTCCTCTAGTTGGTCAAATTGCACAACTCCTTGGTCAATGGCTTCTTTGTCATAAGTTTTCCACTCAATGGCACGCCAAGTAATCAAGAGCATTAGAATAAGACCAATTTGGAAGAACAAAACACTTTTTCTCCCTAAATCTTTCTTTGGATTCTTTTTTGGTTTCATAACTTGAGTTTAACGAATTGCTAATGTAAATATTTTTTAATAAAAATCTAAAAGTTTAACTTCTTTTCTTGTTTCTCGGGCTTCATCAAATAGCCTGAAACCCAATATGCGACCATCACGCCGGCAGAATTGGCCAAAATATCCCAATAATCAAAAGTTCTGTAACTTGTAAGACTTTCTTGTAACACTTCAATAAAAATGCCAAAAATGATTACGAGTAAAGAAACTATTTTTTTAATTGAAATAAACCTGGTGTTTTTAACTGCTTTAAAGACGTACCAAATCCATAAAAAGCTTAAAACAAAATAGGCCGTAAAATGAAAAATCTTATCGGCCTGATTGATTTGAACTTTTGGTAAACCTTGCGTACTCGTTAAAGAAAGGTAAAGTATGCACAAGGTATTAACCAAAGCAAGAACGAGTAAAAGTTTAGCTGGCAATAAGTTCTTTATAAGCTTCTGCATCTAATAGATCTTCTATTTCTTCTTGGTTGCTTATTTTAATTTTAATAATCCAGCCTTCGGTATACGGATCTGTATTTACATTCTCTGGCTCGTCTTCTAGTCCTTCGTTGAACTCGATGATTTCACCACTCAAAGGCAAAAACAAATCAGAAACGGTTTTAACGGCCTCTACACTACCAAAAACCTCATCTTTGGCTAATTCTTCGCCTTCTGTTTCTACCTCAACATATACAATATCACCTAGCTCGCTTTGCGCGAAATCGGTTATACCCACAGTAGCAACATCACCGTCAATTTTAACCCACTCGTGGTCTTTGGTGTACTTTAATTCATTTGGAATGTTCATAATATTAACTGATTTAATTTATAGTTGTGTTTTTTTAATTTCCGAAATTGTATCGAAGGGTTATACCCGAACGTATAGTTGTGGTAGGAAAAGCGGTAGAGATAGCATACTGCGAAAAAGTATGATCATAATAAAATATGGCCGTTAAATTTTTTGACAATGCATAATCTGCCGTAAAATATACACTCCACAAATCCTGACCCGCCGTGGTTTGACTATTAGCAAAATCTAAATACCTTATGATAGATTCATTTCTTCTAAAAGAAATATCGGCTTTAAGGTTTAAATCACTTCTAATAATTCGGTTGTTACCTCCTACCTTTGTGGTAAAGCTTAAATCTTGAACACGGTAACCTAAACCAAAGATATATTCGTTTCCTTGCACTTCGGTCAATAAATTATTATCAAAACTCAAAGAAAGTTGTCTATCTCTTCTGATTTCAGTTGAAAGCTTAATGCTATTTTTCAACTCCATATCAACCTTAATTAAAGGTGAAAATTGCTCACTTAAATTAATGTTTGAAATTAAAAACGGATTTTTGAAATTTCCTGATTGGTCCAGGTTGGTTACACTGTACGGATTGGTTCTATCATAATCTAGATTACTTTGAAATTGATTGATACTGTACAGCGAAGTATATCCGTGCTGCAGGGTAAATCTTCTAAAAGTATCTTTAAACCATTTAATGCGCATAAGACCCGTGTACTTTAAAGTCCAGTTAGGCAAAGGTACATCTCTAAAGGCACCTAAACTAATATCTTGAGCATCTTTACCTGTATAAGCAGACAAAAAGGAAGGTAACAATACTGCTTGACTAGTTCTTCCAAAACCTTTAGGAAATCCTGTTTCTTGGTTAATGTTAGCTGGATCTGACAGATCTATACCGGCTTTACGTGCCAAACGGTTGGCAACGGCAAGTCTATTCTCCCTAAACTGCTCAAAAGCTTCCGATCGCTCCTTAGTACTTTCTGAAAAAGCTGAGCTAATCATAATAGTAGAGATATTAAAATTACCAAAGCTATTAGGAGCTAGCGATCTGTATTGCAAATCGTCTTGATTTACACGGTAATTTTCGGCATAATTCTCAGAATAAACCCTATTAGCGTTTAAGTCTAAGGTAAGGCCTGGCAACAATCCAATATTAGCCTGAACACCCAAATTACGTGTTTCATTCTCTGTATATTGCTCATTAAATTCTTGGTAGGTGGTAAGCCAACCTCTTCTTGCTGCACGCTCGCGAATATCATTTTGACCTCCAAAAACAAAACCTGCACTGGGTTTTAAAGTTCCTAAAAAACCGATATCGTTGGTATAACCTGGTAAAAACATACCATTGGTTTCTTGGTAATTAAAAGTAAGGCGTTTTAAAGCAGTCACCACGTCTATACCCGTATTTAAAACGCGGTCACCAAAACTCAACTCTTCATCATCTGTATTTGCGGCATTTGTGCCACCACTTCTTGAAAACCCAAGCGCGTTGGCCGGTCGAGCATTCATATTGATAGCCGATTTATTATTATTCCCTCCTTTTTTCTTTAAGCCTATATAATCGTAAAGAGTACCCATTTCTACCGTACCGTTTATTTGGTGGGTGTTGGCATTCTGAATAGTATTTCCTAAATCAGGGATACCTGGTAAATCTCGTAAGATTTGAGATCCGCGTTGCCACTGAAAATTACCCGTATATGAATAGGTTGCTCTTAAAAATTTTAGGAATGGGAATTTCTCAAAAGGCAACTCATAATTTACTTGTAAATTTTGGTTAAAGCTATTGGGATCTCCTATCGCAAAAAAGTCATCCCACACCCCAACGCTATTATCTTGCCTATTTTCCTCATCTATATAATTACGTACTATTCGATTGGTATTTGCCGAGAGTACAAAATTTAAAGATTTAGTTAATTGATGATTGATAGCATATTGGTAATCAAGTGTATAATTACGCTGATATAATTTAGGTAAACCCAAAGAACCCGGCGGCAGATTAATTTCTCTAAAACGTTGCTCGTTATACTGGCGTAAAATGGTGCTTGAAGCGGATAAATTGGTAGGTAATAAATTAAAATTGAAATCTTTAAGCGGCTGATAATAATCACTACTATCTAAAACAGCAATGTTTTTAAAAGGCTCTACCGTAACTTTTGGAGGAGCGTACTCATAGGTGGCACCTACATTCACATTTTGGTTTAAAGCTTCTGCAATTTCAAAATCACGATGATCTTCTTGATTATAGGTACCAGAAAAAGTAAAGTTTTCTACATCAATAGGAAGCGGTACTTTATCTTGATTCTGTCTTTCTTTTCGCAGACCAATAACACTAACACTTTGACGCTTTGTATAGTCCTCGGCCCGTTCTTGCAATTCTCTTTTACGCTCGGGTGTAGCATTATCTAACAGCGTCTCTAACTCCAAATCTAAATATTCTGGATCAAATTGAGGAGTGATTAACTCTTCTCCTCGGCTGTAACTAAACGGAACTTTTACCCCCCATTTTTTAGGTAGTAATTGCCCCATATTTAAGCTGGTTACCACATCATACTGTTTCACATCTTCCCTACTGCGTTGGTTAGGCCCTTGTTCTATACTTCCAAAGCCAACGGTGCTTCGCTTTCCTGTAGCGCTTACACTAGCGAAATCGGCTAGGTTGGTATCCATATTTACAATTGCTGCCCATCCACCTTCATTTTTCATATCAGAAAGGCGTAACTCATTAAACCAGACCTCACCACTAGCCTGTGTTGTACCAGTATTTTTTAATCCTAACATCAGCATACGGATATCGCCAAAAGTTGGATTCCCCTTTATACCCACCTTCATCTCTCCAGAAGTATTCCCAGTGATAGGTTGCAGGTCTTTATTGAAATAATTTAGCTGTCCTGGGTTAAAATTAGGGTTTCCTATAACCAATGATTTTATTTGCTGCAATAAAGCTAGCGGCAGCTTCAAGTCATTTTCTATTGGCCATACATCTCGAGGCACAGTTGAATTTAAATCGCTTACTTTTAGCGGTATTTCTACTTGATAGAAGTTATCGGTAAAATCTGTACCCATACGTATAAAAGCCGATAACTCTCCATCGAATAAAGCTGGTTCTGGAGCGGGTAACGACTCAGCATGCAAGAACATTTCTAAATTTTCAAATTGACGCATATCAATCTGAAAATTTTTATAAACCGCACGCGAATCATTGGGTTTTAAGTTTTTAACCACTAAAGACATAGATTGCTCGTCTTCTCGCACGCGCTGATTATTATCGATTAATTCCTCTCGTACCACTCCTGGTGGTGTTACATAATCTGAAGTTTGCTCTTTACTTACAGCTGTCACTTCAAATATAGTACCGGTAGTAATTTCGGGATCGGTGCCGTCGGGAACCACGGCTTGGTTGTAGCGTCTATAATCACCGCGTACCAAATCTAAACTTCCAAATCTTAAAGTTACCTCTTTTTCAAATCCGCTAAGGAACATTCGCATAAAACGAATAGAGCGCAAATCTGCGATACCATTTACCGCAAACTGACTTTCGGTGCGTAAGGGTATTTTAAACTGTACCCAGCGCACATCCATTTGTTTCCCGTTTTGTAAAGTGGTGGTTAAGGTTTTTACATCGGTAATGTAATCATAGTCAACCCCAGCAAAACTTGCGGTGTTATTCTCAACACTCATATTTCTAAATACAGGAACTTTATACTCAAAGTAACTGTCTATAGTATTCATGGTATTGTCGCGATTGATATCTTCTACAGAAGGAACGGTCGTTCTCCCTCTATTGTTTTGCCCCACTTCTGTGGGACTGTTACCTTGCAAACCATTGTATTTTTTGTAGCGCTCTAAAATATTTCCCGTAGCACTTAAATAAAATTCATAGTTATCGTTTGCAGGATCTTCTAATCCAGCAAACTGCGGGAATTGCAGACTTTCTTCGCTATCGTCTAGACCGTCAAGACCAAGGTCTTGATTCACCCTTTGTTGACCTTCTGTATCAAAGGCATAAACCAAAGATTGATTACTTGGCACTTTTCCGAAAGCCGTTTCTAGGGTATTCTCTGTCGATCCGTCAACTGGCAATCCGTTCTCATATTGTTTTCTACCGTCTTTTAAAATATCTTCACTTATATTTCCCAGATTAAGCGTTATTAAGCCTTCATTAATACTTGCATTTTCTTGGTAAATAAACGGATCCATCACCCAGAATTCGATAAACTCAACATTTGAACGCTCAAAATCTGTAGTAGTAATCTCACGCATTATTCCTCCAAAATTTTCTTTGGGGTTAGGAAGTGTATTATCGGTCGCAGCCGGATTAAAATTATACTGGCCACGCTCTTGCGGATTAAAGTTTAAATCTAAAGTATAGATGGCTTGGGTCTGCCCTTGAACGATATCGGTGTCTGGAAAAATTTCATCTATAAATACACGGCGTGTTGCATAAGATGATAGGTCATTATCGCTAATACCTGAAGGTCGCTGATTGGTGTAAAATATAGGATCTATGGTGTACCAAGATAAGTGAGCCCGTTTGTAGGTAGAAGCCAAATCGTTATTGCTGCGCTCTCCCCCAAAACCTAGTGGAGCACTTGACAAGAACCAAGATAACGGACTCATTACTGAAATTGAAGTTTGAGACGCTTCAAAATCATCTACATAACTGGTGGCTACACCGTTAAAATTATCACCCTTAGGGCTACCTGGGTGCAAATAAGCGAACTCACCACGTACAGAAAAATTAGAAGGCACATCGGTATCTATGTTGGGTAGTTTATTCACCAATCGCGTAAAGAAAGGAACCTCTGTTGAGTAGTTCAAATTAAAGCCATACATCGAGTTGTTTATAGGCTCATAACTGTAATTTGCTTTCTGGGTTAGCGGTCGCTCATTCAGGTTTAAATAAGTAGCACCAATAATAAAGTTTTTATTGAATTCGTGTTGTATATCTAAGCCGGTAAAACGCTTGGTTTGCTGTCCAAAAAGCGCATTATTTTCAGTTGAAACTTGAATTGGCGTATCTGAGGCCAATAAAGCTTCATCTAAAATATTTACTCTACCTAGTTGATAGTCTACCGTATAGTCTACTCCCTCTTGCAATGTTCTCCCTCCTGCGGTTACTACCACAGAGCCTTGAGGCACGTTAAAAGCACCAATTGGGATTCCTCCTTGACCACTTGACTTATAACTACCTTTTAACTGAAATTTATTCTTATCGGCTTCTTCTTGCTCTGCCTGAATTTTTGTAGTGGTGTACAAACTTCTAAAAACATATTTCTTTTGGTTGGCGTTATAACTTAGCGGATTTTCGTAATCTTCTGGACCTCCGTTTGGGGTATTATCAAGTTTATTGAAAAGATACTCACCAAAAGGTTCTACACTGGTAAAAATAACCCGACCGTTTTGCGTATCAATAGTTAGGCCATCTACAAAATCAAAAAATCCGTCACCGTCTTGAACAGGGTCGTTATTTAAGTTTAAATTATCTAGATTAAAAACACGCAACAAAGTTTTGTCTTCTACATCTGGTGGTAAATTGGCATTCGCCACTCCCTTGATGTAGTTTAAGGGTTGAGGATCTGTATAAAGTATATTAAATCTAAAATCTTCTTTTTCAATTTGAAAAGCATCCAAACTATAGATGTTCTTCATCATTAAATCCCAAACTGGTTCGTTCACATTGGTAATAGGACTTTTAAGCATTTTAACTACCAAATTTTGACTCACGGCCACTTGGTTTTGGTTGTTAGGATCTGTACCCGTGTTTTGCCCCTGGGTAGCTGGCACCCCATCATTTGCAAATTCACCCACTTGATAAACCTGACCGTTTACGGTAAATTGAAAAGCTACAGCCAACATCTCATCATTATTGATACGCTGGTTTAGCGAAACATACCCCAATTGTGGATGCAAAGTATACTCAGAAGGCTGTAATTGCCGTGCATTTTCTAATTTGGCGTAGTCTGTCCCCTCACTTACTTGAGAAGAAACAGCACCAAAACCTTGATCTACACTCGATACATCGCGAATGGCCTCGGTTAACAAACTCTGCTGTGGACCATTTATACCTAACGGATTAAAGTCGTTATTACTATTGTTAGGAAATGCACTAGCGGGAGCATTGATAAAACCCGAAAATGCCGGCGGATTGCTCGGATTGCCATTAGCATCTAATAAAACTCCAACTTTTCTAGGGTTAGACTCTCCCAAGTCTTGAATCGCAACAATATTTCTGGCATCGGTGAGAGCCTGGGTTGAGTTGGTTCGGTTGGTTACCCATAATTGCACTCGCGTAATTTGCACATTGCTATTTATAAAAGGATAATTCTCTAGCGCTTTATCGTAATGTTCTCTAAAATATTGAGCAAGGAAGAAATGCCTGTTTTCATCATAATCTAGAATGAATTTTTCAAATTTCTCTACCGCTCCGCCGCCTTGTATCTCTGTAGTTTGGCGTTCAGAATTTTGTTCAGAAAATACTCCCGTAATCGTAGTTTTTCCAAACTGTAATTGGGTTTTAACTCCGAATAAGCTTTGGCTACCCTGCATAAGCGAGCTAGTAAGTGGCATACTTACATTACCCACTTCAATCTTTCTTACAATATCATCTTCGGTCGGGGTGTATTCTAATTTGATTTGGTTTTGAAAATCAAAAGTAGATTGTGTATCATAATTGGCGTTGATCTCAAGGCGCTTACCTATCTTTCCCAGCAAACTTAAACTGATTCTTTGGTTAAAATCAAAAGTAAAACTACTGCGATTTCTTGGCGATAAGGAAGGATTATCTTGTTTGGTGTAAAGCACGCCTAAATCTACCTCAACCGAACCCTGTGGGATAATTTCAATTTCACTACCCCCGAATATGCTTTCAAAAAAATCATTATTTACATAAAAAATAGGCAACAAGTTCTTTTGTGCCTCTTTGGCCTCATCACTTCTACCTGTAAGCGCATCAGATTTTTGCTTAAAATATTCTTTCATTTGATTTTTTAAAATCAAATTTTCATATTGTTCTCGGGTTAAAACTAACGGATAATCAACATTAACCTTTCCTGCCTTCTCCGTGTAGATATACCGATCTAAAATAGGATCATAAGTATACTTTTGTTCTATACTATTGGGATAGCTTAAATCAATTTTACCCGTTTGATGTCCTGTCTTGGTACTATCTTGCACAGTTTCTTGTTGTGCCCAGAGCTTAGGACTAAAAATTAGGCCTAAAACCAGAAGTACAGCAATCTTACCTTTATTACCTAGAGCAATTGTATTCAAGATATTTATAAGTTTTTTAAAGCTAGCTTTATAATTTGTTGAACGGTCGACTCTGGAGTTTCTTTTAAAATGCGTTGCACTACTTTTTCAGATTGTTTTGCACTATACCCAAGAGTTTCTAGTGCAGATAACGCTTCTTGCTTTGCACTATTGCCTTGCGGCATTGAAATTTGTGCATGCTCAAGGTGATCTCCTAATTTGTCTTTTAAATCGATAATTACCCGTTGCGCTGTTTTGGTTCCTATGCCTTTTACACTTTTTATCACATCAACGTCTTCTCGAGTAATAGCTTCAACAACTTCTTGAGGAGTTAAAGAAGAGAGCATCGTCCTTGCTGTACTTGCCCCTATACCCGATACCGATATAAGTTTTTTAAAAATCTCACGTTCTGAAACTTGCATAAAACCAAAAAGTGTATGCGCATCTTCTCGAACTTGCAAGAAGGTATAAATCTTTATATTCTCGTCAAGCGGAAGTTGCTCGTAGGTATGTAAAGAAATATGTAAAAAATAACCAACACCTTGGCAATCAATCACCACATGGGTAGGTGATTTCTCGGCTAATCTACCTTTTAAATAAGCAATCATAAACGTTAATAAAGCGTTAAGGCCTCAAATGTAGCAAATTAATTAAGATACAAAAAGTAAAAAGCAGGTTTAACACACCTGCTTTTTACGTTTACTTTAATGAGGAATTCCTGTATGCGCTCGTTTTTCTTTTTCTTGTGCGTCTACGACTGCCACGGCAGTCATATTTACCATTTCTTCTACACTAGCCCCTAACTGCAAGACGTGTGCAGGTTTTTTTAATCCCATTAAAATAGGACCAATAGAATCGGTTTGATTCAATTCTTTTATCAATTTGTAATTAGAATTGGCCGCATCTAAGTTCGGAAAAATAAGCGTATTCACTTTTCTACCTGCCAATTTAGAAAACGGGAATTTGCTTTCTAACATGCGTCGATTCAAAGCAAAATCTACCTGCAATTCGCCATCTACAATCAAGTCTGGCATTTTATCGTGTAGAATCTCTACTGCACGTTTTATTTTTTTTGCTTTGTCATGCTTAGAAGATCCAAAATTTGCATAAGAAACCATCGCCATAATAGGCTCCATCCCGAACATTTTCACTATACGACTCGTCATATAAGCAATTTTAGCCAAATCTTCAGAATCGGGCTCTATATTTATGGAGGTATCACTAATAAACAAAGGACCCCGAGTCGTATTCATCAAGTTGGTTGCTGCAATTCGAGTTACCCCTTTATCCATTCCTATCAAATCTAAAATTGGTTTCACTACGGTTGGATAAGCTCTTGAGTAACCAGATAACAAAGCGTCTGCATCTCCTTCATTTACCATCATACTGGCGTAATAATTTCGCTCACGCATCAATTTTTGCGCCTCGTACAAGGTAATTCCATTTCGCTTTCTAGCATTCCAAAACACTTCGGCATACGCATTTACTTGATCTTTGCACTCATCAGACTTAGGGTCTATAATCTCAACAGCATCTGTTTTTTCAAACTCTAATTCCTGCATCAACTCAAGAATCACATCTTTTCTTCCTAATAAAATGGGTTTACATAAGCCTTCATCGTGACCTATTTGAGCTGCTTTTAATACATCTAAATGATCTGCTTCGGCGTAAACAACTCGTTTCGGATTTAATTTAGCTCTGTTTAAAAGCAAACGGGTAATTTTATTATCACCCCCCATACGCTCATAAAGCTCATCTTCATAGCGTTGCCAATCTTCTATAGGCTCTTTAGCAACGCCACTTTCCATGGCCGCCTTTGCTACAGCTGGCGGTATTTTGGTAAGTAATCTAGAGTCAAAGGGCTTAGGTATGATGTATTCTCTACCAAAGCCTAATTTGGTTTCTCCGTATGCAATATTGACCTGCTCGGGTACATTTTCTTTAGCTAACTCTGCCAAGGCTCTAACGGCAGCCATTTTCATGGCTTCATTAATTTTTGTAGCCCTAACATCTAAAGCACCCCGAAAGATAAAAGGAAAACCTAACACATTGTTTACTTGATTAGGATGATCGCTACGACCAGTAGCCATAATTAAATCTTTTCTTGTGCTTACGGCTAAATCGTAATCTATTTCTGGATTAGGATTGGCCATAGCAAAAACAATAGGATTCTTAGCCATGCTTAGAAGCATTTCTGGCGTTACAATATCAGCAATAGATAAGCCCACAAAAACATCTGCATTTTGCATCGCCTCTTCAAGAGTATCAATTTTGCGGCTGGTTGCAAACTCCTCCTTTTCGGCACTTAAACTTTCTCGATCTTTACGAATTACCCCTTTGCTATCTAACATAACAATATTATCAGCCTGGGCTCCAAAAGCTTTATAAAGTCTAGTACAAGATACTGCAGCGGCTCCTGCGCCACTTACCACAATTTTTACATTTTCTATCTTTTTTTCTGCTAGTTCAACTGCATTTAAAAGTGCGGCAGCCGATATAATAGCTGTACCGTGCTGATCATCATGCATCACGGGGATATCTAACTCTTCTTTTAAGCGTCTTTCTATTTCAAATGCTTCTGGCGCTTTTATATCCTCTAGGTTTATTCCACCAAAAGTTGGAGCAATATGCTTAACCGTTTGTATAAACTCATCTACATTTTTAGTGTCAACTTCGATATCAAAAACATCTATATCTGCAAAAATTTTAAACAACAAGCCCTTCCCTTCCATTACGGGTTTAGAGGCCTCTGGGCCTATATCACCTAAACCTAGAACGGCAGTACCATTTGATATAACGGCCACCAAATTACCTTTTGATGTATACTTGTAACTGTTGTTTTTATCTTTCTCTATCTCTAAACAAGGAGCAGCAACTCCAGGAGAGTAAGCCAATGCTAAATCACGCTGAGTCGCGTATTTTTTTGTTGGCACAACCTCTATTTTTCCAGGTTTGGGTTTGGCGTGATAAACTAAAGCTTCTCGTCTTTTTCTTTCGTTTTGTATACTCATTTGTATTTCGTTTAGCGAACCTACAAATGTAAACATAAGTTTTTTGATTTGCTAAGATTGGTTTTTTAAAAACGAGATATTACGCTGAAGACCCGCAAATTTAGTCCGTTTAACGGCGGATTTCTGAAAAATCTTACCAAAAGTTTCTTGTGTTATTTCTTCCCAATCAGATTTTGTATAGGCAAGCAAATCGGGGTGTGGATCAAAAAGTGGTTCATTATGGGGTTTAGAAAATCGGTTCCAAGGACAAACATCTTGACAAACGTCGCAACCAAACATCCAATCCTCAAATTTACCTTTTTCTGATTGTGGTATTTCCTCTTTTAGTTCAATGGTAAAGTAAGATATACATTTACTACCATCTACGCGATAAGGTTCATAGATCGCTTCTGTAGGACACGCATCAATACAGGCGGTACAGCTACCGCAGTGATCTGTTACAGGGGTATCGGGTTCTAATTCTAAGTCTATAATTAATTCTGCAATAAAGAAGAATGATCCTGTTTTTTTGGCCAATAAGTTACTGTTTTTACCAATCCATCCCAATCCGCTTCTAGCGGCCCAAGCTTTATCTAGAACTGGTGCAGAATCAACAAAAGCACGACCCTCAACCGCTCCAATTTCATTTTTAATATATTCAAATAAACTTTTTAGTTTATCTTTAATCACGAAATGATAATCTCGACCATAGGCATATTTGCTTATTTTGTAAGTATCTTCTCTCTGATCTACGGCAGGATAATAATTATAAAGTAGAGATATTACACTTTTTGAACCAGGAACAAGCAATCGAGGATCAAGTCGTTTATCAAAATGATTCTCCATATAGCGCATCTGCCCATTTTTACCCTCTTTGAGCCATTGTTCTAAACGAGGAGCTTCTTCTTGAAGAAAGTCTGCTTTGCTTACGCCACAAGAAATAAACCCAAGCCGGTCTGCTTCTTGTTTAATAAGTTGCTTGTAAGTTGACGAAGAGCTCATGCTAAAGTTTTAAAACAATCCTGTTTGCGAATTAGGCTTTGAAATACCTAAATGTCTATAAGCAGCCTCAGTAACCTCTCGACCGCGTGGTGTTCTCACGATAAAACCTTGCTGAATTAAAAATGGTTCATAAACCTCTTCAATAGTTTCGGCACTTTCGCTTACTGCCGTAGCCAAAGTGGTAATTCCCACAGGGCCGCCTTTAAATTTATGAATAATGGTGGTCAATATTTTATTGTCCATTTCATCAAGTCCATTGGCGTCAACATTAAGTGCTTCTAAACCATATTGGGCAATAGCCAAATCGATTTGACCTGTTCCTTTAATTTGCGCAAAATCTCTAATCCGTCTCAATAAGGCATTGGCTATACGCGGTGTTCCTCTACTGCGGCTTGCAATTTCTATAGCCGCTTGAGTTCTAATTGGAACTCGCAAAATACTAGCGCTTCTTTCTATAATGGTGGCCAAGAGCTCTGTATTATAATATTGTAATCTACTTGAAATACCAAACCTGGCACGCATGGGTGCGGTTAATAAACCAGAACGAGTAGTGGCTCCCACAAGAGTAAAAGGATTTAATTCTATCTGCACACTACGTGCGTTGGGTCCGCTTTCAATCATGATATCTATCTTAAAGTCTTCCATGGCAGAGTAGAGGTATTCTTCTATAACCGGACTCAGGCGATGTATTTCATCTATAAATAAAACATCTCGAGGCTCTAAATTAGTTAATAATCCAGCCAAATCACCAGGTTTGTCCAGTACGGGACCAGAGGTGATTTTGATACCCGCTCCGAGTTCATTGGCCAAAATATGAGCTAGGGTTGTTTTACCCAGACCTGGAGGACCATGAAACAGCGTATGATCTAAAGCTTCATCGCGTAGGTTGGCGGCTTGAACAAAGATGGCTAAATTTTCCAAGACCTTTTCTTGACCTGCAAAATCATTGAAAGATAAAGGCCTTAAGGCTTTCTCTATATCATGTTCGGCTGGAGAAAATCCCTCACCGGTTGGATCTAAATGCTCATTCATAAAAACAAAGATAAACAAAAAGCCTTTTCAAATCTTGAAAAGGCTTTTGTGATTTATGGGAATAAATATTAATGACTTAATTCATCTTCATTGGGCTGAAGTGGTATGTGTTGTGGCACATAATCTTGCCCAGGAATTACATAGTCTGTTTCGTCCCTATTCATTTTACTGTAATCATAAGACCAACGGTAAACACTTGGAATTTCACCGGGCCAGTTTCCATGAATATGCTCTACTGGCGTAGTCCATTCTAGTGTTGTTGCATTCCAAGGGTTCTGCGTAGCTTTTCTTCCATAAAATATAGAAACGATAAAGTTATACACAAATATCAATTGCGCCAATGCCGTTAAAATTGCAAACAAGGTAATTAACACATTTACATCGGCTAAATCATCAAAGTAAGGAAATGCTGTATTGGTATAGTATCTTCTTGGAAGTCCGGCTAGACCGATAAAGTGCATAGGGAAGAAAACTCCGTATGCTCCAACAGCAGTAATCCAGAAATGCGCATACCCTAAATTTTTGTTCATCATTCTACCGTACATTTTTGGGAACCAGTGGTACACACCGGCTAACAAACCGTACACTGCCGAGATACCCATCACCAAGTGGAAGTGTGCAATAACAAAATAAGTGTCGTGAACGTTAATATCTAAAGTACTATCTCCTAAAATAATTCCGGTTAATCCTCCTGTTATGAATGTAGAAACAAATCCAATTGAGAAAAGCATGGCAGGATTAAGCTGTAAGTTACCTTTCCATAAGGTGGTAATCCAGTTAAAGGCTTTTACCGCAGAAGGAATAGCAATTAAAAGGGTTGTAAAGGTAAATACAGATCCTAAGAAAGGATTCATTCCCGATACAAACATATGGTGTCCCCAAACAATTGTAGATAAAAATGCGATGGCTAAAATAGAAGCAATCATTGCGCGGTAACCAAAAATAGGTTTTCTGGCGTTAGTTGCCATGATTTCAGACACTAGACCCATTGCTGGAAGAATAACAATATATACCTCTGGGTGCCCTAAGAACCAAAACAAGTGCTCAAACAGTACAGGTGAACCCCCTTGGTGTGCTAAAACCTCTCCTTTAATATAAATATCACTCAAGAAAAAGGATGTACCAAAACTTCTATCCATGATAAGCATTAGAGCTGCACTTAATAAAACTGGGAAGGAAACCACCCCGATAATAGCCGTTACAAACAAAGCCCAAATCGTAAGCGGCAGTCTTGTCATAGACATACCTTTTGTTCTTAAGTTAAGTACTGTAACAATATAATTCAAAGAACCAATTAGGGATTGTGCGATAAAGATAGCCATTGAAATTAACCAAAGCGTCATACCTAGTCCAGAACCAGGTATAGCTTCTGGTAAGGCGCTCAATGGTGGATATATTGTCCATCCAGCAGATGCCGGACCGGATTCTACAAACAATGAACTAATCATGATTACACATGATATAAAAAACAACCAATATGAAACCATATTCATAAAACCAGAAGCCATATCACGCGCTCCAATTTGTAATGGAATCAATAGGTTACTAAAAGTACCACTCAACCCAGCAGTTAAGACAAAGAAAACCATTATAGTACCGTGAATGGTAACTAAGGCAAGGTAAGAATCTGGTGTCATCACTCCATCTGGCGCATATTTATCGCCAAGAAGAAGTTCAAAAATATAAAAAGATTGTTCTGGCCAAGCCAATTGAATTCTGAACAATATTGACATCAATATTCCCACGAACCCCATAGCAAACCCAGTAATCAAAAACTGTTTAGCGATCATTTTATGATCTTGACTAAAAATATATTTAGTAATAAACGTTTCTTTATGGTGGTGACCGTGACCATCATCGTGGTGCTGATCTTGAGCGTTTAATGTTGCGTTTACTGACATATTTATAAGCTATTATATCTTTTCTAATGTATTATTATTTCTTCTCGATTGTAGAACCGAAAGTTGGTTGATCTGCAAGCCAAGCTTCGTATTCGTCTTCTTCTTCCACTACAATTTTCATCTGCATATTGTAATGAGAAACCCCACAAATTTTATTACATAATAAGTAATAATCGAACTCATAAGGATCTAATCCCATTTCTCCTTGAGCTTCCAACTCTTTTGTTCTTTGCTTTCTAATCTCATTAAGTTCTTTAACTTTATCAATCATATAGTCGGTAGTACGCATTTGTTCTGTAGTTAAAGTTGGCGTAAATCCAAACTGAGTAATCATACCAGGAACCACATTCATTTGCGCTCTATGGAAGGGGAAATAAGCCGAGTGCAATACATCTTGTGATCTAAATTTAAAGAGTACTTTCTTATTAACTGGCAAGTGCAATTCTGTGGTAATTTTATCATCCATTGCGTACGGATCACTTTCGTCTACCCCTAACGTATTAACTCCTTCAATGAAGCGAACATTTGCTTTTCCTAGGGTATTATCCTCTCCTGAATAACGTGCTTTCCATCCAAATTGATAAGCATATACCTCAATCACCAAAGTATCCTCATCTTCATCGACAAACATAATATCAGACCAGGTAAACAATCCGTAAATAATAAGCCCCGCCAATACGATAACAGGAATAATTGTCCAAATGAATTCTAATTTATCGTTATCGGCATAAAATAGCGCTTTTTGGCCCTTTTTACCTCTATACTTCCAACCAAAGTAATGCAATAAGAATTGAGTAATCATTTGTACAAAAATGATAACACCCATACTTATAAACATTAGTCGATCATAATCTACCCCATGTTCTGAGGCAGCTTCAGGAAGATATAAATCTGTATAATTCCAAAAATTATAAAACATAAAAACATACAAGAAAACCGTAAAGGCCATCAATAAATAGGCTTGGGTTTTATTGTCTTTATCAGAAGCAATACTAGGATCATCGCTAGAAACGGGCTTCGATAATTTCAGGATTTTTGACATTTGCCAAAAGGTCAATCCCAATAAGGCTAAAACAGATATGATTAAAAATACAGTCATTTTATCGTAGTCTTTAACTTTTTAAATTTTAATAATGAAAGTGTTCACTCTCTTTAATAAACGGATTTCTTTTTGCTAACAGGGGCGCTTTTGTTAATGCATTAAATACAACGAAAGTAAACAAGCCTCCAAAGAAAAGGACCGCACTTATTTCAGGCACACCAATAAACCAAGACTCTCCAACGGTTGCTGGCATTACCATAGTGTAGATATCTAAATAATGTCCTACTAATATCATTACACCTGTCATAACAATAAACCAGTTGATTCTTTTATACTCGCTATTCATTAGCACCAATAAAGGGAATAGGAAGTTAATGGCTACCATTCCAAAAAATACTAGGTTGTATTTTTCAATTCTAGTAACATAATAAACCACTTCTTCTGGAATATTTGAGTACCAAATTAACATAAACTGAGAGAACCATAGGTAAGTCCAAAATATGCTGATACCAAACATAAACTTCCCTAAATCGTGAATATGACTATCGTTCACATAAGGAAGGTACCCTCTAGATTTTAGGTAAATAGTTACTAAAGCAATTACAGTAATCGCCGAAACAAATAAACTAGAGAACACATACCACCCGAACAAAGTACTAAACCAGTGCGGATCTAAACTCATAATCCAATCCCAAGACATCATCGATTCAGTTACAATAAAGAATACTAGGAAAGCTGCAGATAACTTAAAGTTTTTTCTGTAGTAGCTATTATCGTTAGCTTCGTCTTGCTTTAATGAATTTTTTCTTAAAAAGTATCTAAATACATTCCACCCGATAATATAAATGGCAGCACGAATCAAAAAGAATGGTACATTTAAGTAAGAAGATTTATTCTGGATTATTTCATCGGTGGCAACTACATCAGGATCCATCCAAATGAATAAATGATTAAGGTGAACACCAGACAAAGCCAAAAGAATAAATACAATTATACTACCTGGCAACAAGTAGGCAGTGATAGCCTCCATGACCCTAAATAGTACTGGCGACCAACCGGCCTGTGCTGCATATTGAATCGCATAAAAGGCTAAAGCACCTAAAGCGATCATAAAGAAAAAGAAGGCTCCCACATAAAGTGCAGCCCAAGGTTTGTTTTGTAATTGATGAAGAACATGTTCGGCATGCTCATCATCATGTGATGCATCTCCATGAGCAACTGCGTGCTCTCCCGCGGCCATTTCATGATTACCGTGATGCTCTTGAGCAGCTAAAATCTCTTTTACTTCTTCAATCGAGGTGGGTGCAGTTGCAAAGGCATAAACCAATCCTATTGCCCCTAAAATCATAAAGATTATAGCTGTAATTTTTAATTTACCAGATAGCGTATACATATTAATAGATAATAATGCGGTTATTCTTAATTATTTTCTTCTTTTGATAGGTTTTGATCTGCCGATTCCTGTGCCTCATTATGGGCGTTATCCGCCGAAATCCCAGCTTTTTCCCAATGGGCAATTTCGTCTGGAGTCATAAAATCTCTTTTAGGTTTCCCTTCAAGCTCATTCTTAAGATCCATCACGTAATGTACGATTTGCCAGCGTTCTTTCTCATCGGTTTGAGCGGCATACGACCCCATACTATTTAAACCATAATACACAACGTGATAAGTAGAACCCTCGGTTATAGCTCTTCCCATATCATCATAAGAAGGCACCCCTAAAATTTTCTCTCGGTTTACCAAAGTACCTTTTCCATCGCCTTTATCACCGTGACAGATTGCACAATATATCGTATATAAAGCTGCTCCTTCATTAACATTTTCTTCTGTGTAAGGAAGTGGGTTTTTAAGCTCGGCCTTCGCAGCATCAAAACCATCTAGATTATTCTCGTATTCATAAGGCATCCAACCTCTTGGAACAGTACCTTCTGCCGGTAATTTAGCTTCTTGCCCGTTCACAAAAATATCATATTCGCCGTAAGCTTCATATCCTACAGGTTCGTACATATCTGGAAAGTATTGATAATTCCTGTCTTTATCACCAGCACAAGAAGCTGCAATTAAAGAAAGACCACAAATACTTGCTATTTTAAATAAACTTCTCATAAGGTTTATTTGTTTATTAAATTTACTTCTAATGCCCCAGTATTCTTAAAGAATTGAGCCATTTCTTCTATGTTATTATTTTCGACTAAAACCTCCATTAAAAACAAATCATCGGTTGTTCTTACGTCTGGATTTTCAGCTTTCTTAAAAGGCCATAATCTACTTCTTAGATAAAACGTAATTACCATTAAGTGCGCCGCAAAAAATACCGTAAGTTCAAACATAATAGGAATAAAGGCAGGAAGGTTCTCTAAAAAAGAGAAACTTGGTTTACCCCCTATGTTTTGTGGCCAGTCTTCAATCATAATAAAATTCATCATCAAGATGGCGACAGTCAAACCTACCATTCCATAAAGAAAAGAAGTAACTGCCAATCGCGTGTGGGGTAAGCCCATCGCTTTATCTAGTCCGTGAACAGGGAAAGGTGTAAACACCTCTTCGATATGATAATGCTTAGCACGAGTGTCTTTAACCGCTTGCATTAAGATATCATCATCTGTGTAAATTGCATGAATCTTTGTTGATGCCATCTTCAATTAATTATTTTTTAAGTTAGTTGCCTGTCCAGACCAATCTTTTCTCTCTGCTTGCCCATCATAATCGACAAGTATTTGATCTAAAAGTGCATAATCTTCATTTGTCATTTTACTGATTTGGCCATAGGTAAATATGCCTATTTGATGTAATTGATGCGCTACATTAGTCCCAATACCATCAATCTTGGTCAAATCATCCTGTTGTTGGCTAGCCGAATCAAATCTTCCGATTCTATCTAAAAGCTGTTGTACCAATAGCTCTTTATTTTGAGCTGTTGCTGATTTTGTTTCAGGCGAATCTATAACCACATTAACCTTTTGTTCTTTCGGCAATTCGTACAACTTCACTTCATCACCATGTGCTGCACGCATATTCTTATAACGATCTCCAGATGACTTCAAAATTGTTTTTACTTCGGCTTGAGCAATTACTGGGAAAGTTCTCGCATACAATAAAAACAGAACAAAAAAGAATCCAATGGTACCTACAAAAATTCCGATATCTACAAAAGTTGGTGAGAACATTGTCCAAGAAGAAGGCAAGTAATCTCTGTGTAAAGAAGTGACAATAATCACAAATCGTTCAAACCACATTCCAATATTTACAACAATCGAAATAAAGAATGAGAACATAATACTTCTTCGTAACTTAGGGAACCACATAAATTGCGGAGAAAATACGTTACAAGTCATCATGGCCCAGTAAGCCCACCAGTAAGGTCCAGTTGCTCTATTCAAAAAGGCATATTGTTCAAATTCTACTCCGGAGTACCATGCTATAACCAGCTCGGTAATATAAGCCACCCCAACTATTGAACCCGTAATCATAATTACGATATTCATCAATTCAATATGCTGTACGGTAATATAATCTTCTAATCCAGACACTTTTCTCATGATGATCAAAAGCGTGTTTACCATTGCAAATCCTGAGAAAATTGCTCCTGCAACGAAGTAAGGAGGAAATATGGTGGTGTGCCACCCTGGAATAACAGAGGTAGCAAAGTCAAAAGATACAATAGTGTGTACAGAAAGTACTAATGGAGTTGCAAGACCAGCTAAAACTAAAGAAACTTCTTCAAAACGCTGCCAGTCTTTGGCTCTACCCGACCAACCAAAAGCAAGTATAGAATAGATTCTTTTTTGAAAGGGTTTCACAGCACGATCACGTATCATAGCGAAATCAGGAAGTAAACCTGTCCACCAGAAAACCAAGGATACAGAAAGATAAGTTGATATTGCAAACACATCCCAAAGCAAAGGAGAATTAAAGTTTACCCATAATGAACCGAATTGGTTAGGAATAGGTAAAACCCAATAAGCCAACCAAGGTCTACCCATGTGAATAATTGGGAATAATCCTGCTTGCACTACAGAGAAGATAGTCATCGCCTCTGCAGAACGGTTAATGGCCATTCTCCATTTTTGTCTAAACAATAATAGAACGGCTGAAATTAAGGTTCCGGCGTGCCCGATTCCTACCCACCATACAAAGTTGGTAATATCCCAGGCCCAGCCTACGGTTTTATTTAGACCCCAAGTACCAATTCCGGTAGAAACGGTGTAAGTTATACAACCCAATCCCCAAATAAAGGCTACTAAGGCAATAGAAAAGACAATCCACCAAGATTTATTAGCCCTTCCTTCAACCGGCGCAACAACGTCTAAAGTTACATCGTGATAGGTCTTATTCCCGGTAACTAGCGGCTTTCTTATAGGTGCTTCGTAATGAGACATAGTATTTTTAAAATTAATTCTTTACTTAATTAAACTTCTGATGTGTTTCTAATTTTAGTCTGATAGAAAACATTCGGCTTGGTACCTAAGTACTCTAACAAATGATACATTCTATCGTCTTGCTTATTCTTATAAACTTCACTCTCTTCGTTATTAATATCTCCAAACTGAATAGCACCAGTACCACAAGCTTGAGAACAAGCCGTTTGGAATTCATCTTTCTTTACCTCACGACCTTCGCGCTTAGCATCAAGTATCGTTTTCTGAGTCATCTGAATACACATTGAACATTTCTCCATAACCCCTCTAGAACGCACAGTCACATCAGGATTAATTACCATTCTACCCAAATCATTGTTCATATTATAGTCAAATGAATCGTTTTGGTTATATCTAAACCAGTTGAAACGACGCACCTTATAAGGACAGTTGTTTGCGCAATAACGCGTACCCACACATCTGTTATAAGCCATTTGGTTCTGACCTTGTCTACCGTGTGAAGTTGCCGCTACAGGACAAACTGTTTCACAAGGCGCATGGTTACAATGCTGACACATAACAGGCTGAAAAACCACTTGCGGATTACCCGAAGCTTCTTCTAGCTCACCAAATCCTGATAGTGAATCTCCTAGACCATCAAAGTTGTCTTTCTTTTCTAAATCTTCGACAAAAGTTTCTTCAGAAGAGTAATATCTATCAATACGCAACCAGTGCATATCTCTACTTTTTCTAACCTCTTCTTTACCCACAACTGGAACGTTGTTCTCGCTATGACAAGCAATCACACAGGCACCACATCCGGTACAAGCGTTTAAGTCTATAGAAAGGTTAAAATGGTGTCCTACACTTCTATCAAATTCTTGCCACAAATCAACTTCGGGAGAATTAACAGAAACCGGCTTATGATCTAAAGAAACATGCGGTATGGCGTTCCAATGCTCTTTATCTTTAGTATTAAAAATTTCTAAAGTGGTTTCCTTGATTATATCCCCACTACGCCCCATTAAGGTTTTATGCAATTGCACACAAGCAAATTCGTGCATGCCACTCGCCTTCTCAATACTAATGTTTTGAACGGTATTAAAATCTTTATATAATGGGAAAGCATTAATCCCCACTTGCATTTCACTCTGTATAGCTTCTTTTCTCCCATAACCAAGTGCTAGACCTACAGTTCCCAATGCTTGACCAGGCTGAATAATTACAGGGACATTTTCTAAAACAACTCCATCCAAGCTTAGGTTTGCATAGCTACCGTTTAAACCACCATCAGCTACATGTTCGTTTACAAACCCTAAGTTTTCGGCATCTTCCTTAGATACGGTTAAATAGTTATCCCAAGATACCCGCGTTAATGGATCTGGAAATTCTTGCAACCAAGGATTATTAGCTTGTCTTCCACTACCCATTCCGGTTTTCGTATACAAGTGAAGCTCTAAACTATCGGTTTTTCCAGCCTTCGCTAGACGATTAACTGCATTAGAAATACTTACATTAGCCCCAAAGCCTTCACTTGCTTTTAAGTCAGCCCCAGCATTTGAAGTAAAAATCCCATCATGCAGTGCAGTAGCCCAATTGGTACCACCTAAAATTCCCTTACTAGTCTCTTTTATATATTTATAATAATTCTCTTCTTTCCCTAACAAACTCAACAGTACGTCTTGAAATTGTTTAGTTGCAAATAACGGACGTATGGTTGGTTGAGTTAAACCGAATTGAGTTTTGGTAAAACGTACATCTCCCCAACTCTCTAAATAATGAGGCTCTGCCCCGACAAATTCACAAATTTTTGCAGTTTCATCTAATCGCTCAGCGAAAGCCACAGAAACATCTACATTAGCCAAAAGAGAAGCGAATTCATCTCCATTAGGCAATGTGAATACAGGATTAACTCCTGCCATAATCACTGCACCAACAGCACCCGCTTTAAGATCTTCTATAAGACCATTTACTTTAGCTACATTCCCCTGCTTGGTAAGCTTTGGATCATCTGTACTCATCACCTTACTTCCTAAGGCTTCATTTATCGCGATCACAAGCAACTGAGCATCAACATCCTGAAGACCAGACACTACAACTGCTCCAGACCCGGCTTTACGCAACTGTTCTTTAGCTTTTACTACTACATCATCTAATTTCGCCGGCAAGCCACTAGTTGATTTACCTGAAACATATCCATAAAGCGCCGCTAAAACTTGTTTTTGCTCTGCGGCGGTAACCATTACACGCTTATCCGCATTAGCGCCAGTCAAAGACATATTGGATTCAAAATGAACGTGTCTTGACATCTTGCCATCTTTCGGAATACGACCCTTAGCATAACCTGAATCATAACCACCACCTTGCCAATCACCTAAGAAATCTGCACCAACAGATACAATTACTTCGGCTTTTGCAAAATCGTAATTAGGCATGGCTCTGAAACCATATTTTTGCTCAAAAGCGCTCAACACAGCATCTTCTGCCACATCATCATATACTACATGACTTGCATTAGGGTATGCAAGTTTAAACTCATCCATCAAACGCTCTGTAGAAGGACTAGCAAAACTCTGTGTCAAGAAAACAATTTTCTTCCCGGCAACAGCGTCTAAGCGCTGCTTTAAATCAGATTCAAATGTTTCCCAAGAAACAGACTCACCACCTACCATCGGGCGCTGCAATCTATTAGTATCATACAAAGAAAGAACCGAAGCATGAACCCTGGCATTCGCACCCGGACTCAATTTATCTAAACTATTATTCTCAATCTTTATTGGTCTACCCTCACGAGTTTTAACCAACACACTAGAGAAATCAAATCCATTAGCTATTGTTGTCGCGTAATAATTCGCTACTCCAGGAACAATTCTTTCGGGCTGAACTACATAAGGAATAGATTTAACAACTGGCCCTTCACAAGCTGCTAAGGATGCCGCTGCCGTACTAAATCCAACAAATTTCAAAAAATCTCTTCGAGAGGTTTTAGAACTCTCCAAAGACTCTTTATTACCCAAGAACTCATCTGTAGGGATTTCCTCTACAAATTCGTTTTGCTGAAGCGTCTCAACAATAGAACTATTATCTTTTAGCTCCTCAACACTTTTCCAGTATTTCTTGTTTGATGACATATATAAAATAGATATTAACTGCTTAATAAATTAGTAATGACATTTTCCACACTCCAGCGCCCCCATTTGAGCAGCTGTCAAGGTTTCAACACCATATTTTTTTGATAATTCTTCGTGAATCTTCTCGTAATACTCATTACCCTGCATATTCACTTTGGTATCTCTGTGACACTCTATACACCACCCCATAGTTAAAGGTGCGTGCTGCCTCATAATCTCCATTTCTTCAACAGGACCGTGACATTTTTGACACTCGATACCCGCCACAGTAACGTGCTGAGAGTGGTTAAAATAGGCTAAGTCTGGTAAATTATGAATACGAACCCATTTCACAGGCTTCTCTTCTCCTGTGTAGGATTGCGTAGCCGGATCCCAACCTACAGCATCGTAAAGCTTAGCTATTTCACCATCATAAAATTCTTTAGAATACTCCTCAGTTGCCGTTTCCGGAGCAACCTCTGCAATTGATTTATGACAGTTCATACAAACATTCAAAGAAGGAATACCCGACTGTTTACTCACACGAGCAGAAGAGTGGCAATACTTACAATCTATACCATTGTCTCCAGCGTGGATTTTATGCGAATAATGAATAGGCTGCACAGGAGCGTAACCCTGATCTACACCCACCTGCATGAAAAAACCATATACATAATACGAACCAACTAATAAAAGAACTACCGTAGTAACAATCACTAAAAACTGATTCTCTACAAACGCCTTCCATATCGGCTTTGAAGTCTTTTCGTCTTTTTCAATCACCACACCATTTGCCTCGGCAAAACGAGTTAAGGTTTTGTTCACCAAAAAGAGAACCACCAAAAGCAATAATAATACAAAAGCTAAAATTCCTAAAACAACCTGAGTTGACACACCTGCACCACCTCCTTGACCTGCCGCCGCAGACCCTTCGGCAGCAACAGCAACTTTAGGCTCAGGTTTTGGCTGTTCTACATAAGCCAAGATGTTATCGATATCAGAATTTGATAATTGAGGGAAGGCGTTCATCGCCACCTTATTATACTCTTCATAAATAGCAACCGCTTGAGGGTCTCCCGCTTCAATCATTGCCGAACTATTCTTAATCCAAGAATACAACCACTCTTTTCCTCGTTTTTCAGTTACTCCGTGTAAAGCCGGTCCAATAGCCCGCTTATAAGGCTTATGACAAGCTGCACATAGACTATTAAACAAATCTTTACCAGCACTCACATCACCCTCTAGACCAGCCTCATCGACCGGTGTCGTGTTTTCTTCTACCGAAGGACTATCGGCAGCATCTTGTGCAAAAGAGGGGTTAGAAAAGAAAAATAATGCTGCTAGAGCGAGCAAAAGGAATCTTGAATTTGAATGGCGCATTTTCACCTTTTTCATATTACAGTTGAATTAACATCTTTAACTTGATATACCTTTCACAATAAGGCAGTTACCTCTAAACAAGCCTGAATACTGCGAAAAACAATAGCAAAAGTAACACTTATCACGCATTTTAAAAATGTTAGCTAAGTGTTAATACGTAATTTATACCAGTTCTAAATAATAAATTTCTTTAAAAATAGTTAGAAAAGTATATTTTTGCCTAAAACTAGAATTATGATCGAAAATGGAAGGACGTATAAATGCTTATTTTTTGGAGTTTTTATGATGATCGCAATAGGCATAAATGCGCAGGAGAGAACACTTAAAATTGAAGCAGATCCACTGATACAAGAGTTAGTGATTTTAAAAAATAAAATGGTTGAAACCAAAGAAATAAATGATCGCTATATTATACAATTATCGGCTGATGCGACTTTAAGTGAAGCTGAAAAAACTCGAGCTAAACTTCAAAAAGAATTCCCTGAAATGACTTCGAGTATAGAATATCAAGCCCCCAATTATAAGGTTTGGGCTGGTAATTTTAGAAATAGAATAGAAGCTGATAGAGCTTTTAGAGATCTCAAAGAAACTTTTAAGAAAGCATTCGTTTTTAAACCGCGTTCATAGATCAAAAAAAAAGCTTAATAAAAAAAGGGATTGCGTTTGCAATCCCTTTTTTTATTAAGAATTAAACAGTTAACTATTTAAGTTTCTTCTTCACTGCAACTTCTTGATATGCTTCTACAATATCACCTTCTTTGATGTCATTGTAGTTCTTGATTTGCAATCCACAGTCGTAACCTTTTGAAACCTCTTTCACATCGTCTTTAAAACGTTTTAGAGAGGCTAATAAACCGTCGTAAATTACAACTCCATCACGTATCAAACGTACTTTGCTATTTCTATAAATTTTGCCATCGGTAACCATACAACCTGCAATAGTTCCAATTTTAGAAATTTTGAAAGTTTCCCTAATCTCTGCGGTACCAGTCACCTCTTCCTTCATCTCTGGAGACAACATTCCCTCCATTGCATCTTTAAGGTCGTTTATAGCATCATAAATAATAGAATAAGTTCTAATATCAATCTCTTCTTTTTCGGCCACTTGTTTAGCATTCCCAGCAGGCCTTACATTAAATCCAACAATAATAGCATCAGATGCAGAAGCTAACAAGACATCACTTTCGGTAATAGCACCTACACCTTTATGAAGTATATTGATTTGAATCTCCTCGGTTGATAATTTTTGGAAGCTATCTGTTAAGGCTTCTACAGAACCATCCACATCCCCCTTAAGGATAATATTCAGCTCTTTAAAGTCACCTAGAGCAATACGTCTACCTATCTCATCAAGTGTAATATGCCTTTGCGTTCTCACGTCTTGCTCACGTTGCAATTGGGTACGTTTGCTAGCAATGTCTTTAGCTTCTCGCTCATCGCGCATCACGCTAAATTTATCACCCGCTTGCGGAGCTCCGTCAAGACCAAGTATAGATACGGGGGTTGAAGGCCCCGCCTCTTTAATTTTGTTTCCACGCTCGTCGTGCATAGCCTTTATTTTACCACTTGTAGTACCCGCTAATACGTAATCACCTATTTTAAGTGTACCTCCTTGAACAAGCACGGTAGAAACATAACCTCTACCTTTATCTAGGTAAGCCTCAACAACAGTACCAGTAGCGAGCTTATTCGGGTTGGCCTGCAGCTCAAGTAACTCGGCCTCTAGCAATACTTTTTCGAGCAATTCTTTAACCCCGGTTCCTTTTTTGGCAGATATATCCTGAGATTGTATTTTACCTCCCCAATCTTCCACCAATAAGTTCATACCGGCTAATTTTTCTTTGATTTTTTCTACGTTAGCCGTAGGTAAGTCTACTTTGTTTATCGCAAATATAATAGGCACTCCCGCCGCTTGTGCGTGCGAAATAGCTTCCTTAGTTTGCGGCATTACGTCATCATCGGCTGCAATAACAACAATAGCAATATCGGTAACTTGTGCTCCACGGGCTCGCATAGCGGTAAAGGCCTCGTGACCCGGAGTATCTAAGAAAGCTATACGTTTGCCATTATCTAATTCTACTCCGTAGGCTCCAATATGCTGGGTTATACCACCACTTTCGCCTGCAATAACATTTTCTTTACGGATATAATCTAACAACGAAGTCTTTCCGTGATCAACGTGTCCCATTACAGTAACAATCGGTGATCTACTTTCTAAGTCTTCTGGTTTATCTTCTTCTACTTCAATAGCTTCCTCCAAATCAGCAGTAACAAACTCTACTTCGTAACCAAACTCCTCGGCTACAATGCTCAATGTCTCTGCGTCTAATCGCTGATTCATCGTAACCATCATCCCCAATGACATACAAGCAGAAATCACTTTGGTTACGGGCACATCCATCATTGTTGCTACTTCAGAAACAGTAACAAACTCAGTTACTTTAAGCGTTTTGCTTTCTAACTCTTGTTGTTCTTGTTCTTGCTCTGTTTTTTGACGGTGCTGATCTCTTTTATCTTTACGGTATTTAGCTCCTCTACCTTTATTGGATTTACCCTGTAACTTTTCTAGGGTTTCACGAATTTGCTTTTGCACTTCTTCTTCGGTAGGCTCTTCCTTCACCACAGGCCTTCTTGCCTTATTGCCTTTTTTGAAGTTTCCTTTCTTCTTACCAGCCGCTCCCTTAGAAGGATCTTTAGCTATCCGCTTACGCTTCTTCTTCGAACTAGCACTATTTTTATCGTCTTCCTTCTTTTTAGCCGGTTTTTTCTTAAATTGACTTAAATCAATTTTTTCGCCGGTAAAATTAGGACCATCTAATTTCTTATAATTCGTTTGAATTCGCTCTTCTGGTCTAGGCTCATCTGTTTCACGCTCTTTTTTCGTCTTAGGCTGCTCTCCATCTTTTGCTTGCTTTTTAGGCGCTGAAGTTTCTTTTTTCTCTTCTGGCTTAACAGATTCCTTAGATTCTTTTTTACTATCAGCTTCTTTCTTATCAGCCGATTTATTCAAGTCGATTTTACCCACTTGCTTTGGCCCATCTAGACTAGCTTTAGCTCTAACAATACGCTCCTCTTCCTCCTGGCGTTTTCTTTCGCGTTCTTTCTTCTCCTCCAGTTTACGCAATTTCTCTTGTTGTTCACGCTCTCTAGCCAAACGGAGTTCTTCTTTTTCTTTTTGCTTTTCTTTACTTACTTCTTTAGAAGCCACTTTTTTACTCTTATCTGTTTGAAATTTTTCAAAAAGCACTTGGTAAACTTCCTCCGAAATTTTTGTTGTAGGACGTGCATCAATCTCATAACCCTTAGACTCCAAGAACTCCACAGCCCGGTCTAGTGATATATTAAATTCACGTAATACTTTGTTTAATCGCATATTTTTCGCTTCAGCCATAAATTGCCTCTAAATTAACCTCTTTATTCTTATTTTGTCTTAAAATTTTAAAAAAATCCTACTCAAACTCTTCCTTTAAAATTCGTATAACTTCTATTATTGTCTCCTCTTCAAGATCGGTGATTTTAACCAAATCATCTACATCTTTTTCAAGAACACTTTTTGCTGTATCTAAACCGATTCTAGACAGTTCATCAATGATCCAAGACTCGATTTCATCTGAAAACTCACGTAACTCAACATCCTCTTCTTCGCCATCTCTATAGACATCAATCTCATAACCGGTTAATTGCCCAGCAAGTCTAATATTGTGCCCTCCTCGACCTATAGCTTTTGAAACCTCCTCAGGTTTTAAGGTCACCTGAGCCCGTTTGTTTTCTTCATCCATTTTTATCGACATCACTTTAGCCGGACTTAAGGCTCGTGTAATCAATAATTGAATGTTATTGGTGTAATTAATCACATCAATATTTTCATTACCTAACTCTCGAACTATACCGTGTATTCTAGAACCTTTCATACCAACACAAGCTCCCACTGGGTCTATCCTGTCATCATAACTATCTACAGCTACTTTAGCTTTTTCTCCTGGTACGCGTACCACCTTTTTGATGGTAATCAAACCGTCAAAAACCTCTGGGATTTCTTGTTCAAACAACTTCTCTAAAAATTCAGGCGCTGTTCTAGACATAATGATGGTGGGTTTATTACCTTTAAGTTCTACGCTTTCGATAACCCCTCTCACATTATCCCCTTTCCTAAAGAAATCTGAAGGTATTTGTCTATCCTTTGGCATCACCAACTCATTGCCTTCGTCATCTAACAAGATAGCTGCACGATGCCTAATATGATGTACTTCGGCAGTATAAATCTCTCCTTCAAGATCTTTAAACTGCTTATAAATGTTGGTATTATCATGTTCGTGAATCTTTGATATAAGGTTTTGTCTAAGCGCTAAAATCGCCCGCCTACCTAAATCGATTAGTTTCACCTCTTCAGAAACATCTTCACCCACCTCAAAATCAGGCTCTATTTTTCTAGCCTCTGTCAATGAAATTTCTTGATTATCATCTTCAACCTCTCCATCGGCCACCACAATACGGTTTCTCCAAATCTCTAAATCGCCTTTATCTGGATTTATAATAATATCGAAATTATCATCTTGTCCAAATCGCTTTTTCAAGGCGTTTCTAAAAACGTCTTCAAGAATCGCCATTAAAGTTACACGATCTATTAATTTATTATCTTTAAACTCTGAAAATGAGTTGATTAAATCGATATTCTCCATATCTAATTTAGGTTAAAATGTTATCATCACTTTTGCTTCTTTTATCTCTTCTAGTGGCAGCCACACCTCTTTATTTACCGTATGCTTGCCTTTTCCTACAGGTTTTGGCTCTCTAGCCTTCCAACTCAGCAGTATTTTATCCTCCTCTACTTGATCTAGATTACCTTCTAAAACACGCTCGGCTAAAGTAACTTTTAACTTTCTACCCAAATTCTTTTTGAATTGTCTTGGTAATTGTAAAGGCGCTGTCACTCCTGCAGAGGTTACCTCTAAAGAAAAATCCTCCTCCTCGCGATCTAAGTTATGTTCTATTTTTCGACTTACAGCAATGCAATCATTCACACTTACTCCTTGATCACCATCAATCACTACTTGAATTTGATTGCCTGCCTGTATACTTAAATCGATCAAAAAAAGCGAAGGGTTTTCAGCAAGGGCTTCTTCTAATAATCCCGCTACTATTTCTTGCTTCATAAAACGCTTTTCTAGTTATAAAAAGAGGGGACTTAAAGTGTCCCCTCCTATCTTTTTTTTGTTTACAATGCAAATGTAATAATATTTTCTCACATAATAAATTAGAAACCAACGAAATTATTTGTACTTTTAATTTTTATTAGCAAAAACAGACAACTAAAATAACACAAATGAAAAAAATTCTTGTCCCAACAGATTTTTCTGACCAAGCTGAAAACGCCTTAAAAGTGGCAGCACAACTAGCCAAAACCTATGATGCCGAGATATATTTACTACATATGCTTGAGCTTCCTGCTCAGTTGATCGACCCCACATTAGACGGCAACCCAAATAGTTTACCCGAGGCGATTTATTTCATGAAATTAGCGCGTAAACGTTTTTCTGATGTTTTAAGTAGTGATTACCTTGACGGATTAACAGTTTATGAAACTGTACAATTTAATGAGGCTTTTGAAGGGATTATGACTTTCTCAAACGAAAATGATGTCGATTTAGTAGTGATGGGTTCACATGGGGCAAGCGGTTTTAAAGAAATTTTCATTGGCTCCAACACAGAAAAAGTAGTAAGAAACTCAGACATCCCTGTCTTGGTTGTGAAGAACGAATTGGAAGTGAGCAAGGTTAAATCTATGGTTTATGCCACCGATCTTATGCCAAAAAATAGAGATTCCTTCCTAGAAGCAGTAAATTTCGCTAAGAAAATGGATCTTGAAATGCACGTGGTTTACATCAATACCGCAAATAAATTTAAAACCGACGAATACATCAATAAGAAAAAAGCTGTTTTCTTTAAAGATGTAGATTTTGATAATTATTCTTTTGATTTATATGGAGCGGAATCTATTGAGAAAGGAATCTTAAAATTTGCTGCATTTAAAAAAGCCTCTCTTATAGGCGTGAGTACTCATGGTAGAAAAGGGATTGCACACTTCCTAAACGGAAGCATCAGTGAAGATCTTGTAAATCACGCTAAAATACCTGTAATTACTTTTAAAATTAAAGAACAAAATTAAAGCAACTCCTTTTTAAGGCCTTTTTGTAAACAACGCCAATAGTAGTTCCAAAAAGATTTTGTTTTATCTCTTTGCACACCCGTAACCTCAACAGGCTTACGGGTTTTATTTTTGGTATCTACCACAATATTAGCTAACCAGCTCATTATCTTTTTTTTCTGCCCATTCTCCTTTAACACTTCAAATTTAAGTTCATCATAAACCATAATCATTTCGCCTGAGGCTTTATTTTGGTCACCGCTAAAATTATAGTGCAAAGCATCAATGCTTCCGTTAGCCTGTACACCCAAAGCTGGAATAAAAAATTTATTTACTTGGTGGTCTTGCACCTCCCAGGCGCTTCCTTTAAATTGAAAAGCATCGGTAGAATCAGCAACTCGGAATGAATACTCAAAATCTAACTTTGAAATTCCCGTAAAGTCTGCCTTAAGGTCAAGCGTAGTTTCTTTTTTGGAGTTGTATCGGGCTTGACCTCCTATCAAATGACCAATAGCGGCATTTACATTTTCAAATGACACCTCACCCACTTCATTTTCTCCTAACTTCTCTTGGTATTTTATAAATGTGTCATGAATAGCTACCGTATCTACTTTTAAGCTAAAAGGTAACTCGCGTAACATCTGACTGTAAAGCTTTTTTTGCCGCACATCATCTTTAATGGTTTTGTCTCTATAAATTTGCAAATTCCCTTTTTGAATGTCTACACTTGGTATATATAGAGAAAATATTTGATCAATGGAGTATTTTAATTCTTTACAAGCGACGCGATCAATTTTAAGATTTATCAAATCTTTTTCGTAAGGTATGTGATTTACATATTCTCGCTTCGAATATTTAGGTGTATAAATCAAATCATTTGCCTCCAATAGCGAGTCGCCTAAAACAAGTTCTTTCAATTTCAAGTCTTGTAGGTTATTTACATTTAAGAACAAATCAAGAAGTTCAAAACGATAGCTATCATATTCAACAGGTATAGCTTTCTTCACTGTTTTATGGTTAAGCACTACATTATGAACAGATAAGTTAATTTGCTCTACCTCCGCTTTCAGCCGATCTTGCTCCATCCACTTGAAATTACCTTTTCGCAAATGCACTTTTTCCACCGTAATGGCGTTTATTTTCATCTCCTTTTCCGTCTTTTTTTCTGGTATTGATTTATTACTCACCCATATAATTTTAGGCTGTTCAATTTCAATCTCACTAATAGCCAATTGGTCTTTAAACACAAGTTGTAAGAGCTGCACTCCTTTTACTTCAATTTGATCTACCTCAAAAATAGACTCCCCTTTTGTTCTATGCCAAGATACTTTTTCTAATCGTCCAGCTCTTTGCCAAAGATTTATATCAAGTTTACTAAACACCAGCTCTCCACCTAAAAGCCCCTCGCTTAAATGTTGCTTTAGCCGATATTCGATATACCATTGCGTTCCAAAATAGCTTACTCCAAAAAGTACAATCCCAAGAATTATATATTTTACAATTTTATTAGTCACTACTCTATAATTTACTTTACAAGATATAAAAGCACATTTATCCTATACGTTAAATTAAGATTAATTGGGAATATTTTAAATGTACAACAAGGCTTGACATATTATCTTTAAAGAAAAAAAATGTTGCTACGTATAGCTTATACTTTCTTGATATTAGGCAGCCATTCTGGTTTTGCCTACTACACTTTGTATGCAACAAATAATTTATATATAAAATTTATTTTCTTTCTTTCAAGCGTCTTACTCATTTGCTTATTTATTTTAAAGGGAAATAAGTATATTTTTGGTGATGATTTTGAAAATACGGAACAGCCAACTCCCCGCAAGTTTAACAACGAAACTGAATTTAATTAGCAAATAAAAAAATTAACTAGATGAATTGTAAGTTTGAAAACAGATTTTTTATATGCTTAATATCTATTTTACCCTTACTGATACATGTTTAATTATAAGTGTTGTGCTGGCCTTCACACTCATCAAACCCCTAATTTCTTATCACCTATTTCTAGTCATAAGCATAGCTAGTCCACAGTGAGTCCATTAAAAGCGGACTTAAATAAACTCACAACAAATTCAATATAGATTTAGTATAGAGACGAAATGATTTATAGCTTGCATTTGTATAAAGTTAATGCACATAAACACTATAGCACCCTTAAGCAAGTCGGGTTAAAAAAGTAATAAAATCTAAATACCATCTCGGACTAAAATCACAAAATTTTACGAACGATGTTTCTTCTCGAAGAATTATTTGCTTAATAACTCAAAAAAAACAGAAAATATTCTTGACCCTTGATCCGTCTTGACGGATCATCTCAAAAGTTGTGTGCAAATTGATAAAGTAATTTGCTTCTGCCATAAGTCTTTTATTGCATACCTATAAAGTATAGCGCATAACGATTTTTCATAGGCTTGAACTTATTTTTTAAAGAACGGTATAAGGAATGCTTTTTAGCACAGCAAGGTCTTTCCTAGGCTTAATTTTCAAGCATAAATGAAGTCGGTTTACTACATACCAAGCCTCTATTTAAAGCGTATTGAGTCCACGGTGAGTCCACTATTTGGTGGACTTAGGTATACTCATCATAGATTCAATATGGATTCAGAATTGAAACAATTTGGTTTAAACCTTGCTTTGACCTAGAGTTAATACACTAAAAGACTATAGCATCTTTAAGCAAATACGAATTAAATGAGAAATAAAATTTAAATACCATCTCGGACTTAAATTACAAGACTTTATGAACGATTTATCTTCTCGAAAAAT
>CATQIB010000028.1 GCA_958296185.1 uncultured Mesonia sp.
AAACAATTCAACTTGATGTTTGGCACTAAACTAGGTGCTTCGGCAGATTCAGCTACCGATTTATACCTACGACCTGAAACCGCTCAAGGTATATTTGTAAATTTTGCCAATGTGCAAAAAACGGGGCGTATGAAAATACCATTTGGGATTGCTCAAATAGGTAAAGCCTTTAGAAATGAAATTGTAGCGAGACAGTTTATTTTTCGCCAGCGCGAATTTGAACAAATGGAAATGCAGTTTTTTGTTCGTCCAGGCGAAGAACTCAAGTGGTTTGAGTATTGGAAAGAAACCAGACAAAATTGGCATCGATCACTGGGCTTAGGTGATGATAATTACCGTTTCCATGATCATGAAAAAATGGCTCATTATGCCAATGCCGCTACCGATATCGAGTTTAATTTTCCTTTTGGGTTTAAAGAATTGGAAGGAATACATTCTAGAACTGACTTTGATTTAAAAGCCCACGAGCAGCACTCTGGTAAAAAATTACAGTTTTTTGATCCAGAATTGAACAAGAATTACACCCCTTACGTTATTGAGACTTCTATAGGACTTGACCGTATGTTTTTAGCGGTTTTCTCTAGTGCTTTACAGGAAGAAGAATTAGAAGGAGGCACTACGCGAACCGTTCTTAAATTACCTGCTATATTGGCACCTTATAAAGCGGCCATCTTGCCGTTAGTTAAGAAAGACGGTTTACCCGAAATAGCCGAAAAAATAGTAGAAGATTTACAGTGGGACTTTAATGTGACTTACGACGAGAAAGACGCCGTAGGTAGGAGGTATAGAAGACAGGATGCTGCTGGGACTCCTTTTTGTATTACTGTAGATCACGATACTTTAGAAGACAACCAAGTGACTATTAGACACCGTGATAGTATGGAGCAGCAGCGCGTACCTATTGCGCAATTACGTGAAATAATAGGAAAAGCAGTAGATTTTAGAACCTGGATGCAACCCCAATAAAATTTTTATGTTAAAGCAATTATTAAAATATACGCGCTATGTGGCATTAGGAGCCTTTTTTATTTGCTTTATACTGTTGCGATTTGAGTGGGGGAAAGCTTTAATTTCAATGGATTTGCAAAACTTTTTTGTGTTGATTTATCTGATTGCGGAGGTGTTTTATTTACGACTGCAAGTGAAGAGTCAAAAAGAAGAAATAAGAAGGCTTAGAAATTAGAAAAAAAGCTATAAATAAAAAACCCAGTGAAAACTGGGTTTTTTTATGTTTAAATCCGCCTTGTGAGCGTAGTTATAAAATTAATTCTTAGGCATACAGATATTAAAACTCTGCGTTTTGAGGTGTTCTAGGAAAAGGAATTACGTCTCTAATATTGCTCATTCCGGTTGCGAAAAGCACCAAACGCTCAAAGCCTAGTCCAAAACCACTGTGAACACAAGAACCAAAGCGGCGGGTATCCAGGTACCACCATAGTTCTTCCTCGTCTATATTAAACTCTTTCATTTTTTCTTGTAGTACTTCTAAGCGTTCTTCACGCTGTGAACCTCCTACCATTTCGCCAATACCAGGGAAAAGAACATCCATTGCTCTAACGGTTTTGTCGTCTTCGTTTAAGCGCATATAAAAAGCTTTAATTTGCGCAGGATAATCAAATAAAATCACTGGGCACTTAAAGTGTTTTTCTACCAAATAACGTTCGTGCTCACTCTGTAAATCGGCACCCCACTCTTCAATTAAATAATCAAATTTCTTTTTCTTATTGGGTTTAGAATTTTTTAGAATTTCTATAGCCTCTGTATAGCTTACACGTTTGAAGTTATTTTCTGTAATAAACTTTAATTTTTCTCGCAAAGGCATAGGCGCTCTATCTTTTTCGGGCTTTGCCTTATCTTCTTGAATTAAGCGATTTTCTAGGAATGCGAGATCATCATCACAATGAGTAAGCACGTAGTTTAAAACATATTTGATAAAATCTTCGGCCAAATCCATATTGCCATCTAAATCACAGAAAGCAACTTCTGGCTCAATCATCCAAAATTCTGCCAAGTGCCTTGAGGTGTTTGAGTTTTCGGCTCTAAAAGTAGGTCCAAAGGTATAAACTTGACCTAGGCCCATAGCATAAGTTTCGGCTTCTAATTGTCCGCTAACGGTAAGATTGGTTTCTTTGCCAAAGAAATCTTCTTTAAAATTCACTTTACCATTCTCATCTTTGGCAGGGTTATTTAGGTCAAAGTTTGTGACGCGGAACATTTCGCCAGCACCCTCGGCATCACTACCCGTAATAATAGGGGTGTTTACGTAATAAAATCCGTTCTCATTAAAGTATTGGTGTACCGCAAAAGATAATTTGGCACGTACGCGCATAATGGCGCCAAAGGTATTGGTGCGAACGCGCAAGTGAGCTTGCTCTCTAAGTTTTTCTAGACTATGACGCTTAGGAGAAAGGATGGTCTTTTTTACATCATCAGAGTTGGCTTTACCTAGAATAGTAATCTCTTTGGCAGCAATTTCTACCTTTTGCCCTTTACCTTCACTTTCTTTTAAAGTTCCAGTAATATGTAGGGCAGCGCCAATATTAATTTCATCTAAGATTTCTTGTGGTGTATTTTCAAAGTCTACTACGGCTTGTATATTATTTATCGTAGAACCATCATTAAGAGCAATAAAGCGGTTACTTCTAAAGGCACGTACCCATCCTTGCACGCTTATCTCTTGCAGTACAGGATCGGTTTTTAATACTTCTACAATTTTTGTATTTTTCATGTCGTTTGCATTTGTAGGGCAAAGATAATTTTTTCGACATAGCTTTTAAAACACTAAGACGGGAATTTTGGTTGCTTTCAACTTAATTCGATCCTTGTTAAGTCAAAAAAGCGGTTTAAGGCTAAAAAATTAAGTTTACGATTACCCCGAATTTTTTAAAAGCAGCCTTTGCAGTTTGTACCGCCCAGTGAATATTGGGAGCAGAATCTTATTGATGTCCTAAAAGTTGGAAGAGTTTTAGGATGAAGCTTTATCAATTATTTATGGCCGGTAGTCTTCGGCTTTAGCTTAATTACGCTTTTCGCGGATATGTAAGTAGTGGTCTCTAAGTAATATGTCGGTTTTATTTTTATCATCGGTAAGTAATTCCGCTGGGACGGAAGTATCAAAATCATTTAAAAAAACTTCATATTGACTAATGGGACCCGCCGAGAGTAGCATGTCTTCAGCAACAAAAATATTGTTTTTATCTATGGCTTTATTTTTGGTGGCAACAAACAAAACATCGCCATACCGATTATTGGGTGCTTTAACGGGATTGAACATACTAACCTCAAATCCGGCTTGACCTAGAGTTTTATATAGGCTGGGTACAAATTTGTTTTTAGAAAAATCTTGAATACCGCCATGTTCAATTATTAAGGTGCCTTGATCGGGTAATAGCTCATACATTTTTTTAAAACTTTCTAAGGTCACCAATTGCTTGGCTACATTTTCGCCAACAATAACATCGAGTACAATGATATCGTATTGTTTTTGTGCGGTATTAATAAAGTAGCGGCCATCGGTAATATGACTTTTTTCGGGGTGGGGTTTCATTTTAAAATACTTTATCCCATAATCATAAATGCGCTGGTCAATCTCTACGGTTTCTACATCTATATTGTACAATTGCATGTCTGAGTATATATTACCTGCACCTAGACCTACAATAAGTGCCGATTCTTTTTTAGGCAATTGTCCTACCAAATTGCGAATAAAGTTTACATAATAAACCAAACTGGCTTTGGGGTAGTTTAACACGGCTTGATTTTGCATCACGTTATTTACCTTGAGCATTCTTGCTTTAAAGGGACGACCGTCTGGACTTTTTAAATTTTGATTACTGATACTGATTTCGCCTAGCAAACCTTCTGAATATTCTACTAAACTTTCACCCTTAGCGTGAATGGGTGAATATTCTTGATAACTAACATAAGCTTGCCTAAATTGAGCTAAAATTATCAAGGCTAAAACCAAGCCCATCGGTACAGAAATTTTTTGACGCAATAATAGTACAGAAGAAAACAATATTACGAAAGCACCTAATAGAATAACCGGTAAGCTAATACCGTACTCAGGAATAATTAAAAAACCGAAAAGCAGGGTAAACAAAATACCGCCAAAAGTAGAAACGGCATAGATGTTACCAGCAGATTTGCCTGCCCTTTGCACCGATTGATTGATTTGCGCAATGATCATTGGACTCATCATACCCATTAGAAAAACGGGAGGAAATAAAAAGATAAGTTGCGAAAGTATAATGCCGGTAAAAAATGGGAGCTTAATGGTTTCTTGCATAACGGTTCTGCCTAAGCTAGGCTGTAGCATCACCATTAAGCCACTGATAAGAAAAACTAGAAAAATGGCTTTTGGTGTGCTTGTTTTTGATTTGGTGGTAGCATAACCACCGGTGTAATAACCTGTCATTAAGGCTAGCAAGGTAATTGACAAAGTTGAGGCCCAACTGTAAAGAGACGATCCAAAAAAGGGAGCTAAAATGCGAGCACCAGCGAGCTCGGTTACCATAACTACACCACCTTCTAAAAAAGAGATGAGATAAAATAAATTACCCCCCTTTTTTTAATCTTTAAAAGATTGGAATTAATATAAAAATTATAATAATTAGACCCAACTGGACAATTGGTTTATTCCTTTTCCTCCATTTCTTCTGGTAGAATTTCTAAGTTTGGTTCTTTAAAATCTTCTTTATTGGCAATGCTTCTTGCTAAAGAAAGCAATAAAGAAGGGAGCAGAAGTAGGTTAGAAAGCATCGCAAATAGCAAGGTCGCAGAAACCAATCCGCCTAATGCTTTAGTTCCTCCAAAACTACTAATCATAAAAACAGAAAAACCAAAGAAAAGCACAATTGAGGTATAAAACATACTTACGGTAGTTTCGCGCAAAGCGGGGTACACCGATTTGCTAATTTTCCAGTTTCTAGCCTTGAGTTCTTGCCTGTATTTAGCCAAGAAGTGAATGGTATCATCTACCGATATACCAAAGGCAATACTAAACACCAAAATAGTAGACGGTTTGATGGGAATGCCTAAAAAGCCCATCATCCCTGCTGTTATTAAAAGCGGTAATAAATTGGGAATTAGTGAAATGATAATCATTTTGAATGACCTAAACATCCAAGCCATAAAAATAGCGATAAGTAGAATGGCTAAAGACAATGACATTACAAGGTTTTTAACCAAATAATTGGTTCCTTTTTGAAAAACCAGAGCCTTACCCGTCATTGTAATTTCATAGCGATTTTCTGGAAAAAGCTTGTTGATTTTTGGCCAAATTTGATCTTCAATAGCTTCCATTTCTTCGGTGCCAATATCTTTCATAAAAACCGTCATTCGGGCAAATTGCCCCGTAGAATCTATATAGGCATTTAGCTGATTGCTGCCTGCGGTATTTACACCCTTTAAGTACGGGAAAATAAAATTTTTCTCTTGTGAAGTAGGTAATTGGTAGTATTCTGGGTTGCCGTTGTAATAGGCTTGTTTGCTATATTTTACCAGTTCTACCATCGATACAGGTTTAGACAGTTCTGGGTATTCGGCGAGCAAATCTTGTAGATCGCGCATGCGTTTAAGCGTGCTTAATTTGGTGACCCCTTGAGGTCTTTTTGTATCAATCAAGAGCTCGAGTGGCATAATTCCATCAAATTCTTCTTCGAAGAATTCGATATCTTTAAAAAAGGCCGCCTCTTTTGGCATATCCTCGAGTAAACTACCCGAAACCCTAATGGTGTAAATGCCAATAATACTTATGACTAAAGCGCAAATAGAAACTATATAAATAGTGATGCGTCTATGCTTTACCATGCGTACAATCCAATTTTCAAAGCCTTCTATCCAGGTTTTTCCTAAATGCCTCAAATGCCGTTCTTTGGGTAAAGCCAAATAGCTGTAAATTATAGGTATAATCAAAAGGCTAAGAATAAAAATAGCAACAATATTTATTGAAGCTACAATACCAAATTCTTTGAGCAAGGTGCTTTCTGTAATAATAAAAGTAGCAAAACCAGAGGCGGTAGTTACGTTGGTCATCAAAGTTGCATTTCCGACCTTAGCTATAACCCGTTGCAATGATTTAGCTTGATTTCCATGCTTTTTTATTTCTTGTTGGTATTTGTTAATCAAGAAAATACAATTAGGAATTCCAATCACAATAATAAGAGGTGGAATAATAGCGGTTAAAACGGTGATTTCATAATGCAGCAAGCCTAATACGCCAAAAGCCCACATAACTCCAATAATAACCGTGAGCATAGAGATTAAAGTCGCCCGTACCGATCTAAAAAAGAAAAAGAAAATAAGTGAGGTTACCAATAAAGCTCCTCCTACAAACCATTGAATTTCATCGATGATATTTTGCGAGTTAAGCGTACGGATGTAAGGCATACCCGAAACGTGAATTTTTATATCATTTTCTTCTTTAAATTCATCTAAGACCGGTTGTAGTTTTTCGAGTATAAAGATTTTTCTTTCTTTGCTATTAACAATGGCTTTATCTATGTAAACTGCGGTTTGTACCGTATTCGATTTTTTGCTGTAAACCAGGCCTTCATAAAAAGGCAATTTTTCAAATAAATGGGTTTTGAGTTTTTGGGCTGCAGCCGAATTGATAGCAGTACTGCTGTCAATTACAGGAACTAACTCAAACCGTGCTGGGTTTTCAAACTTTTTTAATTGTTTTAAATTATGTAAACCTAGCGTATGTTCAACCTCTTGAAAAGTACTTAACTTTTTAGCAAGTTGATTCCAAGCATTTAGTTTTTCTGGCGTAAATAAAAGCGAATCATTGGTTGCGATGAGTAAAACATTGCCCTCTTCGCCAAATGTATTTACAAATTTTTGATACTCTTGGTTAACTGGATGATGATCGGGTAGCAGGTTGGCCTCGGTGTAAGAAAACCGCATATTTTTCCATTGCATAGCCAAAAAGGTGGTCATTGCCACAATTCCTATAATAATAAGGATTCTATTTCTTAAAATAATACGCGCTATGGTATTCCAAAAACCAAAACTAAACAGCTTAGACATGAGTATGAATTAAGGCTGCAAAGGTATAAAATGATACCAAATAATATAGTGATTTTAGCAATTAAAGCTTGAAGTAAAAGGTGAATTTTAGACTGATATTATCTTCTAATTGAGGCAAGTGATAGGCTCCGTAGCGATAGGCAAAATTTAATCCGAAACCAAAAAGTATATTGTTTAATTCTATACCCGCTTCGTGGTAACCCTTATTTAACGTATTAAAACGCACCCCGAGATGCCTGTCTTTTGCATCAAAATCACCAATAGCGTGGCGCGAGATAAATACCAGTTGAGGTCCAATTCGCCGTGATATGGTAAAGGGGCGTAATTTATGCTTTATTTGTAAACTAGCCTGTTTGTCGCTAAAAAACTCACTAAAATACATGGTTTCAAAAGTTCGTCTACCCGCCACAGAAAACCGATTCATAACGGTTTCTTTATTGGGGCTGTTTGGGAAAGCATGAAAAGTATGGGTAAGCGGTAGATCGCCAAAACCAGCATTGGCCTCGGCAATGAATTCGGTGTTTACTTGAGTAATGCGCTCTATGGTATATTGCATTTTAAGGCCTAATTTGGTATAGTTATAATCACCGTTTAGTACTCCTTTGATAGCTCGCTCTAGCTGGAAACTGAATTGCGGATAGCCCACCTCGACTTCTATATTTTTGTTTGGCGCTTGTAAAAATGTACTTTTAGGACTGTACCTAAAACTTGCCGTAAACGCGGTAATATCATAGGCTTTTCTGGCTAGCTGATTGTCGATGTAGCGGTAACCACCAGTCTGATTGATATTGGTTTTGGCCATTTTAAATTCGCTTAAAAGCGAAGGGGTAATTTGGTGCTGTAGGTTGGCTTGATAAGATTCGTATTTGTAGTAAAAGTTGATGTTTACTAGTCGAGGCTCAAATAGCGAATAAACGCGAGCGTCTGTGAGGTATTTAAAAGTTCCTATTTCTTCAATATCATTTATATAACTCAGGTTTAACCAAGTATTTTTATTGGAGTTTAGCTGATAGCCTGCACCAATTTTATATTTAAAAGCTCGGTCTTTAAACCCATAAACACTGTAGCCATCAATTCTAAAGCGTTTAGCAAAATTTTGATTAGTTACTCCCCCAGCGCCCAACCTAAATCCCTCGTAATCGTTGTATTTAACAAGTGTACGTAAATCGAGATTAAAAAAGCCAATAGGCAAATAACCGATGTTGAAATTTTGAAGTAGATTAATCTTTCGGTCAATATGTTGTTGCTCTATTAGCTGTTCCACACTTTTAAATGTTCGCTGATCTCTGGACGAGTAAGGGATGCTCCTATTTTGCTGCCAAAACTCAGCTTTACGATCTGTTGCCTTGGCGGCTAAGCTAATGGCCGCTTTCTGGTTTAATAGTGGCTTTTCACTATTAAACTTCCAGTTTGAGTTGGTGCTAATAGCTTGTAAATATTGTGGCTTCTCATTAGACTTGTTTGAAGTAAGACTACCTAAACTTATGCTTCCGCCAAAAATGGATACTTTTTTACCTCCAGTTCCTGGTTTTAAAAGAATTTCATTTCTTACAGGAAACCAAATATCTTGCTCGGGAAGATAGGTGAAATTTTGCGTGGCCTCTATTTCTAACTCTCCTTTTAGTTGACCTACAGCTTTTTGGAGTCCATAGTTTAAAGTGTCGATGTATAATAAGCCTTCTAATGAGGCTACGGTTTTTTGACGTTTGGGTTGAAAGTAAATAACGTACGCAGGGCGGGTACTTTGGGTGGTGTCTAATACTTTATAACGATAGTTTCTAAAAGGATTTTTTGCAAGAGGGCCGGCATAGTCATTTCCAAAAATCGTATATTTTTCTTTATACCAAGAAGGCGATTGAATGTTTAATGAAAGCATTTCGAAAACGGGCTGTTTGAAACCGGCTGTTCTGGTGCCTAAAATTTTCTCTTGTAAGCCTTTGTCTTTTGTATATTGAAAATTGCTAAATTCTTCGGTTAAATAAGCGCGGCCTTGATTTAAAATGGTAGAAACACTGGTGTTTGTGGTGTCTAAGTCAACTTGAAAACCTGCTTTTTGGTTATCGATAATTAATTTGAGGTAGTTATTGTAGCTGTAATTTTTAAATTTAAGATCGGGGTCGTTGTACGCTTTTTGCTGAATGCTTTTATTGATAATACGTTGAGCGAGTTGCTGGGTTGAGGTTACAAAAACTTCCTCAAGTTTTTCTGGGTCTGGTTCAAGTTGGATAAGATAATAGGGGTTAGAACTAATCTTTATCTTTTTACTGATGTAACCCAAGTAACTCACTTTTAAATAACCTTGCTTTTTGCTTACATTGAGGTTAAAACTTCCGTCAATGTTGGAGAGTTCGGTTTGATCTTGGTTCACCCATTCAATTCTAGCATAGGGTATAGGAGTTTGATCTTCTTGTGATACTATTTTACCTCTAAGAAGGTGTTGGGCATGCGCAAGGCCCCCGACCAACAACAAAAGATAAAGAATTTTAAACCTATGCATAAATAAATATATAAGATGCAAGTAAACAAAAAAAGCGACAAGATTGTCGCTTTTAAAAGATTTTAGCAAAAGAATTAAACCGTCATAATTTCTTTTTCCTTTACTTTTAGAATGCCATCTATTTGAGCGATGTGTTTATCGGTAAGCTCTTGCACATCGGCTTCAGCTCCTTTAAACATGTCTTCAGATAGATCTAATTTTTTCAATTCGTTGTTGGCGTTTTTACGATCATTACGTACACCCACTTTGGCATCTTCGGCTACGGCTTTTGCTTGTTTGGCCAGTTCTCTACGACGTTCTTCGGTTAAGGGAGGAACATTGATAATTACACTTTCTCCGTTATTCATTGGGTTAAACCCTAGGTTAGCATTCATAATTCCTTTTTCAATTTCTGGAATCAATGACTTTTCAAATGGCTGAATAGAAATGGTGCGTGCATCTGGGGTGTTGATATTCCCCACCTGGTTAAGCGGTGTTTTACTTCCGTAATATTCTACCAATACCGAACTTACCATATTAGGGCTAGCTTTACCGGCTCTAATTTTAATCAATTCTTTTTCTAAATGCTTGATAGCATTTTGCATGGCCTCCTCGGTGCTGTCTATAATTAATTCAATCTCTTCGTTCATGGTTTTACAATTTATAAACTGGTTGTCAAATATACGATAAGTCTTTTTACAAGTTTACTTTAGTACCAATGTTTTCGCCATGTACTACTTTTAATAAATTACCGGGTTTGTTCATGTCAAATACAATTATCGGCAATTGGTTTTCTTGGCTCAAGGTAAAAGCGGTAGTATCCATAACTTTTAGTCCTTTGCGTAGAACATCGTCAAAAGTAATAAAATCAAATTTTGTTGCTTCTGTGTTCTTTTCGGGATCTGCTGTGTAAATCCCATCTACTCTTGTACCTTTTAAAATCACGTCGGCATTGATCTCTATGGCACGTAGTACAGCTGCAGAATCTGTTGTGAAATAAGGGTTACCTGTACCACCGCCAAAAATTACTACACGTCCTTTATCTAAATGTCTCATGGCCTTTCGGCGGATAAAAGGTTCGGCAACTTCATTAATTTTTACTGCTGATTGCAAGCGAGTAGGAATTCCGGCATCTTCACAAGCACTTTGTAAGGCTAAACCGTTGATAACGGTGGCTAACATACCCATATGGTCGCCTTGAACGCGATCCATACCTTTGCTGGCCCCGGCAACTCCTCTAAAGATATTACCACCACCAATTACGATGGCTACTTGTACTCCTTTATCGGTAACCGATTTAATTTCTGCGGCATATTCGGCGAGTCTTTCTGGGTCAATCCCATACTGGCGATTGCCCATCAAAGCTTCTCCAGATAGTTTTAATAAAATTCTTTTGTATTGCATAAGTTGTGTCGTAAAGTTGCGCAAATATACGCATATTCTAAAGTTTGAAAAACGGCTTGTAAAAAAACCATTCATTTAGCTAGACCTTTTTGGGGTAGGATTAATGTTCTTGGCTTTAAATTTTGTTATTGGGGATAGAGTAGAATAGCATTAATTGAGTGGTAATCTTGGGTTTAACTTTTTTAGCTTAAAAACAGTCTATTTAATGCAAAAAAAGCCCACAACTTTTGAGTTGTAGGCTTATATAAAATAGGAGTCCTATTTAAAATTATCCTAAAGAAACACGCTTAAATTCAGTAATGTTAACCTCTCCGTAAGAAGCTACATACTCGGCTACGTTTTTCTTATCATCTTTGATAAAAGTTTGATCTAATAAGCACATTTCTTTGTCAAGAGTAGTGTTATCAGATAAGAAACGATCCATTTTACCTGGTAAGATTCTATCCCAAATTTTCTCTGGTTTTCCTTCAGCTTTAAGTTCTGCTTTTGCATCTTCTTCGGCTTTAGCCATTACTTCGGGAGTAATTTGTGACATAGAGATAAACTGTGGTACGTTTTTCTTGGTTTTTCCTAAACGCTCAAGTTCTATATTTCCTTTTTCAATTTCAGCAATTCTAGCTTCGGTTTCAGAAGCTACGAATGCAGGGTCAAGATCTTTGTAAGATAATGCCGTAGCGCCCATAGAAGCAATTTGCATAGCAACATCTTTACCTAAAGTTTCTGCGTTATCAACTTTGGCAGAGAATCCAACTACTGCCGCAATTTTGTTAATGTGTACGTATGCCGCTACAAAAGGAGCTTTAACTACCTCAAAAGCATTGATGTCTAGTTTCTCACCAATAACTCCAGTTTGCTCAACAAGTTTATCGGCTACACTCATCCCGTTAAAGTCTGCAGCTAAAAACTCTTCTTTAGTTTCGTAATTTAAAGCTAATTCGCCCAACTCACTTGCCAATTGTAAGAAGTTTTCGTTCTTACCTACGAAGTCAGTTTCGCAACCTAACACAATAGCTACACCTTTATTTTCTTCGGCATTTACTTTGGCTACAGCAGCACCTTCAGAAGACTCTCTGTCTGCTCTTTTTGCCGCTACTTTTTGCCCTTTTTTACGTAATACTTCAATAGCTTTATCAAAGTCACCTTCGGCTTCTACTAAAGCTTTTTTACAATCCATCATACCGGCACCGGTAGATTTTCTTAATTTATTTACTTCTGCAGCAGTTATTTTTGCCATTTTTTTCAGATTTTAATTTTAAAAAGCAAAGTCGTTTGCAACTCTATTTTACAATAAAATTACTAAACGACTTAGCATAGATTATAAAACGATTATTTTATTTGTCTTCTTGAGTTGCCTCTTTAGTTTCGGCTTGTTTTTTTGCCGCTTTAACTTCTTTCTTAGCGTCTTTGTCTGCTTTTCTTTCTTGCAAACCGTCAACTATAGCATCTGAAACGTAAGAGATTACTTTCTTAATAGATTTAGAAGCGTCATCGTTTGATGGGATTACGTAATCTACCTCACGTGGGTCAGAGTTGGTATCAACCATCGCAAAAATAGGAATGTTTAATTTTTGAGCTTCTTTAATCGCGATATGTTCACGAGTAATGTCTACTACAAATAGTGCTCCAGGTAAGCGTGTCATATCAGAGATAGAACCTAAGTTCTTTTCTAATTTTGCACGTAAACGGTCTACTTGTAAACGTTCTTTTTTAGAAAGTGAGTTGAAAGTACCATCTTTTTTCATTCTATCGATAGAAGCCATTTTCTTTACGGCTTTTCTAATCGTAACAAAGTTGGTAAGCATACCTCCAGGCCAACGCTCTGTAATGTATGGCATATTTGCTCTTTCAGCTTCTTCTGCAACAATTTCTTTTGCTTGTTTTTTGGTAGCTACAAATAAAATTTTTCTACCGCTGGCAGCGATTTTGCTAAGGGCGTTTGCCGCCTCTTCCATTTTAGCTGCACTTTTATATAAGTTGATGATGTGAATCCCGTTGCGCTCCATATAAATGTAAGGCGCCATGTTGGGGTTCCATCTTCTTGTTAGGTGACCAAAGTGTACACCTGCATCAAGTAATTCTTTAACTTCTACTTTGTTTGCCATTTTTGTAATAGTTTACGTTCTGTTGAGATAGCAATAAACAAGTGGCTTACTTGTGTAATGGCCTTGCCTATTTAGATGCTAAACTAACTTCCGCTTTAAGCGAAATAACAACAAATACTTTAAATTTAAAATTGATTTTTTAATTCGTTCCAGAAATCGATTAACGTTTCGAGAATTGGAATTTCTTACGTGCTTTCTTCTGACCAAACTTCTTACGCTCAACCATTCTTGGGTCTCTAGTAAGTAAGCCTTCTGGTTTTAAAGCCGTTCTGTTTTCTTCGTCGATTGCACACATAGCTCTTGCAATAGCTAAACGTACAGCTTCTGCTTGACCAGTAATACCACCTCCTTTAACGGTAACATTTAAGTCGAAAGCTTCTTCGTTACCAGTTAACATTAAAGGTTGGTTTACTTTGTATTGTAATGTACCTGTTGTGAAATAATCGTTAACTTTTTTCTTGTTTACTGTAATTTCACCTTTACCTGCTTGTACGAATACACGTGCTACGGCAGTTTTTCTACGACCTATTTTGTGAATTGTCTCCATTTACACCAGTTCGTTTAAATTAATATTCTTTGGTTTTTGTGCTTCGTGCTCATGCTCAGAACCTACATAAACCTTTAAGTTTTTGAATAAGGCAGAACCTAATTTGTTTTTAGGTAACATTCCTTTTACAGCTTTTTCAATAACTCTTCTAGGGTCTTTTTCAAATAAGCCAGCTGCATTCAAGCTTCTTTGTCCGCCTGGGTATCCAGTGTAACGGATATACTCCTTAGCTTCCCATTTTTTCCCAGTAAGGTTGATTTTTTCTGCGTTTATAACGATTACGTTATCACCACAATCAACATGCGGGGTGAAATTAGGCTTGTGCTTTCCTCTGATCAACTTTGCCGCGATCGAAGAAAGACGACCTAACGATTGTCCTTCTGCATCTAACACAACCCACTCCTTATTCACGGTGCTTTTGTTGGCCGATACGGTTTTGTAACTTAATGTATTCACACTAAATAAATTTATAAATTAAACATTCCTTTCCCATTCCCGATTAAGGGAAATGGGTTGCAAAAGTACAATTTTTAATTTATTGAACAAGCCTGTCTTGTTAATTTTTATGTGAAGAGGCTCTATTTCAATTGTTTGATCTGGATATATGCCTGCAAATACCCATGCTTTACCGTTCTATAGTATTGTGTATTGTGATAAATTAGTTGGTTTATAACCAAAAAGACCGCAATTATAAGAAACCGGCCTGTTTTAATTCTTTTTGGATGCTAGCAATATCTTCTGGGATATGATGAACGTTTAACCAATTAAAGTCTAAACCGTGGTGGATACACTTTTTTGTTAACAACTCATTTTTTACTATATTTTCTGATAATTCTTCTAACAGGGGTTGAAATTCTAAGTGTAGGTCTTCGTGCATCTTATTGATCTGAACCAAGCATTTAAAGATGCGTTTAATGATGTAGATATAAAATTTTTGACTAGCATAAAGGTTACTATTTTCAAATAGTGAAGTGCCATACTTCAACAAGTTGTTGAGCATTAAAAGATTTAAATATACTTCGCCAAATTGATCTTTGGTAGTGCGACTGTGATCGCTGATTTCTGAACTGAGTCGGCTGGTGAATACCTTTAGTTGGTTGAGTGAAACCGATTCTTGTGCAATTTTTTTACTGATTTTTAATATATGTTGCTCTAAGATAGCTCTGCGCTCATCTACATTTTTATCATCAATTAACCTAAAATGCAATTGCTTGATTAGGTTTTTGTCCTTTTTAAGCAGACGCAATAAGAGTTGGTCTTTTTCTTTTTGTGACAAGGCTAAAACCGCTTCTTTAAAATCGTTTGAAAATTTCATAAGCTATCTTTTTAAATTAATAGTAAGGTGAAGGCATAACTTGGTTTTTGAAAATATATTAATGCGCTTCAAGCCAGTTATTGCCTACACCAACCTCTACATCAAGTGGGACACTTAATTTAAATGCGTTTTCCATTTCATGTTGCACCATTTTTTTCAGGTCTTCTAACTCGGTCTTAGGTACGTCAAAAATCAGTTCATCATGAACTTGAAGCAGCATTTTAGATTTTAAATTCTTAGCTTCTAACTGGTTTTGAATATTGATCATGGCAACTTTAATGATGTCTGCTGCGCTACCTTGAATGGGTGCATTTACAGCATTGCGCTCTGCGGCACTGCGCACGACATTGTTTTTTGCATTGATGTCTTTAAGGTATCGGCGCCTACCTAATACGGTTTCTACATATCCGTTTTCTCGCGCAAACTCAATTTGTTTATCAATATAATCGCGTAATTTGGGGTAAGTTTTGTAATAGGTTTTAATCAAATCGCCAGCTTCACTCCGGCTCATATCGGTTTGATTGCTTAAACCGAAAGCCGATACGCCGTAAATTATCCCAAAGTTTACGGTTTTAGCGTTGCTTCTTTGTTCGCGAGTTACATCGGCTAAGGGTACATCAAAAACTTTTGCAGCAGTAGAGGCGTGTATGTCTTCACCGTTTTTAAAGGCTTCGATCATGGTATCTTCTTGGCTTAGCGCAGCAATGATGCGCAACTCAATTTGGGAGTAATCGGCGGCTACCAAAACGTGATTTTCATCTCTTGGGGTAAAGGCTTTTCGAACCTCACGACCGCGCTCGGTACGAATAGGTATGTTTTGCAAATTAGGATTGTTGCTGCTCAATCGGCCCGTGGCTGCTACAGTTTGCATGTATTCAGTATGAATTCTACCGGTTTTTTCTTGTATTTGTTGTGGTAAAGCATCCACGTAAGTGCTCTTTAGTTTCATTAATCCGCGCCAAGCGAGAACATCAGCGATAATTTGATGCTCGCTAGCCAGATAAGATAAAACATCTTCTGCCGTAGAATATTGACCGGTTTTGGTCTTTTTGGGTTTTTCTACCAACTTTAATTTACCAAATAAAATTTCGCCCAATTGCTTGGGAGAGCCAATATTAAAAGATTCTCCTGCTGCTTGATATATTGTTTTTTCTAAGGCTAGAATATCTTTTTCTAAGGCTTGAGAGAGTTGCTCTAGAAAATCTTGATTTACTCGTATGCCTTCTAATTCCATTCTTGCCAATACCTTTACCAAGGGTAACTCGATCTCTTCATAAAGTTTTTTGGTCTGGGTAGCTTCTAATTCTTGACCAAAGTACTCTTTGAGTTGAAAGGTGATGTCGGCATCTTCTGCAGCATATTCTTTTTGTTGCTCTAACGGAACCTCGCGCATAGAAATCTTCTTTCTTCCTTTACCTATGAGTTCTTCAATGGGTTGCGGACTGTAATTAAGGTAGGTTTCTGCTAAAACATCCATATTATGACGCATGTCTGGATTGATAACATAATGCGCTAACATGGTATCAAAAATAGGACCTTTAAGCTCCATGCCGTATTGAGCCAGTACTTTAATGTCGTATTTGAGATTTTGTCCCACCTTTATAATGCTTTCATGGGTGAAAAATATTTCTAATTGGTCAAGTAAAGCTTTGGCTTCTTGGCGATCTTCGGGAAAGGGAAGGTAGTAGCCTTTGTTTTTGTTCCAGCTAAAGGCTATGCCTACCAATTCTGCTTCAAAAGTATTGAGTGAAGTGGTTTCTGTATCAAAACAAACCGCAGGTTGCTTTAGCATTTGCTTGATAAAAAGATCTAAAGGTTTGCCGGTTTCTATAAGTTGATAATAATGCGCTGTGTTTTCGAGATTGCGATAACCCGTGAAATCTGAAGTGTCTAAATCTTCCTGATTTACCGCATTACCAAATAGCGAAAATTGACCGCTACCAGCAGTAGGTTTTTCTTGGGTTGTTTTCTTTGCTTCTGGAGTGGTTAGACCGCCATTGTTGGTGCTTTGCTCGTTATACATTTTAAGGAACTGCTCACTTAAACGTCTAAATTCTAACTCTTGAAATAAAGCCATTAGTTTTTCGGTGTCGGGTGGTGAGAGTTCAAAATCTTGCTCATCAAATTCTACATCGCAATCGGTAAATATGGTGGCTAGCTTTTTAGAAAGTTTACCTAATTCTTCATTGGCTTGGACTTTCTCTTTCATTTTACCTTTAAGCTGGTCAATATTTTCATACAGACCTTCCATGCTACCAAATTGCTTGATGAATTTTTTGGCCGTTTTATCGCCTACGCCAGGTAAACCCGGAATATTGTCTGATGCATCTCCCATCATCCCCAAGTAGTCGATAACCTGCTCGGGCTTTTCAACGCCGAAACGCTTTTGAACCTCCTCAATGCCCCAAATTTCAATCGCATTTCCCATACGTGCCGGTCGGTACATAAAAATGTTTTCACTTACTAATTGACCAAAATCTTTATCTGGGGTAACCATAAAAACTTGATAATCTTTTTTTTCAGCCTGTTTGGCTAAGGTACCTATAATATCATCGGCTTCAAGTCCTTCTAATTCTATTACCGGAATATGCAATGCCTTCAAAATATCTTGAATGATGGGAATAGATTGCCTGATGACATCTGGCGTTTCATCTCTATTGGCTTTATATTCTTCAAACATTTCGGTACGGGCCTTACTTCCTCCTTTATCAAAACAAACTGCAAGATGATCTGGTTTTTCACGCTTAATCACATCGAAAAGCGAATTTACAAATCCCATGATAGCCGATGTGTCTTGGCCCTTTGAGTTTATTCTAGGGTTTTTTATCAAGGCGTAATATCCTCTAAAAATTAGCGCATAAGCATCTAATAAAAACAGTCTTTTTTGCTGGGCCATAATTTTTGGTATTTAGAAGCGTAAAGCTACACGATTTTTTATCGAAAATAAAATTAAGCAGCTGTAATATGACGCGCTTGTGTGCGTACTATTAGATGTGTTATTCTTGTACAGAAGTTAATTATCTCCAAATTAAACCTTAAAAAGAGCAATATAAGTTAGTTTTGTAATCTCAAAATACGAAAAATGCGCTGGATAATTTTTATACTTTTTTATGCTGCAATTAATTTTTATAGTTACCAAGCTATTAAAACCTTAAACAAGAATTTTTGGGTACAAGCTTTATTTATAGGCTTAAGTCTTATTTTTTTGGGCTACTTTTTATTTTATTGGTTACAACCGGCAACAGGAAGCGTTTTTACTGGAAAACGTAGTTTGGCTTTTGGACTTCTGCTGAGTTTTATGGCTGCCGAAATGGTTTTGATTGCTTTTTTAATGGGCGAAGATATCATTCGAACATTGGTATTTTTAAAAGATAAAATAATTAACCCAGAAGTAGCACATTTGCCTAGCCGAAGAAAGTTTGTAAGTACATTAGCTTTAGGCTTGGCAGCTATTCCTTTTGGTTCTCTGCTTTACGGAATGTTTAAAGGAAAGTATAATTATAAGGTACTTACCTATGAGATTAACTTTCCCGATTTGCCAAAGGCATTTGATGGTTACCAAATTACCCAAATAAGCGATGTGCATAGCGGTAGTTTTGATAATCTAAAGAAGGTGAAATATGCAATAGATTTAATTAACCAACAAAAAAGTGATGCTATCTTTTTTACAGGCGATTTGGTGAACAATACCGCCGATGAAATGGAAGCTTGCCAAGAGTTATTTGGTGAACTTAAAGCTAAAGACGGTGTTTTCTCTGTATTAGGAAATCATGATTATGGCGATTATGTGCGTTGGGACTCACCTCAAGAGAAAATAGAGAACTTAAATCGCTTAAAATCTATTCAAAAACAAATGGGATGGAAGCTGTTATTGAACGAGCATACTTACATCAG
>CATQIB010000029.1 GCA_958296185.1 uncultured Mesonia sp.
AATACACATAATCTCTAAACCAACTGGAAGTGAGATGTGCCATCTTCTCCAAAATTCTGTTAATGACTTAGAAGAGTAAGGACTGTCAAAATTCTTCATTAAATCAAACCCCATAGTTCTTCCTAACCCAATTGCTATATCTGAATATCCTGAAAAATCACAATAAATTTGAAAAGCAAACAGAATGGAAGCTAAAAAATAAGTAACCCCATCTTGAATCTCTGTACTATTAAAAATAGAATTTACATAAATTGCAGCTCTATCTGCAATAACCATCTTTTTAAATAATCCTAAAAGAATTAAAAGACAACCCGACTTTATTCGAGCATAATTAAATTTATGTCTTACATAAAACTGTGGTAATAAATGTGAGGCTCTCTCAATAGGTCCTGCTACCAACTGAGGGAAAAATGATACAAAAGCAAAGAAGGCCAATACATTTTTCGTTGGATTTAATTTTTTTTTATAAATATCAATGGTATAACTGAGTGTTTGAAAAGTATAAAAACTTATTCCTACAGGTAAAATAATTTCTAAGGTAGAAAGCTCTAATTTTGACCCGAAAAGCCTAAAAGAATCTACGAAAGATTCAATAAAAAAATTAGTGTATTTAAAATAAAATAAGAGCCCTAAATTCACTCCTAAGCTTAAAAATAATAGCTTTTTCCTCTCCCTTTCTTCTGTTGCTTTCCCTAAACGACGACCTACTAGATAATCAACTAAAGAACTAAAAGCTATTAAAAACAAGAATCGCCAATCCCACCAGCCGTAAAAAACGTAACTGGTTATTAATAACCAAAAATTTCTCAGTACTATTTTCTTCGCGACTATCCAGTAAATAATAAATACTATAGGAAAGAAAATAGCAAACTCTATAGAGTTAAAAAGCATATGATGTATTTAAGGAATTATAATTTATAAATAAATTTCAATAATCTAAATCTCTAAATTATCTTTGAGGTACATTTTTTAAACTTTTCTGCCAAGATAAAATATTTACATCAAAAGTTTTAATGATTTTACCTTTATCTAAACAACTATTTACTGGTCTTTTGGCTTTGGTTTTATAGGCATTTGAAGCTTGCACTATTACCTTTTTATCTTGCCTATCTACAATAGCTTTTGCAAAATCATACCAAGTGGCCTCGCCCAAGTTACTGTAATGATAAATACCATAGTTTTTCTTTTGCGCTAGCATTATTTGAAGTACCGCCGCCGCCAAATCATTAGCATTGGTAGGATTGCCTTTTTGCTGGGTGGTAATTTTTAGGCTTTCGCCCGATGCTGCTTTTTGCGAAATGGTTTTAAAAAAATTATGCCCGAATTGTGAGTACAACCAAGAGGTTCTTACAATATAGTATTCTTTTACTATTTCTTGAATGTACTGCTCTCCCTTTAATTTAGAAGCGCCATATACGTTTATTGGGTTTACCTGATCTTCTTCGGTGTAAGCCGATTTTTTTTCACCGTCAAAAACATAGTCTGTAGAAATATGAATCAGTTTAGTTTGGTGTTTTTGGCAGGCTTCGGCCAAGTGCTTTACCCCCTCTGCATTGATTAAAAAGGCTTTATTTCGATCGGTTTCTGCTTGCTCAACATTGGTATAAGCCGCTGCGTTTATGCAGTAATCAAAGTTGTGCTTTTCAAAATAGTCTTGAATCGCTTCCGCGGAAGCGATATTCAATTCTTTTGAGTCGGTAAAATAAAAATTTAGAGCCGTATATTTTTTGGCTGCAACCTGAAGACATTGCCCCAATTGGCCAGCTGACCCGGTAACTAAAATTTTCATAACCAGTTGGCTTTTTTAAGTGTAGGTAATATTTGATCTTTAGAAGAAAGTAATAGCTTTTCTGCAGGTAATTGCCAATTTATATTTAAAGTGGGGTCATTATAAATAATACCGGCTTCTGATGCTTTATGGTAGTAGGCATCACATTTATAGGCAAAAATAGCTTGCTTAGATAAGGTTACAAATCCGTGGCCAAATCCTTTAGGGATGAATAACTGATAATTGTTTTTGTGGTTGAGCTTTACTTGATAGGATTTTCCAAAGCTTGGCGAGTCTTTTCTTAGGTCTACTGCCACATCGAGTACTTCGCCTTGAATAACCCGTACGAGTTTTGCTTGACTATGGTCTCCTGTTTGCAAATGAATTCCGCGTAAAGCGCCATATTTAGAAATAGATTGATTGTCTTGCACAAAATTGACGTTTAAGCCAGTAGTTTGCTCAAAAACCTGTTGATTAAAGGTTTCAAAAAAACTACCGCGTTCATCTTCAAAAACACGGGGTTTTAAGAGAAAACATCCGTCTAAATTGGTTTTTTCTATCTGCATTTATTGTAAATTTTTGCTGTAACCGCTTTTTGTTAAAGGCTCGAGTAACTTTTTATATTGCGATTGGGTGATATATCCCATATTATAGGCCGCTTCTTCTAGTGCTCCCACTTTTAATCCTTGTCGTTCTTCTATTGCTTCTACAAAATTAGAAGCCTGCATGAGTGACTTAAAGGTGCCGGTGTCTAACCAGGCGGTGCCTTTGTCTAAAATACCTACTTGTAATTTACCCTTTTTAAGATAGGCATTATTTACATCGGTAATTTCTAATTCGCCACGTGCGCTGGGTTGAATAGATTTGGCGATTTGTACCACTTCGTTATCGTAAAAATAAATTCCTGGCACGGCATATTTAGACTTGGGTTGACTAGGTTTTTCTTCTATAGAAATCACCTTACCCTCTTCATCAAATTCTACCACTCCATAGCGTTCAGGGTCATGTACATGGTAGGCATATACCACCCCGCCATCTGGATTGTTATTTTGTTTGAGTAAGTTTTCTAGTCCAGAACCATAAAAGATATTGTCTCCCAGAATTAAAGCTACTTTATCTCTACCTATAAACTCTTCACCAATGATAAAAGCCTCTGCCAAGCCATTGGGTTGCTCTTGTACTTTGTATTCAAACTGGCAGCCCAACTGTTTGCCATCGCCTAAAAGCTTTTTAAACAAAGGCAAATCGTGTGGTGTACTTATAATCAAGATTTCGCGAATACCCGCTAACATCAAAGTAGAAAGCGGATAATAAATCATGGGTTTATCGTACACCGGCAACAATTGTTTACTTACGGCAAGGGTTAAGGGGTGCAAACGCGTTCCTGAACCTCCAGCTAGAATAATTCCTTTCATTGTAAATATTTTTTTAAGTACCAGTTTATGGTTTTCTCTATTCCTGTTTCAAAATTTTCTTGGGCTTGCCAACCTAGTTCTTTTTCTATTTTTTGGGCATCTATGGCATATCTAAAATCGTGTCCCGGTCTGTCTTTTACAAAGGTGATAAGTTCTAGATAGGAATCTTTAGATACCCGTGGGTGCTGCTGATCTAGGATTTTGCAGATGTACTGAGCGATATATAAATTTTGTCGTTCATTTTTACCGCCAATATTATAGGTTTCGCCTAATTTTCCGTCTTCTAAGGCTTTCTGAATCCCTTTACAGTGATCTTCTACATATAACCAATCTCTAATATTGGTGCCTTCACCATAAATAGGAATCGGCTCTCCTTTTAAAGCTTTACGGATTATGGTTGGAATTAATTTTTCATCGTGTTGATAAGGACCGTAATTGTTAGAACAATTGGTGGTTACAACAGGCATCCCATAAGTATGAAAGTAACTTCTTACCAACATATCTGAAGCTGCTTTTGAAGCGCTGTAAGGACTGTTGGGTGCGTAAGGCGTCTCTTCGGTAAATAAGCCTTCTTCTCCCAGTGTGCCGTAAACCTCATCGGTTGAAACGTGCAAAAATCGGGCTTTTACAAAAGCAGTTTTATGCTCGAAGGGGGCGGTCATCCATAATTTGTAGGCGGCTTGCAAAAGATTAAAAGTTCCGTTTACATTGGTTTCTACAAATACAGCGGGATTGGCAATTGAGTTATCTACATGAGATTCGGCAGCAAAGTGAACCACTTCTTGAAATTGATATTCCTCAAAAAGATTATGCACCAATTGCGCATCGCAAATATCGCCCTTAACGAATTGATAGTTGGGATGATTGGGCTGTTCAATATTATCTAAATTGGCCGCATAAGTGAGTTTATCTAAATTTACAACCCGAATTTCTTTCTTGGCTCTAAGAATATAATTGATATAATTAGACCCGATAAATCCAGCTCCTCCTGTTACTAATATTGTTTTCATGATTTAGGTTTCAAAGATTTAGCTTGCGCAATAATTTTGAAGAAAAGATAGCCTAAAAACAAGATTACCAACAAAATTATAGGGGTAAGCAGCATTTTGTTTTTTTGTAGGATTGACTTCTGCTTTAGTGGTTGAGGCATGCTCAAATCAATAATTCTTAGAAACTCCTCTTGTTGAATTTTCTCTTTGATTAAGTTTTGAGTTTCTTTTTGTAACTCTGTACGCTGAGAAATAAGTCCGTCAAAGTCAAAATTAGCACCATTTACTACTATCTTGGCATCGGCAGGAGAATCTTTTGAATTAGCGTAATTGGCTATTAAACGGTCTAAAGAAGCGATAAATTCTTTATTCGCTTGCACTTGATCGGCTAAAAAGCTGGCCTTTTCTTGGTATAACTTTTTAAAGTAAGCATTATCTTTTAGCTGATTTATTATTTTTTCTAAAAGCAAACTACCTTCTTTTTCTGCCGGATGTTTTAAGATTACTTTATGCACCCGTATTTTATTCTGCAAAAGTTCTTTTTTCTGTTCCTCTTCTAGTAATTTAGACTCCTCTATATAATCTAAATAATTTTCTTCTTCGTTAGATAGCAATTGGGTAAGGTACACCGGTTTAACTTCAAGCGAAAGGCCTTTTAATTCTTCATCTCCTAGAAGCGCTGCCCATTTGGTACTGTCTTTTTGCAATAAAAAATTAACCTCATCAATTTTATTATACAAATAATCTGTTCCTTCTTCATTAACGCTAAGTGTAGCTTGAGTTTGGAGGTATTCTTGACTAGAGGATTTCCAAAAATACCCCAAAACGATACCGATAACAATCACTGCCAGTATTAGCAGAGCGTTTCGCAGTAAAAAATGAACCAAAAGCAAAAAACGATGATAAATGTTTTTAAAAGCATTTTTTATTAAGCGAAATAAATCAAAAATATCTATTTCCTCATTTTGCTTTTGGCTGTCTAAATTATCTTTATTCATTATTTAAAAATTTGCTCAATAATTTTCTCGGTAATCAAATAAGTAGGTTTAACTCCAGTAGTACCTAATCCGCCAGACGCTAAAGTACTTCCTGTTTCTAAGGGGTTATCGCTGGCATAATAAGCATACCGCACTTTTACCTCTTCGCTAATATTACCCCTCAACTTAGAGGCGGCTTGAATGGCTTTTTGGTAATGTGCGCCTTCCATTTCTAGTCCTACCACATTCCAAGTAGAATCATAAAAGAACTTTAAGATATCTTTATTCTGTAAAGAAGTACCCAGAACGGTGATCATAGCTCCATCTACTATAGCAATATCATTTCCTTCTAAATCGGAGCGAGTAAGTTCATTATGAAATGGATAGTTATCGGCTGTGCCCTCAAATAAGTGAGCTTTAGGAATCATTATATCGCCTTTACCTCCTTCAAGTATACCGGCTTTACCCATTATAGAAATGGATTTTACGGGCATATAATGCAAGGAATCTTCCTTTTTAAAGGGCTTTAAAAGCTCATCCATCGTTTCATAAGCTTGTTCACCAAAAGCATAATCCATTACAATAATCACGGGTGCATTGTCTTTATTTACCGAAGTTTTACCATTTAGGTTTTGTATTTTTGCAGTATCAAAAATCTGAACATCGATATTGGTTCCGCTTTCATCTGGCAAAAATAGCATTCCATTCGCCAAGGCGGTCTGCTCTACTTGTGCTCTTAGGTCTTTATTTTTGGTTTCACTAAGCTCCTCGTACACTTTAAACATGCTTTTCTCTTTACAAGCATCAGCTAAAGCTATGGGTGCGTATAAGGTATTCATAACACTATGCATATTGGCACTTATTATATGCAAGTCTCTGTGGTATAAATTATGTTCAATTAGACAAGTTTTAATGCGGTTGGCCCAAATTTCACCGTGGATGTGATGTCCTAAACGCTCGCGTAAAACCGGACTAAAGGTAACTATACGCTTGTTATTGTTTACTGCCTCATCTATAGCTAATTTACCCAAGAAATAAATAATTTGAAAAAAGCGATTAGGGTGAGCCGCTGTACTGAATAATGGGTGTACACGGCGTACCTCGTCAAATGTACGTCCTAAAATATTGGCGGTATGACTTAGGGCCACTTCGATTTCTGTCTGGTCTAAATCTGATTTTTTAATGGCGGCTTCCAGCTTTTTCCAATCGCGATTTACGCTGCCATCTTCATTAATAACCACCCGTTTCATGATTTTATGCGACTCGATAAATAAGAAAGTAAGGTGCGTAAGAATGTCATAAATTTCAGACCTCCCTCGGGTTACCTCTATATTCATTTGCTCCTCGTCTATGCGGTAACAATTTCTTCTTCGCTTAGGCGGAACAATAGGTTTGAAATGAGAATTGGCATAACCTTCATCGCTAGTAAGGTTTATAAAACGGCACTCCTCTATACCAACCGGCAGGCGATCCATCACATACATAAGACCGTTTAACTCTACTTTTTCTGAAGCAATTGAGCCATAAATTTCTGGTCTTAAGGTTAATAATGCCTCGCGGAGCGTTTCTCCCGAGACTCCCATAGGTTTATAAAAACCTCGGTTAAACAAATGCCGCATGGTAATATATAGCCGTTCAATAGCATTAGAGCTTTCTTGAGCTCTAGATCTTCCTTGCGATTTAATTTTATTCATCATTCGTTTCTACTAGTTTTAATTCATATAACTTATCGGCCAATTTACGATCATTGGTAAGTCTAGGGAGTTTATTTTGGCCTCCTAATTTACCTATGGCTTTCATATACCTTTGAAAGCCGTTCTCGACTATTGGGCTAATCACCAATGTTTTCAAAATCTTACCTTGTATTAAATCTTGGTAATAGCTGTTTTGATTTTGCAATGCCTCATCAATGCTTTGCGCAAAGGTAGTTAAATTATCAGGTTGTTTGTTAAACTCAATAAACCATTCGTGATAGGGTAAGCCCGTTTCTGGATTTGTTTGCGGCGCCACACTAAACTCACTTACTTCTACCTTATGCGCTGTTACCGCTTGTTGTAGCGCTTCTTCAACCTCTTTGGCAATGACATGCTCACCAAAAGCCGAAGTAAAGTGTTTAATTCTTCCCGAAACCAAAACGCGATAGGGTTTTAAACTGGTAAAAATCACTGTATCGCCCAGATTATAGGCCCATAACCCAGCATTGGTCGATATTATCATAACATAATTAACGCCTAAGACTACATCGGCAATACCTATACGCTTGGGGTTTTCGTCAAAAAAAGAATCGGCTTCGATAAACTCATAGTAAATTCCTGCGTCTAAGCGCAGCAACATCCCTTTTTCTTTTTGACTGTCTTGGTAAGCAAAAAAACCTTCTGATGCAGGGAAAAGTTCTATGCTGTTTATAGGTTTGCCAATAAGCGACTCGAATTTGGGTCGGTAAGGTTCAAAATTTACCCCACCATAAATCAGTAAATTAAAATTAGGAAAAATCTCAGTTATGGTCTTACCGGTGCGTTCTTGCAAGCGTTCGAAGTACATTTGTAACCAAGACGGTATTCCGCTAAAAACGCGCATATCTGCGCTAATGGTTTCATTGATGATAGCTTCTACTTTAGTTTCCCAATCTTCAATACAATTTACCTCCCAACTGGGCATCCTATTTTTTTGCAGGTAGCGGGGTACAAAATGAGCCACTATACCTGATAATCTACCCACTTTTATACCGTTTTCTTCTTGGAGCACTGGGCTACCTTGTAGAAAGATCATTTTACCGTTTACAAAATCGCTGTTGCCAGTTTCATTGATGTAGCTTAATATAGCATTACGCGCCCCCTTAATATGGCTGGGCATAGATTCTTTAGTAATGGGAATATACTTTGCCCCACTGGTAGTACCCGATGTTTTGGCAAAATAAATGGGCCTGCCCGGCCACAAAATATCTTGCTCAGCTTGCTTTACGCGCTCTATATAAGGTTTTAAAGCTTCATAGTCTTTAACGGGAACAAAATTGGCAAAATCTTGCTGATTTTTAATTTTTGAAAACTGGTGATCTTTACCAAATTGAGTATGCTGAGCTTGTTTAATCAATTGATTAAACACTTTTTCTTGAGTTTTCACCGGATTATTGGCCCAGCTATCAATCTGTGCCTTCACCACTTTAGCAAATATTTTGGCTGCAAATGATTTAATGGACATAGCCTCTGGTTTAAAATTCTATAAATTCTTGTGGATTTACCGGGTAACCGTTACTCCAAAGTTCAAAGTGCAAGTGAGGTCCTGTGGTTAATTCACCTGTATTACCCACCTTAGCAATTACCTCTCCTGCTACCACCAATTCGCCTTGTGCCTTGGTTAAAGATTTGTTATGCTTGTAAACAGATAACAGACCGTGGTTATGTTCCAAAATAATCACATAACCAGTAGCAGCACTCCATTCAGCAAAAATCACCGTACCGTCTGCAATACTCTTAACAGGTGTATTCTCTTGAGCTACCACATCGACTGCATAATGTTTTGTTTGCGGATTAAAATTTTCTGAAATTTCACCTTTTAGCGGTGAAAACAATGAAAATTCCACTTTAGAATCCAATTGTTTTTGAACATTAAAACGTTCTTCTTCGGCCACCTCTTTACGCAAAAGCGAGTCGGTTTCAGAGGCATTGAAATTTACTGTATCGGCAACAATTTGATTGACGGTATCTAAGTTTTCTTCTTCAAAATCTAACGGACTCACCTCTCCTGCCAACACGCGCCGAATACTTTCTAAATACCTGTTTTTTTGATCGAGTGCAATTTGTAGTGAATCGGTTTTGTAGGCTAGGCTTGTTGCTTGTTTACGCAATTTTGTACTGGCATAACCGGGTATGTATTCCCGCAAGGGTGTAAAAGCGATTAAAACCGTGGTAAAGGCTATAATCAAAATAGTTGAAATACCTACGCCTACAAATATGTTTAGTCGGTTTAAACGCAAAGCAAATTGCTCTTCAAAGGTATCTTCGTTGAGAACGACCAACCGATACTTGTAAAGTAATTTTCTTTTAATTCTTTTACTTTTCTTGGGTTTACTCATAGGGCGCCAATTTACTATACAAATATAAAATATTATTGCAGGTTTATCTTGAATAAATCAAGCTATCGATTTTGAATTCAATTTTAATTCGTATTTTTGTATTATCTTAAAAAATTAAAGTTATGTTGGCAAACCATTTTTTAGCCATAGGTACACCGCAAATCATTTTAATTGTCGTGGTTGTATTATTGATATTCGGCGGTAAGAAAATACCCGAATTAATGAAAGGATTGGGCAGTGGTATCAAAGAATTCAAAGATGCTTCAAAAGAAGAGAATTCAAAAACCGACACTCAGCAAACAGAAAAGTAAACTTTATTTTACTTAAAACTTATATTAAATGCGCATTCTTTGCTAGAATGCGCATTTTTAATTTAATTGATTTTTGCCGATCTTAAAATTGCTTCTAGTTCAAAAACATGATCCCGCTTATTGGTTGAAGGTCTAAAAACAAAACCTTCTAAAATAACATAGCGTTTGTTTTTTTCATCTTTTACCGCAAAATTGATAAACGGGCCAGCCATAAAAGCATTTTTTACTTCCCAAACTCCTCTACTTTCGTAGGCAAACTTACCGTCTATTTGTGTCTCGAATAAGTACGGAGCATAGGCATCTTCGGTAACTAGATAACTCCCTTCTCTGGGCCCCGGTATGTGTTGCTTACCAATACTATCACGCATTTTAATAATATTGCCTACTATATTGGTATCTTTTTCGATAGTATGAAAAGGAACTTCATAAAGCAAAATTTCCATGGTACCTTTTGGAATGTCTTTACGAATCCAGAAAAAATTATCTTCCTGTTTGGCATAACGATAGGCCGTAGGAAAATTTAAGGAAACCCCTAATTTTTCACGAATCACTTGATCTGGTTTTAAAGATTTAGCAATTCGGTTTTGCTGTTCCTTTAGCTCGGTTTTTTTTAATGAAGAAACAATAGCATCTTTGTTATTATCTAACAATTTAATTAACTCCTCTTGTGTAGGCGCATATACAAATACTCCAGTTTGTGGCCTAGCAAAAGTATCTTGTACAATTTCAAAATACGCTTGCGCTGATTTACCTATTTTCAAAAAAGTACGGTTACTACGTACAAAGCCATCAAAAGCACTTGGAGGTATCTGATTCATCGTAAATAGCGGCTCTTGATGGGTTAAGCCATCTACAGTAGCGGCCAAAACAGAGCGTATTTCCTCTCCTATTTTGCCTTCCCATAGCGCGTGATCTATTACTACCGATACATTATTAATACGACCATTTGAATCGGGTAAATTAGCTTTGGCATCTTTGGGTTGCTCCTCACAACCTAAAACTAAAAAACTAGCTAACAATAGCCCGAAAATCTTATTTATCATAATCTACAAGAGTTTAGCCATTTGAAATTTTTAATTTCATTCCTGGTTTTAAACGACTACCGCTAATATCGTTCCATTTTTGAATTTCTTGTACGCTAACTCCAGGAAACTTACGCGATATACTCCATAAAGAATCTCCTTGCCTTACAATATAATGTTTGGTTGTGTTTGATTTTGAACGACTTGCATAAGAATTTTTAGGAAAAATACTTAAGTATTGCCCTATACGTAAATTATTGCTGCGTAAGTTATTCCATTGCTTAATTTGACTTACACGCACCCCATATCGTGCGGCTATTTTACCTAAAAAATCTCCACTTCTTACTCTATACCGAACGGGTTCAAGAAGTTCTTCTTTTGAGGGCATATTCGCTTCTTTGTGTTTTTGCGCCACATATTTGTAAATAAGATCTTCATTTGCCACAAACAAACCAGCCTCTTTTCTAGGTAATCTTAAATGATATTGCTTACCTTCTATTTGGGGTATAACCCCTAATTTAAAACTCGGGTTTAAAAATTCAAGCAAATCTTGGTCAACTCCAGTTATATCTTCAATCATCTTAAAGTTAAGCGCTTGTTTAACTTGAATTGTATCGGTTTCAAAGTAAGTGATTTGCGGTTTAGCAGAATTAAATCCGTGCTCAGACGCATATTCAAACAAGTACATAGTAGCGATAAATGAAGGCACATAACCTGCGGTTTCTCTAGGGAGATAGTTGCGCAATTTCCAATAATCGGTTTGACCGCCACTTCTTCTTATTGCCTTAGCAACATTTCCTGGGCCCGAATTATATGCTGCCAAAGCTAGATCCCAATCATTAAACATACCGTATAAGGTAGATAAGTATTGAGCTGCAGCCTCTGTTGAACGTTCTGGACTCATTCTAGCATCTACATAACTCGTTACTTCTAAACCGTGCATTTTTCCTGTTGGATACATAAATTGCCATAATCCTGTTGCGCCCACTCGAGATTTTGCGCGCGGATTTAATGCCGATTCTACAATAGCCAAATATTTCATCTCAAGTGGTATATTGTACTGATCTAATTTCTCTTCAAACAAAGGAAAATAGTAGTGACTTAAACTCATTAAGCGCTGCACACTTTCTTTACGCCATTTTAAATAGTAGTTAATCACTTTTTCTAATGAAGTATTATAACTTATTTTAAACGGAGTTTTGGCATTTAAACGATTAAGACGTGCAATTAAAGTATCCCGATTTATTTGCCTAGGAACATTTTCTAATGACTCGCCTTCTTGTATGGCTTGATTCATTTCTGCATACAAGTCTGAGTTCATTAATTCCTGTTGCCAAATCGAGTCGACTTGCTTGAGCTCTTTATAGTCTTTTAAGTAAGTTAAAACTGCTTTTTCAAGCATGTCATGTAGCTCTTTGGCGCTGGCCTCTTGCCTTAAACTATCTATTGCTGGTTGCTCTTCACGATTTGTATTATCCTGGGCTAAACCAAAGAAGCTAATACTGCAAAAGCAGCATAATGAAATAAGTTTAAGTTTCATATAATAGGTTTAAATTAATTTTTATCTATGGCTGCTATTCCTGGCAATTCCTTACCTTCTAACATTTCAAGCATCGCACCGCCTCCAGTAGAAACATAGCTTACTTGATCGGCTAAACCAAATTGTTTCACGGCTGCTACGCTATCTCCTCCTCCTACTAACGAGAAAGCTCCTTCTTTTGTTGCTTTTGCAATTGCGTTTCCTAAATTTAAGGTTCCTTTAGCGAAAGAAGACATTTCAAAAACACCTACAGGTCCATTCCATAATATAATCTGGCTTTCCTGAATGATTTGCTCAAAAAGCTTGCTGGTTTCTGGCCCTACGTCTAAGCCCATCCAGTTTTCGGGTATTTTATCTATCGCACTCAGTTTAATCGTTGCATCATCTCTAAATGCATCGGCTATGACCGCATCTACAGGTAAATGTACTTGTACTTTTTTAGCTTTAGCTTCCTCTAAAATCTGTAAGGCTAAGGCTAATTTATCATCCTCTACTAAAGAACTACCTACCTCTCCTCCTAATGCTTTTATAAAGGTGAAGGTCATTCCTCCTCCAATTATTAAATGATCTATTTTATCTAAAATATGACTGATTACAGTTATTTTTGAAGACACTTTTGCTCCGCCTAAGATAGCGGTTACTGGTTTTTCTTCCGCTTGAAAAACCTTATTAATACTCTCAATCTCTTTTGCCAAAAGATATCCGAAGCATTTTTGTTCAAAAAATTGAGCCACTACCGTTGTTGAGGCGTGTGCGCGATGGGCCGTACCAAAAGCATCATTCACATAAATATCACCCAATCTAGCCAGTGCTTTTGCGAAAGCTAGATCACCTTGTTTTTCTTCTTTATGAAAACGTAGGTTCTCAAGCAGTAAGACTTCACCAGCTTTAAGCTGATTGGCAGCTTCTTCCACATTATTGCCTACACAATCTTCTATAAACTTGACATCAACCCCCAGAATATCAGATAAAGTTGATACAATATGTTTTAAAGAAAATTTTTGTTCTCGGTTTTCGGGTCTACCTAAGTGAGACATAAGAATTGCTGCTCCTCCTTGTTTGAGAATTTTATCTATACTAGGTTTAGCCGCTAATATTCGGGTGGTATCGGTAACCTCTAAATCATCGTTTAAAGGAACGTTAAAGTCAACTCTTATAAGTGCTTTTTTATCTTTAAAGTTAAACTGATCTATAGTCTTCATCGCTTTCTATTTTAGCATTAATTTAAGTTCGTAAAAGTATTAAAAAGACCTCAAGATCTATTACTTGTGGCAATTTTAAAAACGGGATGAAATTACAAAAATTTATGTACTTTCGCTTTATGGATTTTTCTTCGGTAATCGGCTTAGATCATATTAAAAATCACTTGCAAAAAACCGCAAGTCGGCATATTATTCCCCACGCTCAACTTTTTGTTGGTTCAACCGGATTTGGTACTTTACCCATGGCATTGGCTTATGCGCAGTACATTTTAAGCGAATGTGGTCCCGAGAAGAACAAATCACAAGCCAAACAATATCTAAATGATTTATCGCACCCCGATTTACATTTTGTTTTTCCTTCTATTATTAGAAAAACCCATAAAAAACAATCTAGCAAGGATTACCAAAGCGAATGGAAAACTTTTATACAAGATAATTATTATGCCGACGAATATGCGTGGAATCAATACCTTGATGAAGAGAAAAAGCAAGGGATTATCAACGTTAGGGATGCCGAAAATATCTTAAAAGACGCATCGTTAAAATCTTTCTCTGGCGGATATAAAGTCTTTATTATTTGGGGAGCAGACAAGATGAATAAGGATTGTGCTAATAAACTATTAAAATTAGTAGAAGAGCCACCCGCAAAAACCGTATTGCTTTTACTTACTGCTCACGAAGACCGCATTATATCAACCATCAAATCTAGGTGTCAAGTTTTGCGTTTTCCTCCTTTAGGAGAAGCGGTTTTAAGCGAAGCTTTAATCGAGAGGCAAATCGAGCCCAATTTAGCCTTGCAAATTGCACAACAAGCTGAGGGTGATTTTCAAAAGGCATTAAAATTAATTAACCAATCTGAAACCGAAGAACTATTTGAAAAATGGTTTATCACGTGGGTACGCGCTGCCTTTAGAGCTAAAGGTAATAAAACGGCTATAAAAGATCTCATTAATTGGAGTACAGAGGTCGCTCAAACCGGTCGAGAAACCCAAAAGCAATTTTTAGTATACTGTCTTAATTTTTTTAGACAAGCCTTATTGCTTAATTATTCGGCAAATGATTTGGTACATCTTCAACCCAAAACTGCTGGTTTTAAATTACAAAATTTCGCCCCATTTATTCACGGTGGTAACATAATACCTATTCAGAAAGAATTAGAAAAGGCGCTTTACCATATTGAACGTAATGGAAATGATAAATTAGTTTTAACCGATTTATCTATTCAGCTTACGCGACTAATTCACAAGAAAGAACAAGAATTAAAAAAGGCTGCCGATTAGGCAACCTTTTAATGAAATTATGCAATAATAGGTTTATTTTACTGACTCATTTAGGGCCTTTAAAACTTCTTGCGTAATATCTTTACCCTCTTTGGCATACATAATATTTGCCGATTCATTAGACCCGAAGATATAGGTATAATTATTTTTCTCTCCGTAGGTAGCTACAAAGTCTTTTACCTTGGTGATGAGAGAATCAATTACTTCATCGCTTTCTTGTCTTAAAGCTTGGCTTTGCATTTGCTGACTCTGTTGCAATTGCTGTTGTTTTTGCATCAATGCCGCCTCTTGTTCTTGTCTAGCTTGGGCAGATAGCGATTGCATTTTATTTTGATAAGATTCAACTTCTTGTCTAAAAGCCATCGCAGTAGAATCTAGTGTACGTTTTAATTTTTCAGATTTTTTATTGAAACGTTTTTCGGTTTCTTTCATCTGTGAAAAATCTTGAATTAGCACAGTGTTATCTACATAAGCTGTTTTTTCTTGATTACAAGATACCAGTGCGAAAACCCCAATGACAGCAAAAACTATTTTCTTCATATTTAATTTTATTTTTAGCAAATGTAATAAGTATTTATTAGTCATAGTAAAAAAAATAAAGTATAATAAAATCTTATTTATAATAATTATTCCATAAGATTTTTCTATAAACATAAGCTTTATTTAAAGCGTTTACAGCAATTTTAATTTAAAACACAAAGAAGTAGCTGTATCTTTTTTAAAGTACGCTTAAATTGGCTTAAATAGCCTATTTGCGAAATTCTATGTTCTTTCAAAGATATATACCAAACTTGAGTAGGCGTTACTGTGTCTTGCCCTGTAATTGCTTTTAGTGGCCACCCAAAAAGCTTTGAAAAGGTTGTTAGTGGTTTTATTCTTTTCAGAAAGCCAACTTACATAAAAAGCATCAAATTTTAAAGGATGTGTTTTTACCAGTTTTAAATCATATTGGTTTAGAAGCGAAATTAATCCATCTGGCGAGAAATGCCACAAGTGTCTTGGTACATCAAAAGCCGCCCAAAAAGATTGATAGTATTGGGCATCATAACTCGTATAATTAGGCACGGCAATTACCAGTTTACCATTTTTATGTAATAATTTTTTTATCTGTTCAAGTTGTTCGGGTAATCCAGGCAAATGCTCTAATACGTGCCATAGGCTTATAACATCAAATTGCTTTTTTATTGCAGATAAATCGTTCTGTAACTTAATACCTTTATCGTTTGCCAAGGCTCTTGCTTTTTGATTAGGCTCCACCCCAACGATATCCCAACCACGCGTAGACATAAATTGCAAAAAAGAACCTGTGCCTGCGCCGATGTCTAATATTCGATTTCCCGATAAGTCTAGATCTTCAATCCACTTCGCTTTCTTTTTGAGCATATAGCGTTTTACCATTTGGTACAATTTGTCAAAAACACTAAATGTTGCATCGGTGTGAGAAATATAGTCTTCGCTACTATAATAGTTGGGTAATTTATCTAAGGTAGGTTGGGGTTGAGTAATTAAGATATTCTCTTTAGCATTAGCATACAAATCAAATGTTTCATCTGAAACAGTAAAATCTTTGGTTTCAAAAATCTTTTTTTGAGGCTCTAGCAGGTTCATAATTTTATCGGCTCAATTTTTTTCTTAATTGATCTAGATTTTTGATCGCTATTTCTTTACTTAGACCTTCTTGAGCTAAAACATCTTTCCCATTATCATCCATCAAATAAATGCTCATATAATAATGAGTATTGTTGGCACGTGCACGTTTTCTTCTTCTGTCTATTAGCCTTTGATAATCTTGTTCACCCTCCCAGGTATCTCTACTATCTTCATACAATAATTTATCTACCATTGGATTTAATAGATTAACCGTGGCATCATAGTCTGTAGTATAATGTAAGTATACGTTTATTGATTGATCTGGAATAAGTTTATTTGTTGTAAAATAATTCAGATTATCGGTTGCACTTTTTTCAAAATGATTTGCAATTTGTTGTCTTTGATTTTGAAAATTGCCGTTGGTTTCAAAAACATATCCGGTTAAATTAAAAACGCTTTTCGCTGGAGATTCCAATTCATAAAATTCTATTTCCCGTGCTTTTTTCAGGTTAAAGCAAGCACTTAAATTAAGCGATAAACACAGTAATAAAATTATTTTTTTCATAACACGATTAAAATTGTTCCACGTGAAACAATACCAATTATCTACCCATATATACCAATAAAACCGAAATATCTGCCGGACTAACACCACTCACTCTAGAAGCTTGAGAAACCGTCGTTGGCTTAATCTCTGATAATTTTTGCCTTGCCTCCATCGACATGGATTGCAATCTAAAGTAATCAAAATTATTAGGAATCTTTAAGTTTTCTAAGCGATTCAATTTATCTGCATTGTTTTTCTCTTTCTCGATATAACCCGAATATTTAACCTGTATCTCTACTTGCTCTAAAATTTCATCATCAAGTCGGTGCGCCTCTATGTAATCTTCAACCACTTTTACCGAACGCATAGTCTCTAAAGTCATTTTAGGTCTTGCGAAGATTTTAAACATCTTACCGGCTTGTTTCACAGGTGCAGAATTGTTCGCTTCTAAAATAGGATTCATCTCTTCTGGCGCGACGCTAGTATCTTTAAAAAACTGAACCATTTTATCAGCTTCTTCCTGCTTGTAATTCATCCGCTTTAAGCGAGCTTCACTAGCCAATCCTATGTCAAAACTTTTTTGAGTAAGCCTAAAATCGGCATTATCTTGACGTAGAAGCGTTCTATATTCGGCTCTACTGGTAAACATCCGGTAAGGCTCTTCTGTACCTTTAGTAATCAAATCATCGATTAAAACACCAATATACGCCTCGTCTCTTTTTAAAATAAACTCTTCTCTTTCCTGTATCTTAAGCGCCGCATTAATTCCTGCCATTAATCCTTGACTTGCAGCTTCTTCATAACCTGTAGTACCATTTATTTGACCAGCGAAATACAGGTGATCAACCAATTTTGTTTCAAGCGTATGCTTAAGCTGTGTTGGCGGAAAATAATCATACTCAATTGCGTATCCAGGTCTGAAAAATTTCACGTTTTCAAATCCTTTTACTGATTTAAGTGCGTTGTACTGTACCTCTTCTGGTAAAGAAGTAGAGAAGCCATTTACATAATATTCAACGGTATTCCAACCTTCAGGTTCAACAAAAAGTTGGTGCCGATCTTTATCTGCAAAGCGGTTTATTTTATCTTCTATACTAGGACAATAGCGCGGCCCGACACTTTCAATACGTCCGTTAAACATAGGCGAACGATCAAAACCTTCGCGAAGCAGATCGTGAACCAAATTAGAAGTGTAAGTCATATGGCAACTCCTTTGCTTGTTCAAAGGTTTAGTTACATCTAAATATGAAAATTTAGCCGGATGCTCATCACCAGGTTGTTCAATCATTTTAGAAAAATCTAAAGAACGGCCATCCACTCTAGGAGGTGTACCGGTTTTCATTCTACCGGCTTCAAAACCTAAATCGATTAAATCTGAAGTAATGCCAGTAGCAGCTCTTTCTCCTGCTCTTCCTCCACCAAAGTTTTTTTCCCCGATATGAATAAGACCGTTTAAGAAAGTACCGTTGGTTAAGATTACCGATTTGGCTTTTATTTTTAATCCTAACCCGGTTTTAACTCCCTTTAATTTATCTTTTTCTAACCAAATCCCTGCGACCATATCTTGATAAAAATCTAGATTTGGTGTTTGTTCTAGCATAAGCCGCCAATCTTTTGCAAAACGCATTCTATCACTTTGCACGCGGGGACTCCACATCGCCGGGCCTTTGCTTTTATTAAGCATTTTAAATTGTATAGCACTGGTATCACTTACAATACCACTATAACCACCCATCGCGTCAATCTCACGTACAATTTGACCTTTAGCTATACCCCCCATTGCCGGATTACACGACATTTGAGCGATATTTTGCAAATTCATGGTAATTAAAAGTGTTTTACATCCCATGTTAGCAGATGCCGCAGCTGCTTCGCTACCTGCATGACCTCCACCTACAACAATCACATCATATTCTTTATCAAACATCCTAAACGCTTTTAATGTTCCACGTGGAACATATCAATTTTTTCATTCTCTTTCTCACGCATTATTTTCTTTTCAGCATCGGTCGCATCACTATATCCACATAAATGCAAAATCCCGTGTGCCATAACCCGTTTAAGTTCATTTTCAAAACTAACTTCGAATTTTTCGGCGTTCTCTTTTACTCGATCGGTAGAAATGTATATATCTGAAAACAACTCCCTACCTACCCTATAATCAAAAGTAATGATATCGGTATAGGTATCATGATTAAGATAGTCCTGATTAATTTTAAGCAAAAAATCGTCATCGCAAAAAACATAATTAATTTCGCCTAGACGATGCTTTTCCGATAAGATAACTTGCTCTATCCAGCTTTCATATTTCTGAGGAGAAGAAAGCTGAAAATCGTTTTCGTTATTAAAATGAATCATTGGTATTCTTAAAATAATTACGTACTTTTTCTTCGTATTTTGGTTGCAAAGGTAAGCTTTGTCGGTTTAAAATATCATCTATTTGGAAATATTCTTTAGCCTTTAAGGGAAGCCTATTTAGCTCATTCCTAAACTCCTTTTCATTAGTTGTTGCGGTACGTCTATTCTCTTGTTCTTGCTCTAACAAAGCCCCCTTTACTTGTATTAATTGATGCTGGATTTCCCGCATTCTCCTTCCCGTCTCTTCGGTGTAGCCTTGGGTTAATATCCTCTTTTCAACCTCCTTCATTTTCTTAAGTAATAGATTAGTCTCTTTACCCAGATTAAAGGATTCCAAAACATCTTTTAATTGAAAACGCAGCGCTTGTTGTTGCTTATAAATTTGAAAAATCTCTTTACTCATTTCTTCAGAATCACCAAGACTTCCAGACTTTCCGTCTTTTCCCTGCTTAGAATTAGATTGTCCAGACTCGCCCTGTGCGCCTGCTCCTTCTTGTTCACCTTTTTGACCCTCTTGTCCTTTCTGACCCCGCTTACCTTCTTGTTTTGAACCAGGTTTGTTTCCTTCCTTTTTACCCAGTTCTCCCTGTTTTTTAATAATAGTTTCTAATTGAAATTCTCCGTCTTGACCCTTGCCTTGTCCAGGTTTCGGTTTACCTTGACCCGATTTACCCTGACCCATCATTTGCATAGCTGATTGCATTTGATCTAAGCTTTGCGCAAGCATATTAGCCAAATCATTTGCCCCTTTAAAAACATACTGCATATTAGCGCTAGCATAGTTAACCTCATTTTCGGCTAAACGAGATAAAGCTTTATCTACGTTAGAATTTATACTCGTTATAACTTCATCTATTTTAGGTGAAATCATGGGGTTTCTGCTTGCCAATGCAAATAAACTATCGTCTATATGCTTAAAATTTTCCTTTAGCTTTTGTTGAGTTCTAATGCCTTGTAATAAAGCGTTTTGCACTTTAAATTCTTCTGACTGCTGTATTAGATCCTCTTGACTAAAGCTAAACCGTAATAAATTATGCAATAGCCTTTCTAACATTGCCGCATCTTCTTGCATCTGCTCCTGAGCCCCACTCTGCATCATTTGTTGCATTTTCTGACCCATTTGTTGCATTTTTTGAGCCGCTTGACGTTGCTTCTTTTCGGCTTTACTCTGATTATTATTCTGTTGGGATTGCTCTTGATTTTCTGTATTCTCCTTCTGCTCTTCTAAAATATTCTCTGCCTGTTCTTGATCTTTTTTAATAGATCGTTCTAACACTTCAGAACGTTCTAATTTTAATGGCTTAATCAAGGCCTCATTCTTTTTATGCAATTGATCAATGTTTTTCTGCCATTCTTCAAATTCATCATTTAACTCCTTTTGTTCCTCGGCCGTATTCTCCTCTTTTTTATAGCTTAATTCTTTCTGCTTTTCAGCTAATTCCTTCAAATCGGCAGCTAATTGTTCGGCTTTTTGCTCCACGTAAAACCGCTTGGTTAATTCCAATAACTCCGCTAGCTTTTTTTGTTGAGTCAGGTTGTTTTGACCCAATTTTTCCATCTTTTCATCTAAACGATCTTTACGGATTTTATCTTGGTATTTTTCTAATTCTTTCAATAAATTATCATCCTTCTCACGGTCTTTATTTACCTCATTTAAGCGCTCTTTTAAGGCTTCTTTTAGCAAGGAATTTTTTTCATTTTTATTCAATTCTTTTTCAAGGGATTTAGCAAACTTCTCCATAATTTCATTTTGTTGTTTTTCCCTTTCCGCTAAATCCTTCAATCTCTGTTTATCTTGATAAGTTAATTGGGCTTTTTCTCTTTGATCATCCTTTAGGTTATTTAAATTGACTTGTTGTTTCTGCATTTCGTTTAAGGATTCACTCATTCCCGATATCGCTTGCTTTTGTTCCGTTAAGGACTGTTTTTCCTTCTCTTTATCAGACTTTACCCTATAGTTGTAAACTTCGCTCCTTGCTTTTTTAAAACCGTTTACTTCATCGTTATCTTTAACTTCGAAATAAAATTGATAAGCCGTTCCAGGTGTTAAGTCCAACCCTTTAGGGAAGTCATAATAGAACTCGGCAAAGTTCTCTCCAGTAAAGGCAATAGGAATAGCTTTTATCTGTTCTCTTTGGTTTATAGGATATATAACCAACACCAATTGAGTCAAACCATGATCATCTTGAATACTGCCTTTAAAATACCAATTATCTGTTTCTAAACTGTCTATTTGTCGTTGCATCTTAATTCGCGGAAGCTCATCTTTGACGACCTCAATCTTATAATTCATTCTTTCATATGCCTCTACAAAAGCATTATTCGTATAGATCTCATATGAAAAAGGTGCCTTAATGTTTCTTCTATTAAAATGAAAAAGATGAGCATCATTAGCCAAAGAAACAACAGTATCATTGGTCTTTAAACCAACATCTTCTGTATTCTCCGTTTTTAGCAGCCATTTTATACTGGTGCCTTCTGGTACTTTGGCATTTCCCGTCCCACTTATCGTTTCTTCTGATCTATTTAAATATGCAGGGTATTGCAATTGCATTTTAAAATCGACTAATTTAGGTACCGGACGCACCAACAAATTATAAGTTTTTGAATAAAAACCATTGGCTCCGAGTTTAAACGATAAATTCTCTGTAAGATTATCAAAATGAAATGTAAAGGTACTTTGATCTATTTTTTTTAATAGTTGTTTTTTATCTTTAACTAATAAATGAACTGATTCTGGCAAAAGCTTACCGTGCACTTTAACTTCTAAAGTAAAACTCTCTTTTTCAAAATGTTGTAACTGATTTTTATCTATGCTAAATTCAAAAGGTGCAGGTGGTGTAAATTCTTGGTTATACTGCACTACCCTAGCATAGCTTTGATTAAATGAATCTAGTGAATCTGTAATATAGATAATAGTAAAAATAAGCGCGGGCAAAATAGCCCACTTAGCATAACTTAAACTACTTTTAAAATTAATAGCCTGTTGAAATGGTATAGGCTTAAGCTCTATTGCTTTTTGCTCTATACTGGCAATCAATAACTTAGAGTCCTCTTTGCTTAATTTATTTTGTAACTGCAGAAGATTGAGCAATTTATCATCTACTTCGGTAAAATGTGTTCCTATTAATCGAGAAGCCTCTTCATAACTAATTCCTTGACGGAGCCTAAAGAGTTGAAGCAAAGGAATACCTACTAATTTAAACAATAAAATAGCCTCAACACCTATAAAAATCCAAAACAAAAACTTCCGTATAAACGGATTTAACCATAGTGTATATTCTAAAAAAACGACTCCCAAAAAATAAAGGATACCAATACTAAAGAACAATAAAATTCCCTTTATCAATTCATTGGTATAATACCGCCTTATAAATTGAGTCAGTTTCTTTTCAATTACCCTAAAGTGCTCCATTGTTACCTAAACTTATAACGTATAAAAATATATTTTTTTCATGACATGCACTAGGCTTTTAACGCACAAGTATGCCAGAGCATTTCTTAAAATCAATATAGGTTGTATCTTTGCCAAAAAATAAAAGCTATGTCAAACCACGTAAGAGTAAGATTTGCACCCAGCCCAACCGGCCCTTTACATATTGGCGGTGTTCGAACGGCATTATATAACTATTTATTTGCTAAAAAACACCAAGGTGAATTCATATTACGCATAGAAGATACCGATCAAAATAGATTTGTACCTGGCGCAGAAGACTATATTATTGAGGCATTGAATTGGCTCAACATTCCTTATGACGAAGGACCAAATAAAGAAAAAAATGTTGGCCCCTATCGCCAAAGCGAACGCAAATCGATGTACAAGGAATATGCCGAGCTTTTAATAGAACAAAATAAGGCGTATTATGCTTTTGACACTGCCGAAGAATTAGCAGAAGCCAGAGCCTTAGCCGAGTCAAAAAAAGAAACCTTCATTTATAATTGGAGCAATAGACAATCGCTTAAAAATTCGCTTTCTATGTCAGCCGACGAAGTTCAGCAAAAATTAGAAGCGGGCGATCCTTATGTGATTCGGTTTAAAACACCAGAGAATGAAACTTTACATCTAAGCGATGAAATTCGCGGAGAGATTCAAGTAAATACAAAAGTGTTAGATGATAAAGTACTTTTTAAAAGTGATGGCATGCCCACCTACCATCTCGCCAATATTGTAGATGATTATTTAATGCAAATTACCCATGTAATTCGCGGTGAAGAATGGTTACCCTCTTTGGCGCTTCACGTATTATTATACCGAGCTTTTGGTTGGAAAACTCCTAAATTTGCGCATTTACCTTTAATTTTAAAACCTACGGGTAAAGGAAAATTGAGTAAACGCGATGGAGACAAAATGGGATTCCCCGTTTTTCCGTTACGTTGGAAAGACCCTAAAACCGGTGAATACTTTAATGGCTATCGCGAAGATGGCTATTTACCAGAGGCGGTAATCAATATGTTGGCTTTTCTAGGTTGGAATGAAGGTGAAGGATCTGAAAAAGAATTATACCAATTAGAAGAACTAATACAAGCCTTTAGTTTGACTCACGTTTCTAAGTCTGGTGCCAAATTTGATCCTGATAAGGCCAAATGGTTTCAGCATCATTACTTACAAGAACAAGCCAATGAAAAATTAGCTGAAGAATTTCAAAAAATACTCCGTCAAAAAGGTATTCAAGCCGATTTACCCGCGATTGAAATTGTAGTCAATGAGATAAAAGAACGCGCTACTTTTGTTCAAGATTTTTGGGATTTAAGTCATTATTACTTTAAGGCTCCAGTCGAATTTAACGCAAAGGCTTCAAAAAAAGCTTGGAAACAAGATACACCAGTTTTGATGCAAGAGCTTATTGAATTATTAAAAAATACAGAGGCAGAAAAACAAGAAGAATTACAAACTGAAATAAAGGCATTCATTACTGATAAAGCCATTGGCTTTGGAAAAATTATGCAACCTTTACGCTTAAGCTTAGTGGGAGATATGATCGGACCAGATGTATTCCATATTTTGGCTTTTATAGGCAAAGAAGAAGCTATTGATCGCATTCACTTTGCTATTCAACAACTTTAATAAACTTCCCCTACTCTATTTAAATAACTCCTTTAAAAAACTTGATTTAGTTTTTTAAAGGAGTTATTTAATTAAGGAAAAATATTAAACCAGTAGAAATAGTACTAGCATTGGCTTTAAAATCTTTATCGGGATTTTGTTGGTCTTTGCTTGGTGCCATAAAGTTAGAGAGGCCATATTGATAATTAAGAAATACTTGTATATTTTTTAGTCCTATCATAATTCCGCCTTGAGCGATAAAATTAAAACGGTTAACTTCTTTAAATTCTGTAATACTTAAGCTGGGTTGCGCAACCAGTTGGTGATTTTTGTAGCGGTTGTCATAATCTAATTTTGAATTGAACTGTACTGCAGGACCTGCAAAAATACTTAAGTGATTGGGTATCAAACTGTAGTTAAAAGCGAGGTGAATTTGACCTGCTAAAAATTCATTTTTAACGTTTTCTTTCCTTCCCAAAAGATCAATAGCTTCTACAGAAAAATATTGTTTGTAGATATCTATTCCATAAAGAAATCCTGTATGTGTACTAAGATCGGTTTTAAATGTAAGTCCTACATTAAAGCCAAGCTCCTCTTGAGTTTGAAATTGATTTCCTTGCAAACCAAAGTAGTTTAAACCAATTTTAAGTCCTAATTTGTCGGTAGATTGGGAGAGTGAATCTTTTGGTTCTTCTATATTTTCTTGACTATAAAACACAGCTGAAGAGAACAGGAAAAAGGCAAATAAAATTTTTTTCATAGGTCAAAGTAAAGGAAAATAAACTTATATTTAACTAAATTAAAAAATTATTACAATGGGAACATTTTTACTGGGCTTTTTATTCTTTTTCGGATTAATAATTCTAATTTCCGGAATATTCACCGTAAAACAACAAAGCGCTGCAATTGTTGAGCGTTTTGGTAAATTTTTGAGCGTAAGAAACTCTGGTTTACAAATTAAAATACCTTTAATTGATCGAATTGCAGGAAGAATTAATCTAAAAATACAGCAGCTTGATGTAATTGTAGAAACCAAAACAAAAGATGATGTTTTTGTATTGTTAAAAATATCGGTACAATTTCAAGTTATACGCGATAGAGTTTATGATGCCTTCTATAAGTTAGAAAATCCGCAAAATCAAATCACTTCTTATGTTTTTGACGTAGTGCGTGCAGAGGTACCAAAGATGAAGTTAGACGATGTTTTTGAAAGAAAAGATGATATTGCCATTGCTGTAAAAGGTGAACTAAATGATGCTATGGTTGAATATGGTTATGATATCATTAAAACCTTAGTAACCGATATTGATCCTGATGTTAAAGTAAAAGAGGCCATGAACCGTATTAACGCTTCTGAACGCGAAAAGGTAGCAGCTGAGTATGAAGCAGAGGCAGATCGAATTAAAATTGTTGCTAAGGCACGCGCAGAGGCCGAAAGTAAACGTTTGCAAGGTCAAGGTATAGCCGATCAAAGAAGAGAGATAGCACGCGGTTTAGAGGAGTCTGTAGACGTGTTGAATAATGTAGGAATAAATTCGCAAGAAGCTTCGGCTTTGATTGTGGTTACTCAACATTATGATACCTTGCAATCAATAGGTGGTGAAACCAATACAAATTTGATTTTATTACCTAATTCACCTCAAGCTGGAAGCGATATGTTAAATAATATGATTGCTTCTTTTGTAGCCTCGAACCAAATTGGTGAAAAAATGAAAGAACAGAATAAAGCCAAAGGGATTACCAATAAAAAACGAGATAATAATCAAGATAATTAAAATTAAATCTCAAAAAAAAACCGGTTGAAAATTTTCAACCGGTTTTTTTTACTATAAAGTCTTAGCCTATCTACCCAAAAGTTTACTAGCTGCTTTAATGATGAAAGCTCTCTTAACAACCGCAGAGAATAGAGAAGTAACCAAAGATACAGGAGAAAGATCTTCTTTAATCTCATTGACACTGAGTTTAACTTTCTCTTTATCAATCTCTGTCTGTAATTTTAAAATTTTAAGATCTTCGTCTATTTGATTATAGTTGGTATAAATTCTCATAGCTCTTTTTCTTTAGTTTGGCTCAATTCTTTTTCTAATGCCTGATCAACAGTTTGTTTTAAATTATCATCATTAAAAAACTCTTTAGACAATTTTTGGAGAATCAATTTATCAAAGAAATTTTTTCCTAGGGTTAAAAAATAAAGTACTACTAAAGCATAAAAAGCCGCCACAATAAAATAACCAAGGCTAAGCGCACCAATACTTTCCCCAATAAGTATAGCAATAGCTACAGAAAAAAAAGATAAAAAAAGCAGTCCAATACCACCTACCACCAGCAGTTTAACTAGCATAGCGGATGTCCTACTCATTTTTTTGAAAATATCTAATTTATAGTAAGCAATCTGGCTCTCTATATAATTCTTAATATTCTCGTTGAGTTCGTTAATATGATCAGATAAATGGTTTACCCCCATAATTAGGCATTGGCTTTTTTACCACCTACTTCTTTCTGAAGTTGAGCATTTTTTTTGCGTAATTCTTCTAATTTAGCTTCCATAGCAACCAAAATATCATCGGCTTTATAACTAGCAGAAGACAATGTTTCTTCTAGACGAGTTTCAAAATTCGTTTTAGCTTTTTGAGCAGATTCACTTAAATTCTTAGAGGTTTCCTCTAATTGTTTATCTAGCTTTGCCTTAGCTTTTTTTGCTTCTTTATTAATCTTTTTACGGGTGTTTACTCCTTTATCGGGTGCATAAAGCAAACCTAAGCCTGCTCCTATCGCTGCTCCTGTAAGTAATGCTAAAATGGTATTTCCTGTGTTTGCCATGATGATTAGATTTAAAATTTATAATTGCTCAAATTTAACAGAAAACCCATCATTTATGTGTTAATGATGGGTTAATAGTTTAAAATTTATTATAAATTTTTTATTTATCAATCTTAGCCCAAGAGTCTCGTAAACCTACCGTTTTATTAAAAATCAATTGGTTTTCAGAACTATCTTGATCAACACAAAAATAACCTATACGTTGAAATTGATAATGCTCTAATTCTTTAGCTTTTTGAAGCGCCGGCTCCACATATCCTGTAATTTTCTCTAAGGACTTAGGATTTATAAATTCTAAAAAGTCTTTTTCTTTATGAGCATCTGGAGTGGCATCGGTAAAAAGTCGATCATACAAACGAATTTCGGCCGGTACCGCATGTTTTATAGAAACCCAATGCAAGGTACCTTTAACCTTTCGTTTTGATTCTGGCGTACCGCTACCGCTTCTACTTTTTGGATCATAGGTGCAATGCACCTCTACAATTTCTCCATTCTCGTCTTTAATTGCTTCGTTGGCCTGAATGATGTAAGCACTTTTTAAACGTACTTCTTTACCCAGCTTTAATCTAAAAAATTTACGGTTGGCTTCTTCCCTAAAATCTTCCTTTTCGATATAAATTTCACGAGAAAAAGGTATAGTACGTGTTCCTGCCTGTTCATCTTCTGGATTATTCTCTGTTTCTAACCATTCTTCTTTAGCTTCATCATAGTTGGTAATAACTAATTTTAAAGGATCTAAAACACCCATTACTCGGGTTGCGGTTTTGTTAAGATCTTCTCGAGCGCAAAATTCTAAATGACTCATATCAATTACATTTTCGCGCTTTCCTACTCCAATAGTTTCGGCAAATTTTCGAATGGAGTTTGGTGTATATCCGCGACGACGCAAACCAGAAATAGTAGGCATACGAGGATCATCCCAGGCTGTTACAATACCTTTTTCTACCAATTGGGCTAATTTACGCTTACTTACTACTGTATGGCTTAAATTTCTACGAGCAAATTCTCTCTGCTTTGGTACAAAATCATTGGTTGTACTGATTTGTTGCAAAAACCAATTGTATAATTCTCTGTGCGGAAGAAACTCAAGCGTACAAAAAGAATGCGAAATTTCTTCTATAAAATCGCTTTCACCGTGTGCCCAATCATACATCGGATAAATCTTCCAAGCATCTCCAGTACGGTGGTGTGGTTTATGTAGTGTTCTATACATAACAGGATCGCGCATAAGCATATTAGGACTAGCCATATCTATTTTGGCGCGTAATACGTGCTCGCCCTCTTTGGTTTCACCATTTTTCATGGCTTCAAAAAGTTCTAAATTCTCCTCTACACTACGCTCCCTATATGGACTCGCAGTACCCGCTTGGGTTGGGGTTCCTTTTTGTTGCGCCATAGCTTCAGATGTTTGACTATCTACATAAGCTTTACCGGCCTTAATAAGCTTTACCGCCCAATCATACAATTGCTGAAAATAGTCTGAGGCATAGCATTCTTTTTCCCATTTAAAACCCAACCACTCTACATCTTTTCTTATGGCATCTACATAAGCGCTTTCTTCTTTAATGGGATTGGTATCATCAAAACGTAGATTTACGGGCGCATTGTAACGTAAACCTAATCCAAAATTTAGATTGATGGATGAGGCATGACCTATATGAAGATAACCATTTGGCTCAGGTGGAAAACGAAATTTTAACTCTTCCTTTTTATATCCGTTTTGAAGATCTTCTTCTATGATTTGCTCTATGAAATTCAATGATTTTTTTTCTTCTGTCATAATCTTTAAAATGATAAGTAGCAAAGTTATCAAAAATTAAAACGTACTAGATTGTTCTCATGAAAGTATTTTAAAAATTTGGTCTTTAATGCCTTCACTTGTTTTAAACCGATTATATTTTGGAACTAAATTACCTGTAGATTACCTATTAGTAGTTAATAGTTTAATTAAACCCTCAAAGATATTGAGGTAAGCTATTGGATTGTTTTAGATCTTTTGTAATAAGCTATTGGGTATAGTATTAGTATAAGCATTACTATTGTAAATATTATCCAATCGATTATATGGTAATGACTATATTCCTGATCTTTTATAAAAACATATAATCCATATAAATTAAATGGTGTTATAATTAAATAAAATATAAATGTGAATTTATTAAAAAGTAATTTATCTAACGCCTCATTAATTTTCATAAAATGGCTTCTAATTTATTATCCAAAATTATTTAAAATACAAATATTCTAAAAAAAACATCATCCTAGCTGGAAGAACATTCTTTAAAAGAATAATTTCATTTAAAAATAAGTTGAAAAAATAAATGCTTGTATCTTCGTGAAAAAAATATTGTGGGGATTATAAAATTAAATAACATTCGCGTTTACGCACATCACGGGTGCTTAACAGAAGAAGGTAAAATAGGGAGCGATTATAGAGTAGATTTAAAAGTGAAAGCAGATTTAGCTCTATCCGCTTTAAGCGATGAACTTAGCGATACCGTAGATTATGTTCATTTAAACAAAATTGTAAAAGAAGAAATGGCTGTTCGTTCTAAATTATTAGAACACGTTGCTCAACGTATTTTAGACCGTATTTTTACTGATTTAAAACAAGTTACTAAAGCAGAAGTAAGTGTAGCTAAAGTAAATCCGCCACTTGGTGGTGATGTAGCATCGGTAAGTATCACTTTAAAGGCTAAACGATAATTTGTTTTTATAGATTTTTTTTCATTACATTTGCACTGCAATGATAAGGTGCCGTGGCCGAGTGGCTAGGCAGTGGTCTGCAACACCATCTACAGCGGTTCGAATCCGCTCGGCACCTCAAAAAAAAGCAACAATTTAATTTGTTGCTTTTTTTGTTTTTATTTCATTATTCTTGAGGTAAATTATATTCAACATCCTTTTCAAAGCTATTGAGCTCCTCGGGAAAAATACCTCTCCCCACCAAAATCAACCCAAAAACTATAATGAGTAAGCTGATTATTTTTTTGATAGAAATAATTCTTTTCGGGGTTAATTTATGATTCAGTCTTTTGGCTAATAGAATTTTTAATAAATCCACCACAAAATAGCTTAATAATACGCTGGAAAAGAAAACCAATAATTTATCGGGTTGCATATCTAATTGGGGTCCAAAAATTATGATTAATCCCAGCCAGAATCCCAACACGCCAATATTCACAAAGTTGAGTAGAAATCCTTTTGCAAAAAGCCCAGCAATATCACTCTTTTTTAATTGACGCACCTCATTATCATTATGTGTATTTACGGCTTTTTTGCCCTTTACATAAGTAATAAGTCCATAGGTAATGAGAATACCTCCGCCAAAAATAAAGAGAGCAGGATCGTCTTTAATACTGTTTAAAAGCTTACTGGTACTAAAATAGGCAATGCATAGAAAGACAATATCGGCTACTATTACGCCTATATCAAAAGATATAGCCGCTTTAAATCCTTTTAAGGCTGCTGTTTCGAGTAAAACAAAAAAAACAGGACCCAATAAAAAAGCTAAAAAAAAGCCTAAGGGTATGGCCTTTAGAATAATATCTATCATACTTAGAAGCATCTATCTTATACAAAGGTAAGCAACTGATTTATTTTAAAGAGATACTCCCACCAAAGCTTGCCTTTTTATTCAGGTTTTTGGGTTTACCATAAATTATAATATTACCTCCTGTACTAGCTTTTGCATCACAAGTCTCTGTGGCATTCACGCGCGCCAATCCTCCGGCATTAATTTCTACAGTAGTTTTTTTGCTTATTAAATCCTGGCCATCATACTCACCACCTGTTCTTACTTTAACCATCTGGTCTTCTGCTAAACCTTTGGCAGTTAATATACCACCGGTTACCGCTTTCAACCTTAAGGTTTTTACATCAACATCTACTACTTTGATTTCACTACCTTCTTGTACTTTTAGATGCAGCTCTGGCTGATTTATCTTTTCTGCATAAATATAAGCACCTTCATTAGCATCTAAAGTAACCGGATTTTTAGCATAGACATCAATTTGTATATCCTCATCTTCCCAAAGATTTTTTAAGGCCGATTTAATTTTTAAAACTCCTTCTTCTACAAATATTGATATATCATCTGGATTTCCCGCATTTATTTCAACGCGATTGGTTTCTGCTATTTTTACTTGTACGTGAATTTTACTAAAGACTTTTACCTCTTTAAAGTCATCTACTTCAAAATTTTTTTGGGCATTTAGAATTTGAGGATTCAAGGTCGACAACAATAAAATAACAAATACTCCTATTACATTTTTCATATTAATTGAATTAAGATTCGGCATGACCTAATAAGTGAAAATCAAGATGCCTTTTAATTACATCGGCTTCTTTAACTTTTACCAACACATCATCTCCTAATTGATACACCTTTTTAGAATTTCTCCCAACCACAGCAAAATTTTCTGGGTCATAATCGTAGTGGTCATCATTTAAATCGCGTAAACGTACCATACCCTCACATTTATTTTCTTGTACTTCAATATAAATACCCCACTCGGTTACACCAGAAATAACCCCTAAAAAGGTTTCGTCTTGATGATTCTTCATAAATTTTACTTGCATATACTTGATCGAGTCGCGTTCTGCTTGTGTGGCAAAATTCTCCATGTCGCTACAATGATTGCATCGATCTTCATAAACTTCATCGTCTGGACTTGATTTCTGCTCTAGATAATGCTGCAATAAACGATGCGCCATAATATCTGGGTAACGTCTAATAGGGGAAGTAAAATGGCTATATGCTTCAAAAGCTAAGCCGTAGTGCCCGATATTTTTTGTACTATAATATGCTTTACTCATACTACGAATAGTAAGCGTATCAACCAGGTTTTGTTCTTTTTTACCTTGTACTTCTTCTAGTAATCC